>JALZOJ010000122.1 GCA_030857175.1 Myxococcota bacterium | reverse complement strand
GGTCGCCTGATCTCGATAGATTAGGCCATCCAAACCGCGGCACTACCCTTGCTGTAGGGGCCCGGCATGAAACGCCTCGCGACTCTGCTAGCCACCACCGCCCTGGCACTCCCGGGCTGCGCCACCGACGGAGACATCTACGACGGTGAAGAAGTAAAGTCCGAGGACGGCAAGACCGACACGAGCGCGCTCGCCGTGTTCGTCGACTTCACGTTCGAAGGCACCCTCCTCACCGACTCGTCGTGGAACGACAAGCAGACGGTGCAGGACCAGCTGCTCTACACGGTCGGCATGCTGAACGAGTTCAACTCGGTCGGTCGCGTCGACAAGGCCGTCATCACGAACATCGTGAAGACCTCGGTCGGCGGCAAGACGCAGATCAAGTACAAGGCCGTCCTGCCGGTCGCGTGGGGCAAGCGCAACGCGATCCCGCAGACGCAAGAGCTGCAGCTGCCGCTCGACATCTCGTCCGCGGGTCAGCAGGCGTTCGCCGACAAGTACAAGGCGACGTGTGTCGACTGGTCGGCGCACGATGTCGATGCCGGCTCGATGTTCTACTACTACCGAGCGAAGGCGTCGGGCTGCAACCTCGCCGCGGCCGACATCAACCGCGTCGTCGCGACGGTCACGCCGTCGCCGCTGCAGTCGACCGGCATGTTCCCCGAGATGAACAAGATCTGGGAAGACAACAAGCTCGAGGTCCTCGCGATCTTCGGCAAGTATGAAGACGGCGCGACCACGGCGTCCGACGCCGGCATCGACGCCTACAACGACTTCATCAGCGCGATGAAGCAAGAGCTCGGCACGCGCGGCCTGACGACCATCCCGGCGTCGGTTCCGTCAGCGCCCGGCGTCGGCACGCCCGATGTCGAGTTCAACGCGACGCTCCCCGACGGCAAGAAGGTCCACGTCGTCGCGCTGCTCACCGACAACGTTCGCACCGGTCTCAATCAGACCGCATTCCGCCAGCGCTACGAGGCGCTCTCGACGCGCGCCGACTACATCGTCTACAACGGCCACGCCGGTCTCGGCACGAACGTTCGCGCACTGGCGCAAGCGGGCAAGTGGGTCGCCGGCCAGTACGTCGTCGTCTACATGAACGGCTGCGACACGTTCGCGTACATCGACGACGCGCTCAACACCGCGCACAAGTCGATCAACCCTGACGACACGACCGGCAACAAGTACATCGACATCATCAACAACGCGATGCCCGCGTTCTTCCACTCGATGACCGGCGCGACGATGTCGATCTTCCGCGGCCTCCTCGACCACGCGAACCCCAAGACGTACGAGCAGATGTTCGCGAACATCGACCGCGCGCAAGTCGTGCTCGTCAGCGGCGAGCAAGACAACACGTACACGCCGGGCGGCGGCGGTCAGCCGATGCCGTGGGCGGGTCTCTCCGAGAACGGCTCGGTCGCGCGCAACGTCAGCAAGGCATTCTCGACCCCGGTCCTCGCGGCGGGTACCTACCAGTTCGCGATGACGGGCACCGGCGACGCGGACCTCTACGTCCGCATCGGCAGCGCGCCGACGACGACCACCTACGATTGCCGCCCGTACAAGACGGGCTCGAACGAGACCTGCGCGGTCACGCTCGCGCAGCCGGCTCCGATTCACGTGATGGTGCGCGGCTACGCGAACGCCAATTCGGCCTTCGAGCTCCGCGGCAAGAAGAACTAACGCTTCATCTTCCTTCCTTCTCTTAAGTACGGCCGGTAGAGCCCTCGGGGCTGCCGGCCGTAGGTATTTTCGGGTGCGTGAGTCAGTCGTAAGGACACGCCCAAGTCGACTGATTTGGGAGATGTTGGTTGGTGGTGGAAGACGCACTCGATCATGCGTTGCGCGGACGCGTGTTCGCGAATCGATATCGCATCGAGGAGCGCCTCGGTGAGGGCGCCATGGGCATCGTCTATCGCGCGAAGCACATCAAGCTCGCGCGTGACTTCGCGATCAAGGTGCTGCATCCGCAGCTGCTCACGAACGAGAAGGTGCGCCGCCGCTTCGAGCACGAGGCAGAAGTCGCGGCGACGCTGCGCCACGACAACGTGATCGGTGTCGTCGACGTCGGCGAGACGTCGGAGGGCTTGTGCTTCCTCGTGATGGACTACGCCGAAGGCGACACGCTCTCGGCGCTGATCGGGCAAGGCCCGATGGCGAACACGCGCATGCTGCAGATCGCGCAGCGACTCTGCGATGGCCTGCAGCACGCACACGACCTCGGCTTGATCCATCGCGACTTCAAGCCCGACAACGTGATCGTGCAGTGCGGCCGGGACGGCATCGAAACGCCCCGCATCGTCGACTTCGGGATCGCGCTGTTGCGCGACGACGCCTCGCCGTCCGACCGCGAGCGATTGACGACGGCGGGCGTCGTGCTCGGCACGCCGCACTACATGGCGCCCGAGCACGCGTCCGGCAAGGCGATCGATCATCGCATCGACTTGTTCGCGCTCGGCGTGATCTGCTTCGAGATGCTGACGGGACGGTTGCCGTTCGATGGCGATGGTGTCGAAGTCGCGCGCGCGAACATGATGTTCGAGACGCCGCCGATGCGCGCGTACGTGCCGCACCTCGACATCGATCCGCTGCTCGAAGAATTCACGCGCAAGCTCCTCAAGCGCTCGCTCGACGAGCGGATCGGGTCGGCTCGAGAAGCGCGCGCACTGCTCGACTTGATCGAGCGCGATCGCGGTGCCGCCGCCGTGGCGCTCGGCTTCGAGGTCCCAACACAGGTCACCGCGCCGTCGCCGCGCCCGATGCTCGCGATGCCGATCGTCACGCCGGGCCGCGTGCGCACGCCGAACACCCTGCAGCCGGAGTCGTCGACGTCGACCGTCATCCTCGACGACAGAGATACGATCCAGACGCGGCCGGCGCGTCAGGTGCTGCCGAACCGCTACGTGATCGCGGCAACGATCGCGACGGCAGTGCTCCTGGCGGGTGTCGTCGCACTCCGCGGACGGACGCAGATGTCGACCGCGACGGCAGCGGTCGTGCATCCCGTGCCTGCGCGACCGCTCGCACCGGCGATCGCGGTGCCGAATGCGGCGATCGAGACGGCCGTCGTCCTCGATGTTGCGCGCCCGGCGCCCAAGGTCGTCGCGAGGATCGCGAAGAAGGCGCCTTCGACGATACCGCCGGTCCCGCATCCGGCGCCGACGAGCAGCACCCCAGCGGAGTTGATCCCGAGCGCGTCAGAGCTCGCGCAGCTCTACGCGGGGATCGGTCGCAAGCTGAGCGCACTCGAGAGAGCTCGCGGCCAGGACGCGACGCTCGAGCTCTGGCCGCGCTATCGCAATATCCGCATCCAGGCGCTGCTTGCAAAGCCCGACGATCGGCGCGCCGGCGCGCTCGCGCTGCGAGACATCGAGCGCGCGGTCGATGCAGCGACGAGCGCCGCGCCGTAGCTCAGAGCTTCGAGAGCTCGGGCGCGCCGTCGGCGCCGACCTTGCCGGTCAGCGTCGTGGTCGTCGGCTTGCCGGCGCAGCCGATGTCGCCCGTCGCCGTCGCGGTGAACGTCTTGCCGTCACTCTCGTACGAGTACTGGAAGTGGAACGCGCCCTCGACGGTGAAGCCGAGCGCTTGCCACACCGGATCGCTCCACGTCGCATCGGTGGGGATGCACTGCTTGATCTGCTCGCCGCAGCACGGCGTGGCGGGCGTCGGGCCGACCTTCCCCTTCGGAAACTCGGCCTTCTCGACGAACACGGCCTTCGCACGATTGCCGAGGCTCGTGAGCTGGAGCTTCGCCTCGATCTCCTTCGAGCGCGCGAGGTGGTTCTCGTAGCCCTGGATGTAGCACTTGCGAACGCCGGCATCGTCCGCCGCCGCGAGCACGCAATCGGTCTGCGGGTCGGTGTGGCCGGCCTTCGCCGCCTTCTTGCACTGCGCGACGAGCTCCTTCTTCTCGGCGGGACCGAGCTTGGCTCCGCGCAGCGCCGCGATCTCGCCGAGCACGCGCATCGACTTGTCGATCACGCGCTCGCACTTGTCGGTCGACTTCTTCCCGCACGCGACCAGCAGCAGGCTCAGCAGCACGATCCGCTTCATCGCAGCGACGGTACTACGCACGCCGGTTGCGAAATACCGTGAAGTGCAGCGCGAGTAAGCTGACGTTGACCGCCGCGATCACCGCGCCGTGCACCACGATCCACTGGGGCACGCCGCAGAGCGCGGCGATCATCCACACGAACACGAACGTGTCGCGCCGCCCGAACGAGCGCAGCCACGTCGTCACGGATGTCGGCGAGTAAACTTCCGCCGCCGACGCCGTGGCCGACTCGAACCACCAGCGGAACGAGAACAGATCGCCGCCGCCGGTCGTCGCGTAGACCCAGACGTACGTCGACAAGGCGTGCAGGAGGCGCCCGCCCGCTGCCGCGAAGCCGATCCACATCCAGATGCCGCCGAGTGCGTAGCCGGTCGCCGCGATGAACGCGTTGTCGACGAGATCATCCGACAGGTTGTCGAGCCACTGCCCGACCTTCGAGTACTGGAAGCGCAGACGCGCGAGCTCGCCGTCGACGGAGTCGAGGATCGAGTTGATCTCGAGACCGCGAGCGAGCAATGCGAGAGCGCGCGGGTGATTGGCATCGAGAAGCGCCAGTTGATCGACAGGCCCCTCGTGCGCCTTGTTCATGCGGCGAATCAGCGCCCACTCGGCGCGCCGCGCGGACTCGTCGTCGACGAGCTCGATGTCCTTGATGACGTCCGCACGCTCGATGCGCGCGTCGGGCGGCGCCTGGCTCGCGAACTCGACGGGCACCGGCAGCGGCCGCTCGAAGTCGACCGGCGCTGCGCCGACGATGACGCGCGTCGCGCCCTGCTACGTCGCGCACGCGGCGCTCGAGAGCAGTGAGCCCACCGATGCGCCGCAGATGGCGATCGCCAGTGGTCTCGAGGAAGACGGTCGTCACGACCGCCTGGATATCAGATCAGAAGCCCGGGCGAAGCTGCGTGGCCGTGGTCGCGTCACGGAACACGCTCACGTTGTGAGCACGGAGCGCCTTCGTCTTGTACGTCGCGCTGACTTCGGTCACTGCGGACGGCGCCCCGGCGCTCGGACCTGCCGGTACGTTGAAGATCGCGTACGTGCCAGCTAGCTGAGGATCTGCCTGGCTCAGGTCGAACGTGTCCGTCCCCTGAACGACCTGCCCGTTTTGCTTGAGCACGATCACGACGTTTGCGGAGTCGGTGATCGGCATGTTTGCGCAGTCAGTTACCGCGATGAGCATGTTGCCGTTGCCGGCGTTCTGAGTGACACCGAACTGGCCTAGTGCCGCGATGACCGCTGGCGTGAACATCACACCCGGAACGTTCATCACGTTCGCGATCACCGGTGACGCCGGATAGATATACGTTGGGCGATTCGTGCCCTTCGTCGTCTTCACGTAAACATCGAGAGGAGATCCGCTCGTAGCGAGCGACGCGGTCGTGAACGGGCAACCGGTAGCCGGGCAGCCTGTCGCAGCCGTCGTTTGCGTGTCGAGTTTGTCCGTGGTCAAGCACGTCGTGCTCGACGCCTTGCAAGTTTCGACCGTGGCAGCGTGCGACGGCTGAAGGTCTGGACCTTGGAGGGTAACTGTCACTTCGGCCGCGAAGCCGGCGAGAGTCACGTTCGCCGCGGCCGCGCCTTGCGTGTTGCCCATGCACGTGAAGTCGAACGTTGGCTCGAAGGCATCCGGCGGCGCGTCGGGTGGCGCGTCCGGCGGGATCACGACCATGGCATCGACATCTTTGCTTCCTCCACCTCCACAGGCGGCCGAAGCAAGGAGCAACGTAGACAAGCAAAGACGGATGGCCCTCATGCTCGTGGTCGTACTACCAATTGAACGAAAGTTCTATGATCAACGTCCTCACGCACTCTCGCAGCAGTGATGCCTGCGGCATGTCACGCGTGTAACCAGCGCGCTGCGTTAAGGGCGAGTTTTCCTCGCAACCCACATCTGGGCGCGTCGACATCCCCCACATGCTGAAGCAGAATGCCCAGATGTGGCGTGGCGTGTTGATCTGTTTTTTTCTCTCCGCGTGTTCGAAGCCGAACCCCGAGTCCTGCGCCGATGGGTCGTGCACGGACCCAGCCTTCCCGTTCTGTGATTCTGACGGTTCGGTTGCCGGAACACCGGACAAGTGCATCGCGGTGAGCTGCACTGCCAGCCAGTTCGAGACTTGCCGCGGCGATGACGCGATCGTCTGCAATGCGGAAGGAACCAATTTCGACCTCGTCCGCTGCGAGTTAGGCTGCGTTGACCCGATCGGCTGCCGCGACTGCGCGAGTAACGCGAACTGCACTGGAACGACGCCCGTGTGCGACTCTGAGACGAGTAGCTGCCGGCGTTGCAACGATGACAGTGAATGCGCCAGCAAGGTGTGTGATCTCGAGACAGGACGCTGCCTCGCGGAGTCTTCGGTCGTCTACACATCCCCGCAGGCCGTGGACAACGCGAGTTGCTCTCTCACACAACCCTGCACTTTGGGTACCGCCGTCAACCGAGCACTCTCGAACCCGTTGCGCTCGACGGTGCTCATGCTGCCCGGTGAGTACCGTGGCAATCTTTCGATCATCAATGGGTCGATCACGATCGTCGGACCCGGCGCGTTCCTCGAGGGCGAGACTACCGGTGATGTACTGAGGGTCGGCAACGGTGCAAACGTCACCGTGCGTGGAGTCGACTTCGACCTGTTGTCGGGCCACTTGATTTGCGACCCGAATGGCGGCTCGCAGCGCCCGACCATGAGTTTACAGAACGTCGTGGTGCATGGCTCTTCTGCAAATCACCTGCGAATCGCGGCCTGCACTGCGTTCATTCGCAGCTCCGAATTTCGAACTACGGGCGCGTACCTGCTCGCCGCCATTCGGTTTGGCGCGGCTGTGGAGATCGATAGAACGCGCTTTAAATCAACCGTGGATAATGCGTCGGTGGTCATGTCCCCGCTTATCGACCTAATGGGAACTGCTGGACCCGCTCTCTCCGCGCGGATCACCAATTCCGTCTTTGAAGACGTTAGTGTTCAGGGAATCTTCGGGGACAATCCCATTCCCAGTACGGTACGGATCGCGTTCAACACGCTCGTGATCCAGGCTCCGAACAACACGAGTGCAGCACTTATATGCACGAACACTGGCAACGCGAGTTACGTCGTCGAAAACAACGTCGTGTTCCGAAACGGTCAAGATGCGATCGTTGGCAGCGGTTGCGCGCTGAATCGCAATGTCATCTTCCTGCAGACGACCGCACTTCCTGGAACGAACATCTTCGACGACCCTCGCATGGTCGATGTGGCGAATCGCGACTTTCGTCTTCGCATGGACAGTCCTGCACGAGATGCCGCAGTTCCCTCCAGCGTGGATACCGCTCACGACTTTAATGGCCTAGCGAGGCCGCAGGGCACGGCGAAGGATGTTGGCGCGTTCGAGTTCACGCCGTAGGCGTTACTTCCAGCTGCAGCCCACCTGCGCGACACAGCTACCCTCCGTCGAGAGCTGACCACATGGCTTCGCGACCCCGCCGCACCCGCCGCCGAACGCGCAGTTCTCGCGGCTCTCGCAGGTCGCTTTCATCACACCTTGGCAGTAGTTGGCGATCGGGCGGCAGTACGGCTGGACCACGTACGTCATGCAGCCGCCCGTCCCGTCGCAGTCGGTGTTCGGCAGGTGGTTCGCGCAGTTCTCGGTGAACGAGCAGGTCGGCGTCGCCCACGCGCAGCCCGCCTGCTTGCCGCAGCTCGGGTCGTCCACGAGGGTCTCGCAGAGGGCCGGAGCGCCCGCGCAGTAGCGGGTGCCGGGCGGTGCGTCGATGTCGTCGCGCGCATCGCGGACGGCCGCGCAGCTCGACGTGGCGCCCGAGGCGCGGCAGAACCCCTCGGAGCCGCAGGTGAAGCCATCCGGGCAGCCCGACGTGCCGCTGCATGCGACGTCACAGTCGCGAAACGACGTGCCGTAGTTGCAGGCCGTCAGGGCAAGCGCGACGAGCAGCGCGCGGGTCACGATCGAGACGTAACACGGCGCCGCGGCTACGGCGCGGCATTCTGCACGACGGGCGGGAGCGGGGTCTCACCGTCGTACTCGACGACGATGGCGGTCATCTTCGACGGGAACGTCGTGCGGTCCAGGATCGAGAGCTGGTCCCACCCGATCTTCTTCGCGCGCAGCTCGGCGACCGAGGCGACCGAGATCCACGAGCCGGTGTTCGCGTAGAAGCCGCCGTCCGTCTTCTTCACGAACCCACCGACCGAGTGCGTGTGGCCGAAAATAACGTGCGTCACGCCTCGCGCCTTGATCAGCTTCTTCGCGCCGGTCTCCATCGAGTCGCCGAACAGCTTCTTCTGCAG
>JALZOJ010000021.1 GCA_030857175.1 Myxococcota bacterium | reverse complement strand
GCGAGCCCTGCCTTACCGCGCGGATCTTCGCGCGCGCCGACCTCGAAGCGAACGTCGACCTCGACGAGCGTAGTCGTCGGGTCGGGCATGATCACGAAGCGCAGTCCGTTCGCGTCGATGCGTCCTCGTTGCTCGGAGTGCTTGATCTTGAACGTCGGCGTCTCGACGGGGGAACACGCCAAAAGCACGGCAAGCGCGGCCACCTTCCACATGCATCTCGAACGCTATCACTCGCGGTTTTTGATTACAGTGCAGCGATGCCTGATCCAACCCCCAGCTTCGCGACGTCGGCGACGACAGCGTCGACGGCGCTATCGCTCGCGGCGGACGCGAAGCGGCTGTGTCAGGCGCTGTTGCGGATGGACACCACGAATCCGCCGGGCAACGAGCGCATCTGCGCGGAGTACCTCGCCGCGAACCTCGCCGAGGTCGGCTACAAGCCGGAGCTGCTCGAGGGCGCGCCGGGACGCACGAACGTGGTGGTGCGCCATCGGGGCACGGGTGAGCTGCCGCCACTGCTTCTGACCGCGCACCTCGATGTCGTCGAGGCGGACCCATCGAAGTGGGAGCGGCCGCCGTTCTCCGGTGACGAGCACGACGGATGTTTGTGGGGACGCGGCGCGATCGACATGAAGAACATGGCCGCGATGTGCGTCGCGATCATGCGGCGCCTCGCCGTGACGAAGACCGTGCTCGCTCGCGACATCATCTTCGCGGGCGTGGCTGATGAAGAGGCGGGCTGCGATCTCGGCTCGCGATATCTCGTCGAGAACCATCGCGCGCTCGTCGAGGCGGAGTACGCGATCGGCGAGTCGGGCGGGTTCTCGCTGCACCTCGGGGACGCGACGTTCTATCCGGTGCAGGTCGCGGAGAAGGGCTTCTGCTGGGTGCGTGCACGCGTCGTCGGCGAGCCGGGGCACGGCTCGATGCCGCGGCACGACAGCGCGGTCACCCGGCTCGGCGAGGCGCTCGCGGCACTCGGGCGCAATCAGCTGCCAGTGCACCCGACGAAGTACGTCTCCGACTTCCTCGACGCGCTGCGCGCGCGCCAGCCCAAGCTCATCCAGCCGCTCGTGCGCTTGCTCGCGCGACCGCACCTGCTCGCCCGCGTCGCGCGGCTCGTGCCCGGCGCATCGCTCGCGCGCAGCTTCTCGGCGCTGCTGAGCAACACCGCGTCGGCGACGGTCGTGCGCGCGGGCGCGAAGACCAACGTGATTCCCGGGCTCGCCGAGTTCGAGATCGACGGCCGCACGCTGCCCGGCCAGACCGACGAGGATCTGCTGCGCGAGCTGCGCGCCGTGCTCGGCCCCGACGTCGAGCTCGAGGTCATGAAGTCGGCGCCGCCGATCGTCACCGAGCCGATCGCATCCCCACTCTTCGATCTCATCAAGCGCGAGGTCGAGCGCCGCGAACCCGATGCGCAGGTCGTGCCCTATCTCATCCCGGGCTTCACCGACGCGAAGTACTTCACGCAGACTGGTGCCCGCTGGTACGGCTTCTCGCCCGTCAAGATCGAGAAGAGCTCGGGCATTCGCTTCGCAGACATGTTCCACGGCCACAACGAGCGCGTGCCTGTGGCGGGACTCGCGTGGGGCGTCGAGGTGCTGGACAGCGTCGTGCGGCAGATCAGCGCGCGATAGTTACTGCAGTCCGTCGATCCAGCCCTGGATCGCTGCCTTGTCGTTCGCGTTGAAGTACGTGATGCCCTGGTGATCGCCCTTGGTCACGAGGATGTTCGCGCTGCCGGGCTTCATCTTGTACTTCGCCTGCAGCGCCGCGTACGACGTGAGCGTCGGCGGCTGCGCGCCGTGACAGCTGACGCAGTTCGCGACGAGCGGCTTCACGGTCGCGTTGAAGCTGGTCTCGTTCCCGCCGCCGGACACCTGCGCGGCATCCGGACTCATCGACTGCTGCTCGGCCCCGTACTCACCCACGCTGCAGCCCGCTGCTGCCAGTGCGACCACCACGAGCGCGAGGAGGATGGGACGACGAGGTACTTCCATGATGGCGGGCAGTCATCGTGCAAAAACTGCGATCAGGTCTGGCTTACAGATTTCAGCCACCTAGCCGCCGGGGGTTGGTGAGTCGAGCCCCGAAACGGGGACCGGAGACCTGACCCCACCGATCGCAAAAAACTGAGCCGTTCATGCACTGTGCAATGGATTTCACGCTTGTGCAGAAATGGGATCGGAGCCCCTTTTTTGCACAAAGTGCAGACGCCCATGCAGGCAACGCGGAGCTCCATGCCCAACCGCGCAACAGCCTGCATGGGCGCTGCAGAAAAACTCCAGTCGGACAAAGCGGACGAATTAATTCTGTCGGACCAGTCGGACAAGGCGGACAACGGATCTACGAGGCAGGGACGGATAGCGCTGATAGGTGCGACCTGTATTTTCTTGATTACAGGTCGCACCAATCGATTCCGCGTGACACTGGTCGACGCTTGGAAACAGGTGCGACCCGTCGGACAAAGTGGACAACTGATCTACGAGGCAGAGGCAGTTCTGGATGAACCGAGCAGCTGCTGCGCGAGGTCCGGGCGCTTCATCAAGCGCTCGACCGCGAGCTCGAGGTTCGCGCGCTGCTGCTTCGCGAGCTTCGCCTCGATCTCCTTGTAGAGCTTCGCCAGGCGGCGCGTCTCCGCGGCACGTAGCTTCGGGTTGACCGCGATCGGCTCGGCCGGCTCGAGCTCGGGACGCTTCGTCACCGGCATGAACGGCTTCTGGATCATCACGAGCTCGGCCTGCGTCAGGCCCGACGTCAGGATCCAGTCCATCACGGGGCCCTGCGAGACATCCGCGATGCGGAAGAAGTTGTTCTCTTCGGCGATCCGCTCGACGAGCGAGACCTCGCCCGACGCGCGGATGATCGTGGCGGCCGCGCAGAAGTGACCTTGCTGATCCTGCCAGACGTTCGCGGACCCGTTCGTGAAGACGTTGCTCGGGTAGACGCCGCCGATACGGTAGGCGTGAAAGCGCGCGATGTTCGCGCGACGTTGCGCGAGAAGGGCGGCGCGAACGGCGGCGCGATCGAGGATTGGTGGCGCGATGCGGAGCTCCGTAGAGGGCACCTTCAGCTGGTCCTCGACGGTGACCGCGCGCGCGGATGCGGTGGGCATGAACGCAGTGGTGGCGAACGAGGTGAGTGCGAGCGTGAGGGAGAGCTTGAAGACGAAGCGAGACATGGTCGTGGTCCTTTAGGCGAAGAGGAGAAAAAGGGGAGCGGCGCGCCAACCCGGATGCGCGATGCAGGGAGGGGATGGGGGCGATCACGCGGTGATCGACGCGCCGCTCGAGACGAGAGCTAGCTCGCGAGGAAATTCATCGCGACGTCGGGATTCGAGAGCAGGCGATCGGTGGCGGCGTCGAGCGACTTGTTCCGCGCCTTCACGATCTGCGCGTCGACCTGCTTGTACTTCTGGATCAGACGGCGGTTCTCGACGCGGCGCATGCGGCGGTCGACGACGATCGGCTGTGGGCTCGGGTCCACGGTGGGCTCCACGCCGGGGTCCATCACGACGGGCATCATCGGTTCCTGGATCGCCGCGATCTCGTCCTGCGTGAGACCCGACGTCAGGATCCAGTCCATCAGCGGGCCTTGCGTGACATCGGCGAGGCGGATGAAGTTGCTCTGGTCCGCGGTGCGCTGCACGAGGTCGTCTTGGCCCGAGAGCTTCATGATGGTCGCGGCCGCGCAGAGGTTGCCGAGCTCGTCGAGCCACACGTTGAGCTTGCCGTCCGTGTACGTGTTGTTCGGGAACACGCCCTTCTTCTGGTAGACGCGAAAGCGCGCGAGGTTCGCAGCGCGGTTCTTCGCGAGCTTCGCGCGGACCGCGGCGCGAACGATGGGCGCCGGGGCCGCGTAGTTGTTGGGGATGTCGGCGACCGAGACAGGCGCCTGCGCGAACTTCATGGGTGTCGCGCGGTCCGCGAGTGCGGCAGACGAGAGCGAAGCGACGATCGAAAGAGCGATGGCGAATTTGAAGCGAGACATAGTGATTCCTTCTGAGACCTGAGCGGCGCGCACCATCTGCGGCAGCGCGGCGGTTTCTTGAGGAGTACAAACGCGGCCCTCGCGATCGCGGTCTATGTCGTTCTGTAAGGTGCGTGTAAGCGGGCTAAGCGCGCGTTGCGATGGCCTCGACTTCAGTTCAGCGCGCCGTGCGCGCGACGATGAATATTTGCCAGTGCGCTCAACGGTTGATGATCGGGATCTCCGTCGACGCGCGCGTCCGCTCGAGCTCGTGTGATGACTCGCTCGCCGGCATGTCCTTGAGGTGCCGCAGCGGCAAGAGCAACAGCGGCGAGACGAGCCCGACCACCACGCCGATCCACACGGCCGCGCGCGTGCCGAGGAGCTCTGCGAGCCCGCCCGCGATCACCGCCGCGACCGGCAACAGCCCCGAGGTGAACACGTGGATCGCCGCATTCGCCCGTCCGAGTACTTCCCTCGGCAGCACCGTCTGCCGGAGCGTGACCGCCTGGATGACGAATGCGACGGCGAACCCATCGGCGACGAGCTGATGCGTCGCGAGGAGCGCGAACGTCATCACGAACGTGGTGCCGACGAGCGGCGTCCCCGCGAGCGGGATCAGCAGCGCGAACGCGAGCGACGTGATCGATGCGAGCAGCAGCGTGTTGCCGAGCCCGATCTTCTTCACCAGCTTGCGCGAGATGATCGCGCCCGCGAGCGAGCCCACGCCACCGAGCCCGACGATGATGCCGAACGTCGTCGTCGACAGCTCGAGCACGCGCAGGCAGTACGGCGTGTAGAGCGCCATGAAGAAGCCGCCCGAGATCGACCACACCATGTGCGAGAGCAAGATCGGTCGCACGATCGGATGGCGGAACACGGTGCGCATTCCGATCCGCAGATCCTCACCGAGGTGCTTCGGCTCCGTTGGCTTCGCCGGCTTGTCCTCGACCTTCTGGATCTGCCCGAGCAGGAGCGCCGACCACAAATACGAGAACGCATCGATCACGACCGCGAGCGGCGCGCCGAGGATCGCGATCAACCAGCCCGCAGTCGCGGGCCCGGTGATCTCCGCGATCGCCTCGGTCGACTCGAGCTTCGCGTTGCCTTCCGCGAGCTGCTTCCTCCCGATCAGCGCCGGCAGATACGTGTTGTCCGTGATCGCGAACAGCGCGCTCCCTGCGCCAACCGCCGCACCGACGAGCATCACGTGCAGGACGCTCAGATACCCGAGCGCCCACACGAGCGTGAGCGATGCGACCGCGGCAGCGCGAAACAGATCGGACGCGATCAAGATCCGCCGCTTCCGGCTGCGATCGATGTATCCGCCCGCGAACATTCCGACGAAGATTCCGGGCCCGAGCTGCATCGCCATCAGCAGGCTGACAACTCCCGCCCCTTGATCGAGCGTGGTGACCGCGATGATCGGCAACGCCGTGCGCGTGATCCGCGAGCCGAACGCGCTGACTGCTTGCGCCGCCCACAGCCGAAGAAAATCGGCGTGACGCCACAGACTGCTGCCGTCGGTCACGTCCCGACTTTAACGTGAACGCATCGCGATGCGCCTCGTAGCGCGCGCGCATCGACATCACAGCTCACCGCGCGCGCGGACGATCACGCGGTCAGGCAGACAGACAGAGGTCCGCCAGGCAGACAGGCGTGTGGTTGTCGCCAGCGCTCAGCACGGAATGTCGTCGTCCGGACCGCCGCCGAATGAGATCGCTCGATCCCTCGGGCGAGCGCTCAGAACGGAATGTCGTCGTCCGGACCGCCGCCACCACCACCGCCGTAGCCGCCGCCGAAGTCACCATCGTTGGGCGGAGGCGGCTGATCATCGCCTTTGCTGCCCTTCTGCTGGCCATCGCGCCCACCACCGCCGAGGAACTGCACGTCCGCTGCGATGATCTCGGTGATGTACTTCTTGTTGCCGTCCTTGTCGTCGTACGTCCGCGTCTGGATGCGGCCCTCGACGAAGACCTGGCGGCCCTTCGACAAGTACTTGGAGCAAACTTCCGCGCGCTTGCCCCACACGACGATGCGGTGCCACTCGGTACGTTCCTGACGCTGCCCGTTCTTGTCGTTCCAGCTCTCGCTGGTCGCGACGCGTAGCTCGCAAACGCCCTGCCCGCTCGGCGTGTAGCGCATATCGGGATCCGCGCCCAGGTTGCCCACCAAGATGACTTTGTTCACTCCACCGGCCATGTCTTTTCTTCTTCGCGTTCCGGAACGACTTCGTTCCGTTTGTTAGGGGACGGAGACACCACGTCTCGTCGATGATCGGGGCGTACCACGGGCCTCTGACGACGACCATCACCACAAGCGATGGACTAAGCACTCCCGAGCGATTACAACTTCCGCCGATGTACCGGTCACTCCGTGTCGCCGTCGTGATCCCTGCCTTCAACGAGGCACGCGCGATCCGGGAGACGGTGGCCACGGTGCCCGCATTCGTCGATCACATCCTTGTCATCGACGACGCGTCGACGGACACGACCGAGCGCGAGGCGGCCGCGGGAGCGAATCTCCGCGAAGATCCAACGCGCGTCGAGGTCGTGCGGCACCGCGCGAATCGCGGCGTCGGTGGTGCGATCGCGACCGGATACCGCCGCGCCCTCGAGCTCGATGCATCGGTCGCGGTCGTGATGGCCGGCGACGGTCAGATGGATCCCGAGGATCTGCCCGCGCTGCTCGATCCGATCGCCGTCGGCGACGCCGACTACGTCAAAGGCAATCGCTTCAAGCATCCGGACATCTGGACCACGATGCCGCCGGTGCGGATCGTCGGCAACTTGCTGCTCTCCGCCGCGACGCGCGTGACGTCGGGCTATCGCCACGTCTTCGACTCGCAGTGTGGCTACACGGCGATTCATCGGCGCGCGCTGCGCACCGTCGATCTCGATCTACTGTGGTCGCGCTACGGCTATCCGAACGATCTCCTGTCGCGCCTCAACATGGCGGGTGTCCGCGTCGTCGACGTGCCGGTGCGCCCGATCTACGGCGATCACTGGAAGAGCGGCATCCACCTCGGCACCGTGCTGCATCCGCTCCCGTGGGTGCTCCTTCGTTCGTGGGGCACGCGCATCGCGGCGCAGACGCTCCGCCGCATGCAGCCGTGATGAGGATCGGCGTCGTCACGACGTCGTATCCGCGCTGGCCGGGAGACCCGGCCGGCAGCTTCGTCGAGGGACACGTCCGTGCGCTGCAGCGACTCGGTCACCAGGTCGAGGTGATCGCCGCGGGCGATGACGCGCCGCGCGTCGAGCTGCGCGAACGTGCACGCCGCGATCGCGAACGCCGCGATCGCGAGAGCGTCGAGCACGAGCTCGATCTACGCGAACGTGAACGCCGCGCGGGCGAACGCCGCACCCCCGCTCGCGTGACGCGCGTGCCGGGGCGCAACCTCTTCTATGGTGGCGGCGCGCCCGACGCGCTCGAGCGTGAACCACTGCGCTCGTTGCTCGGCGCCGCGATCTTCATGCCCCGCTTCGTCGCGACCGTCGCATTGCGCGCGCGGCGATGGGACCACGTGATCGCGCACTGGCTCCCGTCGGCGATCGCAGCGCTCGCCGCGCGCAAGCCACTCACCGCGATCGCACACGGCGGCGACGTTCACACGCTGCGGCGCATGCACCTCTTGCAGCCCGCCCTGCGCGCGCTTCGCGATGCGCGGCTCGTGTTCGTCAGCGACGAGCTGCGCGCGCTCGCAGGGGTCGACGGCCGGGTGCAACCGATGGGCATCGACCTCGCGCACTTTCGCGCCCTCGGCCGCGCCCCCGCGTCGCCGCCGATCGTCCTCGTCGCCGCGCGGCTCGTTCCGATCAAAGGCGTCGACATCGCGATCGAAGCGGCGGCGCGCTTGCCGCACCTCCGGCTCGTCGTCGCGGGCGATGGACCGGAGCGGCGTGCACTCGAGGCGCGCGCGGCGGCGAACACGATGCGCGGCGCGCAACCGGTCACGTTCCTCGGACACGTCGACACGGCGCGGCGCGACGAGCTGCTTCGCGAAGCGAGCGTCGTCGTCGTTCCCTCGCGAACGATGCCGAACGGTCGCCGCGAAGGCTGCCCGACGATCTCGCTCGAGGCGCTCGCGGCCGGCGTGCCCGTCGTTGCGACGACCGGACGCGCGACCGAATTCGTCGACGCAGACGACCCGACAGCCCTCGCGTACGCGATCGAACGCGCGCTCGTTGGTCGGCAAATCACGTACGACCTCGTCGCCGATCTGGACTGGATCGACGTCGCCAGCCGGCTACTGAGTAACGAATGACTCGCCGCGCTGCGTAAACGCGTTCGCACCACGCCAAATGGTCGGACCGCGGGAGTGACTAACTCGTGAATATCACGTGACGTTTACGGCATGACCATGCGATGAATCGCTATTCCATGGCGGCACGCTTGCTGCTATTCGCCGAGGTAATGGTCGACAGTCCGCGGTTCGACGTCTCCGTCATCCTGCCGTTTGGTGACGACGAGGAGGCCGTCGGCATTGCTGTTCGTCGGACTGCAGAGCACCTGCGTGCCCTGTCCCTTTCCTTCGAGATCATCGCGATCGACGAGGACAGTGGAGACAACTCGCACGCCGTCCTCGCGCTGCTTCGCGCCGAGGTCCCCGAGCTTCGCGTCACGCATGCATCCGGGCGAGGCCGTGGTGTCGACGTAGGTGCCTCACGAGCGCAAGGAGCGCTTCTGCTGGTGTCCACGCCCGATGTCGCGAGCGCTTCGTTGGATGGGGCGGGTGATGCGTGTCGCCGTTTGCTCGCGGGTGAGAGTGATGCCGAGGTCGCGCTGGGGCGGTTCTCGATCGCGCATCGCATTCGTGCGCTACCGGCGTTCCGTGGCGCGCGGCTCGCCGGTGTGGCCATGCACCGCCGGCTCGCAAAGCGCCTCCAGGAGCGGAATCTGTCGGTCCGGATCGCGGGTCCCACGGGTGTCGCGGCAAAGAGTGCCGTCAGCCGCCTGCGCGCGTTCGCACGTATCGGCTAAGGGCGCGGCGCAAATCGCGCTGCTATAGTCGACGACGTGCCTTGGATCGTGTCCCTCATCCTCGCGCTGTTCGCGCTTGGATTCCTGATCGTCGTCCACGAGGGAGGGCACTACTTCGTGGCCCGGTGGTGCGGGATGCGCGTCGAGCGCTTCAGCATCGGCTTCGGGCCCGGCATCAAAGGATTGACCCACAAGTCGAAGAAGACGGGGACGGTCTTTCAGATCGCGCCGATTCCATTCGGCGGCTTCGTCGAGATCCGCGGCATGAACATCGCCGAGGAAGTCGATCCCGACGATAAAGAGGCGTATCCGAACCGGCCCGCGTGGCAGCGCTTCATCACGATCTTCGCGGGGCCGGCCACGAACTACCTGTCCGCGATCGTCCTCGCGTTCTGCTTGTTCACGTGCGCGGGCGTCGACGGCAAGACGGCGTACTTCGGCGTCGCCGACGTGCTGTCTGACTACGACGCGGTCGGAAAGCTCGAGAAGGGCGACCGTATCCTGATGGTCGACGACCAGCCCATCTTGATCGGCGAGGGCGCATCGCTGACCGAGCGCGTGATGCAGAAGAAGGGTGCGCCGGTCAAGCTGACCGTGCTGCGAGACGGCAAGCAACTCGAGGTCACCATCACGCCGCAGCCGGTGATCGGCTTGATCAGCTCGGAGGAGAAGACGTTCGCCGACGGCCGCGTCGTGAAGAACTGGCCGAAGCTCGTCAATCGCAAGCGGGTTGCCGGCAAGATCAGCGCGACCGAGCTCGTGTTCAAGAACGGCTTCGTCGTGAAGAAGTGGCCGAAGATCACGATCACCCGCGAGGAGATGTTTCTGCTCGGCATTCGCCCGACGATGCAAGCGGACAAGGTCGACGTCGGCGTCATCGACGCGGCCGGGCGCGCGCTGAAGTACCCCGTCGACCAGACGCGGAACATCGTGGCCGGGCTCTACTCGATCGTGACGGGTAAGGAGAAGGCGGACGTCGGCAGCGTCGTGCGCATCACCGACGAGTTCAAGCAGGCCTTCGAGGTCAGCTTCGAGCGCGGCATCCAGCTCCTGATGATGCTGTCGGTGTACCTGGGCCTGTTCAACCTGTTCCCCCTGCCCGCGCTCGACGGTGGCCGGCTGGTCTTCCTCGGTTACGAGATGGTCACGCGCAGGCGCGCGAATCCAAAGATTGAGGCGATGATCCACATGGGCGGCATTCTCGTCCTTGGTGTGCTGCTCATCCTCGTCACGATCAAAGACTGCAGCCGTCTAGTCGGCGGCTGATCGGTGAGGGCGCGAGATTCTCGTGGCAGTTCTCGTCGGTGCGGCTATACTTAGTGTCATGGGGACACTATTTGGCATTCGTGCGCGTTGTGATCGCCGGAACGTTCCGGCAGGGGCTTCGAAGCTATGGGCGACGGTTCGCGTCGATCCGAAGGGCAAGGCACTCGAGGCCGCGCGCGCGCCACTGGCGGTCGCGCTCGTGCTCGATACGTCGGGCTCGATGGGTGGCGATCCGATCGCGCATGTCCTCAAGGCGAGCGAGATCGTCGGCGAGCTGCTCGGCGAGGGCGATCGGCTCGCGGTCGTCACGTTCAACGACGACGCGCAGGTTCGCTTCGGCTTGACGTCGATGGATCGCACCGGCCGCGATCGGCTGCGCCTCGCACTGCGCGACGTGCACGCCGGCGGCAGCACGAACATGCACGGCGGCATCGGCGCCGCGGCGGCATTGCTACTGACCGCCCCGGCCGGCCTACGCCGCGTGATGGTCGTCCTCAGCGACGGGCAGCCGAACGTCGGCATCTCGTCGGCGCCAGATCTCGCGGACTACGTGCGTGGGCTCGGCGTCGCGGTGTCGTCGCTCGGCTTCGGGCTCCATCACGACGAGAACGTCCTCGACGCGATCGCGACCGCGGGCTCGGGCCGCTACGCTTACATCGCCGATCCATCGATCGCGCGTGTCGAGCTCGCGCGTGCAGCGCTCGCGCATGGCGGCATCGTTGCCGATCACCTCGAGCTCGAGATTCGCCTCGGCGATCGCGTCGAGCTCGTGCAGCTGGTGCCGAAATCGCAGCTACGCCACGGCAAGGGCATCAAGACCGCACTCGGCGACATCTTCGTCGACGAGGGCCGCATCGTCGCGTTCGAGCTGCACATCGACGAGCACAAGCCGACCGGTCGCCTCGCCGAGATCACCGTCACGGGCCGCGCACCCGACGGCACCGAGCACACCGAGACCGCCACGCTAGACGTCGACGTCAACACGGGCGCGCCGGTGTGGGATCGCGATGCCCTCGGCGATATCGTGATCGTGCAGGCAGACGCCGCACGTGCCGAAGCGCGCGCGCAGGGCGATCGTGGTGCGTTCCCGGCGGCGGCGACGATCTTGCGCCAGCTCGTCGCGCGCATCGATGCACTCGATGGCTTCACGGCCAACGACGGCTCGGTGCTCGCCGAGCTCCGCGAGCAGTTGATCGACGAGGCCGCGAACTACGAGAAGAAGTCGACCGCGGCCGAGCGCGTGCACCAGCGCAAGGCGATGGTCGCGTACAAGTCGGCGACGCCGTATGCGACGCCACGTGGCGCGCGCGTGGCGGCCGCGAAGGAAGCGTATCTCCTCGGTACGAGCGGTCCGGTCGCGCAGATGCAGTACGTGCTGCTGCAGGACAACACGATCGGTCGCAGCACGAGCGCGGACATCCCCGTCCAGCACGAGTCGCTCAGCCGCATCCATACGCGCATCCTGTTCGTGAACGAGCAGTTCGTTCTTCAAGATATGGGCTCGACGAACGGCACCGAGGTCAACGGCAAGCACGTGAGCTCGCACGCGCTTGTCGACGGCGACATCGTCAAGCTGGGCATGGCGATCTTCCGGTTTCAAACGAAGAAGCCGTAGGCCTCGCTCTGCGTGGCGGGCTTGCTAAGGTCCCGCCGTGCTTGCCGGTGAGGTCCTCGACCGCATCCCGACGGAGCCGGGTGTCTACCTGTTCAAGGACGCCCGCGGCAGCGTGATCTACGTCGGCAAGGCGAAGAACCTCCGCACGCGCGTGCGTCAGTATTTCCGCGAGGGCGGCGACGAGCGGTTCTTCGTCGCGGCGGGATTTCTCGGCAAGGCGGTCACCGATGTCGAGACGATCGTCGTCACGTCGTCGAAGGAAGCGCTGCTCCTCGAGAACCACCTGATCAAGAAGCACCAGCCGCGTTTCAACGTGAAGCTGCGTGACGACAAGCAGTACCTCGTGCTGCGCGTCGTGGATCCAAAGCCGGGCACCGGTCAGAAGCGCGACGAGTTTCCGCGCGTCGAGGTCGTGCGCAACATCCGCGACGACGCCGCGAACTACTTCGGCCCCTATCACTCGGCGACGAGCGCGCGCGAGACGCTGCGCACGCTCAACCGTCACTTCCAGCTGCGCACGTGCACCGACCACGTGCTCGAGTCGCGCGGCCGCCCCTGCCTGCAGTACCAGATCAAGCGGTGCTCCGGCCCGTGCGCGATCGACGTCCCGCCGGAGCTCTACGCCGAGCAGGTCGAGGACGTGAAGATGTTCCTCGGCGGCAAGAACGTCGAGCTCGTGCAGCGCCTGCGCACGCGCATGTCGACGCGCGCGGAGTCCGAAGACTTCGAGACCGCGGCGGTGCTGCGCGATTCGCTCGCCGCCGTCGAGCGCACGCTCGCGAAGCAGCACATCGTGCAAGACGACTTCGTCGACCAGGACGTCTGGGGCATCTATCGGCAAGCCGACTCGGTCGAGGTCGTGGTGCTGTTCGTGCGCGCGGGCAAGCTCGTCGGGCGGCGCGCTTTCCAGCAAAAAGATCAGGAGCTGCCCGACGCGGCCGTGATCGCCGAGCACCTCCAGCAGTACTACGCGACCGGCACGTTCATCCCCGACGAGATCGTCGTCGGTGTCGAGCTCGAGGACACCGAAGTCCTCGTCGACTGGCTCGGCAGCGCGCGCGGCAAGCGCGTCATGGTGGTCGAGCCGCGACGTGGTGTGCGGGCGCGGCTCGTCGAGCTCGCCGATCGCAACGCCGAAGCATCGGCGACCTCGCGGCGCAGCAAGGACGCAGATGCCGAGGCGCTGCTCGGGAAGGTGGCGATGCGGCTCGGCCTGCCGCGGCCACCACTCCGCATCGAGTGCTTCGACATCGCGCATATCCAGGGCACGAATGCCGTCGCCGCGATGGTGACGTTCATCGACGGCATCCCGTCACGCGGGCTGTATCGCAAGTTCAAGGTGAAGACCGTCGACAACAACGACTTCGCCGCGATGTACGAGGTCCTCACGCGCCGGTTTCGCCGTCACGACAGCGGTGACCCCGCGTGGGCGCGCCCCGATCTGCTCGTCGTCGACGGCGGCAAGGGCCAGCTCGGCATGGCCGTCGCCGCGCTCACGGATCTCGGCGTGCCGCTCGGCGGCGAGAACGGTCTCGAGGTGATCGGCCTCGCGAAGGAGCGCGAGCTCGAGGCGGGCAGCGCGCCCGACCGCATCTATCGCAGGAACCAGAAAGACTCGATCGCGCTGCGGCCGAACTCGCCCGAGCTCTACGTGCTCGCGCGCATCCGCGACGAGGCGCACCGGTTCGCGAACACGTTCCATCGCGATCGCCGCACGAAGCAGTCGCTACGCAGCGAGCTCGACGTCATCCCCGGAATCGGCACCACACGCCGCCAGCGCCTGCTCAAGCACTTCGGCAGCGTGCGCGCCGTGCGGCAAGCAACCGTCGACGATCTCGCGAAGGCGCCGGGCATGAACCGCAAGGCAGCCGAGCAGGTCTCGCAATACTTCGCGGACCGCGAACGCGAAGATGCGCAGGCCACGGCCGAGCTCGAGGCGCTCCCACAAGAAGAGATCGCGGACGACGACGACCTGACGTCGCCGTCCCCGGAGTCCGATGACGATGCAAACGTCGAGGGCCGGGCCGGCGACGTCGATATCGACGCGGAAGTGGACGAGCCGGAGAGCTCCTCTCCCACCTGACAGAGAGCGCGCTGGGTTACGATCTGGTGGATGCGGTGGATCGTCACGTTGGTACTCCTGTGCTCGTTTGCACGACCTGCACGCGCGGATCTCGCGTCGTCGCTCTACGGTGACGTTCGCGATGTCATCGAGGAGCTGATCCAGACCGAGGTCACCGGCTCGGTCGTGAGGACGATCGAGCATCGCAGCCCCGCGCTCGCGTTTTACATGCACGGAACCCTCGAGCGCATGGGCTCGCCGTATTGGGGCAGCTTGGGGCGCGTGCTCAAGGATGACCTCACCGTCGCGATCGCCGACTTCGTGTACTGGCACGTGTCGACGGGCGGCGGTGACGGCGACATCGTCGCGAGCGCGAAGCGGTTCTTCAGCTGCGCGAAGAAGGGCGCCGCGGACAGCGACGGCTGCAAGCGCCTGCTCGACGCGATCGTCGGGCAGAAGCGGCCGCTCGTCGAGGTCGAGTGTCGGCGCGCGAAGCCGGGACCGGAGCGGCGCGTCGCGTGTCACATCGGCCTGGCCGTCCTGGCTGCGCTGAAGGGACGAGGTGAAGTGCGGCAGCACCTCGTCGATGCGCTCGCGGAGATCGTGCTCGCGGAGGTCAGCGAGAAGACCGTCGGCGGACGGATGCGCGACGTGCTCACGGCGTGGGTCGACTTGCCGAAGGACTTGCCGACACCGCTGCTCGAGGCGCTCGCGAACCCCGACCTCGGTGCCCTGCTTTCGGACGACGCGCTCGAGAAGCGGTGTGGTGACTTCGCGGAGGTGAAGTCGGCGCTCGACGATCCGGCCGGCGCGTTCAGCTGGGTGTGTTTCGCGGTCACGCACAAGAAGCTCGAGCTCAACCTCGTGGCGAAGGTGACCGTCAAAGAAGGGGGCCACACGTTCACGCACGACATTCCGCACTGGGAGCTCGAGAAGGCGATCCGCGACATCGATTCGGATCGCTTTGACGACGACGGCGCGTATCGCATCTTCGCGGAGCTCGCGTGGGACAAGGAGTGCCCGGCGGGCAAGGAGGGCGCGGTAGCCGGCGCGTGCACCGCTGGTTCGAAGCGCTTCGAGACGGGCTCGCAGGTCCAGGTGTCGTGGCTCAAGCGCGCGCCGTTTCGCGTGACGCTCGGTGCAAACGGAAAGTACTCGGGCGCGCCGGCGAAGTTCCTGACGCCAGCGGTGCTGAAGTTCCGCAAGCTGTCGCGACGGATCTGGGAGCTGCGAACGCTCGTGCCACCTGCCCTCGCCTCGTATCTGTTCTATGCGGGCCAGACGGTCTCGTCCGATACGAAGGCGGCACTGCGCGCGCTTCACCGGACGGCGCGTCTCGTGACGGAGCTACGCGCGCGCTGGTATCTGTGGTCCGAGAAGAAGCAGAAGAGCTTCGAGGAGCTCGACATCGCGGAGCTGCTGTACGTCGCGCGCGCGTCGCTCGACAAGGAGACGATCCAGAACAACAAGATCCTCGCGTTCCTCGACCAGCAGGCGAGTGGCGGCGCGGCGACGATCGACATCGGCGACTGGTTGCGGATGGTGATGCGCGCGGATTTTCGCTCGCTCGCGATGGAGTCCATGCGCTCCGCACTCGATCTCAAGCTCCGCGACACGAGCCGCCCGCACGAGACGTTCTTCCTCTCGCTGACCGCGTATTTGCTCGATACCAACGAAGGCGTGAGCGAGCAGGTCGCGCGCGCCGCGTTCCGCTCGTCCGCGAAGGAGCTGCTGCTGTCGGCGCAGCATCGCGGCGTGCCGCGCGTCGGCGATCGCGTGCGATTTCGCTTCTTGCCGCGGCTGTCGATGCGGCTGTCGTTCAACGAACCGTACGCGACCACCGACGGTGACTCGCGCCGGTACGTCGTCGCCGCCGACTTCCCGACGTTCATGCTCGCGATCAACGACTACGTCGGCCTCGAGCTGTCCGCGATCGACTTCGTCGCGCCGCTCGCCGAGATGGCGTTGCGGCCCGCGGGCAAATACGACAACTACGCGAACGTCGCGCTCGACTTGATCCGGCCGCGCCTCGGGATGTGGATCGCCGTGCCGGCGTTCTCGCGCCGCATCGCGCTGACCTCGGGGTTCGGCGCGCGGTTCCTCGACGTGAAGCGCCTCGACGACGGCAGTGACCCGAAGTTGTTGCGGGCCGAGTACAAATACAAAGCGTCACTGACGTTCGACGCCGGCATCCAGTTCGTCTTCTGATTACGGCTGGACCCAGCTCGCCTCGAGGTGGAAGCTGGCCGCGGTGTACCCGTACACGCCGATGTGCGCCTGCGTGGCGCCAGCCGGAACGGCGATCGAACAAGTCTCGGTGGCCGTTGGTCCTTCCGACGCGCAGTGATAGGTCGCGGTCGTCGGTTGCGCGCCGAAGCGGATGTAGAGATCGGGATCGCCGCTGCCCGCGAGCGTGACCTTGAAGGTCGTGCCGGCGAGGACGGTCAGCGGTTGGTACCGGCGCCACGTGTTGCGCGCGACCGACGAGTCGCTCGTGCCGGTTCGTGGCGTACCTGTTGGTGGCGGCGGAGGTGGTGGTGGCTCGCCGCCACCACCGATGAAGGCGACGGAGAGCAACTTGTTCGGCGAACCGTTCACACCCGACAGCTTGTTCGGCGTCGCGTTGGTCG
The DNA here is from genome assembly GCA_030857175.1 of Myxococcota bacterium. GTDB lineage: Bacteria > Myxococcota_A > Polyangia > Haliangiales > Haliangiaceae > JABFXX01. The sequence goes on along the minus strand of JALZOJ010000021.1, from coordinate 110,913 downwards.
CGAGCGCGGAAGCGACCTGCGACGGCGTCGCCGACGGGTTCGCGGCGAGGTACAGCGCGGCCGCACCCGCCACGTGCGGGCTCGCCATCGATGTCCCCGACAGCACGCTACTGCCGGTGGTGCTGGAGGACGAGGCGCTCGTGATGCTCGAGCCCGGCGCGAAGATGTCGACGCACGTGCCGAAGTTCGAGAAGCTTGAGCGGCCATCGGTCGAGGTCGACGAGCCGACCGTGACCGCCTCGGGCGCGCGCGACGGGGACACATTGCAAGCGTTCTGGTTCTCGTTGCCGGCCGCCACGACAACGGTGACGCCGGCGTCATGCGCACGCTTGACGGCGGCATCGGTCGCGGCGGAGGCACCACCGCCGAGGCTCATGTTGATGACCGACGGCCCCGTATGGTTCTGCGCGACCCAGTCCATGCCGCTGATCACGCCGGAGTCCGATCCGCTGCCGCTGCAACCGAGCACGCGCACCGCCACGAGCCGCGTCGCCTTGGCCACGCCCCACCGCGCACTGCCGACGGTGCCCGCGACGTGGGTGCCGTGGCCGTTGCAGTCGTTGGAGCCGTTGCCGTCGTTGATCGCGGTGAAGCCGTGCACGGCGCGCCCACCGAACTCGGCGTGTGAGGTGCGGATGCCGGTGTCGATCACGTAGACCGTCGTTCCGCTGCCGGTGTTGGGATAGGTGTACGAGCCCGAGAGCGGCAACGAGGCCTGGTCGACGCGATCGAGGCCCCACGTCGCGTTCGGCTGGGTCTCGCTCGCGCGAACGACACCGTCCTCCTGCACGAGCTCGACGCGCGGGTCCGCAGCGAGGGCGAGCGCGGTCGCCTCATCCATCTCGGCGCTGAAGCCGAGGAACCCGTGTTGCCAGCGCTGGTCGACACGCACCGCGCTGTAGGCCCCGGACAGCTCGTCGATCATCCGCGGGATCGGTGCCGCGACGAGCGCCTTCGCCGACGGGACCGCCAGCGCGACGATGTAGCGGTTTGGAATCGGCTCGGCGACGCGGACGATGCGATCGATGGGCGCGTCTTCGGTCGGTAGCTCTTCGTCGATCACCGGTGCTTCATCGCCGATGGTGCACGCAGCCAGGGCCAGCGCTGTGGTCGCCGCGCACGTCGTGAACACTGATCTCTGCATTGTTGACTCCGTCTCAAGAGTGCGAACCGTACACCGCGGCGTCGCACGATCGCGCACGCAGCAGCCCAGCTCGGCGCATGCCGATCCGGTCCCACCGCACCGCGCGGTGATCGTGCGCGGACAGTTTTCAGAAATCGTGCCCGCGTGAATTCGTCGCGCGGGGTCGATCGAGAGTGACAGTTCGTGCAACGCGACCGGTCGCGCGCCACGCTGTCGCGCAGGCGCGTAGCTTCACGCCTCGGCGATAGTTCGTGCGAAGGTGCGCTCGCCGTTGCTCACAAGCCGCTCAGCGCCGGTGCGCGAACTGTGCAAGCGGCCTCAAGTCACCCGTGAAATCAGGGGGTCCACGGGGTAGGATTGCCGCGTGGAGGGCGCGCCGGAGCTGCGTACGCTGACGTCGGGCACGATGCTCGATGACAAGTACCGCATCGAGCGGCTGATCGCGGTCGGCGGCATGGGTGCGGTCTATGAAGGCACGCACACGCAGCTGCGCAAGCGGGTCGCGATCAAGGTCCTCAATCCGCAGCTCGCGTCAAAGGCGATGCTCGATCGCTTTCATCGCGAGGCGATCACTGCATCGCAGATCGGGCACGAGGGCATCGCGCAGGTCACCGACCTCGGCCGCAGCGCGAGCGGCGAGTCGTTCATCGTCATGGAGCTGCTGGAGGGCGAGCCGCTCTCGGGTCGCCTGCGCGCGGGACAACAGATGCCGGTCGAGGTCGCGTGCGAGCTCGGCTGCTCGATCCTCTCGCCACTCGCCGCCGCCCACGCCGCAGGCGTCGTGCATCGCGACCTCAAGCCCGACAACGTGTTCCTCGTTCGCCAGAGCCGCGGCGAGATGGTGAAGCTGCTCGACTTCGGCATCTCGCGCGCGTCGGGCCTCGAGCAAGAGTTCCGCCTGACCACGACGGGCCTCGTTCTCGGCACGCCGTATTACATGTCGCCCGAGCAAGCGCGCGGCGAGACAGATATCGGACCCGCCGCGGACCTCTACTCGATCGGCGTCATCATGTACGAGATGCTGGTCGGCGAAGTCCCGATCAAGGCCGACAACTACAACCAGCTCATGTATCGCGTGATGCACGGCGACTACGCGCGTCCACGTACGAAGCGCCCCGACTTGCCGCCGCCGCTCGAGGAGATCGTGATGCGATCGATGTCGCTCGAGCCGAGCCAGCGGCCGCAGAGCGCGACGGAGCTCGAGCACGCGCTGCTCGCGTTCTGTCGCCCGAACTTCCGCGACCACATGATCGAGCGGATGTCGCAGTCGAACATGGGCGTCAAGTCGTCGTCGCCGCTCTTGCCGACGCCGCAGATCGCGACTGTCGCGGCGAAGCCCTCGGCGATGAAGCGCTCGTCGAAGCTGCCGCTCGTGATCGCGGGCGTCGCAGCGCTCGGCATCGCGGGCGCCGTGTTCGCGGCGACGCAGCGCAGCGAGGACAAGCCCGCGCAGGTCGTGATGCCGTCGACGGGACCCGCCATCGAGCCGCCGCCAACGCCCGTCGTCGAGACCAAGCCGCCCGTCGTCGAGTCGCTGCCTGTCGAGCCCGCCGCGCCCGCCGCACCGGTCAAGGTCACGCTGCGCTTCGACATCGTGCCGAAGACCGCGAAGATCGCCATCGACGGGACGCCGATCGATGGCGCTCAGCTCGAGGTCGACAAGGACGACAAGACCCACAAGGTCACGATCACGGCGAAAGGCTTTCAGCCCTACGAGGAAGACGTCAGCTTCAGCGAGACGCAGAAGCTCGTCGTCAAGCTCGACAAGGTCGGTCAGAAGCCGACAAATCGGCCGAGGAAGCCGCCCGGTGCGAAAGACGGCAAGCCGGCCATCATCGACACCAAGAGCCCGTACGATTGAGCATGCGCCGCGCGATCATCATTGCCCTGCTGGCCGCTTCGGTCCCCGCATACGCGAAGGAACCGAAGAAGCCGTCTGCCGGGGCAAAGAAAGAGCAGAAGGAAGCGGACCGTCACTTCAAGGCGGGTGTCGCGCTGTTCAAGGAAGGCAAGTTCAAGGAGGCGCTCGCCGAGTTCGAACGCGCCTACGAGATCGCGCCGCACCCGCTCGTGCTCTACAACATCGCGGGCTGTTACCGCGAGCTCTCGAACTACGGCGAAGCGATCCGGTTCTACGAGCGCTTCATCAAGGAAGGCAAAGGCCAGGTGCCGGCGACGCGGCTCAACACCGCGCAGACCGAGCTCGATGCGATCCTCGCGCGCATCGCCCGCATCACGATCGTGATCCAGGGTCCGCCCTACGCACAGCTGTTCCTCGACGGTGCGCCGCTCGGCACCATGCCGGTCCCGATGCCGCTCGTGCTGCCACCCGGCGAGCACAAGATCATCGCGAAGGCCGAGGGCTTCAAGGATGCCGAGCGCACGCTGCGTGTTGCCTCCGGTGACGAGGCCGAGATCTCGCTGACGCTCTCCGAAGCACCGAAGCCCAAGGAAGAAGTCGGCGTCGCGATCACCGGCCCGACATCGACGGGCGGCCCTATCGTCGACAAGCCCAGGCTGAAGCGGTTCTCGATCGGCGCCGGCTTCGGCACGAATCTGCGCGCGGTCGCGGATACCGGCGCGCCCTCGCTCGGCGTGGGCGTACAAGTGCACTCGCGCTTGCAGCTCGGCGTCGAGGGCATCCTCGTCGCGTACGCGGTGATGCCGACCGTGCGCGTGCGGATCGCGGGCGACGCGATCTCGGCGCACGCGATCCTCGCGGTTCCGATCGCGTTCCCGGGCGACGAGATGGGCGGCGAGACCTTCGTCGCGGGCGCGGGTGGGCTCGGCCTTCGCATTCGCGCGATGCCGATGCTGTCGTTCCGCATCGAGTCGCTCGCGAGCTATGCCGGCAAAGAGCGCGGCACGACGTTCCCCACCTTCGTCGGAGGTGAGCTGTGGTTCTGAGAATCGCATCCCTGCTGCTGCTGACCGCGTGCAGCCAGTCGCTGTTTGCCAATGGCGGAGACAAAGACGGTGGCACCGGCGGCGAGATGGCCGTCGCGAACATGTGCACCGCGCCATGTGTCGGTGATGCCGCGGGCGACTTCGACGGCACGCCGGGCGGCGCGAATGGCCGCTGGCGCTACCTCGAGGATCGCAAGAACCGCACGTGGACGCCGATGGCTCTCGAGGCCGCGAGCGGGACGATGATCGGTACCGTCGAGACCGCGAACTTCGTCGGCAAGTGCAAGGCCGGGTCGACGGAGCACGCGTGCTCGGCGCTGCCCGGCGCACTGCTCGTCGGTGCCTCGGGTGCGGCGAACGAGCCCGCGATCGAGCTCAAGGCGCCGATGAACCAGGTCGTCCAGATCTCGCTCAAGGTGGCGGTACCGCCGGGCGCGGGCGATCACACGGTGCGCCTCTACCGCAACAGCCGCGAGGACGTGCTGTTCACCGGGATGGCGCTCGCCGCGAACATGCTCGAGACGACGATCACGATCGACGCGCTCGCGAACGATCGCATCCTGATGTCACTCAGCGCGGCCGCGGCGGTGCAGAACGTCGGCGTCCAGATGTTCGTCAGCGGCACGGCCGCGACGTTTCCCGCGAACTGTCAGCTCGCGCTGTCGTTCAGCGCCGCGATGGGCATGGGCGTCGACAACCTGTGCGGCGGCGACTTCACGTACGCGAACTGGGAGACCAGCATGATGGAGACGCCGACGCTCACCGCCGGTCCGTTTCCCGAGCAAGGCATGGCGGCCGACATCATGGTCGACCGCTACTACAAGGGGACAAACCTTGCTTTGCGTAACGAAGACACGACGCTGCAGTTCTGGGTGCGCCACGACGTGTTCGTGCCGCTCTACGACGCGTGGGTGTTCTCGGATCTCGATCTAAACAACAAAGGCGGCATCGGCGTCGTCATCTTCGATAACAACGGACCGAAGATGGAGGTCACGACGTGCACCGGCGCCGGCAATCCTCTGACGTTTGCGGGCGACATCATGCCGTACCCCGCCGACAACGCCTGGCACTTCGTGCGCGTCGTCCACAAGGGCGGGCTCGTCAACGTCTGCTTCGACGGCGAGAAGAAGTTCAGCTTTGCGGCGCCCGCCGGCTCGCTCGCCTCGCAGTACAGGCCGCACATGGGTCGCAATGTCGTGTGGACTCCGTCGTTCGCCAAGACGGACGCGGCCATGGACGACATCCGCATCTTCACCGGCGCGCTGCCCTGCGAGTAAAAGCGGCGTACGCGTAACTGATCGAGTTCCTTCCCGGTCCTTCCCACTCCGGCGAAATGTTCCTCGCGAGCCACGCGTTGGTTCGGTTGACGAGGAACCATGAAGAACCGTGCGCTCTGCCTAGCTATCTTCAGTTTTGCGATCGGATGCGGCGGCCGCGATTCGGACGGCAAGAAAGCTGATCCGAAACTCTCGACGCCGGGCTCTGCGGCCGACGAGCCCGACGGCAAGGTCGATGGACCACCGAAGCGCGTCGCGCTCACCGCCGACAAGCTCGCACCGGTGATCCACGAGCTCGGTGTCGATGGCGTCGTCCCGACGGCCGTCGTGATCGAGATGGCGACACCGATGATCGACGGCGATCTGGTCGGTGGACAGTCGAGCAAGTCGGTCTTGAAGATCACACCCGAGACGAAGGGGCGGCTCAGCTACTCGAGCATCTCGGGGTTGACCTTCACGCCCGAAGGCCCGCTGGCGTTCGACACGCAGTACACGTTCACGCTCGAGAAGGTCGAGACGCGCGACGGCGAGATCGCCGCGCCCGCCGCGAAGTGGACCCACTCGTTCAAGACGCCCGCGTTCAAGTTCCTCGGCTGGGCGCCGCAACAGATCGACGTCACCAAGAACGTGGCGACGATGGAGCTGACGTTTTCGGGTGCGCTGCTCGCGAACCTCGCGACCCAGCACATGACGCTCACCGTGAACGGCAAGAAGCCGGCCGGCGTGCAGGTCATGCCGAGCCGCGCGCAGAACACCGTGATCGTGCAGATCACGGATCCGAACATCAAGCTCGGCGCGAAGCTCGCCGTCTCGCTCGACGGAAAGGTGCCGTCGCTCCTCGACACCAAGGCGCCGGCGGCAAAGGCCGAGCTCGTGGTCGCCGACAACAAGGCGATCACGATCAAGAACGTCGAGGTCATCGAAGGCGCGAGCGGCTTCTACCTCGAGGTGATCTGCGACGACAAAGCCGCCACCGGCTCGCGCTCGCACTACGGCGAGGGCACCTACTACAACATCTCGCAGCGCTGCCAGCTCTCCGAGGAAGCGCTCAAGAAGGTCACGTTCACGCCCGCCGTGAAGGGCACGTACATCGCCGGCGGCCGCGCCGGCTTTCGCGTGTTCGGTGACTTCAAGCGCGGCGCGTACAAGATCAAGATCGATCCGGGCGCGACGTCCGTCGACGGTGGCGTGATGATCGCGCCGTTCTCGAAGTCGTTCTCGGTGAAGGCGCGCCGCCCGGCGATGTCGTTCGCGGCGAGCGGCCGCTACCTCCCGCGCAGCGCGTGGAACAACCTCGGCATCAAGCACACCAACGTCGAGGCGGTGAACCTGATCGTTCGCCACATCCCGCAAGAGAACCTCGTGTTCTGGATGAGCGGCCAGCAGGACGCTGCCGACGAGCGCACGAGCAACTTGATCCTCAAGAAAGAGATCCCGCTGCGCGGCAATCCCGACGCCATGACGACGACGTGGCTCGATGTCGCGTCGCTGTTGCCCGCATCGACGAAGGGCGTCCTCGAGATGAAGCTCGTCGGGCTCGGCGTGCAGTCGACGTCGCGCCTGTTGCTCACGAACGTGTCCTTGGTCGCGAAGAAGACGTCGGATCCGAAGAAGCCGTGGGACCAGACCGTCAAGGTGTGGGCGCTCGACATGAACACGGGCGCGCTCCTCGACGGCGTCGACATGAGCCTCGTGCGCCAGAGCGGCAAGGTCGTCGCGCGGTGCTCGACGAGCGGCGCCTCGGGCTGCACGCTCGCGGCGAAGCCCGACGCGGATCCGGATCAAGCGGAGCCGTTCGCGATCATCGCGAAGAAGGGCGATGACCTCACATACATCCGCTATGCGGATCTGAAGTCGTCGGTCGCCGAGTCGAACACGTCGGGTCAGCCGTACGTGATGGACACGCCGTACCGCGCGGCGGTCTACGCGGACCGCGGCGTCTATCGCCCCGGCGATACCGCGCACGTCACCGCGATCGTGCGCGATGTGAAGGACCGCGCGCCCGACCAGGTGCTGCCCGTCGACGTGAAGCTGATCGATCCGCGCGCGAAGGTCGTGCGCAAGATCGCGCTCAAGACGAATGCCGGCGGTGTGATCTCGTTCGATCACGCGATGCCCGCATTCGCGGATACCGGCCACTGGACCGTGCAGTTCTCCGTCGCGGACAAGCCGCTCGCGAGCTACGCGCTGCAGGTCGAGGAGTTCGTCCCCGAGCGCATGGCCGTGACGGTCGCGCCGAAGAAGGAAGAAGTGCTGACGGGCGGCAAGGTCGAGATCGATGTCTCGGCGCGCTACCTGTTCGGCGGCAACGCGATGGACTCGGGCGTCGAGGTCAAGTGCTCCGTCGAGCCGTCGCGGTTTGCGCCGGAGACGAACGGCGATCTGACGTACGGCGTCGAGCCGCGCGGCAAGGCCGTTCCGCTCGGTGATGCGCAGGGTCAGCTCGACCCGGCGGGCAAGCTCACGATCGCGTGCCCCGAGGCGACGACGCCGTTCACGCAGACGGCGGATCTCACCGCGGTGGTCTCGGTGCTCGAGGCGGGCAGCGGCCGCGCGACGGTGCGCAGCACGAGCGCGACCGTGCACCCGGAGAAGTTCTACATCGGCCTCAAGTCGAAGGCGACGCGCGCCGTCGCGGGCGAGACGTTCGTCGTCGAGGGCATGCTCGTCGACTGGGCCGGCAAGCCGATGCCTGGCGCGGCGAAGAACCTCGCGATCGAGCTCGTGCACCTCGAGGCTGACTACGGGTACGGCTACGACGAGTACTCCGGCGAATCTCGCTACGACCGCTCGATGCGCGAAGTGCCGGAGGGCAAGAAGACCGCGACCGTCGGTGCCGACGGCAAGTTCACGTTCGAAGTGCAGCCGGGCGAATCGCCCGCGGGCTACGCGGTGCGCGTCACCGCCGGCAAGGCGAAGAGCGAGCTCGTGCTCGACGGCGAGTACCCGTACGACTACTACGGCTACTACGAGGGCAACACGGTCGATCAGACGCCGCGCCCCGCTCGCCCGACGCAGCTCAAGATCGATCTCGCGAAGGACATCGAGGTCGGCAAGACGGTCACCGTGAAGGTGAAGACGCCGTACAAGGGCAAGCTGCTGTGGACCGTCGAGACCGACAAGGTCCTCAAGGCGGAGTGGCGCGACGCGACGAGCAACGAAGCCACGTGGTCGTTCGCCGTCGACAAGTTCGCGCCGAACGTCTACGTCAGCGCGTTCCTCGTCAAGGATCCACACCTCGAGAGCAAGGACGCGTTCATGCCGGACCGCGCGCTCGGCGTCGCGTCGGCGCGCGTCGCTCCGACGGAGCTCACGCAGGGCGTGACGATCAATGTGCCGAAAGAGATCCGCAGCTCGAGCCCACTGCAAGTGACGCTCGATCTCGGCAAACAAACGGAAGCCACGTTCGCGACGATCGCAGTGGTCGACGAAGGCATCCTCTCGCTGACCAACTTCCAGACGCCGAACCCGCTCGCGGCGCTGTTCGCGAAGCGCGCGCTCGGTGTCGAGACCTACGAGACGATCGGCTGGACGATGCTGCACCAGGCAGCCGGCACGTCATCGAAGACGGGCGGCGGCGACGACTATGGCGAGGGTGATAACGGCGGTGACCTCGGTCAGGACCGCGTCCAGCCGGTGAAGCCGGTCGCGTTGTTCTCCGGAATCGTGCAGGTGCCGGCGACCGGCAAGATCACCGTGCCGTTCGAGATCCCTTCGTATCGCGGCAAGCTTCGCGTGATGGTCGTGACGTCGGGCGCGTCGAAGGTCGGCCGCGCCGAAGCGAACGTGATCGTGCGCGACCCGCTCGTCGTTCAGGTGACGTTCCCGCGCTTCGTCACGCAGGGTGACGAGATGCAGATTCCGGTGTTCCTGACGAACGTGTCGGGCGGCCCGCTCGACGTCTCGCTCCAGCTCGTCAGCGAGCACTTGCCGGTCGCCGGTCTGGTGACGCCGAAGACGGGCCCGATGCCGATCTCGTTCATGGGCAAGGACAAGGGCAGCCTGCGGCTCGAAGACGGCCGCGCCGAGACGCTCGTGTTCTCGGCCAAGGCGATGATTCCCGGCGGTGCCGCGAAGTTCCGCGTCGTCGCGAAGGCGACGGGTAAAGCGGTCGGCACGCTCGAGGTGAAGGACGAAGTCGATGTGCCATTCCTGCCCGCGGGCCCGAAGGAGCGCACGGTGCAGAAGATCAAGGTCGATGGCACCACCGTCGATCTGACGAAGCTCACCGCGCTCAAGGGCTGGGCGCCGACGAGCGAGAAGACGACGTTCTGGCTGACGACGAACCCGTACGGCGAGTCGTTCGAGCACCTCAAGTATCTCATCCACTACCCGTACGGCTGCATCGAGCAGACGACGTCGACGACGCGCCCGCTGCTCTACGTCGGTGCGCTCGCCGAGCAAGTCGACGACAAGCTCGCGGCCATGAAGCTCGAGGACATGATCCTCGCCGGCATCAACCGCGTGCTCTCGATGGAGACGCCATCGGGCGGCTTCGGCTACTGGCCCGGCTCGACGGAGCCGCTCGAGTGGGCGACCGCGTACGCGACGCACATGCTGCTCGATGCGAAGAAGGCGGGCTACGCGGTGCCCGATGATCGGCTCAAGGAGATCATCACGTGGATCGAAGGTCGCGTCGCGCAGCACGAGCGTGGCCGCGTCGTGCGCGACAAGTTCAGCTACCACGACGAGCAGGCCGAGGCGTACCTCCACTACGTGCTCGCGATTCACGGCAAGGGCAAGAAGGCGCGCATCCAGAAGCTGATCTCCGAGATCCCGGCGCCCGTGGCCGGCAGCCAAGCCAAGATCACCGGCGAACAAGCGGAAGACCTCTACATGCTGAAGGCGGCGCTGTGGCACGCGGGCGACCGCCGCTTCGAGAAGGACCTCAAGGCCGTCGACGTGTCGCCGATCAAAGGCGAGCGCGTCAACAGCTGGAGCTTCTACTCGGACCTGCGCCGCCGCGGTCTGATGCTGTCGACGTTCTTCGACATGTTCGGCAACGACGCGGCGGGTGAGCTCCTCGCGCAGCGCGTCGCCGAAGGCCTCGTCGGTCAGGCGTCGCAGTACTACAACACGCAGGAGCTCGTGTGGGGCGTGACGGGTCTCGGCAAGTGGGTGCGCGCCGTCTCGGCGAAGGGCACGGCGGCCGGCACGCTGATCGCCGACGGCAAGGCCGTCGATGCGCGCAAGACCAAGGCGGCGTCGAACGACAAGACGTGGGCGCTGTCGCGCGCGTCGGAGTACAAGACACTGTCGCTCGAGGTGCCCGCGTCGGCGCAGGGCCTGTGGCTCGTCGTCAACAGCGAGGGCGTGCGGACGAACGCGACGTACAAGGTCGGCGGCAACGGGATGAGCATCTCGCGCACGTACCGCGATCAGGACGGCACGGAGATCGACGTCACGAAACCGGATGCGCTCAAGCTCGGCAACGTGCTGTTCGTCGAGATCGAGGTCGAGAACACGAGCGGCGCGGTGATCCAGAACATCGCGCTCGTCGATCGGTTGCCCGCGGGCTTCGAGATCGAGAACCCGCGCCTCGGCCGCACGACGAAGCTCGACTGGGTCGATCCCGAGCACCTGTGGGCGATGGACTTCATGAACATGCGTGACGACCGCCTGCAGGCGTTCGGCTCGCTCGCGCCGAAGACGAAGAAGACGATCGTGTACAGCGTGCGCGCGGTGACGTCGGGCAAGTTCACCATCCCGCCGATCGAAGCCGAGGCGATGTATGACCCGACGCTGTGGGCGCGCGCCAAGGGCGGCACCGCCATCGTGGGTGGACCATGGACTGGCAAGACGATCTGATCCGCTTGCAGCGGACCGCGAAGCGGCGCAAGCGCTTCGCGCGGATCGCGCGCGTCGCGAAGTGGCTCGTCACTGCACTTGCAGTGTTCAACGGGCTCCTGCTCGTGGTGCTCGCGCTCGTCTTCTGCGTGCCATTGCCGGCGTACGAGGCGAAGGCCTCGGTCGTCGTCGAATACCGCGACGGCCGACCCGCCTACGTCTTCCTCACCGACGACGAGAAGTGGCGGCTGCCGGTCACGCTCGACCGCATCGATCCGAAGTACGTGCAGGCGCTCGTCGCACTCGAGGACAAGCGGTTCTGGTCGCACGACGGCGTCGATACAATCGCGATGCTGCGCGCTGCCTGGAGCAACGCCACGCGGATGCGCCGCGTCTCGGGCGGCTCGACGCTGACGATGCAGCTCGCGCGCTTGCTCGAGCCGCGCCCACGCACGGTGAAGAACAAGCTGATCGACATGTTCCGCGCGACGCAGCTCGACATGCGGATGACGAAGGACGAGATCCTCGAGCAGTACCTGTTGCGCACGCCGTACGGCGGCAACGTCGAGGGCATCGAGTCCGCGGCGTGGTCGTACTTCGGTCACGGCGCGCAGCACCTGACGCCGCTCGAGATCTCGACGCTGCTCGCGGTCCCGCAAGGTCCGTCGCGGTTCGCGCCGAAGCCCGCGAACACGGAGCGGCTGCGTGCGCGGCGCGACGCGATCCTCGCGAAGCTGATCGATGCGGGCGTGTTCGTGAAGACCGACGCCGAGATCGCGCGCGCAGATGCCGCCGCGACGCCGCCGCCGGCGCAGCGCCTCAAGATGCCGCGTGAGGCCCCACACGCCGCGTACGTGCTCGCGCGTCGCTTCAAGGGCCAGACCGAGATCCGCTCGACGCTCGATCGTGGCACGCAGATGCTCGTCGAGCGCGAGGTCCGCTTGCGCGCGCCGGAGCTCCGCACGAAGGGCATCTACTCGGGTGCGGTCGTCGTTGTCGATCACCGTACGCGCGAGGTCGTCGCGCTCGTCGGCTCGCTCGATTTTCACGACGTCGATCACGGCGGACAGATCGCGATGTTCGATCGCCCGCGTTCGCCGGGCTCGACACTCAAGCCGTTCCTCTACGCGCTCGCGATCGACAAGGGCTTGGCCCTGCCGGGCTACCTCGTGCCCGACGTGCCGACGCAATACGGAACCTATCGGCCGAAGAACTTCGACGGTGACTGGGCCGGCCTCGTACGCCTCGATGACTCGCTGTCGCGTTCGCTCAACATCCCGTTCGTCGATCTGCTCCAGCAGTTCGGCATCGAGCCGTTCCTCCACGAGCTCGGCCGGATGGGCATGTCGATGTCGCGGCTCGAGCCCGGCAAGTATGGCCTCTCGATGATCATCGGCGGCATCGAGCTGACACCGCTCGAGCTCGCATCGCTCTACGCGACGCTCGCAGACAACGGCACGTATAAGCCGCTACGCCTCGTCACGAGCGACGTCGAGCAAGCGCCGTCGCCGATCTTCGGCCCGGGCGCCGCGTGGCTGACCAAGCAGACGCTCTCGCTCAAGGACCGTCCCGATTTTCCGCGCCGGCGCGTGAGCGGGATGCCTCCCGACATTCACTGGAAGACCGGCACGAGCTTCGGCTTCAAGGACGCGTGGGCGATCGGCTCGAATCCCGCGTACACCGCCGTCGTGTGGACCGGCAACGTCGACAACACGCCGACCGCCGAGCTCGTCGGTTCCGACGCAGCGGGCCCGTTGTTGTTCGACGTCCTCGAAGGACTCTCGGATCGCGCGCGCGGAGTTCCGACGCAGCAGCAGCCCGACGAGCTCGTCGCGATCGATGTCTGCACGTACTCCGGATATCCCGCTACCGACGCCTGCCCGGCTCGCTCGAAGGCCCTCGCGCCCGTGCACGCGGTACCGACCACGCCCGATCCATTTCATCAGGCGTACGACGTCGACCGCGTGACGGGCCGCGCGGTGTTGCCAGCGTGTCGCGTCGCCGACGCGAGCTACGATCGCAAGACGTTCATCGTGCTGCCGAGCGCAGTCGCCGCGTGGCTCGGCGAGCGCAACCGCGCCGTGCCGGAAGCGCCGGTGTTCGCCGACGGCTGCGTGGCCGACACCGTCGCCTCCGCGGCGCCGACGATGCTGTCGCCCGCAGACGGCCAGGTCGTCACGCTGATCCCCGGCGTGCCGACGAAGAACCAGCTGATCCCGCTCACCGCATCGACGCGGTCGTCGCACGTCTCGTGGTTCGTCGACGGTGCGTTGATCGGTACGTCGGCCGCGAGTGACCGCATGTACTGGGAGCCCTCACCCGGCAAACACGAGGTCGTGGTCGCCGATGCGACAGGACGCAAATCGCGCCGAGTGGTCAACGTCGAAGCTGTTCGCTAACCACGTCGCATGCGACTCGATCGCGTCGCAGTGTTGAATGTTCAGTACGCGCAAGTGCGAGCACCGCGGCGCTAACCGAAACCAGTAGAGCAGCGCGAGCGAGATCCGTTACCGTGGGAAGTGATGCTCACACGCTTAACGATCGTTCTCTGTTTGTTCGGCACTGCGTGCGCTACCGATGACTATGAAGGAGGTCGGCTCGGTGGTCGCACCGTCGAGAAAGAGCTCTGCCCGACTGGGTGCGACGACGAAGTGTCGCGCGCACTCGCAAGCTCCGACTGGTGGGACGAGGTCGGCGGCAGCGCCTACGTGAGCGCGCCACCGACCGAGATCGCGTACGAGCCGGCGTGCAGCATCGTCCCGAACAAGGGTCTGTGCGCGTACGCGTGCGATACCGCCGAGCTGGCGAAGCACATCCCGTCGGGATCGTGCATCGCGATCACGTGCGGACTCGCCGATGGCCGCACCGTGGTCGCCGGCGCGTGCTCGAACCAGTTCACGACCGCGTTAACGCCGTATTGAGGTCGCGCGCTTGTGGTGCGCGAGTAATGCCGTGCGCTGCGTGACCGGAAGCTTCGAGACCGCGTGGCGCGCGCACTCCTTCGACATGAAGCGCGCGTGACGCCGGAAGAACGTGTCGACGCGCGCCGGATCGCCGCGCGACAGCTCGCGCAGTAGCCAGCCGACCGCGGTCTGATCGAAGCGCTCGTGCGACCAAAGGACAGTCGCGCAGATGCGCAGCGCGATGTCCGTGATCGCGTCGTCACCCGCGGGCGCGAGCTCGAGGAACGCGAGGCACGCGGCGCGGCGCTGCCAGATCGTGTCGGCGTAGCGCCACGTCGCGATCTGTCTCGCGACCTCGATGCGTCCCGCCGCGCGAGCAAGCAGCGCGACGAGCACCTTCGACGTGAACCAGTCGACGACGACCGCATCGGAGATGTGCCCGTCGTCGAACAGCTGCGCGAATCCCGGCAGGTCGGTGACGCGCAGCTGATCGCTCACCGCATCTTCGAGGATCGCGATGCCCGCAAGCTTGTCCTCGATCGTCCGGTGCTCGATCATCGCGGTCGCGATGCGCTTGCCGATCGAGGCCGGGCACTTATCGAAGTCGTGGTCGGCCCACCAGGTCCGCACGCAGGCGCGGATCTTCGCGATCGGCGCGCCGCGTAGCCGCGCCAGCCGGTGCCTCAGATCCGCGACCGGATCGAGGGGGACACGCGGCTTGCCCATCGTTCCAGCGTGCCTGAGCCTGAAGATGGTTCGGACGTGAAAAGTTGGGGCGGTGGTGTCAGCTAATGTAGGATAAGGTGGTCCTCGAAAGAAGGACACTTATGTCCAAAAACCGAAATATTCGAGCATCTTCCGCTCAAACGGAAGATCGGCGCCGGGAAGTGTTCGGCGTGATTGGTCTCGGGGTCGGGCTCTTCCTCTTGATCGCGATGCTCTCGCTTCAAGCAGGCCGACTCGTGATGGGACCGTTCGGAAACTCGAGCGCGGGCCTGTTCTACGGGCTCGCCGGCATCCCCGGCTACTGCCTGATCGCGCTCGGTCTCGTGGCCGCGGTGCGCACCCTGCTCGAGCGCGAGCCCGTGATGCCGATCCTCATCACGGTCGGTGTGGTGATCGGCGTGGTCTCGCTCGCGACGCTCGTGCATCTGGGGGCGCCGACGTATCGCGTCGCCGGTCATGGACCCGGTGGTGCGATCGGCGAGCACCTTGCGGAGGTCTTGCGCGCGGTGATCAGCACCGCGGGCACGGCGCTGCTCGCGTTGATCGGGCTCGTCGTCGCGGTCGTCGTCGCGACGCCGCTCCGCATGCGCGAGGTCCTGCGCGCGATCGGTCACGGCCTCGCATTCTTCGCGCGCGGCATCCAGCACGGCGTGTTCGCATTCGCGCGCTTCTGGGCCGACGTGTTCCGCGCGATCTTGCCGGGTAAAGACAACAGCCGCGATGACGACGAGGACGAGGAAGACGATGTCCTCGAGGTCGGAGAGGACGACGGCGTGGTCGATCCGCTGATCATCGAGAAGACCGAGAAGAAGTCGCGCAAGAAGAAGCCCGTGCAGGCGACCGAGATCGATCTCGCGCCGCCGGGCCCGATCGTCGTCGAGGGCGAGACCGTCGAGCCCGACGTGATCCTCTCGCCAAAGCCGCCGAAGCGCTCGCGCATGGCGCACGGCACGCAGGCTCCCGAGATCGAAGAAGCGAAGGCCGAGGCAGCGGCGAAGGTGGAGGCGCCGAAGCCCGAGCCCGATCCCGCGGGCGGTCCGATGATCGTCGAGTCGCGCTTCAAGCACGCCGACAAGGCGGAGATGGCGAAGAAGGAGCAGGCCGCCGAAGCCGAGCGCCAATCGTTCATCAAGCTCGGCGAGGGCGACTACAAGCTGCCTTCGATCCAGCTGCTCAAGTACGACGCGAGCTCGCAGAACACGATCGACAAGTCCGCGATGCTCGAGCTCTCCGCGAAGCTGACGCAGACGCTCGAGAACTACGGCGTGAAGGGCGACGTCGTCGCGATTCGCCCCGGCCCCGTCGTCACGATGTACGAGTTCGCGCCGGCACCGGGCACGCGCGTCAACAAGATCACGAACCTCACCGACGACCTCGCACTCGCGCTCGAAGCGCTTCGCGTCCGCATCGTCGCGCCAATTCCGGGCAAGGCCGCTGTCGGCATCGAGGTGCCGAACAAGACGCGCGAGAAGGTCTTCCTCAAGGAGATCCTCGCCGACGAGGCGTTCGTCAAAGGCCGCGCGAAGCTGCCGATCGCGCTCGGCAAGGACATCGAGGGCGGTCCATCCGTCGTCGATCTCGCCCGCATGCCGCACCTCCTCGTCGCCGGCACGACGGGCTCCGGCAAGTCCGTCGCGGTCAACGCGTTCATCACGTCGCTGCTCTATCACTGCAGCCCCGAAGACGTCCGCATGATCATGGTCGACCCGAAGATGCTCGAGCTCTCGATCTACGAGGGCGTGCCGCATCTGCTGCTTCCCGTCGTCACCGATCCGAAGAAGGCGAACCTCGCGCTGCGCTGGGCCGTCGAAGAGATGGACCGCCGCTACGATCTGCTCGCGCAGATGGGCGTGCGTGACATCGGGGCCTTCAACGACAAGGTCGGCAAGCAGCTCGCGAAGCTCGAGGCCGACAAGCTGAAGGCCGCCGCCGATGCAGCCGCCGCCGCGCTCGAGGACGACATCGGCAAGGTGATCGCGGCCGACTCACCAGAAGAGGCCGACGCGCGCGAGAAGGTCTCGAGCCCGCTGCACCGCCTGCCGTACATCGTCGTCGTGATCGACGAGTTCGCCGACCTCATGATGTGTGCGCCGAAAGAAGTCGAGACGAGCGTCGCGCGCATCGCGCAGAAGGCACGCGCCTCCGGCATCCACCTGATCCTCGCGACGCAGCGTCCGTCCGTCGACGTCATCACCGGGCTCATCAAGGCGAACTTTCCGTCGAGGATCGCGTTCTCGGTCGCGTCGAAGATCGACTCGCGCACCATCCTCGATCAGTCGGGTGCCGAAGCGCTGCTCGGCGCCGGCGACATGTTGTTCTCGGATCGCGGCGCCGCACCGCAGCGTCTGCACGGCTGCTACGTCGACGAGGAAGAGATCCACAAGGTCGTCGAGTTCCTCAAGACGCAGGGCCGTCCGGTCTACAACCTCGACATCCTCAAGCCGCGCGAAGAAGAGGGCGACGGCGGCGACATGCAGATGCCGAGCGGCAAGTCCGACGACGATATGTACGACAAGGCTGTCTACATCGTGACGACGACGCGCAACGCATCGATCTCGTGGGTGCAGCGCCAGCTACGCATCGGCTACAACCGCGCAGCCCGTCTCGTCGAGGAGATGGAGAAGCAGGGCGTCGTGAGCCCGCCGGATCACACGAACAAGCGCGAAGTGCTCGTCGCGCACGCGTAGCCACGATTTTTCAGCGATACGGGCCGCCGTCCGCCTGCTCGACGAGATCCGTCATGAACTGCGGCCCGACCGGGATGTTCTGCGGATCGGAGCAGTACCACTCGACGTAGCCGCACCTGCGGCAGACGTACATCTCGAGGAGCCCGAACGTGCGGCGTGTATCGGACGTGATCTGCATGCCGAGCCACCCGCTCTCCTGCGCGCCGAACGTCACGGCCATCGGCGAGGTGACTTGCGGCCCGCCGTCGAGCATCGGGGCGACCTCGCGCGGCATCGCGCGGATGAAGCTCGCCCCATTGCAACAGCGGCACGGCGCGAACTGCTTGCGTGGTGGTGGCATGGGGATGACGCCGAGTGCGTTCGCACAACTTGCGCAAAGCTGCGTCGCACGCTCGTTAGCGGTCACGATGTCTTCGCGGTTGCACGCAGCACACTTGTCGCTCATCGCGTGAAGCGTAGTACGCTCGACAGCGTGAGAGCCACGTGGCTCACCGACATCCATCTCAACTTTCTGCGGCCGCTCGCACTCAAAGCGTTCTACGACCGCGTGAAGGAAGAGCAGCCCGACGCGCTCTTGATCACGGGTGACATCGCAGAAGGCGACAGCGTCGCGAAGTACGTGTCGGAGATGGCCGAGCAGATCGCGCCGGTCTACTTCGTCCTCGGCAACCACGACTACTACCGCGCGAACATCCGCGTCGTGCGCGGCGACATCCCACGGGCGAGCAAGCGCGCGACGTACATGCCCGCCGTCCCGCCGATCAAGCTGACGCCGGAGATCACGATGGTCGGCGTCGACGGCTGGGGCGATGCGCGCTGCGGCGACCTCGCATCGACGGTGCAGCTCAGCGACTGGAACCTGATCGAAGACTTCAAGAAGACGAAGACCGATCGCGACGCGCGCAACGAGCAACTGATGCGGCTCGGCGCCGCGGAGGCGCGCTTGCTCACCGACAAGCTCGCGGCCGTCGAACAAACGCCCGAGCTGCTCGTGCTCACGCACGTGCCGCCGTATCCCGAGGCGTGCGTCTACGACGGCGAGCAATCAGGTCCCGCGTGGACGCCGTGGTTCACGTGCATCGCGACGGGCGAGGTGCTCGACGCGTACGCGAAGTCACATCCCGCGCAGCGCATCACCGTGCTGTGCGGTCACTCGCACGGCATCGGTTCCTATCAGCGTCTGCCGAACCTCGAGGTGAAGACCGGCGGGTGGCCGCCGCACGTCGAGGGCTACGGCAATCCGATCGTGCAAGCCACGTTCGAGATCTAGGGTTCCTCGATCCTCGGTGCGCGCTGGCGATGTTGCTTGCCGCGAAGGCGGAACAGACACGCGCGAGCCCGCGTGATCGAGAGACTCGCGATCTCGTCGCCCTGGACGTCGGGCATCGGGCGCGCCTCGAGCTCGCCGATCGCGACGCCGAGGGAATCGACGCACGCGATCGTGCGGCACGCGCAGGCGCGGCCGTGCAGCTCGGCCGAGAGCTTGCGCCACGAGTCGAGATCGAAGCGCAGGTCGGCGGTGACGGGCGGACCGACGGGCTTCGCGGGATCCGGATCGTAGGCCCACGGCGGATCGTCGAGGCGTGGCGGGCAATCGCGACCCTCGCGATCGCACGCTTCGAGCGTGGCGATGAAGCGGCGCCGCACCGCGAGATCGGCGGTGGCGACGCGCACCTGATCGTAGGGCGCGTCCTTCGCTTCGAGATCGGCGAGCACGCGCTCGGCTGTTGCTTCTGCGCCACGCTCGCGCTGGAGCGCGCGCGATACATCGGCCTTCGGATAGCTCGGCGCGAAGCGGTCTTCTTCGGCAAACTCGCCCGGCGCGGACGTGGCTGAAGGAACTTGCGTGCGCGGCGTGCCCCCGCCGCTACACGCAAGGAATGCCGTGAGGAGCCACAGCGGTCTCACCGTTGTAAGGGTACTCGACGCCCTTCCGTGCTACGACCGAACTTGCTCCAGAAAACTAGTCACTTCCGCGCATGAATCCCAGCCTGTCCGCCCGCGTCCAAACCACGCGGTGCTTGTTGGCACCCTCTTGGAGACTTAGACATGTTTGACCTCTTCGGAATCATCACTCGAGTCATGCTCGGAACCGCGACGCCCGCACAACCTGCCATCGTGCAGAGCGCGCCCATCGTGGCCGCGCCTGGTACAGGCAACGCCGCAACCGCGTCGGCGAACGATGTCGTCGACAGCGTCCAGAAGTTCTACTCGAACATCAAACACGTCACCGCGCAGTTCCGTCAATCGGTCACGAACGACACGTTCGGCAGCACGAAGACGAGCGACGGCACCGCGTGGATCATGAAGCCCGGCAAGATGCGCTGGGACTACCTCGAGAAGAAGAAGACGAAGGTCGAGGTCAAGAAGTCGTTCATCTCGAACGGCACCAACCTGTACGTCGTCGAGCACGACAACATGCAGGTCGTCAAAAAGAGCCTGCAGAACGATCTGATGCCGGTCGCCGTCTCTTTCCTCTATGGCAAGGGCGACCTCAAGGCGGAGTTCAATGCGGAGCTCGACAAGACGAACAAGTACGGCGCGAAGGGCGAGGTCGTCCTCAAGCTCACGCCGAAGAAGCCGTCGGCGCAGTACAAGAATTTGTTCCTCGTCGTCAGCCCGGACAACTTCCGCGTGACGCAGTCGATCATCATCGACTCGTCGAACAACGTGAACCACTTCCGGTTCTTCGCGCCCGACTTCGAGAAGGCGATCAAGGAGAGCTGGTTCGAGTTCGACGAGCGCAGCGTGAAGAACTACCGCATCGTCGACGCGGATCAGGAAGGCAAGCAGCAGGGCAGCGGCGCCGGTAGCGCCGCGATGCCGCCGAAGCTGCCCGCGGTGCCCGCGCCCGCCCCGGCGCCGAAGAAGTAACGCGACGAGACTTTATTGCCCGGGCCACATCTCGCGGGTCCGGGCCAACAGGCTCCATCGCGATCGCGTTACGTTGCCGTCGTGGACATCGCGTTCGTCGAGGCAAACGGCCTGCGCTTCGGGTACCTCGAGGCGGGCAAGGGTCCGCTCGTGCTCTTGCTCCACGGGTTCCCCGACACCGCCTATACGTGGGACCGCGCGCTGCCGGCACTCGCCGACGCGGGCTTTCGCGCCGTCGCGCCGTTCATGCGCGGCTACCACCCGACGGCGATTCCCGCGGACGGCCGCTACGACACCGACACGCTCGCGGCCGATGCCGTCGCGCTGATCGAAGCGCTCGGCGAAGAGCACGCGATCGTGATCGGTCACGACTGGGGCGCGGGCGCTGCGTACGGTGCGGCCGCGATCGCGCCCGAGCGTGTGAAGCAGCTCGTCGTGCTCGCGATCCCGCATCCGCGCGCGGTGACACCGACGCCCGCGCTCGCGTGGAAGGTGCGCCACTTCCTCACGCTGCGTGGCAAGGGCGCCGCGGCGAAGTGCGCGCGCGACGACTTCGCTCTGATCGACGAGCTCGTGCGCCGCTGGTCACGTGGATGGCAAGTGCCGCCCGAGGAGACGGCGCGTGTGAAGGCCGCGTTTCGCGAGCCCGGCTGTCTCGAGGCCGCGTGCGCGTACTACGGCACGATCGGCCTGCGCCTGCCGAAGTCGCATCGGCTGCCGATCACGGTGCCGACCGTCGCGTTCGCGGGCGAGACCGACATGATCGCGCCGCGCGCGTACGAAAAAGCGCGACACATGTTCAAGGGATCGTACGAGGTCGTGCAGGTGCCGGGCGGGCACTTCATGCATCGCGAGCATCCCGATCACGTGATCGCCGAGCTCGTGCGCGTCGTGCGTGACGGTCAGCGATAGGCCGACGGCCCCGCGTAGTCGAGCAGCTCCGTCATGTACACCGCGCCGATCGGGATCTCGTTCGGCTCGCGGCAGTACCACTCGACGAAGCCGCAGCCCTGGCAGATGTACATCTCGAGGCGGCCGTGACCTTCACGCGCATCGGCCGACGGTGTGCGAGCGCCGAACAGACCCTGCGCGATGCGCGGTGACTGCGTCGCGGTCATCGCCACCGCGATCGGCGAGGTGTAGTCGGCGCGCTCCAGCTCGGTGTATTCGCGCGGGATGACCCGGATGAACGTCATGCAATTGCACCGGGTGCACGGCAGCGCCGGTCGCTTGGGCAGCCCCATCGGCACGATTCCGAGCGTCGAACGGCAATCGCCGCAGATGCCGGTCTCGACCGTCGCCGGCTCGGGATCCTTGGTCGTCTTCCCTTCACACACGCTGCACTTGATCACCTGCATGCAGTGATGGTCGCACCGTGCGATGCTCGGGTCATGGGTGAACGGCCGCTGCTGATCTTCGTCAGCGACATTCATCTGACCGATCGCCTGCACGGTAACGCGGTCAGCAAGGCGGACCAGTTCGCGCGGTTCTGGCAGCGCATCTCGGTGGCGCGCGGCGCACGGCCCGCGGAGCTCTGCATCGTCGGCGACATGTTCGATCTCGTGCGCTCGCCGTCGTGGTTCGAGGGACGGCATCGCCCGTATCACGGCGCGTCGACGAACGGCGTCGTGAAGAACGTCGAGCAGATCGTCGCCGAGACGATCGTGCGCGAGGCCGGCTTCTTCGATGCGATCCGCTCGAAGGTGCAGAGCGGCGAGCTCAACGTGCACTACGTCGTCGGGAATCACGACCGCCTGCTGCTGACGGCGCCCGCCGCGCAGCGCGCGATCAGCAAGGCGATGACCGGGCACGAGAAGCTCGAGTTTCACAAGGAGCTCGAATTCCGCGACCACGGCGTGCTCGCGTATCACGGCAACAAGGGCGATCCGATCAACGCGAGCCCCGACGGCGACGCGACGATCGGCGACGCGATCGGCAGCGAGCTGATCCTCAAGTATCCGCACAAGCTGCGCGCGCTCGTCGGTGCGGATCATCCGGGCATCGAGCAGATCGACGACATCGACGACGTACGGCCGGTCTACGCCGTGCCCGCCTGGGTGCGCCAGCAGAGCGTCGTGCGCAAGGAGCTCCTGAAGCCGATGGCGCAGGTGTGGAACGAGGTCGTCGAGGAGTTCCTCTCGAACGACTACGTGCGGCGCTGGCTCGACAAGGAGAAGAAGACGTTCTCGCTCGACCTCGGCAAGAAGCTACGCCTGCTGCTCGAGCTCTCGCGCAACAAGCTCATGGCGCATGGCTCCGACGAGCGCCTGACCCAGCTCTATCGCTTCTTCCAGCACAGCTTCGACGGCAAGATGTCCGCGCTCGCGGCGACCGAGCTGCAGAAGCGGCGAGGCCTACGGTTCGTCGTGAACGGGCACTCGCACTTTCCGTCGATGCAGCCGCTCGGCACCATCGAGGGCAAGCCGGCGGTCTACTTCAACACCGGCACGTGGCGGGCGGTGCATCAGATCGGTCACGACATCGGCGGGCGCCCGAGCTTCCTCGCGTACGACGCGATGAGCTACCTCGTGTTCTTCCCGTCGGACGATCCACTCGGTCGCGACTACGAGTGGTGGACCGGCGCGCTCGTGCCGCGCTAGCGAGCGATGCGCGTCGAGCCGGACGTGAAGAACACGGCGCGGATCCGCTGACTCCGATCCGGCCACGGCGAGTCGTCGTCATCCGGAGGCGCGGCGCTGGTCACGACCGTGTCGTCGCCGACGTCGAGCGCGAGGTTATCCGGAGCGGTCTCGATGACCTCGTCAGCGGCAAAGTGCTCCTCGATCGTGTCCTCGTCCATGCTCCCAAACACCTGCGATCGGAATGCCAGCGAATCGCAGCGCCAACCGCTCGATTCGTCGAGGGCCGGGAGCGTCCTGACCATGGGGCTGGGGAGACAAGCCAGAGAGCCGGGTCTCCTGGCTAGTGCGGTGGCCAGGGCTTGCCGCTCGTCGTGTGCGTTGCTCGGCAGCTAAGTGAACAAGGCATCCATCAGCACGGTCTGCACGCCGAGGTTCATCGCGTGCTCGTTGGCGCGGACGCCGTAGGTGGTGACGAGTGTCGTGAACAGCGCCTTGCGCGTCTTGGTGATCGCGCGAAACGTGTCGCGCTTGTGCGCGAGCTCGCGTGCGTAGGCCTTGTCGATCACGAGCTCGGCCTCGGAGAACTTCATCTCGCACAGGTTCGCGCTGCGGTCGGTGCGATCGATGACGAGATCGATCTGCGCGCCGTCGGCGTCCGCATCCGCGCGATGTGACCACGTCGCATCGACGGTCTCGATGCCGGAGATGCCGAGCGCGCGCTTGATCGCGGAGACGTGCTTGAGGCAGGTGGCCTCGAACGCGAGGCCGGTCCATGCGCGCCATGCCGGTGTCGCTTGCTTGCGCATCCACACGCCGTCGGCGCGGCCGCGATGCTTCTCGATCCACGTCAGGTAGAACAGCGAGTACTCGTCGGCGAGCCAGTACACGGCATCGCGCTTCGCATGCGCGAGCTGTGGCAGGTGCATGATGAAGCCGGACTCCTCGAGCTCTTCGAGGACCTTGGTCGCCGCGCCGCCGGAGCCGATCGAGACCTGCGCCAGGATCTCGCGGCGCGTGAGGCCGCGGCGCTTCGTGGCGAGCACGCGCACGACCGCTTCGTGACGGTCGGCCTTGTCGAACAGCGAGGCGTAGAGGTTGTCGAATTCGCGATGCAGCAGGCCGTCGCGCGCGAAGCAGATGCGATCGATGTTCTGCGCGGCCGACTCGCCCGGTCGCACCTGCGCGAGGTAGTGGGGGATGCCGCCCATCGCCATGTAGAGCTCGATCGTCTGGTGCGCGCCGACCTCGACGTGCTGTGAGCGGAGGAGCGCCTGCGTCTCGCGCAGGGAGAACGGCTCGACGCGTACGCGTCGCGTGACGCGATTGTGGAGGCCGCCGCGCTGGCGCACGATCTTGTCGAGCATCCACGACGCCGCCGAGCCGCAGATCGCGACGACGAGCTTCGCCTCGCGCGATGCCCAGCTATTCCAGAAGTGCTCGAACGCGGCGAGGAAGCCCGACTTGCGCGACGCGAGCCACGGCAGCTCGTCGAAGAAGATCACCTGCTTCTTCGAACGGCGGCGGAGATGCGCGACCAGGAACACACGCAGCGCCTCGAACCCGGCCTGCCAGTCCGCAGGCGGGGTGATGGTCGTGCGCGTCGCTTGGCCGAGCGCGCTGGCGAATGCGCGGAGCTGCGACGGGAGGTCGGTGTCGTGCATGCCGACGAGCTCGAAGCAGAGGCTGTCGCGATATGCCTCGCGGACGAGGAACGTCTTGCCGACGCGCCGTCGCCCGTAGACCGCCACGAGCTCCGCTCGCGGGGACCGCAGCGCGGCCTCGAGCTCCGCCCGCTCCTGCTGCCGCCCGATGAGGCCCATCGGCATAACTAGCCAGATCCCGGTCGCCTTTGCAAGATCTGGCGATTTATAGCTGGCGTATATCTCGCCATATCTATGGATCTCGCCAGGGATCTGGCTGGCAATGGCGAGCGACGCCTCGGGGTGGATCGGGTAAGGTGCTCTACCGATGTTGCGCCCGCACTCGAAACACGCCCCGAAGGGCCCCGTCCTCCTCGTGGTGATGGATGGCATCGGGCGCGGCGCGGGCGACGAGGCCGATGCGGTCACGCTCGCGGCGACCCCGACGATGGATCGCCTGTGGGTCCCGGGCATGCGCGCGGAGTTGCGCGCACACGGCAAGGCCGTCGGTCTCCCGAGCGACGACGACATGGGCAACAGCGAGGTCGGCCACAACGCGCTCGGCGCGGGCAAGATCTACGCACAGGGCGCGAAGCTCGTGGCCGCGGCGATCGCGACCGGCGCGATGTTCGAAGGCGCCGTGTGGAGACAAGTCGTCGAGCGCGGCGCGCGCGGCGGCGCCGTTCACTTCCTTGGCCTCCTCTCCGACGGCGGCGTGCACTCGAACATCGCGCACCTCGAGGCGATGATGACCATCGCCGCGAAGGCCGGCTGCCGTCGGCTCTACGTGCACGCATTGATCGACGGCCGCGACGTTCCGCCGACGAGCGGGCTCGAGTACGTCGATCGCATCGAACAGTTTTTGTCCGGCCTGCGCATCAGCGGTATCGATGCGCGGATCGCGAGCGGCGGTGGCCGCATGCGCGTCACGATGGATCGCTACGAGGCCGACTGGACGATGGTCGAGCTCGGCTGGCACGCGCACGTCCTCGCCGACGCGCGCCAGTTCGGTTCCGCCGCCCAGGCGATCCAGACGTTCCGCGGTGAGCACCCCGGCATCATCGATCAGGACCTGCCCGCGTTCGTCTGCACGCCGACGGTGCAAATCGTCGACGGTGATGTGGTCGTGATGTTCAACTTCCGCGGCGATCGCGCGATCGAGATCTCGCGCGCGTTCGACGACGAGCGCTTCGACAAGTTCGACCGCGTGCGCCGGCCCGACGTCCTCTACGCCGGGATGATGGAGTACGACGGCGACCTCAAGATACCGCGCCACTACCTCGTCACGCCGCCCGCGATCGAGCGACCGATGGGCGAGATCCTTGCCGCCTCGCGCGTCTCGCAGCTCGCGATCAGCGAGACGCAGAAGTACGGCCACGTCACGTACTTCTGGAACGGCAACCGCAGCGGCAAGTTCGACAATGACAGCGAGACCTATATCGAGATCCCATCCGATAACGTCCCGTTCGAGCAGCGCCCGTGGATGAAAGCGGCCGAGATCACCGATCGCCTCATCGCGGAAATGCGGAGCGGGCTGCACCGGTTCGCCCGCGTGAACTACGCCAATGGAGACATGGTCGGTCACACGGGCTCGTTCGATGCGACGGTCATCGCGGTCGCGAGCGTCGACCTCCAGCTCGCGCGGCTCGCGAAGGTCGTCGAGGAACTACAGGGAATTCTCGTGGTTACTGCCGATCACGGAAACGCAGACGAGATGTACCAACGAGACAAGACAGGTCGCGTGCAACGCGACAAGCAGACCGGCCAACCAGTCGTAAAGACGAGCCATTCCTTGAACGCCGTGCCATTCTTCATCTTCGACCCCGCCCGCGGCGATCGCTACGAGATCGACGCCGCGCGCGCCAAGGACGGTGGAATCGCGAATGTCACGGCTACTTGTATCGAGCTCCTCGGTTTCGTCCCGCCCGATGATCTGGAACCATCGCTCCTGAGGTTTCGCTGATGAACAGCAGCACCAAAGCTCTGATCGGCCTCTTGCTCGCGGGCGTCGCGGGCATCGTCATCTTCCTGTTCGTCAACCTCTCCGGCGGCAAGGACGAGGGCATCTCGATCGGATCGAAGACCGCGGCCGCGTGCAAGCTCGGCAACCCCGACTGTCTTCCGGACGTCAGCTACATCGACACGATGGGCACCGCGTACACGACCAAGTCGCTCGCGGGCAAGGTCGTCCTCGTGAACTTCTGGGCGACGTGGTGCAAGCCCTGCCTCAAGGAGATCCCCGATCTCTCGAAGGTGTACGAGAAGTACAAGGCGCGCGGCCTCGTGATGCTCGGCGTGATGACCGATGACCCGGACAACAATGCGCTGCTGAACTTCCAGTCCGACAACGAGATGTCGTATCCGGTCGTGCGCGCGAACTCCGACATCATGGTGTCGTACAGCTACCCGGGCGCGCTGCCGACGACGTTCGTCTACGACCGCAGCGGCAAGCAGGTCTACTCGCACGTCGGCCCGCTGCGCGTCGAACAGCTCGAGCGCCTGCTCGAGCCGCTCCTGCAGCAGTAGCGATCCGCAGACGCTCGCTGCGTGACTACGCGCGCTGCTTCGAGAGGAGCACGGCGATCACGAGCGCGGCACCCGCGACGATCACCGCGTACACGCCGAAGCTCATCTCGACGAGCTGGTCGCTTCCGAACATCGACATCATGCCGCGACCCAGCTCGCGCCCGAGCTCGCCGGCGGTGTCACCGCCCTGGCGCTTGAGCTCCTCGCCGATCTGGCCGGCGATCTGGATCGTGCCGTTCTTGATCTCGATCGCCTTCCAGATGCCGAAGCCGACCGCGGCGAGGCCGAGGACGGCGAGGCCACCCTTGCGGCCCGCATCGAGTGGGTAGACGCGCGAGCCGGTCAGCGTGAGCGCGATGGCTGCGGCGAAGATGATGAAGACAAGCCAGCCTTGACCGACCTCGGTGCCACTGACGCCGAGGAGGCCCATCACGTTGACCCACGGTAGGAACGGCGTGAGCAGACCGAACGCGGCGATCGATGCGATCCAGATTCGCGACTTGTGCATCGTGCTCGCGCTTATCGCACGCGGCGGCGAGCGTGGATCAAAGAATCTGTGCGATCGCGGCGGGGTCGGCGAACAGGCCGAACATTCCGCCGGTGTGCACGAACGCGACCGCCTTGCCGAAGCGGCCCGGAGTCTTGCGCAGCTCCATGACGACGCCGTGGAACGCTTTGCCGGTGTAGACCGGATCGAGGACGATCCCGTCGGACCGGCAGACATCGCGGATGGTGGCGAGCTCCTCGGGCCGTGACCTCGCGTAGCCGGCGCCGACGTGGCCGTCGACGATGTCGATGTCGTCGGCGGTGATGCCGAGGCCGAGCTGCCAGCGCGTCTCGGCCTCGTTGCAGATGTTCGCGATCGCGTTGACGAAGTACGGGCGGTCGTCGCAGACGTTCACGCCCGCGACGCGGATCCCGCGCTCGGCGAGCTGGAACAATTTTGCGCCCATGATGAGTCCGGCGCCGGTGCCGCCCGAGCCGCACGCGTAGACGACGGTCACCGGATCCGCCGGCGACGCGATGTCGCCCAGGTCGTCGGCGAGCTCGCGCATCGCGCGGATGTAGCCCCAGCTCCCGAGCGCGTTCGAGCCGCCCTCCGGCACGATGTATGGGGTGCCGCCGGCGGCGCGGATGCGTTCCGCGGCGGCCGCGAGCAGCTGATTGCGGTCGCGCCACGCGGGCCGCGAGATCCACTCGATCTGCGCGCCGACGAGGCGGTCGAGCAGGATGTTTCCCGTCGCTGCGGGCGGCTTCGCCGGGTCGTCGGTGCGCAGGATCAAGAGCGACTTCATGCCGAGCTGCGCGGCGGCGAACGCGGTCGCGCGCGCGTGGTTCGACTGCTCGCCGCCGCACGTGATCACGTGGGTGGCGCCCTCGGCCATGGCTTCCGCCATGAGGTATTCGAGCTTGCGGACCTTGTTGCCCATCAGCTCGGAGCCCGTGTGGTCGTCGCGCTTGAGCCAGATCTTGGTCCCGAGCGTGTCGCCGTAGCGCAGCCAGTGACCGCGGGTCGGCTGGTTGGCGAGCGGGACACGGCGCGGTTCGCGTTCGTGCAGCGGAGGCATTGGCGGAGCTTAGGTCAGAAAGAATGCTCTCGGTGCGTGGCGTGTTAGATCGGGAACGTGCGCGCCCTGCTCGTGCTGGTGCTGCTTGCGGGGATCGCTTCCGCAAAGGGGTGGTCCGTGCCGGCCGCGGGCGAGTCGGCATCGGGCGACATCGAGGTGTTGCTGACGTTCGACGACGGGCCGAACCCCACGACCACGCCGCAGGTGCTCGACATCCTGGCGGCGCGCAAGATCAAGGCGGTGTTCTTCCTCGTCGGTGAGATGGCCGGCAGCGAGAACAAGAAGATCCCGCCGATCATCGAGCGGATCCTGCGCGAGGGCCACGTGATCGCGAACCACACGCAGACGCACCAGGACCTGTGCCGCGTGAAGGAAGAGAAAGCGATCAAGGACCTCGACGACGGCAAGACCACCATCGAGCGCGTCTCGGGGATCACCGTGCAGTGGTTCCGCGCACCCTACGGCGTGCGCTGCGACCGCCTCGACAAGCTCCTCGAGGAGCGCCACATCGAGCATTTTCACTGGGACCTCGATCCGCAAGAGTGGCGGCACGGCAACGTCGACAAGACCGTGAAGTACGTGACCGGCGAGCTCGCGCGCGCACACGGTCGGGTCGTGCTCTTGCTCCACGACATCAAGCCGGTGACCGTGAAGGCGCTGCCGCAGATCTTCGACTGGATCGATCAGGAGAATGCGAAGCGGTCGAAGTCGCGGAAGCGCAAGATCCGGATCCTTCCGCCGGCGACGCTGGCGATCGAGAGGCTGCCAACTGGGCTCGCCGACTGGATCGCCGAGGCGACCTACGACCTCCGCACCCTGCCGAAATCCATCGCGAGCGTGCTGCCCGTGGGCGCAAAGGTGAAGTCCCCGAAATAGTGGTAGGGTCCCTGAGCCGCTAGATGTTCAGGATTCGCCAATCGTATCGGGATGATGTGGACCAGGTGCTGGCTGTGGCCGAGCACCTCGACACGGTCAATCTGCCCGCCGAGCGACCGTACATCGAGCGGATCCTCGAACGCTCCGAGAAGTCATTCGCCGAGGAGACGCCGCCCGGAGAGCGCGAGTTTCTGTTCGTACTCGAGGACCTCGCGAAGAAGAAGATCGTCGGCACGTCGATGATCTACGCGCAGCACGGCACGCGCCGCGCGCCGCACATCTTCTTTCGCGTCGAAGCCGACGAGCGCTACAGCGTCACGCTCGACAAGCACATGATCCATCGCACGCTGCGCATCGGCTACAACTACGACGGCCCGACGGAGATCGGCGGGCTCATCGTGTTGCCCGAGTACCGGCGCAACACCGATGCGCTGGGCAAGGCGCTCTCGTACGTGCGGTTCTTGTTCATGCGCATGCACCGCGAGCTGTTCCGCGATCGCGTGCTCTCGGAGCTACTGCCGCCACTGGAGAAGGACGGCACGTCGAGGCTGTGGGAGGCGCTCGGCCGCAAGTTCACCGGCCTCACGTATCAGGAGGCCGACTTGATGTCGAAGGACAACAAGGAGTTCATCCACGCGCTGTTCCCCGACGATCCGATCCACACCGAGCTGTTGCCCGACGACGTGCAAGCGGTGATCGGCGTCGTCGGTCCGGAGACCAAGGCCGTCGAGAGCATGCTGCGGCGGATCGGCTTCGACTACGCGGGGCAGATCGATCCGTTCGACGGTGGGCCGCACTTCTGCGCGAAGACGGATGACATCACGCTCGTGAAGAACGCGGCCGAGGTGACAGTCAAGGTCGTCGGCGACGCCGACGGCGAGCGGCCGTGGGCCGTGATCGCGACGGAGAGCGGCAAGAAGTTCCGTGCGATCGGCACGCGCGTGATTCCGCTCGAGGGCGAGCTCGTCGGCATCGCCGACGACGCCCGCAAGCGGCTCGATCTCGAAGACGGCCAGCGGGTATGGCTGACGTACGGCTGATCGCGATCCTGCTGGTCGCGTGTGCGGATGCCGGTGCGCAGCCGCCGCCGGCGAGCAATATCAAGCCGCCCGCCGGGTGGACCGCGCAGCCCGCACTCGTGACGGCGGCCAAGGACGCGCTCGGCAAGACAAAGATCGACGGTCTCGAAGCCTTTGGCGAGCCCGCGATGGGTTGCTACAGCGTATGGATGGCCGTGCGTGGAACGGGCAGCGCAACCGATCTCGCGGAGCAGCTCGTGCGCGGGCTGACCGAGCCCGACAAGAAGAAGGCGCCGAAGCGCAAGGTCGACATCAAGGACGTCGTGAAGCCGACCGCCGAGGAGGGCGTGCTCGCGCTGACGTTCGAGAGCGCGCCGTACAAAGGCCGGCTGCGTGCGCGGCTCGGCAAGGGGCGCATCACCGCGCTCGCGTGCTGGTCGGCGCAGCGCGAGCCCGTCGCGTGTGAGCAGGCATGCACGACGATTTTGGTGGCGTTGCCATGAAGTGGTTGATCGCAGTCGCGATGACGATCGGAGTCGCGCACGCCGCGCCGATCACCCCGCCGCCCGGATGGACGGCCGATCCATCGCTCGCTGCGCCTCCCGCCGCGACGCGGTTCGGCGGCGCCGTGACGAAGGTCAGCGTCTACGCATATCGCGCGCCCGCGCCGGGCGCCGTGTTGTACGTGAACCGCGCCGAGGCCGAGGTTGCCGCGGCCGAGCGCGATCGGGTCGCCACGCTCGAGCTCGAGGAGCCGCGCGCCGCGCTGCGCCGGCAAGGCGCAAATGCGAAGGCCGAGCAGGATGCGCAGCGCTTCGACGCCGCGAAGAAGCAGCTCGAGGCACAGGTGACGTGGCGCGACGCGACGGTCGGCGTGATCGACTCGAGCCGCACCGTCGTCGCCGGCGATGCGACAAAGCTCGTCGCGGTGACCGGACAGTGCGTGCTCGCGGGCGACGCGCCCGCCGAGATCGTAAAGGCGTGCGAGACCGCGCTCGCGACGCTCGATGCCGAGGTGCCCGCCGAGACGCGCGTGGCGCTGGCGATCGTCGCGACATCAACGGGGGCTGCGCCCCCGGACCCCGCGGCTGCGCCCCCGGACCCCGGCGAACCGCCCACGATGCCGTCGCCTGCCACGATCGACGACGGCGGCAAGATGACGTTGCCACCGATTCGCGTCGACGCACCGCCACCACCGCCCGACCGGCGCCCCGTGTACCTCGGGATGGGGCTCGTCGTGCTCGCTGCGATCTTCTGGTGGAACCGCAAGCGGCGCGAGAAGTTCGAGCAAGAGCACCCGTCGGAAGTGCCGGATCGCGTGCCGCGCGCCACGGCGAAGAAGAAGTCTCGCGACGATGATGCGGACGACCTGCACCGGGCGGCGGAGGCGGGTGATGATGGGAAGGAAACCAAATGAGTGACGAAGCCGCGCCCAATTCCGCCGAGCCGATCCTCATCGTCGACGACGAGAAGAACATCCGCCGCACGCTGCGGATGGTGCTCGAGGGCGAAGGCCACGTCGTTCACGAGGCAGGCTCGATCGCGGAGGCCGAGACGGTGCTGGCGCGCGAGGCGGTCGATTTGATCCTGCTCGACGTCAAGCTCGGCGATGACAACGGCCTCGACCTGTTGCGCACGCTGAAGGCACGCGGCGAGGACGGCATGTCGTCGCGCACGAGCGAGATTCCGGTCGTCATGATCTCGGGACACGCCACGATCGAGGACGCGATCGCGGCCACGCGGCTCGGCGCGTTCGACTTCATGGAGAAGCCGCTCGATCGCAACCGCGTGATGGTGTGCGCGCGCAACGCGCTGGAGCGCCGCAAGATGTGGCGCGAGGTGCATGATCTGCGGCGTGCCGTCGACGCGCGCTTCGAGCTGCTCGGCTCGACGTCCGTGATGCACGACCTGCGGCGGCAGATCGCGAAGGTCGCGCCGACGCGCAGCCGCGTGCTGATCACCGGCGAGTCCGGTACGGGCAAGGAACTGATCGCGCGCGCGATCCACCGCAACAGCTCGGTGTCGACGGGCGCGTTCGTGAAGGTGAACTGCGCGGCGATTCCGCCGGAGCTGATCGAGAGCGAGCTCTTCGGTCACGAGCGCGGTGCATTCACCGGTGCGGTCGCGAAGAAGCGCGGCCTGTTCGAGGTCGCCGATGGCGGCACGATCTTCCTCGACGAGATCGGCGACATGGCGCTGTCCGCGCAGGCCAAGGTCTTGCGCGTGCTGCAGACCGGCGAGTTCACGCGCGTCGGTGGCGAGAAGAGCCTGCGCACCGACTGCCGCGTCGTCGCGGCGACGAACCGCGATCTCGAGGACATGGTCAAGACCGGCCAGTTCCGCGAGGACCTCTACTTCCGCTTGAACGTCGTGCCGATTCGCTCGCCGGATCTCAAGGAGCGCGCGGACGACATCCCGCTGCTCGTCGAGTCGTTCGTGCGCGAGTGCTGCGACGAGAATGGCCTCGGGTACAAACCCGTCGACGAGGGCGTGCTCGAGCGCCTCAAGCAATACGAGTGGCCGGGCAACGTGCGCGAGCTGCGCAATGTCGTCGAGCGGCTCGTGATCATGAGCGACGAGGTGATCCGCGAGAAGGATCTGCCGCCGTACCTCGGCGGGCCGCGGCCACCCGGTCGCTCGAGCGACAAGTCGGGGCCGGTCACGGCGATCGACCTCGGCCGCTACGCCGGCAAGTCACTGCGCGAGTTCCGCGAGGAGGTCGAGTCGGAGTTCATCCGCATCCGGCTCGCCGAGTTCGAGTGGAACATCTCGCGCACCGCGCAGGCGCTCGGGATCGAGCGAACGAACCTGCACAAGAAGCTGCGCGCACTCGGCATCCACCGCGGCGAAGGCAGCGGCGGAGGTAGCGATCATGACTGAGCTCGTGGCGTTCTGCTCCAAGGTCAGCGGCGACTGACTCGTGCGCGCGTGCGTGCTGATCGCGCTCGCGTTGCTGCTCGCGTCAGCTGCGCGGGCTGACACGAAGCCCACCGACGGGCTCGTGCTCGCCGAGCGGCTCGGCGCGAAGGCGCGCGCCGACGTCGAGCGCGCGGTCGCGGACATCGAGCGCGCACCCGCGGATACGGCATATCTCGACGAAGCGATGCGCGAAGCCGCGCGCGCGTGCGAGGACGTGCTCGCCGATCCCGCGCGCGCCCTCGCGCTCTACGAACGCATCCTCGCCGAGTTTCCAGACGGCAGCGCCTCGCGTGTCGCGCGCGTCCGAGCGCGCCTGCTCCGCGATCGTGTCGGCACCGGAAACGCGCACGCGAAAGAAGCCGGCGACCTCGCCGCACTCGTCACCTCGGCGGATGACATGCCGCTCGCCGAGGTGGTGCGGCGCGCCGAAGCACTCGCCGCGCTCGACTGGCCCGGCGCGCCCGACGCGGCGTTTTTCCTCGCCGAGTGGCTGCAGCGCACCGGCCGCCTCGAGGACGCGCAGCGCCGCTACGCCGCGATCGAGACCAAGTGGCCGGGCACGCCGCAAGCGCTCGCCGCCCGCCGCGGTGGCGCGAGCGTCGCGATCATGGCGCACGCATGGTCGCGTGCAGAAGCACTCTCGCGTGCGCTGCCCGTCGCCGACGAGGCCGATCGCGTGCTGCGCGAAGAGCTGCTCGACCGCATCGAGCGTGGCCGCCGTTTCGACTTCTGGTATCGCGTCTCCTGGATCCTCCTGATCGGCTGCGTGCTCGCCCTCATCGCATCACTCGCCGAGGCGGGCCTGCGCGGCGGCTGGCGCCGCCCGTCGCTGAAGCCGCCCGTCGAGGTCTACTTCCTGCTGCCGATCGGCGCCGTGCTCGTCGGCGTCGCGCTCACCACACATCGCGCGGTCGCGCCCGCGGTCTTCGCGCTCTCCATCGGTGGCCTCGTGCTCGCGTGGGTGTCGGGCATCACGCTCGAGCTCCTCCGGCTCCACCGCCGCGCGATCGGCGTGCGCGCCGCGATCAACGTCATGCTCTGTCTCGTCGCCGTCGGCGCGCTCGTCTACATCGTGCTGACACACGACAACCTGCTCGACATGATGATCGAGACCGTCCGCTTCGGCCCGGACCCGTAGGTGCGACCGCGCGTCGCACGACGCTTCGCCGCACTCCGCGCATCTCACGGATGAAAGGAGACACATGGAGGTCCAAGGCTTGCTAGCACCCGCCGCTGCGCTCGCGATCGGTTTCACGGGACTCGGAGCCGCGCTCGCGCAAGGTCGCGCCGTCGCATCCGCGCTCGATGGCACCGCGCGCAACCCAGGCGCCGCGGGCATCATCCGCGGCACGATGGTGCTCGGCCTCGGCATGATCGATTCATGCCTCGTCCTCGTCCTCGTGTTCCTGCTGACGAGGATGTGAGCTAGCGACGGACCGCGGTGAGCGTGCGCGGCGGCTCCAGCTTGACGAGGCGAAGCTCGGGCTCGCCGATGAACTGGCCCTGACGGCGGAAGCGATCGATGCGCAGGCGCAGGTTGTTGGGGCTGTCGGCGGCGCGCAGCGCCTCGGTCTCGTCGACGCGGCCGTCGCAGTAGAGGTCGAACAGGGATTGGTCGAACGTGGCGCAGCCTTCGTTCACGCCCTGCTCCATCGCTTCCTTGATCGTCTCGATGTCGCCCTTCTTGACGAGGTCTTTGATGCGCGGCGTGTCGAGCAGGACCTCGAGCGCCGCGGCGCGGCCACCGCCGGCCGACGGCAGCAGGCGCTGCGAGACGATCGCGCGGAGGTTGAGCGAGAGCTGGAGGCGGATCTCGTGCTGGCGGCCCTGCGGGAAGAAGTTGAGGATGCGCTCGATCGCCTGGTTCGAGTTGTTCGCGTGGAGCGTCGAGATGCAGAGGTGACCGGTCTCGGCGAATGTGATCGCGGCTTCCATCGTCTCGACGTCGCGGATCTCGCCGATCAGGATGACGTCGGGTGCCTGGCGCAGCGTGTTCTTGAGCGCGTCGCGGTACGAGAGCGTGTCGACGCCGACTTCGCGCTGCGTGACGATGCACTTCTTGTGCGGGTGCACGAACTCGACGGGGTCTTCGATCGTGATGATGTGACCGGTCTCGTTCTGGTTGCGATGATCGATCATCGCAGCGAGCGTGGTCGACTTGCCGCTGCCGGTGCCGCCGACGAGGAGCACGAGACCGCGCTTGCTCGTCATGATGTCGGAGAGGACGGGCGGATGGTTGAGCTCCGCGAGCGTCTTGATCTTCGTGCGGATCAGGCGCACGACCATGCCGAGCTCGCCACGCTGGTAGAACATGTTGACGCGGAAGCGGCCGCCCGTGCTGTTGGCGAGCGCGAGGTTCATTTCCTTCTTCGTCGTCAGCTCTGCGCGCTGCTTCTCGTCGAGCAGCGTCATCGCCATCTCCGCGATGCGCGCGCCGTCGAGCGGGTTCTTCGCCGGATAGCCGACGCCGTCGATGCGGAACACCGGAGGCGAGGCCGCCGTGATGTAGAGGTCAGATGCTTCGACCTTGAGCATGTGGTCGAGCAAGCCGCGCAGGATCACGTCCCAGGATTTTTCGTTCACCATGACTACCTCGCCACCGCGTGGCCACTGCGTTCGATCGCTGCTGCCGTATCGGGCATGCGCTTGCGGACTTCATCCATCGTGATGATGCCTTTGCTGACGAGATCCATCAGCGCGGCTTCCATCGTCTGCATGCCGACCTTGCCGCCAACCTGCATCGCCGACGGAATCTGGTGCGCCTTGTTCTCGCGGATCAGGTTCCGCACGGCGGGCGTGCCGACGAGGATCTCGAGCGCCGCCGCGCGACCGCCGCCGACCTTGTGCAGCAGCATCTGCGTGACCACGCCGATCAGCGACTCGGAGACCATCGTGCGAATCTGCGCCTGCTGGTTCGCGGGGAACACGTCGACGAGGCGGTCGACGGTCTTCGCGGCCGACGACGTGTGGACGGTACCGAACACGAGGTGACCGGTCTCCGCCGCGGTGAGCGCGAGCTGGATCGTCTCGAGGTCGCGAAGCTCGCCGACGAGGATCACGTCAGGGTCTTCGCGAAGTGCGCTGCGGAGCGCGTTGTTGAACGACTTCGATTGCGTGCCGATCTCGCGCTGGTTGACGAGCGACCTCTTCGGCTTGTGCACGAACTCGATCGGATCCTCGAGCGTGAGGATGTGACCCTGCATCGTCTCGTTGAGGTAGTCGATCATCGACGCGAGGGTCGTCGACTTGCCGGAGCCCGTCGGGCCGGTGACGAGCACGAGGCCCTTCTCTTCGTCGCAGAGCGAGCGCACGACCGACGGCAGGCCGAGGTCTTCGAAGCGCGGAATCTTGTGCGGGATCGAGCGGAACACGGCGCCCTCGCCGCGGTTCTGCACGAACGCGTTGACGCGAAAGCGGAGCGTCTCGTCGAGGGCGAACGCGAAGTCCGCCTCGAGCTTCTCCTGGAACCCGCGGCGCTGCCCGTCGTTCATGCAGTCGAAGATCAAGCGGTGCGTCTCTTCAGGCGTCATCGCCGGTGCCTCGACGCGATACATCTCGCCGTTCACGCGCATCATCGGCGCCTCGCCGGCGGAGAGGTGCAAGTCCGACGCGCCTTGCGACACCATGAACCGGAGCAGCTGCGGGATCGTCAACATCACGACTCCTGGACGTAAGCGACGTGCGTCTTCACGATGAAGTAGGTCTTGTCCTGCGCGCGCAGCTCGACCGTGCGCGCATCGCCGTTGAGGTGATCGGCGGTGAGGTGCTTGCCGTCGACGACCGTCCGCAGCTCGCCTTCGAGCATCATGCCGCTGCGCAACTTCACCGTGACGCGCTGCTTGTGGGTCGGAAGCGCGTCTTCGTTGTCGACCTTCGGCGCGACACCAAGCGCCGCGATCGCATCGCTCGCGATGATGCAGATCTTCGCGTTGCGCATCACCGAGATGAACGCGTCGCCTTCCGTGATCACGCGCGCGAGGTCTTCACCCGGCGGCAGTAAGAAGATCACCTCCGAGCGATCGCCGTCGTGCAGGATAAGCGTCGCGTCGACATAGTCGACCGGCATCCTGAGAATCGCTTGAGACCGGTGCACGTTCGCTTCGCCCATCAGGGGACTGAGTCGACCGAGCTACCCAGTCTTTAACGGTGTATGGTGCCTACATGCGCCGCGGCCGGATCCTCGCGATCAAGTGGGGAATGAACCCCAACTCCTCGAGCCTCGGCGTGGACGTGACGTTCCTCCTGGTCGGCGCGACCGCGCTCGCCATGGTCACGCCGATCGTCGGTGCCCTCCTGCGCTGGCGCCGCCCGCTCCCGGTCGAACAAACCAAGGCCTCGGCCGAAGTTACGTCGACCTGAAGATTCCTGCATCCAATCGCCTCGGCTCGGCGAATTGACCTGAGAGAGCGGAAACGCCGGCGTCACCCGACGCCGAACGCGCGCCACCCGGCGCCAACCCTCAGCGCCCACACGTCGTGCGGCGCCCGCCCTAGGAGCACCATCATGAGCCAATCGCTTCGTCTGTTCGGTCTCGGCCTCGTCTTGACCACCGGTTGCACCGCCGCCACCGAGTCCCCCGATGGGAAGGCGCGCGTTCGCGTCGCTCACCTCTCGCCGGATGCACCGGCGGTCGACTTCTGCATCGCGCCCGCCGGCACGCAGGAGTTCGCGGGCCCCGTGCTCGCGGGCGCCGGCGCACTCAACGGCATCTCGTACAGCAAGGTGACGAAGTACCTCGAGGTCGAGGCCCAGCAGTACGACGTGCGACTCGTCAACGTCGGCGCGAACGACTGCACGAAGGGCCTCGGTCCCGACACGACGGACCTGCCCGCCCTGCCCGGCGGTGGCTCGGTGACGATCGCCGCGACCGGCAAGATCAACCACGGTACCGGCAGCGCGGCATTCCAGCTGCGCGCGTATGTCGACGACTCGGAGGTCGGCGCCGATGCCGCGAAGCTGCGCTTCATTCACGCGTCGCCCGGCACGCCGAACGTCGACGTCGGCCTCGGTGGTGGCCTGCTGTTCACGCCCGTGTTCACGGACACCGCGTACGGCCAGGCGAGCGCATACCTCGACACGCCCGCGATCGAAGGCGCCGAGATCTCGGCGCGCGCGACCGGCACGACGTCGGATGTCATCGCGATCAAGCCGGCGAGCTTGCCGGCTGGAACGATCGCGACCGCGTTCGCGATCGGCGAGATCCGTGGCGAGTCCGGCGCGTCGCTCGGCGTGCTGCTCTGCATCGATAACGCCGAGCACGGCCTCGAGACCGAGTGCAGCGTCGTCGGTGGTCCACCGCAGCGCGCACGTGTTCGCGTCGCTCACCTCTCGCCCGACGCGCCCGCCGTCGATGTCTGCATCACGCCGTCCGGAACGCCGTATCCGTCGGCCCCGCTGCTCGCCACGTTCAACTCGCGCGCGGGCCTCGAGTACACGCAGGTGACGCAGTACCTCGATCTGCCGACCGGCGCCTACGACGTTCGCGTCGTGCTCGCGAGCGAGACCACGTGCCAGAACAAGGCGGTGCCCGACACGAACGGTGTCACGCTGACGGCTGGCCTCACCGCGACCGTCGGTGCGATCGGCACGCTCTCGAGCTTCCGCCTCGCCGTGTTCGGCGATGCCGCGACCGTCGCTGGCGGCAAGGGCAAGCTGCGCTTCATCCACGCGTCGCCGGGCACGCCCGCCGTCGACGTCGGCGTCAAGGATGCGCACGGCGCGTTCACGAAGCTGTTCGCGAACGTCTCGTTCGGCAACATCGGTGCGGGCAGCCCGCTCGACGCGAGTGGTTACCTCGAGACGGCGCCGCTGACCGCGACCGTCGCCGCGCGCGTCGCCAACACCACGACCGAGCCGCTCGCGATCCCCGGCGTCGCGATCAACGCAGGCGACCTCAAGACCGCGTTCGCCGTCGGCATCCTCGGCTCGACGCACACGCCGCTCTCCGTCTTGCTCTGCACGGACAACGCTGCGCCCGCGTCGCTCCTCACGTCGTGCATCGTCGCTCGTTGATCCCCGGTGATAGATTCGCAGCGCTTCATGTACTCGTCACAGCCATCACCCGCCCCCGCGCTGCTCCAGCGCGTCGCCGCGGGTGATGGCGTTGCCGTTCGCGAAGTGCTCGCGACGTACGGCGGACTCGTCTGGTCGATCGCGCGCCGCTTCGAAGCGGGCGACGCGGAAGACGCGGTCCAGGAGATCTTTCTCGACCTCTGGAAGTCGGCCGCGCGGTTCGACCCCGCGATCGCCTCCGAGCCTGCCTTCATCGCGATGATCGCGCGGCGCCGGCTCATCGATCGACGCCGCACGCGCCGCCGCCGCCCGACGACGGAGAACATCCACGAGGTGCCGTCGATCCCCGATGAAGGCGTGATCGGGCCCGATATCTGCGCCGAAGCCAACCAGGCCGCGCGCGCGCTCCAGCAGCTCCGGCCCGAGCAGCGGCAGGTGCTGGTCCTGTCGTCGCAGGGCCTCTCGCATGGCGAGATCTCGGCGGAACTGGGCATGCCGCTTGGCACCGTGAAAGCGCACGCACGGCGCGGATTACTGTCGATCCGAGCGGCCTTGTTGGGCGTAGATCAGGAGGCAGTCCAGTGACGCGGCAAGACGACACGCATGCGTTCCGCGCCCAGGAGCTGCTGCTCAAGCGCGCGACGGAAGGCCTCGAGCCACACGAGGCGGCCGAGCTCGCCGCGCTCGGCGCAGATCACGACATCTCGTTCGATCTCGCCGCCGCCTCGATCGATATCGCCACGCTCCGCGACATCGATGAGATGCCGGCCGGCGTCGCCGACAAGATCCTCGTCGCGGCAGGCGTCGCGCAACCGACGTCGTCGATGTCGATGCCGTCGACGCTCGCGGGCGTGATGCCGACGCGGCCGGGTCAGTCGCTCACGCAGATCCCGTCGACGCTCGCCGGCGTCGCACCCGCGCGCCCTCTCGGCGTGCCGGTTCCGCCGCCGCAACCCGCCGACGAGCTCGCCGCCGCACGCGTGAAGAAACCATCGCGCGTCGTGGAGGCCTACGTCGCCGCCGCCGTCGCGATCGCGGTCGCCGCCGGCGCGATCGTGTGGGCGCGCTTCCAGGAGCCCATGATCATCACGAAGGAAGTCGAGCGCGTCGTGATGCCCGCGACGCCGACGCCGAGCGAAGCGCGCGCTCAGCTACTCGCGAACGCGAAGGACGTCACCACGCTCGCGTGGACCGCGACCGACGACACCGCGGCGAAGGGCGCATCGGGGGACGTCGTGTGGAGCGCGTCGCAGCAGAAAGGCTTCATGCGGTTCGTCGGCCTGGCGGTCAACGATCCGAAGGCGCTGCAGTACCAGCTCTGGATCTTCGACAAGAACCGCGACCAGGCCTTCCCCGTCGACGGCGGCGTCTTCGACATCACGCCGAGCGGCGAGGTCATCGTGCAGATCAGCGCGAAGCTGCCGGTTGGCGAGCCCGTGCTGTTCGCTGTCACCGTCGAGCAGCCGGGCGGCGTCGTCGTCAGCAAGCGCGAACGCATCGTCGTGACGGCCGCGCCGCCCAAGACCGGCTAACCGAGGCGCAGCGCGCCGAACAGCATGCGTGCGATAACAGCGTCCGAGTGATCGATTTCGTCAGACAGCTGTTTCCCGTCGAGGGAACAGGGTTCCGTATCGAGCTCGCGCAGCCGCTCAGGAAGTTCAACGGCACGATCATCGCGACGGTGCGGATCAGCACGTTCGACGACGACGGCTCGCTGCGCGACATGAAGGAGCAAGAGCTCGACCTCGTGCCCGCGCATCACCAGAACCAACGCGGAATGACGTTTCTCGAGCACTCGATCGCGCGGGCGCAACTGCTCACGGCCGATCAGGCGCAGTACGTGTTGCCGAGCGATCTGTTTCGCTCGGAGCTGATGGACGCGCCCGTGCCACAAGACGCGTTCAGTCGAGTCCTCGACGATCCCCGCGCACTCGCGATCCTCGAGCGCCGGCGCGACGATGCACGTCTGCTCGCGACGATCGATCCCGCGACGCGAACCATCCGCGCGTTGCGAAATGCCGAGCTCGAAGCAGCGATCCTCGAGCGCATCGAGGACCCGGGCGCGTACAGCGTCTACGGCGACTGGCTCGCGGAGCGCGGCGATCCGCGCGGCGAGCTGATCGCGCTGCAGCTCGCCGGCAAAGACGCGACGGCGCTGATCGAAGAGTACGCGTGGGAGTGGCTCGGCGGGCTCGCGTGGCTCGAGGGCGACGTCAGGATCGAGTGGCGGTTTGGATTTCCGAAAGCGATCCGGATCGGCTCGGAGGACGGTCGAAGCGAATACGCCGACGTCGCCTCGCTGGTCCGCTCGATCGCACGTGTGCCCGGGATGATGTTCGTCGACACGATCGAGATCGGGCCGACGCACGGCTGGCACACCGACGTATTCCAGGCGATCGGTGAGGTCGGGCTGCCCGCCGCGACGCGCAACCTCTCGATCCAGACGCCCGAGCACGAGCACATGTACGGCATCGACGAGGCCTATCCAAAGTTGCAGTCGCTCGTCGAGCTGCGACTGGAATCGCGATCGTTCGAGCTCGGCACCATCGCTTTACCGAACCTCCACGCGCTCGACCTCGTCACGCGCGGCCTGACGAAGGAGAACCTCGAGTCGCTGCGCGAAGCGAGCTGGCCGAAGCTCGAGCGATTCGTCGTCTGGATCAGCGACGAGGGCGTCGACGAATGCGACGTCGAGCTCGACGATCTCGACTGGATCCTCGCCGGCGACAACTTGCCTGCGGTCAAGCACCTCGGCCTGTGCGGCCGCGCCGACACGCAGCCGCTGCTCGACTTGCTCCTCGAGGCACCGATCACGGCGAGACTCGACGTCCTCGATCTCCCGTACTCGGATCTCAAAGAAGAAGCGCTCGCACCGTTCCGCGCGAAATTTCCGAAGCTCTCGATCGTCGACGACCGGCGCTTCATCCCCTGCTACGAGTGATCAGCTGCTAGGGAGCATCCGTCAACGTTAGCGCAGGGCGCGTGCGCGATCGAGCAGCGGCTTCAGCGCCTTCTGATCCCGCGCCGAGCGATGCGCCTCGATGATCGCGACGAGGTGCTTCGCGACGCCCGTGAGCTTCTGCTCGATCGCGTATTCGAGGTAGCGCGCCTGAACCGGGTGCGAGAACGGAAAGTGATCCTCGCGTTTCATCGCGAGTGCCGCCTTCCAGCGCTTCTCGAACAGCGCGACGTCGCCGTCTTCGATCGCCTTGTCGAGCATGTGGTGCCAGGCGTAGCCGGCGATCCAGTCCTCGTAGTCGGCCGGCTTCTTCAAGATCTTCTCGAGCCGAGGCAGCGCCTCCTTCCAATCCTTCGCCTCTGCGAAGATGAGTGCGGCGCGGCCGAACGCATCGCGCTGACCGAAGGCGTCCTCTTCCTGCTCTGACACGAGCAGCCACGCACGCGCACCGATCGCGAGCTCCTCGGACTTCTTCGACTCGCCGAGCTTGTACGCGAGCTCGCGCAGCTCGGCGAGGCTCAGCGACTCGAGCGGCTTCGCGCGCGACTTCGCCACCTTCTCCGACGTTTGCTTCGAACGCTCGCGATCGCGGCCGACCGCGCGCTCGATCTCGCGGCGGAGCGCGGCCGTCTGCTTGGGCTGCTTCGCTTCGTCGAGCAGCGCGATCGCGCGCGTGCCGAGCTCGTCGACCTGATCGACCATCACCTCGAGCGCGTCGCGATACAGCATGAACGCGAGCATGATGAGGACGGGCGCCGGCCGCTTGCCGGCCTCGTCGAGCCAGGCTTCGAACGCCTCGATCGCGTCGCCCCACAGGCCCTCGTCCTGCGCCTCGCGGACGTGCCGTGCGAGCTCTTCGGGGAGGGCGTCGAGATCGACCGGCAGTTTCATGACGGCGAGCCTGCTACATTCCGGCGATGTTCGCGAGAGCACGCAAGCTCGCACAGCGAGGGATCGACGCCGCGCTCGTCGTGCGCGATCGCGTGCGAGCGGCTCGCACCCTCCCGCCTCGACGCTCGCGACTCGAACGGTTCGGCGCGATCGTGCAGCTCGGCGTGCCGCGCGCGCTCGTGTTTGTCGACCGCGCGTTCGCGCGTCGCGTCCTGCGCGTCGATGCGCCCGCGATGTGGGCCGGCGAAGAGCCCGCGCTCGGCGCGCACGTGTTGAGTGCACCGCTCGAGGCGCACCTCCAGCTCACGAACAAGTGCACCGCGGGCTGCCAGGGTTGCTACACCGGCGCATCCGCGGAGGGCGCGCCGAACGAGTGGGGCCTCGAGGAGTGGAAGCGCGCGATCGACGAGCTCGCGGACGCGGGCGTGTTTCACGTCGCGCTCGGCGGCGGCGAGAGCGCGGTGCTGCCGTGGCTCGGCGACCTCGCGCTGCACGCGCGCGTGCGCGGCATCATCCCGAACCTCACGACCTCGGGCCTCGACGGGCTCGATGCGCTGTGCGCGATCGCGGATCAGTTCGGACAGATCAACGTCTCGCTCGACGGGCTCCGCGACACCTACGCATCGGTGCGCGGCTTCGATGGCTTCGCGCGCGCGGACGCGGCGATTCGCCGGCTGCGCGCGCTGAAGCGCGAGGTCGGAATCAACGTCGTCGTCACGCGCCACAACTTCGACGAGCTCGACGCGATCTTCGCGTATGCAGCCGAGCGGCGGCTCTCCGAGGTCGAGCTCTTGCGCTTCAAGCCGAGCGGCCGTGGCGCGCGCACGTACGAGCAGCTGCGTTGCACCGACGCGCAGCACCGCGCGTTCTTGCCGGCGATCCTCGCGGCCGCGAAGCGACACGCCGTCCGCGTCAAGGTCGACTGCTCGTACACCCCGATGCTCGCGCACCACGCGCCCGATCGCGCGCTGCTCGCCGAGCTCGCGGTCTACGGCTGCACCGGCGGCGACTTCCTCGTCGGCGCGAAGCCCGGTGGCCAGCTCACCGCGTGCAGCTTCGCGGCGCCGCCCCCGGCGATCGAGGGCGAGCGCCCACGGGTGACGCAGCTCGCCGAGTACTGGACCCAGCCGAATGCCTTC
Organism: Myxococcota bacterium; assembly: GCA_030857175.1. Taxonomy (GTDB): domain Bacteria; phylum Myxococcota_A; class Polyangia; order Haliangiales; family Haliangiaceae; genus JABFXX01. Next base: position 66,477 of record JALZOJ010000021.1, on the reverse strand, counting down.
GGCGCATTCCGCACGTGGCGGGATGCCCGAGAACCGTGCGCGAGCTGCACGTACCACGATCTATGTCGCGGCGGATGCAAGGTCGTCTCGACGCATCTCACCGGCGATCTCTCGGCCCCGGATCCCGAATGCCCGCGCGTCGTCGATCACGCGCCCGGCACGAGCCGCCGACATCATCTCCCCGTGATATAGACGGCCCGATGAAGACGGTCATGATCATCAGCGACGCCACCGGCGAGACCGCCGAGCGCATGGTCCGCGCGGCGACGCTGCAGTTCAGCGAGCCGGTGCAGATCCGCCTGTACTCGCGCGTGCGCCTCGAGAGCGAGCTCGAGCAGATCCTCGAGAAGGCCGCGGAGACCCGCGCGCTCGTCGTGTTCACCGTCGTCAACGCGGAAGAGCGCGCTCTGATCAGCCAGATCGTCGAGCGCTACAACATCGAGACGGTCGATCTGATCGGTGCCCTGATCTCGAAGCTCGCCGTGTTTCTCCAGAGCGCGCCCGCCGGCGTGCCGGGTCTCCTCCACTCGATCAACGACGAGTACTTCCGCCGCATCGAGGCGGTCGAGTTCGCGGTCAAGAACGACGACGGCGCCGAGCCGCGCAATCTGCCGAAGGCAGACCTCGTGCTCGTCGGCATCTCGCGTACGTCAAAGACGCCGCTCTCGACGTACCTCGCGCAGCGTGGTCTCAAGGTCGCGAACGTCCCGCTCGTGCTCGGCGTCGATCCGCCCGAGGAGCTCTCACAGGTCGACGACCGCAAGGTGTTCGGTCTCATCGTCCAGCCCGACATGCTCATGCGCATCCGGCAAGCGCGGCTCTCGCACCTCGGCATGCCACACGACTCGTCGTACGGTCAGCGCACGCATATCGAGAACGAGATCGCTTACTCGCGCGAGATCTTCCGAAAGCACGCGAACTGGCCGGTCATCGACGTCACGAACCGCGCGATCGAAGAGACGGCCGCGGACATCCTGCGCATCTATCAAGAACGCTTCTCACAGCCGCAGCAGTAACGCTGCACACTCGAGTGCTCACTGACCTCGGCTCATGTCAGTCAGACAAAATCACCGAGAGTTGTAGGAAAGACGTTACTCCGTTCGCGTGGCGCTCTATAAACCGCGCCATGCGGAGCCTTGTTTACTTGGTTGTGGTTGCGGCGATCGGTTGTGGTCCCAACACGCGCGATGACGGCGGCAAGATCGTCGACGCGGCGCCGGAGCCTTGCGAAGGCGTCGAGTGCCAGATCGTGAACTGCGCGGCGAAGGGTCTGCCCGAGACGACGATCAGCGGCACCGTGTTCGCGCCGAACGGAACCCTCGCGCTCTACGGCGCGATCGTCTACGTCCCGCTCCTCGACCCGGGCCCGTTCACCGACGGTGTCTCGTGCCAGCGCTGCGAGTCGCAGCTGCCGGGTGCCGCCGCGGCGCAGACCACCTCGGGTGTCGACGGAAAGTTCTCGCTCGGGAAGGCACCATCCGGCGCCGCGATCCCGCTGTTCATCACGATCGGCAAGTGGCGCCGCAAGGTGATCCTCCCGAAGATCAACGAGTGCACCGATAACCCGCTCCCCGCGAACATCACGTCGCTGCCGAAGCACAAGTCGGAAGGCGACATCCCGCGCATCGCGATCTCGACCGGCGGTTGCGACGCGCTCGAGTGCCTGTTCAAGAAGCTCGGCCTTCACTCCAGCGAGTTCACGACGCCATCGGGCGGCGGCTCGATCCACCTCTACGCGAACGGCGGCGCCGCGAAGTTCGCCGACAACACGCCGTTCCCCGCGAGCGACATGTTGTGGGGCGACATGAATCAGCTGAAGAAGTACGACATCGTGCTGAACAGCTGCGAGTGCTCGACGAACCCCGCGAACAAGACGCAGGCGATGATGGACAACTTGAAGCAGTACGCCGACCTCGGCGGCCGCATGTTCCTCTCGCACTATCACAACGTCTGGATCGACGGCGTCCCCGCGATCGGTGGGCAGCCGGAGAAGCGCCCCGCCGTCTGGAAGGACATCGCGAACTGCGAGGTGGAGAGCTCGCCGAGCGGTGATCTCGGCGTCATCGATCAGCAATCGAACCCGAAAGGCCCGGCGTTCGCGAGCTGGATGCAAGCGGTCGGCGGCTCCACCGCAAACGGCCTCCTGCCGATCACCGACAAGCGCAACACGTGCAGCACGATCGACGCGACGAAGGCCGAGCGCTGGCTCTACCTCCAGAACACGAACGAGCTGCAGACGTTCCAGTTCACGACGCCGAACGAAGTCGCCAAGGAAGAGCGCTGCGGCAAGGTCGTGTTCTCCGACATGCACGTCGCGTCGGGCTCGTCGTCGTCGGCGAGCGTCGCGTTCCCGGGCGGCTGCAACGCGGGCGCGATGACGGCACAGGAGAAGGCGCTCGCCTTCATGCTGTTCGACATCTCGAGCTGCGTCGGCGAGATTCTTTAGAGCGGCGCGCGCGCCCAGCCCATCAGGGCCAGACGCGACGGCGCGACCCGAACCTCGACGGACTCGAAGCCCGCCGCGCTGAGGCCGCGCGCGAACGTTCGCTTCGAAAACTTCGTCGGGTGCAGGTGACGGCGCGAGAAGCCGTCGCGGCGCGCGACCATCTCGAGCACCGTGTACTCGATCGCCGGTAGCCACGGCTCGCCGTAGTTCGGCGTGGAGAGCCAGAGGTGGCCGCCCGGCACGAGCGCGCGGCGTAGCCCGACGAGCCACGTCGGCCACGCGAGGACGTGCTCGACGACCTCCTTCGCATAGATCCCGGAGAACGGCCGACCGATGTCGATCGCGCGCTCTGGCTCGACGACCGTGCCGCCGGTGATCCGCGGATCGTTGCGTGCGAGGACGGCGTCGACCGCGCGCTGGTCGATATCGCAGACGTGGAACGTCAAGCCTGCGGGAGCCGCGTCGATCTCGTGGAGCAGGCCGCACCCGACGACGAGGACCTCGCCCATCGGATGTTCGGCGGAGACTTGCTGGAGAAAGCGTGCGAGGTCGCGCTCGATCGGACCGTGATAGAGCGTCCACGGGAACTTCCGCGCGCGGCGGTGGTTCGCGAAGTAGTCGCCCTGATCGAAGATCTTCGAGGGCGCGACCGTGCTCACGCCGGAACCTCGTCGGCGTCCGCGATGATCAGGTACTCGTACGCCGTCGGCGAATCGACGGGCACGAGCGGATCGGAGACCGCCCACTGCACGAGCTTCGCGGCCGGCGCGAGCAGCGCATCGGGAACGAAGCGGCCGAGCCAGCGCGACGGATAGACGCCGGTCAGCTTCTTGCCGATGAACTCGACGAAGCCCGGCGGCAGGAACAGCCGGAACAGGAACTCGCTGCGCGCGGAGCCGAGGCCGTACGTCGCACGCACGCGCCAGCCGTGCTGCGCGAGCAGGCGCGTCCACACCTTCGCGTCGTAGAGATGCCAGTGCTGGAAGAAGCCGTTGAGCGCGCCCGACAGCGCCATCGCGATGCGCGGGAAGCGATCGAGCAGGAAGCCCTGCACGCGACCGTGCAACGCCCAGCGCGGCGTCGGCACGAACATGATGAGACGCGCGTTCGGCGCGGCGGCCTTGCGCAGATTCGCGAGCGCGGCGTCGATATCGGGCACGTGCTCGAGCGAGCAGTTGCCGATGATCTCCTCGAAGTCCGTGCCCGGGAACGGACGCTCGCGCGAGACATCGGTCAGCGCCGCGTTGATGCGCGACTTCGCCTGGCCGATCTCGGTCGCCGAGATATCGATGCCGTAGACCTCGCGATCGGGATCGCCGCCGCGCAGCGTCCACCAGAAACCGTCGCCGCAGCCGACGTCGAGGATCGTGCCCTTGTTGTTCGCGACCGCATCGATCGCGACGAGCCGGTTGACCTCGCGCAGCGTGAGCGAGAGCGGCGCGTGGCGCAGGTACGCGTAGATCCAGCGACGGACTTCGTCCTCGCTCGGCAGCGGCGCGTCCGTAGGGGGCACCGTCAGAGGCACGTCGTCAGCATCCCGCACATGTCGAGGCACCGCCTCGTTCTACTAGGAATCGCCGGACCTGTCACGGAAGCCCCGGACCCACAGCCAGATGCCCGCGGCCAGTCCACCCAGGAGGATGAGCAATACACCGACCCCGATCGTCCGCGTGTGCGGTGCATCGCGGAGCCAGAGCAGTCCCCACCAGTCGATGCGCGCGCGCGGGTACGTCGATGCGAGATCGACCTCCAGCGTCGTGTAGCGGCGCCACGGTGCATCGGCCTGCGCGGTCTTCGCGTCGTCGCCGCGCGCGAGCGACTTCACGAGCCACCAGTGTCCGCGGATCGGATGAAACGCCGGCGTCCACAACAGCTCGTAGGTGTCCTCGAAGCACGAGTCGCAATGCGGGCGACCCTTCGCCGGGATGTACGAGCCTGCGCGGTTCGGATTGCCGAGCCACTGGTTCTTCGTCTCGATCGCGATCCGGATGAAGTGATCCCAGTAGAGCGCCGCGCCGAGCACTTGCACGCCGATGCCGAGCACGATCACGAACGCGATGACGATCCGGCGAATGCGGCCGGCATGATCGATGAACCACGCGATCGGGATCAGCAACACCGGCACCGCCCACACGAAGAACCGCGGGCCCCACGCGTAGTCGCCACTCCACGATCGATACGTCGCGTAGACGAGGAACACCGGGACGACCATCACGAGCATCGCGTAGCCGAGCCGCGGCACCGCGCGGAATGCAGCCGGCATCGCGAGGACGGCGAGCACGAGCGGCGGCGAGTAGAGGAACACGCTCTTGTTCGGCGACGCGAGCATGCCCCACGCACCGTCGAAGGCACTGCCACCGAAGTACATGTCGAGGTACGGCTCGTAGCCGGTCGCCGTGATCGATCCCCAGCGCGCGTAGTTGTACGCGAGCGCGAGGATGAGGAACGGTGTGCCCGCGATCGCGGCCCACGCGAGCACGCGCTTCAGATCCGGCAGACGCTTGCGATACGTCCACGCGATCAAGATCCCCGCGCCGATGACGGCGGATGCGAAGACGTACTTCGAGTTGAACAAACATCCGGCCCAGATGCCGAGCCAGATCGCATCGCGCCGCGTCGGCTCGGCCGTCACGCGCAAGACGGATCGGAAGAGCCCGAGGAAACATGCGACCTGCATGATCTCGGAGTACGGCATGCGCGCGTAGACCCAGGTCGTCGTCGAGACCGCGAGGATCGCCGCGCACAGGCTCGCGGTGCGCCTGCGGATCCCGAGGTCGAGCAGCGTGAGGAACAGCAGCAAACACGCGAGCGCGCCGAGCGCGGCCGGTGCGACGTGCACCGCGAGCGGTCGCACGAGGCCGTCGTTGCGCGGCTCGATCGCGTGCGATGCTCCGAGCAACAGCGCGCCCGGCAGATGGACGAGTGACGTGCCGATCGGCGTGATGCCGTAGTACTTGCCGCCCTGCCCCGGCGGAATGTCCTCGGGCCAGCGGGTCTGGATCGAGATCTCGCCGTCGTTCGCGATCCGCGTCGCGACTTCCCACATGCCACGCGCGTCGCCCCACGCGGGCTCGCGGCTCGAGGTCAGCAAGTAGAACGAGAAGACCGCGAGAAAGATCGCGAGCGCGAATCTCCGGTCCGTCACGCGCGCATGATGGCACTAAATGGGGGTTGCACCCCCATACCCCGCCGGCAACGCCACCTTCGCCGCCTCGAGGTCTTGGGCTGGCAGGATCACGACATAGCTGTTCGGCCCGCGCTCCCAGACGACGACGCGGTCCGGCGCCGCGCGGCCGAGCAGCGGGAACCACGGCTCGCGGCGGACCATCGCCATCGGGGCGACGATCTCGGGGACGACGAGATCGATCTCGAGCACGCCGCCGCCGAGCTCCTGCTGGATCTGCTTCGCATACGAGAGATCCTCGAGCGGCCAGTTCGGATAGAGATCGTTATGGAGCGCGCCGCCGTAGACGATCACGTCGCGGCCCTGCCCGACCATGGCCTTCGTCGTGTCGGCGAGCTTCTCGGTCACCAGCAACAGCAGGCGCAAGAAGTCGACGCGGCCGTGCCCGTCGAGCACGCTCGAGTGCTCGATGCAGGTCATCGGCAGACCGTGCGTCTGGATCCGCATGCTCTTGCTCGCCGCGATCAGCGCCTGCAGATCGCTCGCTTGCGCCGGGGGTCTGTTCGTCACCTTCAGGACCTGCATCTGGATCGAGTCGTGATCCGCCGAGCGGCACGTGTCGTCGAGCCAGGCCTCGACGATCAGATGCTGCGCGCGCGGCTCGAGCAGCTCGACGATCTCGCCGGTGAACCGCGCCAGCGGAGACTGCCGCACGATCGCGGTGCGGGTCGGGTGATATTCACCGATCGCGTAGACGTGTGTGCCCGGCGTCTCGTCGAGGATCGCCCCGATCGCAGCCTGTGTGCCGCGATACTCGCGATGCGGAATCTCTTCGGCCGGATCGTAGATGGTGCAAGCAGACACGAGCACCAACACCAGAGCTCCGCGCATGACCCGAAGACACCGTGACCTGAGTCAGGTTTCGTCGAAGTTGCCGGGGTCAGTTGACCCGACCACGCGTTGCACAACCCTGGGAGTGAATCCTACTGCTCGTCGGGGATTTCGCCGGTCGGCACCGCGGTGTGCTCGCCGAGGCGGAGCGTCGTGTACGGGATGCTGAACACCTCGAACGTGCCGTGCGCGATCTTGCGCGCCGGCTCGGACCGCCCGCCGAGCGCCCAGTCGAACAGGCCCTGCGCGTTGAGCGAGAGCCCGATGTACAGGTTGCGCTCCTTGTCGAAGTCGCAGCGCTCGAGGACACCATTCATACACATCTGCGTGTCGGGCTTCACGAGCGGGTCGGGCTTGTAGCCGCGCGTCTCGAAGCCGAGCGTCAGGTCGACGAACCGCGACCACTTGCCGTACTTCCACTGGCTCAAGCGATCGAGCGCGCCGAGGTGAAACGCGAGGTGATAGCTCTGCCCCGAGTAGTCCTCGGCGATGTCGAGGTCGGTGTCCTTCGCGAACCGGTCGCGGTACGCCTTGCTCGGAAGATACTCGACGCGAAAATCGACGGCCTCGTCGACGCTCGGCCACACCGACTGCGCGAACGCGAGTCCCGCGCCGAGCGTGTTGAACACGAAGTCACCCTTCGAGAACGAGTACGCCACGCCGTCGCGAAGCTCGACGCCGAGGAACAACGCTTGGGAGAGTGACGTGCCGACGATCGCAGACGTGAGTCGCGAGTAACCGCCCCACTGGTTCAGCATCTCGGTGCCCGCGCGTGCGAGCGCGAGCGTCGCCCACGCGTGGCCCATCTTATCGGCGCCGCCCGCATAGCCGTTTTTTCCGAACCAACCGTCCTCGGTCCAGATCCGCCAGCTCCCATCCTTCTTCGGATCGGCCCATCGGAACTCGTGTGTCGGACGCCGGTACCACGCGAGATAGGTCCAACCAATGAAGCCCGCATAGAGACCTGCGAGCGTCAGAGAAGCAGCGAGCTTGTGATCGCGCTTCGGTTTCGAAGTCAGTGCGAGCACGGGTTGTTGCGACTGATCGAGCCACGGATTTTTGTCAGACGACGCCCGCGCTGCGCCATCTGGATCATGGGGAACAGAGTCGTCTGACGTGGGGTCGGCCACCGCAGTTGGCGCCAACATCCCGATCATCAAGAGGGTTGCAACACCTCGCCGCACTCGTCGGCTCATCTCATGTCACCTGGTGCAAAAACAAGCGCACCCTCCTCAAGATCCTGAGGTTGCCGGACATCGCTCACGGTCAATGTGGCAACATGCGTCAACGATCTTGAGTTGCGGGTCAAACCCTTATAGTTTGCCTGCATAGCGACTTCAGACGTGTCTCAGCCGGGTGGCCGAGCTCGCTCTGTTACTTCGATAGTTCTCTTGCCGTGAAACCTCGACTGTCCTGCACATCGCTCACGCGCGCGCGCCGCACCATCTCGGTGTTTGGCTCGCGATTCGCAGCCGTCCGGGGCTACCGATGACGGGCCACACCTTCTGGGTGATCGTCTACTGCCTTGGCTTGGTGGTATTCGTGAACCGTTATCTCGGTGGTGTGATTCTGAGGAGAATTCGCGGAGAGCAATTCGACGAGACCCGAGATGATTACGAGCCGACGGTGACGGCCGTGATTCCGATGTTCAACGAAGGTGCGGCGATTAAAGAAACGCTGCAGAGCCTGCTCGACGCGAACTATCCGAGCACGAAGCTGAAGGTCATCTGCATCGACGACTGCTCGACAGACGACAGCTACGAGCACGCACGCGAGGTGGCGAAGAAGTCCGGTGGCCGGCTCAAGGTCCTGCGCAACCGCACCAACCTCGGCAAGCGCCGCTCGATCATCCGCGCCGTTCGCGAGACCGACAGCGAGATCATCGTGTCGGTCGATTCGGACGTCGTCGTCGACCCGCAGGCGATCCGTCAGCTCACGCGCCGGTTCGTGTCGGATCAGATCGCGGCCGTCGGCGGCTGGGTCGACGTCCGCAACAAGAAGCAGAACTGGCTCACCCGCATGCAGGTGATCAAGTACTGGTACGGCTACAACTTCCTGAAGAACATCGAGTGGGGCTTCCGCCGCGTGATGTGTCTTTCGGGCTGCCTCACCGCGTATCGCCGCAGCATCCTCGTCGAGCTCGAGCCTGTCCTCGAGCAGCGCTCCATCCTCGGCGTGCCGATCAAGTACGGCGAGGATCGCTTCCTGACCCGCCAGATCGTCAAGGCCGGGTACCTCACCACGATGACCCTCGATGCGAAGTGCCGGACGTTCGTTCCGTCGACGCTCGCGGGTTACTTCTCGCAGCAGCTGCGCTGGCGCCGCTCGAACATCGTCGACTACACGGGCGCGTTCAGCCACGTCTGGCGCTTGAACCCGATCCTCGCCATCCACTTCTTCTCGCAGATGTGTCTGCTGATGATCTATCCGATCGCAGTCATCCGCGCGTTGACGTCGGGCTGGTTCTTCAGCGCCATCGTCTATCACATCGTCGTGCTCGCGCTGATGGGCATCTACTACCGCTGGCGCGTGCGGAAGCTGCGCGCCGAGGATCGCGTCGGCGTCCTCGCGTTCTGCCCGCTCGTCTTGTTGATGCCGGTCACGTACGCGCTCCTCACGCCGCTCGCGCTGTTCACCCTCGACACGGCAAACTGGGAAACCCGCAACCACGAAGACGCGGATGCGGTGCCGGATACCGTGAGAGATACTGGCAGCAGTGAGATTGCCGTCGGCGAAGCCGCCTTGGCCGCGATCACGGAAACGTCACGGCGTGCGCGCTCTCACGCGCAAATGCCCGCAGCGTAGTGATACTAGAGCCCATGGAAGCCCGCGCGACGCCTCCCCGAACCCCGAAGTTCTGGGTCGCGATTCAACCGACGATCGTGCGGCTGTACAAGGTCGCCGGGCTCGTCGCGCTCACGGCGATCCTCGTCGGGCTCATCGGGTTCCTCGTCGTCAATATCTTCTACTTCTTCGACAAGAGCTGGGTGCGCCCGGTCGTGCTGTCGCCGACGCACCAGAAGGTCGTCGAGTCGTCAACGCTGCTCGCCGACGCGAAGCTGCGCGCCGCCGAGCTCGTCTCGTCGCGCGTGGAGATCGAAGCGACGCTCTCCGAGATCGAGCGCACCGTCAAAGCCGACGACCGCTTCATCACCGAGGTCGGCAACGCCGCCGATGCACCGAAGTCGCCCGAGCAGTGGCTCGTGCGTCGCGAGGTCGAGAAGGCAAAGCTCGAGAAGGAGAACGCCCTCGGCAAGCGCGTCCCGCTCCAGCAGCGCCTCGAGTCGATCAAGCTGCGCATGGAAGACCAGGAGAAGGTCGTCAAGCGCCTCTCGCAGTCACCGTACTTGAAGGCGATCGATCAGCGCGTCGTCCTCGCATTTGTCCCGTACCAGAACCTCAGCCACGTGCAGCTCAACACCAAGCTGTACGGCTGCTCGTGGGGCCTCATCGCGTGCAAGAAGGTCGGTAAGGTCACGGCCATCCTCGACGGCGAGGTCACCGACATCCATCCGCACGACGAGTCGGTCCAGCGCGGCGTGATGGTCGAGATCGATGTCGGCACCCATGCCGCGAGCAACAAGGTCCTGTTCGCCGGCGGCAAGCCGCTCTGGCTGTTCTGATCGCCACGCGTCGCTGCCACCGATCCTCAAGCTGATAGACTGACGCCGTGGCGCTGCGCCAGCTCCAGCTGCACTGCGGTATCTGCAACGAGATCCGTCTCCACACGCAGGAGACGCCGAATCACACGCTGCACATCGTGCTCACCGCGCTGACCGGTGGTCTGTGGGCGATCCCGTGGATCCTCGTCTCGATGCAGGCGAAGCCCGCGCTGTGCGGCAAGTGCGGAACGCTGCGGCCCGCGCACTCGGCGCTGCAGCTGACCTCGGGCGCGACGCAGCAGCAACTGCTGCTCTCGTCGCAAGAGCTCGAGGGCGCGCTCGATCAGGCGCTCCAGAAGATCAAGGGTCCGCTCAAGCACTGCCGCACGAAGCACGGCATCATCGGCGACGTCGTGTTCCGCCTGCGCTACGAGCCCAGCGGCACGATCGCGGGCGTCACGATCGACAACGGTCCGCCGAACATCACGCCGGGCTTCATCTCGGACTCGTCGACGATCATCAAGGGCATGCTCGTGCTGCCGCCGACCATGCACGGCGGCATCATGCTGTTCACCGACCTCGACGGTGAGTCGGCGGATCCGTATCGCTGACCGCCGAGCATCGCGGAAATGTGAAACGCCAAGGTTCTGGACGCCCGGTTCGGTCGCGCGGCGCGCTTCGCGGTTCGCGCGTGTTCCGCGCCTGCTCCAGCATTTGAAACACGAAGCCACGAAGCCACGAAGCTCGGACGCAGATCGATCGACCCCAGGTTTTGATCTTCTTCCGACTTGGTGGCTTCGTGGCTTCGTGTTCAACGCTCGGGAGCAGGTGCGGAACCCGTGTGAACGGTAAGTGGAGCGGTGCTCTGTGGCTCTGTGACCGGTCAGCGGCACGAGCATCCGCGTGCAGGCGCTCACGGATTCGCGCGGATCGCGGTGTGCGGTCGGCATCGTTGATAGTCGCGCTCATGGCCGGTAACGCAGTCGTTACTTCGTGACGCGCCGCGCGTGGAGATGCTTCGCGCATGAGGGCTGCAACTTTCGCGTTGCTTCTGATCGCGTGTGGTCCGAGCAGTCGGCAACAGACCGGTGACGACACGATGGAGCCGGATGCGCCGCCGATGATGTGCGAAGGCGCGAGCTGCAACACGACGTGTGTCGAGGGATCGAAGGACCTCGTCTACGTCCTCGATAACAAGAACCACCTGCGCAGCTTCGATCCACGGATGTTGTCGTCGGGGCTCGCGGCGTTCGTCGATCTCGGCGAGCTGAAGTGTCCGCACTCGCGGTGGCCGATCGATGGCAGCAGCGACGAGGTCACGCCGATGTCGATGTCCGTCGATCGCGACGGCAACGCGTGGGTGCACTACACGAGCGGCGAGATCTTCCGCGTGCCGATCGATCACCTCGATCAGTGCGTCCAGACCGGTTACGTGAAGGGGCAAGTCGGGATGGAGCTGTTCGGGATGGGCTTCGTCACGGATGCCTCCGGCGGATCGACCGAGCATCTGTACATCGGCGGCGGCGATCTCTACGCGTCGCCGGGTGGCGACCTCGCGTCGATCGATCCGAAGGGAACGCCGCCGAAGGCGACGAAGCTTGGCCGGCTCACGAACGACGGCGAGCACTCGCCCGAGCTGACCGGCACCGGCGGCGGCGCGCTCTGGGCGTTCTTCCCGGGCATCGACGAAGCGTGGGTCCAAGAGCTCGACCGCGCGACCGGCGCGCTGAAGGGTCCGCGCAAGGAGATCCCGAACGGCCTCGGCGGCCTGGGCGCGACGCCGACCGTGCAGGCATGGGCGTTCGCGCAGTGGGGCGGGACGTTCTACATCTTCGCGACGACGTCGCCGGGCATGCCGTTCCCACCGAATTCGACGCTGCGAACCCTCGACGCGAGCGGCGCGGTCCAGATGCGGCTCGAGCAGATGCCGTTTGTCATCGTGGGCGCGGGCGTTTCGACGTGCGCGCCGTTCGTGATCCTGTAGCGGCAGGCTTCTTGGCCGGCGGCTTCTTCGCGGCCGGCTGCTTCTTCGCACCGAGCTTCGCGATCCGTGCGGCGCGCGCTTGCACGCCCTCGATCGAGTCGAGCGAGTAGACGCGCGGATTGCCGACATCGTCGAGCAGGAACGCCGCGAGGTCTTGCGCCGCGGCGTCGATCGCATCCGCGACCACACGCGTCTGCGGATCGAACGTCATCCACACCGCGCGGTGCGCCGCGGGATCGACTTCCCAGAATCCGGCCACGAGCCCGTCGATCACGATCGTGCGCGAGAGGACGTGATTCGCTTCTCCGATCGACTCGGGCTTGGACTGCCCCCAGATGTCGACTTCGATCGAGTGGTGCTTCGGATCCGAGACGACCGCGAGCCCGCCGTGATTCACGAGGTAGTTGTCCTCGAATGCGAGGAGCCGCAGGCCGAGGGGCAGCGGCGCTTCGTGCGCGCAGTCGATGTCGCCTTGCTGCGCAAAGGCCTCACCGACGCCTTCGATCGTCACGTGCTCTGCATTGATCGCCTCGAGGACCGGGCGGAGATCGCGCTGCGATCGACCGGACCAGCACGCGATGTGCTCGAGCGTCGATGGACCGGCGAAGTCGAGGAACGCGGTGATGATATTCGCGAGCCACTTGGACTCATCGCCGGGCGCGGTCGTGCGCGCGGTCGTGACCTTCACCTTGCGCCAGAGATAGCGATCGGTGTCGAGCCGGCCGCCGTCGAGCGTACGCTCGATGCGCCCGTCGAATTCGAGGAGGCGCAGCGCGAGCGGCAGCGGTGACGACAGGCCTGCCTTCTTGCCGGCTTCACCGAACGACGGGATCGAGCCGGCAGGGAGCGCCTTGCGGATCGCGTCGGTCGTCAGCGGCGACGCGAGCACGGAGAGCACGGCGTCGGCAACCGACTCGACGACGCTCATCTTCGCGTTCGCTTTCGCGAGCTCCTTCTCGGTTTGCTTGCGCCACGGCTCTGCATTGAGCGCGTGAAGATCGGCGGCGAAGCGCGCGGGCACGAGATAGATGCAGCCGCGCACCGCCGGCATGATGCGTAGATCGCCTCGCACGACCGCACCGTCGAGCTCCGCGCGCGTCATGCCGGGACACCTCGCACGGGCGGCGATGTAGACGTCCGCGCCACCCAGCGTTCGCAGCCAACCCGTCGCTGCGATCGCGCGACCGACATCTTCCGCACGTGCGTCGTCGCCAAGTCCTTGTCGTTCCCACCACAGCGATCGCGCACGGCCCACGCTCAGCGTTTCGCTCACGCGCGGAGCTTACATAACGCTCGGGTAGTTGTCGGGTAACTCGCACATGTAGGAGACGAGTTGTCTCGTCGACGAGTGAGCTTGTTTGGATGACGTCCTGTAGCATGGAGACGTTTGGGGAAAACGACGCTCGAGAGGCGTCGCCTGGCCGGTGTTCGTCTGGAGGAGATGCGAGCGATGAGCGACGACAAGACGCAGATGAGCAACGGCCAAACGAATGGCCACTCGAGTGACAACACGCGCCCCAAAGACGCACGGACACCACTCGATCCCGCCGTTCCGAAGAACGAAGGCAGCGGCCTCTACTCGCACGTTCGCACCAAGGAAAGCAGCGGTCCGGTCGCGCGGCCGCAGCAGCCCGTCGCGCCGACGATCGCCTCGCGTCCGAAGTCCGAGACCGCCCAGAAGCTCGCTGCGATCAACGAGCAGAGCGGACTGCATCGCATCCCTTCAATGGTCAAAGACGGCAACCGCAAGCCGCTCGATACCGGCAGCGTGCCCGTGCGCAACGCGAACGAAGCGACCGTGATGAGCGTGGCCGGCACCGGCCCGCATGACTCGCCGACCGCACCGGCGCAGCCCGCGATCGCGCGTCACACCTACGTCGGCGTCGCGCCGTCCGCGACGCAGAACGTCCCGAAGGCCGTGGCGGATCCGACCGTCGTGCTCGGCAACGCGGGCGCACCCATGGCGATGATCCCGGAGCCCGAGCGGCCCGTGAAGATGCCGCTCGCGACGCCGCCGCCGCGAGAGCAGCCGGTGATCCCGAGTGGACCGGCGCAGGCCACGATCGTCTCGACGCCGCGCTCGAAGCGCAGCTCGGAAGCGCCATCGGTCTCGAAGTCGTCGGGTGGCTCGCAGCCCGGCAAGAGCGCGTGGGACACGCACAGCGGCACGACCGGCGTCCACGCGACGAGCGCGGCGCCGCATCCCGGCGTTCGCATCAATCAATACGAGATGATCAAGATGATCGGCGAAGGCGGCATGGGGACCGTCTGGCTCGCCCGCGACCTGCGCCTCGGTCGTCGCGTCGCGATCAAATTTCTGCAGTCGAACCAGCCCGAGCTCACGCAGCGCTTCCTCGTCGAAGCGCGCACGACCGCGCGCTGCCAGCACGACAACATCGTCGTGATCTACGATGTCGGCGAGCACAACACGACGCCGTATATCGTTCTCGAGTTCCTCCACGGCAAGCCGCTCACGACGTACACCGAAAACGGCCAGAAGATGCCGTACGCGAAGGCCGTCGAGGCGATGTGCTCGATCCTTCGCGCGCTGCAGTGCGCGCACGAGCACGGCATCGTTCACCGCGACCTCAAGCCCGACAACATCTTCGTGATGGACTCGGGAACCATCAAGGTCCTCGACTTCGGCATCGCGAAGGTGCTGCAGCAGCAACAGCAGGCAAGCGGGCAGCAGCTGTCCTCGGGCGGCATTCGCATGCCGAGCCCGCTCGAGCTCGCGACCGGTACGAACACGAGCCTGACGCGTGTCGGCACCATCATGGGCACGCTCAAGTACATGTCCCCCGAGCAGTGGGGCATCGGCATCGAGATCGATCACCTCACCGATATCTGGGCGTGCGGCGTGCTCTTGCACCGCATGATCTGCGGCCGTCACCCGCTGCATCCGCTCGACGGCAACCAGCTCGTCGTCACCGCGATGCTCGAGCTGCCGATGCCGTCGATGGCGGAGGCCGCGCCGGCCGACGTGCCACGCGAGCTGATCCAGATCGTCGACCGCTGTCTGCTCAAGATCAAAGAGAACCGCTGGCAGTCGGCCGCGGAGCTGCTCACCGCGCTCGAGGCGTACCTGCCCGGCCGCCGTGCGCAAGAGCTCAAGATCGACGAGAGCCCGTATGCGGGTCTGTCCTCGTTCCAGGAGAACGACGCCGGCAAGTTCTTCGGACGCAACAAAGAGATCGCGGCGATGGTCACGCGCATTCGCGACCGCCCGATGATGGCCGTCGTCGGTAGCTCCGGCGTCGGCAAGTCGTCGTTCGTGCGCGCCGGCCTCGTGCCCGCGCTGAAGCGTTCGGGCGAGACCTGGGAGACGCTCGTCATTCGCCCGGGGCGAAAGCCCCTCGAGGCGCTGGCCGCGACGGTCTCGCCGATGATCCAGACGGCGGTGAACCTCGCCGACGAGATGGACGAGCAGAAGAAGCTCGTCGAGACGCTCAAGAAAGAGCCCGGTCACCTCGGTCACGTGCTGCGCGGTCGCGCGCGTCGCGACAACCGCAGGATTCTGGTGTTCATCGATCAGTTCGAGGAGCTCTACACGCTCGTCACCGATCCCGACGAACGCGCCGCGTTCACGGCGTGTCTGTCGGCCGTCGCCGACGATGCGACGAGCCCGCTGCGCGTCGTGCTGTCGGTGCGCTCGGACTTCCTCGATCGACTCGCGGAGGACCAGCAGTTCCTCGGCGAGATCACGCAGGGCCTGTTCTTCCTCGGCGCCCCGAGCCGCGATGGCCTGCGCGACGCGATCGAGAACCCCGCCGAGATGGCCGGCTTCAAGTTCGAGATGCCGGCGATCGTCGACGACATGCTCGATCACCTCGAGACCACACCCGGCGCGCTGCCGCTCCTCCAGTTCGCGGCGGCCAAGCTGTGGGAGCAGCGCGACAAGGCGCGCAAGATGCTCACGCATCACGCCTATCACGGGATGGGGGGCGTCGCCGGTGCGCTCGCGAGCCACGCAGATCGCGTCGTCAACGAGCTCGGTCCCACGAAGCTCGCGCTCATCCGCTCGATCTTGCTCCGCCTCGTCACGCCGGAGCGTACGCGCGCGGTCGTGCCGATGTCCGAGCTGCGCGAGCTGTCGCGAGAGATCGGTGAAGTGCAGCGTCTCGTCGACGAGATGGTGAACGCGCGCCTCTTGGTCGTGCAGGTGCTCGAGGGCGGCAAGGGCTCGACGGTCGAGATCGTGCACGAGTCGCTCGTGCACGGCTGGCCGATGCTGCGGCGCTGGCTCGACGAGAATCAGGACGACGCGGCGCTGCTCGATCAGCTGCGCACCGCGGCGCGCCAGTGGTCGGCGAAGAACTACGACCCGGGCCTCCTCTGGCGCGGCGAGACCGCCGACGAGGCGAAGAAGTTCCGCAAGCGCTACAAGGGCGCGCTCTCGGATGCCGAGCGTGGCTTCCTCGACGCGGTCGTCGCGGCTGAAGACGCCGCACTGCGCAAGCGCCGCATGATGGTGATGGGCGGCTTCGCCGGTCTCGGTGCGCTCGTGCTCGTCGCGATGATCGCGCTCGTCGTGATCCAGAGGTCGCGCAGCGAAGCGAAGGTGCAGGAGAAGAAGGCCGTCGCGTCGCAACACGAGGCCGAGCGCCAGCTCGCCGAAGTGCAGAAGAAGGAGCGCGAGCGTCAGCTCGCCGAGGCCGAGCGCATCAAGGCCGAGGAAGAGAAGAAGCGGATCTCGCTCGCGAAGGCCGTCACCGACAGCCAGCTCGAAGTGTCGAAGGAGAAGCTCCACGAGACGATCCAGGAGCTCAAGATCGCGCTCGACGAGACCACCGCGTCGAAGGACGTCGCCGAGAAGTCCAAGCGGCGCGCCGAAGCAGCGGCGGACGAAGCGAAGCGCGCACAGGCCGAGGCCGTGACTGCGAAGAACGAAGCAGAGAAGCAACGCCTCGAAGCCGAGCGTCTGTACAAGCTCGAGTACGAGCGCGCCGAACGCATCAAGAAGCAGGCCGGCAGCACCATCGTCGACGAGCTCAAGTAGTCAGCTTTTTCTTTTGGGGAGTCTGTTCATGCAATCACGGGGGATGATGCGCATCTGTGCGCTCGGCATACTGCTGAGCGCCGCGACGGTCTACGCGCAGCCAGTGCCGCCGCCGGCACCTGTGCCTGCGCCGGTGCCACCACCGGTGCCATCACCGTCGCCGCCGGAGAAAGGCACCTCGAACGAGTCACTGCACGAAGGCGGAGACGCGCGTCCGTGGGCTGCGGGTGTCACGCCCGAGAACCAGAAGAAGGCGCTCGAGATGTTTCGCGAGGGCAATCAGGCGCACAACGACGGCCTGTTCGCGAAGGCCGTCGAGATCTATCGCGCGGCGCTGAAGTTCTGGGACCACCCGGCGATTCACTACAACATGGCCCTCTCGCTGACGAACCTCGAGAAGCCAATCGAGGTCGAAGCCGAGCTGCAGGCCTCGATCAAGTTCGGCGCGGGCCCGCTCGAGAAGGGAAAGTTCGAGCACGCGAAGCAGTCGCTGCTCTTGATCGAGCAGCAGCTCGCGACGATCGAGGTCAGCTGTCAAAAGGAAGGCGCCCGCGTCTCCATCGACAACAAGGAAGTCTTCGTCGTCGCGGCCGGCAAACCAAACGTGTACAAGGCGCGCGTCAGGATCGGCAAGCACACCTTCGTCGCCGAGAAGCCGGGCTATGCGACCGGTCTCGACGCGCCGTTCATCGGTCCGGGCGAGACGTTTCGCATCGAGCTCAAGCTCTACACGGCGGAGGAGCTCACGCGCTACTCGCGTCGCTGGAAGGCGAAGTGGATGCCGTACGCCGTGATGGGCGGCGGCGTCGTCGCGGGCGCCGTCGGCTTCGCGCTCGCGCGCTCTGCGCAGTCCAGCTACGACGACTTCGACACGGCGGTGAGGAAGTGCAACGAGCAGCTCGGTCCCAACGGCGGCTGCATGACGAACGACGCGAACCTCGACCTGCGCGACAGCGGCGATAGCAAGAAGACCGCCGCGTACATCGGCTACGGCATCGCGGGTGCCGCGATCGTCACCGGCGGCGTCCTCCTCTATCTCAACCGCTCGCAGGCGTATCAGATCAGCTCCGACGACTATCGCCGCGAGCAGCTCGAGAAAGAACGCGCCGGCGCGAAGCAGATCACTGTCACCCCCGTCGTCTCGCCGGATATGGCGGGCGCGATGGTCTTCGGTCGGTTCTAGGAGACTCTCCATGACTTATCGCTACCTCCTGATTGCCGCGCTCTTCGGAGCCGGCTGCGTCGATCAACCCGGCGCCATCGTGTGCCCGACCGGCATCGTCTGTGCCGACGGCACCACGTGTGCTGCCGCGCAGCCGGTGTGCATCGTCAACCCGTGCGGCAACGGTCGCGTCGACACCGGCGAGACCTGCGACGACGGCAACATCCTCTCCGGCGACGGCTGCTCGCCGACGTGCGGCAGCGAAGCGTGCGGCAACGGCCTTCAGGAACCGGGCGAGCGTTGCGACGACAATAATATGGTGAGCGGCGACGGCTGCTCCTCCGACTGCCTCTCGCTCGAGCAGTGCGGTAACGGCATCAAGGACGTGAAGTCCGGCGGCACCACGAGCGAAGGCTGCGACGACGGCAACACGGTGAACGGCGATGGCTGCCGCGCCGACTGCAAGTCACTCGAGTTCTGCGGCAACAACCTCGTCGACGTCAACGAAGTCTGCGACGACGGCATGCCCGTCGGTGGCCCGTGTTCGCCCGACTGCCAGTCCGGCCTCGGCTGCGGCAACGGCTTCCTCGATCCGGGCGAGCAGTGCGACGACGGCAACACCGCCGACAGCGATGACTGCCGCTTCCCGAGCTGCAAGCACGCGGTCTGCGGTGACGGCGTCGAGAACACGCTCGGCGTGCGCTTCGAAGAATGCGACGGCGGCACGACGGGCACGCCCACCGAGACGGTTACTTGCAATCTCGACTGCACCGACACCGAGTGCGGCGACGGCAAGGTCAACCAGGTCGCCGGGGAGAGCTGCGACGACAACAACCAGGTCGACGGCGACGGCTGCGACACGAATACGACCACCGGCAACGTGACCTTCGACTGCTCGCCGACGGATTGCGGCAACGGCGTCGTCACCGGCACCGAGGTCTGCGACGACGCGAACTCGACGAACAACGACGGCTGCGACAACAACTGCAAGGCGAGCGGCTGCGGCAACGGCGTCGTCGCCGGCACCGAGGTGTGCGACGACGGCAACATGACGAACAACGACGGTTGCGACAACAACTGTCGTCCGTCGGGCTGCGGTAACGGCGTCATGGCAGGCGGCGAGCAGTGCGATGACGGCAACAGCACGAACGGCGACGGTTGCGACAACAACTGCCGGAGCAGCGGCTGCGGCAGTGGCATCGTCGTCGCGCCCGAGGTCTGCGACGACGGCAACACGACGAACGGCGACGGCTGCGATAGCAACTGTCGTCCGTCGGGCTGCGGCAACATGATCGTGGTCGCCCCCGAAGTTTGCGACGACGGCAACAGCACGAACGGCGACGGCTGCGACAACAACTGCACCGCGACCGCGTGCGCGAACGGCGTCGTGACCGGCACCGAACAGTGCGACGACGGCAACCTCGCCGATGGCGATGGCTGCGACACGAATACCAGCACCGGCAACATGGCGAACGACTGCAAGATCACCGCGTGCCGCAACGGCAACGTCACCACGGGCGAAGCCTGCGACGATGGCAACAGCGCGAACGGCGACGCTTGCGACAACAACTGCACGATCCCGGTGTGTGGCAACGGTATCGCTGCGGGCACCGAGATCTGCGACGACGGCAACACGGCGAACGGCGATGGTTGCGACAACAACTGCCGCCCGTCGGGCTGCGGTAACGGCGTCATCGTCGCGCCCGAGATCTGCGACGACAACAACGCGGTGAACGGCGATGGCTGCGACAACAACTGCAGGCCCACGGGCTGCGGCAACGGCGTCGTCACCGGCACCGAGGAATGCGACGACGGCAACCTCGCCGACGGCGACGGCTGCGACTCGAACACCGGCGCGGGCATGACGCAGTTCGACTGCACGTTCACCGACTGCGGAAACGGCGTGGTCACCGTCGGCGAGAGCTGCGATGACGGCAACGCGGTCAACGGCGACGGCTGCGACAACAACTGCGCGACCAGCGGTTGCGGCAACGGCTTCGTCGGTCCCGGCGAAGAGTGCGACGATGGCAACCAGGTCGACGGTGATGGCTGCGACACGAACACCGCGACGGGCGTCGCCGCGAACGACTGCAAGGCCACCCGCTGTGGCAACGGCAACGTCACGAACAGCGAGGCGTGCGATGACGGCAACACGATCGACACCGACAACTGCCGCAACAACTGCGCGATCGCGATCTGCGGAGACTCGATCACGCGCACGAGTGGCCCGTCTCCCGAGACGTGCGACGACGGCAACGCGGCCACCGAGGTCTGCGGCTGGAATCAGGACCTCCAGACCTGCACCGTGTGCAACAACCAGTGCCAGAGCGTCGCGGGCGCCACGCAGTTCTGCGGCGACGGAGCTGTGCAGACGGCGTTCGAGAACTGCGATGATCGCAACGACACCTGCGGTACGTGCAACAACACGTGTCAGGTGTTCGCGTCGAGCCGCGCGACCGGCGGAATCACCGTGCTGAAGGCGAACGACTTCGACGAGAACGACACGTTCACGCTGAACGACGGCGTCAACCCGGCCGTCGTGTTCGAATTCACGAAGGACGCCACGCTGACGGATACGTCGCACGTCCCGATCCTGATCGTCGCGGGCTCGAACGCCTCGGCGGTCAAGGTCGTCGTGATCGCGGCGATCGACAACCCGAACAACGGCGCCGCACTGCCGCTCCTCATCGATGCGAGCAGCGGCAGCGGCTCGGTCGTCAATCTGTTGCACGACTACGAGAGCACGCTCGGTAACCAGACGATCACGCACAACGTCACCGACGGCGACTTCGGCGTGACCAACATGACGGGCGGCGCCGGCGGAGACTGCGTGAACGGCCAAGCGTGTCAGACGAGCGCTGACTGCCGGCCGACGTCGACAGGCGGTGGCACTGCCGGTAGTTGCGTCGGCTTCGTCTGCCAGTAGGGCGTTGCCAACAGGCCGCGCGCGACACGCGATTCTCGTTTTCTCGACGAGGATCGGCGTTCGCGCGTGGTAAGACGCGCCCATGCAGCTCTCGTCTCTCAAGATCATCGTCACCGGCGCCGCACAGGGAATGGGCGCGCACTTCGCTCGCCGCCTTGCCGAGGCCGGTGCTCAGGTCGCCGCCGGCGACGTCAAGGAAGAAGGACTCGCCGCACTCGCCGAGTCGACACGCGGACTCCCCGGCAAGGTGCACACGCGCAAGCTCGACGTGTCGAGCGAGGCGGATGTCGGCGCGTTTGTCGATTGGTCGTTCGGAGCCATGAATGGCTTGAACGGCCTCATCAACAACGCGGGCATCCTGCGCGACGGCTTGCTCGTGAAGAAGGACCGTACGACCGGCGAGATCACCAAGCTCTCGAAGGACTACTGGGATCAAGTCATCGCGGTGAACCTGACCGGCGCGACGTTCATGGTGCGCGACACGGTCGCGAAGATGGCGGCGGCCGAGCAGAAGCCCGGCGTGATCGTGAACATGTCGTCGATCGCGCGCCACGGTAACCGCGGCCAGTCGAACTACTCCGCGGCGAAGGCGGCACTCGCAGCGAACACGCTGACGTGGTCGCGCGAGTTCGCAGCGTTCGGTATTCGCGTCGGCGCGGTGGCGCCCGGCATGATCGAGACGCCGATGACGCAGGGTATGAACCAGAAGGCGCGCGATGCGCTCGTCGCGAACATCCCGGTCGGGCGCATCGGTCTCCCCGAGGACATCTGGGTCGCGGTGAAGTTCGTCCTCGAGTGCGACTACTTCAACGGCCGCACCATCGATGTCGATGGCGGCCTCGCGATGTAGTTGCCTCAGTGCTGTGAGCGCGGCCGATCGAGCATCGGCACGATCAATTTTCCGTCGTCACCGACAACCGCGAAGCGCTCCCACGATTCCGTGGTGCGGTACTGCGCGAACACGAACGTGCCCGGCTCGGGGTACTCGCCGCGAACGCAGTAGAGCGTCGCGTCGTTACCGAGGTGCATCGCGGCGCGCACGTGCGATGGACAGAAGTCGGAGATCTCGATCGAGGTGCCGGACGCAGGCGGAACGGTCGAGACGTGGATCGCTGCGGCGACAGGCGGCGGCGCTTCGCACGGCCAGAGCGTGACGGCCGCGAGGCCGGCCGAGACCACGGCTGCGACGATGAGCGGGGTGCGGGCGCGATCGGCGAGCATGACCAGTTGTACCGCCCGGAGGCTATTCGCGCCCGATCAATCTCGCGAGGGTCTTGATGCCGTCGGCGATGCGATCGGACCAGGGTGTGCCCGCCGAGATCCGGATGAAGTTCGTAAACCGCTGACGCGCCGAGAACAGCGGGCCGGGCGCGACGACGATGCGCTTGCGTAGGGCCTGCTCGTGGAGTGTGAGCGCATCGACACCGGGCGGGAGCTCGACCCACAGGACGAAGCCGCCCCGCGGTGCGGAGACCCGCGTGCCGTCTGGGAACTGTGTCGCGATTGCCTCGCGATAGCGCTCGACGTTGCCCGCTACGGCGGCGCGCAGGCGGCGTAGGTGGCGATCGTAGCCGCCCGACGCGAGGAACTCGGCGACCGCCATGCCCGGCAAAGTCGGGCACGCGAGCGTGTTGCCGTACTTGAGGCGCACGATGTGATCGTGCCAGCGGCCGCCCGCGATCCATCCGACACGGTAGCCCGGCGCGAGCGTCTTCGAGACCGAGCTGACGAGGATGACCTGGTTGTCCTCGCTCGGGCCAGCGAACGCGCGAAGCGGACGCGGGCGCGAGCCGTCGAACACGAGCTCGCCGTAGACATCGTCCTCGATGACCGGGATGTCGTAGCGCTTCGCGATCTTGACGAGTCGCTCGCGTTCGTCCTCCGGCATGATCGACCCGAGCGGATTCGCGAGCGTGGGTGACGCGACGAGCGCGCGCACGGGTTGCGAGCGGACGGTCTCTTCGAAGGCATCGACATCGATGCCGGTGCGCGGATTCGCCGGCACCTCGAGCGCGCGCATGCCGAGGCCTTCGATGATCTGGAGGACTCCGAAGTACGCGGGCGACTCGACGACGATCGTGTCGCCGGCTTTCGCAACCGCGCGCAACGCGAGCGAGAGACCCTCCGTGGCGCCGATCGTGGTGCACAGGTCGTGTTCGGTCATCGTCACGCCGGTGTCGACAGCGCGGCGAGCGATCTGCCGGCGCAGCGTGAGCAGACCGGGCGCGCCCTCGTAGCGCGCACCGACGGTGGTCATCTCGCGCGTGACCTGCGTGACGATGCGGTTGAGCGCGGCGATCGGCAGGTACGACGGATCGATCGTCGCGCAGCCGAACGGCAACAGCTCGGGGTCGCGCATCGCCTCGAGGATCTTGATGTACGCGTCGCTGACGGTGACGCGACTCGGCGTCGAGCACGCGCGTGGTGTGCGCGGCTCGGCCGTGAGCGCCTGGCGCCGCCGCACGAAGTGGCCCGACTTCGGCCGCACTTCGATCAGGCCCGCGTTCTCGAGGCGCAGATACGCTTCGAGCACGGTCGCGACACTCACGCTGCGTTCCTGGGCGAGTCGTCGTACCGACGGGAGACGATCGCCGGCTCGCAGCGCGCCGCGATCGATCGCCTGGCCGAGCTCGTCGGCCAGGTGCTCGTAGAGAAAGCCGGTTGTTGCCACCACGCCCAAAGTGTACCGATCGAGATTCAAACCGACCAGCACAGTTGCGGAACGCCGCACCGGCACAGGCTGTCTGTACCGGTCCAGGTCAGAAATCCGTGTGTCTGTACTGCTTCGTAAAAGGAGTCAGCTTATGGGCCATGGTGGCAACGTCGACTACGCTTCCGGCATCGAGAACTGCTGTGGATGTACGACTCCTTCTCTCGTTGGCCGCGGTCTACGTGATCTGGAGCTCGACGTATCTGGTGATGAAGCTCGCCGTCGTCGAGCTGCCGCCGATGCTGATGGCGAGCATTCGCTTCGTCGCGGCAGGCCTCGTGATGCTGCTGATCGCGATGCGCCGCGGCGTGCCCTTTCCGCCCGCGCGGGCGTGGCTGCGCGTGCTCCCGATCGGCGCCCTGCTCTTTTTGGGAGGTAACGGCCTCGTCTCGATCGCGCAGCTCAGCGTCACCTCGGGTGGCGCCGCGGTCGTGTGCGCGATGATGCCGCTCTGGGTCGGCGTACTCGGCGCGATCTCCGGCGAGAAGCCGACGAAGCGCGAGTGGGTCTCGCTCGTGATCGGCTTCGTCGGAATCATGGTGCTGATGGGCGGTCCGTCACTCGCGGGCGAGCCCTTGCACATCGTGATGATCATCGCCGCGCCGATCTGCTGGGCGCTCGGCTCCGTGATGGCGCGGCGCCTGCCGAAATCGATCGGCGGCGACACGTTCATGTTGCCCGCGATGGAGATGCTGACCGGCGGCGCCGCGCTCGCGATCGTCGGGTTCTCCGTCGGAGAGCGCGTGCCCACCGATGCAAGCCCGTCGGCGTGGCTCGCCGTCGTGTACCTCACGATCTTTGGATCGCTGCTGGCGTTCACCGCCTACAACTGGCTACTTCGCAATGCACGCCCGACAGTCGCGACGAGCTATGCGTACGTGAATCCCGTGCTCGCCGTGCTCCTGGGCGCGGTGGTCAGCGGTGAGCCCATCGGTCCCACGACGCTGATCGCCAACGGTCTCATCGTGGTGGCCGTGATGCTCGCACTCCGTCGACCGAAGGCAGCGATGGCACGCTGAGTGCTCCAGGTTGCGCGCATGAACGACGAGAAGCTGCGCAGCTTCATTCCGAAGACGACTCGCGCTCCCGAGCAGGTGGAAGATAAGCGCGTCTCAGTGATGAGTTGGCTCGCCGACATCGGCCACGCGGTCGCGCGCAAGCTCAAGGGCGTGCCCCCGTCACCTTTGGCCAGGATCCACGACTAGCCAAACTGGCGCGATCAGAGAGCTTTCGCTACGCTTGTTCCATGCTTCGCGGCCTCCTGGGCTTCTGTCTTGCCGTGTCCCTGACGGGCCCACTCGTCCTCGGTTGCGGCGGCAGCGAAAAGCCGGTCAAGACGGCCAAGAAGAAAGCGAAGAAGAAGGATGTGCGCGCGCTCCTCAGTGAAGCGCGCGATGAGGCGAAAGCGGGCGAGGTCGACGCCGCCGACGAGCTCTACGCTGAGGCGTACGACGCGGCCGGTGACTTCGAGATCCTCGAAGAGCGCGTGGACTTCTTGATCCACGCCGGCAAGGCGACCCGCGCACAGGAAGCGGCCAAGGTCTACTACGACAAGAACCCTACCGAAGCGAAGGGCTACACGCTCTACGCCGAGGCACTGCTCGCCGGTGCGAAAGGCCAGGAGGCGCTCGAGATCGCCGACCAGCTCATCGGCCTCAACGGCGAAGCCGCGGTCGGCTACGAAAAGAAGGGCCGCGCGCTGGTGCTCCTCGAGCGTGATGAAGAGGCGCTCGATCAACTTCGCAAGGCCGTCTCGATCGATAACGACAACGCCGACTATCACGTCGCGCTCGGCCTCGCGCTTCACAAGCTCGGCAAGATCGACGAAGCGCAGCTCTCGTTCCGCGCCGCGGTCAAGCGCTCGCCCGACGACGCGATGGTTCACGTCTACCTCGGCATGGCACTGCGCGATCAGAGCAACCTCGACGAAGCGCTCTCGTTCCTCGAGAAGGCGATCGAGATGGACGCACGCAACGGCCGCGCGTACTTCGAGCTCGGGCTGCTCTACAACCGCAAGGGCAAGCAAGCCGAGGCAGAGGCGGCGCTCTCGAAGGCAGTGCAGCTCTCGCCGAACGAATCGTTGTTCTGGTACGCGTACGGCGAGATCTATCGCGTGCAAGAGCGCTTCGACGACGCGATGTCTGCGTATCGCAAGGCGCTCGATCTCGATCCGCCGCACCCGAAGGCACTCGGCAAGCTCGCGCTGCTCCTGGTCGAGCGCAAGCAGTACGAAGAGGCAGAGGCGATGTTGATCCCGGCGATCCGCAAGGAGCCGAAGAACGCGGTCAACTACCTCAACCTCGGTGTCGTCTACGCCGCTCGGAAGAAGAACAAGCTCGCGATCGATAACTACGAGCGATTCCTGGAGCTCGCACCGAAGGACGACAAGGACCGCACACGCGCGAAGGACGCGATCCGCGAGCTCAAGCGCCGCTAGCGGCAAACCACCCACATCCGCTATCGTTGACAGGTCGTCCGTTCGGATGCTAGCACTGTATCCGTTATGACGGACGCAGGCCCAGCGCCGATCGACATCGTGGTGGCGGCTCAGGCGCTCGAGACATCGAGCGCGATCGAGATCCTCCAGTGGGCGAGCGCGTACGTCCCGAAGCTGACGTTCGCGACCGGGTTCGGTGCCGAGGGCTGCGTGATCATCGACCTGATCGCGCGCAATAAGCTGCCCATCGATCTGTTCACGCTCGATACCGGCGTGTTGTTCCCCGAGACCTACGAGCTGTGGAAGCGGCTCGAGGACAAGTACGGCATCGAGATTCGCGGCGTGCGACCGTCGCAGACCATTCCCGAGCAAGCGCTCGTCCACGGCCCGCTGCTGTGGGAACGCGACTCGGATCGCTGCTGCGAGCTGCGCAAGATCGTCCCGCTCCGTCACGAGCTCACGAAGTTCGACGCGTGGATCACCGCGATTCGCCGCGACCAGACAGCGCAGCGCGCGTATGCACGCGTCGTCGAGCGCGACGCGAAGTTCGGGCTCATCAAGGTCAACCCACTCGTCACGTGGACGCACGACAGCGTGTGGGCGCACATCTACGCGAACGACGTCCCGTACAACCTGCTCCACGATCGCGGCTTCCCGTCGATCGGCTGTCAGCCATGCACCGCGTCGGTCGCGGCGGGCGAAGATCCGCGCTCCGGTCGCTGGAAGGGCAAGGCGAAGAAGGAGTGCGGGCTGCACGTCGCCGAAGAGAAGACCGATGCCGCGTGAGCACCTGTATCCGGTGTTCTTGCGGCTCGCCGGGCTGCCCGTCGTCGTGATCGGTGGCGGCACGGTTGCGGCGAGCAAGCTCGATGGCCTGCTCGAGGCCGGCGCGAACGTCACCGTCGTCGCGCCGCAGATCTGCGATGCGATCCGCGCGCGCGAGGTCACGATCATCGAGCGTGCGTTTCGTCCCGCGCACCTGGCCGGCGCGCGCTGGGTCGTCGCGGCAGCGACCGCCGTCGTGAATCGCGAGGTCGCCATCGCCGCGGCGGCACGCGGCCTGTTCGTGAACGCCGTCGATGATACCGCTGCGGCAACAGCGTATCTCGGTGGTGTCGTGCGCCGCGGTGACGTCGAGATCGCGATCTCGACAGGTGGGCTCGCCCCGGCGATTGCGGGCCTCTTGCGCGAGGCACTCGATGCGGTCCTGCCGCACGACCTCGAGCGCTGGATGGAAGTGGCGAAGCAAGCGCGCGCCGAGTGGAAGGCCGCACGCATCCCGATCACCGAACGCCGGCCGTTGCTGCTGCGCGCACTCCAGCGGCTCTACGAGGAGAGGTCATGAGCGGCTTTGTTTCGCTGGTCGGTGCGGGTCCCGGCGACCCCGAGCTGCTCACGCTGCGCGCGCTCAAGCGACTGCGCGAAGCGAACCTCGTCCTCAACGACGCGCTCGTGCCCAAGGACCTGCTCGAGCTCGCGCCGACGGCGCAGCGGTTCTACGTCGGCAAGCGCGCGGGCCGGCACTCGATCGACCAGGAAGGCATTCACGGCCTGATGATCCGCGCCGCGCAGCGCGGCCAGCGCGTCGTGCGGCTCAAGGCCGGCGACCCGTTCGTGCTCGGGCGCGGCGGTGAAGAAGTGCTCGCGCTCGAGGCGGCGGGCATCGCGTACGAGGTCGTGCCCGGTCTTTCGTCGGCGCTCGCCGCACCCGCGCTCGCGGGCATCCCGGTCACGCACCGCGGGCTCGCATCGGGCTTCGCCGTGATCTCGGGTCACGCCGAGAGCGCGTATGGACCGATTCTCGACGGTATCGCGCCCCAGGCGATGACGATCGTCGTGCTGATGGGCGTGAAGAACCGCGCGGCGATCGCGGCGCGCTTGATCGCGCGAGGCTGGGCGTCGTCGACGCCGGCCGCGATCGTCCACGGTGCATCGCAGGCGGGCGCCTTCACGTGGATCGGCGACCTCGACGGAATCGGCGCGGCCACGTTCGAGACCGAGCTCCCCGCGGTGCTCGTCATCGGCAGCGTGGTCTCCCTCGCACACGCAGCGCGCGAGCTGCCAGCTCTCAGCGTGGTCGACGCATGGTGACCACCGCGAACCAGTGGGTCGTCACCGGCAAGGTCACCGAGGACGGCTCGAACACGTACCGGCGCACCGATGGCACGTGGTCGGCGCGGCTCGCCGACGCCGGCCTGTTCGCGGACGAGACGAGCGCGAAGTCCGTGCTGCCGGCGATCGTCGCCGGCGAGCAGCGCACGATCACGGATCCGTACGTGATCGAAGTGCAGGCGACGGGCGGCGAGATTCATCCGCTGAGCGCGCGCGAACGCATCCGCGCGAACGGTCCCACCGTCCGCATTCGACGGGCCGACTAGGAGCGCCATGTACCAGTACGACGACTTCGATCGCCGCATCATCACGGAACGCGCGCAGCAGTTTCGCGGTCAGGTCGCGCGCCGACTCTCGGGCGAGATCACCGAGGAAGAGTTCAAGGTCCTGCGCCTGCAGAACGGGCTGTACATGCAGCTCCACGCGTACATGTTGCGTGTCGCGGTGCCGTACGGGCTGCTCAGCACGACGCAGGTGCGCAAGCTCGCGCACATCGCGCGGACCTACGACCGCGGCTACGCGCACCTCACGACGCGGCAGAACTTCCAGTACAACTGGCCCAAGCTCACCGACGTGCCGACGATCCTCGACGAGCTCGCGAGCGTCGAGATGCACGCGGTGCAGACGAGCGGCAACTGCGTTCGCAACATCACCGCCGATCACTTCGCGGGCATCGCCGTCGACGAGCTCGAGGACCCGCGCCCGTACTGCGAGATCCTGCGGCAGTGGTCGACGTTCCACCCGGAGTTCGCGGCGTTGCCGCGCAAGTTCAAGATCGCGATCACCGGCGCACCCGGCGAGGACCGCGCAGCCGTGCGCTTCCACGATATCGGGATCCGGATCGTCGAGAACGCCGCCGGCGAGCGCGGGTTCGAGATCCTCGTCGGCGGAGGCCTGGGACGCACGCCGGTGATCGGCGTCGTCATCAAGGACTTCCTGCCCAAGCGTCACTTCCTCTCGTACATCGAGAGCATCCTGCGCGTGTACAACCTGTACGGGCGCCGCGATAACAAGTTCAAGGCGCGCATCAAGATCCTCGTCACCGCGCTCGGCATCGACGAGTTTCGGCGTCGCGTCGACGAGGACTGGGAAGCGTCGCGCACGCCGGAAAACGAGCTGCCCGATGAAGAGATCGAGCGGGTCGCCGCGTTCTTCCGCCCACCGCCCTACGAGACGCTGCCCGCTGCGAAGCTCGACGTGATCACGCTCGGTCGCGATCGCGAGCTCGGAAACTGGGTGAAGAACAACGTCGTTCGCCACAAGGTGCCCGGCTACAGCGCGGTCGTGATCTCGGTGAAGGTCCCCGAGGTCCCGCCCGGTGACATCACGGATACGCAGCTCGACGCGATCGCCACCGTCGCCGACCGATACTCGTTCGGCGAGGTCGTGGTGACGCACACGCAGAACCTCGTCCTGCCGAACGTGAAGACGTCGGACTTGAAGAGCCTCCACGCCGAGCTCGTCGCGCTCGACCTCGGCAAGGCGAACGTCGGCAAGCTGACCGACGTGATCACGTGCCCCGGCCTCGACTACTGCGACCTCGCGAATGCGCGCAGCATCCCTCTCAGCCTCGAGATCGCCGAGCGGTTCGATCGCATCGACTACCTCAACGACCTCGGCGAGGTGAGCATCAAGATCAGCGGCTGCATCAACGCGTGCGGCCATCACCACGTCGGCAACATCGGCATCCTCGGCATCGACAAGCGCGGGGAGGAGTACTACCAGCTCATGCTCGGCGGCAGCCCGGGCAACGACGCCTCGATCGGCAAGATCCTCGGTGCCGCGCTCGCGCAGGGCGAGATCATCGATGCGGTCGAGAAGGTGCTGAGCCGCTACCTCGAGGTGCGCGAGTCCACCGACGAACGGTTCGTCGAGACCGTGCGCCGGGTCGGGCTCGATCCGTTCAAGCACGCTGTCTACGGCGACGCGCCCGCGATCGCGGTGGGGGCCTGATGCAGATCATCCGCAAGCGCGCCATCGTCGACGATGACTTCGTTCACGTGCCCGACGGCGCCGAGCTGCCGCCGACCGACGTCAAACCGATCGTCACGCTCGCGCGGTACCGAGACCAAGCCGGCCAGCTCGTCGAGCGATACCCGACCCTGGGGGTCCGGATCACCAGCGACAAGCTGCCGTCGGACATCGCGCAGATCCAGCGCCTCGCGCTGATCGCGATCGAGTTCCCCCGTTTCACCGACGGGCGCGGCTACTCGGTGGCCCGCATGCTTCGCGAGCGCCATGGCTTCACGGGCGAGCTGCGCGCGGTCGGCTGGGTCCTGCGAGATCAGCTCCACTACATGGAGCGCTGTGGCTTCGATGCGTTCGAGCTGCAGCCCGGCAAGTCGCTCGAGAGCGCGCTCGAGGCCTTCGCCGAATTCACGGTGAGCTACCAGAGCGCCGCCGACGAGAAGCGGCCGCTGTACCGCCGGCGGTAGTGCCGATACCATGACCGGATGAGCGTCGGCGCGGTCGTGGTCTGGAGCGGTGACAAGCCGCGTCTCGACACGCTTCGCATCCCGTCGCGGGGCGTCGTCTTCGGTCGCGACCAGGCAGACGCATCCGACGATCGCATCAGCGCGCAGCACGTGCGGCTCGCTACCATCGGCCAGCACGTCGCGATCGAAGACCTCGCGAGCCGCAACGGCACGTTCATCAACGGCATGGCGCTGAGACGCGTCGAGCAGCTGGGCTTGCCCGCGCTCATGCGTGCCGGCCACACGCTCGCGATGCTCGTCGCGGACGTGCGCCCGTACGAAGGCGTCACGCTCGCGCGGCGCGGCAAGCTCGTGTGCGCCACGACGCTCGCGCCGGCGTGCAGCATCGTCGACATCGCGGCGCGCGCCGAGGAGCACCTCGGGATCTTCGGGCCGATGAACATCGGGCGCGCGCTCGCCCACGACTACGCGGAGACCGTTGGTGGCGAGCGCGTCGTCGCCGATCTCAACGTCGTCAAGCTGACGACGCTCGTCGAGAAGCTCGCCGGCGCGCGGCCGCGCACGATGATCCTCGAGCTCGACCGGCCGCTGACGCATCCCGACCAACCCGAGCTCGAGGCGTGGCTCGAGACCGACGTGCGAATCGTCTCGGTCGCGCGCGACCTCGACGCGTTCAAGTTCATGCCTGTCGAGCTGATGAAGCGCATGACGCCACGTGCGGTCGAGTTGCCGCACTATCGCTTTGACGAGCTCCCGACGACATTCGCCGAGACCATCGCCGCACATGGAGCACGCGCGCACGCGACGTTGATCGAAGCCGCGCTCATGCAGCTGCGGAACATGGGCGAAGAGACACTGCTGCGCTACCTCGAAACGGTCGCGAAGCGCTGCAAGAAAAACGGACTCGTGCGCGGCCGCGACCTCGACGAGCACATCCAGACCGATCAGCTCATGCGCCACTGCGTCGCCGGCGTCACGCCGAGGCGACCGTGACGCTGCCATTCGCCGGCGTCGTCGTCGTGTGGAGTGGAATCAGGCCGCGGCTCGAGACCTATCGCATTCCGAAGGAGGGCCTCGTGTTCGGGCGCGAGCACGCCGACGCGAGCGACGAGCGAATCAGCCGGCTTCACATGGAGCTCACCGTCGAGGACGGTCGAATCATCGTCGAGGATCGCAACAGCACGAACGGCACCCAGGTCAATGACTTCCCCGTGTTCGGGCGCAGCGTGCGGCCGTGGCTCCCCGCGATCGTCCGTACGGGCCGCACCATCTCGATGCTCGTGCCCGACCTTCGACCCTACGAGCACATCCCGATCTCGCGGCGCGGCGACATTGTCGTCGCGGGCTCGCTCGACCACTCGTGCCGCGCCATCGACATGGCGGCGATCGAGGAAGAGAACGTCCTGATCGTCGGCGCCTCCTCGATCGGCCGCACGCTCGGGCTCGAATACGCGCGTGCGATCGGCGGCAAGCACGTGCTGATCGCTCCGACGCCGCAGCGCTCGATCGCGGACGCGTTCGAGGATGTCGGGGCCGTACGCACGGTGATCCTCGACATCGATCGTCCCGTGACGGGCGATGACTTGACCACCCTCGCGAGCTGGCTCGAGACCGACGTCCGGTTCGTGACGTGCGTGCGCTCCGAGTCGCACCTGCGAGGAAACGAGACGTCGATCGTGCGCGCGCTCGTGGCGCGGATCATCGAGCTTCCGCGCTGCCGCTTCGACGAGCTCCCAACGACGTTCCACGAGATCATCGCCGCGCGCGTGCCGACCGCGACGCTGCACGCGACCGCGATCGAATACGCGCTGCTCCGCGTACGCGACATGGATGAGGACCTGATGCTCGCGCGCTTTCGCGACGCGGTCGCCGCGTTTCCCGCGGGCGAAACGATCCTGCGGGACGAGCATCTGACGCCCTATCTCGCGGTGCCGCACAACCCGCGCCACGCCGGCGTGTTCCCGGTCCCGGGCCGCTAGCGCTTTGTTCCGCGCGTTTCCGCGGGTGTTCCGCGGGTTCCCGCGCGTGTTCCGCGCGTGTTCCGCGCGTGTTCCGCGCGTGTT
The DNA here is from genome assembly GCA_030857175.1 of Myxococcota bacterium. Taxonomy (GTDB): domain Bacteria; phylum Myxococcota_A; class Polyangia; order Haliangiales; family Haliangiaceae; genus JABFXX01. The sequence goes on along the minus strand of JALZOJ010000021.1, from coordinate 33,586 downwards.
CCGCGCGTGTTCCGCGCGTGTTCCGCGCGTGTTCCGCGCGTGTTCCGCGGGTTCCCGCGCGTGTTCCGCGCGTGTTCCAGAATTAACACGGAGGGACGGAGAAAGAACAAAGGCCACAGATCGGAGACCTAGGGGACCCTCGAGTCAACCCAGGGTCGAGAACCTGTCGCCCCGCGCCTCGACCAATGTTCGTTCGCCGGTGTCCACGCGCTCTCGGCGTGCGATCGCGCGATGCACAGGTGCCCCGAAAAAGATCTCCGATCTGTGGCCTTTGTTCTGTCTCCGTCCCTCCGTGGTGAGATCTGGAACACGTGCGGAACACGTGCGGAACACGTGCGGAACACGCGCGGAGACCAGGCGGGCGAATGGGTTGCAGACTCGGACACGCCAGACGGAGTTGAGACGCGCTGCTAGCGCTTGGTCTTCACGTTCGGGCGCGTCGCATTGAAGAGGATGCCGAAGACGCCCGCGGCGACGATCAGCGACCCGGCGACGATGCCACCGCTGAGCGGCGAGCTGTACTTGTCCATCTGCGGCTGCATCGGCGTCGCCGTCATGCCGCCCGAGTCCTTCGTCAGGACGTCGGCCGCGATCACGCCACCGCCGCCGAGGATCAGGACGGTGTTGCCCGCATATGCCCAGCGCTTGGCCGACTTGTTGTAGCCAAAGCAGCCCGACGCACACGCGACCAGCGCCAGTATGGCCACCACCCGAGTCATCGACACGATCGTACGACGAAAGCGACCCGCCGGGATTTAGTTTCGCGGCCGTTTTCGCGATCCTTCCGCGAAGCGCATGAGCTCGAGGTCCCCGCTCTTGCCGATGTTTCTCATCGTGCTGGTCGACATTCTCGGCTTCACGATCGTGATCCCGCTGCTGCCGTTCTACGCGCTGCATTTCGGCGCGTCGACGTTTGTCGCGAACGTGCTCGTCTCCGTCTATGCGATCTGCTCGCTGATCTCGACGCCGATCATCGGCAAGCTCTCCGATCAATACGGCCGCAAGCCGCTGCTGATGTATTCGCAAGCGGGCACGTGCGCCGGCTTCCTCGTGCTCGCGGCCTCGAGCTCGCTCTGGATGGTCGTGATCGGGCGCATCCTGCCCGGCCTGGCCGCGGGCAATCTCTCGATCGCGCAGGCGTACATCTCCGACCACACGGCGCCCGAGAACCGCACGAAGGCATTCGGCGTCATCGGCGTGGCGTTCGGCATCGGCTTCATGCTCGGGCCCGCGCTCGGTGGTTGGCTCGGCAAGATCGCGCTGCACCTCCCGTTCATCGTCGCAGCGAGCCTGTCCGGGCTCGCGATGCTGTGCACGTACGTGCTGCTTCCGAAGGAAGGGCCGCCCGCCGAGATCAAGCCCGAGATGGGCCCCGGCGGTCGCCGCCCGAGCGCGTTCGACTGGAAGACGTACTCCGAGTACTTCGGCCGCCCTGCCCTGCGCGCGCTCTACATCCAGTTCTTTCTGTTCTCGTTCGCGTTCTCGTTCTTCTTCTCGGGCTTCGCGCTGTTCGCGCATCTCACGCCCGAGCTCGCGTGGGGGCCCGACGAGGTCGGCTACCTCTTTGCGTATGCGGGCTTCCTCGGCATCTTGCTCCAAGGTGGCCTGCTCGGCCGGCTCGTGAAAAAGTACGGCGAATTCAAGCTCTCGATCGTCGCGTTCGTCGCGTCGATTGTCGCGTACGTGATCGTCGGGTTCGCCACCACGGTCGCGATGCTCGTCATCGCCTCGACGGTGAACACGTTCGGCCAGGGCATCTCTCGCCCCGTCCTCACCGCCCGCCTGACCCAGGCCGTCGCACGCAACGAACAAGGTGTGGTCCTCGGAATCTCGGGCTCGCTGGGTTCGGTCGCCATGTTTCTCTCTCCGCTGCTCAGTGGCGCGCTCCTCCACAACGACTGGCTCTTGGCATGGGCGCTCGTCCCCGCCGCCGTCAGCCTGCTCGGTCTGATTGCCGTTCTGGCGTGGGCGGGAGTGACAGAAAAGGCTGCGAGCAACGTCGTCAAGCCCGAGCTACATTCGCGCGCATGAAGCTAACAGGATGGTTGGTCACGGCGCTGGTCGCTGGTGGAGCGGTGTATGGCTTGCGTGGCGGCTGCGTGAACAGCACCGCGCCGGATGAAGAGCTCGCGGATCACTTCGAAGAGCTCTGCGACATCGCGGGTGACAACGTCGACACGCCGAAGAAGGGCGTGAAGAAGCTCGGCCGCTACATGGCGCGCCATCTCGACGACATCCTCGGAGACTTCGGCTCGACGATCATCACGATCGAGAAGGTCAGCGACGATCGCAAGCACGACGAGCGCGCTCGCCTCGCGCGCGACCGCATGCAGCGTCCGTGGATCGAGTGCCAGAGCGAGTGGCAGTCGTTCTGGATCGCCGTCGACGAAGATCCCGAAGCATCGGAGATGGCAAACCGCGCTGCCGACCGCCTCGGCCGCACGTTCGAGATCATCTTCAACTCGACGAAGATCGACCTGCGCGACCTGCCGAAAGCGTTTCTGACGAAGATCGACTAAGGCTTGATCTCGAACTTCCAGTTCGCGCTCTCGGTGCCGAGGCCCGGACCGCCCGCCGCGTCGTAGCCGAACGAGAGGTTGCCTCGGATCTCGTAGCTGCCCTTCGCGCCGCTGCACGTGACCGCGCCGGTCAGCGTCTGGTCGATGACCCTGAGCTGATCACCCTTGAGCGACGTCGCATCGCACGTGATGTCCTTCGGGGTCATCACCTTGAACTCGCGCGGCGCCTTGGTGCTGTACTTCAGCCACGGCGCGAGCTTCACCGAGATCTTCAGCGTGAACTTCTCGGCCGGCTTGACGACCTTCGCCGGGCCTTCGGAGGTCATCGTGTGTTCCTTGATCGCGGCGGTCAGCGCCGAGACCTTCGCGTCGCGCGCATCCATCTCCTGCGGCGAGCTGCCCGTCGAGACCAGCGCGATGCGGCCCTCGACGTCGACGACGATCGAGACCGGACCGACGATCTTCATCGTCTTGAACAGCGCCGTCACCTTGCGGCCGAAGGCGAGCGTGCCGCGCCCGACGCCTTCCGACTCGCGGATCGGGTCGAGCTTCTTCGCCTGCCCCTTGTTGCCGTTGATGTACGCGACGACGTAGACGCGGTTCGAGTTCTCTTTCATCGTCACGACGCGCGCGAGATCGTCGACGCAGGTCGGGATCTTCGGCGCGCAGAACCAGTGGATGACGACCTTGCCGGCGCCGTCCTTGAGGGACGGGACGTCGTAGAGCCAGTCGAGCTTCAGCGGCCAACCAGGTGCGCCGGTGACGTCGAGCGTCTCGCCGACCAGGGGCAGAGACGTACCGAGCGCCTGCTTGTCGGTCGGGGGTTCCGCCGCGGCAACGGCGAACATCGAGGTGAGGGCGACAGCCGATAGGAAGAGTCGATTCATGGTGGGGAAGATAACCGCGAGGGATACCCGTTGCGAGGCACGGGAGTCTCGTGTCTGCTCTCGGACGGTGAGGTTCTGGCCCCTATTCATCGCGGCCTGCGCGGGGGGCGGACCTGCGATTCCTTCAACACAGTCGCCGCCTTCGACGCCCGTCGTGGACGCCTTGGTGATGCGAGATGCACCGCCTGCAGACGCTGCGACAAGAACGCTCGGTGGGGCCTGTACGCGTGAGCAGCCGTGTGGCGAAGGCCTCACGTGCTTGACCGGGCTGCACGCGTTCGGCGGGTACTGCGCCGTGACGGGCTGCACAGCCTGCGATGGCGCGTGTGTGGGCACGGCCCGCGGCGAGCTGTGCATGGCGCGCTGCGAGCGCGATGCGGACTGTCGCGCGAGCGAGGGCTACGTCTGCGATCGCGTGTGGAAGGCGTGCGTGATGCCGAACGCGACCGCGATCGTTCCGCGGACGTGTCCCACGCCGCGTGGCATCGGGCGCGACACGGCGTTCGCGCCGACAACCGCGCTCGTCGATGCGAATCAGGCCGCGTCGGCGATCGCTGGCGATGGCCGCGTGGTCACCGTGCATGCGGCGCTGTTCGGACCGGCCGCGCGCGACCCGTCGCTCGCGCATGCGGGCGGTGTGTTCTTCGCAGCGTGGAGCGGCGGCGGCGTGATGTTCGCGACGTCGAAAGATGGCGCGAGCTGGTCGACACCCGTGAAGCTCGACGACAGCGATGGCCGGCCGATCGTCGTCGCGGGTGGCGGCGCGATCCACGTGCTGTTCGCGCACGAAGGGATGCGCGTGCGCACATCGCGCGATGGCGGCAAGACATTCGGCGCCGCACGTACGATCCTCGCGGGCGGCTCCGGCAACGCGACGCTCGGCGCGGATGGGCGCCTGCACGTCGCCGCGATCGATGGCAGTCCACTCGGCGCGTTCGGCTCCGCGAACCAGCGCATCCAGTACACGAACGGCGGCAAGCCGGTGACCGTCAGCCGGCGCGACGAAATGTTGCCGTTCTACTTCGCGAATCCGTCGGTCGCCGTCGATTCGCGTCGCAAGTGGATCTACGTCGCGTACGTGCGCGGTGGCCGCGATGCCGTCTGGGACCTCGTCCTCGCCGCATCGAAGGACGGCGGCGCGACGTGGACGCGCACGCGCATCGGCGACGATCCGCCGTGCGCGATCCACATGGTGCCGAACCTCGCGCTCGACCCGACGACGGGCACGCTCCACATCGCCTGGTACGACTCGCGCGGCGACAAGCCTCGGTTCGCACACGCGACCTGCGCACCCGGGCTCGCGAAGTGCACGCAGGTCGGGCGCATCAACGACGTGCCGCTCGCGACGCTGTCGACGGTCCGCAACAACGCGACCTGGATCGGCGACTACGAGACGCTGGTCGTCGACGACAAGCGCCGCACGCTCCACGCCGTGTGGACCCAGCCGGTCGACGAAGCCGGCAAGATCGTCTCGCGCGTCTTCCACGCGAAAGCGAAGCTGCCGCTAAGATAGCGGCGTGCGTTGCCTCTCGTTGCTCGTGATCGTTGCCGCGTGTGGCGGCGAGAAGAAACCGGCGAAGAAACACTTCGAGGACGCGGCCGTGCCCGCGGATGCGAGGCGCGTGAGCGGCGACGCCGAGCGCGACAAGCTGTTCCTTTCGGTGCCGACGGCGAAGGCGGTCGAAGGCGTGATCGAACGGCTGTCGGCGAAGCCGCACGTCGCGGGCACGAAGGCGAACGAGGACGTCGCGAAGGAGATCATGCGGACGCTCGGCCGCATGAACTGGAAGCTCGGCACGCAGCAGTACGACGTCTATCTGCCGCACCCGAAGAAACTCTCGCTGCGCGCCGACGGCGTCGATGTCTCGGTCAGCGAGACGGCGACCGACGACATCGTGCTGCACAACTGGAACGCGTATTCGGCGAGCGGCAGCGCGAAGGGCGCCGTCGTCGAGGATCTCGCGGCGGCGAAGGGCAAGATCGCGCTCCTGCCGTACGGGCCACTGTATCGCGGCGCGCAAGTCGCGCAGGCCGAACGCGCCGGCGCCGCCGCCGTCATCTTCTATCCCGATCTGAAGGCCGAGCCCGAGCGACCGCGAGACTCCGTGCAGCGCGGCACTGTTCTCTATTACTGGCAGCGGCCCGGCGATCCGCTGACGCCCGGCGTGCCGTCGCTGCCCGGCGTGCCGCGCAAGAAGCCGTCCGAGGTCGACGTCCTCCCGAAGATTCCGGTCATGAACGTCAGCGCGACTACCGCGGACAAGCTGCGCGGCGCGAAGTCCGTCGAGCTCGCCATCGAGATGGACACCGAGACGCGCCCGATTCGCAACATCGTCGCGATCCTCGAGGGCAAGTCGAAGGAGGCCGTGATCCTCGGCAATCACTTCGACGCGTGGGGACCCGGCGCCGTCGATCCGCACTCGGGCACCGCGACGATGATCGAGATCGCGCGCGGCCTGACGGCGCTCACGCAGTCGGGCTGGCGGCCACGCCGCACGATCATCCTCGCATTCTGGGATGCCGAGGAGCCGGGCATCATCGGCTCGACGGAGTGGGTCGAAGAAAACGCCGAGCAGCTGAAGAGCGCGGTCGCGTACTTCAACATCGATTCGATCAAGACCGGCGAGCTCGTCGTGCAGGGCAACCCCGCGCTGTACGAGCACATCCGCTCGTGCAGTGCCGACGTCATCGACCCGATCAGCGGCAAGCCGTTCGAGCCGAAGTTCATGGATGTCGGCATCGGCTCGGACTTCACGCCGTTCGTGCACCACGCGGGCGTCGCGTCGCTTCAGTGGGCGACCGGCGCCGGCCTCGGCAAGTACAACGTGTGGCACTCGATGCTCGACGACTTCGCGCACGTGACGACCGCGCATCCGGCGTTCACGTTCATCCCCGCGTACGCCGGCCTGATGGGTCTGTGCGCGATCCGCCTCGCCGACGCGGAGTACCTGCCGCTCGACTACGTCGCGACGGCAAACTGGATCGCGGCTGCGCTCGACGCGATCGGCGTGAAAGCCGGAGCGAAGCTGAACGCCGCGGTCGCCAAGCTGCACGAGGCCGGGATGCGCGCGAATTCGATGTCGAGGAAAGCGGGTGGCGACCCCGCGAAGTGCAACGCGGCGCTGATCGCCGCCGAGCGTGGCTTCCTCGATCCCGATGGCATCGTCGGGCGCCCGTGGTACCGCCACCTCGCGACCGGCCCCGATCCGGTGAACGGATACGCGCCGCTGCTCCTGCCCGAGCTCGCGGCTGCGAAGAACGAGCGCGCGATGACGTCCGCGAGCGATCGGCTCGCCGCGGCGATCGAGCGGGTCGCCGCCGCGCTCGAGCCCTGCCGCTGATTCCGTTTGTGTCGTCGCGCGTGTTCCGCTTCGCGGGTCCTCCGCGCGTGCTTCGCTTCGCGGCGCCGCTCGTGTTCCGCTCGTGTTCCGCTTCGCTCGTGCGCGCTCGTGTTCCGCTCGTGTTCCGCTGGTGTTCCCGATTTTCAACACAGAGGGACAGAGGGACAAAGGCCACCGAGGAAGAACCTTTTCAAGGGCGTTCGTGCTCGAGCCAACCCGCGACCGAGATCCTCTCGCACCTGCGCCTCGACCGCATGTCCGTCTCATCAGCACTCATCCAGCACTCATCCAGCACTTCATCCAGCACTTCATCCAGCACTCATCCAGCACTCATCCAGCACTCAGCAAATCGACGGCGCACGCCATCGGCAATGGTCGAGGCGCGGCGCCACAGGTTCTCGATCGCGCGTTGGCTCGAGCGCAGGTGGTGGCCCTAAAAGATCTCTTCCTCGGTGGCCTCTGTCCCTTTGTCCCTCTGTGTTGAGATCGGGAACACGTGCGGACACGCGCGGAGCACGAGCGAACCGGCGCTCTGCCGCTAGAGATCCTTGACGAAGAAGTAGATCGCAGCGAACACGGCGACGATCGCTTCACCCGCGATGAAGCCCGAGCCGAGCGGGATCATGTAGAGGTCGGAGGCCTTCTTGTCGATCTTCTCCCAGACCCAGCCGATCACGCCGCCGATGAACATCGTCGAGATGACGATGAACGGGACGAGCATGCCGATGCCGACGCCCGTCGGAGACGGGACCCACTTCTTGATCCGCTTGTTCGACTCGAGGACCGTCAGGATGACGCCGAGCACCGCGCCGATGACAAGTGCCCGGAGCGCGATCGGATCCAGCGCGCCAATACCATCACGGAGGATCTGCGCGAAGCCCGCCCACTTGGCCGAGATCGGCGAGGTCAGCTTCGCGCCCTCGCCGACGATGCCGTACTGGTCGACGAACACCGGGTAGATCAGCGACACGGCCGCGGCGCCGACCGGCACCGCGAGCAGCTGCATGATCGTGATGAGGCGGGGCCGCGTACCGACGAGCTCGCCGCACTTGTAGTCCTGGATGATCATCTCGGACGAGGTCGCGATCGTGCCGGTCGTGCCACTCGCGACCATGTTCGCGCCGACGTTGCCGGGCGCGACCGCCGCGAACAGACCCTGCATCATGTTCGAGAGCGCGCTGATCGGCCCCCAGTTCGTCTCGCCGAGGACGCGCAGACCGACGAGCATCAGCGGTACGGACAACAAGATCGCCGTGATGGTCATCCAGATCGGCATGTCGAGCAGCGCGTACTGGATGATGCACAGCGCGATCGCGGAGATCGCGATGCCCGGCACCACGATCCCCAGCGGGAATTCGGAGCCGCCGATCTTCGCCTGCTTGAGGCTCTTGAACGTCGCGACGAGGATCTTCCAGCGCAGGAACAGCGCGGTGAGCCCACCGGCGACGAGCATGCCGGTCGCGGGCCACATCACCCAGAACAGCACGTCGTTGCGGCTTGGCGAATCGGTGAACACCGCCCTCGTGATCGTGCCGCCGCCCTCGAGGGGCACGACCTCGCGCTTCAGCTCGACGCCGTACTTGATCAACAGATACGGCGCGACGATGTACGCGAGCACGCCGCCGAGCATCATGCTGATGTTGATGCGGACGCCGACGAGCATGCCGGAGCCGATCGACAGGAGGCTGTACGAGACACCGACGCCGAGCTTCGCGAGGACGGCGCCGCCGATCAGCACCCACATCGGCGCCCAGCCTTCCGGGATGACGTCCGTGAACTTCGCGTCCTCGCGCAGCGCCATCACGAGGCCCGACGCGGCGACGCCGATCATCATCGCCTGAAATGCGCGCAAGGCGTTGCGACGGACCGCCGCCGTTGCATCGCGCGGCGGATCGAGCACGGTGATGGTCTGCGCGGTGGCCATGCCGTCGACGTACGGCAGCTTCTCGTCGACGACGAAGTGCCGGCGCAGCGGCACGGCCATCAACACGCCGAGCGTCGCGGCGGCGGTCAGCCACAGGAACGACGTCAGCGGCGTGAGCTCCAGCTTGAACGGCTCGCCGGTCTCCCGCGTGCTGTACGCGAGGATGTCGAACGCGCCGAGCAGCACGCACATGAACGCCGTCTGCGCAGCGCTCGTGCCGGCCGCCTCGACGAGGTTGTTCTGCCAGCGGTTGTAGTGCTTGCCGCGGATCGCCATGTCCATCAGCTTCAGGAACAAGAAGCCGAAGAACGCGGCGACGACCGACACGTTCGGGCCGAAGCCGAGCTTCAGCACCATGTACGGGTACGACACGCCCATGATCACGGCGACGACCAAGCCGGCGATGATCGTCTGCCACGTGATCTCGCCACGGAGCTCGGTGGGAGGAGGCGGCGGTTCACCGCCGAGTGCATCGAGCTCCTTCTTCAAGGCCTTGTCCTTGGGAAGCGCGACGTCGGGTTCTTCGTGACTCACGGGCCGAGGCATAACACGACGACCTCCGTGTTACCGTCGGGGATATGACGGTGAACTTGGTGCTGGGGGCTGCCCAGGTACGTCTCGACGGCCAGAACACGCGCATCTTCGCGGGCCGCGATTCGGCCGCGTGCCAACTCGCTCACACGGACGGCACGCTCTCCCGCCGCCACGCGGAGATCTGGCTCGGCAGCGACGGGCAGATCTTCCTCCGGGACCTCGGCTCCGCGAACGGAACGTGGGTCGACGGTCAGGGCCTCGGCCAGGACGCGATCCCACTACAGCCCGGCATGCAGGTCTGGCTCGGCCACGTCCCGCTCGGTGTCACGTGGCCGAAGACCGGCGGCCAGACGATGCTCGCGCAGAGCATCCCGCCCGAGCTGCAGGCCCTGATGACCGCACGCCAGCAACACTCCGCCGCGCCGCCACCCACCGCACCCACGGGCTCGACCTCGACACCGCTGCCGCACGACCTCGCGTATCGCAAGCAGGGCTCGAACGACAACGGCGTGCTCCTGCTCGCGCTCAAGCAAGACACGCACTGGTGCGGCGCGAACATCGACGGCTACGTCGAGTTCAGCGCGACCGACAACGAGACCGTCGCGTCGATCTCCGTCGAGCTCGTCGAGATCCACCGCCGCGGCAATCAAAAGGGCCACACCTGGGACCGCGTCCTCGTCCGTCAAGGACCGTGGCGCGCACAGAACCGCGACGTCCTCCCGCTCCCCTTCACGCTGCGGGTCCCCGCCGGCACCTCGATGTCGAGCAAGGACGTCTCGTGGGAGATCCGCGGCTACGTCGACATCAACTGGGCCTCGGACATCGAGGCCACGATTCCGATCACGATGCGCAACCAGGACATCGAGCGGCTGCGCGACGGCATGGGCTCCATGGACTACCGCGTCGAGGAGATCGAGTCGGTCTCCGGCGGCCAGCGCTTCGAGGGCTCGTTCGCGCCGCCCGCGCATCTCGCACGCGACATGGGCGTCAACTCCGTGAAGCTCGAGATCGAGTATCTCGGCGCGAACCTCAAGGTCCGCATGAAGCTCGACCGCAAGGGCCTGCACCACGACCCCGCGCTCGACCAGGTCTTCGAGCTCGGCCGCCTGCGCCAGGCCTCGCAGCCCGAGGTCAACGCGACGCTGAAGTCGATGCTCGAAGCGCTGCTGCCGAAGAAGTGATCACGCCTCGGGTAGCTCGCACTTGACTCGAAATTCTCCGTTCTCCTCGGTGCATTCGAAGCAACCCAAGTCGAGCAGGCACGCGCACGTAGGATTCTCGCGACACGCGGCGGGGAGGTCCAGACACCTCACGACGTTGTCCTCGGGCGCCTGAACGACCTCGAAGCAGACCTGCGAGTCGCGCTGACAACCGCGCCCGGCACACCAGAATGTACCCGGCGGTGAGGCGCAGCCGCCGTTCACATCGACGTCGGTGCCTGCTTGCGCTGCGCCGCACACGCTCTCATAAGTCATGCCATCGCAGCCACACACGAGTTCGAGTTGCTCGAAGTCGCACGACTCGTGCATGTCGCTCGCGCAAACGCCCTGATCGAATGGTGCGGCACCGCACGTGTTTCCCGCGTAGTCGCAGAACTCCGTCTGAAAGCAGTCGGCGTCCGCGCTGCAACGGTGCGGCGGGATCTCGCACGGCGGCTGCTCGCACCGTCCCTCGCCGCCACCGCAGGCGGCGAGCAGCGCCACGAACATCACGACCGTCCTCACACCACCAGGGTACTGGTATCGCCCCTGGTGGTGGAGAAATCCGCGCGAGCTACTTCTTCTCGCGCTTCTTGCGGTCTTCTTCGTCGCGGCGCTTACGGTCGTCTTCGTCCCGCTTGCGCTGCTCTTCCTGCTGCTTCTTGTTGTTCTCGTCCGCGCGCTTCTTGTCCTCGTCAGCACGCTTGCGCGCGTCCTCGTCGGCGCGGCGCTTGTCCTCTTCGGCCCGCTTGCGCTGCTCGTCCTGCTGCTTCTTGTTGTTCTCTTCAGCGCGCTTTTTGTCCTCGTCCTGCTTCTTGCGATCTTCGTCGGCGCGCTTTCGGCCCTCTTCGTCGGCGCGGCGCTTGTCCTCTTCCTGACGCTTGCGCTGCTCTTCCTGTTGCTTCTTGTTGTTCTCGTCCGCGCGGCGCTTGTCCTCTTCGGCGCGCTTGCGGTTCTCGTCGTCGGCCTTCTTGCGGTCTTCGTCCTGGCGGCGACGCTTCTCTTCGTCGTCCATCCGCTTCTTGTTTTCCTCGTCGCGGCGGCGCTTCTCTTCATCTCCGCGCTTCTTGTCCTCGTCGGCGCGCTTCTTCTGCTCCTCTTCGTACTTGCGCTTGTCCTGCTCGGCGCGCTTCTTGTCCTCTTCGCTGCGCTTGCGCTCTTCTTCCTGGCGCTTCTTGTTGTCTTCGTCCGCGCGCTTCTTGTTGTCCTCGTCGCGCTTGCGCTGCTCCTCCTGCTGGCGGCGCAGCTCGTCGTCCTTCTTGCGCTTGTCTTCTTCGAAGCGCTTCTTGTCTTCCTCTTCGCGACGCTTCTTCTCGACATCCTGGCGCTTCTTGTCTTCTTCTTCCCACTTGCGCTTGTCTTGCTCGGCGCGCTGCTTGTCTGCCTCGGCGCGGCGGCGCTGCTCCTCTTCCCACTTCTTCTTCTGCTCTTCGATCTTGCGCTTCTCTTCATCGCCGCGCTTGCGATCCTCTTCGTCGCGGCGCTTCTGCTCCTCGACGCGACGCCGATCGTCGTCGGCCTTGCGCTTCGCCAGCTCGTCTTGCTGCTTCTTGAACGCCTCTTGACGCTCGCGCTGCTCGCGATCGCGGATGCGCTTCTGCTCCTCTTCGTACTTGCGCTGCTGCTCCGCCATGCGGCGGTTCTCTTCCTCGATCTTCCGGCGCTCCTCGGCGAGACGGCGGCGCTCGCGCTCGTCATCCTTGCGGCGACCCTCTTGTTCCTCGAGTCGGCGGCGGCGCTCCTCGAGCTTGTGCGCCTGCTCTTCGCGGCGCTGCTGCTCCTCGCGGATGCGGCGCGCTTCCTCGGCCTCGCGACGCCGCTCTTCTTCCTCGCGGCGCATACGCTGTTCCATGTCCTTGCGGACCTGCTGCTCGCGGCGCTTGCGCTCGTCCCACGTGCGCGCCTGATCGCGCACGCGGCGCTCCGCATCGCGACGCTGATCCTTGTCGTAGCGACCGATCTCGGAGAGATCGAAGCGCTCGCGGTGCGGGCTCACGCGCCAGCGACGGAACCACTCGTCGTCGGGACCGGCGACCCACGTCTGCTTGCGGTGGCGGTTGTACCGCTGCAGCTGGAACGTCGCCTTCAAGTAGACGTGGTAGTCGCGATTGACGTAGTAGCGACGCACATCGCGCGACGACAGATGACTGGCGAGAATGAAGCGCCACTGATCGTCGGGCACGTACGTGTCATCGGAGTAGCCCATCGGCGCCCAGCCGACGTACTGATCGCCGACGCGCCACTGCACCCAGGCCGGTCCCCACGTCGTGTCCGGACGCCAGACCCAACGGTTGACCCACAGCCAGCGACCGTAGTGATCCGTGGCCCAGCCGAACGGATCCGCGGAGATCCACGTCCAGCCGTAGTCCGTGTACTTCCAGTAGCCGTTCGAGTACGGGATGTAGCCCGCCTGCGAAGGCGCGAACACCCAGCCGTACGTGCTGTCGTCGTACCAGGTGCCGTACGGCTGCAGCTGATCGTAGAAGACTTCGATCGCCGGAACCTCGGCGCCCAGCAGATCTGTCGAGATGTCGAAGTAGATGGGGCCGACCGGCGGTTGATACGCGGGCTCGGGCTGCGGCTGTGGATACGGCTGCGGCTGTGGCTGCGGCTGCGGCTGTGGCGTTGGTTGGTACGGTTCCGGCTGCGGCTGCGGCTGCGGCTCAGGCGGTGGCTGCCCTTGCGGTGGCGGGCCATATCCGTACTGCGGAGGAGGATTATTCGCAGGAACACAACCTGCGAGCAGAATCCCGACGAACCACTTTCGAGTAAGCGTGCGCATTAGGTGGACCTTCTTGGGGGCGACTTTTGCGTGAGACGGCATCACAGCTCCCGCATTCAGGAGCATATCGCTTAGCGTTTGATCGTGCGCACGCTGCGTCTGCTCGAACTGCACCGTGGGGCGGATTGCCTCGTGGCCGCATGTGCGATGGACGACCTGCGGTTTCACGTGACTGTCTGGTACGCGGACATCGATCTCCACGTACTCGCGATGCGGTACGGCGAGCTGTTCGAACGAATCTCGCTGCATGTCGCGCTGTTCCAGCTCAACGCCGCGTGCAGCCTCAAGCCCGATGTGATCGAGCTCGGACCGTATGCGAGGTTCCTCACGCAGGACCTCGTCGACACCTGGCGCACCGTGTTTTGGAATGTGTGGGCGCAGTGGCGGTACGAGCACGACCTGCCTGCCTACGAAGGTCCGCGCTTCGTCGATCCGATCGTGCCCGCGGCAAATCCCGGCACCGTCATCGACGGACCCGTCGAGCTCCTCGCATTCGGCGGCGGTGGCAAGGACAGCCTCGTCGCGGCGAAGTTGCTCGAGCGTGCGGGCTTGCCGTTCGCGACGCTCGGCTACTCGCACTCGATCTACGGCGCGGCCGAGCCGCAACACGCGCTCCTCGATCGCGTCGGCACCGCGACGTCGCGCGTGCGTGCGGAGCGCCAGTGGATCGTCGACGATCTCCTCGACGCACCGGTCGCCCGCCTGCGTCCGGCGCTCGGCGTGAAGTACATCCTCGCCGCCGAGACGCCCGCGTCGGTGTTCGCCGCATTGCCGCTCGCACTCGACCGCGGATATCGCGCGCTCGTCGTCGCGCACGAGCACGGCGCGAACGAACCGAACCTCGTGTGGCATGGCGAACCGGTGAATCATCAGTGGGGCAAAGGCTGGGAGGCCGAGCAATTGCTCGACGGCTACGTTCGCCGCGCGCTCCTCTCGAACGTTCGCTACTTCTCGATCCTGCAACCCGTGCACGACGAAGTGATCTTCGAGCTGCTCGCACGCGACGCCGCGCTCGCACCGCTCACGCACTCGTGTAACGTCGCGAAGCCGTGGTGTGCGCGCTGCGCGAAGTGCGTCTACGTGTGGCTGCAGATGGCGGCACATCTGCCTCGCGCGATCGTGGAGGCCACGTTCGGTCGCGGGGTCGATGTCCCGGAGAACGATCGCCACTTCCGCGAGCTCCTCGGTCTTGGCGTGCACACGCCGTTCGAATGCGTCGGCAGCGTTCCGGAAGCACGGCTCGCCACCACGCTCGCGATCGCGAACGGATGGCAAGCGCTCGCGCGCTACGCAGTCGAGCGTCCCGACCCGCGTCCGCTACTCGAAGTGTCGGAGACGCACGGCATGCCGCCACACGTCGCCGCCGGTGTCATGCCGCAGCTGCGTGATGCAGCCGCGGCAGCAACACGCCGCTTAGTTCACGTCGAATGACGTCCAACCGGAGTCCGGGTCGTTGCCCGCCATGTCGAGACCCGCTTGGATCTCCCACGTGTGATCGATCATCCCGCCACGCAGTGATGGGTTCGAGTTCGTCGGCAGCTCGATCACGCCTTCCCAGTTGTAGGTCTCGCCTTCCTTGAGCTCGCAGGCGTTCGCGATCGAGACGCGCGTCTCGTAGCTGACCTTCGACCCAGAGACCTTGTTTCCGTCATCGGTCTTGAAGTTCGCGTTCTCGGTCGCGCGGATCAACAAGTAGACGGCGTTGACCTTCCCGTTCGCTTTCGCGGTTGCTTGAACCTGCACCGGGGTCGCCCGCCCACGCTGTGCCGTCGGCACATTCACGCGAACCGTTGCTCCACCGCCCGTAACCTTATTCTTCAGATCTTTGAAAAAACCCATCGCTATGTCCTCCGCAGTGACGGACGCGATAGCACGGGGGGTAGTCGCAAAAAAACGACAATCTAAAATCGTCGTCGGGAGTGGCGCCGATACTAAGCGCCACCGACCTTCTGCAGCTTCTTCCCAATGGCTTGTAACCGTTGGTGCAGCGAGTGGGCCTGGGTCGCGACTTCCTCGAACTCGGCTTCACGCGAGGTGGTCGCGAGGGCTTCGGCGCGCGACGAGAGCGCGAGCACGGTCTCGGAGACGTCGAGCGCATCGGCTTGCGACGGACCCTTCGTCGCGTCGCCGTTCTCTTTCTTTCCCGCGATCACGTCGTTCAGCCCGGCGACCTCGCCGGCGACCGCGCCCATCTCCGCCATCAGCTCCTGGAGTCTTTGGTTGCGCGCCTGCAGCGCCGGCACGTGCGCGACGACGGCTTTCGCGAGCTCTTCTTGTTGATCGCGCGAAGATGACAGGGCCCTGACGAGCGTCTGACCGGCTTGCTGCAGACGCTCCTCGCACTGCGCGATCTCGGCGAGCGTGCCGTTCGCGCGCTCGAGGTACTTCACGCTCGAGAGCGGGGTCTCGACGAACAGCTTGCCGAGGCGCGAGTACGCGGCGAGCTCCTTGTCGAAGTTGGCGGCGGCCTCGGAGAGCGCGGTCGTGTCCTTGGACATCGAGGGGGACTCTACCTCAGCGCGCCCAAACGATCGGCTCGCATAGCCACAACCGATACGGCTGATGCGAGGACGTGAACACCTGGCGCGGTCGCCAGCCCGCGGATCCGAGGATCGCCTGCATCGCCATCGGCGAGTGCTTGTAGCAGTGCTCGGTCACGATCGCTTCGCCAGCGGCGAACGCGATCGTCTGGGTGCCGACGCGCACGATCTGACGGCACGTGCTGACGAGGTGCATCTCGATGCGCGACGCCTCGGCGTTCCACACGGCGCGATGCTCGAAGGAATCGACGTCGAAGGTCGCGCCGCGCTCGCGGTTGAGCCGCGTCAGGACGTTCTTGTTGAACTCGGCCGTGACGCCGGAGGGATCGTCGTACGCGCGCATCAGCGCGGGCACGTCGCGCGTCGCGTCGGCTCCGAGGAGGAGCAGGCGATCGTCGTCACCGGCGATCCGCGCGAGCATCGCGAGGAACGAGCGCGCGTCCGTCGGCTCGAAGTTGCCGATCGTCGAGCCCGGGAAGAACACGAGCGTCTTCTTCCAGTCGTGGCCCGGCGTCGGAAGCACGAACGGCTGCGTGTAATCGGCGGTGACGCCCTGAACGTCGACCGCCGGCATGTCGGCGCGGAGGTCGTGCGTGAAGCGCGCGAGCTGCTCGTGCGCGACATCGATGCCGACGTAGCACGACGGCTTTTCGAGCGCGCGCAACAGGCGCCGCGTCTTGTGGCCATCGCCGCAGCCGGGCTCGATCACGCGCGCTGATTTGCCGACGGCCTGCGCGATCTGGCCGAGGTGCTCGCGGAGCAGCTCGTCCTCGGTGCGCGTCGGATAGTAGGTGTCGAGGCGTGTGATGCTCTCGAACAACGCCGCGCCGTGCGCGTCGTAGAGCAGGCGACACGGCAGCCGCTTCTTGGGCGCGCTGAGTCCGGCGATCACGTCGTCCTCGAGCAGGTTCGTGCGTAGCGGAAGATGGGACACGGTCATCGGACTGCTCCTACGTCGTTCGCGAGCCGTACGCCGGTCATCTGCCAGCGCGCGGATGGCGCGAAGAAGTTGCGGTAGCTCGCGCGGACGTGACCGCGCGGCGTCAGACAGGAGCCGCCGCGCAGCACCATCTGCCCCGACATGAACTTGCCGTTGTACTCGCCGAGCGCGCCCTCGAGCGGGTGAAAGCCCGGGTACGGCGAATACGCGCTCGACGTCCACTCCCAGACGTCGCCGAACATCTGCGTCAGGCCTTCCGCTGCGGCGCGCGGATGCAGGCGCTCGTCGTCGGCCCAGTGGCCGTCGCGCGAGCGCAGCGTCGCTCCGACGCGCTCCCACTCGAGCTCGGTCGGAAGCCGCGCGCCGGCCCAGCGCGCGATCGCGTCGGCCTCGTAGTACGAGAGGTGACACGCGGTCTCCGCCGGGTCGACCTCGCGCGTGCCCCCGAAGTCATAGTGGAACCACTCGTTGTCGCGCTGCTCCCAGTAGAGCGGCGCGCGCCAACCTTCGCGCTGGACGGTCGCGAAGCCGTCGGCGAGCCACAGGTTCGCCTTCTCGTAGCCGCCGTCGCCGATGAACGCGAGGACCTCGGCGTTCGCGATCGGCCGCGATGCGAGCGTGAACGCGGGGACGAGCGCGCGGTGCCGCGGGCGTTCGTTGTCGAACGAGAAGCCGCGCCCATCGGCGCCGATCTCGATGATCTCCTCGTCGAACGAGAGCCAGCTCATCGGCGCGATGCCGCCGTGCGAGCCGCGCAACAGGTCACAACGATACGCGGGCTGCAGCGGCTGCGAGCCGAGCGCGTGCTTGAGGTCCGTCAGCATCAGCTCCTGATGCTGCTGCTCGTGATGGAGCCCGAGCTCGAGGACCTGGTGATCGACCTGCTCGATCGAGCGCTCGATGCGCTCGTCGATGACCTCGCGATACGCATGGACCTCGTCGAGCGTCGGGCGGCTCAGCGTGCCGCGGCGCGCACGTTCGATGCGCGGACCGAGAGCCTCGTAGTAGCTGTTGAAGACGCGCGACCACTTGCCGACCGTTCCGAGTACGAAGGTCTCGAAGAACCAAGTGGTATGGGCGAGATGCCACTTCGCAGGGCTCGCTTCCGGCATCGATTGAACGATGTGATCTTCCGTCGTGAGAGGCGCACACACGCTCAGCGAGCGCCCTCGCACGGTTCGGTAGCGGGAGATCATGTCGAGCGCTTGCACGCCAGTGAACGGCCTGCAGTGCGCATGCCGCGTGCAAGTACCACCCGCATGGCGGTGATCGAGGTGGTCTTCGGAATCCGCGGCGACGTCGATGCCGCGCAGATGGCAGCGCGCGCGTTCGTGATGTTCTTCATCGCGCTCGCGCTCGTGCGACTCGCGGGCATGCGCGCGTTCGGTCACAAGTCGGCGTTCGACACGATCGTCGTGATCGTCCTCGGCGCGCTCCTGTCACGCCCGATCGTCGGTGCATCGGAGTTCTGGCCCACCGTGGCCTCCGCGGTGGTGCTCGTCCTCGTGCATCGCGTCCTCGCTGTGATCGGCGTGCGGTTCCCCAGCGTCGACCGCCTGATCAAGGGCAGCGAGCTGGTGCTCTACGACAAGGGCGTCCTCGACCATCGCGCAATGCTGCGCGCCGGCATCAGCCACAACGACATCGCGGCCGCGCTGCGCCAGCAGGGATTCGAGCAGCTCGAGGAAGCTCGGATGATCTACAAGGAAGCGAACGGCAAGCTGTCGGTGATCAGTTGCTCGTCGAGAGCGCTTCGATCGCCGCCTGCACGTCACGCAGATCCACTGGCTTGACGAAGTGCGCGTCGAAACCCGCCTCGCGGGCCTGTGCCCGATCCTTCGGCTGGCCGTAGCCGGAGACCGCGATGCAGTACGGGCGCGAGGAAAGCTTTCCGAGCTCGCGGCACAGCTCGAAGCCGTTCATGCCCGGGAGGCCGATATCGAGCAGCGCGATCTCGGGCGGCCAGGTGTTCGCGAGCTCGAGCGCGGTGATGCCGTCGTATGCGACGCGAACGTCGTGACCGAGGAGGCGAAGCGCCTCGGCGAGCAGCCACGCGGCGTCCTCGTTATCGTCGACAACGATGATGCGGCGGCCGGTCGCGACGGCAGGGACGTCCATCTGGTCCGTCGTTCGCTCGGACTGCCAGCGCGGGAGGCGGATCGTGAACGTCGAACCGCAACCCTCGCCTTCGCTCGCGGCGGTCAGCGTTCCGTCGTGCAGCTCGACGATCGAGCGCGCGATCGGCAGTCCAACGCCGAGGCCACCCTTGGTGCGATGGACGCGCTGCTTGCCCTGGACGAACAGATCGAAGATATGCGGCAGCACGGCCGCGTCGATGCCGGTGCCGTGATCGCGCACGACGATCTCGACGGACTCGCCGTGTGCGCGGGCGTCGACCTCGATGCCGTCTTGCTCGTTCGTCGACTTCGCCGCGTTGATGACCAGGTTCACGAGCACCTGCTGCATGCGTGCGGGGTCGACATCGACGATCAGGCTCTGCGGGATCGCGATGGCGATCGGAACGCGCTCCTCCATCACGCCGCGCGCGGTCTCGACGGCCGCGGCGATGAGCGCTGCGAGATCCGAAGGCTCGCGCGCGAGGGTGATGTCACCGCGGACGATGTGTGAGACATCGAGGAGATCGTCGACGAGCCGGATCATGTGCGTCACGCTGCGCTCGATCGTCGCGCGCTCCTTCACGAGCTGATCGGGCGCACGCAGCGCCATGAGCTGGGTCGCGCTCAGCATCGGCGAGAGCGGATTGCGGAGCTCGTGACCGAGCATCGCGAGGAACTGGTCGCGTGCCGCGCTCGCGCTCTCCGCGCGCTGGCGATCGGCGGTCGCTTGCTCGTAGACCCGCGCGCGCTCGACGGTGAGCGAGAGCTGGCGCACGAGATCGTCGACGAGCGCACGCTCGGCGATCGAGAGCGCGGGTCGCTCGAAGCCGAGGAGCAGCGTGCCGATGCGGTCGTGCGCGAACACGAGTGGCAACACGGCGACGAGCTCGCCGCCGACCCACGCGATCTCCTGCGAGAGCTCGCTGCGAACCGACCACTGTGCCGGCACGTGCTCGAGGACGTGCGCGAGCGAGCTCGTGTCGTCGGGCGTCTCGATGCCGCGAAGCGCGATCAGCTGGCCGGCGATCACGAGCCCGACCCGAGTGGCATCGACCGCGGGCGCGAGCTCGGCGGTCACGGTGGCGCCGAGGTTGTCGAAGGTGACTGCTTCGCCGAGCGCCGACGTGATGCGCTGGAGGATGATGAGGTGCTCGCGCGAGCCGACCGCGGCGGTCTCGGCGGCGACGCGACGCGCGGACTCGCTCTCGAGGATCGACGAAACTTGTTGGAGCTCCGCCGCGAGACGGCTCGGATTCTGCGCACCGATCTGGCCGCGTGCGAACACGTGCCCGTGCGAGTCGCAGACGGTGCGGAAGTCACTGATGCTCGAGGCGTCGTCGAACGACGCGACGCGGTAGCCGCAGTGAACCTCGAGAGGCAGCTCCTCGAGCTGCTTGTTCCACCAGCGCTCGATCCGGATCGCGAGCTCGCGACGCCCGTTCCGGCAGCACACGTCGACGAGCTCGCCGTAGAGCCGCACCTTCTCGTACCGGCGCACGAGCGCGCGCATCGGCGTGCCGAACGATGCTTCGAGCGCAGCGTCGAGGTCGAGCGTTTCCGAGAGCTCGGCGAACAACGTGTCCGCATCGATCAGAACGAGCCGGCCTTGTGCGAGGACGTCGCTCGGATCCATGCGGCGATCGATCGCGGCGCGAAGCTGCGCGAGATGCTCGCGCGAGCAGACTCCGACCGCGGCGTGCTGCTTGTCGAGTGCATCGACAAGCCGACGAGCCATCGAGCTCGCGGGAAAGTCATCGGACTCGAAGAACTCGACGGTGTGGCTCCCCGCCGGCGAGGGCGCAGCGCCGACGAGTGCGAGTGCGGCCGTCGCGGAACCGATGTGCTCCCACGCGCCCTCACGCCGCATCAGCGCGGACTTGTGATTGCGCAGGACATCGATGATCTCGTGCGGCCCGCAGCGATCGAGCGGATAACTGCACAGCGCCGTGATCCGGCGGCCGTGCAGCGCGCGATGCATCTGCGCTTCGTGAGCGGCGAGGTCGCGCCACTCGGACGCATCCGCCCACACGATGTCGCCCGTGATGCGCAGGCCGGCGAAGCCATCGGCGAGTGCGATGCGCTCGCGCTCGAGCCAGTGCTCGATTCGCCGATCGGAGTCGAGGACGCCGATCCGCGCGAGCCAGTCGTCGCGATCGATGATCGCGATCTGCCCATCACGCACTCGCTCGTCGAGCTTCGAGACGTGGTTCGCGAGTGCAGCGCGCGCACGCTCGGCGGTCAGCGGCGCGCTCGTGATCCAGACGCACTTCTCGTGGTTCGCGATGCCGGCGGCGAAGAACGGCACCGTGATCTCTTCGAGGTCCTCGGTGGTCCGAAAGAAGTGACACAGGTGCGCCCCCCAGCGAACGGATCCGAAGGGGAGTCCGGTGGGGACGATCTGCGAGGGGCGGGCGGCAACGGCGGTCATAACGAGAAAATGCGAAACGTGCGCCCACGCCCTGAGAGCGCGACCGCACGGGCAGGAGCGGGGCTTAACGCGTCGGGTGTACGGCGCGCCGCCTCCCGAAACTACGAAGAGTGCGGCCGATCCCCGCAAAGACGCGCTGGATTAAGAGCCACATGGGCTCATCAGGTTGCAAGAGTGCAACCAGAATAGATCACACGCGTTCGGTCCGACCGGGCGTCGGCGCTTCCGCGTCCTCGTCCTCTTCGAACCGTCCTGCCTTGTCGCGTTCGATCTCGCTGTTCAGACCATGCCAGAGGCGGCCGGCCTGATCGTCGTGCTCCTGAGAAAAATGATTCTCGACTTCCTGCTCGTTCACTTTGAGATCGCGCGGTTCCTGCGTGTCCCGAGTTTGTTTAAGCATTTTCTCCCTCCTTTGTGGCATTGCCGCTCGACCCTCCCGTCACGTTGCGAACACGGCGCACGGGCCGGAGAGCCGGCAGCAATTTGTCTCGTCGAAGAACGAGCAAGTCGCGAGCCACCAAGGGGCATGTTCGGTGCACACGCGTGCGGACATGCAACACGTCCGCAGCCGCATCGTCGGCGTAAATATTCCCACGAGCGAGCGCATCGTGACCGGCATTCTCGGCGCCGCTGCGATCGCATTCGGCGCGAAACACCGCGGCGTCAGCGGCGCGGTCGCCGCGGGTCTCGGCACCGTCGCGATCGTTCGCGCGATCACCGGTCGCTGTCCCGCCTATCGCGCACGCGCGGCTCGTCGCGGCATTCACGTACGGCGCGTCGTGACGATCCAGGCGAAGCCCGCCGAGGTCTACGCGATGTGGCGTGACCTCACGAACCTGCCGCGCTTCATGAGTCACGTGAAGTCGGTGACCGTCGAGGACGGCAACATCTCGCGCTGGGCCGTCGAGGTCGCTGGCAGATCGCTCGAGTGGCGTGCGGAGATCGTCGAGGACGAGCCGGACCGCCGTCTGCGCTGGAAGTCGCTCGACGGCGACATCCGCCACGAGGGCGAGATCGATATCCGCGAGCAGAGCGGTGATCGCGGCACCGTCGTCGAAGTGAAGATGCACTACTTCCCACCCGGCGGACTGATCGTCGCGGGCGTGCTCTATGGCTTCCTCCGGAAGATCGCGAAGGTCGACATCGGCACCGAGCTCGCGCGACTCCGTCAGCTCCTCGAGACCGGCGAGATCTCGACGGGCGCACGCCGCGTCCCCGACGTCGACGAGAACGACACCGCCGTCACCGCACAGCAGCTCTCGCCGAAGCAGACATCGCCCGTGACCACGGCGCAGACGTCAACACACGACGTTCAGGGCACGGTTCGCACCGCGCCGACCGGAGGTCTCCGATGAAGGCAGTCATCTGGAACGGCAAACAAGACATGCGCGTCGAGAGCGTGCCCGATCCGTCGATCGTCAACCCGCACGACGCGATCGTGAAGGTGACGTCCACGGCGATCTGCGGATCGGACCTCCACCTCTACAACGGCTTCATCCCTGCGATGAAGCCCGGCGACATCATGGGCCACGAGTTCATGGGCGAGATCGTCGCGACCGGTCCCGCGTGCGAGCAGGTGAAGACCGGCGACCGCGTGATCGTGATGTGCGGCATCTCGTGCGGCCGCTGCTGGTTCTGCAAACAGGACCTCACCAGCGCGTGTGACAACAGCACGCCGGCCACCTCGCAGGCTGCCCTCGAGCTCGCGTACGGCCACGCCGGTGCCGCGCTGTTCGGCTATTCGCATCTCTATGGCGGGTACTCGGGCGGCCAGGCCGAATACGTGCGCGTTCCGTTCGCGGACGTCGGCTGCGTGCAGGTCCCGCCGTCGCTCTCCGACGAGCAGGTCCTGTTCCTGACCGACATCTTCCCGACGGGCTACATGGCCGCCGAGAACTGCGAGATCAAGCTCGGTGACACGATCTGCGTGTTCGGCGCCGGTCCGGTCGGTCAGTTCTCGATCAAGAGCGCGTTCATGCTCGGCGCCGAGCGCGTGATCGCGGTCGACAACGTCCCCGAGCGCCTCGCCCTCGCATCACAGCAGGGCGCGACGGTCGTCAACGAAGATCACGGCGACGTGATGGCGCGCATCGACGAGCTCACCGGCGGCCGCGGTCCCGACGCCTGCATCGACGCCGTCGGCCTCGAAGCCCACGGCTCGAACGCCGTCGGCGCCTACGACAAGGTGAAGCAAGCGGTGCGACTCCAGACCGATCGTCCGACCGCGCTGCGGATGGCGATCATGGTCTGCCGCAAGGGCGGCACCGTCTCGATCCCCGGCGTGTACGGCGGCTTCATAGATAAGTTCCCGATGGGCGCGGCGTTCGCGAAGGGTTTGCGCTTCACGATGGGCCAGACGAATTTCCATCGCTATGCCCGCCCGCTCCTCGCGCGTGTGGCCGCCGGCGAAGTCGACCCGTCGTTCATCATCACGCACCGCGTGACGCTCGATGACATCCCAGCCGCCTACAAGACGTTCAACGACAAGGCGGACGGCTGTATCAAGGTCGTCGCGAAGCTCGGCTAGTCCGTTCGCGTCGTCGCGCGTTCCGCTCGTGTTCCGCTCGTGTTCCCGAGTTAACACAAAACGCACAGAGGCCACGGAGGCCACAAAAAGGAGATCCTTTTCGGCGCGCACCTGCGACGCAGCCGACCCACGATCGAGATCTTGTGGCGCCGCGCCTCGATGACATTCGCCCGTTGCAAGTACGCTTCGTGCGGGCGACTAATTCAGTCGAGACGCACGGCAACAGGATCTCGACCGCTGGGTTCGCTCGAGCACGAGTGCCCCGAAATTGATCTCTTTTTTGTGGCCTCCGTGGCCTCTGTGCGTTTTGTGTAACTCGGGAACACGAGCGGAACACGAGCGGAACACATGCGGAACACGTGCGGAACACGTGCGGAACACGAGCGGAACACGAGCGGAACACGAGCGGAACACGAGCGGAACGCCAGCGAACGCGACGAGCGGAACGCGCGAGGGCTCGAACGCGCTAGTCCATCGGGCTGTCGAGGCTGGGGCTCGCTTCACGAGGTCCCCAGAACCGCATCGAGGCGAGCACCATCATCTCGTCCCCGCCCTTCACTGCGCGGCGCGCGGCGAGGTCGATGCCCCACTTGAGCGTCGACATGCCGAGGCCTCCCGAGACGTAGGTCGCGTCGAGGCCGCCGTCGCGCAGCGCGCCGAGGCGGATCGGATAGCCGGTCTGGCCGCGCGAACCGCTGAGGAACAGCTCAGCGCCGCCGCCGTAGCGGATCGACTTCGAGACGTCGTCGGCGTCGGGGAGCCAGCGCGCGTCGAAGCCGAGCGAGAGGTTCGGGATCGGACGCGCGTGAAAGCCGCCGCCGACCGAGCGCGGGAACATCGGGTGCTTGTCCCCGGTGTTGTAGAGGTTCATGCCCGCGAGGCCGAGGTTGATCATCTGGGTGAGGCGCAGCGTGGCGCCGAAGTCGGCGGTGAAGCCGCTCTGGCTCATCTCGCCGACCATGTCGGACTTGAAGCTGAAGTACTTCACGGTCGTGCCGATCATGACGCGGGGTATGAGGAGCTTCGAGAGCGCCATCCCGCCAACGTGCGTGGTGCGCGTGCCCGTCATGCCGGAGAGCTCGGGGTTGCTACCGAGATAATCGTAGAAGAAGCAGCCGGGGGCCGCGTTCGTCGAGTCGCAGGCAGAGACGCCGATCAAGGTCGCGTCATCGGTACCGCGCCAGCCGTAGCCACCTTCGAACACGAGCTCGCGGTTCAGTGGGAGGCCGGCGGGGTTGAGCCCGATCGCGGTCGCCCCAGTCGCGCCACCACGCATGCCTTCGCCGACCGCGATCTCGCGCGGTCCCATGAGGTCGGTCAGCGAATCAGCCTCTGCCGAGCCGGTCCCGAGCAGCGACGACACAGCGAGCACGGCGGGCACGATCGAGCGCATGTGCCGAGTGTTGGCTCGGTTTGGTTCCGTGCGCAAGAAACACGGTGAGCGATGCCACTTCGACAGCTTCGCACGGGCTTCTTGGACATGTTGTCGTGAGCGAAACAACACTTGCTGCGAGAGCGTGCCGTACGGTCAATCTGCGCCTGGTCGGTTTCTCGCGCGATCAGAGTCGCTCTGAAGGCCGGTGTAGGCATGACCGCTGCACTACCCGTCATCATGAAACTTCGCTGGGTACGCCGCCCAGTGAGCTGAAGCGAGGCAGCGAACGAGCGGCGAGCCCGGCAACCTTTTCGCCATGGATGCAGCGCAGTGAGTTGAAGCGAGGCGACGAACGCGAAGCATCCACGGCACTTTTCGCTGGGAGACGCACGATTGTGAGTCGAAGCGAGGCGACGAGCACGTAGCGTCCCCGGCACTTTTTCCCGACACCGATTCGAGCAATCGAATCGGTGTCGTCGTTTCTAGAGACCGTCGACGAGCGCAGCGAGGCGCGTGCGCTGCTCGCCGTCGAGCTTGGTCGCGAGTGTCGCGAGGAGCTCGCCTTCCATCTGCGCGTGCGTCGCGTACGCGGTCTCGAAGCGGTCGAACAGCGGCGTGAAGCTCGCGATCGGCGAGCTCGTCTGCGCGAGGTGCACCATGCGCGCGAGCGCGCCGCAGATCGCGTCGTGCGCGAGCTCCATCTCGTGGATGCGATCGCCGAGCTCGGCGAGGTTCTCGAGGACGAACGGGAACAGGCCTTCTTCTTCGCGCGCGAAGTGCAGGAACAGCTGCTCGCGCAGATCGCGTAGCGGCACGAGCAGCGCGTCGACGTCGGCGCGCTTCTGCATCTGCACGCCGAGGGCGATCACGCGTCGGTTGAGCTCGCCGTGATCGTGTGTGAGCTGCGCGATCGGGTCGCTCACGGAAGCGACAGCGAGACGACGTACGAGTCGTCGTTCGAGGACGGGCTCGGCGTCGCGCCGCCGCCTCTGAAGCCCGTGAACATCGCCCGCATGCCGTTGGTCGCCGCGGCTCCGCCGAATAGCGCGTCGTTACTGCCGAGCTCGAACTTCATGATGCCCGTGCCGAACGCGGTGTCGGGCTTGCCGGTGCTGTCGAGGATGACGATGTACGCGTCCGAGGTCATGTTCGTCGGCCCGCCGCTGCCGAACAGCGCGGTGCGTCCGCCGGGGAGTGCGATCACGTTGCGGCAGTTGTCGCCGTCGTTCGTGCCCGTCGGATCGAGGAGGTACTTGCCCTGGTTCGCCCACGTGGTGTCGAGGACTCCACTTGGGGTGAGGCGGAGCGAGATCCAGTCGTTCGAGGCGGCCCCGGCGTTGCGGCCGTAGCCCGCGGTCACGATCTTGCCGTCGGGCTGGATCGCCATGCCATAGACCTCGGTCTGCATCGTGAGCACGATCTCGTGAAACAGGCCGCCCGACGCGAAGCCCGCATCGAGCACGCCACCCGGCGTGAGCTTGTAGATGACGGGCTGGAGGGTGTTGCCCGTCGACGTCGAGCCCGCGTAGCCGCTCGCGAGGATGCTGCCGTCGCCGAGGATATGGATGCTGCGCACGTTCGCACTCGAGCGCTGGATGTCGAGCGTGAACTTGCCGAGCGTGGCGAACGTCGTGTCGACGGCGCCATCCGCCGCGGCGAGCCGCACGATGACGAAGTCGGTGTCGGTGAGCGTGTCCGCGTTCGACGCGTCGAGCGTGGCGGTGCGCTGGGCGGCATGCACGTAGATGCGGCCGCTCGCGTCGGTGACGAGGCCCCAGGTTGCATCGGCGCCCATCGTGCCGAGCGCCGCGTTGAGATCGAGCCGCACGATGCCCGCCGTACCGAACGTGGTGTCGGGCGTGCCGTCGGTGTTAAAGCGAACGAGGGCGACGTCGCGATCGGCCGCGATCGCCTCGTCCTCGACGATGCCGCTGACGACGATCTTGCCGTTCGGCTGGAGCACGATCCCGCGGAACGTTTCACCCGCACCACCGGTCTGCACGTTGATGCTCGCGATGCCATCACCGCTGAAGCTGGTGTCGAGCTTGCCCATGCCGTCGATCTTCACGAGGACGGTCTCGCGATCGGCGGTCGCTTCGTGGGTGGCCGCGCGGAAGCCGACGGCGTAGAAGCCGCCGCTGCTCGCCGCGACCGCTCCGAGGAGCTGGTCGGTGCCGGCGGTCGCGATCGGAACGGCGACCGGCGTGGGCGCGACGAACGGTGCGGCGTCGGGGTCGAGCGGCGTCGAGTCAGGCGTCACCTGCGTGCCGTTGTTGTCACCGCACGCGATGAGTGCGAAGGAGAGCGAGATCAATTTCTTCATACGAGTCCTCTAGAAGCGCGCCTTGTAGCCAACGGCAAACATGCGAGGCGCATTGGGGCGAGCGCCGTAGGGGCGTCGCGAAATGATGACCTGCTCGTCGAGCAGGTTGTTACAGGTCGCATAGAGCTCCGCGTACGCATGCAAACGTGCGTGCGCGGAGAGATCGATCGTGAAGAGCGATGCGAGGCGTTCCTCGACGGGAATCTCGCCTTGGCCGGCGACATCGCGGGTCTCGCCTTGATAGCGCGCGGTCGCGCCGAGCTCGTACTTTGGCAGCTTGAGCGCGGTCGAGACCGAGAGCTGATGGGTCGGCAGATAGGGCAGCGAGTCGCCCTTCTCGACGTCGCCCCAGCCGGCGAAGTCCGAGGCGAAGTTGTGCTGGAAGCTCGAGCGCGTGAGCGTGTACGCGGCGGCGATCGGCATCGTCAGCTTCTTGCGCTTGTAGAGCGGCACCTCGCCGCCGACCTGTGCCTCGACGCCGTACGCCCAGACCTCGCCGCCGTTGAACTCCATGCCTTCCTGCGTCTCGGTGCAGCCGGCCGCGAGCGTGCAGGAGCCCTTCAGGTTCGAGTAGTCGCTGAAGAAGCCGATCAGATCCGCGTTGATGTTGGCGTCGCGCCAGCGCGCGCCGGCCTCGTAGTTGATGCTCGACTCCGGGTTGACGCCCGCGTCCGCCGACGGCGCCACGGGCACGAAGCCGCGGTGCACGCCCGCGAGCGCGGAGAGCTCGTCGGTGACGTGGTACTCGGCGCCGATGCCGGGGATGAACACGCCGTAGTCGCCCTCGCGCTTCTCCATCGTGAGGTTGTCGAAGTAGCGGTAGTCGATCAACTCGACGCGCACGCCGGCCGAGACCTCGAGCCGCTTGTAGTGCAGCTTGTCGCCGGCGAACGCCGCGAGCGCGATCGTCTCCGCGCGCGAGTCGAGCACGGTCTCGCGCGGACGCTGCGTGCGAACCAGCGCGCCGCCGGTCATGTCGTACGAGTCCTCGAAGCGCTTGCGATCGGCACGATCGAAGTGGATGCGCACGCCCGCGTCGAGGTGATGCTTGACCGGGCCGGTGCTCTGCTCGCTCGCGAGAACGGTCTGCACGCCTTGCGACGTGAAGTGGCGATCGTTGGTGCCGAGGAGCAGCTGCTCCTCGAGGCTCGTCGAGTCCGCCTGGCCCGTGAGGACCGCGAAGTAGACCTGGTTCGCGCCGGCCATCGGGCGTGCGAGCAGACCGTAGAAGTCGCGCTGCCCGACGAAGCCATCGACCTTGCCCCA
Source organism: Myxococcota bacterium (assembly GCA_030857175.1). Lineage (GTDB taxonomy): Bacteria > Myxococcota_A > Polyangia > Haliangiales > Haliangiaceae > JABFXX01. The sequence continues at coordinate 4,884 of JALZOJ010000021.1, read as the reverse complement.
CGTGCGGTGGAACTTGTGGCGATACGCGACCGTCTCGAGCCGCGTGCGCAGCCCGATGTCGACCTTGTGGGTCGCGCGCATCCGCCAGTGGTCCCAGCTCATCTCGTCGAGCGACGAGGCGACGTAGCGACGCTGCGGGTTCGCCGCGAAGTCCCCGTCGGTGAGCCCGGTATAGGTCTCGTTCGAGAGCTCGTTGCCGTAGCCGACGCGCAGGTCGAGCACGTGATACGTGCTCGCCGAAGGTTCGGAATTCACGCGCGTCGTCAGCTGGACATCGTTCTTGTCGAAGCCGGTGTCGCCGCCGTTGTCGAGCTCCTTGAAGCCGTCGCTGCGCAGCTTCACGTATTCGGCCATCACGCCCCAGCGCTTGCGGCGCTCGGCCGCGCGCACGTGCACCTTGCCGTAGAGATCGCTGCCGCCCGCGATGTCCACATACCCCGCGCGCTCCGACGGGAACGGCTCGCTGATCATGTCGACCGCGCCACCGACGGTGTTGGGTCCGAACCGCACCGCCGCCGGACCCTTCGTCACCTCGATGCGCGAGAGGCGCGTGACGAGCGGCGTGTAATACGCGGCCGGTGCGGTGTACGGCGCCGGCGCGATCAACACGCCGTCTTCCATCAGCGTGATCTTCGCGCTGCGATCCGCAGCCGCGCCGCGCATGCCGATGTTCGGGCGCAGGCCGTAGCCGTCCTCGTCGCGGAGGTACACGCCGGCGATGCCGCGCAGCACCTTGTGCAGATCGTCGTGCTCTTCGCGCTCGAGCTGCTCTTTCGTGAGCTCTGCCCTCGCACCCGGCGGCGCCTTGTCGACGATCTCGATCTCTTCGGCCGAAGCTTCGACCTCGGGTGCGGGCTCGGCGGGCGCGGGCTCCGACTGCGCCTGCACGTCGGGCGCTTGCGCAGTCTCCGCGGGTGGCGGCGGATCGCTCGGCGGCGGATCGCTCGGCGGGTCCGCGGGCGGCGTCTCTGGCGCGTCCGCCGGCGGCTCGCTCGGCGTCTGTGGCGCCGGCACGGGCTGCGCGTTCGCCGTCGCGGCGATCACGAGCCCGGCGAGGAGGATCCGACGATCAATCATTGTCGGACGCGACCTCGTCGGGAATATCGAGCGCGAGCACCGTGAGGAACTGCGTCTTGAGATCGTCGGTGAAGAGGTTGATCGCCTTGTGGGCAGCGACGACGTCCGCGTAGCTCGACGACAGCGCGCCGACGAAGCTCTCCGGCAGCGCGTTCGCCTTCGCGATCGAGGCGTCGAGGTTCGAGATCATGCGATCCGCGAGCTCGCCCTGCCCGACCGCACGCAAGAAGTCGTCGAAGCTCGTGCCGTCGGTCGAGCCCGCGGTCGCGCTGCCGGTGAACACCGCGCGCAAGGCGACGAGGTTCGCGCGAATCGCGGGCGTCGCCCGATCGGAGAGCCGGAGCTCGACCTCGGCGACGCACGGCGTCTGCACGGTCGCGCACGAGTTGGTCGCGATGCCCGCCGACTCGGCGAGCTTCATGTCCTTGACGATGCGATCGACGTAGAACAGGCCGTCGCTGATCCGATTGACGCCTTCTTGCGCCGACCTGATGGAGCTGCCGCTCTTGCCCGCGTTCGCGAGGTCACCGACGTAGTTGCCACCGTCCGCACGCCACGCCGCGTGCAGCTGGGCGCCGCGCGCCGCGACATCGACCGCGAGGGCATGCGCGAGCCGGCACCGCGCACGCGGCAGGTCCGCAGCGAGCGCACTCCATCCCGCCGGCTCGAGCGGACACGTGTGATTCGTGTCGGTCGAGAACAAGAGGTACTCGATCGCGAGCAGCGAGCGCTCGTTCGGCGGCTGCACCGCGATGTCGTACGAGGCCTCGCTCGCCCATCGCGATGCGGTATCGCGGTCGAGCCCGCACGGCGCGAGTAGCGGCCACGCGTAGATCTTGTAGCGGAGGTCCTTCTCGGTCATCGCGGCCGGACCGATCAGCACCGCGTCGGCTTGCTCCCACGAGTCGACCGCGGCGGCCCACGCGGTCACGGCCGCATCGCGGGTCGCGCCGACCGCGCCCGCATCGAGCGCATCGCAGTACGCGCTGACCACGGCCGGCAGCGCCGCTGCCTTCGCATCGAACGCGGCCTGCATCGGCAACAGCACGTTGCTCGACAGGTGCGCGAGCATCGCGCTGCGATCGAAGTTGTCCGTCCGCGCATCCGGCGAACCTTCGCCGCCACCGCAGGCCGCCAGCAGGACCGCCACGACAACACGGGAGACGGAAGCGCGGCTCGACTGCATGAAAGTCATGCTCGATTATTTGAAAACGATTTTCAACTCTGATTTCAGAGAATCTCTAAGTATCAATAATCCTGAGCTTATGTAACGAGCTAGCGGAAGGGCCGGACGTGCGGTGGTTCACGTTCGGGCGCTCCGAGCACCCAGTCCCGCGGCCCGAGGTCGGTGACCTTCATCAGATCCACCGCGGGATCGATCAGCGTGATCGGCGGTCGGCCATTGAGCGAGACCTTCGTGATCGCGTGCAGCGTGAAGTCGCGATAGCCCTTCGCGCGCAGGTCGTCGCCGATGTGATGCGCGAGCTGCAAGATCAGATCGGGCTGACCACCGAGCTCTCGCTCCTGCCGCCACGTCAGGTAGTTGTTCGGCGGAACCTCGAGCTGCTTTTTGTCCGCGAACCTCGCCACGTACATCACGCTGCCGTGCTTCTCGCGGATCATCACGTGCCAGGCGAAGCGCATCCCGTCTTCGTTCCACAGCACGGCGCCGGGATACGCGAGATGGCGAAGCGGCAGCGCGATCTGGAGCGCGACGTGGATCGCGATCGCGATCGCGATGCGCTTGTCGATCCTCACGCGCGGCTCGTCGAGGATCGCGGGCGGCGGACCGAGCCGCTTGAACAGACGGCGCGGCCACGACGGCGAGAAGAAGATCAGCGCGCAGCTCGTCATGATCAGCGGGAACATGCCGATGTTGAACAAGTAGCCCGTGAGGCCGTGGAACAGGATCAGCGCGGCGTAGGCCGGCAGCCGCGTGCGACGCCACGACAGCCAGAGGACGATCGTCGTGTCGAACAGAAACCCGGCCCACGACATCGCGAGTGCGACGAAGGGCTCGTCGAAGAAGCGGCCGATGATCGGCGTCTCCGTGCGCGCGGAGAGCCACAGGTTGAGCGGCTGGCCGTAGCCGAGCCAGTCGACCTTCGCCTTCGCGAGGCCGGCGAACACGTAGACGACGCCGATCTGAAAGCGCACGAGCCAGACCATCCACGCCGGGATCGTGGCGCGCTGGAGCGCCGGCCGGCGGCGCGCGTCGACCGACCACATCGCATGCGCGGGCAACAGCGCGAGCTGGATGCCGACGAGCACGACGAGGTAGTGGTGATTGAGATAATTCGTGACGTCGATCAGCTGCGTGTACGCGAACCCGACGACGAACAGCGCGCACGCGATGCGATGAAACGCGCCAAACGCGATCGCGAGCGCGAGCACGGCGAGCACGCTGTAGTGCAGATACATCCCCCAGACCGGCCATGGACGAATCCAGTCGAGGCCGGCGTACGAGAAGAACCAGCTCGGCTCGCCGTACATCTTCTCGATCCAGCCCGTCGCGAGAAACCGCACGATGCCGGCGAACATCACGACGCCGAAGATGATGCGAAACGCGGCGAGCGAGGCGATGTCGACAGGACGCGTCGCGGCGGCGGCGATCCGCCGTGAGAGACCTTCGCGTTCGCCGAACATGATCCTGTTATAGACCTTGCCTGGCCATGAAAGGTTTCGGCGTCGATCGCCCATCGTCGTCGCCTCGAAGGCGTGGTAGCAAACCGTGGTGAAGAACCTTGCCGGCTGCACCGTGCTCCTCGTCGAGGACGATGACGACAGCCGGTTCCTGCTCGCTGACGGCCTCGCACGTTATGGCGCGTTGATCGTGGAGGCCGGGAGCGGCGCCGAGGCGGTCGCGAGTCTCGAGATCACGAAGCCCGATATCTTGGTTTCGGACCTCCAGCTCGAGGGCATGCATGGCAACGAGCTCGTTCAGCTCGTGCGGCGCCATCCCGGACTCGAGGCACTTCCGGCGATCGCCCTCACCGGTAGCGGAGGTCAAGGCGATCGCGACAGCGCGTTCCGGGCCGGCTTCTGCAAGCACCTGCTCAAGCCGACGACAATGGTGGATCTGGTCGCGGCAATCGTGGCGCTCAGGCCGACCGCGACGGCCGGCGAGCCTGTGATCCGCGAGCTGCTCGCTCAGCTGAACCAGACCTCGCCCTGCAGGTTCACGTCGATCTTTCGCTTCATCCACGACGACATGCTCTCGAGCGTCTGGACGTACGATCGCGAGAACCCCGCGAACGATCCGTACCCGCTCGGCGTGCCGGTCCAGGCGTCGTACTGCGTGCTGGTTCGCGCAGCCTCCCAGACCATCGCGATCGAGAATGCTCCGATGGATCCGCGAACCGTCGGGCATCAGAAGCGCGACGAGGTGGCGACGTATATCGGCGTCCCGCTTCGCGGCCCCGACGGCGCGATGTTCGGAACGCTGTGCAGCTACGACGCGCAGCCGCACACGATGGACGGCAGCGTTCGCGCTGCGCTCGAGACGGCCGCGCGAGAAATCGAAACCACGTTGGCGTGGCTGCTCGCCTCGAAGAACTGAGCCCGCGCGCGCAAAAAAAGCGGCGCACGAAGCGCCGCTACAACATCGATCTTCACCGCGCGCCCCTTCGGGGCGCTGCGATCAAACTTCGATCGAGCGGACTACCAGCTGTCGCCGCCGCCGCGACCGCCGCGGTCACGACCGCCACGACCACGACCACCGCGGCCACCGCCGCCGTCGTAGCCGCCGCCGCCGCCACCGCCGTAGTCACCGCCGCCGCCGCCACCGCCATAGCCACCGCCACCACC
>JALZOJ010000121.1 GCA_030857175.1 Myxococcota bacterium | reverse complement strand
CCGAGGCAAGACCGGACGCCGCCGCCGGCTGTGGTCGACGAGCGCGGACCGCATCGTCGCCGGCATGGTCTATCTCGGCATGTGGCAGCAGCGTTGCCTGTCGATCGTCCACGAGATGAGTGACTCGTCCGACGTGCTCTATGTCGACCGACTCGCCGACGTCCTGCAGCCGGCGAGCGACGGTGCATCGATCGCCGAGATCCTCGCGCCGGCCGCGATGGCCGGTCAGCTCTCGCTCGTCGCCGAGTGCGACGAAGCCGAGCTCGTGCGCGCGCGGCAGAAGTTTCCCGCGCTCGTCGAGGCGATGCGTATCGTGCGCGTTCCCGAGGCCACGCCCGCCCAGACGATCGCGCTGCTCGAGCCATACGGTCAGCGCCAGACGCCACCGATCGCGCTCTCGCACGATGGAGCACGCCGTCTCGCGGAGCTGCTCTCTGCGTTCCGCCGCGACACTGCGTTTCCGGGCAAGGCGCTCTCGTTCGTCGACTACCTCGCGACACGCAGTCAGGCCGCGCGCGAGCTCACGATCGAAGAGGTCACGCAGGCGTTCGGCACGTGGTCGGGCTTGCCCGTCGATCTGCTCGCGCCCGAGCGCTCGCTCGACACCGCCGCGATCGCGACGCAGCTCCGCAAGGGCGTGATCGGTCAGGACCACGCATGTGAGGTCGCCGCGCGCGTGATCGCACGGCTCAAGGCGGGCCTCGACGATCCGCAGCGTCCCGTCGGAGCGCTCTTGTTCGCGGGCCCGACCGGCGTCGGCAAGACCGAGCTCGCGAAGCAGCTCGCGCGCTACTTGTTCGCGGACGCCGAGCGCCTCGTCCGCGTCGACATGAGCGAGCTCGTCACCGGCGCTGCGATCGCGCGCCTGATCACGCCGTCACCCGCGGGCACGAGCCTCGCCGATCGCATTCGTCGCCAGCCGCTCTCGGTCGTGCTGTTCGACGAGATCGAGAAGGCCGATGCGTCCGCCTTCGATCTGTTGCTCGGCGTCGTCGGCGAAGGCCGGCTGACCGACGCGCTCGGCCGCCTCGTCGACTTCCGCATGTCGATGATCGTGATGACGACGAACCTCGGCGCCGCCACGCCCTCGCCCGCCGGCTTCTCGTCCGCGCCCGATGCAGGCGCCGACCATGGCGCGGTGATCCGCAACTTCTTCCGTCCCGAGCTGCTCGGTCGCATCGACTCGATCATCTCGTTCAAGCCGCTCGCGCCGATCGCGCTCGAGAAGATCGTCGAGCTCGAGCTCGCCAAGCTCTCCCTGCGGCCCGGTCTGCTCGCGCGCAACCTCCGCCTCGAGATGACGCCCGGCGCACGGGCAAAGCTCGCACTGCTCGGTCACGATCCGAAACTCGGCGCACGGCCGCTTCGGCGCACGATCGAAGATCTCGTGGTTGCACCGATCGCCGAGCGCATGGCCCGTGATCCGAGCTGGCGCGAAGCCACGATTCGCATCACCGCAGCTCCGGAACCAGGGGATGTCTCGGTCTGATGTGAGATCCCGTACAACAAGCTAACCTTGGACGATCATTAGACCTATTTAGTAACCTCGAAGACACGTACCCAGATCAATGCAAGCCCTGCTACAGTTTGGCCGTGCCTGACCCCAAGCGTGTCCTCTGGTATCTCCGTAAGGTACCGCTGCTCGCTGATCTCGGCCCTGACGCGATCGCACGCATGGCAGAGCGCGTAGAGCTGCGTGAAGCGCGCCGCCGCGACGTCGTCTACTTGCCTGGTGATCCAGGCCGCTCGCTGTTCTTCGTACACGGCGGCCGCATCAAGGTCAGTAAGGTAACTCGCGACGGAAAGTCCCTGACACTCGCGTATCACGGGCCCGCCGAGCTGTTCGGTGACAGCTGCCTCCTCGATGGTGGCCCGCGCACCGAGATGGCCGAGGCCGTCGAGAACGCGTTGCTCTCCGAGATCGATCGCGTGCACTTCGAAGAGCTGATCCACTCGCATCCGCAGCTCGGCCTCGCGATGACGCGCCTCATGATCGTGCGACGCCGCGAGCTCGAGAACAAAGTCGAAGCGCTCGTGTTCCGCGACGTCTCGAGCAAGCTCGCCGAGCTGCTCGTCAAGCTCGGGAACGAGTACGGCGTCGACGACGCGCGCGGCACACTCGTCGCGCTCAAGATCACGCATCAGGAGCTCGCGAACCTGATCGGCTCCACGCGCGAGACCGTGTCGCTCACGCTCTCGCAGTTCAAGCGCAAGCGCTTGATCCAGACGGAGGGCCGAAAGGTCATCATCTCCGACGCCGAAGCTCTACGCGCCCTGTACTAGGCTGCGCGCGTGGCCGACGCGCTCAAGACGTTCTTCTCCCCCGCCCTCGTGAAGCGCCTCGCGGGCGAGGTCGTGGCCTCGTGGCCGGCATTTTCCTCGAAGAAGTTCATCGCGCAGGCGAGCGCCGGTCTCGACGAGCTGGAGCTCTTGGACCGTGGCAAACACATCGCGAACGCGCTCGCGGCACACTTGCCCGCCGACTATCCAAATGCGATCGAGATCCTCGTGCGCTCGCTCGCTGCGGAGCATGCGACCGACGAGCTTCTCGGCAACGGCATGGCGCCGTTCTTCTACCTGCCGCACACGATCTTCGTCGTCGAGCGCGGGCTCGAACACTTCGAGCTCTCGATGCGCGCGCAGTGCGAGCTGACAAAGCGGTTCACGGCCGAGTTCAGCATTCGCCACTTCATCGCGAAGGATCCCGAGCGCACCTTCGCGCAGCTCGAGGCGTGGGCCGGCGATCCGAACGCGCATGTGCGGCGCCTCGTGTCCGAGGGCACGCGCCTGCGCTTGCCGTGGGGCATGCGCGTCGCGTGGCTCGACGACCATCCCGAACGCGTGCTCGCGCTGCTCGAGCGCCTCAAAGACGATCCGGCGAGCGTGGTGCGGCGCAGCGTCGCGAACAACCTGAACGACCTCGGCAAGGTCCACCCGGATCTCTTGATACGCACGTGCGCCGCCTGGCTCGACGGTGCGTCGGCCGAACGGCGCGCGCTTGTCGAGCATGCGCTGCGGAGCGCGATCAAGCGCGCCGAGCCCGCGGCGCTCGCGCTGCTCGGCTACGGGGCGAAGCCGGCGTTTGCCGTCGAGGACATACGCTTCGAACCGCGGCGCGTCGCGATCGGCAACAAGGTCACGCTCGCGTTCACGCTACGCAGCACCGCGAAGCAACCGCAGGAGCTGCTCGTCGATCTCGCCGTGCACTTCGTCAAGGCGCGTGGGGAGACGTCGCCGAAGGTCTTCAAGCTCAAGCGCGTCGCGCTCGGTGCACGCGAACGCGTCGAGCTGAAGGCCGCGATCTCGCTCGCGGTTCACACCACGCGCAAGCCGCAGGCAGGCAAACATGCCGTCGACGTCGTCGTGAACGGTGTCGCGGCGCCACTCGGCGCGTTCGACGTCGTCAGTAGCGGCGGCGGCGCACGGAGACGCGCACCTCGCGCGACCGCGCGACCACGGCCGAGAGCTCGCTGATCGCGAAGTCGTCGTCGACGCTGTCGCCGAGGCTCGCGAGCGGAGCGCGCCACGGCGCGAGCAGCATGTCCGTAGCGGGCTGCTGCTCGTACATCCAGAAGTCCTCGGGTTCGAGCGGCACGGCGGCGAGCTCGCTCCACAGCTCGAGCCACGCATCCCGCGTGTCGTCGTCGAACGTCGACCAGCGCGCGGCGACGAGCTCGCCGAGACGGCGCATCGAGACGTGCTGCTCCGCCGCGTGGTTCGCGATCGCGAGGCTTAACGCCGGCGCTTCGAGCTCGTCGTGCAGCGGCGCAGGCAAGTCGTTGCCCGTCTCGAGCAGCTCGAGCGCGCGGATCTGCGAGCGCGCGTGTGCGAGCGCCGCGGCTTCCTCCTCGGAGCGCACCGTCGGAACGCGCAACCGGTGCAGGCGCGCGAGCACGCCGAGCTCGGAGAGCAGCTCGAACACGGCGACATGACGGTCATCCCACGTACGCTGCAATTCGTTCGGGCCGACGTCGAGCGTGGCGAGCGACGGCAACGTCTCGCGCGCGAGCAGCGTACGCGGCAGGCCCTGTTCGCCGAACGCGATGCGTCCGTATGGATCACACGAGAACGCGAACACGAGGTCGCGCACCGACGGCATCGTGCCGCCCGCCTCGACGAGCGCGGCGATCGCGTCATGACCGACCACGCGCAGTCGCTGGAGCGACGGATGCGGGAAGCTCGCGAACAGGCGGTTCCCGACGACATCGAGGTACTCGAGGCTCGGCGTCGCGCGAACGAGCGAGGCCGTGAGCTCCGCGTCGACGGCGATAGGCGCCTTCGGACCGCGCTGCTCGCCGAACCGGCGCGCGGTCAGGATCGCCAATCGCGTGAGGTGCAGGCGCGGCTCGCTCGCGAGCGTGCGGAGCACGCCGAGCGCGTCGGTATTCGTCCCGGTGACGAACACCGAGCGCACGAACGGCGCGGCCGGTGTGCCGATGACGCGCGCGAGTGCGCTTCCCAGGACGTGCACGAAGCCAAAGCGAAACCGCACGCCGGGGATGCCGCGCGGATCGAAGCCGAGCCAGCGCTGCATCATCGCGAGGTGGCGCGCCTCGATATCAGGGCGCGGAGCCTGCAGCTCGAGCGCGATGATCTCGCCGCGGACGTCACCTCGAATCTGGAGCTCGTCCGCGTAGACGGACAGCTCGTCGCGATTCATACGTTCGAGCGTAGCGCGCCGCAGAGACCCTGCTCGTCATCCCAGATCCACACGTGCATCGACAGCGGTGTCTCGGCCGCGGTGTGGACCGGCCACATCCACTTCATCATCATCGATGCCTCGAAGCGATGATCGCCATCGAGCGGCAGCTGCATCGGACGCACGAAGCACATCCGGCGACCGGGGATCATGACGTAGAGCCGTCGCGCGTCGAGGATCTCGCACGCGGCGAGGAGCGCCTTGTCGTCGAGGAGGCGCTCGGCGCCGTACGGATCTTCGCTCTCCCACGTCAGCGTCGGGCTCATCGCGGGATCGCGGATCTCGTTGTCGGGAATCCGCTCCCACGTCCCGGGCAACTTGCGCAGCTCCTCGATGCCCTCGCGTTCGACGTCGACGGGTGACACGTTCTGGATCGTCTCGGGCGCGTACGCGACGTGTGTCGTGTTGACGTACGCGATCACCCACGTGACCCACGGATCCGAGTCGTGATCGAGGAGGCGCCAGTGCGGACCGACCTCGGCCGGATCGAAGCGTTGCGGCTGGAGCAGCGGGTAGTAGCGGAGCTCGGGTTTCGTCACGCGTTGCCTCGGCGCGCGATCATATCGATCGCGAGCGACAGCGCGCGTTGCATCGAGATGGGGCGCGCCTTGCCAGTGCCCGCGATGTCGTACGCGGTGCCGTGATCCGGTGACGTCCGCGGGATCGGAAGGCCGAGCGTACAGTTCACCGCTTCGTCGAAGTCGATCAGCTTGACCGGGATCAAACCTTGGTCGTGATACATCGCGATCATCGCGTCGTACTTGCCGTCGAGTGCATCGCGAAACGCGGCGTCGGGCACGAGCGGACCGAACAGCTGTGCAGGCGGCAGCGGCACCTCGATCGCCGGCTCGATGATCTCGTGGTCCTCGTCGCCGAGCAGCCCGTCCTCACCCGCGTGCGGGTTGAGCCCGACCACGCCGATGCGCGGCGCGGCCATGCCGAAGTCGCGCACCATCGAATCGACGACGAGCTCGATCACCTCGCGCACGCGCTCCGTCGAGAGATCCTCGACGACCTCGGCGAGCGGGCGGTGCACCGTGGTCAGCGCGACCTTGAGGCGCGGACCCGCAAACAGCATCGCGACCTTCTTCGCACCGAGCCGCGCTGCGAGAAACTCCGTATGGCCCATGAACGGAAAGCCACCGCGGCGTGCCCACGTCTTGGAGATCGGCGCGGTCACGATCGCCGCCAGCTCGCCGCGAACGGCCGCCGCACACGCCGCCTCGAGATACCCGACCTGTGCGGCCCCCGCCTGCTCGTCGGGCTTGCCGGGGGTCGCCGTGTCACCGAGGCCATCGCCGACGATGGTGACGGCGGGCAGCGTCACCGACATCGCGCTCGCACCACGCTCGAGTGGTGCACGGTCGCCGTAGACGATGACGCGGTCGCGCCATTCACTGGGCATGGTCGCAAGCGCCGATGCCACGATTTCCGGGCCGATGCCGGATGGATCGCCCAACGTGATTCCCAGCCTGGTGACCTTCACCACGGCGCTGACGCTAACACTCCTTGCCGTCGGAGCTGGTTTCGTTCATCCATGAACAATGCCTCGCTGCGCGCTTCTCGCCATTGCCTTCGCTGGTGGCGCCCTCGGGTGTGCCGGTGCCGACGCGGCAACCGCGCCTCAGAGCCCGACCACCGTGGCACCGCAACAGGGGGAGCTCGGGCTTCATCCCGGCGAGACCATGTCGTTCCAGGTCCAGCTTGCCGGCGTGCTCGTCGGTGAAGCGCAGCTCGCCGTCGGCGAGGTCGGCGATGTTGCCGGCCCGGCAGGCGAGCCACGCCGCCGCGCGCTCGTCGTCAAGTCACGTGCCGCCACTGCCGGCGCGGCCGCGCTCGTTCGCAAGATCGTCGACGAAGCCACGACCGTGATCGACGCGGATACCGGCGCCGCGATCAGCGTCGAGACCAACGTCGAGATGGGCGACAAGAAGACCGTCGCGAGCGCGACGTTTCTCCCCGCGTACGCGGAAGTGAAGTTCCAGCGCAGCGAGGACAAGCAGCCGAGCGTGTTCCGGGTGGATACGCGTCTTGGCAAGCTGCACGACGCGCACTCGGCGATGGCGCAGCTGCGCGGCTGGAAGGCCACGCCCGGCACGGTTCGCACGGTGAGCGTGATCGGCGGTCGCCGGCTCTGGCACGTCGAGGTGAAGTACGTCGGCGAGGAGACGATCGGATCGGCGGCCGGCAATCGTCGCGCCGTCGTCTACGAAGGCGTCTCGTTCCGGGCGCGCCGCGGCGATCTCAAGCCGGAGACCAGCAAGCCCTCGCGCAAGTTCCGCGTGTGGCTCTCCGACGACGCGGACCGCGTGCCGCTCAAGGTCGTCGCGAACACCGAGCTCGGTGAGGTCGTGATGTCGCTGACCGAGTACAGCCGGCCTTAGTCTTCCCAGCCGTCGGACATTCGCTTGCTGCGCGGACCGGGTTTGTCCTCGGGGATCTTGATCGTGCCCGACACGACAACCGTGTCGTTCGCGGTGATCGGGCGCTTCTGCGGAACGACGTCCTCTTCGACGGAGACCGTCATCGTCTGAGAGCTCGTGTCGGTAACGGTCTCGGTGACGCGTGCACCATCGTCCTCGACGGAGACCGTCATCTCTTCATGTTCTTGTGTGAGCTTGTCGGCGGTCGGCTCGTCAGGCCCGGGATCCTCGAGCACCGTTTCTTCGCCCATCACGACGGTCATCTCGATCTCGTCGCTGTCGTCGTCGTCGGCTTCGGCGAGCGGCGGCGGATCGGCCTCGATCTCGACGACCTCTTCGATCTCGGGTTCGTCGTCCGCGTTTGAAATGCGCGGCTGCTTCACCGGCGCGCGCGCTTCGACCTTCGGCGCGGACGCCCGGCGCTGCGGTACGGCGTGGTCGCCACCGAGATCCGCGCGCAGCTCGGAGCCGAGGTCGACGACATCGGATGCCGGCTCCGGCGGCTTCGCCGACTTCAGCGGTGGGATCGCGACGATCTGCGGCGGCGTGATCGACCTGACGACCTTCGGGATCGGAATCGCCGGCGGCTTCAGCGCTGCCTTTGGCGGCACGACCTTCGCGGGCGGCGGCGGCGGCGGCGCGCCCAGTGGCGTCTTCGTGCGCGCGACCGCGGGAGCTTCTTCGACGGGAACGGCCAGCTTCGGCTTCGGCTTCGTGAGCGGAATGATCTCTTCGTCGGGCAGCGTGATCGGAAGTGGTGGCGCGATCGGCGGTGGCGGAGCGGCGAGCTCGGAGGTCTCGGCGCGCGAGCGCACTGGCTGGGGCTTATCGGGATCGAGCGTCGGTGTGCGAGCAACGTCTTGCTCGACGTCGTCCTCGCTGTGCGTCTTCTGCCCGCCGCGCTTGGACACGAGCGTGCCGAGCGTCTCGTGCAGCAACTCGGCGAGCTCCGGGTCATCCTCGCAGAGCTCGTTGAAGTCATCAGCGCGCAGCACGAGGCCGCGCAGATCGGAGCGCGTGATCGCGAGCGAGTCGCGATCCGGCGCGACCGAGCCCTGGATCAGCGACTCGGGATAGACGAACGCGCCGGGCCCGAGTGTCTTGCCTTGATGCTCGAGCGCGCCCTCGATGACGATCCACGACACGCGCTCGCCGAGCGTGTGCGCCGGCAGCCGCTCGTTCGCGCCGACGTCGCGCGAGATCGCGATCCGCAGCGCGCGCAGGCGCTGTTGCGGCGAGACCTTGTCCCAGAGCGCGCACGACTGGATCG
>JALZOJ010000162.1 GCA_030857175.1 Myxococcota bacterium | reverse complement strand
CGCGAGCAGCGCGTCGACTCGTCGTTCGAGTCGTTCGATCCGCTCGTCGGCCTGGCTCACCCATACCTTAGATCACAGCGGATCGATCAAGTCGATCCCCACACGCAAGGCGAGATCCGGACTCCACCCCGTGAACGGTTACGTCGAGACGGCGGCAAAATACCGCCACGGCGCAGCCGATCATTGCGCAGGTGTCCAGACGTGTCCGGACGACGAAGGCACTCGGTTGCGAGGTCGGTTAGACACCCAATCAGTTTGGGGCGCCGAAGCGAATCGTTACGCACGATCCTCGACGGCAACTCCGCTGTGCGGAACGCAACGAGGCGTTAACCTCGCGTGAATCCTCATACCCACCATAATCGCACTCTAGAGGTCAGGGGTTCGATCCCCCTAGGCTCCACGAAACGAAAAGGTCTCGCAGCGATGCGAGGCCTTCTTGTTTTTTCGGTGCGTCGAGATGAGCGCCCGTACGGGTATCTAGAACGGCACGACGCTCTGCAGGAAGGCGGGCGGCGGACACGGTACGCTCACTGCGTGGGAACACGAGCGCTAACCCTGGAAGAGCTGCGCGCGATGGTGGGGGCACTCGATCCCGACGTGCTCGCTGCCGAGGGAGACGTCGATCGAACCTTGATCACGCTCGCGCTAGAGCGCTCGCCCCTCGAGCGCGTGCGCTTCTCGCAGCAGATGCTCGAGACCCTGTTGAGCTTCAAGCGTGTCGAGCCCTCGGGTCTCTGATACCGCCACGCTGGTGCGGCTCCTGGTCGAAGGGGGGATCGAGTTCATCGTTGTCGGAATGTCGGCGGCCGTATTCCTTGGCGTCCCCGCAACAACGCTAGATCTCGACATCGTCCATCGCCGTACGTCCGACAACATCGAGCGCCTACTGAAGCTGCTGGAGAGCATCGGCGCGTATTACCGCCACGACCTCGCGAACCGCAGGCTGTCCCCGACCGCCGAAGCGCTCGCCGGGCACGGGCACCAGAACCTTCAAACCAACTACGGTCCGTTGGACCTCCTGTGTCAGCTTGACGATCTCGGTTACGAGGAACTGCTGCCGCGAACGATCCTCGTCGAGGACGGGTCTCTCTCTCTTCGTGTGCTCGATCTTCCGACGTTGATCGAGGTGAAGACGAAAGCGGCACGTCCCAAAGACAAGCTCGCACTGCCCTTGCTTCTGGCGACCCTCGAAGAGCGAGACAAGGCGAAGCGATAAGGTTCGCGAGTGAGCGCTTTCTACGAGCCGTCGTTGAGCTTCTGACCGGAAACGTCACAGGCTCGATGCTGCCTGAACTGCGCACGCGCGGTAGGATTGGGCATGGGCTCCTCGTCCCGCAAGGCGGCTCGGCGATGAAACCGAGATTGCTCCTCGTCGATGACCTCCCCGCGAACCTGCTCGCGCTGGAGGCCATCCTCGAGTCGGACTACGACCTGGTCCAGTGCACCTCGGGTAAGGCGGCGCTCGAGGCGGTGGGGCAGCATGACTTCGCTGCGATCCTCCTCGACGTCAACATGCCCATCATGGATGGGCTGGAGACGGCCCGGCGGATCAAGCAGCTTCCCCGCGGCGGCCCCATCCCGATCATCTTCATCACGGCGGCATCGCACGACAAGGAACGTGTCCGAGAGGCGTACAGCACCGGTGCGGTGGACTTCATCTCGAAGCCGATCGATCGCGATATCCTGCGCGCCAAGGTCAAGGTGTTCGCCGAGATCCACATCACACGCGAACAGCAGCGCACGCGCGAGCAACAGGCGCGCGAGGAGGCCGATCACCTCGCCGCGCACCTCGAGACGGCGGGCAAGCTGAACGACGAGTTCGTGGCCTCGCTCGGTCGCGAGCTGCGCGCGCCCCTCCAATCGATGCTCGATTCGATCCGCGCCCTGCGGAGCGGCGCCGTCTCCGAGCCGCAACGTGGCCACGCGCTCGACACCGTGGAGCAGCATGCAGACGCGCAGCTCGAGCTGATCGAGGAGATGCTCGACATGAAGAGCATCGCCGCCGGGACGTTGAAGTTGGCCCCGACCAGCGTGAACCTCGCGACCCTCGTCGAAGGCGTCGTCACGATGTTGCGCCCGCGCGCGACGGCTGCGTCGGTCCTGACCGAGCTCTCCACCGACCCCGAGCTGAGGCCGATCAGCGGCGACCCCGAGCGGCTCGCCCAGATCGCGCGCCAGCTCGTCACCACGGCTGTGCGCGGGTCGTCGGCCGGCGGCGTCGTCTCGGTCACGCTGCGACGCTCGGGGGCGCAGGTGCGGTTGACCGTCGAGCACCGCGGTCCGGGCATCGACGTCGCGGTGCTACCGACGATCTTCGATGGCTTCGATGACGCGACCGTTCCCGAGAGCCTGCGCGGCATGGCACTCAAGCTGGTGATCGTGCGTCACCTCGTCGAGCTTCACAGCGGGACGATCCACGTTGAAGGCGAGGGTCGCGGCAAGGGTACGCGGTTCGTGGTCGAGCTGCCGGCGGCGTAGATCATCTTCGCCGCGACGCGACAGACGTGGTGCGAATGAGCTCGGCGAGGATCGTCCGCGCAGCTCGCGGCGGTGGCGCCGCG
>JALZOJ010000120.1 GCA_030857175.1 Myxococcota bacterium | reverse complement strand
GCGGCAAGGGTACGCGGTTCGTGGTCGAGCTGCCGGCGGCGTAGATCATCTTCGCCGCGACGCGACAGACGTGGTGCGAATGAGCTCGGCGAGGATCGTCCGCGCAGCTCGCGGCGGTGGCGCCGCGAGCTGGTCGACGAACGGCCACACCGCGTCGCGGAAGTCCGCCGGCAAGATTGTCTGTAGATATTCGAGGGCCGTGCCGCGCTGCCGCACGTCGTCCTGATGCAGCGCGCGATACGCCATGAGCAGCTGCTCGCGATCGATGTGGAGACCGATGACGGTGAACACGTGATCGAGCTCGTGGTCGGCCGCAGGATGAAGCCGTGGCGCGACGAACATCGGCATCTCCTCGAGATGATCGGGCACGAATGCGAGCCGAGCCGGTTGGCGCGTGCGGTGGTCTAGCTCGACGAGCAGGGCCTGGAGGAGCCTCGCGCGATCGACCTGAAGTCGCGGATGACGCGTGACGAGCTGCATGAGTGCGCGGGAGCACGCGTAGCGGATCTCGAATCGGTCATCGGTCACGCCGAGCAACAGCGCATCGACACCGCGCTGCGTGCCGGTGCGTGCGAGGACGAGCGCGACGCGGCGGCGGACCAGAACATCCGCCTCGAGATCGACGAGCACGTCGGCGAGCTGACCGGCAATCGCGGCAGAGATCTTGCTCAGGGCGCTGAACGCCTCGGCGTAGCGCTCGCGATGGGTCAGGAGCATGATCGCGTACGCGACGGCTGGCTGGGCTGAGCGCGCGGTGAGTGCGCCGAGTCCGGCGACCGCAGCGTCCGCCGGACCGTCGATCCACTCGCGACCATCGACGACACCGGCCGGGTCGCGCAACGCGTCTGCGATCGGGCCGTCGCCGACGCTGGGCGATTCGAACGAGGCCGCGGCGACCTCCTCGGGCGCGCCGTTGGATGGCGCGGCCGACTCGGCAGGTCCCGCTGACTCGGCCGTGGTCAGCGGCGTCAACGACGCCGTGTCGCGGAGACCACCCTCCAGCGCCGCGATGTAGTTCGCACGGAGCAGCGGCGTGATCGACAGGGAGGCGACGCAGAGCCCGACGATCGCGACAAGGACGAGCTGCGAGACTTGCGCGGGGTCGGTCGCGAGGAAGAGCGCGACCAGCCCCGCGCCGACGACCGTCCCGAGCCGATCGAAGCCGATGTCGATCAACGCCTTGGCCGCGCGCTTTCGCGATTCCGCCACCGGCGTGTAGAACAGCTCGTACGCGGAGCGGTGCAGGGAATTCCGCTGGATGGCCTCGAAGCCGCGGATCACCACGTACGAGGCGAGTGACGGAAGCGCGATCGCGGCCGCGCCGCCGACGATCAGCAGTGCGGGCAGGGCGCCGATGCTCTTCGCGAGCCCCACACGATTGAGGACGCGCTCGCCGAGGGTGAACTGGACCGCCATCGAGGCCACCGACACACCCAGCCAGAACAGCGAGAAGAAGGAGAGCAGCGGTGCGCCCTTGCCAAGGAGCTGGCTCGCCGTCGAGCTGAGCAGATAGTCGAGCAGCGACGAGGTCGCCGATCCGATCGCGACGATGACCGCCAGGTTGCGCAACAGCGGCGTGCGAACGAGCACGCGGAGCGCCCGTCGATCGCCGGCACGCGCGACGCTGGGCATCGACTCTCGCGTCGCGCGCGTGGTGGCTTTCATCAGCAGCGTGCCGACCAGGCACACGAGCTGGAGCCCGGCCATCGCCAAGAGCAGCTCGTGCAGCGAGATCACCTCCGCGGCGCTCCAGACCGCGAGGCCGCCCACCACGCCGCCGACGGTCGCGCCACCAGCGATCCGCGCGACCGCGCGCTTGGCGTTGTAGGGATCGTAGTCCTCGTTGACGAGCGACCAGAACGCCGAGAGCAGCGCCGGGCCGAGCAAGGCGATGTGGAGATAGAACGCGACCGTCATCGCCGCGGTGCTGGAGAATCCGAGCAGCCACTCACCGACGAACGCCGCGGCGCTCACGCCGAACAGCATGGGCAGGAGCCGGCGAGGCCCGTACCGTTGCAGCAGGCGTGACAGGCCCACGGCAGACGACAGCGACAGGAGCGCCCCGACGATCATCATCCCGGGGAGGTCCGCGGCGCTGAACGTCGTCAGGAACAGCGTGTCGCGAACCGCCTTCCCGACGATCTGCTGCGCGATGAGCGCGCCCGCCGTGAAGCTCGCTACTGCGATACCGGCGAATTCGGGCGAACGCGCCACGAATGATTCTAGCGGGCAAGCGCCAACGCGGCCGACGGTTCCCGGGGAATCTCACGCAAACCCGACGCGCGCTGTTCACCCAAAAAGCTCAGGGAGCGCCGCGACGCTCGAGCTCGGCCGCTGCCGCGCTCGCCCGCTGCTTGTGTAGACCCGCCGGATACGTCGCCCGATAGTGCGCGAGTCGGGCGCTCGCGAGGTCGAGCTTTGTTGTCGCGAGATACGCCTCGATCAAGAGCACGTCTCGCTCCTCGGCAAGCTGAGCCGCAGGGAAGCGGCGCTCGTGGGCCATCAGCGCGCGGATCGCTTCGTCGGCAAGGCCGCGTCGCAGCGCCACACGCGCGCGCTCGACGAGGAGTGCTTCGGGACTGGTGGCAGGCGCAGGTACAGGTCGCGGCGGCGCGGATGTCTGCACGACCGTGCTGCTCGCATCTGGCGAGGACACGCCGGCATCGACCACGTGCGGCGCCACGGGCATGGGCATGTGCGGGGCCTCACGCTCGACGTTCGCTGGCTCGCGCGCGACCAGCGCAACGGCCGGCGTGGGCTCGTCTACTCGCAGCGCGACGCGGTCGACCGCGACGCCGACAACGAGACCGAGCGCGACCGCAACACCGAGCGCGAGCTTCGAGCCCACCACCGCTGCGCCGGCACTCGCCGCTGTACTGCCGCCCGCTGCCGCGCCGCCCGCCGCGCCGGCTCCCGCCGCGGCGCTTTTCCCCACGAGCGCTCCGAGCACGCCGACCAGAACCGCCGGTGCGACAGACTTCGCGATGTGGTTCGTCGCTCGACGTTCACTCGCCGCGGCCACCTCGAGGTCGACGTGCATCCGCTCGCGAAGCACCTCGCGCGCGCGCCGCAGGCGGTCCTTGGCGGTGTCGAACGGAATCGCGAGCAGCTCCGCCGTCTCCTTGAGCGTGTACTCCTCGAGCTCGTGGAGGATCACGATGTCTTGCTGATTCTCGGGAAGCGCGTGCAACGCATCGCGCAGCGCGACCGTATCGGTGAGCTCGCGGGCATCAGCGACGACGTCGTGCGACGACGGTTCCTCCGCTCGGCGACGGAGCGTGCGTGTGTGGTTGCGATACACGTTGCGTGCGATTCCGTAGAGAAATGCATCGAGCGAGCGATCGCGGTCGAGCTCGCCCTGCTTGCGCCACGCGATCACGAGCGATTCTTGCGCCAGGTCTTCGGCATCTGCGCGCGACGAGCCGAAGCGCACCAGATGGCGAATCACGCGTTCGACGTGGCCGGTCTCGAACACGGTCAGCGTTTCATCGGGTCGTCCAGCTGGACCACGAGGACCGTCACGACCGCGTCGGTCAGTGCCTTGCACGTCGTCGCGCTCAGTTGCTTGGATGCTGCGCCCGCGACCGAGATCACGGCGCGATAGCTGCCGTCCGCGTGTGCGAGCTCGGCGTGCAGTGTTCGCTGCGCACTCTCACGCCACGGTGAATAGCCGAGCTTGGCCGACACCTCGTCGGCGAATTCGTCCGCGGACAGACACCCCAGGCCGTTCGCCTTGTAGACGAGCCGTGCCTCGGCCCGGGCTCGCGACGTCGCGGTCGTCGTCGTGCCTGTCTTGCGCAGCACGATCCCGTTCATGTACTGCACGCGATCATCGGCGTGGCCGATGCGCTGGACCTCGACCACGATCGTGTCGCCGTGTGTGACCGCGGCGAGGCGGCGTAGATCCTCGTCAAGCTCGTGCTCCCGCGGGGCTGACGCGGCCCAATATCCGATCTCGAACCGACCGATCGCCGTGTACGGCGCGTCCGTCGCGATCTTTACGACGCCGTGTTCGAGCGAGACGCCCGTCGGCAAGGACGCATTGTAGACGGTGACGTCGACGCTCGGCGCTGCTGCGTGCTGCGCAGCTTCGTACGCCGCAGCGATCTTCGGCTGTGCGCCGAGACCACTCGTGCCGTAGCTCGACCACTGGTTGACGCGCGAATACTTTTCCGAGCGCGAGCCGTCGACGTTGATCGAGTAGTAGTTTGGTTGGCGCACAGGCGCGCGATAGATCGACGGCGTGCACGCGCCGACGAGAACCACGAGCAGCGCGCGCACCCCGAGCGTTTGCGACAGCGTCATAGCGTCTCCGGCCCTGCCTGCCAGCTCTTCGGTCGCAGCACCATGTACGCGACGCCACTGCCCTGCTGGCCGATCGAATTCTGGCCCATGCCGTTGAGCGCGATCGCCACCGACGTACCGCCCATCGCGCACGCGCGCGGGCGTAACAGCTCGCGGTTTTCCTCCGCGTACGGATCCTGCGAGCCGCGCTCGAAGAACGACACGTAGCCGAGCACTTCCCATTGCTGGTTGAACGTGATCGACGTGATGTCGACCGTGACGAGCTCGAGCTTGCAAGATTTCTCGCGCGGCGGTGCGTGAACCATCCGCGTCTCGGAGATGCCGGCCTTGGCTCCACAGCCAGCAACCAACGAGGCAATGGCGATAGCGAGTGCGTGCTTCATATCCGGCTCTTGTCCGCAACGTGGAGGTTTGGGTGGGCGCACGTAACACAAAAGCGCGTTTCGAGGGCAAGGAGCTCCTATCTACGCTGAACGACTCGAGTGCCAGGATCGCTGAGGCCGACTGTGGCCTCTTCGTTTTTGGAGGGTGACGCGTAGGTGGCCGTCACTGGAGCCCCTAATCTCTTCGGGTGACGACTCGGATGATCCGTTCGGGCGGGTTCGCGATGCTCTGCACCGATCCGAAGCTGCAGGCTCGTATCGAGCGCGCGAGCGCCGCTCGAAATCTCGACTCGGTCGTGATCGATAGCGCCGACCAGCTACCGACCGTGCTCAAGGGCTGCCGGCCGTGTGCGGTCGTGATCGATCGCGAGCATATGGACGCGGACACCGCGCTCCAGCAGATCGCGAAGGTGACCGAGGTCTGCGCGATCCTGCTCGTGCGCGAGACGGCGGAGCCACCGCCGCCCGGCGCAGAATTCATCGTGTTCGAATCATCGCTCGAGCACGGACTCGAGATCGCGACGCGGGTCGGGGCGCGAGATGACCGACCGCTGCCGTTGTTCCACCTGCTCACGTTGTCGCTGTTGTCGGGGCCGCTCGACGAAGCGCTCGAGACGATATCGGCCCGACTGGCGACGGCGTTCGGCGTGCGACGGTGCTTGATCTCGCCGTATGCGACGGCGTCGACGCTTCGCGCTGACGCGGGCGGAGGGCGTACGATTGATCCGGCGACCTGGCACCATCGCGAGCGCTGCCAGATGGCGGTCGCAGCGTCGGCGACGTTGCTCGCGATGGCCGGCGCAGGCGTCGAGCACTGCGAGAGCTATCTCGCCGTTGCGCTCGAGACTGCGCACGGTACTCACGGGTTCATCGGTCTCATCGACGACAACGCACGCAGCTTCAGCCATCACGAACGTTCGGTGTTGCAGACGTTGGCGTCGAAGCTCGGAGCCGAGCTCGGCTGGCGCGGCGTTCACGACAGGACCGCCGAAGAGCTCGCACGGCTCTCGAGCGGACCCGGGCTCGATCCGGTGCTCGGGATCTGGAACCACGTCGCGATCGAGCAGCTCATGACCACGCTCGCGTCGGCCGCCGCGCGCATGAAGCTCGCAGTGACGGCGCTCGTCTTCGACGTGGTCGATCTGCACGGCATCAACACGCGGTACGGCCTCAAGGTCGGAGATCTGATGTTGCTACGGATCGCCGATGCGGTTCGCGCGAGCGTGCGCATCGAGGACCTCGTCGGGCGCTGGTCGGGCAACAAGACCGTTGTCGTCCTGCAGGGCGTCGACTTCGAGGGTGCACGGAGAGTGGCAGAGGATCTCCATGCCGCGCTGGCCGCTCGCGCGCTCGAGCTACCGACCGGCGAGCTCATCGCGATCCCCGTCACGGTCGGGATCGCCACGCTCCTGCCGGATGAAGAACCGACGCGCATGGTCGCGCGCGCGGTGGTTGCCTCGAAGAATGCATCCGCGGAAGGGCGCGTCATCGCCGGCGCTGCGCCGGTCTTGCCGCCGGCCCTGGCACTTCAGATCGAGATCCTCGACGAGCCGCCCGTGACGCTCGCGGGGACGTACCGGCTGCGCCACGAGATCAGTCGAGGAGCGATGGGCGTGGTCTATCGCGCCGATGATCTCGCGCTCGAGCGCCCGGTGGCGATCAAGATGCTGCGGCCCGACCTCGCGGAGGACCGCAAGTTCATCGAACGGCTTCGGACGGAAGCGGTGCTCCTCGCGCGGATGCAGCACCCGAACCTCGTGCAGATCTACAACTTCGGGCAGATCGGCGGCGACTCGTACTTCGTGATGGAGCTCGTCGAAGGCGAGGCCTTGCAGCAATCGATCGAGCGCCACGTCAATGAAGGAACGGCACCTGCGCTCGCTGTGAACGTCGCAGTGATCGAAGAGGTCGCGTCGGCACTCGATGCGCTGCACGAGCGCGGCATCATCCATCGTGACGTGAAGCCCGCGAACGTGATCCGCGATCCGTTCCGCAACCGCGGTGTCCTCGTCGACGTCGGCATCGCGCACCGCGCAGGTGAGGCGGTGGAGTCGGCGGGTACGCCGGGGTTCATCGCACCGGAGGTCTTCGCGGGAGGCGAAGCCACGCCGCTCTCGGATGTCTATGGCCTCGCGGCGACGGCCTACGCGATCCTGACGCTCAAGGAACCGTTTGGTGAGGGCGCGGCGCTGCATGTCCTCGCGAGGCAGACCTCGGGCACGCCGCCTCCGCGACCCTCGTCCTATGTTCCCGAGCTCGCGCCCGCCGACGACATCCTCCTCGCTGCCCTCGAACGAGATCCGGCGCGACGTCCCGCATCCGCGGGTGAGCTCGCGCGTGCACTGTCTGCCGCCCTCTCGATCGTTGCGCCCGCACCGCCGCGCACGCGCACGGGACGAGCGCCGCGCCATGACATCGCGGGAGCGCAGCCGCAGACGCGCGGCCTGGTGTTTCGCTCGTTCACGCGCGTGCTCGGTGCGCACGAATCGGCGCGGTTTCGCGACGCGCTCGGTGGTCTCGATCCCGAGCTTTCGCGGGCGCTGCTCGAGACGGCACCGCTGAGCTGGCTGCCGACCCCGATCTTCGAACAGCTTCTCGCGGTTGCTCCGATGTACATCGCAGTCGATGCGTCGCAGCTCGCGCGAGACATCGCGCGCGCGAGTGTGCGCTCGTCGTTTCGCAGCTTTTTCCCGTCGAGCACGGCGACGCTGATGCCGGAACGAACGTTGCGCGCGATCCGCAACGTCTGGGAGCGGTACCAGAGCTGGGGCAACATCTCGTCGAGCAGCGTCGCCACGACCGAGTCACTCGTGCGCATCACGGGCACGCTACGCAACGAGCTGCTGTGCGCCTGGAGCAGCGGTCTGTTCGAGCAGCTCGTCGCGCTCTCCGGTGGTCGCAACGGAAGTGTCACGCACGAGACGTGTGAAGCGCTCGATGCCCCGGCGTGCGTGTTCCGTGTGCGGTGGGAGCTGGGCGAGTAGCCCGGCCGCGGATCAGGTTTCGAGCAGCAACGACAGCTCGCCCGCGAGCGTCGCGAGATCGCTCTTGGTCACGAACCCATCTGCTTCGCAGGTCCGCGCGAGCACCTCGAGCTCCGCGCGTGGGGTCGCCGAGAACAAGACGACGGGTACGTGAGCGGTCTCGTAGGTCGCCTTGAGCCGACGGCAGATCTCCACGCCCGAGGTGCCCGGCAGGTTGACGTCGGTAAGGATCAGATCGGGGCGCCACTCCGCGAGTGTATTTGTCGCGTGCTCGAGGTCGAGCGAGGTCCGGATCTCGAAGCCTGATCGCTCCAGCACTGACGCGACAATTTGAAGCGTGGCCGCGTTATCGTCGATCAGCAGGATCCGCTTCTGTCTCTGCTCCACACGCCACCTTAACATCCGCGTGCAGCAAGTGGTTGTCGTGAGGTCCCGCTAGGCTCTGCGGCGGTTGAATCGTGGCCGCTGCTAGTAGTGCGGCGGCTTCTCGGTCGCGGGACCGATGACAGGCTCGCCACCGCTGCGCAGGGATTCCTTGAGCGCCTTGAGCTCGCGCATCGCCTCGTCGAGCTTCGTGCCGAACGTGCGCACGAGCACGTCGAGCTCGCCGATCAGGCGCTCCTGGTACGCGAGCTTGACCTCGATGTCTTCGATTCGTTCTTCCACGCCCGAGTGATAGCCGATCTCGTGACTACGGCGGCGGTGGCGGCGTCTCGAGCTCGAGATCCGCGCCGAGCCCGAGGTAGCCC
>JALZOJ010000085.1 GCA_030857175.1 Myxococcota bacterium | reverse complement strand
CGGCGGCGCGCTCATGCTGCTCTACGCGGCGAATCGGATCTCCGGCAAGCGCGCCCTGTGGGACCGGCTCTCCGGCACGATGGTGCGCTACCGCACGACGCGAACCGCGGCGAAGTAGCTGCTACATTTCCAGTGATGCGCTGGTGGCTCGTGGTGGTCTGCCTTGCGGCGTGTCCAGGGCCAGCCGCGGATCAGCAGCAGCCATACATCGAGCCGATGGCGTCGCCATCGCGGCCGCGCCTCGACGACTCGCTGATCGAGTTCCGCTTCGAGGGCGGTCAGATCGAATTCGAGGTGTGGCGGCAAGGCTCGCGCGTCACGCAGCTCGCGCGAAATCGCTATGCGGTGCCGCTCGTGATGCGCTGGGCGATACCGACGTTCGCGAACCTCACGCCGCTCACGCCGACCGAGGGCGTGATCGTGCTGCCCGCCGCCGACAAGCCGTCGGGCACGTCGCAGAGTCTCGTCCTCGCCGAATTCGAGATCATCGACACCGCGTACCGGTACCGCCGCGAGATCTCGTATCGCGCGAAGTTCGGCGACCCGCGCGCGCGACCCGAGGACTACGCGTACCGGCTGCCCTATCCCACGGGCCTCACGTTCTCCGTGCTGCAGGGCTTTCACGGCACGTTTTCGCATCGCGGCTCGAACGAGTTCGCGGTCGACTTCGACTGCCCCGTCGCCACACCGGTCCTCGCCGCGCGGCCCGGCACCGTGATCGCGTACAACGCCGCCGCGCAGGGTGCCGGGACGACGCCCGAGTTCCTCGACTACAAGCGCACGAACTTCGTCCTCGTGTTGCACGACGACGGCACCGTCGGCGAGTACATGCACCTGTCGCCCAGTGGCATCGAGGTGAAGCCCGGCCAGCGCGTCGAGCGCGGCAGCCGGCTCGGACTCTCGGGCAACACGGGCTTCTCGTCGACGCCGCACCTGCACTTTCAGGTGATGACCGCAGGTGAAGACGGCGCGAGCGCGCAGTCGTTCCCGTTCCGCCTCGCGGTGAAGCCTAAGCGGATCGAGGAGCCCGTTCAGGGCCGGCGCTATTCGGCCTGGGAGTAGCAGCCCCTCACCCGATCACCGCCACGAGTGGTGATAGAATGTCCGCGTGAACTGTCCGGTGTGCAAGCAGCGGCCCGCCGAAGTGGGCGTGCTGTGCGAGGAGTGTCGTGACGAGCTGTCCAGCCCGATCCGGATTATGCCGGAGCAGCTGCAGCTTCACGGCGGCCGCCCGACAATGGCCGCGCTCGTCGACCTGTGGGGACGTCCGCACCGCCTCGATCCGCGAACGCTGATCGGCCGCCAGGTCGACGGTGCCGGTCTCGCGATCCTGGAGCCCTCGGTCTCGCGGCACCACGCGCACCTCACGCTCGACGGCGACATCTGGAGCGTGCGCGACCTCGGCTCGGCGAACGGCAGCTACGTCGATGACAAGCTCCTCGACGAGCCCACCGCGATCAGCGACGGAGATCGCGTGCGCTTCGGACACATCGCGTTCTACTTCATCGCCGACGTCACGCGCCTTCCGACGCCCCGCGTCGGCCGCACCGCGACCGCCACGATCCAGCCGCCGCGCGCGTCGTCGTTGCCTGCTACCGCGCCGATCGCCGTGGGCACGGCCGACATCGGCGACGTGGAAGAGCGCACCGACGTCGGCCTGCCGACGATGGGCTTCAAGCTCCACGAGCCTACCGGCGGTGGTGGCGGTTTGATCGAGGTCGACGGCAAGCAGGTGCAGCTGACCACGACTCAGTTCGAGCTGATGGCGCTGATGATCCGCCGCATGGCGTCCGAGTCGCACCAGCCCGAGCTCGTACGCGGCTTCGTGCGGTCCTCGGAGCTCATCGCCGATCTCTCGTGGGATACGCGAGAGCCAAGTGAGAATCACGTCAAGCAACTGGTTCGTCGCGTGCGTCGTGCATTGATGAAGGCGGAGATCGGCGATCTCATCGAGTCGAGACACCGCTTCGGCTATCGGTTACGCGCCATTCCAAGCCCGGAATAGGGACCACCATGCAGAATCACGTTCTGGTCGCAGCCATCGTGCTCGCGGCTCCGTCCGCTCTCGCACAGCCGAAGTTCGAGTACGGAAAGTCCGAGGAGGTCGAGAAGGTCAAGGACGTCGAGTGGACCGCGCAGGCCGATGCCGGCCTCGTGTTCACGACGGGCAACGCCGAGACCACGACCATCAGCGCCGGCGTGAAGGCATCGCGCAAGACCGGCTTCAATAAGTTCTCGATCGACGGCAGCATGACCTACGCGAAGTCGGGCGCGCGGGTCCTGCAGGACAACAACGGCAACGGGATGATCGACGACGAGTCGGAGATCACGACCGTCGACACGATCACCGCCGAGAGCTATGCGGCGAAGCTCCGCTACGACCGCTTCCTCACGAAGCACAACTCGCTGTTTGTCGCCGCGCTCGCGAGCCGTGACAGGCCTGCCGGTAAAGAGAAAGTTCTCGGCTTCCAGGTCGGTTACAGCCGCCAGATCTACAAGACCGAGAAGACCGAGGCCGTCGCTGAAATTGGCTACGACTTCTCGCGTGAAGACCTCACGGGTGGCACGTCACTCTCGATTCACTCCGCACGCGCGTTCCTCGGCGTCAAGTCGGAGATGACGGAGGGCACGGCGCTCGACGCATCGCTCGAGGCGCTCACGAACCTCAACGAAGAAGACCTGCCAACTGGCAAGGACGGCGGGTTCGGCAAGGATACGCGCCTCAACGGCAAGATCGCCATCAGCTCGAAGATCGGGAAGAACCTCTCGGTGCAGACCTCGATCGAGCTCAAGTACGACCATCGCCCGGGCCCGCTACCGATCAAGGGCCTCGCGATGGGCTTCGTGCCCGAGGCGTCGAAGCTCGACACGATCATGAAGGCGTCGCTGATCTATCAGATCTTCTGAAACGCTACCGCTTGGATGCGGAGCGCGCGCCGTTCGTCTTCGCCGGGCGGTCTTCCACCGTGGCGGCCAGCTCCTCGAGGAGGGCGCGCAGGGACCGCATCTTCTTCGTACCTAGGCGCGTGGCCCACTTCGCTTCGGTGGCGGCGGAGACGCGGCGGACCTCCTGGGCCCACGCCTTCCCCTTTGGCCCGAGGCGGACCCGCTTGATGACGCCGTGATCCGGGTCAGGGAAGCGCTCGAGCATCTTCAGATCCTCGAGCTCGGCGACCAGGTCACCGACCGTCTGCTTCGGCAGCGCGACCTCGGCCACGAGGTCCGACAACCGGACACCTGCGTTGGTGTCGATGTTGGTCGAGGTACCGAACGCACCCACGGCAGACAAGAGCTGCACTTGGGCGGGGCGAAGCGTCGGGAACCCGAGGCGCTCCAGGCGGCTCGCGAGCTGGGACTGGAGATCATGCTGCGGGACGTGCAGCAGAGCTCGGAGGTCCCGAATATCTGAGACGGTACGAGTCGTTTTCGCCATGTTCACGAACGCGAGTTTCGTAAGGGAGACGCGTGATACCAGATGGCGATCACGATCGGAACCCTCATTCGACGCAAAGATGTCACGCCGATCGATCGGACTCCGGAGCGCTGTTAAAAGCACGCGAGGCGCGCGCTGCCGGCGCGCGCAGGGCGCAGAAAATGATCGCGACGCGTTGACGACTACGACGCGTGCACGTCGACGATTCCGATCTCGCTCGCGCCGCGATCGGTGGGCGCGCGGTCGTTACGCCTTGCTGTTCGCGCCTTCTTCGAGACACGCGTCCCGAGCTGCGCGAGGTCGTCGAACAGCGTGTAGAGGACCGGGATGGCGACGAGGGTGAGGAGCAGCGAGAGCGTCTGCCCACCGACGACGATCGAGGCCATCGCCTTCGAGAAACCGGCGCCGATGCCCTGGCTCGTGACGAGCGGCAGCATGCCGGCGACGAACGCGAACGTCGTCATCAGGATCGGCCTGAGCCGGTCGCGGCTCGCGGCGAGGACCGCCTCGGTGCGCGGCAGGCCCTGCCGGCGCAGACCGTTCGTGTGATCGACCTGGAGGATCGCGTTCTTCTTCACCATCGCGAACAGCACGATCAGGCCGAGCATCGAGAAGATGTTCAGCGAGCCGCCGGTCAGGACGAGCGACATGATCGCGAACGGCACGGTCAGCGGCAGCGAGAGCATGATGATGAACGGGTAGAGCCACGACTCGAACTGCGCCGCGAGCACGAGGTACATGAAGATGACGGAGAGGCCGATCGCGAACATGAACGCGCCCTGCATCTTCGCCATCTCCTTCGAGCGACCGAACGGCTCGTAGTGATAGCCAGCCGGCATGTCGAGCCCCTCGAGCGTCTTCTCGAGTGCGCTGACGACCGCGGACTCCGAGAAGCCCGGCGAGACGTTCATCGTGATCGTGACGGCGCGCTCGCGTGACTGGCGCGTGATCTTCGATGTCGCGAGCCCCGAGCCGATCGAGATGACGTCGGAGAGCGGGACCTGACCGAGAGACGTTGACGGCACGGCGATCAAGGCGAGCGCACTCGGGTCGTCGCGGAACCGCTCGGCGGCGCGCAGGAACACCGGGTACTGGTCACCGCGATCCTCGAACGTCGAGGCCTCGACGCCGCCGATCAGGACGGCGAGCGTGGCGGTGATGACCTGCGGGTCGACCCCGAGCATCGCCGCGCGCTCGAGGTCCGGCTTGACCGTCGCCTCGACCACGGGGTCGACCAACGACGAATCGAGGTCGACCACGCCGGGGAC
Organism: Myxococcota bacterium; assembly: GCA_030857175.1. Classification (GTDB taxonomy): domain Bacteria; phylum Myxococcota_A; class Polyangia; order Haliangiales; family Haliangiaceae; genus JABFXX01. The sequence continues at coordinate 21,725 of JALZOJ010000085.1, read as the reverse complement.
CTTGCCCAGGTCGCTCAGCACCCTCTTGCCGTAGACCTCGAGCTTCTCGAGATCGGGGCCGGAGATGACGTACGAGACGATGGCGTTTTGACCGCCGATCGAGAAGTCGTTGACCTCCTGCGCAGCGACGCGCGTGCCGGGTGGGACGTTGCCAAGGATGTTCTTGCGGACGATCTCCATCACGGCGTTCTGGTGCTTCGAGCGCGTCTTCGGATCCGTGAGCCGCACGTAGATGCGGCCTACGTTCGGCTGGCGCTGATCGCTGTCGGCGATCGTCACCAGCGTGCTGTCGACCTCGGGAATCTCGCGGATCTTGCGCGCGAGGCGCTCGGCGACGAGCGTCGTCGACTCGAGCGTCGTGCCCTCGACGGTCTGGATGTAGACCTCGAACTGCGCCTCGTCGTTCGGAGGCAGGAAGTCACCGCCGACCTGCTTCGACAGCGGCACCATCGTCGCGCACGAACCGATGATCGCGATGACCACGACCCAGCGGCGGCGCAGGCAGAACGCGAGGATGCCGGAGTAAAAGCGCGCGATCGGGCGATACACGAAGTCGCTGATGCGCTCGAGCACGGAGCGGCGGCGTTCTTCGCCGGCGGGCGCCGGCATCGGCAGCATGCGGGCCGCCATCATCGGCGTGAGCGTGAACGCGACGATCATCGAGACCGCGATCGCGAACGCCATCGTCATGCCGAAGCTGAACAAGAAGCGGCCGACGATGCCGCTCATGAAGGCGACCGGGAGGAACACCGCCATCAGCGACAGCGTGGTCGCGAGCACGGCGAGGCCGATCTCCTTCGTCGCGTGAATCGCGGCAGGGAACGGCTTCATCTTCTTCTCGTCGATGAAGCGATAGATGTTCTCGAGGACGACGATCGCGTCGTCGATCACGATGCCGACAGCGAGCGCGAGGGCGAGCAGCGTCATCAGATTCAGCGTGAAGCCCGCGATCATCATCAGACCGAACGTCGAGACGATCGAGACCGGGATCGAGATCGCCGCGATGATCGTCGAGCGCAGGCTGCCCAGGAACAAGAGGACGACGAGCGCCGCGAGCCCGGCGCCGACGACGAGGTGCTCGAGCACCTGCGAGGCCGACGTGCGGATCTGCTCGGAGTTATCGCGCACGATGTCGACGCGGTAGCCCTCGGGCAGCTTCGGCTGGAGGTCGGTCACCGCGGCCTTTACCAGATCGACGACGGCGACGGTGTTCTGCCCCGACTGCTTGCGCACCGAGAGCGCGACGGCCGTCTCGCCGTTGCGCGATGCCGACGTCTCGAGATCCTCCTCGGAGTCCACGACCTCGGCGACATCGCGGACGCGGACCGGGTGCTCGCCTTGCTGGCGCACGATGATGCCGCCGATCTCGTCGGCCTGGATCGCGCGGCCTTCGACGCGCAGCGAGGTATTCGTCGGACCGCTCTCGATGCGGCCGCCTGGCAGGTTGACGTTCGCGGCGCCGATCGCGCGCTGCACTTCGAGCGCGGACACGCCCGCCGCCGCGAGCCGGATCGGATCGAGGTTGACGTTGATCTGCCGTTCCTGGCCGCCGAGGATCACGACCTGACCGACGCCCTTCAGGCGCTCGATGCGCTGCTTGACGCTCTTCTCGGCGAACCGCGTCAGCTCGCGCTGCGGGAGGTCCTTGGGGCCCTTGACCGAGAGCACGATCACGGGCGCAGCGTCGGGATCCGCCTTGCGGACCTCGGGGCGCGTGCCAGGCGGCAGCTCGCGCAGCACCGTCGCGATGTGCTGGTTGATGTCCTGCGCTGCTTGATCGGGATCGATCTCGAGCGCGAACTGCGCGATCACGAGCGAGACACCTTCCGTCGACACCGACGTCAACGTCTCGAGGCCCGAGACCGTGTTCACGGCCTCTTCGATCTTCTGACTGACGTCCGTCTCGACCGCGGCCGGCGACGCGCCGGGATACGGCGTCACGATCGTGATCAGCGGAAAATCGATCTTGGGAAATTTATCGACGCCGAGCGTTCGATAGCCAACCGCGCCGACGACGACGAACACGAGGATGAGCACGGTCGCGAAGACCGGTCTGCGGACGGAGATCAGGGATAGCCACTGCATGGTCGATGCCTCCCGCTTTCACTCGACGACGCGAACGCCGTCGACAACAAGCTCGGTGACCTTCGCGACAACCCTATCGCCCTTCACGAGGCCCTGGACGATCGACACCTGCCCTGCCGCCGGTTTCGAGCCGAGCTGGACGATGCGGTCTTGCGCCTCGCCCTTCACGACGACGAACGCGTGCCACGTCTTCCCGCGCTTCACGACCGCGGTCTCGGGAACGACGGGCCGCGTCTCCTGGCCGACCGTCAGCCTCGCCTCGGCGAACATGCCGGGGACGAGGTCGCTCTTCTCGAGCGTGGCTTCGACGATCAGCGAGCGCGAGCGCCCGATCTCGGCGCCGAGGCGCGTGACCGTCGCCGTGTACGTCTTGCCTGGCTGCGCGACGGCTTCGATCTCGACTTTCTGATCCTTCTGCACCGCGCGCACCGCGGCTTCGGGAACCGAGAGCTCGATCTTGAGCGGATCGTCGTCGACGAGCGTGAACAGCGGCCGGCCGGGCTGCACCCAGTCACCGGCGGTCACGTTCTTGTCGCTGATCACGCCATCGAACGGCGCGCGCACGACGCCGTCCTGGAGCGACTTCGCCATCATGCCGGCGCGTGCTTCGGCGGCTGCGACTTGCTGGAGCGCCGACGTGCACTGCGTGCTCTGGCGATCGTATTCGCTGCGCGTGATCGCGCCCTTGTCGAGGAGCGACTGCGCCCGCTTGCACTCTTCTTCGGCGAGCTGCCGCTGCGCCCGCGCGCTCGCGACGTTTGCCTGAGCTTCACGCGCGCCGAGTGCTTGCGTGCGAACGTCGAGCCGCACGAGCTCTTGCCCCTGCTTCACGCGCTGGCCGCGATCGACCATCACACCGAGGACCTTGCCCGCCGTATCGGCGGTGACCTCCAGGCGCTGGTCGGCCTTGACGATGCCAGTCAGGACGATCTGCTTCGGCGCCGGCGCTTCCGTCGTGACCGCGAGCTCGAGCTTGAGCGGCGCAGCGGGAGGCGCCTTGGCGACGGCCTCCTCGTTCTTCTTGCAGGCCGAGAGGCTGGCGACGACACACAGGCCCAACGCAATCCGATGCATGGTGCCGCCTAGGATGCACGGTCTCGGCCATCTGGTGCAGTTCATCGCGCTTGCCGGGCCGCGCGGTTAGGTCGTGTGCGACACCAAGCCGCTGTACGGAACGCCGACAGGCGACTACTTCGTGTCGGCTCCGATTGCATGCTGGAGCTCGACCATCGCGATCCGGAGGTCGATGCGGGCGTTGAGGGACGCGATGCGAGCACGGGTCAATTCGGTCTCCGCGTCGACGAGCTCGACGGCCGTCGCACGCTGCGCCGCGAGTAGCGCCTGGCGCACGCGATAGCTCTCGTTCGCCGCGTCGAGGCCTTTCTTCGAGGTGAGCAGCGCGCGCTGCGCGATCGCGACGCCTTGCTGCGCCGCGAGCACCTGGATCCGCGTGCCGCGCTCGAGGTTCTCGCGGTTCGCGCGGAGCTCGCGGATCTCGGCGCCGAACCGGTTGTCCTGCGCGTTCGTGACGAGCGCTTCGTTGAGCGTCCACGTCAGCTGCACACCCGCTTGCCACGTGAACCGGAACTCGTCGACCTGCGGGAAGATGCGCTGGTTCGGGCGCGCGTAGTCGGCGGTCGCGAACGCGGAGAGCTTGGGATAGAGGCCCGCCTTCTCGGCGCTGCGCTGCTTCTCTTTCGCCTCGATGCCGACGTCATAGGCGCGAAAGTCGAGGCGCTGCTTCGTCGCGGTCGTTACGAGCTCGTCGAGCGCGCCCGCACTCGGCGCGGTGACGTCGACACGCACGTCTTCACCGACGGACAGCGGCTCGTTGCCGGCGCCGATCAAGATCCGCAGCTGCTCCTCGCGCAGATCCGAGAGCTGCTGCAGCTGATCCGCGGTCTGCTCGATCTGCGCCTCTTGCGACTCGACGCGCATCAGATCGGCGCGCGAGACGCGCTGCGCGTCGGCGAGTGCACGCACCTGACCGAGCGTGCCGCGGATCTGCGTGAGCTGGCGCTTCGCGATCAGATTCTGCAGCTTCGCGCGCACCCACTCGTAGTAGGCGACGCGCGTGTCGGAGGCGGTGTCGACCTCGCTCGAGCGCTTGCCGATACGTGCGGCGTCGGTGCCGAGGCGCGCCGCCTTGATCAGCCGCGGATACCGAACGACGTAGTCCGAGAGCTGGAGCTGCACGGTCGCTTGGCCGAGGTAGCTGTTCTCGAGGGTCTCGAACGACGGGGCGCCGGGCCCGAACGACACCGGATCGAGCGGCGAGAGTCGCGTATAGCGCGCGGTCAGCCCGACGTACGGAATGCGCGAGAGCTCCGCCGCCTGCGTCTGCGCGACCGCCGTATCGATCTGCGCGGCGCGTGCACGCACCGTCGGCGACGACTTGACCGCCCGCGCCGCCGCCTGCTCGGCCGTCAGCCCACCCGCGGAGAACAACGCATCGAGCTCCTTCTCGAAGGTGTCGTCAGGCGGTGCCGGCTGCTTGGGTTGGGCCGCGGCCGGGACCGCGAGGAGGACGAGCGCGAGAACAGCGCGAAGGGTCATGCCGGCGACCAAAGCACTGGCCGTGCCACGGGTCCAGACCCGCAACTGCCGACATGCACGAGGGTGATCTGTCGGCCGGCCATACAACGCGCAGTCACGAAACGTGACTTTGTGCAGTCACGTTTCGACGAATGCTGACCATACGGCCAAGAATGGGGCAGAGTTGCCCCATGGCGTCGCAGCTGACCGCCGAGACACCGTGTGATGGCACATCACTCGCAGACGATGCGGGCGTGCGCGTGAATCCTGCCAATCGTTCGGCCGTCGTCGACGCGGCCTGGCGGCGTCAACGCGACATCTTCTTCGTCAGCGAGGCGCAGAAGACCTCGCGCCTGATGATGTTCGTCGGCGTGTTCGTCCAGATCTTCACGCTCAGCGTCATCTATCACTCGGGCTATCCGACGTGGCGCATCGGCGCGCTCGCCGGTCTCTACGCCGTGTTCGCGGTCGCGCATCGAATCATCATGCGGTGCACGCTCGATCCGCAGAAGGTCGCCGGCGCGTTCATCCAGATGAGCATCGCCGCGCAGATCTTCATCGTCGGCTCCGCGGCCCTGACCGGCGGCATCTACTCGCCGTTCATCCCGAGCACCGTGATGCCGGCGATCGTCTCGCTCCTGTTCTTCGGACCGCAGGCCGTCTCGCGCTGGGTCGCGCTCGGCAACGCCCTGCTCATCCTCGCCATGGTCTCGCTACCGTCGAACCTCGTCGGTCCGGCGATGCCAACGGCGCACTACACGATCGGCATCTTGATCTCGCTCGTGTGGTTCCTGTTCATGCTGCATACGCTGGTCGGCAAGCTGTCGATCGTCGCGAGCCGCGCGAGCGAGTCCGTCGCGTACCTGCGCGAGGAGCAGTTCGACACCGCGTGCACGCAGATGCGGCGGCTGCAGGGCGTCGGCGCGAAGGTCGCGCACGAGCTCAAGAACCCGCTTGCCTCGATCAAGGGGCTCTGTCAGCTCGTCGCGCGCACGCCGGAGAGCGAGCGCACGCAGGAGCGGCTCGCGGTGGTCTCGTCGGAGATCTCGCGCATGGAAACCATCCTCAACGAGTACCTCTCGTTCTCGCGCCCGCTCGAGGACATCAAGCCGGAGACGATCAACCTCGCCGTGCTCGCGCAAGACGTCCTCGACATTCTCGACGGCCGGGCCGTGCAAGCCGGCATCACGCTCTCGCTCGAGGGCAGCGCGCAACCGGTGCAAGGCGATCCGCGCCGGCTCAAGGAGGCGCTGCTCAACCTGGCATCGAACGCGCTCGAGGCCACGCCGAACGGCGGCTCGGTCAAGCTGCGCGTTCGCTCGACGGCGCAGAGCGTGATGCTCGACGTCGTCGATAGCGGTCGCGGCATCCCGCCCGAGGACCTCGAGCGGCTCGGCGCTCCGTTCTTCACCACGCGCCCGAACGGCACCGGCCTCGGCGTCGTGCTCGCGCAAGGCGTGATCACGCAGCACGGCGGCTCGCTCGCGTACGTCTCGACGCCCGGCAAAGGCACCACTGCGACGATCTCGCTCCCGGCGAAGAGCGCGATTGCATCGTCGATCGACACCTCGGCGTCCCCGCGCGCTGCGATGGCGTCCTCGCGAGCGTAAGCTGACCGCAGATGACGACTGTCCTCCTCGTCGACGACGAACCCGGCGTGCTGTTCACGCTCTCCGAGCTCCTCACCGAGCGCGGGCATCGCGTGCTCACGGCGCGCTCCGGCGACGAGGCGTTGACGAAGCTCGAAGACGCCGACACAGTCGTCACAGATCTCTCGATGCCCGGCATGGACGGCCTCGAGCTGATGGGCCAGATCGTCCAGCGCGATCCGCAGCTGCCCGTCCTCCTCCTCACCGCACACGGCAGCGAGCGCGTCGCCGTCGCCGCGATGAAGCAAGGTGCGTACGACTACCTCGCGAAGCCCTTCGACATCGACGAGATCGCGGTCGTGATCGAGCGCGCGCTCGAAGCGCGCCGCCTCCGCATCGACAACCAGCGCTTCGCGGCGGAGCAAACGCTCGGCCGCCGGATCGTCGGCGCGTCGAAGCCGATGCGCCGCTTGCTCGACGCGACCACGCGCATCGCCTCGCGCGACGTCACCGTGCTCGTGCGTGGCGAGACGGGCACCGGCAAGGAGTTCGTCGCCGAGCTCCTGCATGCACAGTCCTCGCGCGCGAAGAAGCCGCTCGTTCGCTTCAACTGCGCCGCCCTTCCCGCCGACCTCGCGGACGCCGAGCTGTTCGGTCACGTGAAGGGCGCATTCACCGGCGCGACCGCCACGCGCCCCGGCTTCTTCTCGCAAGCCGACGGTGGCACGCTCATCCTCGACGAGGTCGGCGAGCTGCCGCTGCCGATCCAGGCCAAGCTCCTGCGCGCCCTGCAGGAGGGCGAGATCCAGCCGGTCGGCTCGGGTCGCATCGAGAAGGTCAACGTGCGCGTCGTCGCGTCGACGAATCGCGACCTCGCCGCCGAAGCGAAGACCGGCGCGTTTCGCGAGGACCTCTATTACCGGCTCGCGGTCGTCGAGCTCGTCGTCCCGCCGCTGCGCGATCGCAAGGACGACATCCCTGCCCTCGCCCACGAGTTCGGGCGCCGCTACGCCGAGCGCTTCGGGCTCGGCTCGGTCACGCTCGAGCAGCCGCTCATCGATGCGCTCGTGCGCGCCGAGTGGCCGGGCAACGTGCGCCAGCTCGAGAACACGATCGCGCGCCTCGCCGCGCTCTCGACGGGCGGCGCGATCACGCTCGCCGACTACCAGGCGTCCACGGGCGGCGGCGAGGCGTCGCCGGCACCGACGGAGCACGCCGACACCGGCGACGAGCACGACAACCTGCCCGTCATCGACGCGCGCAACGGCCCCTCGCTGAAGGAGCAAGTCGAAGCGTTCGAGCGCGGCCTCGTCGCGCGCTCACTCGACGCCACGGGCGGCAACCAGTCCGAGTCCGCGCGCCGGCTCGGCGTCAGCCGCGTGACATTGATCGACAAGATGAAGAAGTACGGCCTCGAGAAGCGCGGCCGCGTCTAGCGATCCCGCGGACTTGAAGATTTCACGCATCCGGGGACGGCCTTGATCGAGAGGCCACCTACGGAGGATGACAATGAAGCGACTCGGTTCGATCCTGTTCCTGATCTCTGCTTGCACCGCGAGCGTCGAGGACCCCACCAACAGCGGTGATGACGAAGGTGGGGGCGATGGCGGCGGTGGTCCCGGCGCGGGTAACGACACGGTGCGGTTCCGTGTCACGACGATCCACGACGAGCGCGCCGACGCGATCGACTTCGCGACCGGCGAGCCCGTCCACACGCACGCGGGTCCGACCGCGCAGCTTGGCAACGAAGCGTGCGCGACGGTCTACAAGCACGGTTACCTGATGGACGCCACCGCGCCGAAGTTCGGGCGCGAGACGACTCAGAACCCTCTCGCGTGGAAGATCGAGGCCGACGGCCCCGCCGAGTACCGCGTGCGCGGCGCGGGCGACGCGACCGTCGTGGACTGGACCGCGGCCTCTGGCTCGACGATCGCGCTCTATCGCGACACCGTCGCCAGCGGCAGCTACTTCCTCGACGTGCGCGTCGGCGAGGCCGTCGCGACGACGTGCTTCGATCTTCACTTGCTCGCCGCACCGCTCGAAGTGAAATCCGGACAGGCCGACGCGACCGGCCTCGCCGGCATGACGTTCGCCGCAAGGTCGCCGATCTCGCAGTTGCTCGGCACCGTGACGACGACGCCCGCGTTCTCGCAGCGCTTCGTCCACCACACGGCCGAGCCGGTCACGCTCGTCATCGATCTCGCGAAGCCGACGGGCACGTTCACCCGCCGCGCGGTCGATGACTTCGTGGTCGCGCTCACCACCAAGACGAACATCCTGTGCTCGCGCGACTCCGACGGCTTCCAGTCCGGCGATCCGCTGTGCACGGACGTGAGCGCGGTCCCCGATCCGTCCGATCGCACCGATACCGCCGCACTCACGAGCGGCACGTGGACGCTCGCGATCATCGACGAGGCGACGGGGGTCGCCGCCACCAACTGCAACGTCAGCGCGCTGCGCGCGGCGTGTCAGCTCACGCCGCGCGCGACGACCGACGCATCCAAGGCGTATCGCATCCAGCTCTCGGTCAACGGACTCACCGATCTGCAACCCTCGACGGCGGGCCCGTACGCCGAGCACACGATCGCGAACAAAACGTTCACCGGGCGCCTCCTCGAGACGGTGCGGCGCTGCGGTGTCTTCCTCGAGACCACGAAGCTCGGCGTCACGATCGTCACGTGCAACAGCATCGTCAGCTACACGCGCATTCACGCGCTCGACCAGGCACGCATCACGTTCCAACCGATCCCGTTCGCGCTGTCGACGTCGACGAGCGCGACCGTCCCGGCCGCTCCGATCGCCTCTCCAGGCGTTCCTGCGTATCTCTGGGACGCGGGTGACGCCGACCTGCCCGCCCCGCAGTAACTCGAGTGCCAACTCGTGGTACGCCTCGCGCCATGGAGCGCATCGTCCACGTTTGCAACGGTGACTCGACGGCAGACACGCTCTCGCTCGCGGACCTGCCGGGCGAGATTCGCGTCTGGGCCGACGCCCTCGATCAAGGCCCGGTCCGCAACGTGCCCGACGCCGACTTCCACCGCATGCGCGGCGAGTTCTGGGCATCGCGCGGCTTGCGCGACGGCGGCAGCCGCCTCGCCGACTGGGACAAGGGAGTCGACGAGGCGGCGGGCGCCGAGGAGCTCATCCTCTGGTTCGAGCACGACCTCTTCGATCAGCTCGCGCTGATCCGCCTGCTCGCCCGCCTCGCGCGTCGCGGCCTGCCCTCGCAGCTGACGATCGTATCGATCGATCGCCACCCCGAGATCCCGAACTTCCTCGGCCTCGGCCAGCTCAAGCCAGAGCAACTCGCCGAGCTCTGGCCTCGCCGCACGCCGCTCTCGCGCGACGCGATCGACGAGTCCATCACCGCATGGATCGCGATCACCTCCGACGACCCGCGTGCCCTGCCGTTCCTGTCGCGCCGGATCAAGGCGATGCCGTTCCTCGCAGGTGCGATCGAACGTCACCTCGAGGAGTTTCCCGATCCGACGAGCGGCCTCTCGCGAACGGAGCGCCAGGTGCTCGCCGCGGTCGCGCGCGGCGTCGCCACCACATCGGAGCTCATGCAAGCGGTGCAGTCGATCGACCCGCGCTATCCGATCACCGACGGCTACCTCCTCCACACGCTGCAGCAGCTCGCGAAGTGCAGCTTCCTCGAGGGCGCACCTGTGGGGACGGCGTCGCCCGACACGCTCGCGAAGGTCAACGTCACCGCGACGCCGACCGGCCGCCAGGCGCTCGCCGGCGCGCTCGATCGCATTCACGAGCACGGCATCGACGATTGGCGTGGCGGCGTCCACCTGGTTGGCAAAGGCCCGGTGTGGCGCTGGGACAGCGCGCAGAGGAAGCTCGTCGAGCGCTGACTAGAGCCCGAGTCGATCCTTCAGCGACCGCACGCGCTCGCGCGCGACGACGACCTCGGCGCCATCTGTGAGGCGGACACGAGTGCCATCGGGCGCAGCGTGCAGCTCGACGATCGCGTCGAGGCGGACGAGCGTCGCGCGATGGATGCGGAAGAAGCTGGCGTGGCGCACCTCGAGCTCGGCGATCGATTGATCCACGACGTAGCTCTTGCCGCCGGCGTGCGCGTACGTGAGCTTGTCCTCGGCGACGAAGTGCGTGATGCGCTCGAGCTCGACGAACTGAATCTTGTCACCGAGCCGTGATGCGATGCGCTCGGGCGTGCGCGGTCCGGCGAGCGCGATGCGCGCCATCGCGGCGGCGAGCTGCGCGTTTGCGTCGGGCAGCGCGCGCAGTCGCTCGAGCTTGTCGAGCGCGCGGCCGAGCTCCTCGTCGCGGACCGGCTTCAACAGATAGTCGATAGCGTTGACCTCGAATGCGCGCAGCGCGTGCTCGTCGTGCGCGGTCGTGAACACGACCATCACGCTCGGCGGCAGCTGCGCGGCGACGCCGAAGCCGTCGAGCTCGGGCATCGAGATGTCGAGAAACACGAGGTCGACGTCCGCGCTCGCGATCGCGGCAACCGCGGCGACCGGATCGGTCGACTGCCCGACGATCTCGACGCGGCCTTCGAGCAGCCGTGCGAGTCGCTTGAGGGCGAGCGCTTCGTCGTCGACGAGAAACACTCTGCGCTTCATGCGGCCTCGATCTCGATGCAGACCGCAGCGCCGCGCTCCGCCCGCGCCGGCGCGATCAGCTTCGCGCGCTTGCCATAAAGCGCGTCAAGCCGCGAGCGCAGCCCGTCGAGGCCGTGGCCTGGAATCCAGATCTCTCCGCTGAAGCCCGGGCCGTCGTCGGCGATCTCGATCCGCAATCGCTCGCCGTCGCCGCGACACCGCACCACGATGCGCGCGCCATCCTTGCGGGCCGACACGGCGTACTTGACGCTGTTCTCGACGAGCGTCTGCACCGCGAACGCCGGCACCTCGCGTGCGTGCAGCTCCGTAGGCACATCGAGCTCGTACGCGAGTCGGTCGCCGAACCGCGCGCGCTCGATCTCGAGATAATCCACCACCACGCGCAGCTCCTCGCCGAGCGTCACGAGCCGCGACTGCGCGTCGAGCGAAAATCGCAACAGCCCCGACAGCCGCTCGAGGACGTCCTCCGCGCGCTTCGGCTCCTCGGGAATCAGGGCGAGCGCGCTGTTGAGCGCGTTGAACAGAAAGTGAGGCCGCACGCGCGACTCGAGCGAGGCCAGCCGCGCTTCGGTCGCAGCCGACTGCGAACGATGCAGCGACTCCTGCATGCGCGACATCGAGATGGCGCCGATGGTGACCGGCACCGCCACCGCGAGCGAGATCACGAGGCCGTTGCGGTACACGTCCCACAGCCGTGACGAATCGACGATCCCGATCAGCACGAGCACGATACCGACCAACAGCGACGCGACGAGCACGATCACGAGCAGCACGCCGAGATACGTCCCCCACTGCTTGAGCGCGGGCCTGCCGTGCAGCCGCGGCTGCAGGCGGTCGAAGATCACCGTCGCGGGGAGGCCGATCGCCATCGCGTACAGGAACGAGATACCTGTCTTGACCGACAGCTCGACGAGCCCGACATCCGGCAGCGACAAGATAAGCCCGAGCAGGAGGCTGAGCCCGAAGCCCAGCATCGTCCACTGCAAGAGGCTCATGCACATGCGGCTCACGAACACTCGATGTTACCTGTGGCACTGCTCGCACGGGGCGGGACCGTCGACGGCTTCGCCGCGTGCGCGCTTCTCGGCGCGCGGCAGCAGCTCCGAGCCCGCCGCTTCGCGCTTCATCCGCGCGAACATCTCCGTCGCCTTGTCGGCCTTGCCGAGGTTCGCGTAGCCGTCGACGAGCCCGTACAGCAGCTGCTCGCGCGAGTGCAACGTCAGCTCCTGGAACTCGTGCTTCTGCACGGCGTACGTCGTCTCGTAGTCGGCGATGCCGCGCTCGAGCAGCTTCGTCCGCTCCGGCTCGGGGACGAACGGCGCCATCGCGAGCACCACCGCGCCGCGCGGAATCCGCACGCCGACATGGTTCGGCGCGATCACGACCGCCGCGTCCATCTCCGCGAGCCCCTTCGTGTAGAGCTCGATGCCCTTCGCGCGATCGCCGGCGCGGAACGCAATGCTCGCGCGCCCGACGACGCCGGCCCCATGCCACACCATCGCTTCCGGGTCCCTCGGATTCTTCGCGAGCGCTTCGTCGCACGCCTTCATCGCGCGATCCATCGCGGCGGTGTCACCGCGAAGGCCGTCGAAGAAGTCCGCGCGGACCTTCTCGTCGAAGCGTTCCGCTTCCGGCGCAGCAGCCGTGACTGGTGCCGGTGCTGGGGCCGCCGGCTTCGCGGGCTGAGAGTGACTACAGGCAACAACGCAGATCAGAAGTAGGTGGCGCATGCGCAAACAAATAAGCGCGCGCCCCGCAACGGAGAACCCCTCATCCGACGAACCGTCGGTTTCGGAGGATGAACCGTTCTACGCAGCCTGCGGATGCAGATCGAGGCGCTGCATCTCACCCTCCATCGCCCCCGTCACCATCTTCCGCCACATGCGGAGGTCACCGCGCAGGGACCACGCGAAGTGCTTCACGCCGCCCCACGATGCGGGCCTGTTCTTCTCGAACACGAAGTGGCCGATCCACGCCATCCCATACCCGGCGATCGGCGCCAGCAGCAACGCCTGCGGATACAGCGGCGCGACAGCCACGCACCCGAGCGCGATCGTCGTCCCGACGAAGTGCAGCTTCCGACACGTCGGATGCTGATGCTGAGACACGTAATACGGCCAGAACTCTTCGAACGTCTCGGGCTCTTTGTTCGCGCTCTCGTTCATGCGCCGACTATGGCCTCCGACGGCCACGTCTATCAATCCGGTAATAGCCATAGCCGGCTCCGCCGTACGCGGCCCCGCCATAGCCGAACGGATCGCCGTACCCATCCCCGCCATACCCGCTCCCACCGAACGCATTCACGGGCGCCGGAATCAGCTGCACGATCATCCCGCCGTCTGCCCCCTCGTGATCGAGCGGCCCGTTGAGCGTCGCCTTGAACCCGCCCTTCCCGCTCGGGCGAAACCGTCCGCGCATCTCCTCGGTGCAATCGCCCCACGGGCAATACAGCTCGCCGACGAACAAGAAGCCATCGTTCCTGTCGAGCGTGATGTTCCCGCGGATGCGCTGGCTACCGCCGAGCTTCGCGAGCATCAGCTTGCCGCCGACCTTCTTGATCATGCACGGATACCGCGGGTACTCGAACCCGGCGTCGTCGATGCTGCACCAGTACGGCCCCGTCAGATCGCGGGTGCCAGCCTCGAGCGAAGGACCCGGCGTGGTCTTCTGCTCGCCCTTGCCGCTCCAGCAAGCGGCGAGGGCCGCGAGCCCGAAATGCAAAATGGCAGGCCGCATCAAGCGAGCCTGCCATAGCTGAGGAGCGAAGCCTTAGCGAATCTGGATCGTTCCGTACGAAGCCGTACCGTGCGAATGGCAGCCGAAGGTACCGTTGGTGCCGAGCGCGATCGGAGTCGTATCGACGATATACGTCGCATTGGGCAGTCCGTTCGTGCCGGCGCCAGGCACACCCGGTTCGTGCGGGATGCCACCGCCACCATGGGAAATGTGCTCGACGGTGTCGGAGTTGACCATGTGAAGCTTGGCTCCACGCTTGACGGTGAACGTCTTCGCTGCGAGCGGGTGCATCGGATCCTGAGCGGCGGTTCCAGCATTGATCGTGATCGCGAAGATGGGCGCCACGTTCACCGTCGACGTCATGTTCGCGGCCCCCAACGAAGAGGTCACGTCGAACTTGAGCGTGGCGGCGAGCGCTGTACCCGTCGCGTCACTCGGAATCACGACCGTGTACTCGGTTGGCGTCGTAATGTCTGCCGCGACCGCGACGGACGTGGGTCCCATCACCTGCATGGACGTGATCGGCGCGCCGGCCGCATTCACGAGCGACGCAGCGACGGTTACGCTCTCTGCAAAGCCACCTTGGCTCTGAAGGTTGAGCGTGAACTTCTCGCTCTTTCCGAGCTCGCTGTTCACCGTCATCTTGTCGACGGTCACGTTCAGCTTGGGTGTCGCTGACTGCTCGGTCGTACACGTCGATGAGCATCCATCCCCATTCGCGGCGTTCCCATCATCGCAGGCCTCGCCGCTCTCGACCGAACCGTTACCACAAGTCGCACTCTGCTCGTCGTCGCCCCCGCCCGTGCCGCTTAGGTCACCGGCACAGCCGGCAGCAAAAAGCCCAAGAAAGGCGGCACAGAGGATAGAGGTGCGCATGGTATTGCACATCGTATCAACTAGCGTGCCGTCGGTAACATCGCGAGGTCCCAGGGGGAGTCGGCCTCAGCCCTGGGGGACCAAACCCCGAATGGTGCCAACTGGCCCCGGCACCATTGTAGGTGTCCGGCGGTTTCGGGATCTTCCCTCGGCCCGACTAGCGCTTCTTGTCGGTCAGCTTGGCGACCCAAGCCTTCGCTTGGCCGACCACGCCGGCCGCGGCGCCCATGGCACCGCCGAGCATGCTCGGACCCTTGCCGCGTTGGCGTTCGGTGATCTTCCCGCCCAGGAAGTACACGGCGGCGGACCACGCGATCACGAGGGCGTAGACCACGAGGTTGGCGCCCGGAATGAACGTCGCGACCAACATCGCAACCGCGGTGACGATCGCAGCGATCACCCCAGCCCGGAGGCCGAGGTACCAAGCGGTCAGCGCACCCACGATCAGAGCCGGCAACATGATCTCACGCTAGCACATCGAAACCGGTGAGGCTCGATCCCCACCCTTCGGGCAGGTGTGATCGGGTTAGGTTCCACATCCATGCGGATTGTTGGCTTCGCGCTCGTGTTGGTGTTTGCGGCCTGTGGTGGCGGCGGTGGTTCCGAGAAATCCTGCGAGACATCGGCGCAGTGCTCGACAGCGGCGCCGTACTGCAGCGCCGAGGCCTGCGTCGCCACGTGTGCCGGCGACTTGGAGTGTCCGGGGTTCGGTCAGTCGGCGGCCGAGAAGTTCTGTGTCGGTGGCAGCTGCGAAGCGTGCCGCGCCGGCATGAATGATTGCGCCGGTGCCACGCCGGTCTGCGATGAAGGCGAGTGCCGGCGTTGCGAGCGCAACGACGAGTGCGCATCGGGCGCATGCGCGAGCGATGGCACCTGCGTCGCAGAAGCGTCGATCGCATACGTGTCACCCAACGGGTCGGCGATGGCGATGTGCACGAAAGCAGAGCCATGCAGCCTCACACGTGGCATCGCGCTCGCGCCGCCGCGCCAGTTCGTGGTGATCGCGAGCGGAACCCACTCGTTGCCGGCGACACTGACCATCCCCGGAACGCGCAGCTTGATCGGCAGCGGCACACGTCCGGTGATCACGACCCCTGTGAACGGCCCGATCATCCGGCTCGCCCTCGGAGCGGATGTCACGTTCGACCACGTCGAGCTCTCCGGCGCGAAGAACACGCCGACCGGGCTCGTCGACGGTTTCGCGGTGCTGTGCCCCGACGGAAACGTCACCGTTCGCGCGAAGGACAGCGTGTTTTCGCAGAACGCTGGCGCGGGGATTGAAGGCCGCAAATGCACCGTCGAGGTGTTCGCATCGACGTTCACCAACAACGGCAACGCGATCTCGGTCGTCGACACGAAAGCGAAGGTCGAGCGCAGCACCTTCACATCGAACCAGACGGCGCTGTTTCTCGATGCCGGCCTGTTCGTCGTGACGAACAACTTCATCTTCCGGAATCAGGAAGGCATCGATCTGTTCGCAAACGCGGGAACGATCGTCGAGCACAACACGATCGCCGACAACACGGTGTTCGGCCTTCGCTGCCAGGCGTTTGGTACTCCGCAAACGTTTGCGAACAATTTGTTCGCACGCAACATGGTGAACACGCCGCCTTCGACTTCGTGCTCGTACCCGAACTCGATCTCGGCCACGACGGACATCGGCCCGATCAAGTTCAAGAGCCCCGACGCGGCACCATTCGACTACCACATCACCGCGGGTAGCTCCGCGATCGATCTCGCTGCCGCCACGCAGCTCACAGTCGACTTCGACGGTGACGCACGCCCTGCAGGTGCCGCGAGCGACGTCGGTGCTGACGAGCTGCCCTGATTATTCGAGGCGCTCGCGGCACGGGTAATCGCAGTTCTTGCGATTCGGGCAGTCGTACGCGCAGCCGCACGCGAGTGCGAACAGCGTGAGGATCTCGTCGGCGGGCCCTTCGGGCACCGCCTTGCGCGCGGCCTTTGCGGCGGTGGTGAGCGCGGGAGGATCGGAGGCGTACGGCGTTTCGACGAAGCCGAGGCGGAACAGCGTGTCGCGCACGATGCGGTGCGGAGTGGCGGTGAAGCTCGCGAGGTCGTCGTAGCGGATGACGGAGAGCTTCGAGAGCATGTCCATGATCCAGAACAGCTCGGTGCGGAAGAGGCCGCGACCGAGCGCAGCGTCGAGCGCGGCGAATGCGTCGGCGGCGGAGGCGCGACCGTCGAGCTGCGAGGCGAGCTCGGGAACTTCGGCGCAGCGGCGGGCGGCGAGCGAGGCGAGCATCAGGGCGCGCGCGTCGACCTGGGCCGGGAGGTTTTCGGGAACGGTGCCTTGGTAGAGGTCGGCGAGGACGTTGGCCTTGTCGAGCGCGGCGAAGGCGGCGATGACGGCGGTGCGCTCGCGATCGAGGCGGAACGCGAGCGCGGCGGCGACGGCGACACGGTAGACGACCTCGTCGGCGGACTCGACCCAGGCTTCCGAGTCGAGGCCGAAGTCGGCGGGGGTGTAGGGCTCGGATTTCGGGGCGGCCTCGGCGAACCAGTTGGAGATGCGCGTGGTGGTCTCGGCGAGAACGTCGTCGGTGAAGCCTTGCGCGAAGCGCGACGTGGGGATGACGCGATCGCGGTTGCGTGGCGAGGGGACGCCATCGGCGGCGGCGGCGACGTGACGCAGCGCTGCGGGCAGCGGTGAGCCCGCGGGTGCCGGTGCGGCGGCAACGACGGGGATCGAGGATTCGGCCGCGGCGACTTCGCCGCCCCAGAGCGACGCTCGGGGCACCGCGGTCGGCTCTTCTTCGACGAGGCTCGGGATCACGGGCTCGGGGTCGGGTTTGCACTCGGCGAGGAATTCGTCGGCGTCGAGTGCGGCGGCGAGTGGCGAGTAGCGCTCGACCCGCGGGCCGGCGGCGACCGCGATGCCGAGCGTGCGGAGGAGGCCGGTGCCGATCGCGATCTGGAGCCAGATCTCGAGCGCGGGGCGTGACGGGACGATGCCTTTGTAGGCGGCGGACGCGAGGTGCTTGTAGATCTCGTCCTTGTGGTACGCGCGCTGCGCGACGAGATCGAGGACGGTCTTCGCGAGGAGCGGGTTCAGGTGCCAGATGCGATCGAGGATCGCGTTCGCGGTTTCGTCCTCGCCGTTCGCCGCGGCGAGCGCCTGCATGAAGTCGGATGGGGTGACGGTGGCGCCGCCCACGCCGAGGAAGCGGAGGATGACGGTGGGTCGGTCGCGGTCCCAGAGCTTCGCGCCGCGCAGTCGCGATCGGAACTCGCGGAACGTCTCGCCCTTCGAAGGCGTCTCCTTGCACACGCGCGCGAGTGCGACGAGCGCACCACGCGCGTCTTGCCCGATGGGAGGAAGCTCGACGACCTGAGGCATGGAATGCAGAGGATATACCGCGCGACGCGTCGGATGCTCCGTGCGAGGATGCGTTGGTGACGGTCGGGCGTTTGCTGATGCACGTCGCCTGGACGTTCGCATTTCCGGGTGCCGGGCAAGGGGCCGCCGGGCGCAAGGTGGTGTCCCTTGCGTGGGCGGTGGCCGGGTTGGTCGTCGCGGTCGCGATCACGTGGACGATCTGGGCCTTGTACGCGTGGCTCGCGCTCCGCGTCGCGAGCGCGGTGGATGCGGCGCTGCGGCTGCGGCGCGTCGAGCGCGACCGCGAGGACAAGAATCTGCCGCTCTACGCGAGCCTCGTCGGCGTCGTGGCATTTCTGTATTTTCAGTTCGCGACGGCGCGCTACGCGATTCCCGCACCGTCGATGATGCCAACGATCGCGACCGGCGACAGCGTGTACATCGAGAAGGTCACGATGTTGTGGGGACAGCCGTCGCGCGGCGAGGTGATCGTCTTCGATCATCCGTGCGAGCACCGCGCGCACATCAAGCGTGTCGTCGCGGTCGCCAGCGATAGCGTCGAGAGTCGATGCGGCACGCTCTATATCAATGGTGCAGCGGTGCCGCGGGCCGGCGACCGCGAGACGCTCGACGGCCACACGTACGCGACCTTGCCCGACGGACCCGACAAGGACTTTCCCGGCGACTTTCTCCGCGCGTGTCCCGGCAAGACGGATCAGCCTGCGGGTCACGTGATCGAATCGAAGGCGCCCGCGGCGCCATGCGAGCCGCACAAGCAGTTCATCGTTCCGGAGGCGAGCGTGTTCGTGATGGGCGACAACCGCGCGAGCTCGAATGACTCGCGCAACTGGGGCGTCGTTCCGCTCGGCAGCGTGACGGGCCGCGCGATCGGCGTCGTCTGGCCGCTCGGCCACGTTGGCGCGGTCGACTAACGCTTGAGCTCGACCTTCGTCGGCTTCGTGCCAGCGACGGCGAGCGCGTGCTTCTGCGAGATCGCGCCGTGGTCCTTCGCCTTCGGTGGCTCGGTGCCCCACGCGCGGATCTGCGTGACGTCGCTCTCGAGCATGCGGTCGCCCGACTTGCCGCCGCGATAGAACGCGCGGATCTTGGCGCCGTGGGAGACGAGATGAACGTCGGTGATGAAGCCCGCCGCGCTCGCCCAGTCGGGATGTTGCTGCGGCTGGTGGGCGTCGGAGAGCGAGACCATGCTGAGGCGCATGCCGCCGTTGTCGCCGGGATAGATGAGGGCGAGGTGGTAGCCGTTGCCGTTGTGCGCGGCGGCGGCGAGCGACCACGGCACCGGGACTTCTTTCGCGGGACCGTTCGGTGCGCCGTCGACGTCGAGCTCGACGAGGTACGTGTGCGCCGCGCTCGGATCGTCGGTCTGCACTTCCTGGAAGAAGATCGCGAAGCCGGTCGGCGTCGCGGTGCCTGCCACGGCGAACGGCATGTCCTTGTTGCGGTTATTCGGGCGCGGGATCGAGGTCGGCTTCTTGTCGCTGCCGACGAGGGCGACCCGGAACGGCTCCTTGCCGTCGGTCGCGAGCGCGACGATCACCTTGTCGTGACCGGCGACGAGCGTCCCGACGGCAGAGCCCGAGAACACCGACACCGGCTTGCCGCTGCCGACGGAGACCTTCGCCCCGGCCTTGCCGCCGAACGTCGTCGTCAGCTGGACTGGCTTGCCGTCGGTGCCGATCACCACGCGGTCATCCGCGCCGGCGTGCTGTGGAAAGAACGCGACCAGAGCCAGGACAAGTGCGCGCCTCATACCCCCACGTGCGGCGCTGCTGCGCTTTCGTGACCGAGAATCTTCGCGAATCGCCAGACGCACAGAATCACGTGGGCTTCGGCCGTGATGTTTTTCACGCGTGTGCCGTAAGATCAGGGTAATGCGGGATGTGGTGGTGGTGGTGGTGGCAATGGTGGTCGCGTCCGGACGCGCCGAAGCGGACGAGTGGCACGCGGGTCTCAACCTCCGCTCGGAGCTCGGCACGCACCCGATCCGCATCGACGGAGGCGTGCGCCTCGGCCGACTCGATCTGATCGCGGTGCTCGATCCGATGTTCTGGACCGACGGCGAAAACGACATCGACCTGATCGCGGCGTGGAGGGTCGGCAACTTCGCCGTATTCGGCGGCTGGCGACCGGCCTCGATCGCGATGGCCACGGGCCGCCAGTTCCAGCACGCCGTGCTTGTCGGTGCGTTCGCGCCATTGCCGAAGCTCGGCCCGCTCGCGCTCACGTGGGGCCTCGAGATCGCGACCGTGATCGTGAAGCACGGCGGTGAGCTGCCGAGCGACGTCATCTCGTTCGACAGCAGCGCCGACGTCGGCGACAACGTGAACGTCAGCATGTTCCTGCGCGTCGGAGTCGGCCGTGAGATGTAGCGCACTCGGCCTCGCCGCCCTGCTCGCGGCGTGCGAACGCCCGGACATGCTCATCGTCTGTCACAACAGCAACTGCGTCGAGCCGCAGGATCCGGATCGCGATGACACCGTCGAGGCGCTTCAAGAATCGCTCGCGCTCGGTCCCGTGATCGACGGGATCGAGATGGACCTGCTCGTCCACGAAGGCCGCTGCTTGTTCGCGCATGACAAGGGCGAGGCGCTCACCGCGATCGACTTCTCCGAGGCCGCGCAGATCGTCGCCGAGCACCTCGCGACCCGCGACGAAGGCAGCCGCTTCATCGTCGAGATCGAGCTCAAGGCGACGGACGCGACCACGACGAGCGTCGACTGCGCGCTCGCGGCCTACGACATCTTGCGCGCCGCGACGGAGACGCGTCTCCTCGAGCTCGACGTCGGGTTCGGCTCCTACGTGCCCGCGACGCTGCGCGCGGTCGGCGAGCGCCGCCCTGCCCCGACCGCGAACGTGCGCACGCTGCTCGTGCTCGGCCTCGGCATCCCGCAACCGCTGCTCGATGACAACCACCCATTCTCCGAGCTCGACAACGTCACGCTCGACGTCGTCGCCGTTCACCCAGGCTGGATCACCGACACCGCCCTGCGCGCCGTCCGCTCGATGGACGTGGAAATCGCCGCGTGGTTCCTCGACTTCACGCGCGAGACGCTCGATGGCATCGAACGCGTTCGGCCGTACTACGTGACGACGGGCCAGGCGCGCACGCTCAGGGCGTGGCTCGACGGATGACGATGTGATGATCGTCGAACGCGTGTAGCCAGTCGCCGCCCCACTCCCAGCCGAGCTCGTCGAACACGGCGACGACCGGCCCGGGCCGCACGATCATGCCCGGCCGGATCGCCGCGCGATCGGCGAACGCGCGGCCTTCCTCCGGCACGATTCGATCGGGCCGGCGCCATGGATTCTCGACGGGGTTGATATCGATCGCGCGACCGAGCGCGTGCTGAGACAACACGTTCGTTCCCGCGATCACGCGGAAGTTGAACGCGCTGGAATTGTCCGCGGCCATCGAGCGATCGTCGGAGGCCGCGAAGTCGTCGACGAGCCGCATGCTGCGAATCGGGAAGCCCATCGCGTGGAGCCGGCGAAACACCTCGACCGCGCGTGCCGCGAGATCGACCGCGACGACGAGCTCGCCGTCGGCGACACCGCCGTCGAACGTCACGTGCGAGAGCCGCACGTACGCGAGCTGCTCCCAATACGGGCAGCGATCGTCGCCGCCCTGCCACGACATGCCTTCCATGCGCGCACGTACGGCCGCGGGTACCGGCGCGATGTCGGCCGCGAAGGCCGTCGATGGTGGTGAGAGGAGCGCGGTCATCCGGTGGGTCCCGGCATTCGGACGTCCATTGGACGTCCGCGGGTGGACCACGGCGTACCGGCGGACGTCCAATGGACGTCCGCGCGAGCGAGGTGTCGTGCGAACGCTGCCGACGATGGTGGTCGGAGCGCAGCCAACACGGTCATCGGGTGGTGTG
The DNA here is from genome assembly GCA_030857175.1 of Myxococcota bacterium. Lineage (GTDB taxonomy): Bacteria > Myxococcota_A > Polyangia > Haliangiales > Haliangiaceae > JABFXX01. Next base: position 67 of record JALZOJ010000085.1, on the reverse strand, counting down.
TCCCGGCGTTCGGACGTCCATTGGACGTCCGCGGGTGGACCACGGTGTACCGGCGGACGTCCAATGG
>JALZOJ010000020.1 GCA_030857175.1 Myxococcota bacterium | reverse complement strand
GAGCTGACCGCCGCGCGCGAGCTCGCGCCCGACGATCCTTCGATCCACGAGATGACCGCGACGATCTTGTCGACGCGCGAACCGAGCGCCGCCGTCGAGGCGTGGCGCGAGGTCGCCCGGCTCGCCGAGGCCCGCGGTGACACGCGCACGTGCGGCCGCGCATGGGCGACGCTCGGCGATCTCCTCGCGAGCGGTGCCCAGTACGACACCGTCGGCATCACCGCGGAGCTCGCGTGGCAACGCGCGCTCGAGTACGACGCGATCCAGACCGACGCGCTCGCCGGTCTCGCACGCAGCGCCGCGAAGAAAAGCGATCACGGCGCAGCGGCGAAGTTCTACGAGCGGCTACGCGGCCTCGGGCTGGCGCAAACGGTCGGCGCGCAGTACGAGCTCGAGCTCGCGCGCTCGCTCGTCGCGCTCACGCGGACCGACGACGCGCGCACGAGCCTTCGTCGCGCGACCCTGGCCGGCGGCGAGACCGCGGCCGAAGCGCATGCCGTACTCGCGGAGGTCGCGGAAGCAGCGTCCGATCGCGATCACGCGGCCGCTGAGCTCGATACGGCGATCGACGCCTTCGTCGATCTCGCGCATGAAGACAACGACGATCGCTTCTACACGCGCGCCGCCGAGCTCGCGATCTTGCGCGCGACGCTGTTCGACCGAAGTGGCCAGGCGTCGCTGGCCTCGCAGGACTGGCAGCGCGCGCACGAGCTCGCGACCGATCACGCACCGGGCCTCGCCCGCGACGCTGCGAAGACGATGCTGTCACGCGCCGGCGACGACGCGGGCTTCGAGCGGCGCTGGATCGATGCCGTGCTCGCCACGCGACCACCACCGCACGAGCGCGCCGCGCTGCTCATCCGGCGCGCGGACGTTCGGCGCCGCGAGCGCACACCCGATCTCGCGGCCGCGATCGCAGATCTTCACGAAGCGCTGCAGCTCACCGAGGACGCCGAAGTGTCCGCAAATCCGAGCGCCGACGTGATCGCATCGCGTCGCAAGGCGTACCAGCTCGAGGCTGACCTCATGTCGCAGAGCGGCGATCAACGCGCGCGTGCGCAGGCACTCTCGGCACTCGCGAAGATGGCCGAGCACAGCGCCGATCGCGTCGAGGTCGAGACCGCCGCCGCCGCTGCGTGGCTCGCCGCCGACGAGCCCGCCGCCGCCCTGCCGCACGGCGCGCGCGCGGCCGCATCACTCGAGGGCTCGAGCGACACCGGGCCGACGTCGGTCCCCGCCGCGCTGCGCCGCGAAGTCTTGATGACGCTCGGTGAAGCCGCGTGGCGGCAGCGCTCGTGGAGCGACGTGATCCGCGCGTACAAGGGGCTGATCGAAGACCCCGGTGCGGAAGCACCGCGGCTCGGGACATTCCGGTATCGCCTCGCGGTCGCGTGCGATCGCGGTGGCGACGCAATACTCGCTGTCTCGACGCTCAAGCCGCTCGTGGAGGACAGCGAGCTCGCGCTCGGCGTCACGCCGGAGCTGCGCGGCCAGGCGCTGCGGCTCTACGCGGATCTCGCCGAGCGCGCGAACGATCTGTCGGGCGCTGCGCGCGCGCTCGAGAGCTTCTCGTCGATGGGCGTCGAGTCGAGTGCGAGCGCACGCGCCGATGCGATGTACCGCGCAGGCGAGCTGTTCCGCCGGGCCGAGCTACCCGAGGACGCGATCCGGTGCCTCGAAGCTGCGCTCCGCCTCTCCGACTCGCACTTGCCCGCGCTCGATGCTCTCGAGGCCGCGTGGCGCGAGCGCGGCGATCTCGAGCGCGTCGCCGTGATCCTCGGCCGCAAGGTCGCCGCGACTGCGCGCCATCCCGCGCGGCAAAAGCCGCTGCTCTCGCGCCTCGGCGATCTGCAGGCGAAGCTCCAGCGTCCCGACGTGGCGCTCGCCACACACCAGCGCGCGCTCGAGATCGATCCGACGTGGCGGCCGTCGCTGCGGTTCGTCACGCTCCAGCTCCGCGAGTCGGGGCAAGGCGTCGCCGCTGCCGGCGGGCTCGCCCAGCTCACCGGAGATCTCTCGGGGGACAGCGGCGTCGATCTCGCGAACGTGCTGCGTGATCGCCAGAACGCGGCCGTCGCGCTCGGCGAGCTCGTGATGTCGCTCGACGACCAGCAGGTCCAGTCCGTGCGCGATGTCGCCCTGCCCGCGCTCGAGCGTGCCGCAGTCGATGCGACGCGCATGCGCGGTGATGCGAAGAACGCGGGCGAGCCAACCAACGCGTCAGCATCGGTCAACGTTGCTGCGCCGATCGCGCGCCTTCGCGGTGAAGCACCGGAGCCAGCGGTGCCCCGCGATGAAGAGCACACGCCGAGCGCACGCGTCTCGCAACCGCACATGGCTGCGCTGTCGCTCCGCGATGCCGCCACGCGCTCTCGCGCATCCGGCAAGCTCGACGAGGCGTTCGCGTCGCTCGAGACCGCGAACCACGTGAACCCCGGCGACACGCTGCTGTTGCGCGAGCTGGTCGAGCTCGCGACGCAGCTCGAAGATCACGACGCCGCCGCGAAGCACCTCGCCGAGCTCGCGACGCTGCTCACCGGCACGCAGCGCGCGAACACGCTGCTCGAGCTCGCCGACATCTACTTCGACGAGCTCGAGAACCCGGCGAAGGGTCGCGACGCGATGCGCAGCGCGGCCGATGCATTCGGTACCGGCGTGCGCCGCGACTCGACGCTGCGCCTGCTCGCGACCGAGGCGGCATCGAACCTCGCGTGGGACGCTGCGGTCGACGCGCTGTCGGCGGTCCCCGAGCCGAAGCGCACCGTCGCGGACATCACGTCGCTCGCAAACGCGCTCGTTCGCGCAGGCCGCCAGGGCGACGCCGCGCGCTTGATCGAGGCGGCGACGGAGTCGGGTCGGTTCGACGACGACGGCGCCCTCGCCGATCAGCTTCGTGCCGAGACCGAACGTAAAGCCTGGCTCGCACGCACGCTCGATGCGCGCGCCGGCAATGCGACCTCGCCCGCGGACGCGGCCGACCTGCGCGCCGAAGCGAACGACATCCGCGACGAGATCGGCGAGTTCGAGACCACGCCGCCGCCGCGCACGAAGACCAATCGCGGCGTCGGCACGTCCGACAAGACGCCGGCATCGACGCCGCCGCCGAATCCAACAGAGCCGCCCGGCGAGGCGACGATGCGCGTGCATGTCGTCCCCCCCGCCCCTGCGCGCGGCTCGACGCGGCCGCCCCCGCTCGCCGGTCGCCGACCCGCTAAGACGCCGGCGCCGATCGCGAGCGAGCCGCCGATCGCGAGCGAACATCCAACGCCGCCATCGAGCCCGCGCGCGTCGACGCCGACACCGATGCTCGCGCGCATCAAGCTCGTGCCGAAGGCCAACCTGCGCGCGACGATTCCGGGCATCGGTGCGACCGACGCGATTCCACAGGAAACCGACGACGCGGGCTTTCAGTCCGTCACCGATCCGAAGGTGAAGTCGGGGCCGATCGCCATCGACGATGCCGCGCCTTCCGTCGTGATCACCGGCAGCGATAGCGAGAAGCAGCTCGCCTTCGACGCCGCCGCGGCATCGGCAGATCGCGAACGCTTGCTGACGGCGCGGCGCGAGAATCCCGACGATCCCTCGATCTTGCTCGCGCTGATCGCGCACCTGTCGCAGAGCGAGAACAGGGAGCCCGACCTCAAGCGCGAGGTCCTCGAAGAAACCGCGAAGACGGCGAGGGGCAAGGCCCTCACGATCGCGCTGCACGAGCTCGGCAACTTCGCGCGCGGCGACGGCGATGCCTCGCGCGCGGCCGCGCTCTACGCGCGCGCATTCGAGATCGATCCGACGTACGCGCCGGTGTGGATGCCGCTCGCCGATTCGTTCGCTGCATCCGATGACCTCGACGCGGCGCGCGAGCTCTACGAGAAGGTCGCCGACTCGAGGATCTACGACGCGAAGCGCCGCCGGTTCGCGAAGGAGCGCGCCGAGGCGCTGGTTCGCGATGACTCCGTGGTCTCCGGCGAGATCGGTCGATCAACATCTCAGGGCGAGCTGTCACGCGCGCGCCAGCTCGCCGAGGGCGGCGATCTCAAGGGCGCCATCAGCGTCGCCGAGCGCGCTGCAGAACGCGCGAAGGAGCATGACTTCACCGCGCTCGAGCTCCTCGAGATGCTGTACCTCGAGACCGGCGACATCACCGCCGCGTCGGAAGCGATCGGCCGCCAGCTCGTCGGCGCCGAGGATCCAGCGCAGAAGGCCGCGCTCTGGCGCCGCCGCGCGCGGATCTATCGCGGCGCCATCGGCCGCGATGCCGAGGCGTATCGCTGCCTCAAGGAAGCGCACGCCTGCTCCCCCGCGGATCCCGAGATCTCGTATCTGTTGCGCACCGCCGCGATGGTGCGCAACGAGTGGGCGCTCGCCGCGTCGCTGCTCTATCGCGAGATCGCGGGGGCGCAGCATCCGCGCGAGCGCGGCGCACTGCACCTCGAGCTCGCGCTGATCTACCTCGAGCGCCTCGACGATGGCGCACAGGCGCAGGTCAACCTCGAGCAAGCGCTCGCCTTCGATCCGACAATCCCCGCCGCGAAAGCACCGCTCGCGAAGCGCTATGAAGGGCTCGGCCGTCACGCCGAAGCCGCGAAGCTCTACGAGGAAGCAGCCAAGGAAGCGCGGCCCGCCGATCGCGCGACGCTGCTCGCATCCGCGCAGCGTGCGAAGCATGCAGCGGCAACCGGCGCGCCCCCCGACCTCCCGACGCGCATCGAGCAAGCCGAGGCGAGCGGCGACCTCGACGGCGCGCTCGATCTCTCGCATCAACTGTGGCGGCTCGAGCCCGGCAACCCGCGCGCCTTCGTGATGCTCGCCCGTGCCCATCGCGCGAGCGGCGATCTCGCCGCGCTCACCGAGCTCACGACCATTCGCGCGAGCCACACGCCGATCGCAGCGGACCGCGCATCCGCGTGGCTCGAGGTCGCGCGCCTCGCCGAGGAGCTCGGCCAGCTCGATCAAGCGTCGCACGCGTACGACCTCGCGCTCGTCGAGGAGCCGTCGCACGTCGGTGCGCTGGATGCGCGCGGCGCGCTCGCGTTCCGGCTCGGCGACTACACGACCGCCGACACGATGTACAAGGACATCTCCGCGAACGGCGAGTCCGTGCTCGGCCCCGACGAGCTCGAGCTGCGCCGTTCGATCATCGCCGAGAAGCTCGGGCGCGACAGCGAAGCGCTCGATCGCGCGCAGGTCGCGCAAGCCGCGTCGCCGGCGCGCCGCGACATCGTGATGCGCGTGCAGGCGCTCGCGACACGCATGGGCGAGATCGATCTCGCGATCGTGGCCGCGCGCAAAGTGCTCGAGCTGATCCCGCTCGACGACGAAGAGGCCCAGCTCGCGACCCACTTCGCACTCGTCGATCTGCTGCGGCAGGCCGGCAAGCTCGAGGCCGCGGTCTCGCAGCTCGAGCGCGTCCGTCGCGATCACCCGATGCACGCGCCCGCTCTCGAGATGCTCGCCGAGCTCCACACCGTGCGTGGGGACTGGGTGACCGCGACGCGCTACCTCTATCAGCTCGTCCCGCTCGCGCCGACCCCGTCGTTGCGCGCGGACCGCCTGTATCGCCTCGGCGAGGCCGTGCTCGTGCACCTGGGCGATGTCGATCGCGCGGATGACGTGTTCCTCCGCGCATCGGACCTCGACCCGAGCCACCTCCCGACGCTGCGCCGGCTAATCGATGTCTACTGGCGCGCCGACGATCCGGGCGCGCTCGTCGAGGTCGCGACCGAGCTCGCGGCCAAGGACGCACTGATCAAGAACGCCTCGAACGGAGCGACCCTGGCCCACGCGCTGATCGCGGCCGCCCTCGTCGGCGACACCCCACTCGCCGAACGGCTAGGCATCGCGCTCGGGGACGACGGCCCGAAACACGTCGCCTTTGCACTCGCCGAGCTTGCGAATCGCGAGGGCCGGCTCCAGCTTCACAATGCCTCGACGGCGGTCGCCGAGCTGGGGCGCCGCGGCCTGCTCGATCTGCAAAAACTTCGGGCCTACGCGGCCGGCACACCTGTCGCGAACGTCTTGATCTAAGGTCTTCCGGCAAGCTTCACCTTTGGTGAAGCGCGCAGCAAACGCGAAGCGTTTGCGAAGGTTATTGACTGCTTTGTAAGCGTGGTTACCGTGGCCGCGTCATGAAGCTCGACAAACTTACCGTCAAAGCCCAGGAGGCCATCGCGGCCGCGCGCGATGTCGCCGTCGCGCGCCATCACGCTGAAGTCACGCCCGAGCACCTGGTCGTCGCGCTCATCGAGCAGGAGAACGGCGTCGTCCCTCGCATCCTCGCCAAGCTGGGCGCGGATCCGCAGATCGTCCGCGCGGACGTCGACACGGCGCTATCGCGGTTGCCGAAGGCGCATGGCTCGGCGCTCGACGTCGATGCGGGCCGCCAGTTCAAGGACGTGTGGGCCGACGCGGTTCGCGAAGGCCATGCGATGAAGGACGAGTACACGTCCACCGAGCACTTCTTGATCGTCCTCGCGACGGGCAAGACGGCAGCCGGCGAAGCGCTGCGGAAAGCGGGCGCGACGAAGGAAGCGATCCTCGAGGCGCTGATCGCGGTCCGCGGCAACCAGCGCGTCACCGATCAGGATCCCGAGGGCAAATACGAGGCGCTCGAGAAGTACACGCGTGACCTCACGCGACTCGCGTCGCAAGACAAGCTCGATCCGGTGATCGGTCGCGACGAAGAGATTCGCCGCACGATCCAAATCCTGTCGCGTCGCACGAAGAACAACCCCGTGCTCGTCGGTGAAGCCGGCGTCGGCAAGACCGCCGTCGTCGAGGGCATCGCGCAACGCATCGCGAAGGGCGACGTGCCCGAGTCGCTGCGCGAGAAGCGACTCGTGTCGCTCGATCTCGGCGCGTTGATCGCCGGCGCGAAGTATCGCGGCGAGTTCGAGGAGCGACTCAAGGCCGTGCTCAAGGAAGTGTCGGCCGCGGAAAGCTCGATCATCATGTTCATCGACGAGCTCCACACGCTCGTCGGCGCCGGCGCCGCGGAAGGTGCCGCGGATGCCGCGAACTTGCTCAAGCCTGCGCTCTCGCGCGGCGAGCTGCGCTGCATCGGCGCGACCACGCTCGACGAGTACCGAAAGCACATCGAGAAGGACAAGGCGCTCGAGCGCCGGTTCCAGCCGGTGATGATCGAGGAGCCGTCGGTCGACGACACGATCGCGATCCTGCGCGGCCTCAAGGAGAAGTACGAAGTCCATCACCGCATCCGCGTGCGCGATGCCGCACTCGTGGCGGCGGCGAAGCTCTCGCATCGCTACATCCCCGCGCGCCAGTTGCCCGACAAGGCGATCGATCTCGTCGACGAAGCCGCATCGCGGCTCAAGATGGAGATCGAATCGACGCCCACGCCGATCGATCAGCTCGAGCGCCGCGTGATCACCCTCGAGGTCGAGCGCGCCGCGATGGAGCGCGAAGGTGACAAGCGTGCGAAGCAGCGGCTCCAGGAGATCGAGCGAGAGATCGCCGATCTCAAGGAGCAGTCGTCGGGCATGAAGGCGCGGTGGCAGCACGAACGCGACGTCATCAAGAGCCTCGGTGACAAGAAGACCCGGCTCGAACAGCTCCGCACGGAAGCCGACAAGCTGCAGCGCACGGGCGACTACGCGCATGCGTCGGAGCTTCGCTTCGGGTCGATCCCGCAGGTCGAGAAGGAGATCGCCGAGGAGACCGCGAAGGTCGAGGAGCTGCGTGCGAAGGGAAGCTTCCTGCGTGAAGAAGTGACCGAAGATGACATCGCGACCGTCGTCGCGAAGTGGACCGGTATCCCCGTCGAGAAGATGCTCGAGGGTGAGTCCAACAAGCTGACGAAGATGGAAGACCGCCTGCGCGAGCGCGTGATCGGTCAGGAGCAAGCGGTGCATGCCGTCGCTGCGGCCGTGCGCCGCGCACGTGCGGGCCTCAAGGATCCGAACCGACCGATCGGCAGCTTCTTGTTCCTCGGACCGACGGGCGTCGGCAAGACGGAGCTCGCTCGCGCACTCGCCGAGTTCTTGTTCGACGACGACCACGCGATGGTGCGCATCGACATGTCCGAGTACCAGGAGAAGCACACGGTCAGCCGGCTCGTCGGCGCGCCGCCGGGCTACGTCGGCTACGACCAGGGAGGTCAGCTCACCGAAGCGGTGCGCCGTCACCCGTACTGCGTCGTGCTACTCGACGAGATGGAGAAGGCACACGCGGACGTCTGGGGCGTCTTGCTCCAGGTGCTCGATGACGGGCGCCTCACCGACGGCCAGGGTCGTGTCGTCGACTTCAAGAACTCGGTCGTCATCATGACGAGCAACGCGACGGACATCCGCGCGACGTTCCGCCCGGAGTTCCTGAACCGCATCGACGAGATCATCGAGTTCGCATCCCTCGGCGAGGATCAGCTCGGCAAGATCGTCCGCATCCAGATCAAGCGCTTCGAGAAGCTCTTGGCGGAGCGGCAGATCGCCCTGCACCTCTCGGACAAGGCAGTCGCCGCCGTCGCGGAAGCTGGCTACGATCCCGTCTATGGTGCGCGTCCACTGAAGCGCGCACTGCAGAAGCTCGTGATCGATCCACTCGCCACACATCTCCTCGCCGGAGACTTCGGACCCGGTGATGTCATCGAAGCCGACTTCGGCGCGAGTGGCATCGCGTTCCACAAGAGCGCGAAGGGAGCTGCCGCGTAGCCATGGCGCAGCAGATCGATTTCGATCCGAGCGTCGACTACTACAAGGCGCTCGGCGTCGGCGAGAAGGCGTCCGCCGACGAGATCAAGAAGGCGTATCGCACGGCGGCGAAGGCCTACCATCCGGATTCCACCGGTGGTGACAAGGCGAAGGAGTCGCGCTTCAAGGACATCTCGAACGCGTACGACGTGCTCGGTGAACCCAAGAAGCGCGCGCTCTACGATCAGATCCGAGCACAGGGCGGAATGCCGCAGGGGTTTCCCGGTGGTCGCGGCGCGTACACGTACTCGTCGAGGGGCGCGGGACCCGGCGGTCCGAGCGTGTTCGACCTCGGCGACCTGTTCTCGCAGTTCTTCGCGAACGCACAAGAACAGGGTGGGCGCCAGCGCACGGCTCGGCGCGTCGATCCGTTTGCCGACGACGTTTCCGACCACGACACCCGACAGGGTCGCGTGAAGGCGAGTGACGGCTCGTGGCTCGATGTGAAAGGTGTCGACGTCTATTCGGATGTTCGAATCTCGTTCGACCGCGCGATCCTCGGCACCGTCGCGACCATTGTCACGATCGACGGTAAGGCCGAAGTGAAAGTTCCCCCTGGTACATCCTCCGGCAAGAAGCTCAGACTGCGCGGAAAGGGCGTGTCCGAACGGTCAGGACGCGTCGGCGATCACTACATCACGGTGCAGATCGACATACCTCGCGACCTCGATGAGGACGCGAAGAAACAGCTCGTCCAGTTCGTAAGTCGCCTGCGCAAACGCGGGCATAACGACTGAAAAGTCGTAGACTGGCTGGAACGTGAGTAAGCACACCGAGACCGCTGGTCAGTACCCAGTCATCCCGCTGCGCACCGAGGTCCAGCTGCCGGGCCACGTCGGGCCTCTCGAGATCGGTCGTGAAGCGTCGGTCCGAGCGATCGAGGCGGCGACGCGCGATGACAACTTGATCGTCATCATCCCGCAGAAAAATCCAGCGGTACGAGATCCAGGTCAGCGTGATCTGCACGAGGTCGGCGTGCGCGCCGAGATCGTCCAGGTCGTGAAGCACTCGCCCGGTCGGTTCACGTGCGTCATGCGCTTTCTCGAGCGCGTGCATATCGATGCCCTCGTCGCGACGGAGCCGTTCCTGGTCGCAAGCGTTTCGGTGCTGCAGTCCTCGTCGAGCGCGACCGCGGAGCAGCTGATCGCCACGACCGCGAAGGTCCGCGACTATCTGCTCGCCGTCGTCACCGACGCGCAGACCAAAGAGAACAAGTCGTCTTCGGATAGCTCGAAGGAAAGCCATAACCAGCCGCGTGGCGAGCTCACGCGCGCACAGGTGCAGAGCATCGTGGATCCCGACAAGCTCGTGGATTCAGCGGCGCCATACCTCGAGCTCGAGCGCGATGACCTCACGAACTTGCTGATCGAGACGGACACGATGAAGCGCCTCGAGCGCATCATCCCGTCGCTCGAGCGCCAGGCCACGGTACTGCGCCTCAGGGCAGACATCGGGGCCGAGCTCGAAGGCGAGTCGAGCCGCACACATCGCGAGCGCGTGCTGCGCGATCGCATGCGCCAGATCCAGGAAGAGCTCGGCGAGCAGGACGACAACGCCGAGATCGACGAGCTTCGCAAGAAGATCGAAGACAGCAAGATGAGCGACGAGGTGCGTGCGGTTGCGAAGAAGCAGCTCTCGCGCATGAGCCAGATGGCGTCGTCGTCGCCCGAGTACAACATCGCGCGCACGTACGTCGAGAACCTGCTCGAGATCCCGTGGAACCAGTTCACGGACGATCGCCTCGACGTCAGCGCCGCCCGCGCGATCCTCGAGGCGGAGCACTCCGGTCTCGACAAGGTGAAGCGCCGCATCCTCGAGTTCCTCGCGGTGCGCAAGCTCGCGCCGAACAAGCACGGCCCGATCCTGCTGCTCGTCGGTCCGCCCGGCGTCGGCAAGACGTCGCTCGGCAAGTCGATCGCATCGTCGCTCGGCCGCAAGTACGTGCGCATCTCGCTCGGCGGCGTGCGCGACGAAGCCGAAGTGCGCGGCCACCGCCGCACGTACATCGGCGCCCTGCCCGGCCGGATCGTTTCGGGCCTCAAGAAGGCCGGCTCGATGAATCCCGTGTTCGTGCTCGACGAGATCGACAAGCTCGCGGCCGACATGCGCGGTGACCCGGCCGCCGCGATGCTCGAGGTCCTCGACCCCGAGCAGAACAAGGACTTCGTCGATCACTACGTCGAGGTGCCGGTCGACCTGTCGAAGGTGATGTTCATCTGCACCGCGAACACCACCGAGACCATCAGCCAGCCGCTCCTCGATCGTATGGAGATGGTCGAGCTCTCGGGCTACACGGCCGTCGAGAAGCTCGCGATCGCCAAGAACCACCTGCTGCCGAAGCAGCTCGGCGAGCACGGCATCACGCGCGAGCAGGTCGAGATCAACGACGACGCGCTCAAGACCATCATCCACTCGTACACGCGTGAAGCCGGCGTGCGAAACCTCGAGCGCGAGATCGCAGCCGCGTGCCGTGGTGCCGCGGTCAAGATCGCGGAAGGTACGGAGTCCGTGAAGATCGGCTCGACGGAGATCGAGGAGATCCTCGGACCGCATCGCCACGTTCCCGACAACGCGGAGCGCAAGCCCGAGGTCGGCGTGATCACCGGTCTCGCGTGGACGCCCGTCGGTGGCGACATCATGTTCATCGAGACGCGCATCTACCCCGGCAAGGGCGACGTTCGCCTGACCGGCCAGATGGGCGACGTGATGAAGGAGTCCGCGCAAGCGGCGGTGTCGTGGATGCGTGCGAATGCGACGCGCCTCGGCATCGATCACGACAAGATCGCGAACTCGGACCTCCACATTCACTTGCCGCAAGGCGCGATCAAGAAGGACGGCCCGTCGGCCGGTGTCGCGCTGACGTGCGCGGTGGTGTCGTCGTTCACGAAGCGGCCGATCCGCAACGACGTCGCGATCACCGGTGAGATCGACCTGCGCGGCAACGCGCTGCCGATCGGTGGCGTGAAGGAGAAGGTCCTCGCGGCGCACCGCGCCGGGATCAAGATCGTCTTCCTGCCGAAGCGCAACGAGAAGGACGTCCTCGACATCCCCGACGAGGTGAAGTCCGAGCTCGATATTCGCTACATGTCGAAGATCGACGACGCGCTCGCTGTCGCGCTCGCGGATGCACCGCCGACGCCGGATCCCGAGCCGGCGATTCCGCCGCCGACGGCCCCGAGCCGCGGCAACGTTGGCGAACGCCTGCCGTCGTGAGGTGAGCAGCGCCGTCGAAGCGCGCCGTCAGTCGTGATCGAAGAAGATCGTGCCGACGTTGCGGTTGCCGTCGATGTTCGCGAGCTCCTTGCGCCACGTCTCGCTGCCGCCGTCCTTGGCCTCGACGGTGGCTGTCGTCACGTCCGTCGAGATGGTGATGTCGAACCCGCCGTCGTCGCACGGGACCTGCGTGCTCGCGATCGTTTGCCCTTGCGACAGGATCTTGATCGACACGGACGAACCGAGGAACGTGATGCACTCGCCGGGGTTCGCTCCGGTGCCGTGACCACCGTTTGCTACCGTCCAGGATCCCGAGATCGTGTTGCCGTCGACGGCACACGCCCCGAGCACGATGAGCAGCGGAAGCAATCTCGTCATGCGGTCGGACCAAGCCAGTTTCGTTCCACGCGCAACTCCCCGAAGGCTCGCAGCGACGTGGTGAAGCTTCACCGGGTGGTGGCGGGCGCGATGGTCCATGCGGTACCGCCGGCGACGTCGCGCACGACGACGACGATGAAGCCTTCACCCGCCTTCGGGTCGAGGCGTGCGGCCGGTGTGGTGAAGCCGGTGAGATCCCCGACCGACGAGAACCAGCGGTAGACGAGCGCCGGATCGGGCGCCGCGACCTCGAGCGTGACCTTCTCTCCATCGACGAAGTCGAGCGGCGTCGCGATCACCGGTGGCGCGGGGTTATCCCGGCGCGCGCCGATCGTCAGTGCTTTCTGCACGACGAGCGTGCCGTCGGCCGTGCCGACCTCGATGTCGAGCAGGACGACGCCGGGGTCTGGACCGGCGATGACCTCGCGCATCGAGACGTCGGTCGCGACGTACGGGCTCGCCGCCGAGTCCGTGACGAGGACCTCCACGGTGGCGCGCTCGCCGGGCGCGATGGCGGGTGGGTCGATGCGCACGGCCATCACGCGGGCGTGATCGAGGTCGTAGGGTTGCGGGACGTCCTCGCACGCGGCGAGCAGCACGATGACCGGTAGAGCGCGCATCAGATCTCTCCTCGGATCCCGAGCGACGGGATGATCGGCAGGGTGGTGATCGGCGTCCGCGACGAGTAGTCGAAGTTGTACGCGTAGTCGATCTCGGCGGCGTTCAAGTAGACGTTGCTGATGTCGAGGTAGGCGGCGAGCTTCCAGCGATCGAAGCGCCACGTGCGATCGACGCGCAGGTCGAGTTGGTGCTGCGCGGCGACGCGGCGCGAATTCGTGTCGCCGAACGTCGGCATGTAGCGATCTGTGTCCGCTTGATAAAGCGCGCCGGTCACGGGCGTGTAGGGCCTGCCCGTCGTGAGCTGGAAGCGGCCGCCGACCTGCCAGCGCCGGTTGATCTTCCACGAGCCGAGCGCGATCACGTTGTGCGTCTGGTCGTAGTCGAAGCGGCGCAGCGGATCACCCTCGTGATCGCGTCGGGTCGCGCGCGAGCCGGTGTACGCGATCCATCCGAACGTGCGCTCGCCCTGGTGCTCGAGCATGAGCTCGACGCCCATCGCGGTGCCTCGACCGGCATTTTCGTAGCCGATCGCGGACATCTCGTCGCGGCGATCGGCGGGCAGCACGAGCAGATCGGACATCCGGTTGTAGAACACCGTCGCGCGCGCGGTCAGCCCCTTCGCGAGCCGCTGCTCGGCGCCGGCGGTGGTCTGGATCGCGCGCTCGGGGCCGAGGTCGGTCTGCAGGCCTTCATCGAGGTGCTGCGGCGGGCGCACGTAGAGGCCGCTCGCCGCGCGCAGCGTCGAGCCCTCGGCCGGGCGCCACGTGACCTGCCCGCGTGGCTGCGCGACCGTCCGCTCGTTGCGCACGAACGTGTCGACGCGCACGCCGCCGTTGATCGAGACTCCCTTGACCGGATACGCGGTCGCGTCGAGCCACGCTCCGATATCCGTCGTCGTGTTCTCGCCGCGCGTGATCAGCGGTTCGTCGTCGGTGAAGCTCGGCGGGCGCTTGTCGCCTTCGCGCGGTGGTCGCGTGAACATGATGTCGAACTGGTTGCGCGTGACGTCGAGCTCCGCGCCGGCGCCGAGCGTGAGGTGCTTCGAGGCGTCCCAGGTGGCTTCGCTGCGCGCGGCGACGCCGTCGCGATCGAGCAGCAAGCGGCGCGATGGACCGATCGTGAAGTGGTTCGTGTCGGTGTAGCCGGAGGCGGCGAGCAACGCGCCCCATGCACCGTCGCGGTACTTCGCCGACGCGATCGCCCGCGTGAACGTCGTGGTGTTGGACAGGCGGCCGGTCGCGACCGGATCCGTGGCTTCGCTGCCGTTCGAGACGAGGTCGACCTTGTCGTCGCTTCCGAACACGAAGCCCGAGAGCTTCCAGCGCTTCGGGTTCCAGACCAGCTTCGCCTGGTAGTCGTAGTAGCGCGGGTACGCGGTGAACGAGAGGTTCTCGTTGTCGCTCGGCAGGACCGCCGGCAGGATCGCGTCGATCAGCGAGCGACGACCCGAGACGACATAGCCCGCGTTCTTGCCGATCGGCCCTTGCACGAGTGCGGCGGCGTTGACGAACGAGACCTCGGCGAACGCGGCGCGCTCTCGCGGGATCTCGCGCGAGCCGACATCGACGATGCCGCCCGACGCCTTGCCGTAGCGAACGCCGTACGAGCCCGGCAGGTAGTCGAGCGTCTCGATCAGCTCGCCCGGCAGCACCGATTGCACGCCGAGGAAGTGATAGAGCACCGGGATCTCGAAGCCGTCGACGAGGATCCGCGAGTCTTCCGGCGAGCTGCCGCGGATGATCAGGCCGGCCGAGAACGGCGCGAGCGATCCGTTGTTCGCGATGCCCGGCAGGTTCTTGATGCCGGAGAGCACGTCGCCGCGCGCACCGGGCACCCGCATGACCTCGTCCCGTCGCAACGTCACCGCACCCGGCGCCTGTGGCGGCGGCTTCGCGACGACTTCGATCACCTCGCCGTCGCGTGCCCGTGGGAGCGCGATCACGAGCTCGCCGGGCGCGAGCGCGACGACGATCGGCTGGTAGTCCGCACCCACCACGGTCACCGTCGCGGACTCGCCGCGGAGCTCGAAGACTCCTTCGGCGTCGGTCGTGACCGGATCGCCGTCGGCATACACCGTCGCGCCCTCGACGGGCTCGCGCGTCACCGCGTCGACGACGCGGCCGCGAATGTCTGCCTGCGCCGTTCCCGCGAGCACCATGACCAGAAACATCGCTTTGTGACGTAACATTGTTACGTGATAGAACAGCAGTATTCTCAGGAACGTCAATACCCAACGCCTGGCAAACGGTTAAGACCGCGTAGATCAACGGACCTCATGGGCACCGCCGACCGCATCGAACGTGAACGACAAGCGAAGCGCACCGCGATTTTGGACGCGGCCCGCGAGCTGTTCGTCGAGCGCGGCGTCGAGGCCGTCACGCTCCGGGAGGTCGCGCAGAAGATCGAGTACTCGACGACGGCGATCTACGTCCACTTCAAGGACAAGCAGGACCTCATCGAGCAGATGTGCAACGAGGACTTCGGCAAGTTCGCAGGCGCGCTGCTCGCGATGCGCGACATCGCCGACCCGGTCGAGCGTCTCGACAAGCTCGGCGAGGCGTACGTGCAGTTCGCGCTCTCGATGCCGCGTCACTACACGCTGCTGTTCCTCACGCCCGCGACGACGAGGGTCCCACCGGACGAAGCCGACGACCCGGGCTTCGCCGGGTTCGCGCTGCTGCTCCACACCGTCGAGGAGTGCATCGCGCAGAAGCGATTCCGGCCCGAGCACACCGACGCGAACGGCCTCGCGCTCGCGATCTGGTCATTCGTGCACGGGCTCGTCTCGCTCCTGATCGTGAAGGGCCACCATCCGCACTTTCGCTGGAAGCAGCCCGACGAGCTGCTCGCGCTCGGCAGCCGACCGCTGATGCGCGGCCTACTCGCGGATCCCGACGCGTACTTCAGTCGGCACGAACCACGAGCTCGGGCTCCTGGCCGACGTTCGCCTGCGGCCAGCGCAGACGCGCCGCACGCTCCGACACGCGGTCGAGCGAATGGATCTCGAGGCCCGAAGCGCCGAGGGTCATGATGTACTTGTCGACGACGACGCTACGATCGATCTGAGAGAGCTGCGGAAGCATGTAGCGACCGTTGCCGTTGCACTGATTCCACGGGTCGCCTTCGTCGCAGCTCGCGTTCAGCATCTCGCGCGCGAGCTCGCGGTGCGTGATGCGGCCGGCGAGCTCGAAGCCGCGCTTCTTGTCGAGGTTGTAGACGACGAGCGCGTTGAACGCTTCGCCATCGTGCGTGTTACCCGCGACCGGCAGCGCGAGTGTGCCGGTGACCGGGTCATACGTGAACGCGTGGTGGTCGCTCTGCGCCGCGCTCATCGAGTAGTTCGACCACGACGACAGCTTCTCGTGGAAGCGGCGCGTCGGCTTCGACGGATCGGAGACGTCGAACACCTGCATGTGGAAGCCGGTGATGCGGCCGTTGTCGTCGGCGTCCTGGCCGATCGCGAGGAGCAAGTCACCGCCCATCGGATGGATGTAGTTCGAGAAGCCGTTGATCTTGAGCTCGCCGGCGACCTTGGGATTCTTCGGGTCGCTGAGGTCGAGCGTGAACAGCGGGTCGGTCTGGCGGAACGTGACGAGGTAGCCCTTGTCGCCGAACATGCGGCCGGCGTAGATGCGCTCGCCCTTCGCGAGGCCGCGGATCGCACCGATCGTCGCGAGCGAGCGGCCCTCGGCGCGCATGACGAACAGGTGATTGCCGCCCTGCCCGCCCGACCAGTTCCAGTCGGTCGTCGCGACGCGAAGGTCTCCCTTGTGCTCGCTCATCGAGAACTGGTTCAAGAGCTGGCCGTCAACGGCGCCGGTCGCGACGTACGTCGGTCGACCGTCGTTCGCGGTCAGCGAGAACTGGTGGATCTGCGTCTGATAACTCGCGGCACCCTGCTGGTTCCACGTGTATGCGGGCGCCGAGACGTAGACCGCTTCGGTCGACGCGTAGACCTGCCCGCCGCTGACCATCGCACCGACGAGGTCGTTGCGCTGGTTGTCGATCGTGATGCGCGCCAGCGACGTGATGCCGAGCTGGATGTTGTCCTGCGGCACGTAGAGGTCGCTGCACTTCATCGTCGAGGTGTTGCCGCCCGCGCGCAGTTTCGGCAGCGCGTCGCGGATATCGGCAACGCTGAGGTTGTCGAGCAGCGACGCCTTCATCGACTTCGCGAGCCGGCTCTGGATCTCCCACGGGCGCAGCGACTGCTGGTCCGCGCGCGGGATCTTCGCGAGCATCTCCTGTGCGACCTGATAGAGCTTCGGCGGCACGGCCAGCGCGCCGTTCTGCACGAGGTAAAGGTCACCGTCGATCACGCGCGAGCTCGCGTTCTGGCCGTCGACGTCGAACGTACGGACCAGCTTCGGCTGCGTGCGGTCGCTGACGTCGATCACGACGACGCGCGTCGCGGCCGAATCGTTCGACTGACCGTGAACGATCACCTTGTTGCCCTGCAGATAGATCTGCTGCACCTGCACGTTCTTGAACGCGACGCGCGATGCGAGCTCGGTGTCGGCGACGGGCCACGTCTTCGCGATCAGAAGCTCGTTGTTACGCAGCGTGTAGATGAACTTGCCGTCGGTCTTCACGAGGTCGCCCTCGTCGACCCCGCGCTCTTGCACGTTCGTGGTCGTGTAGTGCGACGGGTCGGCGGGCGCCGCGGTCGCCATGCCGGCTCCCGACGAGCTCTCTTGCTTCATGTCGGCCATCGGTGCGGCCGGCAGGGCTCGTCCGTCGGTGATGCCGATCTGACCGCGATGGCCGATGTAGCCACCACCGAGCGTCTGGTGGACGACGGTGTCGACCATCAGGTCGCGCACCGCGTCGCAGCGGTCGCTGGCGAGCATGCTCGACCCCGCGGTGCTCGGCGTGGGAAGCGGCTGGGGCGCCGCGGTCTTCGTGGATTCGGTGGGCTTGGAAGAGCAACTCGCGAGAAGGGCGAGTGCGAGGAGGCGTGTACGCATGGCCTTGACGACGCGTGATCACGTCAAAACGGTCTCGGGAAAGTTGTCGTTTTCCGTCGACGATTCAGGTCCCAAGGACCGCCGCGCGACGTGTGTCCAAGATCAGCGAGCCGTCACCATCCCCAGCTCCACGAGCGCATTGTCGTTCTGGATCACGAACGGCCGGTCGTCGATGACGACGCCCCCGTGACCGTCGTGGCGAATCACCTGCACGGTGCCGAGGCCGATGCCCATCGGTCCCTTTGACACGTAGTGCGCGGATAGCTGATACGGGAATGCCTTCGGGCTCCGGATCACGAACGCCTCCGGGCCAAAGCCGTCGGTCATGTCCCTGACGACGGCCCCGCCCGATGCGAGTGCGCCGGTCTTCGACGTCGCGCGGTTGCCGTGCTTGTCGCGCACGTGCAGATCGACGTCCGTGACATCGGTCTCCCAGGCGAGCACGAAGCGCAACGACGGCTCGGCGGCAATCGGAAACTTCATCGCGTAGCGTCGCTCGGGGTGACGCGCGACGATGTTCGCCGTGATGATCGATGCATCGTCCATCATCACGCGCTCGACGTGATCGGGGCCCCCGAGCTTCAGCGAGGCCTCGATCGTCTCGAGCGCTTCCTCGGGCTTGTTCGCGCGGAACAGTGCCCACGCGAGCAGCCGCGACGTGAACATCTGATCGGGACGCTCGCGCAAGGCACGGCGATAGAAGTCGATCGCGAGCATGCGCGCCCCCGTCCGATCGAGGCGCTCGGCCGCCACGCGCAGCATCTCCGCGCGATTCGGGTAGAGGTCCGCGATCGAGCCGTACGCGCGCGCGGCGAGGTTGCCGGCGCCGTTCGCTTCGAGCGCCTCACCGAGCGCGATGATCGCGGCGATGTCGCCGGGATTTCCGACGTGCCAGTCGTTCGCGACCTCGAGCGCACGAGCCTCGCGGGTCGCGATTGTCTTCATCACCTCGTGAAATCGCCCGGTGTACGGACGCTCGTACGTGGGCTTTGGTGGCGTCCACCGCTCGGGGAAGTCACCATGGTGGCCGAACACGAAGGCGTTGTGCCGGATCGAATTCGCCGCCAGGTCGAGCGCGAGCGGAGACATCACGTCCGTGCGAACGCCGCCCGTCGTGCCGAACACGAGCCCTGTCGTGTTGATTCCCTCGATGACGTACTGGTTCTCGAGCGACGACGAGCCCGAGAACCCCCATCCATCGCCCTGCGAGCCCGCGGCCGCACCGAGCACGCTCCCGAACGTGCGACCGGTCGGGATGTTGCGCGTGAAGTCTTCGCGAAACGTCGGCGGCTTCGTGCCGTCACGCGAGCCCAGCATGCGCTGCTCGTCGGCGTCGCTCTCGAGAACGATCAGCGACGTCCGCGGCGAGACGAGCTCGTGTGCGAGCGCGAGCTTCTCGATCTCGTCGCCGAGCTCGGGCGTCTGCTTCCGACCGAGGAGGGCCGCGAGCTCTGCGCGCGCGACGGCGCGACGCAGTCGTGCGTGGCCCTCGCGCGGGCTCACGTTCACGATCCGCGCGCCGAAGCGCACGACGATCGGCCCCGTGTTCTTGCGCAGGCCGTACACGAACAGGGGCTCGCCCGGGCCGAGGTTCGCCGTCGTGGTCGGCCAGTGCGCGGTGGCTCCGTCGACCTCGATCGCGGTCGGCGGCGCGACCGCGGAGGTGAGCTGGCGCACGGCCCGCTGCGGGCTGTTGCCGTCGACGAGCACGCCCGGCAGCTTGCCCGCGCGCACGAGCTGATCGAGCACGGTGCGGTCGAGGTGCTGGCCGACTTGCACCGCATCGACGCGCTGGATCTGCGACCCGCGCACGATCGCGGCGAGCTTCTCGGCATCGTGCTCGCCAGCGGTCGGGACCCCGTCGCCGATGATCACGACGCGCGAGACGCCCATCGTCGTCGCACGCTCGAGCGCTGCACCGAGGTTCGAGGCGCCCAGCGCGCCGTGAGACAGGATGCGCTGCGTGATCCCGCGCGTGTGCGACGCGCGGCCGCGGAACAGCTCGACCGTCGTCTGGTCGAAGACAGCGACCACGCTCGTGCCATTCGGGTTGGCCGCGAACAGCTGCTGCAAGAGCTCGCTCTGCTTCGCCATCACGGGTGCCCGCGATGCACTCGTGTCGACGAGGTACAGCACGCGATCGAGTGGTGCAGCCTCGGGGCTCGTCACCACATCTTCGACGCGCACGACGAACGCCTCGCCCACCGCGACCGCATCCGTGCCATGCGGAACCGCGTACGACAGATCGCTCGGAACGTCGTCCTTCTTCGTGTACGTCTCGTGCTTGCCGTTGTTGTCGACGTGCACCACGAGATCGCCAATCATCGGCAGACCGCTCAGCGCGAGCTCGTAGCCGTTCGCCGCCGAGACCTGATGGTCGTACGCGAGGATGAGCTCCTTGTCCTCGAGCGCCGCGATCGGGAACACGCGGGCGGAGAAGATGTTGCCGAGGTCCTGCTCGAGCAACGCCGGATCGATGTTGCGGTGCAAGAACCGCTCGTAGACTTCCCTGCCCTTCTCGCGAGCCACGACGCGCGCCTCGCGCCACTCGCCGTTGATCTTCATCGCGAACCGCGTGATCGCGGCGCTCGGTGGCAGGGTCACCGAGAAGCGTCCCTCGCGCTGCCGATTTTCGGTGTTCTTGAACGAGAAGCGCAGCTCCGTGTGCGCGAGCGGTCCAACGATCGTGACGTCACCGGCGAGCTTCGTCAGCACGAGCTCGCTGCCATCCGCCGGCACGAGGCTGACCGGCGGCTCCACGTGCCCGGCCTTGCGGCGATACTCGGTCTCGAGCGCGACCGCGAGCCGCCCGTGGATCGAGCCGAGGCCTACCGAGCCGTTCGAGCTCGGCGGCGGCTGGATGTAGCCGAGCGAGCTGCTTGCACATCCGACCAGAACCACGATCCCGAGGCTTCGCATCCCTCGGGCATACCGGGCCCGCGCACGCGCCGATATCCGACCATGACAACACCCTGTCACGCACGACGACCTCGCGTCGCGTCGCAGGTCGCACGCTCTACGGACGGCGTGCGAGCTTGTAGATCGAGCCGGTGAGCAGAACGATGTGGAGCTCGCCGTCGTGATCGATGCCGAACGAGCTCACCTGCGAGAGCACGCCCTTGCGATCGAGCGCGCCCTTCCAGCCCCAGTGATCGCGGATCCAGCCCGGTGCGATCGGCGTCGACGTGTCGTCGGTCCACTTGAAGCTACGCAACAAGCCGGTGCAGTAGTCCGCGTAGAAGTAGTGACCGTCGAGCTCGGGCAGTGCCTTGCCGCGATACACGAACCCGCCGGTGATCGAGCAGCCGTCGTCGTGCGGATATTCGGCGACCGGCAGCGTGAACCCGGTCTTGTCACACGTGCGCGCGCCGTAGCAGTGACTGCCTTCGATGATGTTCCATCCGAAGTTGTGCGAGACACCGTCGGTGCCGCTCACGACGAACACGTACTCCCACGCGTTCTGCCCGACGTCGCCGATGTAGAGCGCCGAGGTCATGGGATCGAACGAGAACCGCCACGGATTGCGCACGCCCATGTGCACGATCTCCGGCACGGGCTTCGCCGCGCTCACGTCGAAGCGCAGGATCTTCGCGAGCAGCATCTTCGGATTCTGGCCGGCCTTGAGCGGATCGCCTGCCGAGCCGCCGTCGCCCATACCCGTGTAGAGCTTCCCGTCGGGACCGAACGCGACGTGACCACCGTTGTGGTTCGAGTACGGCTGATCGATCTCGACGATCTCGCGGCGCGTGGACACGTCGACCTTCTCGCCACCGCTCGCGACCTTGTACTCGACGATGTGCGTGTCTTTGTCGTCGGCCGTGTAGTTGATGTAGACGAGGCCGTTCTTCTGAAACTCGGGATGAAACGCGAGGCCGAGCAGACCTTGCTCGTTGCCCGTCGAGATCTTGCGGTCCATCGTGAAGAACGGCGTCGCGGAGAGCTTGCCGTTCTCGAGCACGCGCACGCGGCCCGCGTGCTGCTCGACGATGTACATGCGCTTCTTCGTGTCACCCGGCGCGACGACCAAGAGCACGGGTCGCGCGAGCCCGCGCACGACCTCGACGAGCTCGAGCTTCGACGCGATCTCGCTGGGCACGTTCGTCAGCTTGTCGGTGCCCGGTGGTGGCCCGGCGGGAGGCGGCATCGGTGCCGCGCCCGCCGAGCCGGTCACGATCGGTGCGGGCGGTGGCGTGACGGGCGCCGCTTCGGGTGCGGTGGTCTGCGCGCGGTCGGCGCTCGGCCCTTCCTTATGGCAGGCTGCCAACGCCGCGAACGCGATCAATCTGCGCAACTGCATGTCCAGAGGTCGTACGACGGTCCGCGGTGTTAGCCAACTGAACTGGCAACAACATGAACACCCGCCGGCTAGTCGAGTTGCCGCTTGCTGCGCATCTCACCGTTTGTTCGACTCTGCTACACGCAAGTTCTCGATACGACGCGACTTCAGGATCATCCTCTTCACACCCTTGCTGGCACATCCCCTGCTCATCACCCGAAGAGCCATGCAGGTCACCTCGCTCGAGCTCACGCCCGGTTACGCCAACGCGAAGAACAAGCGCGACCTGCGCCATTACTTCGAGTACTCGGGCCAGGGGCTCGACGTCGTCTCGGATGGCCTCCAGGAGATCTCGTTCGGCGAGTACCTCGTCGACCAAGGCGTCCTCGATCGCTTCCAGCTCTTCCGCGCGCTGCAGATGCAAGATCGTCTGCCCGGTGTTCGTCTCGGCGAAGCAGCGGCCGCGCTTGGCTATGCACCGATCGGCGCCATCGAGCGCCTGTTCACGCGCTTCCAGCAGATCCAGACCGTCACTGTCGACGGCTAGCTCATCGCGCGAATGACGGCGTCGGTGTACTGCGCCGTGTTCGCCTTGCCGCCGAGATCGCCGGTGCGCGTCTCGGCATTCGCGAGCGCCGCGTAGACGCCCTTGCGAAGGCGATCGCCCGCGTCGCGCTGATCGATGTAGTCGAGCAGCATCGCGGCCGAGAGCATCAGGCCCGTCGGGTTCGCGATGCCCTTGCCCGCGATGTCGGGCGCGGTGCCGTGCACGGCCTCGAACATCGCCGGACCGCGCTCGCCCTCGGCGGCTGCGCCGATATTCGCCGCGGGCGCGACGCCGAGCCCACCGATGAGCCCTGCCGTGAGGTCGGAGAGAATGTCGCCGAACAGGTTCATCGTGACGATGACGTCGAACTTCTCCGGCGCGACGACGAGCTTCATCGCGGTCGCGTCGACGATCATGTCGTCGAACTGGATGTCGGGATAGCGCTTCGCGATCTCGCGGCCGCAGTCGAGGAAGAGGCCGTTCGACATCTTGAGGATGTTCGCCTTGTGGACGAGCGTGATCTTCTTGCGGCCCATGCGGCGCGCGTATTCGAACGCGTAGATGATGACGCGCTCGCTGCCGAACTTCGTGATGATCGCGATCGACTCGGCGGCGGTGCGGCGCGGATCGACGTAGTGCTCGACGCCGGCGTAGAGGTCCTCGGTGTTCTCGCGAACGATGACGAGGTCGACGTCCGTGTAGCGCGACGGGACGCCCGCGATCGTGCGGGCCGGGCGGACGTTCGCGTAGAGGTCGAACTGCTGGCGCAGCGTGACGTTGACCGAACGATAGCCGCCGCCGCTCGGCGTGGCGAGCGGGCCCTTGAGCGCCAGCTGGTTCTTCTTGATCGACTCGATCGTCGCGTTCGGCAGCGGGTCCTTGTGCCTCTCGACGGCGCCGGCGCCCGCATCGACGCGCTCCCACGTGACCTTGCCGCCTGCGGCTTCGACGGCCCGCACGGTCGCGACCGCGATCTCGGGGCCGATTCCATCTCCTTCGATCAAGCTGACGGTGGGCATTCGCTTCCTTCTTTCAGTTCGACTTCGATGCGCTCCTCGACGACGCGCACGGCGTACGTGACGAGACACAGCTCGGATGGTTCGGGCGTCTTGCCCGTTTCAGTCGAGAACCGCCAGCCATGCTGCGGGCAGATGATGTGACCGCGCGAGATGATGCCCTCGACGAGGTCACCGCCCCGATGCACGCACTTGCGCTGGGTCGCGAAGTAGCGGTCACCGTCGAGGCCAACGACGATGTCGGTCCCGGCGACCGCGACGGCGAGGACGTCACCACGCTTGACGTCACCGACCTTCGCGACCGCGTGCCAGGTCACGGCAAGACCTTGATGTAGTAGTCGGTCTTGCCCTGCAGCGTGTAGCCCTCGCCGCTCTTGGCCGCGAACACCTCCACGCGCCGGCCGACGCCCTGCTGCGGCGCGTCCATCAGCGTGAAGATCTGGTCGGTGTTGCCGAACGGAATCTTGCCGCCCTCGCGGCGCGTGTCGTGCCCGAAGTGCACGTTCTTCGTGTTGTCGACGACGAGGTCGCAGCGCGCGTCGGCGGCGCAGCCGAAATCGATCTTCGTGATCGTGCCGGTGAAGGTCTCTTCGTTACTCGCGACGGGCGGCTGCACGGGCGGCTGCGCGGGCGGCGACGCCGGCCTCGGGGAGGGACCACACGCGACGAGGAACAGGACAAGGATGGTGGCTCGCACGCCCGGAGCATACGCGGATCAGAGCGGATGCATCACTGATCCCAGGTGCTGTTCGAGCCTAACGCGCGGGCTGCGGCGTCACGCCCTTCGCACG
Organism: Myxococcota bacterium; assembly: GCA_030857175.1. Taxonomy (GTDB): domain Bacteria; phylum Myxococcota_A; class Polyangia; order Haliangiales; family Haliangiaceae; genus JABFXX01. The sequence continues at coordinate 111,753 of JALZOJ010000020.1, read as the reverse complement.
CAGGTCCTTCACCTCGATCAGCCGCGATGCGCCGGTCTTGAACGTGCCCGCCTTGGTCTCCTGCGCGACGCGATTCATCGCGACCTTGACCGCGCTCTGGAACGCGCCGGTGCCGACCATCGTCGTCTCGACGAAGAACAGCGGATTCGCCGGGCCGTCCTTCGGGCTCGCATGCCAGCCGACGAACGCGTGGCCCGGCACGGTCACGATGATCGGGGTGAGGCCGATCGCTTCGAGCACCGTCGCGAACAGCAGGGTGCTCTCGAGGCACTGCGCGTTCGTCGAGGCGAGGACCTCGGACGGCAGCCGCGTGCGCTGGCCGATGAACTGATCCGAGGTGACGCCGGGATCCATGACGTACGAGACGCCGCGCGCCTTGAGCTCGTCGTAGATCGCCTGCACCTGCGGGATGGTTTCGGATTGCGGGCCCGAGAACACCTGGCGACCGACGAGCCGTTGCTTCGCCTTGGTGAGGAACTGCTCGATCGACGGATCGTTCGGCGTCACCCATGCGCCGGTGTTGTGAAGCGTCGGACGCTTGGAGTCCGCGCTCGTCTTGTGCCACGTCGGCAGGTAGTCGCGCGGCAGGAGCTCCGTCGGCACCGAGCGCTCGAACACGACCTTGTCATTTTCAGTGACCTTGACGTTCAGGCTCACGCGTTGTGGTGCACGCACGTCGGCGATCGCGAACGTCGGCAGCAGCGTGGGCGTCAGTGCGACGTGCTCGGCGCGCTTGCCGAGGACGACGACCGACTTCACCGTCTTCGACGTCACGCCGGGAATCTCTACCTCGATACGGAGCTCGCGATCCTTCCTGTCGCCATTGCCGAACGTGAGCTCGAACGGTGCGGGGTTGACCTTGCCGGCCAGGTGGTACGTGCCGAGGGCGAGCTGCTCGCTCGCGTCATAGTCGACGGCGAGCTTCGCGCGTTCGGCCGGAACGATTATTTTGACGAGGCCGTCGCGCAGCGCGGGCGCCGGCATCTTCGCGGCGGCGGTGCGAGCGGCGGCATAGTCGCCGAGCATGAGGTTCGACAACCAGAGCGAGACGTGCGCCATCCCGTGTGCGCTCTTGAGCTCCGGGTCCTTCGACTTCGTCGCGAGCACGAGGACCGCATGGTCGCGGCAGGTCGTGAAGTCACGCTCGACACACGCGAGCTTTGCCTTCGCGAGCAGCAGGAACGGATCCTTTGGTGTGGCCGCGAGTCCCTTCTTGATCTCCGCGGCGGCTTCGGCGCGGCGGTCCTGTCCGATCAGCGCGGTCGCGAGATCGCTCGCGCGGCCGACCTGCGTGCCGGCCGTCGCGCGCGCGACGTGCTCGAGCACCTGGAAGCGCTTCGTCTTGCGCGCGCAATACGCGAGTGCTTCGAACACGGGCGCGGTCTTCGGACCGACCGCGAGCTGGAGGCGCGTCGCCGACGGATACAGCAGCGTGAGTGCCGCGTTGCAGCCGGGCTTGTCCTTCGCGGCGCGCGCGAGCTTGAGCCCTTTGACGAGCGCCTTCTCGAGCGCGGCCTGATCGAGCTCCGGCGATTTGGCCACCGGCATCTCCTTGCCCGTGGACGGTGCCCAGTCGGCCGGCACGCCGCCGCCGGTCGCCTTGCGCTCGGCGGATGCAGCCGAACAAAGTGCGGCGGTGAGTAGAAGCGAGATCGAGATGCGATTCATGGCGGTCCTCCGTATTCCGCGGCCTTGACGGAGGGGGCGCCGATCGGTTGCACAGATTTTTTTCGTGCAGTGATTCAGCGCGGTTCGGAGGCGATCAGCAGCCGCTCGACCGAGGGCGCCGCGCTCGCACGCAGCTCGCGCATCAAGCTCGCGAGTGACTCGCCGCCGAGCGACAGCTCGCGCGCGACGGTCGCACGGACATCGTGGAGGACGCGCTGCCGGATCGCCGCGAGCCAGCGGAACGCCGTCACGCGATGCACGCCGTGGAGCGACGCGAGCTCGGGTGCGGGCAAGCCGTCGACGAGGTGCTGGCGCAGGATCAACCGCTCGCGTGCGTCGAGCTTGGTGAGCGCGGTCTCGAGCGCGCGGCGCACGACGGGACCGAGCGTGCCGCGAATGGCGGCGAGGGCCGGATCGCTGTCGGCGGCGTGTGCGAGCCACGCGACATCGTCGAGCGGAACGTCGGCTCGGCCGCCGGCCATGCGGCGGCGATCGAGCCCCGCGCGAAGCAGCGCGACGCGCAGCCACGCGCGCAGCGGACCCTTGCCCGTGTAGCTCTCGAGCTTCTTGTCGACGACGACCTTGATCCGCACCTCTTGCACGAGCTCGTCGATCTCGTGATCGGGGACCACGCCGCGCAGCGCGACGCGGACGTCGGCGAAGTGTTGATCGACTGCACGCAACGCCGCGTGATCACCGGCAAGTGCCGCGCACGCGACCGCCAGGTCCTCCGGGCAGCGCGGCGTTTCTGCTGGCACGGTCATCCAGGTGCCTGTATCACGCTCTCCGCGCATGGTGGCGAACGACTGTCTCGATGACGACGTGGTCGCGGCGATGGTCGCCGGCGAGACGTCCGCGCGTGGCGCGCTCGCGCATCTCGAGACCTGCGATGCGTGCCGCGAGCTGGTCTCGCTCGCGCGCGCGCGGCACACCGGCGCGGCCACCGACGCGGTCCCGCGGATCACGGCGGGCGTGCTCGTGGGGCGACACCGGATCGTGCGGCCGCTCGGCGCGGGCGGCATGGGTGTCGTCTATCTCGCGCGCGATACCGGTCTCGATCGCGACGTCGCGGTGAAGCTGTTGCGTGCGAAGACCGAGGACGCGCAGGCGCGGCTCGTGCGCGAGTCGCAAGCGCTCGCGCGACTCAATCATCCAAATGTGGTCACGGCGTACGAGGTCGCGCGTCACGGCGATGCGACGTACCTCGTGATGGAGCACGTCGACGCGGGCACGGTGCGCGAGTGGATCGCGGCCGCACCGCGCACGACGGAGGAGATCGTCGGCGTGTTCGCGCAGGCGGCGCGCGGGCTCGCGGCGGCACATGCAGCCGAGCTCACGCATCGCGACATCAAGCCCGACAACATCCTCGTCGGCAGCGACGGTCGCGCGCGCGTCGCGGACTTCGGCCTGGCGTCGGAGACCGTCGACGGCCGCCTCGTCGGCACGCTCGGCTATATGGCACCCGAGGTCGTGCGCGGCGAGCCGGCGGATGCCCGCAGCGATCAGTGGAGCCTGTGCGCCGCGCTCTACGAGAGCCTGTTCGCCGCGCCCGTCGGCGAGGTGCCGCAGTCCGCGCCCGCGTGGCTGCGCGGCGTGCTCGAGCGCGGGCTCGCGGAGGATCCCGCGGCGCGGTTCGCGTCGGCCGAGCAACTCGCCGATGCGCTCGCGCCGCCGAAGCGCATGCGACGCTGGCCGATCGCGGCGGCGATCGGGCTCGTGGCGATCGCGACCACGGCAGGTGTCGCCGTCGGTGCGCGCGACACGCGCCCGGCGTGTTCGGGCGAGCTCCCCGGACTGTGGGATGCCGCGCGCCGCGATGCCACGCGTGCACGGCTCGGCAAGGACGCGCAGCCGGTGCTCGTTGCGCTCGATGACTACGCGACGCGCTGGGGCCACCAGCACGTCGAGGTGTGCCGCGCGGGGCGCGCCGACGATGCTCCGCCCGTGACCGAGCTGCGCGCGGCGTGTCTCGCGAATCGGCGCCGCGCGCTCGGTGTGCTCGTCGATGCGCTGCTTGCCATCGACGAGCGGGGCGCGAAGTTCGCGCGCCGCGCTGTCTACGCCCTGCCCGCGCTCGATGATTGCAACGCCGCCGAGCACCTCGCGGCGCGCCAACCGGAGCCGCGAGACCCGCAGCAGCGCGCCGAGCTGGCGAAGCTCGCGATCTGGTTCGACTCGGCGCGCACGAAGGCCTCGCTCGGCAATCCGCGGGATGCGATTCCGCTGCTCGTTGACATCGCCGATCGCGCGGAGCGTCTCGGCTATCACCCGCTCGTCGCCGAGGCGTTGCGCGTCGCCGGTCGCGAGCAGCTGCCACTCAAGGAAACCGCGAGCGTCGCCACGTTGCGCCGCGCGCTCCACGCGGCGCAAGCCGGTGCCGACGACGTACTGATCGCCGAGATCTCGATCGACCTCGTCGCGTCGGCGTCGATCGCCAATCGTCCCGAAGCAGAACGCGACGAGCTGATCGCGGCGGCGCGTGCGGCGGTCGCGCGGCTGCGGTGGCGACAGGACAGCACGCTCGTCGGGATGGAGAGCTTCCTCGGGTGGGCGGTCGGCCAAGATGCGCTCGCGCGTGGCGCGCTCGATGTCGCGGAGCGCGAGATGCGCGCGGCGGTCGCGGCCGGCGTCACAGCGTTCGGCGCGCACGATCGCCGCCTTCCCGCGCTTCGCAACGGGCTCGCGCAGGTGCTCAAGCGCCTCGGCAAGCAAGACGAGGCGGCCGTCGTGTGGGCGCAGAGCCTCGACACCGAGCACCTCACGTCGTCATCGTCGTCGGTCGCGCGCGTGCCTGACCTCGGTGGCGTGCCGCTCTCGCTGGTCGAGGCCGCGTGGGAGCTTCGTGACGTCGGTCGTGATGCAGAGGCGCAGGCGTTCGTCGATCGCGTGCGTCGCGAGATGGCGGGCACCACGTTGCCGGCCTTCCTCTCCGGCACGCTCGATGATCTCGAGAGCAGCATCGCGCTCGAGCGCGGCGACCTCGTGAAGGCACGCACGCTCAACGAGCGCGCACTCGCCACCCTCGGCGCCACCGCCATCTCCGCGCACGCGGCGGGGTTTCATCAGACGCGCGGCGAGATCCTCGAGGCGAGCGGCGACTGCGTGGGCGCGCGCGCGGCGTATCGCGACGTGCTCGCGGTGACAAGCCACCACACGATCGAGCAAGCGGTGCGCCTCGGGCTCGCGCGCTGTCTCGCGAAGGGCGGCGACCTCGGCGAGGCGGCGGCGATGTTCGATCGCGAGATCGCCGATGGCATCGACATCGCGCGCACCGTCCCCACCACGCTCCTCGCAGCGGCCGACGTCCACTGGCGCCTCGGCGCGCACGATAAGGCCCACGAGCTGGCACGCGAGGGACTTCGCGCGATCGCGAAGACGCCTGTGCTCGTGCGCGAGCAAGCCGCGCTCGCGGTGTGGATCCTGTCCCATCCGACCTGACAGCGGTTTGCACCTGTAACGCCGGCCGTTACAGCGGCGAGCGCGGTAGCCAGCGATCCGGGCGAGTTACGCCTGGCGTGCTGCTTGCTGTTGGGGCAGGCCATGAAAGCCATCCTGAAGACGTTCGCATTGGCCACGCTCCTCTTCGCTTGCGCCGACGAGGCCGACGACGATCCGGCCGGCGCGCTCGGTGACGAGCAGATGTGGGACGAGGGGCCGACGGCCGAGGACGATGCCGTCGCCGCCGACGAAGAGATCGTGACAGACATCTACGCGCTGTCGCCGAGCTTCCAGCTGCCGTTCCCCTGCGGCCAGGTGTGGGCCGGACAAACGCGTACTGCACACAGCCCGCAGCTCGCGGTCGACTTCAATCGCTTCAACGACTCGGGCGACACCGTCGTCGCGGCGGCGGCCGGCACGATCACGCGCGTCGCGAACACGGGCAGCACGAGCTACGGCCGGTGGATCGAGATCCGTCACGGCAACGGCTACTCGACGCGCTACGCACACCTCTCGACGCAATCGGTCAACGTCGGCCAGGTCGTCAGCCGCGGCCAGAAGATCGGCACCGTCGGTAGCACGGGCGGATCGACCGGCCCACACCTCCACTACGAGCTGCGCCAGAACGGCAACGCCGTGCGCGCGAAGTTCAACGGCGCGACCGCTCTCTACTACGGAACCAAGAACTACAAGAGCGCGAACTGCAGCGGCGGTGGCGGCGCGACCGGCCGGATCAACACCGCGGGCGCGCGCCTCACCGTCCGCAAGGGCGCGACCACCGACTCCGCCGCGATCGGCACGGTCGGTGACGGCGTGTTCGTCACGATCAAGTGCCAGAAGAAGGGCCAGGCGGTGACCGGCACGTACGGCACGTCGACGCTGTGGGACGACATCGGCGATGGCTACGTCGCCGACGCGTACGTCTCGACGGGCAGCGACGGTCGCGTCGCCCCAGACTGCAACTAGCGACAGTGATCGTCGCTACCGGCGGGTGCGATCACGCACCCATCGCGGCATCGCATCGGCGCGGTCCCTGCCCCGCCACTACACCGATACAGCGTGCTCGGATCGCCGGCGAGCTCGTTGCCGCCGCAATAGAACCCGCCGTCCATACACGTCATCGGCCCGCCGTCGCAGACATCATCGTCCGTCGGGCGCACCACACACCCGAAGGTGCAGCGCCCGCGCGCGAGGGGCACGCCGCCGCCGTTGCACTGATACAGCGTCTGCGGATCGCCGGCGAGCTTGTCGCCACCACAATAGAACGCGCCCGCCACACACGCCGCCGGCTCGGCGAGCACGAGCTCGATCGTCGCGCGCGCGTCCGGGCGCACCGTCGTCGACGCGGCGCCCGTGCCGAGCACGTTTCCAGCGAGCTTGCCCGCCGCGACCACGCCCACCACGCTCTCCGCCTCGATGTCGAGCGCGACCGACGTCGTGAGCGGCAGCGACACCGTGCCGCCCCCACCGGGCTGCGTCGCCGACGTCCCGTGCCGATCGCCATACAGCACGTCGAGCTCGAGCTGATCGATCGCCTCGATCGTCGACGATGTCACGCGCACCGCGACGCACGTGCCGTCGACCCCGCCGCACGGATCGTCATCGCCCCCGCACGCGACCAGCGCGAGGAGCACTACGCTACGCATCTACGATCCTCCCGGGCGACAGCCGTTCGCGTCGCAAACAATGCCGGGCAGCGCCGAGTCACCATCGGAGTCGCGGGTCGCGAGGAAGACCGCACCCGTGATGATCACCGCCGCACCTGCGATCGCCGGTACGAACCACCAGCGACGCGTCACAGATGTTGCCGGCCGCGAAAGTGTGAGGTGAACGTCGTGCGTGCCGCCGGCGGTGACCACGAGCGAGCGCGAGAGCGCGTCATAGCCCGGCGCCTCGGCGCGGATCTCGTGCTCGCCGACGGCGAACGCGCCCGAGCGATACGGCGCCACGCCAACGTGCGCGCCATCAATTCGCAACTGCGCACGCTCGGGGGTCGTTCGGATCGCGAGCGTGCCGGTGCGGCTGCAGAGCTCGCGCAGGCGCAGCATCTCCGCGCGCCGAGCGTCATCCTCGGCCACACGCGAGAGGAAGGCTTCGATGTTTGCGAGGGCCTTCACGCAGTCGCCGAGCTGAACCTCGACGAGCGCGAGCCAGCGATACGGGTTCGGTTTGGTGGGCATCAGGCCGTTCGCCGCCGTCATCTCGCGATGAGCCGCGAGGAAATCGCCCTTCTCGAACGCGGCGATTCCTCGGTCGAGATGCACCTGCGCCGCCTCCTCGACGGGCTCCGCGTGTGCGGGGCACACCAGGGTGGCTGCGAAGGCGACGATCGTCACCGAAACCGCGCGCATCTCGTGGCACATTATCGCGCCGCCGTGCGTACCGTCGGAAACTACCGATTAAAATCGCTCATCGGCCGCGGTGGCACGAGCGAGGTCTACACCGCGGAGCACGCGCTCCTCGGCGACATCGTCGCGATCAAGCTGCTGCGGCCCGAGCTCGCCGACGACAGCACGCAGGCCGTGGCGCTCGTCGACGAGGGGACCAAGGTCCGCACCATCGATCACCCGAACGTCGTGCGCGTGCTCGATGCTGGCCTCGATCCCGAGAACCACGGGTGCTACCTCGTCATGGAGCACGTCGCGGGCGAGACGCTGTCTGCTCGGTTGCGCCGCGACGGCCGCTTCTCCGAAGCGGAAGCTCGTCGGCTCGGCGCCGAGCTCGCCGATGGTGTGGCCGCCGCACATGCCCGCGGCATCGTCCATCGCGATCTCAAACCCGCGAACGTGATGCTCGACGGCGCGCGCCCCAAGATCGTCGACTTCGGGATCGCGAAGCACCTCGGCACGCGCTCGGCAGTCACGACGGGCCGCATGGTCGGAACGCTCGCGTACATGGCACCCGAGCAGCTCTCGAGCGGCCTGATCGCGCCGTGCACGGATATCTGGGCGCTGGGCGTGATCTTGTTCGAGGTGCTCACCGGGCGTCATCCATTCCAGAACTTCGACGACGGCCGGTGCCCGCAGTTATTCGACGAGCCCGCCCGCGCCAGCTCGCTCGTCGACGTTTCCCCCGCGCTCGACGCGATTCTCTCGCGATGTCTGTCCCGTGATCCGTCGCGCCGCCCGGCGTCCGCGGAACACCTCGCGCGCCTGCTGCGCGGCGACGAGATGCTCGACGACGAGCGCATCACGGCTGATGCGGGCCCTATCCCCGAAGCCCTCGCGCCGACGATCGCAGCACCGCTCGCGCGCCGGCGACGTCCGTGGATGGTCCTCGCAGGCGGTGCCATGATCCTCGCGACGGGCATCGTCGGGGTGGCGTTCGCGACCCGCTCGACAGCGATCCTCGCACCCGCGGTCGTCACGGCGCCGGTCCGCATGGCTCCCGCGTCGGACGTCGCGCCGCCCTCCGAGCCGCCCAGCATCACGTCCACCGCGAAGCCACCGCCGCGCGCGAAGACAAAGCGGAAGACAACGCGTCCGCCGCCACGACCACGCGAGACCCTCGACTGATGACCGAGGATCCACGCATCACCGAGGCGATCGGTAGCGGCAACGAGATCCGCGCGACGGTGCGCGAGTGCCGTCTCGTCTCGATCGCCGACGGGCGCGTGTACACCTTCGCGCTACCGCGCACCGTGATCGGCGCAGATGATCGCGCGGACATCGTGCTGTCCGACCCGTCGCTGTCGCGGTTTCACTGCGAGATCGAGGTCGAGCGCGGGCGGCCGGTCCTCCACGACCTCGGCAGCCGCAACGGCACGCACGTCGACGGTGTGCCCGTGATCGAAGCACCGCTTCGCGATGGCGCATTGCTCCTCCTGGGACGCACGCAACTGCGGTTCGAGATCGGAACGCGCAACGTCGATGTCGTCGTGTCACCCAACGATCGATTCGGCAAGCTCGTCGGCGGATCCATTCCGATGCGCGCGGCATATGCATCGCTCGAGGCAGCCGCGGCGACCGACATCACCTTGCTGCTCCACGGCGAGAGCGGGACCGGTAAGGACCTCGCGGCCGAGTCACTCCACCTCGCGAGCGCGCGACGCGACGGACCGTTCATCGTCATCGACTGTGGCGCGATCCCCGGGAACCTCCTCGAGGTCGAGCTGTTCGGCCACGAGGCCGGTGCATTCACCGGCGCAGGCGCCGCACGCTCGGGTGCGTTCGAAGCGGCGAACGGCGGGACCCTGTTTCTCGACGAGATCGGCGAGCTCGCACTCGATCTCCAGCCGAAGCTCCTGCGAGTGCTCGATCGCCGCGAGGTCCAGCGCGTGGGCAGTACCAAGCGCACGCCGATCGACGTTCGTATCGTCGCCGCGACAAACCGCAACCTCAAGGAGGAGGTCAACGCGCGGCGGTTTCGCTCGGACCTCTACTTCCGGCTCGCCGTGCTCGTCGTGCGGATGCCGCCGCTGCGCGATCGCGCTTCCGACATTCCCGCGCTCGTCGGCGCGATCCTCGATCACCTCGGCGATCGCACGTCGCCGATGGCTCGCTCGCTCGAGAGCGGCGAGCTCCTGCCCGAGCTGCTGCGGCACGCGTGGCCCGGCAACGTGCGCGAGCTACGCAACTACGTCGAGCGATGCCTCGCGGGCCAGCTCGTCGAGCTCGCGGCCGACGAGCCCGCGATCGACATCACGCAGTCTCTACGCAGTGTTCGCGACCGCTGGGTCCAGCACGTCGAGCGGCAGTACCTGGAGCGTCTGCTCGCCGCCCACGGCAACAACGTCAGCGCCGCCGCGCGTGTCGCCGAGGTCGATCGCGTGCACCTTCACCGCTTGCTCGCGAAGCATGGTCTGCGCTGATCATGTGGAGGACCGTCGCGCGCGAACCGCTCCTGCACTTCGTGCTGCTCGGCGCGCTGCTGTTCGCGCTCGATGTCGTGCGCGGCGAGCGTTCGCCGGTCGCGCCGGCAGCATCGCCGACACCGTCGGCACCCGTCGCGATCGATCGAACGATCGTGCTCGACGCCGACGCGAGACCTGCGATGACCGAACGCGCGAAGCAGCGCCTCGGCCGCATGCCGACGCCCGTCGAGGTCGATGCCGAGATCGACCGCTGGATCGACGAGGAGATCCTGTTTCGCGAGGCACTTGCCCGCGGCCTCGAGCGCGACGATCCGATGATCCACGAGCGTATCGCCGCGCGCATGAGCTACGTACTCGCGGAGAGTGCGGTCGTTCCCGAGCCCACCGACGTGCAGCTCCGCGCATGGTTCGACATGCACCGCGATCGCTACGCCGTCCCCGAGCGCATCGACTTCACGCACGTCTTCGTGACGGGAGGTGACACGAAGCGCGCGGACCAGCTCGCAGCACAGCTCGCCGCGGGCACCTCCCACGACACGCTCGGCGATGTGTTCTCCGGCGGTCGCAAGTACCGCGGCCGCAAGCTCGCCGATCTCGCCGAGGCATTCGGCGCGCAGTTCGTGGAGGGTCTCGCAGCGCAGCCGCCGAACACCTGGGTCCGGCGTACATCGCGCCATGGCATCCACCTCGTGCGCGTCGACCGTGCCGAGGCCGCGCGCGGGGCCGACTTCGAGCCCGCGAGGCTCGAAGTCCGACGCGAGTGGATCGAGGAGCAGCGCCGCATCGCGAGCGAGGCCGCGCTTCGCCAGCTGCGCGAGCGCTGGAAGGTCGAGCGACGATGAGGCTGGCGGTCGTCATCGTCCTTCTCGTCGCCGGCACCGCGTACGCGCATGACCTGCGCCCCGGCATCCTCGCGTTCGTCGAGGACTCGCCAGGTGACTTGCGCATGCGATTCGTCCCGCCGATCGACGCTCGCGGCGAAGCGAGTGAAGTCGCGCTCGTGCTGCCCGACGGCTGCACGCGCAAAGGCGATCGCGTGCGTTGCAAGAACGGATTCGGCGGCACGCTCGCAGTTGGTGGCATGCGCGGTCATGCGATGAAGATTTACGTCTCACTCGAGCGCGACGGAACGCGGCACGACTGGGTCATCACGTCTGAATCACCGCGCCTCGAGCTCGGCACCGCACCGGGCATCACCGACCGTATCGGCATCGCAGCGCTCGCGCTCCTCGTCGGCCTCCTGCTCGTGTTCGGGCCGTCGATGCGTTTCGTCATGTCCGTGGTCGCATTCTTCGTCGCCGAGGCGCTCGTCGGCTTCGTTCGCATCGACGGGCCGCTCGCCGCCTTGGCCGCTGCCAGCGTGCTGCTCGTGGCGCGCGAGGCGACGCACGACCGCGTGACCGCCATGCGCCGCTGGCCGTGGCTCGCGGGCGCGCTGTTCGGCGCCGTGCACGGGCTCGCGTTCTCGCCGCGTCCGGTCTACTTGTTCGCGCAGCTCGCTGTCATCGGCGTCGTCGCCGCGCTCGTCGCACTCTCCGACCGCTCAATCGGCGAGGGACGGATCATCCGGCTGCGAGCTCACCGCGCCGCTTGTTACGCGCTTGGTGCGCTGGCGGCTTACCGGCTGATCGTTCACCTGGCGAGCGGCTGACGCGACCGTCGTGAACCGCGCGATGCGCGTTGTCGTGCGCTTGCCGCAAGTCGTGACGTCGGCGTACCACTCGTACGTCTTGCCGGGGGCAAGGCCATCGACCGTTGTCGTCAGCGCATCCGGTGGCGCACCGGTGATCTGGATATCGCGGAACGGTCCACCCGCGCCCTGGAAGTCGACCTCGAGCGTGAACTCGCTATCGGCGTCGGTCTCCCACTTGTCGAGCGTGGGCGAGTAGGTCCGCACGCTCACCGTCTGCGTCGATGGCGAGAATTCCCAGAGCCGCATGAAGCCTTGGCCACCGTCGGTGCGGCCCTGGAAGTCCGCGAGCATGGAGTGGATCGTCTTGCCTTCGAACGTGTCGAACCGCCTGCTCTCTGCAGAGATGTGTCCGCCGGTCATCAGCTTCAGATTCGGCAGGCCCTTGAGCCCGTCGTGGATCATGCGAGCCTGCGGACTGAATCCGCCGCCCGCGCCGAGCACGTAGTGCGTGTTCAGGATGCCGAACGCCTCGGGGTGCATCGCGAAGATGCCGCGCGCCCACGCGATGACCGCGGGATCCGGGTCGAGGTCGTACATGAGATTCACGACGACGAAGTCGAGCCCGCCCGCCTGGAACGTGAACCAGCTGTCGTCGTTCCTCGCGCCATGGTGACCGCCGTAGTAGCTCTTGCCTGCGAACCGAGCGACGCCGAAGAACTGGTTGAACCTCGTGGTATCGGGCACCGTGTTGCCACCGAGCACCTTGTTGTCGTGGTTCCCCACGCCGACGCCATACGGCATGCCGTCGGCGAGGCCGGGCTCGGGCGTCTCGAGCGTCTCCATCGCCTTGTCGGCGACGTTCCACTGGTAGAGCTGCGGCTCGTTGTTGATGATGTCGCCGTTGTGGATGACGCCGACGATGTTGTAGTCCTCGCGATGCGCGCGGATCCACTTCGTCTGGTCGTTGAAGTAGCGCTCGAGGTTTCGTCCCTCGAGCGTATAGATCTGCGTATCGGGCATGACGACGATCGTGAAATCGTCGGCCGAGGTCAGCTCGCGCACGTGGTACGTGACGTCGACCGCGTGCGTGGTCCCCAACTCGAGGTCCAGATCCAGCTCGACGTCGACGCCGACGCTCGCGCCATCAGCGGGGCTGAACGCTGCGACCGTTGGCGGTCCACCTTGATCGAGCACGACGTGGTCGGTGTGGAGCGTCGCGCCGACGAGTGAGAGCGCCGCATCCTCGGCGTCGAGGCCCCAGCGCGCGAGAAGTCCCTCGCCCATCGTGATCGTCTTTGTCATCGCGTCGGCGATCTCTTCCGGCGTGCGTGCGTGATCCCAGACGCGCACTTCATCGAGCGCGCCGTGCAAGAAGCCATGCGGCTTGCCGTCGGAGGCGAGCGCGGTGCCGAGCGCGAAGGCATGCACGCTGTCGGCGCGCGGCGCGGCGTTCGCGCTCGCTTGTCCGTCGAGCTTGCCGTCGACGTAGAGCCGCCACGTGGCGCCGTCGTAGGTCGCCGCGACGTGATGCCAGGTGCCACGCGCGACCGCCGTCTTGCCGTAGACCGGGTGATTGCCGCCGGTGGCCATGTCTTCGAAGTCGGCGCCGATGACGTCGCCTGCGAAGCCGAACAGGTAATTGCAGTCGATGTTGCTGCCGTCGCCTTCGCCGAGCCCCTTCGCCGCGATCGGAACGAGTGCGAGACCGCCAGCGCCGCTCGTCGCCGTCACGCCGTCGCCATCGCGGCGCACCCACGCTTCGATCGTGAACGTCGCGAGGCCAAGCTTCGCATCCGTTGTCGCATAGTCATCTTTTCCGTCGAGGACCACCGACCCGGTCGGCCCCATCTCGTCGGGACACGCCTCGGGCGTCGGGTCGGGCGCACGTTCCCGCGCCGCCGAGCACGCGACCACGAACAGCACTGGAGCGAGTAAACGCATGGCCCGCCTGTCAGCAAGCCCCATGCCCGCCGACCATCCCCGTAGAACGGGCCGTTAGGGGTCCTGGTGTTACATGGGAGGTCTCGCTGCAACTGGAAGGTTGCAGTGGACCAATCGGACACGCTGTTTGGCGCGCGCTACTCGACGGGGTTGCCGTCGGTGCCGAGTCCGTAGGCTTTCATCTTCGTGTAGATGCTGGCGCGGCTGATCCCGAGCCGCTTCGCAGCGGCGGCGGGGTTGCGATCGCGCTTGAGCGCCGCCGTCAACGACGCTCGCTCGACGGCGCGGACTGCACGATCCGTGACGTCCTTGAGGGTCTCACCGTCTTCGCCGAGGCGCTCGATGTCGATCGGCGGAAGCTCGACGCGATCCTCTGCGTCGCCGCCAGCTGCCGGCGCATTCGTCGGACGATCGAGGCCGAGCATGTCGAGGTCGTGCGAGCGAATGATCTCGCCATCGCACAAGATCGCGGCACGCGAGAGCACGTTCTCGAGCTCGCGGATGTTGCCCGGCCAGCGGTACAGCTGCAGACGTGCGAGAGCACGCGCGGTCACTTGCGTCGGATACCGTGTCTCTTGACCGGCGAAGCTCTTCGCGGCGCCGCGACGACGAGCGAGGATGTGCGCGGCAAGCAATGGGATGTCTTCCTTGCGCTCGCGCAGTGGAGGCACCTGAATCGGCACGACCGCGAGCCGCCAGTAAAGGTCCTCCCGGAACTGGCCGCGCGCGACGAGCGCCTTGAGGTCCTTGTTCGTCGCGGCGACGACGCGCACATCGATGGCGACGGGCCGGTCACCACCGACGGGCTTGATCTCGCGCTCCTGCAGCACGCGCAGCAGCTTGTTCTGAACGCTCTGATCGATGTCGCCGATCTCGTCGAGGAAGATCGTACCGCCGTTCGCTTCGCGAAACAGACCGCGGCGGGCACGGCTCGCACCGGTGAACGCGCCCTTCTCGTGGCCGAACAGCTCGGCCTCGAGGAGCGATGGTGCGAGCGCGCTGCAATCGAACGCGACGAATGGCCCGTCTTTGCGCGGCCCGACGCGGTGGATCGTGCGGGCGAGGAGCTCCTTACCGGTTCCCGATTCGCCGACGATCAGCACGGTCGCATCCGACGCTGCGACGCGATCGATCATCGCGAGCAGCTGCCGCATCAGCGCGGACTGGCCGATCACTTCACCGAGACCGCGCGCTCGCTCGACCTCACCACGCAGACGGCGGACTTCTCGCGCGAGCGCCCCGTGGCTGATCGCGCGATCGACGACCGACCGGATCTCGACGTCCTCGGAGCTCTTCTTCAGAACGTCGAGCGCGCCAGCGCGCATCGCGCGTACTGCGAACTCGACGGTCGGGTTGGCGCTCCAGATCACGACGACGGTATCCGGCGCGACCGTTCGCAGACGATGCAGCAGCGCGAGTGCGCCATCGTCGTCATCACCGAGCGTGGGATCGAGCAGGAGTGCGTCGAACGTCGAGCCGACGACACGCTCGAACGCGGCGACCGCGGTCGCGACCGCTTCGACGTCCATGCCACCGAGCGCGCGCGTGGCATCCGCCACGGTGCCGGGATCCGAGTCGACGATGAGGACGTGTCGGGGTGCGTTCTGCACGTCCTCCAGAGGATAAACCGGTCTGTCCAACTGTCTAGACACTGTCCAACCTCCTGGACAACTGAGATGCCCAGAGGTGACCTAAGTATTCGAGACAACTTGTCCTGCGACGTGGAATCGGGTGGCTCGAACCGTGCGTATTCCCTTCAGCCAGGAGGTCTTCGATGCAGACGGTGACTGGGCACGATCTCGATGGAACCCGTGCGTACGTCCGTTCGGTGGCGATGAAGTACGTCCGCGACGACCAGGACGCGGAGGACGTCACGCAGGACGCGATGTTGCTCGCGCATCGGTATCGGGAGTCGTTCCGTGGTGAGTCGCGCTACTCGACGTGGCTGTATCGGGTGACAGCCACGGCTGCCCTGATGTTCCTGCGCCGCCAGCGCCGCCTCTCGCGCGAAATCCCGGCGAGCGGAAACGTCGATGAAGAAGGCACGGGACTGCTCGAACGTCAGACCGCATCCACGGACCTCGCGAACGAGGTCATCGCGCGCGCCGAGCTCGGCAGCGTCGCGGAAGCGGTCGCGAAGCTCGGCGTGAAGTACCCCGCCGTGTTCTGGAAGCGTTACGGCGAGGGCCGCACCGAGACGGAGATCGCGCGCGAGCTCGGAATCTCCGTCGCTGCCGTGAAGACGCGCGCCTTCCGCGCCCGTCAGGCCGCGCTCGCTGCAGTTCGCTAGGCAGCGGCGCGTGGCAGTGCCGCGATCAGCGCCTGGACGTGCGCGACGTGATCTGGAATGCCGTCCATCTGCGCGTACACCCGACAGGCGTGGCGTGTGCCGTCGGGTAGTACGAGCTTGAGCTCGTAGCCGCGCGACACCGTGGTCGTCATGTTGCCGACGTCGGAGAACGTCTTCTCGCAGATCGAGAGCTGCACCGTTCTTCGATCGAACGTGCGCGGGTCGCCCTTTCCGGGCTCGTGCAGCACGAGTCGACGATCCGTGAGCCCGACGTAGAAGATCCGAGCGGAGAGCATCTTTCGCTCCGTCGCGATCACGCAGATCGGATTCGCTTCGCCCGGCGTCGCGCCGTTTGCCAGGGTTTGCTGAAGCGTGGACATCGCGTTGCCATAGAGCTCTTGCGCTTTGCCCCGCAGCTTGCCGCGCATCAAGAACGTGTAACCAAACACGGCTGCGACGATGACGATCGGTAACAGTTGCCAGCTTTGCATTGGATCCTCCATTCCCGTCGTTGCCGGTCGAAGGTGAAAGGTTGCGTGCCGCATTTCGTCGGCTACGCTCCTCGCGGATGCGGGGACGGATCGTGGCGAAACTCGCGCAGTTGCGCGAACGGCGGGTGGACACCTTCGGGTCGCATGCGCACGGCTTTGCGCTCATGCGACCGCTCGAGGAGGTCGAGGTGCGCGTCCTCGAGCAGCAACACCGCATCGAGTTGCCGGAGCCCTATCGCGCTTTCCTGCGAGAGGTCGGCGCGTCGGGCGCGGGCCCCTACTACGGCCTCCTTCCGCCCGCGCGCTGGGCCGATGCCCTCTACGGTGATGTCGAGATGCTCGACTTCGCCGCGCGTCCTTGCATGTGGACTCCCGAAGGCTCGCGCGACTTCGACGCTCTCGCGAAGGATCTCGATGAGCCCTTTCAGGGCGCGATCGCGATCGCCGATCAGGGCTGCGCTTACTACGCGATGCTCGTGGTCACGGGATCAGCGCGTGGCCGCGTCATGTACGTGAGCCTCGACGGCGGTGCACCATTTTTCCCCGCCGAGACCTTCCTCGACTGGTACGAGCGCTGGCTCGACGAGTTGCTCGCCGGCTTTACCCACTTCTGGTACGGCACGAACATGCCAGGCACCGAGGCGACGTTCGCGGCAGCCGCCCGTGATGTGAATCCCGCGCGCCGGCTCGATGCGCTACGTGCGATGGCCCAACTGCCAGCGTTGTCGCCGGACACACGAGCCATCATCGCACTTCGCGTTCGGGATGATGACGCGGCCGTCCGAGCGCAGGCCATGAACCTCGTCAAGCACCGTAAGCTCGCCCCCTCGCTCGAGGTACACGTGCGCCGCGCGCTCGCGGACACCGACGCGTCGGTTCGGCAGCTCGCGCTGCAAGCGCTCGTCGAGGCAAAGCTCGACTGGCACGCTGCCGCAGTCCGGGCGTTCGTGGATCCGGAACCCACGGTCGCGTCGAACGCAATCCGCGAGCTCGAGCGAGCAAAGGCACTCACGGAAGACGATCTTCTTCCGCTCATCGCGAACACAAAGACGCGCCAGGCCGCGCACTACGCCGCGCGCACGGTTCCGTCGCAGCGCATCTTCGATGCGACGGTCGAGCAGCTGCGCGCCAGCGGCGATGACAAATACAGCTCGCTCCTCCACACCCTGCTCGCGCAAGTCCGTCTGGACGCAGTCGACGCGCCACGCCGCGCGACTGTTCTCGACATGCTGGCCACCCGCCTCGCAACGACCACCGATGACGAGCCGGACACGATCGCGATCTACGGCCTCGGTGCGATCGCAAAGCGCCCCGACGAGCTCGGCGCCCGAGCGGTCCGCGTGCTTGTCGACTTGCTCGCGCATCGCGCGCCGTTCTTCCGTTTCGAAGCGGCGGCGGTCCTCGGCGATGTTGCGGGTCCGAACGTGCTGCCCGCACTTCGCGCGATCCTCGACGACCCGGCGATGCCTCGGGCCAAGACGCGTTCGACTTCGTGGAGCGTCGGCGAGAGCGCGCGCCGCGCGACCGCGAAGATCGAAGCGGTTGTGGCCGAACGCTAGCTCTCCGCGGTCCCGCTAGCGGAGGCGGGATTCGAGCTGCCTGACGATTTCGTCGCGCAGCTCTTCGGGGATGTTGTCGGCGCGCGCCGCGATGATCGCCTTCTGAATTTGCTGCGGCTGATCGGCTGAGGGCGACGCGAGCTCGAGCTTCGCGGCGGCTTCGATGAGGGCGCGGCGGTCGCCCGCATCCGAGACCGCGTCGAGCGAGCGGACGAGCCAGTCGAGGCGCGCGACGCGGCCCGGGGCGGTGTTGATCCGGTCGATCCACTCGCCGACGGTTGCGGCAGCGGGAACGGCCCGAATGGCCGCGGCGGGCGTGGGGACGGCGAGGCGCGCGAGCTTGTGGCCCTCCATGACCTTGCGAAGGACGGGATCGACGTTCGCGAGCTTGGTCGGGTTCTGCTCGGCGAACCGCGCGGCGTAGACGTGCGAGTCGAACTTGAAGGCGGAAGCGTTGCCCGACCAGCCGAGGTATTGGACCGCGATGGTGGGGGTGGCGCAGGACTCGCCGCACTCGGCCTTTGCCTTGGCGCGGCTGCTGCGGCCGATGAGGAGGGCGAGAGCGACGGCGACGACGACGATGGCGATGCCTGCGGCCCAGTGCACGACGAGGCCGAGCACGATGGCGCCGAGCAGGCCAAGGACTTTGATCGCGGTCTCGACGTTCTTGATCGAGTCCCAGCGCGCGACGTGCGAGATGCAGCGCCGGCAATATGGGAAGCCGAGCGCGTGTGCGGTCTCGGGCGATGCCGGCCGCGCGCGATCGGGGGTGAGCGGAATCGAGAGCTCGGCATCGGGCGCGGCGCCGCAGCAAGGGCACTCGTACGGCACCGCAAACCGGCGCGCACTCACCTCGACAACGATCCCCGCCGACATGCGATCGATTCTACACCGACAAGACGCGATGAATTTGCACGGCGAAACGCGCGGGAGTCATTGCGCGCGAGGCGTCTGCCATTGCGCGTTGTTGTTGCCGACTGCAGGCGGTCAAAATCGCGTGGCTTCGCGATCGCGATGCAACTTCCACGCGTGTGGTGCGCCATCATCAGTTAGCTGCGTGTCCGAAGCGAGATTCACGTGTGGGTGCGCGGCCACGAGCGTTGGCAAGCCCACGCGACTGCTCGAAGAGTCGGGTGGTCCGGCGGTTGAAGTACTGGGAGGGCATGATTGGACTTCTACCTATCCTGCCGTTGGTCACGCTGTTCTCGCAGCCGGTGGCGGAGGTGGTGTCCTCGCCGCGCGTCGCGCAGGTCCGGCTCGCGGAGACGCTTGCGGAAGCGGACGCGATCGAGTCGGTTGCTGCGAACGGGCGCGCGGTCACGTTCGTGATCGTTCGTGATGGAGAGACGTTCGACGTCACGGCGAAGACGAAGAAGTCGGGTGAGATTGTCTCGCTCGCGATCGCGCGCGCGCCATCCGCACTCGCGGTTCAGCTGCACGGGCTGACGTGGCTCGGCAGCGAGCTCGCGGAAGTCGCGGCGGTCACGCGGCTGAATGTTGATGAAGATGGCGGCGTGATGATCGGAACGGATGACGGACGGCGGTACATGGCGATTCCTGGGCGCGGCTCGGGTGGCGCGAACGTCGCCGCGGAATCGCGCTGGGCAGCCGCTTGGTCCGACGACGACTCGTGATCGCAGAACACAGGTCAGCGGCATCATCACCATCTCCAAGCGCGTTAAGCGCTAGACTGCGCGCGTGCCGAAGCCGCAGTACGATCCGCGCACCGACCCAGACGTTCCCGCGGGAATGTCGATCGAGCTACTCAAGGACCTCCACCTCCTCACGCGTGATGGTCAGCTCAACGCCGACGCGCGTCGCAAGCTCAAGCAGATCCGGCACCTCGTCGGCCTCCTGAAGCCCGCCCTCGACGACGCACTTGCACGCGGCAAGGAGCCGCTCGTCGTCGATTGCGGCGCGGGCAAGAGCTACCTCGGCGCGGTGCTCTACGAGCTGGTGCTCGGCCCCGCCGGTCGTGGCTCGCTCGTCGCGATCGAAGCGCGTCCCGAGCTCTCCGAACAGGCGGCCGCCCGCGCCGCGCGGTTCGGTCAGGATCGCTTCCGCGTCGCCACCGGACACATCGCAGCGGCCTCGCTCGCAGGGCGGCCGAACGTCGTCACGGCCCTTCACGCTTGCGACACGGCGACCGACGACGCTCTCGCACTCGCGATCAGCGCGAACGCAGATCACGTGGCCGTCGTCCCGTGCTGCCAGGCCGAGGTCGCGCGCCAGCTCGAGAAGTCGCGCCCCGACGACGCCGCGATCGCCTCGCTATTCGCGCACCCGCTCCATCGCCGCGAGCTCGGCTCGCACTTGACGAACGTCGTGCGCGGGCTCGTGCTCGAAGCGCACGGCTACAAGGTCACCGTCACCGAGCTCGTCGGTTGGGAGCACTCGGCGAAGAACGAGCTGATCCTCGCGAAGCGCGTGAACCGCTTCGACGCCGGGGCGCGCGCTCGCCTGCGCACGCTCCTCGAGCGATTCCAGATCGAGCCCGCGATCGTTCGCGAGCTCGCCGCGAAGAACCTCGATCCGCGCTCGGAGTCCGCACCGTGATCGTCCAGACCACCACGGGTGCCGTTCGCGGCAAGGAACGCCGCGGCGTGGCGACGTGGCGCGGAATTCCATACGCGACCGCGCCGCGCTTTCGGCCACCGCAGCCGCTCGCGCCGTGGACCGGCGTGCGCGACGCGCTCGAGTTCGGACCGTTCGCGATGCAGGTCCGTGATCCGCGCGCCGCGATGATGAGCGGTGTCACCGACAAGACGGCGATGAGCGAGGACAGCCTCGTCCTCAACGTCTACGCGCCGCTCGCGCCGTCGGCGAAGCCGCGCCCCGTGCTCGTCTGGGTCCACGGCGGCGCGTTCATCATGGGCGCTGGGTCCCAACCGCTCTACGACGGCACATCGTTCGCGGCGAATCACGACATCGTGGTCGTCACGATCAACTACCGGCTCGGTCTGCTCGGGCTCCTCTACCTTGGCGATCTGCTCGGCGACGACTTCGCGGCGGGTAACGCGACGCTGCTCGATCAGATCGCCGCGCTCGAGTGGGTCCGCGACAACATCGCGGCATTCGGCGGTGACCCGAACGCCGTCACGCTGATGGGCGAGTCCGCCGGCGCAGTCTCGGTCGCGCACCTGCTCGTTGCACCGCGCGCACGCGGGCTCTACCACCGCGCGATCCTGCAGAGCGGTGCGTTTGGCCTCATCGCCCGTTCGCGAGAAGACGCGACCCAGTTCGCGAAGGAAGTCGTCGCTCAGCTCGGCGTGCCTGCGAGCGAGCTCCCGAACGTGCCGGTCGACAGCCTGCTCGCCGCACAGCACCAGATCTCGCTGACCCGGGGCCTCGGCGCGTTTTCGCCGTTCGTCGACGGCGTGACCATTCCCCGCTCGCCGCTCGAGATGGTCCGCCGGGGCGAAGGCACCAAGGTCCCGATCATCGTCGGCTCCAACCGCGACGAGTGGATGCTGTTCGACACCTTCCTCGGCCACGACAACACGCAGCTCGTCGCCACGCAGCTCAAGGTGCATCTCGGCGCCCCGCTGATGGATCGATTGCACGCGACCTACCGCGCCGCGCGCGCCTCGGCAGCGTCGACCGATGCACGCGCCGACGCCCGAGCCTGGGTCGACTTGATCGGCGACATGGCGTTCCTCATGCCCGCGATCCAGCTCGCCGAAGCGCACGCCGGCCACGCGCCCGTGCACATGTACCGCTTCGACTTCGGCACGCAGATGCTCGGCGCGGCGCACGCGCTCGAGCTCCCGTTCGTCTGGAATGTCATCGACGGTCCGTTTGCTCAGCTCCTCCTCGGGCCCGATGCGGCCGCGGCGGCCCCACTCGCAACCGCGATGCACGGCGCCTGGGCGTCCTTCATCCGCACGGGCAAACCGGACACGAGACCCGCCTGGCCGACGTATGACGTCGAGCGCCGCACCACGCTCCTCCTCGACCGCAGCGCGATGCTTGTCGAGGATCCGGTGAGTGAGCTGCGCAAGATGTGGACCGAGCTCCTCGCACCGCGTTGAACGCAACGGCGCAACGAAGAGCGGCGCTGCGGAGGTCCGTGTCATGGCGGCGTCGCGATCAGCCAGCGCATGACCGGCTCGTCGACGAACAGGCGCACCGTGGTGATGGAGCGGATGGGCTCGCCTGCTTCCCACGCGTAGATGCGGCCGTAGTAGACGCCGAAGTGACGCGCATCGATCGTGAGACTGCCGGCGTTGCACGGCGTGGATGAGGAGAGCTTGACGCCGGCTTGATCTTCAAGCTCGACGGCGACGCGGTGCGGGTCACCGCATGCTAGCGGATCCCAGACGACGATGACGCGGGCGATGAGCGGTTCGTCCGGCATTGGCGAATCGATGTCCATGCACGCCGAGAAGACGAGCCAGACGAGTGCGGTTGCGATCCAGGGAGCGAGGACGAGTGTGGCGGCGGTACGCATGATGTTGCGGGGTGAGGGCAACAGGCGTGCCGGGGGAATGTCGTTGTAATGACTGAGGGGGAGTGTCCGTGTCCGGCCGAGATTCGGACGTGGCGTCCGAATGGCGGACGCGTGTGCTCGTGGCATTCTCCGCCGCATGCACCGGCTTGTTGGATTGATCGCCGTAGTGGTGGGGTGCTCTTCGCCGTCGGGACCCAAGACGTCGACGGTCGTGAGCGACGACGCGCCGACGCGCTGGGACGACCTGGTCTACTTCGTCACGCAGCACCTGTATCGGCATGATCCGAGCGACGCGGTCGCGCTCGGCGTGCACGAGTACGACGGCATGCTGCCCGACCGGTCGGTGAAGGCGATCGAGACCCGGATCGCGCAGCTGCGCAAGGACCAGCAGCTGCTCGAGGCCGCGACGGATCTGAAGCCCGCGCAGAAGTTCGAGCGCGACGTGCTGGTGTTCGAGATTCGCGAGGACTTGTTCGATCTCGTCGAGCGCGACGTGTATCGGCGCAATCCGATGGCGTACACGGGGGCGATCAACCTCGACGCGTACATCATCCGCGACTACGCGCCGGTGGTGACGCGCGCCGCGGCGGTCATCAAGCTCTGCAACGGCTTGCCCGCGTACTTCGCGCAAGCGCGCGCGAACTTGCAGCTGCCGATTCCACGCACGTGGATCGACACGGCACTGATGCAGACGAAGGGCTTCATCGAGTTCGCGGACAAGGACGTGCGCAACGAGCTGACGAAGAAGGTCGACATCCCGCTCGCGAATCAGACGGAGATCGATCCGGCACTCGATAGGTGCAAGGCCGCGTTCGCCGAGCATGCGGCGTGGCTCGAGAAGCAGCAGCCACAGGGCACGAACGACTTCGCGCTCGGGCCGACGAAGTTCATGGCGATGCTCCGCGAGACGCAAGGTGTCGAGATCGACGCGAAGATGCTCGCGGCAATCGCGGATGAAGATCTGCGTCGAAACCTCGCCGCGATCGAGGAGGCCGCCCGCGCGTTCGATCCGAAACGAACGACCGCGGCGGTCGTGGACGAGCTCGCGAACGTGAAGCCGGCCGCGGCGGAGGTGATCGAGCTCGCGGCGAGGCAGTCCGAGGAGATGCGCGCGTTCGTCGTCGCGAACGAGATCGTGAGCATCCCGTCGCAGGACGTCGCGGTCGTGAAGGAGTCGCCGCCGTTTCAGCGCTGGAACGCCGCGTTCCTCGATCGGCCGGGCCCGTTCGAGCAGAGGCAGCTGCCGTCGTACTACTACATCTCTCCGCCGGACCCGAAGTGGCCACCGGCCGAGCAGCGTGCGTACATCCCGCCGAAGGACGACCTCCTCTTCACGACGGTGCACGAGGTGTGGCCCGGCCACTTCCTGCACGGCCTCCACATCCGCAAGAACCCGTCGCGCGTCTTGCAATCGCATTGCACGTATTCGAACAGTGAAGGATGGGCGCACTACACCGAGGAGATGATGTTCGATGCCGGCGTCGGTCAGCAGACGCCGCAGGCGCGCATCGGCATGCTGAAGGAAGCGCTCCTTCGCAATGTTCGCTTCGTCGCGACCATTGGTCTGCACACGCGCGGAATGACCGTCGACGAAGCGCAGAAGCTGTTCGCGACGAAGGGCTTCGTCGACGCCGGCAACGCGCGACAGCAGGCCGTGCGCGGCACGTTCGATCCGATGTACCTCGCCTACACGCTCGGCAAGATCATGATCCGGAACCTCAAGAACGAATGGATGAAGGCGAACCCGGGCAAGACGATGCGCGACTTCCACGACACGTTGCTGTCGTACGCCTGCGCGCCGCTGCCGCTGATCCGCCGCGCGATGCTCGGCGACGCCGCGACCGGCAGCGGTCTCTAGATCACTCGACGGCGATGCGCACGTCGTAGAGATCGCCGCGCGGCGGCGTGCGCTTGCGGACCCGGAACGTCACGATGCCGCTGTCCTCGATGCCCATGCAGCTCGGCCAGATCTCGCTCCACACGACGTAGGTGCCGTCGCTCGTGCAGCCGACGCCGAGCGCTGGATCCGCGAGCGTGTTGCGCGCCTGTTCGGTGAACCACTCGCCGCAGCGCACCGTCGATGCGACGTTTGCCGTATCGCACTTGAACCACACCGTGAGCTCGTGGCTCGACGAGAGCCAGCCGAGCTCGCGCGCGCGATCGACGAGCTCGATCGATGCGTCCGGGTTGCCGCCATCGAAGCCGTCGGTGATGTGAAAGCGGAACCAGTCCTCGTCGCCGCCGTGGATCGAGAGGTCGTCGAGCGCGAGCGAGCGGTCGAGGGCGTCGTCGAAGTCGCCGAGCAGCGTGGCGCGTGCGGGCGTGTTGTTGTCCTCGCGAGCGTCGGGCGCCACCGTGCACTGGTGGTCGATGCAGTCGGAAGCGGCGCACGTGCCACAGGCGAACGTCGTGCCCGAGTCATCGACGGTGGTGCCGCACGCGTAGTTGCGCTGATCGCAGATGGCGGCGACGCACTGGCCGTCGACCTTCGCGAGATGTGCCGGACACGTGAAGTCGCAGGTGCCGCCCGACGTGCAGGTCGCGATGCCGGACGGCGGCGTCGGACACGGCGCGCCGCAGCCGAAGGTGCAGCCGACGGTCGGGATGTTCGGTTTGTGCAGGAGGCATGCGGTGCCGCATGCGTGGTGATCCTCCGAGCACTCGGCCGCACCCGGCGGACGTGGGCCGCTGTCCGGACGGACATCGGACGGTGAAGCGGATGCGCAGGCGGACAAAACGAAAAACAGGGCGAGGTGATGCATGCGCGGCCCGCAGTGCAGCGGGTGTGCCCGTGCAACCCCGCGTGACGCCTCGCCGACTTGTCCGGCGCAGACGGACTGGCCAGCGCGGCGGTGACAATCGACGACAAAACAGTGCGAATGATCTGCGGTTGCGGCTCATCTTATGAGGGATGACCCGCTCGCTCGCGCTGTTGCTCGCCTTGCTCGTGATCGATGTCCGAACTTCGGACGCTTGTGCCACGGCGCCGCCGCCCGGCGCGGAGGTTCGGATCGCCGAGGAAGAAGCGCTGATCGTCTGGGATCCGGCGACGAAGACCGAGACGTTCATCCGCCGCGCCGCGTTCCAGTCGACCGCGCGCAAGTTCGGCTTCCTCGTCCCGACGCCGACGATGCCGCAGCTGTCCGAGGTGTCCGACGGCGTGTTCTACGCGTTAACGGACGCGATCCGGCCGCCGGTCGAGCATCGCGCGAAGACGAAGTACACCGTTGGCTCGTTCCTCTTCGAGTCCTGCCTGGGCGGCGCCATGAAGAGCAAGAGCGATGACGCTCGCGTGACGGGGGCGGCGGTCCGCGTGCTCCAGACCGCGACCGTGGCCGGCTTCAACGCGACGACGGTCGAGGCGGACAACGCGCAAGCGCTCACCGACTGGCTCGGACAGAACGGGTTCGAGGTCACGCCGCAGCTGACGAAGTGGCTCGAGCGCTACGTCACCGAGAAGTGGAAGGTCACCGCGTTTGTGGTCGCCGGTGACGGCGACGAGGCCAAGGGCTACGAGATCGCGACCAAGGCCGTGAAGATGACGTTCCCCGCCGAGCGGCCGTTCTATCCGTATCGCGAGCCGCAGATCGAGATGACGGTCGAGACCAACGCGAAGCTCGCACCGCCGGCGTTCGCACGCATGCTGCGCGTGTACTTCGTGTCGAACGAGCGCTACGCCGCGACGCTCGCGGACCAGCCGTGGTCGGCGAAGGTGCTGCAGGCGCAGAAGCTCGCGACCACGTCGCCCGACCTCCAGGCGCAGGTCGGCCCGCAGCCGTACATGACCGTGTTCGTCGACGACAGCTCGCCGCGCCGCGGGATCGAGGAGCTGTACTTCGCTCCGAGCGCGGACAAGGCAGATGTGAAGCAGCCGGTCCAAGTCGTGACGTACGACGACGAAGTCACGATCCCGGTAGACCTCATCGTCCTCGGGCTGATCGTCGTCGTCTTCGTGGTGCGCCGGATACGCCGCCGCCGCTAGAGACACCCCCAACATTCGCGAGTTTCACAGAACAATCGCGCGGGCTCGTGCGTCTTCACGGGGTGCGCCTCCCATGCGTGATTGCCGTGGTCTGCGCAGCCTGCCAAGGCTCCGCATCGCAGCCACCCGCTCCGACGACAACCACCAGCTCCGTCGTCGAGCAAGCGCCGGCAAAGCCGCCTCCCGTCGCGCTGGTCTGGGGCCCGCCCGCTGACGCCGCTGCACCGGCAGCGCGCGCGATCACACCGACCGCCCTGCCCCCCGCGACCCACGGACGCGCGATCATCTCGGTTGCCGTCTCGGATGACGGCAACGCCGCGCTCACGATCGACGCCGGCAACAGCGTCCGGTTATGGCCGGCACTCGACGGCACACGCGAGCCGGTCGCCGTCCCGCTCGTCGCGCCGCAGGAGATGGTGCTCGCGCGGAGCGGCGACGAGTTCCGGATCGCCGCGCTCGATACCGCGGGGGGACTGTCGCTGCTGCGCGTCGATGCGAACGGCCAGCTCGTCGGCAAGACGTCGATGCCGTTCGACCAGCCCTACGCGCTCGTCGTCGCGAACGGCGATGGATACCTCGCACTCCGCGCGGACCAGACGATCGAGCGCCTCGATGCGAAGGGTACGCAGCTCGGCGCGCTCTCACCCGAAACGGGTCAGCGCATCGCCACGATCGTCGCGCGGCGCGGTCGCGCCATGGCGTTCATGACGAGTGTGGACGGCGTCGTCGGGCGGTGGCTCGACACGACGAAAGACCTCGCGTGGGGCGCCGCGACGCCCGTGATGGCGATCGATCCGGTCTCCGTCGTGCTCTCGCCCGATCACACGCGCATCGCAGCGCTGCAGAAGAAGACGCGCCGCGCGGTGATCGCGGAGCTCGCGACCGGCACCGTGACGCCGCTCAAGAGGAATCGCACCGACCTCGTTCCACTCAACTGGATCGCCGAGGATCGCGTCGCGTTTGCACACGACGAGTTCGAGCTCTCGCGCGTCGAGTGGTTCGACGCGACCGGCAAGTTGATCTCGGGCATCGGCGACGACTTCGAGCTCGAGTTCGTCTCGGTGCTCACGATGGAAGCGGCCGACAATCGCGTCGTCTCGTTCATGGGCCATCAGCTCGTGCTCGTCGAGCCGCGCAAGCTGCGCTATCTCGGCTACCAGACACACGCCGCGAGCCGCCTGCGCGCGACGCCCGCAGGCATGGTCGCCTCGATGGGCGGCAGCTCCGAGATCCTCGACGATTCGCTGCAGATCGAGCGTCGTGCGCCGGCGAAGAATGCGCGCGACCTGGTCCCCATCGACGAGACCTTCGCGCTCGCGATCACCGGCGTACCGACGAAGCCCGGCGTGTTCGACGACACGCTCGTCAGTCCGCAGAAGAAGTCGTCCGGCGTCGAGGTCGTGCTGTTCGAAGGCCAGACGCGCCAGCAGGTCCTCAAGATGAAGGTCAGCGAGATGCGGCTTCGTTACGAGCCCGCGACGCGCCTGCTCGCGATGAATGGAGGCTCCTCGATCACGTTCGCGCGCTTCGATCAGACGACGAAGCGCTTCGGCGAGCCGATCGTGCTGCCCGTCAAGTCGAAGATCCGCGACATCTTCCTCCTCGATCCCGCGGTGGCCGGTGGCGCCGTCGCGCTCGTCGCCCATGGCGGCAAAGGCGATATCGTCATGCGCGCGATCCACGAGGACGAGCTGACCGGCGCGCTGCCACGCGAAGCCGTCGCGCTGCCCGGCGAGCTGGAGGCCGTCGACCGCGCCGGCCACATCTTCATTCGCCACGACGCCGACACCGTCGCGATCCAGAGCGGCATGATCGAGGTCGGCCGGCTCACGGGCCTGAAGGACATGAAGGTTCGCCCCGCGCCCGACGGCAAGCGCGTCGCGCTGTTCGGCCGCGGACGCGTGATCGTCGCGAATCTCGACGGCTCCCAGCGCTGGTCGATCGGCTTCCCTGGCATCAAGGATCTGCAGTGGACCGGAGACGAGCTCGTCGCGCTCGCGAACGGTCTCGCGAAGCTCGACGCGGACACCGGCGCCACCGTCGGCGCGCGCTGCGGCTGGAAGTTCGGCCTGCGCACGACCGCGAGCTTCATGGACCTCGCCGGCTCGACGATCTGCGATCGCTAAGGGGTGATCTGCGCGAGCGCGTTCGCGAGCGTATCGATCGCATACGGCTTGGACACAAACGCCTTCACGCCGAGGTCGAGGATCTCCTGGACCTCCTCGTTGAGCGTGTAGCCCGACATCAACACCACCGCGACGTCTGGATCGATCTCGCGCAGTGCGAGGTAGGTTGCCCGGCCATTCATGCCCGGCATCACCATGTCGAGCACGACCGCGTACAGCTCGTCGTGATGCGTGCGGTAGATGTCGACGGCGTCCATGCCGTTCTCGGCCTCGACGGTCGTGTAGCCAAGGCTCGTGAGCGCGGCCGCGAGGGCGCGACGCACGACCGCATCGTCGTCGACGACGAGCAGCATCCCCGACCCCGCCGGCGCGACCGCCGGCTTCGTGGCGGCGGATGCGCGTGCGGCTTGCTCCACCGCGGGCAAGTACACGCGTAGCGTGGTGCCGCGACCTTCGAGGCCCGCCGCGATCTCGCAGGAGCCGCCGTGGCTCTCGACGATTCCGAGCACCGTCGCGAGGCCAAGACCCGTGCCGCGATCCGCGCCCTTCGTCTTCGTCGTGAAGTACGGCTCGAACACGCGCTCGCGGAGCGCGTCCGGAATGCCCGGCCCGTCATCAGAGACCTCGAGCACGACGTAACGACCCGCGCGTGCCATCCCGACCGCACCGACCGGTGCGGCGTCCAGCGTCGCGGTCCGCGTCTGCACGCGCGCGTGACCACTGCCCTGGACCGCGTCGCGCGCGTTGACGACGAGGTTCATGATGACCTGCTCGAGCTGTGACTGATCGCCGATCACGGTGCCGCGATCCTCGGCGGCGAGCTCGAACTCGAGCGCCACGCCCGAGAGCGTCCGCGTCAGCAGCTCGGTCATCGAGGTGACCACGTCCTCGAGCGAGAGCGGCAGCGCGCGGTGCTTGCCGCGGCGTGCGAACCCGAGGAGCGAGCGCGTCAGCGTGGCGCTGCGTTCGGTGATCTCGTCGATCAGCGTCAGCGCGGCGCGCCGCTTCGGGTCTACCTCGGCAGCGGCGAGCTCGGACGCGATCAGCTTGATGCCGAAGATCAGATTGTTGAAGTCGTGCGCGATCCCACCGGCGAGCGTGCCGACCGCCTCGAGCCGCTGCGCCAGCGCGAGGCGCTGATCGGCTTCGCTGCGCGCGCGCTCTGCTTCGATCTCGCGCGTGATGTCGAAGAACGCGACGATCACGTGCGTGATCGGGTCACCGACGGGCCGCCCGAACGCACGGAGATCGACCTTCGATCCATCGATGCGATGGATCGTGAGGTCATCGACGACGACGACCTGCTTCTCTTGCAGCGCCCGGACGAACGGGAGCTGCTGCTCGGGATACGGCTCGCCGGTGCGCGTGTAGATGCCGTACGGCCGCGAGTAGTTACCGGCCTTCGCATCCGGCACCATGCCGACGCCCATGATCTGAGCGAACGTGCGGTTGACGTAGACCTCCTCACCGCCGGGAACCCGGGCGACCCAGATGCCCACCGGGAGATCCTCCCCGAGGGACATGATGATGTCGTGGTCGGAGGGGACTGCCACGGCCGGTGGCGGTTTTATCACGGCCTGCTGGATGCGGCGAGGAGACTGGCCGTCGGCGTGCTCCGCTTCCTTCGGTCACATGTGCCCGCGCGCCCGGCCTTGTGTGTCACGATGCGGCCGTCGTGCTCCGCTGGCCGGGTAACTTCCTCCACTTCATCTGGCTGTTCCTGGTCGTCCTGTTCGGCGGCCTCGTGTACGGCATCGCACGGCTCGGCCTCGCACTGTTCGTGTGGGGCGCGGGCCGGAAGCGAACGCTCTCGAAGTTCCGCGGCTGGTGGCTGCGCACGATGATGACCGCGCTCGGGGCGACGTTCATCAAGCTCGGTCAGGTGATGTCGACGCGGCCCGACCTGTTCGCGCCGGAGATCATCGATCAGCTGCGCCACCTCCAGGACCGCTTACCGCCGTTCTCGTTCGCGAAGGTGAAGACCACGGTCGAGGCCGACCTCGGCAAGCCGATGTCCGAGGTGTTCTCCGCATTCGACGAAAAGCCGGTCGCCGCCGCGAGCGTCGCGCAGGTCCATCGCGCGAACCTCAAGGACGGCACCGAGGTCGCGGTCAAGGTGCTGCGCCCCGGCGTGCGGCGTCAGGTCGAGCGCGACAAGGCGATCCTCCTCGGGATGGCCGGCCTGATCGCGATCCGTCCGAAGTGGCGCCTGAACGATCCCGTCGGCCACACCAAGCACTTCACAGAAGCGATCTACGAGCAGACCGATCTGCGCATCGAGGCGACGAACTACACGCGCTTCCGCGAGAACTTCAAGAAGTCCACCGACGTCACGTTCCCCGAGGTCCACGCGCACCTCTCGACCGAGCGCATGCTGACGATGCAGTTCGTTCGCGGCACGAAGGTCGACGCGCTCCCTGCCGAGATGTCCGCGGCGCAGCGGCACAAGCTCGCCGAGACCGTGCGGATGTCGATGTTCAAGATGTGCTTCGACGATGGCTTCGTGCACGCCGACCTCCATCCCGGCAACATGGTCGTGCAGGACAACGGCAAGCTCGTCATCTTCGACGCGGGCCTCGCGAAGCTCCTCCACGAGGACGTCCTGATCCAGTTCATCGACATGACGAAGTGCCTCGCGATGGGCACGCCCGACGACCTCGTCGCGCACCTCAAGCGCTTTCACACGTACGTCGGCGAGATCGACTGGACGCAGCTTCGCGTCGAGGTCGAGGCGTTCGCGCAGAAGTTCCGCGCGCAAGACGTCAGCAAGCTCGAGTACGGCGAGCTGATCGGCGAGATGTTCGCGATCGGCCGCAAGTACCGCGTGCGCCCGGTGACGGACATGATGCTGGTGTTCGTCGCGCTGATCACGGCGCAGGGCATCGGCAAGATGCTCGAGCCCGATCACAACGTGTTCGGTGCCGTCGCGATCTACTTGATGCCGATTCTCATGAAGCGGAACGAGCACATCCCGAACACCGACGAAGCGAAGCGCGCAGGCGCGACTGCGTAGAACCGATCCGGAAGTTCGACTTCGCGGTTCCGCTTCCCTATTCACTATTCGTCAGGCGCAGGGCGTTGGCTGCGCGAACGGCGACGGCATCGCCGTGTGTCTGCGGGTATTCGGGTGGCGGAGCGAACCAGGAGGAAGCGTGGTGTGATTCGGGCGCGCAAAGCACCGCGATCGAATAGGGAATAGTGAAGCGGAACCGGAACCGAGAACCGACTTTCGGGATCGGTCTCAATCGTCGTCGGTGACGCGCGGCGTGACGATCATCCTGCCGCGCTTCTGGATCCGCACGAGGTCGTTGGGCTGGCGCTCGACGGTGATGTCGACCGCGACGCAGCGGTTCTGGAACGCGTGCGTGCGCGCTTCCATGATCGACGTGCAGTAGTAGACCGGCTCTTCGCAGAGCTTGCACGCGCGCACGGCCGCATCGCGGGTCTCGGTGAGCTGGCCCCACTCCATCGGGCACGCGAAGTCGAAGTGCGCGTCGCAGTTCTCGACGAGCGGGCGCGCGACCGCCACGCGCCACGCGGGATCGAGCGTCTCCGCGAGCGCGCGCAGGCGATCGGACCGGCGCTTGAACCGCGCGCGACCCGCGTCGTCCGTGGGTGCCGGACCGACGAGTGCTTGCTGCAAGCGCACGAACTCGGCGTGTGCGACGCGGCCGTTCGACTCGAGCCAGTCGGCGTACACGAGGCGGCTCGCTTCGTCGTGGCCCGCGATCGCGCGGAGCAAGCTGGCCTCGGCGTCGTCCATCAGCGTGGTGCGATCATGCCGACCATCGGCGGCGGGCGCTCGAGGTCGTGCTTGCTGCGTTCGTTGGCGATGTCGACGGCGACGCAGCTTCCGCGCCACGCATGCTGCCGCGCCTCGGGGATCGTGGTGCAGTAGAAGACTTGCTGGCGACACAGGCCGCAGAACCGGACGTCGGGGTTCTCGGTCTCGACGAGGTCGCTCCACTGCTTCGGGCACTTGAAGTCGAACCGCACGTGAACGTTGCAGCCCTCGACCGGCGCACGCGCGACGCGCATCCGCCACTCGAGATCGACGACGACCGCGAGCTGACGGAGCCGGCGCGATTGCTCGACGAACGTCATCCGCGTGTCGGGGTCATCGGACTGGAGCGAACGTAGCGTCTCCTGGCAACGCAGGAACTCGGCGCGGCGGAGGTCGCCATTTTCTTCGAGCCAGTCGGCGTAGACCATGCGGCTCGCGTCGTCCCCCGCGGCGATATCGAGGAGGAGCTTCTCCTCGTTCGCATCCGGCGCGCGCGAGAGCGTCTCGGTCATGAACGTGTAGTTGCCGACGAAGACCTTGTCGGTCGAGTAGAGAGGCGTCGACTTGTCGAGCGGCTTGCCGTTGACCTTGAGCTCGCCGGCTTCGCGCACGAGGAAGATGCCCGCTGGTCGCACGACGAGCTTGCAGTGGCGCGCGGCGACGTCGCGACCCTCGAGCTGGATGTCGGAATCAGCGCGCGTGCCGAGCGAGATCTCGTCCTTCTCCGACGTGATCCGCAGCGTCCGGGCGCCTTCCTTGTACAGATAAATGGCCAGCACCGACGACCCAATGGTGACCGGGCCGCGAACCCGATGCAATTGCCTTGTATGTGGGCGTTTCCCGTGCGACGACGCACTCCATGCAGACTCAGGGTGGTTCCCCAAGTCCGTCAGATCGGGTGCGGGACCTCGTCGGGCGGATCCTTCCAACGATTCAAACGACCGTGTCGCGGTCGTCGGATGCGGAGAGCATCGTGCGCGAGCTATTCGCGCTTGCGGACGTCGAGATCGGCGGCTCGCGGCCCGGCGATATCCAGGTCCACGAGCACCGGTTCTACGAGCGCGTCCTTCGCGACGCCTCGGTCGGACTCGGCGAGTCGTACATGGACGACTGGTGGGAGACCGACGCGCTCGACGTCACCATCTACAAAATGATGCGCGCGAACCTGAAGCAGAAGATCACGGGGAGCTGGCGCCTGCGCGCGCTGACCGTGAAGGCGCTGCTGCTCAACCTCCAGGCGAAGACGCGCTCGGGCCCGTCCGTCGAGGCGCACTACGACATCGGCAACGACCTCTACACGCGCATGCTCGACGAGCGCATGGTCTACACGTGCGGCTACTGGAAGGATGCGAAGACGCTGAAAGAGGCCCAGGAGGCCAAGCTCGATCTCGTCTGCCGCAAGGCAGGCCTGCAGCCCGGCATGAAGGTGCTCGACCTCGGCTGCGGCTGGGGCGGGCTCGCGAGCTGGGCGGCGGAGAAGTACGGCTGCACCGTTCTCGGCGTCACGCTCTCGAAGGATCAAGTCTCGCTCGGTAACGAGCTCTGGGGACCGAGGGGCAAGAACCTGTCCGTCGAGCTGCGGCTGTGCGACTACCGCGACGTTCAGGGCAAGTTCGATCGCGTGCTCTCCGTCGGCATGATGGAGCACGTCGGTCCAAAGAACCACCGCGACATGATGGAGGTCATCGACCGCTGTCTCGTCGACGATGGCGTCTCGGTCGTGCACACGATCGCGAACAACAAGAGCCTCCGCCACGGCACGGCGTGGATCGAGAAGTACATCTTCCCGAACGCGGTCGCCCCGTCGCTCGCGCAGATCGGCCGCGCGATGGAAGGGCTCTTCGTGGTTGAAGACCTCCACAACATCGGCCCGGATTACGATCCGACGCTGATGGCGTGGTGGGAGAACTTCGACCGCACGTACGGCGAGATTTCGCACCGCTACAATCGGCGCTTCTATCAGATGTGGAAGTTCTACCTGCTCGCCGCGGCGGGTGCCGCGCGGGCGCGCGACGGGCAGCTGTACCAGATGGTGTTGACGAAGACGGGCCGCGCGCAGCCCGACTGCCGCAAGCTCTGAGAGATCCGACGCTGCGCGCCGACGCCCGTCGTGCGGTGGCGGCGGTGCAGCCGTGTGGTCGGTAGACTCGACCATGCGCTGTGCTTTGCCGCTGCTGACGACGATGCTCTTCACCTGCGCGGGCGGCGACGATAGTGGTGACTATCCCGTCGAGCCCGGTGGTCAGTCGGGAAACGGCACCAGCATCGGCGGTCCCGGCCTGACGCCCGACGCGTCCAGCTCCGGCGACGGTGGCCCCGGCGACGGCGGCCCTGGTGACGGCGGGATCGACGGCAGTGGCTCGCTCGATGGCGGCACCGGCCTGCCAGACTCCGCGACCGGATCACTCGATGCGGGCACCGGCTTGCCGGACTCCGCGACCGGCTCGCTCGACGGCGGTTCCTAGCTACGCGCGCCCGACGAGGCCCGCGCGCACTTCGATCGGGTCGACCGCATCGCGTTCCCACGCGCGTGCGATGAACTGCCCCGCGTCCTTGAGCGCGTAGAGGTACGGCACCGAGAGATACGGGATGCCGTGGCGCTCGCACCATGCGCGGGTGATCTGAGCGGCGCGCGGCAGATGCTGGTGGGGAATCTTCGGGAACAGGTGGTGCTCGACCTGGTAGTCGAGACCGATGAAGAGGAACGAGATCACGCGCGGCAGCTGGAGGTTCCGCGTGGTCTCGAGCTGGTGGATCCAGTCGTTGTTCTGCGCGTGCATGATCGGCAAGCCGATGTGCGCGGGCGCGAACACGAGGGCGAGAAACACGCCCACGAGAGCCCAGACGGCCGCATAGAGGCCGAAGCCGACGAGCGGGCCCCAGATCAGCGACGGCACGACGAGCCAGAGCGTGTAGTGCGCGACGAGGCATGCGAGCTCGATCCACCACGAGCCGGTTCGCTTCGCGCGCGCGAGGTAAACGATCGACGAGCGGCGCATGCCGAGCGCCATCAGGAGCGACATCGGCCAGAACGCCCACGACTGGAACGTGCGCTGAAACCAGCGCTCGCCGGCGCCGCACTTCGCGTGGTCACCGCGCGACGACACGAACGGGAACGGCTTGATGTCGGGGTCGACACCTTCGACGTTCGGGTGCCCGTGGTGCAGCCGGTCGTGCTTGTTGTGCCAGTAGAGCGACCCCAGGCCCCCGAACAGCGGAAACGCGAGGTACTTGACGATGGCGTTACGGGTCGGTGACTTCGAGAAGCTGCGATGACTGCCTTCGTGGCCCACCATCGCTGCAGCGGTCGCGAACACCGCGGCGATCGGCACGAACAGGAACGCCGACCAAAAACCGAAGACCCAGATCCCGAACAGCGATGCGCCGACCGCAGCGAACAGGAAGCTCAGCTTCAGCCAACTCTGGAGCTCGCGATGCTCGAAGACGCCCGCATCACGCAGCTCGGCTCGCAGACTACCGAGCTCGGGTTGAGACATGGCCATTTCATCGCTAATCGTGCGGGGAAATTCTAGTTCTGGATGTCACGAAACGACGATATTCGATGACGTGGCGGGCGCGGATTGCGTGCCAAAGAACAGGCGGCCGTCGCGCAGCGTGGTGTCCCGCAGCGTGTGCGCTAACGCCTCGGCGAGCGTGTCGACCGGCGTGATGACGAGCTTCGTGCGCACGTCTCCGGGCAGGTCGTCGAGGTCGCCCTCGTTATCGCGTGGGATCACGATCTGCGTGATACCGGCGCGCACGGCGCCGAGCACCTTCTCCTTGAGCCCGCCGATCGGAAGGACCCGGCCGGAGAGCGTGATCTCGCCCGTCATCGCGACATCGTGGCGAGCGGCCCGACCAGAGAGGGCAGACACCATCGCCGTCGCCATGGCGATGCCGGCCGATGGTCCGTCCTTTGGGATCGCGCCTGCAGGCACGTGCACGTGGACGTCGCGCTCGAACACGGTGGCGTCGATACCGAGCCAGCCGGCGTGCGCACGAGCGAACGTCCAGGCGGCGCGCGCCGACTCCTTCATCACATCACCGAGCTGCCCGGTGAGGATCAAGTCGCCTTTGCCGCGCATCGGCGCCGCCTCGACGAACATGATGTCGCCGCCCGCGGGCGTGTAATACATGCCCGTCGCGATGCCGATCTGGTCCTCGCGTGCGGCGGTCTCCGGACGCACGCGAGGTCGTCCGAGCAGCGGACGAACGTCGGCCCTGTCGAGCGTGATGCGCTCGACCTCCTTCGCGGCGATCCGTCGCGTGACCTTGCGCGCGAGCCGGCCGAGCTCGCGCTCGAGCTGACGCACGCCTGCTTCGCGCGTGTAGTTGCTGATCACCTCGCGGACGGCGGCGTCGGTCAGCGTGAGCTGGTCGTTCGCGAGGCCGTTGTCCTCGAGCTGGCGCGGGACGAGATAGTCGATCGCGATCGCGAGCTTCTCGCGCTCCGTGTAGCCGGCGAAGTCGACGACCTCCATGCGATCGAGCAGCGGGCCCGCGATGTTCTGCAGGAAGTTCGCGGTCGCCACGAACATCACCTCCGACAGATCGAACGGCACACCGAGATAGTGATCGGTGAACGAGTCGTTCTGCGCGGGGTCGAGGACCTCGAGCAACGCAGCCGCGGGGTCGCCCTGATACGACGTGCCGAGCTTGTCGACCTCGTCGAGCAGGAACACCGGGTTCTTGCTCCCCGCTTGCTTCATGCCCTGGAGGATTCGCCCGGGCAGCGCGCCGATGTACGTACGGCGGTGGCCGCGAATGTCGGCTTCGTCGCGTGCGCCGCCGAGCGCGATGCGGACGTACTTGCGTCCCATCGCACGTGCGATCGACTTCGCGATCGACGTCTTGCCGACGCCGGGCGGCCCCGAGAACAGAAGGATGCGGCCCTTCTTCGCCGCGCCCTTCGAGAGCTGGTGAACGGAGAGGAACTCGAGCACGCGGTCTTTCACGTCCGCGAGGCCGTGGTGATCCTCGTCGAGGATCTTCGCTGCCTCCGCGACATCGAGCTTCTCGTCCGTGCGCGTGCCCCACGGCAGCTCGGCCACCGTCTCGAGGTACGTGCGGATCATCTGCGACTCCATCGACTCGCGGCCTGCACGCGCGAGGCGTGCGAGCTCGCGATCGACTTCCTTGCGCGCCTCGGCCGGCAGCGGCAGCGCGGCGAGCTTTTCCTCGAGCTGGTCGAGCGCTTCGCTCGCAGCGTCGTCGCCCTCGCCGAGCTCCTTCTGGATCGCTTTCATCTGCTCGCGCAGGTAGTGCTCGCGCTGGCGTCCACCGATCTCTTCCTGGACCTTGGTGTGGATGTCTTCCTGCGCGGTGAGCACTTCGAGCTGGCGCTGCACCATGATGAGCACGCGACGCAGACGGTCTTCGATGGCGAGCTCCTCGAGCACGGCCTGTCGCTCCGAGGTCGGCGCGTCGATGTAGCCGGCGATCACGTCGGCGAGCGTGCCGGGCTCGGTGATGGCCGACAGCAGCTGCGCCGTCGCCGCTTCCGAGATGCCGCGCTTGTTCGCCAGCTCGGCGGCGCGCTCGCGGACTTCACGATGCAGCGCGACGAACGCGGCGTCCTTCTCGTCGAGCACCGGCAAGTCGGCCGCCATGGTGACCGTCGCTTCGAGGTAGCCGTCCTTGGGCGAGACGCGAATGGCGATTCCGCGCTCCTGCCCTTCCAGCACGAGTCGCACGCCGTTGTTGGTGCGCTGGAGCGCGCTGACCTTTGCGATCACGCCGACGGTGTAGAGCCCTTCGGGCAACACCTCGTCGGCTACGCTGCCGGCGGCGTCATTGCGTTGCGAGACGACGAACACGCGCTGCTCGGGCGCGCGCATCGCGGCCTCGATCGCGCGCAGCGTCGCCGCGCGGCCTGCCGTGATGGGCAGGCTCACGCCGGGAAACAGCACACCAGTCCGCATCGGGATGATCGGCAGGGTCTTGGACATGCGGTCCAGGATGCGAACCGCTCGTGCTCGTCACAACCTGACCGAACGACCCGCTGCTACTGGACAGCGGCCGGCTTGCGCACGACGAGGATGCCTTCGATCTGACCCGCCGCCACGGCGCCGAACGCCGAGATCTCGTGCTCGCTCTCGTAGAGGTTGTTCGAGAGCGACGCGATGTCGAGCCACAGCGAGTTGAAATCCATACGGCCGTTGCCGCTGTAGAGCGACTGGATCGAGGTCGTCTTGGGGCCGGGCATCAGCGTCGAGACCGAGACGTCGTTGCCGGTGAGGATGTCCTTGAACGGAATGCGCATGAGGAAGATGAAGCCGGCCGTGCCGCCCGACGGAATGCCCGCCGAGTCCCAGTGATGCGCGGCGGTCAGCGTGATCGAGCACGCAACGAGCGGCGACGGCTGCGAGGACACGCCGTAGTAGTCGGGCGTGAGCGCGGAGTACGTCTTGTAGAAGTTTTCGTGCCGGTCGATCATCGAGTAGAAGCGGCGCATCAGGGGGCATGCGGCGGGGTCGACAGACGCGCCTGTGCAGCCCGCGCCATCGGCGAACACGGTCATCAGGCCGAGGTCCGGCTTCGTCAGCAGCGCCTTGTTCCAGCGCGTGTCGACGGCATCGTTCGCGACGAGCTCCTGCGGTTTCACGGTGCGGACCGTGCCCGACGCGTTCTTGAACTTGAGATTGCCGGTGAACTCGCCGGTCGAATTGACTTGCAGCTCGCCCATCTCGCCGCTCGCGAGCTTGATCGGACCGGGGCGCAGGAACTCGCCGACGTTGTCGCCGTTGCGATCCTCGAGGAACACGAGCGCGTTGTCGGGGTCGATCAGGTACGCCTCGTCGGTGGGCGCGTAGAACATCGTACGCGCGGAGAGCTGGCGGTTGCGCAGCTGGCGATAGCCCATGCGGTCGGCTTGCCATGTGGTGCACTCGGCAACCCACGCGGACGACGGATTGCGGCAGTTCTTCGCCATGCGGCGCAAGAACCGGTCGGCGAGGTTCGACTCGATCCACGACGGGCGCAGATGGCCGAGGCCGCGGAAATTGTACCACTCGTCCTTGTCCTTCTGCGGACAGCTCGCCGCGAAGGTCGTGTAGTCGGCCTTGTACTGATCGAAGCCGGGGAACGGCTTCTTCGGACGGACGTAGCTCTCGATGATGTGTTTGGTCTCGCAGACCGAGAACGGGCGCACGCCGTTCGTGTTGTTGCTATTGAGCTGCGTGAGCTTGTTGAAGACCTGGTCCTCGATGCTCATGAGCGCGCCGAACTGATCCATGTCGAGACCGTGGAACGGCGTCTTGTGGCCGTCGGCGGGCGGCAGCACGTCGGGCATCGCGAAGAAGATCATCGAGCCGAGCGCGGTCACGCGCGCGACGAACTGATCGGGATGCTGGCGCTCGTATTCGTCCGAGAGCGCCGACATGAACTGATCGGTCAGCGAGCCCTGGAAGCCATAGTTCTGGAGGTGCGTCGCATCGATCTCGCGCGTCACGCGATCGAGGTTCGCGCGCGCGGCCGCGACCAGCTCGGGCGAGACCGCAGTCGTGCCGAGCGCGGTGAGCTTCGCTTTCAGCGTCGAGGTCGTGTGGTTCTCGATCCGGATCTTGAACGCGTGTTCCGTGCCCGTGCCGGCGACGC
Organism: Myxococcota bacterium; assembly: GCA_030857175.1. Classification (GTDB taxonomy): domain Bacteria; phylum Myxococcota_A; class Polyangia; order Haliangiales; family Haliangiaceae; genus JABFXX01. Next base: position 71,982 of record JALZOJ010000020.1, on the reverse strand, counting down.
GGACCTTCGGCTTCGGACCGACGTCGCTCTCGAACTTCGCGCCCGTGGTCTGGTTCGTGACGACAAGCTTCGCGTTGTGATCGGTCTCGTAGGCGAGCGAGACCTCGAAGTCCACGGTCGAGCGGACCTGATAGTTGCGGACGCCCGGGTTCGTCCCGCGCTTGTTGACGGTGATCGCGACGTCGCGAACTTCGGGAGCGTCGTTCTTGCCATCGGAGATCGCGCCGAGGTCGGTGACATCTTCGTCTTCGGCGACGCACGCGGATGTCACCGGAAGGGCCGCCATCAGCACGTAGGGGAGGATCCGCATCGTGCGGCCTCTGGCAGCAACAGACAGGCCACGCGGCTCGCCCACGAACGCTGCGGAATCGTTCGCGGACAACGGGTTGCGGCAAGTCGATCAGCCGGTGGTTGGCTTCTCACATGGCCGGTCGCGCCTGTCAGCGCACGCGGTGCTGGAGGTACGCGAGCACCGCGGCGCTCAGCTCGTCGGTGAGCGTGTCGTCGTCGAGCATGCGGCCGGTCGCGCGGTCGCCGAACAGGAGGTTCTGGTCGAGTAGCCCGTAGACCATGCGGTGCGCGACGTCGACGAACGTCGCGAGCTTCGCCCGCTCCTGCTTCGGGAAGCGCGCGACGAGCACGTTCGTCATGCCTTCGCAGGTCTTCTGCGCGAGCTCGATCGCGCGATCGCGAAACTGCTCGTCGACCATCATCTGGCCGAGCAGTGCGCGGCGCAGGCCCCACTGCGCGCGATACGTGCCGACGGCGAGCGAGACGAACGCGCGGATCAGTGCCTCGAACGGAACAGTGACAGCGCCGCCGAGCGCGCTTGCCTGCGCCGCGGTGGCCTCGCCTTCCTCGTGGAGCTGGATCTGCAGCACGTGCAGCAGCGCATCCTTGTCGCGAAACCGATTGTAGAACGCACCGACCGAGGTACCCGCTTCCTTCACGAGCCCCGCGACCGAGATGCTCGCCCACGAGCGGCCGCGCGACAGCAGGCGCTCGGCCGCGTCGATCAAGCGGTCCTGCGTGTCCTTGCTGCGGTCCTGCCGCGGCGGCTTGACCCAGCGAAGGCCAAGTCCCTGATCGCCGTGGCGATCTTTGGGTGCTCTGTTTTCGCTAGACATTTATTAGAATCAGTATTCTTATTCGCATCGCCATCCGACGTCAACCCCTGGATGTTTGCCATGCAGCTCTCTATTTCTGACCGTGCGACGTACGCGAGCACCGCGGCAATCCCCCGCCGCGTGCCGGATCGTGTGTTTGCGATCGTGCGCCTCGAGCGAGCAACCCTCACCGCGGCACTTGTCGGCGCGCGTGAAGTGGTCGCGCGTGCGAAGGCGACGGCGCCGCTCGCGTACGTCGCACGTTTGGGGCGCCCATGAAGGCCATCGAGGATGCGCCGCTGTTCCTCGACGTGCCGCGCACGAGCGTGCCGTGGACCTGCGATGACACGCCGCCCGCGTTCGGGCACGAGGCAACCGCCGTGGTCGAGACCGTCGCGCTGCGCGATCTACGATCACCGGCGGCCGCGCTTCCGATCCGCATCGCGGACCTGCGCGGTCACCCCGCTCCGCTGCGGCTCGCCGAGCTGAGGTGCGACGATCCGGAGCCCGAATCTTCCCGCGCCGCCGCCGCATGACGGACACTTCGCGCGATGGCCGGCGCGCACGATTCCACCGACGTCATCGTCGTCGGCGCGGGCCTCGCGGGTCTCGCCGCGGCGCGCGAGCTCTTGCGCGCCGGGCTCTCGGTGACCGTCCTCGAAGCGCGCGATCGCGTCGGCGGGCGCACGCTCTCGGAGACGCACGGAGGTCAGACGGTCGATCTCGGTGGCCAGTGGATGGGCGACAAGCACGAGCGCTTGCGACGCCTCGCGGGTGAGCTCGGCATCGAGTCGTTCGCGCAGTTCGCGACCGGCAAGAAGGTCATCGATCGCGGCGATGGCAAGCTGCGCACGTTCTCGGGCTTCATGCCGAAGATCGGCGTGTTAGGTCTCATCAATTTGTCGCTCGCGCTCGGGAAGCTCGAGCGCCTCGCCGCCACGATCCCGCTCGACGATCCGATGCAGGCGCCCGATGCGCGCCTGCTCGACGCGCAGACACTCGCGAGCTACATCGAGCAAAACGTCCGCGGCCGCCGCGCGCGCGACATGATCACGCTCGCGACGCAGATGATCTTCGCGGCCGAGCCGCGCGAGCTGTCGCTGCTCTACTTCCTGCTCTACGCGCGCTCGGGCGAAGGCGTCCAGCGGCTATGCGAGATCTCCGGCGGCGCACAGGAGCGTCGCTTCACGACGGGCGCGCAGTCGATCTCGCAACGCCTCGCGGATCAGGTCGGTGCCGCGCGCATCCGCCTCTCGCACGCGACGCGCGCCGTGCAGCAAGACGGCAGCGCCGTCACCGTGCACACCACGCAGGGCGCATTTCAGGCACGCCGCGTGATCCTCGCCATTCCGCCCGCGATGCTCGGCAAGATCGAGATCGCGCCCGACCTCTCGCACGCACGCACGCTGATCCACACGCAGATGCCGATGGGCTCGGTGATCAAGTGCATCGTCTCCTACGACCGTCCGTTCTGGCGCGACGCCGGCTACTCGGGCGAAGCGCTGTCGACGACCGGCCTCGTGCGCGCGACGTTCGACGACTGCTCGCCCACCGGCGATCACGCCGCGCTGGTCGCGTTCGTCGTCGGCGATCGGGCGAAGGAGCTGACGAAGGTCCCGCAAGAAGAGCGCCGCAAGCTCATCCTCGCCGAGCTCGGCCGGCTTCACGGTGCGAAGGCCCACCGCCCGCTCGAATACACCGACAAGGACTGGTGCACCGACGAGTGGTCGGGCGGCTGCTACGTTGGCCTCGCGCCGCCAAATCTGTTGTCCGAAACCGCCACGGCCCTGCGCGCGCCGCACGGGCTGATCCACTTCGCGGGCACCGAGACCGCGACCCACCACATCGGCTATCTCGAGGGCGCGCTCGAGTCGGCGGAGCGGGTCGCGCGCGAAGTGCTCGCCGCCGTTCCCGCCCCCTCACTGGCAAGGAGCTGACAGCCGCGCGGGCTGTCTTCGACAGAGAAGGTGGCTACGCGCGGGTGTGTAGGTCACTTCGCGGCAGGCGCGTTGCGGGGATACGTTCAAAAGTGCCACCGACGCGAAGCACACTCCGCGTGGCGCGCGCGCTGCACCTTCCGTCGAGCATGAGGCTTCCCGTCATCCTGATGTCCGCCGCGTTGGCAATGTCTGGCTGTTCTGCTGCACGAACCGCGATCAGCGCGCTCTCGCCGAAGTCGCCGAGCGTGACGGTCGTGAACAACGTCGAGCCGTCGCCGATGCCGACGACCGTGGTCGTCGTGGAGAAGAAGGAAGCGCCGAAGAAGCGCGGCTTCTTCGAGAAGGTCGGCATCGTGACCACGACGACGATCGTCGGCGCGGGGCTCGGTGCGCTCGCCGGTGACGCACTCGATGCGGACGTCGGCTCGGCGGCGCTGCTGGGTGCTGCGGCCGGCGGCCTGACGGGCGCCGCGATCATCAGCGAGTGACGAGCTCGGCCTTCGGAACGCTCGCGATATGGAGCGTCTGCGTCGGGTACGCGAACTTGGTGCCGGCACCTTCGATGGCGCCCATGAACGCGAGCAGCATGTCCTGGCGCCAATCGCGAAACTTCGTGAAGTCGGTGCCGACGTACCAGGTCATCACCTCGATATCGAGCGAGGAGTGACCGAGCGCGCGGAACCTCACGACGATCTCGTCCTTGTACGTGTCGGGGTTGGCGCGCAGCACGGCCTCGATGTTCGTGACGACCTCGCGGATCTGCGAGCTGGTCGTCGAGTAGACGAGGTTGATCATCGTGTGGAGGCGGACGCGATCGCGCTCGCCGTACGTCTCGATCCTCGCATCCGCGAGCTTGCCGTTCGGCAGCGAGACGATCGTGCGGTCGAGCGTGCGGATGCGAGTCGAGCGCAGCCCAACCGCCTCGACGGTGCCCATCGTGGTCTCGTCCATCTTGACGAAGTCACCTTCGCGCAGCGGCTGATCGATGCCGATCGCGAACGCGCCGAACAGGTTCTCGACGGTCTTCTGCGCGCCGAACGCGAGCGCGATGCCACCGATGCCGACGCCGGCGATCAGCGAGCCGACCGGAAGACCGAAGCTGCCGAGGAAGCTGATCGTCGCGATGATGATGAGCAGGACCTTGAGCGTGCGACCGGCGAGCGAGAGGAGCCCGCGCGAGGCCGGCCGCGTCTTCGCCCAGTCCCCGAGCGCGAGCCGCGAGATCACGACATCGATCAGGCTGACCGCACACCACACGGCGCCGATGCCGAGGAGCGCGAGGAGGACGCTCTTCGTCGTGTCGAACGCGCCGGCCGGCAGCTCGAGCAGCGGCAACAGCGCGCGCGCGGCGAGCACCTTGCCGAGAAAACGCACCGGGCGGTTGAGCCGCGTGAGCGCTTCGTCGTCGACGGTCGACTCCGTGCGCTTCACCACACGCGCGCCGATCCAGAGGACGAGGCGCGAGGCGATCCGCCCCACGATGAATGAGATCACGATCGCGACGGCGATCCCGAGCCACTGCCAGTACGCGAGGCCCCACGGCCCCATCTTCAGCAGTGACTCGGGCATGTACTCCGTCATCGCGCCCAGGATCTAAGTGAAACGATGACGCTCCGTCTACGACACTGGCCGTCATATCGTACATCGCGACGTTTGCACGCGACTGTTACGATGGGTTCCATGAAGGTACTCGCTTCGATCATCGTGACGGTCATGCTCGCCGCTCCGCTCGCGGGCTGTCTCGTTCGCACCCACGACCGTCACCAGCACAACAACTCCAGCGCACGGCGTGGTGGCAAGAGCTGCGGACCCGCGTACCACTGGAACGGAGACCGCTGCGTGCACAACGGAAACGGCCACGCAAAAGGCCATCGGAAGTAAACGCTCGTGGGCCCCTGCGCTATCGTCCGGCGCATGGGGGACTTCGAGGACGCGCTCACCACGGCCGCGACGACAACCGAGCTTCACTTTCGCTACGGCCAGGACGGCGAGCTCGACGGACGCATCGCGCAGTTCCGAGCGCTCCAGGAGCTGCAGCTGCGCGACGTGCCGCCGGACTGCGTCCTGCCCGAGGAGCTCCTGGCGTTGCCTGCGCTGCGCGAGCTGGGGTTGTCTGGCGCTGACGACAAGCTCGTCGTGCCCGCGCTCGTGCCGAAGCTGGCGATCGAGCGGCTGACCGTGTGGGATCTCCACGCGTCGCAGTTGCCGCCGCTGCCGAAGCTCAAGCGACTCGCGATCGTCGTGCAAGATCCGGCGACCGAGGTGCCCATCCTCGCGGAGCGGTTCTCGCATCTGACCGAGCTGCGCATCTGGGGATCACATCTCGAGGAGGGCGAGCTGCCCGTCGACATCGAACGGTTCGGTCGGCTCGAGGTGCTCGAGCTGATCTCGTGCGGCATTCGCACGCTGCCCGACGTGATCGCGAAGCTCGACACGCTACGCACGTTCGAGATCCGCGGCTGCCCGATGGATCAATTCCCCGAGGTGCTGACGCGGATGCCGAAGCTCGAGCGCATCCACATCGGCGAGCCGATCGCCGGTCTGCCGGCGATGCTCGGCAACATGAAAGGGCTGCGCGAGCTCTCGCTCGGTCACGCGCTCAACAAGGGCGCGATGCTCTCGAAGTGGGACGACATCAAGACGGTGAAGGCGTTGCCGAAAGTTCTCGGCGAGCTGTCGAACCTCGAGAAGCTCGACATCGACTGCTGTGGTGTGTTCGACGTCGAGCCACTGCGCACGCTGAAGAAGCTGAAGTCGCTGTCGATGTCGTGGTCCGCGGTGACCACCGTCGAGCCGCTCGGTGATCTGACGGAGCTCGAGGAGCTGTCGGTCGAGCACGCCGATCGCGTGCGCGATCTTTCGCCGCTCGCGAAGTGCAAGAAGCTGCGCTCGCTGAACATCTCGAACACGCGGCCGAAGTCGCTCGACTTCTTGCGCGAGCTGCCGATGCTGCAGAAGCTCAACGTCGAGAGCATCGAGGCCAAGCGCATCGACGCGATCTACGACCTCGAGGTCGAGCTCGAAGCCGACGACGAGGTGAAAGAAAAGTATGCGGCCCGCGCGCAGCTGCGTGCGATGCCATCGATCGCGAGCATCATCGAAGCCCTCGGACAGCGTGACCTCGCGAGCGTGGAGGCCGCGTGCGAACAGCTCGCGTTGTGGGCCTCGGCGTCGTCGACGCGAGATGACAACGCGCTGGTGGCCGCGCTCGGCATCAAGTCGGTCTACGACGACGACGACGATGACGACGACGATGACGACGATGACGACGATGACGACGACGACGACGATGACGACGATGACGACGACGACGACGATGACGACGGCGCCGTGCGGGCCGGCGGCTCGCTCCCCGCGCTCGATACCGCGCTCGACCGGCACATGGCGCAGCTCTCGGGCAACGTGCTCGCACGCCTGTTCGGCGTGACGTTCCACGTCGTCGGCGACAACTTCCCCGCGGCGCTACGGATCGCGAACGAGCTGGTGAGCCGCGACGACGACGCCGCGCAATGCATGATGGTCGAAGGCTTCATGGCCGCGTGCGAGCACTACGACGCCGGCCACCGCGAGCACGACCACACCGTGCACGACGTGCTGCTCGATCAGGTGCTGCCGCTGCTCGGTGGCCCCGCACTAGCGAAGTTGCTCCCCTGGTGCAGCAACGACGCGCTCGACTCCGAGCAGGGCGACGGGATGAGCGCGCTGTTCGCGCCCGCGCTCGCACGCGCGAAGGGCGCCGACCTCGCGGCCGTGCTCGCGTGCCTCGAGAAGAACATGACGTCGATGGTCGACTATCGCGGCGGTCCAGAGCGCGTCGAGAAGCTGTTCGCGACGTTTGCAGGGCTCGATGCGAGCGTGCAAGCCGAGCTCGCGGCCATGCGCGCGCGCCTCACCGCGCAGCTCGCAGCGCAGAAGGAGAAGGCCGATCGCGAGAAGCGCCTCGAAGCGCCGGCCACCGCCGAGGCCGCGCTCGACGAGATCGCCGATCTGTCCGACGAGGCGCTCCGCGAGTACCAGGGCGCGCTGTGGCAGACCAACGATGCCACCACCCTGCCCTCGCGCTCGCGTCGCTTGCTGCTCCAGCTCTGGCAGCGCCTCGGTCACGACGCCGGGCTCGCCGACGCCATCATGACGATCGCGAGCTACGTGCCGGTCGACGGGCTGCGCCGCGAGCTCGATGCACTGACCGTCGCGGGTCCCAAGCGCGGCAGGCTCGTGCGCCGCGCCGTGATGAGCGGCGTCGAGAAGGATCTCGCGAGGCCGCACCTCGAGAAGCTGCGCGTGCTCGCGAGCGAGCTCGACGGCATGTCACCCGTGGCGGCCGAGAGCGCGGAGACGCGCGCGCTGTTGTTCGGCGGCGCCGCCGCGTTCGAGGAAGAGAAGTTCAAGCGCGGCATCGCGGCGTTGAGCAGGCTGTCGGTCTACGCGCCGCCCGCCGTGGCGTCGGACGACGACGAGGACGAAGACCGGAGCTCCGAGCTCGCGTCGATGGTCGCGCACCTCGCCGAGTCCGAAGAATTCGAGCCGCTCCAAGAGCTCGCGCGTTCGCTGCACAAGCTGCAGCTCTCGGGCAAGTCACTCGAGCGCGTGCTCGCGCAGCTCGTCGCGGTGTGCATGGTCGACGCGGACCCCGAAGGGCTGCAGGCGATCTTGCCGCTCGTGCCGCCTCAGATCACGTGGGACATCCTCGCGTTCAACCTCGCCTGCAAGTACGCGCGAGAGAGCGATCGAGAGCGCACGCTCGGATTCACGAAACGCGCACTCGAGCTCGGCAAGAGTCCGGATCAGTTCCTCAGCGACACGGACTTCGAAGCATTTGCCGAGGACAAGGACTTCGTCGCGCTGCTCGACGCGCACCGATAGCGTCAGCGAACGCCCGAGGGCACGCGCGTTGCACTCCTCGATCACGGAGGCCCCCCCATGATCGTGCTCGAAGTGATGACCCACGCGCCCGCGTGCGCGACCCCCGACATGCCGCTGCAAGAAGCCGCGCGCATGATGGTCGACAACAACTGTGGCTGCATTCCGGTGATCGACGAAGCGGGATCGCCGGTTGGTGTGATCACCGATCGCGACATCGTGTGCCGCACGGTGGCCCTCGGCGACAACCCGCTCGAGAAGGCGGTCAAGGACGCGATGACCCCCGGCGTGGTGACCGTGCTGCAGGACGCTTCGATCGAGCACGCCGCCACCACGCTCGAGCGGAATCAGATCCGCCGCGCGGTCGTCGTCGACGAGAACAAGCGGGTCGTCGGCATCATCGCGCAGGCGGATCTGGCGCGGCGCAGCGAGATCCTCGGCGGCGAGATCGTCGCCGCCGTGTCCGCGCCGAGCATCGGTCCCTCGTCGGTTCACTGAGCGCGCGAGCGCTCACTGCGACGGCGGTTCGCGCGCACAGATCCCGTCCGTACCGAGCGCGATGCAGCGCGGGAGCTCGGGCGGGCACGTCTGTGCCGTGTGGCAGATGTCCGAGCAGCGCATGCCGCCGGTCGCGTCCTCGACACACAGCGCGCTCGCGCAGCTCTGCTCGCCGGTGCAGAGCGTGCCGGGCACGCCGGTGCCACGCGCGCCGAGCACGCATGCGACGACCGAACCCATGCTCTTGCACGTGTGGGTCGTCGGGCAGTCGTAGTTCGAGAAGCACGGGCAGTCCGCCGGCGTCGCGCAGACGGCCGCATCGAGCATCGCCATCGTGGCATCGGGCGGCTTCGAGGAATCCTCGCCGCCACAACCGACGAACATCACGACGAACAACAACGCGCGCATGGCCTTCATCGCTCGGCTAGAGGCCGATCTTGATCTTGCCCTTCGCCTCGCCCTTCACTTTGACCTCGGGCGCCTTCACCTTGACCTCGGGCGCCTTCACCTTCACGGCCGCGCCGGCTTTCGCCTTCACGTCCGCACCGGCCGCGGCTCCACCACCGCCTGCGCCCGCGCCTGCACCGCCGCCGACGCCGATGCCGATCTTTCCCTTCACCGACGGCATCTTCACCTCGGGCACGCGGACGTCGACCTTCGCCTTGATCTTCGCCTTCGCGTCGATGTCGGGCGGCGGCGGCGCATCGATGCGTGCACGCGCGTCGACGCGCCCGCCCGCATCCAGCTTCATCCCGGCGCGCGCCTTCGCGGCGAACGCGAGGTCAGGCGCAGCGACGACGACCTTCGCACCGACCGGGATCGACCACGCGGCGCGCAGGTTCATGCGCGGCTCGGGCGCGGCGACCGTGAGCTTGCTCGCCCACGAGCCCGTCGCGTTCGCACCGACGAGGATCTTCGCCTTGAGCGACGGCGGACGCACGTAGAAGTCGACGTTGCCGCGCATCGGCGGCGGCGCGACCTTCACCTTGACGCGCCAGTCGGCGGACGGCGCGGAGATCCAGACCGGGCGCGTCGTCGCGACGAACCGCACGTCGGGCGCGAGCCAGATCTTCGTCTTCACGCGACCGCGCACGCGCTCGCCATCGATCTCGGGGACCGTGACCTTCGCGTAGAACTCCGGCACCACGATGCCGACGAGCGGCGCGTGGATGCGGCCCCGCGGATGGTGCACGTAGTACTGCATGCGCAGCGGATCGAGGTAGCCGACCGCGGTCACCTCGAAGCGCTTCGGCCACAGCACGGCGGCGTCGACGCTCGGCGCGATGACGGTCCACTGTGCCTCGACCTGTGCGGGATGACGGATGTAGAGGTCCGTCGCGAGCGCCGCGTGCGACGCGTACGCCCACGTCTGGAGCTCGAGGTTCGCGGCGACGGCGAACGACGCATCGATCGTCGCCGCGCCGTCGGGCAGCGCTGCTTCGTACTTCGCGGTGTCGCCCGCGCCTGCGCTCGCTGCGGCATTCGCTTCGAACGTCGCGACCGAGTCGGCGCTCGCGGACAGATCCGCGTAGCCCGCCTTGAGCGATCCGGAGAGCTGCGTCATCGCCTTCGCGTGCGCATCGAGTGCGGCACCAACTTCGATCTTCGCGTCGGCTTCGTCGCGCCACGTGCCCCAGTCATTGGTGGGCCACGGGGATGGCGATCCGACATCACCGTTCGCGGCGAGCACGACAGACGCGCCGCCCTCGACCGTGACCGGCTTCGCATCGAGCTTCGCGAGGCCGATCACGTCGACCGTGCCCGTCTCGACACCGACGCGCGCTTCGCCCGAGCCGGCGACGCCGACACCGAACGTCGAGCCCTTGAGGATGACCGCGCCGGGCGCGTAGACGCGGAACGCGCCTTCGCCCGGTGCACGCGGCGAGACCGTGAAGCGCGCCACACCGGAGAGCACGGCTGCGCTCGACGATGGATCCGCGCTGCCGTGGCGGCTCGCGATGCCGATCGTCGAGACCTCGGCGACCTCGACCACGCTCTCGTCAGCGAGCGTGATGGTCGCCGTGGCGTTCTCGCCGGTGCGCACCACGTCACCACCGTAGACCTGGGTGTCGTCCTTCGCGGGCGCGTACGTCGTCTCGCCGAGACGACGCACCTCGACGGTTCCTTTCACCGTGGTGATCGCACCGAGCGATCCTTCTTTCGCATCGTGCTTGATGCCGCCTGCATTGATTCCGACATCCGCGCTGGCGTCGCCCTTCGCGGCCACCTTGTCGGGGGTCTTCCCTTCCTTCGTCGGCTCCATCGCCTTCGCGGTCGGAGTCGGCTCCGCCTTCTTTTCGCCTTTGCTGCAGGCGAAGAGCCCCAACACCACCAGGATCGTCATGTGATGACGCATAAGTTCTCCTTTCGAGAGGCACCGAGTCTCGGCGTCGAGAACGATCGGCGCAATGTGCGCTTGCGGGGCTCCCGAAACAATCGGCTGACATGGGGCGGAACGCCACGTGACGCTCCTATGCCAACGCCCCGAATGAGATCGACGCGCACAGTTGCGTAAGCAAGTCACGACAAGTGTCGCGCGCATCGGTCGTCGCGCTCGTCGGCAACAGCGCGATCACGGTGACGCGCCGAAGCCTGTCGCCGTGATGATGCCGTTCTTTTCGCAGGGGATCCGCGGCGATCTTTAATTCGTTTCAAACTGCCTCGCATGCCCCTTGGGACATGGCGGCGATCTCGGTGAGTGCTACCGTCCGGCTTGGATGTTCAACGGAGTCAAGGTCTTCTCGGCCACCATGCTCGCCGACCGCGAGCGCCTCGGGGAGAAGATCACCGCCTGGTTGCAGGCTCACCCTCGCTACAAGCTCGTCGACATCTGGGTCACCCAATCGAGTGACATGTCGTTTCACTGCTTCGCGATCACGATCTTCTACTTCGATCCTGATGTGAAGTGACGCGCGCTGTCGGGGCTACACTATTTACGTGGTGTGGAAGGCGCAGCAAGTTCGCGACGGGGTCGAGGTGCGTTGCGAGTCGCGCTGGTGGGGGAAGCAGTACAACGTCGTCGGAGAATCGGACTTCGCGGTCCCCGAGAAGCTGATCCTGTTCGTCTCGCAGCGCGGGATGGACCACGGGTACTGGCGAGATCTGCGAATCGGCGACGCGACGTTCGATGCGCGGTTCTTCGTGTTTTGCGATTCGCCCGCGCTGCTGCCGATCATCTGCGGCGAAGCGACGCGCGCGGCGCTGTCGAACACCGGTCCGCATCGAAACGACGTCATCTTGTATGTCCGCAACGGCCGCGTGAAGACGAGCGGCATCGCGAAGCAGGACGACGAAGACGCGGTGGACCGCCACGTCGCGATCCACCGGAGCCTCGCCGAGGATCACCGCGGCTTTCTCGCACGCTGGAAAGAGCGGCTCGACACCGCGGCCGGTCGCGGCGATGCGGTGTGGCCACCGACCGGCACCCTGCTCCGCCCCGCGGGTGCCCTGCTCGTGAAGCTCGCGTGGACGGCACCGAGCTCGCGGGACGCATCTGATTGGGACGAGGCCGCCGACTCGATGCGCACGCTGATCACCGCGCACGACGATCGCGCGCGCATGAAGTGGACGCTGCGCGAGGTCTCGCCGACGACGCCGTGCACGCACGTGCTCGCGGGCCGGCGGTTCACGCTCGTCGGTGCGCTGCCGTTCGCGCTGCCGCTCCTCGAGAACATCATCCGGCAGGGCCAGCTCGCATCGATCGCGGTGCACGCCGAGACCATCACCGTCGGTGTGCACGGCATTGCAAGCGCGCGGCAGGTCGAGGGCGCCGTGCGCGTCATCCACCTCGTCGTCGAGGCAACCGCCGACAGTACTTCACCGTACCGGTGAGAGAACGTCCTGCGACGGGTGCGTCCCTAGAACGTCGCACTAGGCAGCGGTACCGGGGCTTGATACGCACGGCGGACCAAAGGAGCCCACGTGAAAAAGTTTCTCGCGATCGCGCTGTTTGCCGCAGCGTGCGGATCGAAGTCCGCACCGCCTACGACGACCACCCAGCCCGACGATCAGACGGCACAGACGACGACACCGGACCCGACGACGACGACGACGCCGGCGACGACCCCGCCCGCGCCGCCGCCGCCGACCAACAGGCCGGAGCTCGGCACGTGGGGCTTCGACTCTGCCGGCATGAACAAGGAAGTCACGCCGGGCGAGTCGTTCTATCAGTTCGCGAACGGCACCTACCTCAAGACGACGCAGATCCCAGCAGACAAGTCGAACTACGGCATGTTCGGTGCGCTCGATGATCGCAGCCAGGAGCGCACCAAGCTGATCATCCAGAGCACGAAGGGCGCGTCCGGCACCGAGGCCGGAAAGATCGCCGACTACTACAAGAGCTTCATGGACGAGGCCGCGATCGAGGCCAAGGGCTGGGAGCCGATCAAACCCGAGCTCGAGAAGATCGCCGCGATCAAGGACAGGCGTGGCCTCGTCGCACGCTTCGCGGAGCACTCGCGATCCGGCCGCAAGTCACCGCTCGCGACGTACGTCGCGCAGGACGAGAAGGACCCCGAGCGTCACATCGCGCTGCTCGTGCAGAGCGGCCTCGGCCTCCCCGATCGCGACATGTACGACGCGAAGAAGGGCAAGCAGTTCGCCACCGTTCGCGACGGCTACAAGAAGTACATCGCGGCGATGCTCACACTGATCGGGACGCCCGACGCCGAGAAGCGCGCCGCGGCGATCTACGCGCTCGAGGAGAAGATCGCGCTGACGCACTGGACGAAGGTGCAGAACCGCGACCCGGTCAAGTCGTACAACAAGCTGTCGCTCGCACAGCTCGCCAAGCTCGCGCCCGGCGTCGACTGGAAGACGTGGCTCGAAGGCACCGGCCTCGCGCAGGTCACGCACATCAACGTGAACCAGCCGTCGGCGATCGCGGGCATCTCGAAGCTCGTCGCGTCGCAGCCGGTCGACGTGTGGAAAGACTACCTGACGCTGCAGCTCCTCACCGCGACGGCGCCGTACCTGCCGAAGGCATTCGTCGACGCGCGGTTCGAGATGTACGGCAAGGTGCTGTCGGGCACGCCGCAGAACAAGGAGCGCTGGAAGCGCGCGGTCGACGAGGTCGAAGGCGCGATGGGCGAAGCCGTCGGAAAGATCTACGTCGCGCAGCACTTCCCGCCGGCGACCAAGGCGAAGGCCGACGAGCTCGTGAAGAACCTGCTCGTCGCGATGGGCCAGCGGATCGACGCGCTCGCGTGGATGAGCGCGGAGACCAAGGCGAAGGCGAAGATCAAGCTCTCCACGTACAACCCGAAGATCGGCTACCCGACGAAGTGGCGCGATTACTCGGCGCTCGAGGTCAAGGCCGGCGACGTCATCGGCAACGACATGCGCGCGAGCGCGTTCCAGTACAACCACATGCTCGCGAAGCTCGGCAAGACGGTCGACCGCGACGAGTGGCTGATCACGCCGATGACGGTGAACGCGTATTACCAGCCGACGCTCAACGAGATCGTGTTCCCCGCCGCGATCCTGCAGCCGCCGTTCTTCGACGCGAACGCAGACGCCGCGGTCAACTACGGCGGCATCGGCGGCGTGATCGGTCACGAGATCAGCCACGGCTTCGACGATCAAGGCGCGCAGTACGACGAGAAGGGCGCGCTCAAGAACTGGTGGTCGAAGGCGGACCTCGCGAAGTTCAACAAGGTGAAGAAGCAGCTCATCGCGCAGTACGACGCGTATTGCCCGTTCCCGGCGAAGGACGGCAAGGCCGCACAGTGCGTGAAGGGCGAGCTCACGCTCGGCGAGAACATCGCGGATCTCGCGGGCCTCACGATCGCGTATCAGGCCTACCAGATCTCGCTCGGCGGCAAGCCGGCGCCCGTGATCGATGGCCTCACCGGCGACCAGCGGTTCTTCCTCGGCTGGGCGCAGGTCTGGCGCCGCCTCTATCGCGATCAGGAGCTCGCGAACCGGCTCGTCACGGATCCGCACGCGCCGTCGGAGTACCGCACCTCGGTCGTGCGTAACCTCGACAGCTGGTACGACGCGTACAAGCCGACCGAGAAGGAAGCGCTGTTCCTCGCGCCCGACAAGCGCGTCCGGATCTGGTAGCTACTGCGCGCTCTCGCGCTCGAGGATCTCGACGGTGTGGTCGAGCTCCTCGAGCAACTCGTTCATCCGCAGCGAGCTCGGCGGATCTTTCGCGAGCGTCGAGCGAAACACGGTGACGAGCTGCCGGTAGTACCAGCACGTCTCGTCGCGGCCGGCGCTGAAGCGCGACCACAGGTCCGCGCGCTTGCCGCGCAGATCCATGATCAGCGACCGCGCGTTGTGCAGCTTGTCGCACATCGACACGAGCCGGATCGACGGTGACGTGTCCGAGACGTGTGCGATGTAGCGCTCCTTGCGCTCGCGCCACGGCGGCTTCGGCATCACGTCCGTATCGGTGCAGCCCTCGACGATATCGGCGACCGCCTGCCCGAACAGCGCGGTGATGCGCCGCCGGACCTCTGCGCCACCCTGATCTTCGATCGAGTCGTGCAACAGCGCGGCGATCGCTTCGTCCTCGTTCGCGCCGTACTCGATCGCGAGCGACGCAACCGCGAGCAGATGGGACACGTACGGCGTCTGTGTTCCCTTGCGCAGCTGGGTCGCGTGCAACGTTGCGACATAACCCAGCGCGCTCGCGAAGCGCGGCCCGAGGAGGGCCGTGGAGCTTTCTAACGTCATCGCGCCGACTGTATCGCCATTGCCGCCAGTTGTTGCACCGTGCGCCAGTTGCGTGCGGTAGCTGTCGGTAAGGCTCGGGTGATGGCACCCGCTAACTTCGACCGTCCCATGCCGTCGGGGAGGTAAACAAACACGTCACGCTCCTTGACGACGTACGCCTCGGGCGCCGTCGCCGCGACGTCGAGCGCCGCCGCCGTGGCGAGGAAGAACACGTGAACGTGCTCGGCGCATTCGAACGGATGCGCCAGCGCCGCCCATTCCTCCGCGGTGCGCAACACGACCTGGACCGAGAAGCCGGTCTGTTTCGCGAGCTCCTTCTCGAACAGCGCCGCGGTGGGCCGCGCATGGCTGAACACGACGTTTCCGCTCTGGATATACGTCTCGACCTCGCGAGCGCCGGCCGCGACGAACATCGCGCGCAGGTCCGCCATCTTGATGATGCGGTTGCCGCCGACGTTGATGCCTCTCAACAGCGCGATGTGGCGCATCAATCGCCGATCCGTTGCTTCACGGGTCGAGGATAACCGCATACGATGCCCACATGCGGTGGGTTGGTCTTTGGTGCCTTGCGGGCTGCTTCGCCCCGAGTCCGCCCGAAGGCGCACCGTGCGGTGAGGGTCTGCGTCCGTGCCCGAGCGGTCAGATGTGCAGCCCGTCCGACAACCGCTGCTACGAGGACCCGAAGCCAGGCCCCGATGGAAGCCCTATCCCGATCGATGGGCCGTCCAGCAGCAGCTGCGTCGCGCGGCGCCTCCTCACCGGCGGCATGCCCGTCGAGCAACAAGGCTGGACGATCGAGCGCGTGGGCCTGGGCACTGTCAGCTACAGCCCCGGCATGACCACGCTCACCACGACCGCCGGCGCGCGTCAGCTCCTCGTGCTGCGCGACGCGTTTCCACCCGATCGCTGGGCGATCCAGCTCACCGGCGAGATCACGTCGAGCGGCGGCTGCACCCCGAACAACGCGGCGATCGCGGTGATGGCGTCGTTCCACGATCCTGCGGGTAGCGACCAGGATCGCGCGCGCATGCTCTGCCTCGGCACCGACAAGGCGGCGTGGGGCGATGGCCTGGCCTCGATCGGCATCGCGCTGAACACGACCGGTATCGTCAAGCTCGAGCGCGCGGCGTCGGCGTCGATCCGCGCGACCGTCCAGTCGGGTGCGGGCATGGCCTCGATGACCGCCGGCAACTTCACGAGCAACGGCACGCTCGCGATCGGCGATCAGTCGATCGACTTGGGCCTCGATTCGTCGTTCAAGATCGTGTTCGTCGACCTGATGTGCCCGTGACGTGTCCGATGTCCGTCCGTGATGCGGACATCGCCTCCGACAACCGGACGGGCATCGCAGCAAATGCACGAAAGTGCACGTCGCGACGAGCGGCATCGAACGTGCTGCGTCGCCTGCTACCATGGCTGTCATGACGAGGCGATCGATCATCGAGTCCGTGCCGCGGGGCGAATACGTGCCGACGGCAGACCAGCGGATCCAGATGAGCGGCGTGTCGTGGGATGCATTCGAGACGTTCCTGACCCTGCGCGGGAATGCACGGCCGTTGGTCACCTATTTGGAAGGGACCCTCGAGCTGATGTCGCCGTCACGCGATCACGAGGCGATCAAGACGCGATTCGCCGAGGTGGTGCAGGCGTATCTCGATCACATGGGCATCACCTACGAAGGCGTCGGGTCGTGGCTCTTGAAGCACGCTTCGCGCGAAGCAGGGCTCGAGCCCGACGAGTGCTACATCCTCCATGACGTATCGAAGCAGCGGCCCGATCTCGCGCTCGAGGTCGTGTGGACGAGCGGCGGGATCGACAAGCTCGAGGTGTACCGGCGGCTCGGCATCGCGGAGGTCTGGTTCTGGATCGAGGAGCGTGTGACGGCGCACGTCCTGGTCGGCGAGCGCTACGAGGCTCGAGAGGAAAGTGCGCTGTTGCCCGGGTTCGACTTCGCGCTCGTCGGCGAGATGATGCTGCTGCCGGCGCTCAGCGACGTGCGGCGCGCCTTACGCAACCGTTTCGACCAGTAACGGTTGTTCAGGCTTCAAAGGGCAGCGGCCCATAGGTTACTAACCATCGCGCCGCGGCCTCGGACGGTCGGACGCTCGACGTCGCCCCAGTGAGGGCGGCAGACCATGGAATCATCCACCCGGTTGATGATGATCATCAGCCATTCGATTCGCACGAAGCGGTCCCGCACCGCCTCGACGTACGAGCCTCGGAACGTAGAGCGCGATGCGCTCGCAGAAGCTTGGGACGGTGTGGACGCCGGACGTGAGTTGCGTTGGTGAACGCTCGCAATGATCGCCGGTGGTCTCGAGCTCACGTCGCTTCCTTCGCCTGTGTCGAGCTTGGCCGCACGAGCGATTTCTCGAACAAGTTGCTTGACAGGTTGCGGCGAGCGCTCGGTGACGCGATAGCGCACTGCGACCAAATCCTCGACGGGAATTCCTTGGCCCTCGTGTGCTTGATGTTTGCGCATGCCGAGCAAGAAACGCGGGCGACGACATCGAAAGCTCCGCACCTCGCAAACCAGAGCGTCGAAATATCGCGTGGTAGAGGTCGAGTGCGCTCGCGCGTCGGATGCGCAGCGAACACGGAGACGCTCATGTTGGATCATGGATCGATCGATCACGGTACGGCGAATACGGCGGATGCGGCGGTCCGCGAGGCAGATTGGAAGGAACTGCACTGGCGCCTGCGCTCGCTCGCGCAGCAGCGCGTTGCGCTCGAAGCGGAGGAGGCGAGCTACCTCGTCGAGGCCGAGGAATCGCATCTCTATAAGCGACTGGGCTACTCGACGATGGCCGAGTACATGGAGCGCGAGCTCCACTACGGTCCACACGCCGCCAACGAACGGCTGCGCGTCGCTCGCGAGCTGATCGACCTACCGCTGATCGCCGAGCAGTTTCGCGCCGGCGAACTGTGCTTCTCCGCGGTGCGCGAGCTCACGCGAGTCGCGACGCGGACGACCGAAGAGGCGTTCCTCGCGAAGGCGCACAACAAGACCGCGCGCGACGTCGAGCGCATGGTGACCGGGTTGAAGCGAGGCGATGCTCCCGACGCCGAACCGGACCTCGCGTTGATCAAGAAACGTGTGGTGCTCGAAGTGTCGCTCGAGGTCGCAGAGCGGTTTCGCCGCGCCCGCACGGCACTCGACAAGGACTGCGGCGAGCGCGTGCCTGACAACGACGTGCTGGACACCCTGCTTCGCTGGAACGAGAGCCCGACCGACGACGTGCCCCGGCCTGCCGTGCAGATCGCGATGACCACCTGCAAGACGTGCAAGCGGAGCTTTGCCGGGGCCAGCAGCTACACCTGGGTCGTCTCGTGATTAGCGGGCGAGCGCCCGACCTCACGTTCGAATGGCGCCCCGACGAGGAGGTCGCGAGTGCGACGACCAGTCCCCCGTGGGACTACGAGGACGATCCAGCCTCCTGCGCACGAACGTCCGACCATGACCGCAGCCCGCGTTGACCACCGACAAGAGAACCAACATGTCCCACGGTCGACCAGTGGCACGTCGCTCGTCGTCCCATCCGGAGCTTCTGCGAGCGCCTCGCGTTCTACGTTCCAAAGGCTCGTACGTGGTGGACTCGATCGTGATCGACACCGCGACCGTGGTCGCGCTCATGATCCCACGCCGAACGGGGATCACCAATTGCGGTGAGCTGTATCAAGGACATCGAAGGACATCGACGGAATCAGTGCGGTACTGTGCGAGCCGTGCGACGAGGGCGGGCATGAGCGAGACCTTGTTGCGCCGGCTCGGTCGCGATCAGTGGGTGCGGGTCCACGGCACGCCACGCATCACCGTGCTCGCCGGCGGCGAAGATGCGCGGCGGCTGTGGGAGCACTGGCTCGGGGTCGCGAACATCGAGGGCGAGATCCTTGGTGGGGATGCAGGTACCTCCATGCGTGACGCCATGGCCAAGGCGCTGGAAACGCCTGCGCGCCCGATCGCGGTGCACGGTGCGTCCGATGCACTCACGTCGTGGCGGCGAGGACGCACAGACCGTCTCGCCGCGATGTTCGACGAGGGATTCGTGCAGGTCGAAACCCGCGTGCTCTTGGATCCCTTGTTCGATGCACGTTCCGCGGCCGAGGCCGCGCTCTTCGAAGCGCTCGAAGCCACACCGGCGACATGCGGGCGCTTCGAGCTCAACGGCAACCTGTCGGTGCGCTTCGGGCCAACTGCCGCCGAGATCGATCTGATGTCGCGCGTTGATCGCATCGCGATCGAGATCGACGGCTATCACCACTTTGCTGACCCTGACTGCTACCGGCGCGACCGTCGCAAGGATCTGCTGATTCAGACGCAAGGCCTGCTCGTGATCCGCTTGCTTGCCGAGGATGTCCTGCGCGATCCGCGCGAGGGCGTGAACATGGTGTGTCAAGCGTTGGCGTATCGACTGGGAGAACGTCGATGACGATCGTCAAGGAGCGGATCGAGGCACTCGTCATCGCACGGCTCGCGACCAGCCCGCGACCGCTGTCTGCGCCAGATATCGCGAAGGCACTGCAACGCTTTGCTCCGACGCAGCAATCGCCCGTCGCGTGGCGCGACGAAGTCGAAGCGGTCAT
Source organism: Myxococcota bacterium (assembly GCA_030857175.1). Classification (GTDB taxonomy): domain Bacteria; phylum Myxococcota_A; class Polyangia; order Haliangiales; family Haliangiaceae; genus JABFXX01. The sequence goes on along the minus strand of JALZOJ010000020.1, from coordinate 52,313 downwards.
CACCTCACTGCAAGAGCGCGGTGTCGTCGACGAGGAGCGGCGTGTCGTCGACCCGGACGAGCTCGTGCGTCGCATCGGAAAGCATGGCGGCCGCACGTGGACGCAGCTCGTCGAGAGGATCTTCCCCGCGCTGTCTCTCGGTGTGAGCGGTAACGACGCGAAGGTGCACGCGCGGCTCTCGGGTCGCGATGCATGGACAGCGGCGATCGCGGGACGCGCACTCGGTTTGTGGACGCAAGGTACCCCGCCAACGCTCTCGGCGGTGTGCGATGCGTACGCGTGGCAACAGCTCGGTCTGGGCGGAAAGCCAAAGCGCTGTCCACCCGAGGTTCGCGCGGTGTTCCTTCAGCGCGAGCTGCAGAGCGATAGCGGACCAGCGGATCGGCTCTTGCGTCTATACGCCGCGAAACATCTCGACGCTCCGCGGCCCGAGCTTCGCGCACTGCGCGATACGCTCGTTCGCAACTGGCTCGCAGGGCGCGAGCTTGCGGCGCGCACGAATGGGTTTGCCGCCGAGGTGCGCGATGTTGCGCGCACGACAAAGAACGGCGTGTTCGGTGACCGCAAGGTGTTCATCTCGGCGGTGTGGGACGAGCTTCGCCGGCACCCGACGTGGGTCGCGCTCACGCTGGACGACTTCAAAGCGAAGCTGCTGCATGCGCATCGAGACGGCGATCTCGTGCTTGCACGCGCGGATCTCGTCGCCGCAATGAACCCCGACCTCGTTGCTGCATCGGAGACGACGACGGACGGCGCCAGCTTTCACTTCATCGTTCGAGAGGATCGTCCATGACGCTCACGTCGCTTGATGCAGCCGAGATCACGTCGTGGCTCACGCGAGTCACGCAGACGATCGACCGCAGCCTGCGCGAGCCACTGCGGACCGAGGCGATCCGCGTGCTGCGCGAAGGCCTCGACAACACGAAGGTGGGGCTCCCGATTCTCACGCAGCTCGCGTTGCTCGACGATTGCCTACGCGTCGCGCATCTCGCGATCGAGGCAGACGGAAACATCGAGACCGATGAGCTCGCTCGCGTCGCGGACCTCGTCCGGATCGCGGCGCCGAAGTACTTCGCTGTGATGCCGCGCTACGAAGCGTTTGGCGACGGCGCTGAGACACCCGCGGAGGTCGAACGCTTCTTGAAGACGCACCGTGCAGATGCCTCGGCGTACGGTTACACGCACGCGAGTGCCTGGCGTGGGCTGCACCTGACGCGCACCGTCGAGCAGAGCACGCGCAACGCGGCTCCGCTGCGCGAGTACGAACGCATGCTTGCACGCGTGATGGACGAGGTCTTCGCCGGTCGTGCCTCCGAGATCGAACGTGCCGCGCGGCGGCGGCTACGCGATCTCTTCGAACCGGCGCAAACGACCGGCGCTGATCCGAGGGCGGTCGCGTTTTGTCGCGACGACGGCCCGGAGGTCTTTGCCTCCGTCGCCCACGGATCACAGATTCACGAACGCGATCCGTACGATGTCGAATCGATTCACGCCGAGGCGCGCGACGTCTTCCAGAGCCAGATCGAGCGCGCCACCACGCCATATCAGCATCAGAGTGGCCAAGGCCGTACGTTGCTGATCCTCGGCGAATCAGGCGCAGGCAAGACGCACCTGCTGCGTGCATTGCGGACGCAGGTGCACACGCAACGCCGCGGTTACGTCGGCTATCTACAGATGGCCTCCGAGGTCGGCGACTACACCCGCTACGTCCTCAGGAATCTGATCGATTCGATGGAACGGCCGTACGACGCGCCGGTCCTGTCGGAGAGCGCGCTCATGTACCTCTCCGACGGTCTCGCGGAGGGGCGTGTGATGATCCCAGCCGACGAGCTCGAGCGGTTACGAACTGCGGACATCGAAGGCGATGCGCTCGACAGCGTGGTCGGCCGCATCATCGACCGCATCGTGAGAACCGAGGGGCTCGAGACTCTCGAAGTCGATCTCTTGCATGCGCTGCTGCTGCTGCAACGCCGCGATGCAGCACTCCAGAAGCGCGTCGTGAAGTATCTCCGTTGCGAGTCACTGGGCACATATGATCGCAAGCTTCTCGGTGGTCTCGCCGCGCGCGACCAGCCAGAGGATCCGCTGCGGACGCTCCGGCAGCTCGCGTCGATCATGTACGAGCTGCAGATGGCGTCGCTGGTTCTGCTCGTGGATCAGATCGAAGACACGGTCCCCGACGGCCAGACCGTGACGCGGATCCAACAAGCGTTCGACAATCTCCGGTCCATCTCCGACGCGGTGCCATCCGCGGTTGTTGTCATCTCTTGCCTCACCGACGTCTTCGACGCGATCCGGCCAAAACTCTCGCGGTCACTTGTCGATCGCCTCGAGCATGATCCGCTCCCCGTGCGCCTCAGCGGCGTGCGCGAAGTTGACGAGATCGAGCAGATGCTCGCCAAACGACTCGACCACCTCTACAGCACGTTCGATGTTCCGTGGCGCGACGACGAACCGCTGTATCCGTTCACGCCCGAACAAGTCGACGCGGTCAAGCATCGGCGCGCACGTGACTGTCTCGCGAAGTTTCGCGAGTACCACACGGCATGCATCGACGAGCGCACGATCGCCGGTGCAGCGCCGGCCACGGTGACTGCACCGGCTCCGGCGCCGACACCCGGACCGCCCGTCGTCGTCGATCTCGATCGGCGCTGGCACGACGCGCTTGCCAGTGCGACCGAGCTACCGGAGGACGACGAGACGATCCTCGATCTGCTCGGCGAGGCTCTTCGCGATACCGCGCGCGAGCAGAACCTCGAGCTGCAGATCCAGCGCGACAAGGCCTCCCTCGTCGTCGCAGCCAAGCACATCGGTCGCCGACTGATCGTGGTGTGCAACAAGCGGCCGCAAGGCGGTGCGCTCGGGAGACAACTCGATGCGCTACGCGCTACCGCACCTGCGGGCACGGTCCCATTTGCCCTCCGAAACACCGACTGGCAGTTCAAGCCGAAGTCAGGCATCGCGCAACTGGTCGGTCAGTTCATCCAGGCCGGTGGGCGGACGGTCCAGCTCGACGAGCGAGATCTGCGCGCCATGCTCGCATCGCGTGCGCTGACACAGGCGAACCCGCCGGGCTTGACCGACTGGCGCCGTACCAAACATCCGATCAGCGGTGCAGCCTTCGCGCGCGCGTTGCTCGACCTCGATCGCGTGCGGACCAGCGAGCTGTTCGCGACGCAACCGCTACCGCATGTCGTGCGACCACCCGCCGAGCCTCCAAAGTCCGAGCCGCTGAAACGCGTCACGGCACCGACCGCAGCGATCGATCCGCTGCAGATTCGCCTCGGAACGACGACGACGATGCGCGCCGAGCCGGTCTCGCTCGAGCTCGACGAGATCAAGACGCACGTGGCGTTCCTCGGCACGACCGGCAGTGGAAAAACGACAGCCGCGTTGTCCGTGATCGAGCAGCTTCTCGAACGCGGCATCTCGGTCCTCCTGGTCGATCGCAAGGGCGACCTCGCCCGCTACGCGAGTCATGCGTGGTGGACCGATGGAGAAGCACCCCACGCCGAGCGTCGTGCAGCACTGCGCGGACGCATCGACGTCGCTTTGTTCACGCCGGGCAACGCGCAAGGCCGACCGCTGCGCTTGCCGCTCATCCCGCCGCTCGACGAGGCCTCGGCACAAGACCGGGAGCAACTCGCCAAGTTTGCGGCGGCAGGACTCGCCTCGATGATGGGGTACGGCAATAGCGCGACCCACCGCCACAAGCTCTCCGTGCTTCAGTGTGCGATCCAGCTGCACGCCGGCGAACGCGAGGTCACCGTCGAGGTCCTGAGCGATACGATCTCGCGACCCGACCCCGAGCTCCTGCAGTCCGTCGCCTCGTTGCAACGCTTCTTCGCCCCGCTTGCCGAGGATCTTCAATCCCTGAAGATCCAGCGCGGCGCGTTGTTAGCGGGCGATGGCGAGGCGCTGGATCTCGGTGTCCTGTTGCCTGCGTCGGGACGACCGCGGCTTTCGATCATCAACACGTCTGCGCTCACGGAGATCCCGATGTTGCAGTTCTGGGTCTCGCGTCTTCTCGTCGAGCTCGGCCGACTGGCGAAGAAGCGGCCCAGCCCGACGCTGCAGGCAGCCGTATTTCTGGACGAGGCCGACAGCTATGTTCCTGCGACGAGCTCGCCGCCCACGAAAGAGCCGATGTTCGAGCTACTGCGTCGCGCGCGGTCGGGCGGCATCGGTGTGCTGTTGGCGACCCAGAACCCAGGCGACTTCGACTACAAGGCACGCGACCTCATCGGGACGTGGCTCGTCGGACGGGTCGCTCAGGACCGTGCGATCGAGAAGATGCGCAATCTCCTGGGTGGCTACCCGAATGTTTCGAACAGGCTCGCCAACCAGCCGACCGGTCACTTTTTCGTCCTCACGCCCGGGAAGGCCGTCGAGCTGAAGTGCGATCGCTCGATGATGCAGACCGAGCAAATCTCCGATTCCGAGGTCAGCGAGCTCGCGAAACGATCGCGGTAGACACCGCGTCGCACCACGATGCGGTCTACTGCTAAGACGTGATGGTGAGGCGGCTCGTTACAGCTCCACGTGCGGCGCTTCGCTTGCGCGAAGCAGCGGCGTGGCTCGCGAGCCGGCCGATGGGCGACGAGGTCGTCGTCGTGGGCGCGACGCCCGACGCGGCATCGGAGCAGATCCGCGCGATCGCGAAGGCGCGCGGTGCGGCGTTCGGGTTTCATCGCTTCACGCTGAATCGGCTGGCGGCGGAGCTCGCGAAGCTCACGCAGGTCACGCGGAACCTCGCCACGATCAATACGCTCGGCTTCGAGGCGCTATGCGCGCGCGTGATCGATAGACTGCAGCTCGAGGGCAGGCTCGCGCGGCTCGGCGCGGTGGCGGATCAGCCGGGACTGCCGCGCGCACTCGCGCGGACGCTCGGCGAATTGCGCCTCGCCGGGGTGAGCGATGTCGAGGGCGAGCTCGGCGCCGCGCTGCGTGCGCTCGACGAGGAGCTCGCGGCGAAGGGCCTCGCGGATCGCGCGTTGCTCTATCGGATCGCCGCGGAGGTTGCCGAGTCCGGCGAGGAGCACCTGTTGCTCGACCGGCACGTGCTGCTCGTCGACGTGAAGGTGCGGACGGCGGCGGAGCGGCGGTTGATCGCCGCGGTGGTCCGGCGCGCGCCGACGGCGCTCGCGACGGTGCCGACCGGGGACGAGCGGTCGATGCTCGCCGACGTGTTCGGCGCGGCCGAGGAGCTCGCGCTCGAGACGGAGGATTCGCTCCATCGCGTGCAGCGGCACCTGTTCGCGCCCGCGACGCACAAGGCGACGCTCGATGCGAGCGTGCACGTGATGTCTGCCCCCGGCGAGAACCGCGAGTGCGTCGAGATCGCGCGCTGCATCCTCGCGGAGACTGACAAGGGCGTGCCGTACGATCGGATCGCCGTCCTGCTGCGATCGCCCGAGCAGTATCGGGTGCACCTCGAGGAAGCGTTCGGGCGCGCGCGCATTCCGATCCACTTCGACCGCGGGACGCGGAAGCCGGATCCGTCAGGCCGGGCGCTGCTCGCGCTGCTCGCATGTGCGGCGGAGAATCTGTCCGCGCGGCGGTTCGCGGAGTATGTGTCGCTCGACGAGCTGCCGCGCACGATCGATGGCGCGCCGCCGCCGGCGCTGCGCCCCGACGAGCGCTGGGTGCCGCCCGACGAGGAGATGTTGCCACTCGCGCTCGCGGCGATGGACGAGCCCGCGGCGGAGGTGGTGCCCGAGACGTTGCGTGCGCCGTGGCGGTGGGAGCGGTTGCTCGTCGATGCCGCGGTGATCGGCGGCCGCGACCGCTGGGCGCGCCGGCTGAAGGGCCTGGAGGAACGGATTCGCCTCGACGATCGCGAGACGGTGCGCGTCAGCAACGAGCGCAACCTGATCGATCTCGCGCACCTTCGCGCGTTCGCGTTGCCGCTGCTCGACGACCTCGCGGCGCTGCCCGAGAGCGCGACGTGGGGCGTGTGGATCGATCGGCTGACCGGGCTCGCGGGTCGTGCATTGCGCGCGCCCGAGCGCGTGCTCGCCGTGCTGTCGTCGCTCAATCCGATGAAGGACGTCGGACCGGTGCGGCTGCACGAGGTGCAGGATGTTCTGCACACGCGGCTGACCGACCTCATCACGCCGCCGGCGGGACGCCGGTACGGCAAGGTACTCGTCGCGGCGATCGATGCCGCGCGCGGGTTCTCGTTCGACGTCGTGTTCGTGCCCGGCCTCGCCGAGCGGATGTTTCCGCAGAAGCTCTCCGAAGATCCGCTGTTGCTCGACAGCGCGCGCGCGGTGATGGACGTCGGACTCGAGACGCGCGAGCACCGGCTGCTCGACGAGCGGCTCGCACTTCGCCTCGCGATCGGCGCGGCGAACCGGCGCGTCGTGCTGTCGTATCCGCGCATCGACCTCGATCAAGGGCGGCCGCGCGTGCCGTCGTTCTATGGCCTCGAGGTGCTGCAAGCCGCGGAAGGCGCCCTGCCCGGCTTCGACGAGCTCGGCCGCCGCGCGGACATGACCGGCGCCGCACGCATCGGCTGGCCCGCGCCGGATGATCCGCAGAACGCGATCGACGAGGCCGAGTTCGACCTCGGCGTCCTCGACGAGCTCATCGGGCGCACCTCGCTCGAGAAGGGGCCCGCGCACTATCTCCTCGACGCGAACATCCACCTCCGGCGCGCCCTGCGCACGCGCGCGCGGCGCTGGAACATCAAGTCGTGGAAGGCCGCCGACGGGCTCGTCGTCGAGACCGATGCCGGCAAGGCCGCGCTCGCCGAGCACATGCCGGCGATGCGCTCGTTCTCGCCGACCGCGCTCGAAGCGCTCGCCGCGTGCCCGTATCGCTTCGCGCTCAAGACGATCGTGCGCCTCGAGCCGCGCGAGGAGCCGGAGCCGATCGAGACGCTGGGCCCGCTCGAGAAGGGCTCGCTGATTCACGAGGTGCAGTTCGAGCTGCTCGGCGAGCTACGCGCGGCGAACGAGCTGCCGGTGCGCGCGTCGAGGCTCGATGCCGCGCGCGATCGCCTCGACAGCGTGCTCGACCGCGTCGCCGGCGAGTATCACGACAAGCTCTATCCGGCGATCGAGCGCGTGTGGAAGGACGGCATCGACTCGATCCGCGCTGACCTGCGCGAGTGGCTGCGCCGGATGGCCGACGATCCCGAGTGGACGCCTCGCCGCTTCGAGCTCGCGTTCGGGCTCGATCAGAAGGAGGGCCGCGATCCGGCGAGCGTCGCGGATCCCGTCGCGCTCTCGATCGGCATCAAGCTGCGCGGCTCGATCGATCTCGTCGAAGAAGGCCCGAACGGCGCGATCCGCGCGACCGATCACAAGACCGGCAAGCCGCGCGTCGAGCGAGGCGCGCTGATCGCGGGCGGCAAGTCGTTGCAACCGACGCTGTACGCACTCGCCCTCGAGCGGATCTTTCCCGAGGCCACCGTGTCGAGCGGCCGCCTCTACTACTGCACGACACGCGGCGACTTCACCGACGTGAACGTCCCGCTCGACGACGACGCGCGCGGCGCCGCGCAGCTGCTCGCGAAGACGCTGACGCACTACTTCGAGGAAGGCTTCTTTCCGGCGGCGCCCGCGAAGGACGAGTGCAAGTACTGCGACTTCAAGCGCGTGTGTGGCCCGTACGAAGAGATGCGTCTCAAGAAGAAGGAGACGAAGCGGCTGAGCCAGCTCGAAGATCTGAGGAAGACGCGATGAGCGACCTGTTCGACGCCGCAGCACGCAGCTCGATCCGCAGCGAGCTCGACAAGACGCTCGTCGTCGAGGCGGCCGCCGGCACCGGCAAGACGACGGAGATGATCAAGCGCATCATCGCCGTGATCGAGACGGGTGCGACCACGCTCGAGCGGCTCGTCGCGGTCACGTTCACGGAGAAGGCCGCGGGCGAGATGAAGCTGCGCCTCCGCACGGAGCTCGAGCAGCAGCGCGAGCGTTCGACCGGCATCGCGCGCGTGCGGCTCGAGCAGGCGCTCGCCGCACTCGAGATCGCGCGCATCGGCTCGATCCACTCGTTCTGCGCGGATCTGCTGCGCGAGCGACCGATCGAGGCGCGCGTCGATCCGCTGTTCGATGTCGCCGCCGAGGACGAGACCGAGCGCCTCTACAACCAGGCGTTCGAGGGCTGGTTCCAGCACACGCTCGCGGACCCGCCCGAAGGCGTACGCCGAATTCTGCGCCGCAACGAGCCGACGGAGCTGCTGCGCCGCGCGGGCTGGGGCCTCGTCGATCGGCGCGACTTCGACGGTGCGTGGCGCCGCGATCCGTTCGCGCGCGAGGCGGAGATCGATCGCATCGTCCACGAGCTCGGCTCGCTGACCGGCTACCTCCCGCTCGCCGACAAGCCCGACAAAGATCCGGCACGGTTGTTCGCGCGGCTCCAGCGCTGGCTGCAGGAGCTCAAGCGCCGAGACAACGTCCGCCCGCGCGATCACGACGGTCTCGAGTCCGAGCTCGCCGAGCTGTTCCGCTGGTGGGAATGGAAGTACGCGGGCCGCGGCAACATGTACGGCTCGAACCTCACGCGCGCCGACGTGATCATGCGCCGTGATGCCGTGCGCGCGGAGCTCGAGCAGTTCTTGCAAGCCGCGAATGCGGACCTCGCCGCGTGTCTGCACGCCGAGCTGCGCCCCCTCGTCGGTGAATACGAGCGCCTGAAGGCGCGCACCGGCAAGCTCGACTTCCTCGACCTGCTGGCGAAGACGCGCGACTTGCTCCGCGACGACCCCACGGTGCGTGCCGAGATGCAGGCGCGCTACACGCACTTCTTCATCGACGAGTTCCAGGACACCGACCCGCTCCAGGTCGAGATCCTGTTGTTGCTCTGCGCGGACGACCACGCGATCGCAAATCCCGCCCACGTGCGAGCGAAGCCCGGCAAGCTGTTCGTCGTCGGTGATCCGAAGCAGGCGATCTATCGCTTTCGCCGCGCAGACATCGCGCTCTACGAGGCGGTCAAGGAACGGCTCGTGCGCGATGGTGCAACGCTGTTGCATCTGACGACCAGCTTCCGCGCCGTGCCCGCGATCCAGACGGCGATCAATGCGGCGTTCGAGCCGATCATGCAGGGCGACGGTCAGGCCACATACGTCCCGCTCGTCCAGCACCGCGCCGACTCGACGACGCAGCCGGCGATCGTCGCGCTGCCGGTACCGCTTCCCTACGGCAGGCGCGATGTCTCGAACTACGCGATCGAGGAGTCGTACCCGGATGCCGTCGCCGCGTACATCGAGCACCTGATCGCGTCGCCGTGGACCGTCGCGGATCGCAAGAACGAGCGCGTGAAGATCGCGTCGAAGCACATCTGCCTCATGTTCCGCCGCTTCCAGACCTTCGGCCGCGACCTCACCCGTCCGTACGTGAAGTCGCTCGAGGCCCGCGGCATCGCGCACGTGCTCGTCGGCGGGCGGTCGTTCCACGATCGCGAGGAGATCGAAGCCGCGCGCAACGCCCTGCGCGCGATCGAGTGGCCCGACGACGAGTTCTCCGTCTACGCGACGCTGCGCGGCCCGTTCTTCTCGTTCCACGACGAAGATCTCGTCACGTTTCGTCACCACCACGATCGCCTCAACCCGATCTCGTGGATCGAGCCGAAGCCGTGCGAGGTGCCAGAGGTCGCGGCCGCGCTGCGAATCCTCGGCGAGCTGCATCGCACGCGAAACCGGCGGCCGATCGCCGACACGCTGATGCGTCTCCTCGCCGAGACTCGCGCGCACGCGGGCATCGCGATCTGGCCGGCCGGCGAGCAAGCACTCGCGAATCTGTTCCGCGTCACGGATCTCGCCCGCCGCTTCGAGGCCGGCGGCGCGACGTCGTTCCGCGCGTTCATCGATCGCCTCGACTTCGACGCGGATCGCGGCCGGTCGCCCGATGCGCCGGTCGTCGAGGAAGGCACCGAAGGCGTGCGCATCATGACCGTGCACAAGGCAAAGGGCCTCGAGTTCCCCGTCGTGATCCTGTGCGATCCGACGGCACCGCTCGCACCGTCGGAGCCGTCGCACTACGTCGATACCGAGCGCCGGCTCTGGCTCGAGCGCATCGCGGGCTGCGTGCCGACGGAGCTACGCGAGCGCGCGGAAGAAGTGATCCGCCGCGACCGCGAGGAAGAGCAGCGGCTCGCCTACGTCGCGGTCACGCGCGCGCGCGATCTCCTCGTGGTGCCCGTCGTCGGCGACGAGGAGCGCGAGGGCTGGCTCGAATCGCTCGCTCCGGTGGTGCATCCAACGGTCGCGACGAAGCGCACGCCGGCCCCGGCGCCGAACTGCCCGCACTTCGGCGATGACTCGGTCGTCGTCCGCTCGCGTGACTGCGAACGCATGCCGCACGACTCGGTCGCGCCCGGCCTCCACGTGCCGCGCGCCGGCAAACATCAGGTCGTGTGGTGGGACCCGCACGTGCTGAAGCTCGGCGCCGAGATCGGTGGCGGCCTGCGCCAGCAGCACTTGCTCGAGGCCGACAAGACGATGGAACGCGCGAAGGCGAGCGAGCAAGCGCATACGCGGTGGCAAGAGCGCCGCGCGGCTTCGCTGCTGAAGGCGATCGTCCCGTCACTCGAGACCAAGAGCGTCACCGAGGCCTCTCGACTCGAATTGCTCGAGGGCGATCAGCCGGTCGCGATCGAACAGACCTCGATCGATCGCGTGAACCGCCCCAACGGTCGCCGCTTCGGCTCGCTCGTTCATGCAGTCCTCGCGGCGATCGATCTCCGCGGCGACGATGACCACGTGCGTGCCGTCGCCGTGAACCAGGCGCGCTTGATCGACGCCTCGCCCGAGGAAGTCGCCGCCGCTGTCGTCGCCATCCGCGCCGCCCTCGCGCATCCGCTGATGCAGCGCGCGGCCGCGTCGCCGATGCTGCGTCGCGAGATCCCGATCGTCCACGACACGCCGGGGCTCATGCTCGAGGGCATCATCGATCTCGCCTTTGCCGACGCAGATGGCTGGCTCGTGATCGACTACAAGACCGACCCCGAGCTCCTCCCCGAGGTCCGCGCGCCGTACGAGGCACAGGTCCGCGCATACGCCGCCGCGATCACGGCGGCGACACAGCGGCCTGCGTCGGCGGCGCTGCTGCTGATCTAGCGGCGGCGCAGACCGATCACGCGCACCGCGCCGCTCGCATCTTGCGCGAGGTGGACGAGGACGGGTGGCATCTCGGACTTGTTCCGCTGCACGCGCAGCCGGACGATCGTATAGCCGTTGTTGTCGGCGACGATCGGGACGTCGGTGCACGCGCGGCCGTTGGCGGTCGCAGGGAGCACCTGAGCATGCCCCGTCGCCTTGCCGCCGTGATCGAAGGTATCGATCGCGTACGCCGTCGGCGTCGCCCGCAGCTTGTACGAGAGCATGAGGTCCGTGAAGCACATCCGCGCGACCTGGCCGCGCGATTCGACGACGAATTCATCGAGCGGTGCGACGCGATCGAACCAGTGCCGCGCCGTGGCGCGCTGGCGCTTGATCAGCGTCTCCGTCATGTACGCGTTGGCGCGCGGGTCACTGAACTGCGCCTCCTTGACGATCGCGGCGAGCTCGTGTGGCTTGAAGCGCATCATGATCTTCGCGCCCCAGAATGCGTCGTGGCGGTCCTTCGAGAGCAGCGGGTAATACATGCTCGACGACTTCCACGTTCCCGGGTTGTAGTGCTCCGCGTCGATGAGGCCGATGCCGCGAATCTTGGGCTGGCGCAGGGTGTCCCACGGCTGCTTGCGCAGACCGAACGTGAAGAGGTTCGAGACCGCCGCATTGATATCGAACCGATGCTGATAGCCCGGGTAAGTCGCCTTGTTGACGGCGCCCATCACGCCCAGGGCCTTACCGAAATCGATCAGGTAGTGCACGACGTAGCCGTTGTCGAAGCTGTCGATCGTGTTGTCTTCCTGCAGGTCGGTGTGGTTGAGCCACGAGAAGATCGGGTACTGACCGCGCAAGCTGCGACGCTGGTCGTGCGCGATGACGTCGTTTGGATCATCGCCGCGCACGCCTTCACGTGCGTACGGGCCGATCGGCTTGCCGGACACGAACCGGCTCGCGAGCACGCGGATCTTGCCGTTATCGTGAAACACGAGCTTCATCGCGGCTTCGAGCTTCGCCTCGTCGAGACCCTTGGCACGGGCCTTCTTGCCGATCACGAGGTCCTTGGGATCGATGTAGCCGATGAAGTCCTGCGGCACGTGATAGCCGCACGCCCACAGGATGCGGTGAACGATCGCGTGGGCCCCGGTCTCGAGCTCGGGCGCGCGTGCCTCGTCGAACTTGAGGAGGAACTTGCGCTCCTTCGCATCCTCGAACATGAAGCCGACTGACATGCCGCCGATCTTCGAGCCCGTGAGCGTCCACGGGCGGTGGTCGAACGGGCTATCGTCGACGTTCGCGGCGCGCGTCAGCTCTTCGATCGTGTATTCGCGAACGCCGATCCGGTTCTCGAACCACGTCGAATCGGGCACTTCGTCGAGCGCGTTGACGTCCTTCGCGCGGACTTCCGTGCCCAGCTCCATCGCGCGCGTGACGCGGCGGAAGGCGTAGCCGTCCGCGTGGTAGAGGGTACGGTTGTAATCGCGCTTGTCCGGCGCCTTCTTCAAGGGACGCTGGTCATCGACGCTCCACACCGGTGCGGCGTTCTTGAACCGCAGCTCGCCGACCGGGCCTGGTGAAGAGGCACAACCCGTAACAACAATGGCAAGGAGTACAGCGCGCATCAGAACCTTCCTGCTCGCTCACGGCGACCAAACGCCGGCGAAAACACAAGGTCGAGGAACAGGTCGCCTTCGCGAGAAGCAGCGACCTGGATCCGTGTGTAGAACGTGTGCTTGCTGTGAACGTGGACGCCGCCGCCGTAGCCGAAGCGCAGCTTGTCGGGCTGAACTTCCTCGAGCGTGGACAGCGCGCCACCGATATCGAAGAACGTGTACGCGGTGAAGTGATTCGAGAGCTGCCACGAGTACTCGGTCGTTCCGAGCATCACCGCGCGGTCGCGAAACCGACCGCTCGCATAGCCGCGCAGGTAGTCACTGCCGCCGAGGCGCGGCAATTCGACGAACGAGATCCGGCCGTCCGTGCGACCGTCCGTGCCGCCGACCGCGTCGACCAGCGCACGGAACGCGAGGATGCGCGTGCCTTCATAGAGGTCGAAGTAACGCTGGATCTCGCCGCCGTAGCGCACGTACTTCGTCGGGTCGCCGCCGATGCCACGCGCCATACCGACATGCCCGCTCAGCAGCCAGCCCGTGGCATCCTGCGTCTGCGTCGCATAGGGCGCAGGTCGGCGGGTGTCGTACGCGAGCTCATGCTCGACATAGATGTTTTCCGTGCCGGCGCTGAAGCCGGCGAGCTTGTCGGTCTGATAGGCCATCTCGATCGACTCGGAGTCGGCGGGACCGAACTTGCGATCGACGTACGCGCCGGTGACGCGCGAGCTCAGCTCGTCGACGATCTTCGTCTTGACGACGAGCTTCGTGCGAAACAGGTCCTCGCTGAACCGCGCGCGAACCGAGGTGTTGTCGATGCTCGGATCGATCGGCATCGGCGGTGGCGCGTCGAGGTCCGGTCCGTCGCCGATGCCATGGAAGCGCTCGCGACCGCGGCGCTCGTACATGGTGTCCGCCGACATCTCGACGCGACCGAAGCGCTGCCCGGTGCTGAGCTTGCCGCCGACCGCGTACCGGAACTCGCCGCCCCAGTTGACGCGAAGCTTCAGCCGCTCGCCTTCATCGAGGATGTTCGTGACGACCGCGCGGGCGCCGACGGTGAACCCGTACGTCGATTCGTAGCCGGCGACCGGATAGAACTTCAAGCGGCGCTTTTCGCCGATCTGCTGCTCTTCGATGCGGATGTGCTCGCTCATATAAGCGACCCCGCGTGCGGGTTGCACGACGATCCAGAACGCGGTGCGGGGCAGGAACAGGAGCGTGTTCGGTAGCCACAGCCACCGTCCGGTCGTTTGTTCATCCTCCTGCGCCACGCCCGACGCTTGGTCGGGACGAGGGCGCGGCGCCTGGGCCGCGTGGACCGGAGCGACCAGTAGTTCGCGACTGGGTGGTTCTACACTGGCTACGTCCCCGTCCGCATACGCGGTCGAGGTGGTCACCAGCATCATGACGGCTAAGCGCTTCATCGGACCGCCTGACCCAGTGCAGCCGGTGTACCGCCGTGATCGTACGCATTTCCTTGATGCTGGCTGCTTCGGAGAGCGCGCGTGGGCGCACTGCGCGTATGCGCACGTCACGGCGCCCACTGTGAAAAATGCGCGAGAACCGCTGGTGTCGCGACTGCAGTCTTCTACCGTTAGCCATGTCCTTAGGTCTACGCCTCGCTTGTTGTCTCTTGCTGCCAGTGACGGCGGCGCACGCATTCGAGATCGAAACGCCGGTCTCCGAGTCCTGTCACGAAGAGCTGACGCTCGACGCGGCTTCCGCCGCGATCTTTCCCCCGTTCGCGCAAGCGCCTGCTCCGACCGACGAGCAGCGCCGTGCGATGAACGATCTCGTCTTCAATCTACCGCGACGCGATCCGTGGACGCTCGCGCTGTTGATCGGTGTGCGATCGAACGACCTCGCCGATCGTGCTCCGACCGACATCACAGGATTGATCCACGTCCACGACGATCCAGAGCAACAAGACGCTCACTGCATCCGTCGCGAGGTCGATGATGGTCTCGCCGGCGATGTCAGTGCGCTCGCGGCATGCCGGGCCTTCATCATCGGTGAGCTCGAACGGGGCGGTCTCCTCGAGGAGCAGCTCGATCTCGCCGCGACCGAGCCGGTCTCCAGCTTCTTCAAGTTCCGCGGCGTCTATACGATCCAGCTCCCGAAGTTCGCGTACCGGCTCGGGCGCGCGATCCACGCGATCGAGGACGGTTACGCCCACGCGATGCGTGACCCGGACTCCGGCGACGTGCGCCACGTCCTCAACTGGATCGAAGCCTATGGCGGCCGCAACTACGACGAGGCGCGCGATGGGTATCCACACCTGAGCGTTCTCGATGACTGCCGCCGGACCGACACCGTTCAAGTCCGCCGCATCCAACATGCGCGAGCAGGCGCCACCGCGGTCTTCGCGGCGGTCGCGACGCAAGGCGGCGGCCGCCGCATGCGTGTCGAGAAAGCGGTCGACGACGCGCTGAAGCTCATCCCGAACTGCACGCCCGAGAACGACTACTGCAACGCGCCCGAGCTCGCCGAGCCCAAGGACTTCCGCGGCTTCGGTTGCGATGCGACGGGATCGCCCGCCTCGCTCGCGTTCGTGCTCGCGATCCTCGCACTCGTGACGCGTCGCCGCGCCATCGTCGTCGCGCTCGCGCTCGTCGCGGCACCCCTGCTCGCGTACGCGCAGGATCCAGCGCCCGCGCCGGCACCCGCACCGACCCCCGCACCGACCCCCACGCCGGACCCGGCGCCGGACCCGGCGCCGGACCCGGCGACCGTGGGCCCGGAAGCAACCAAGCCGCCGGTCGACGAGGCGCCCGACAAGGACCTCCCCGCGGACGTCCAGGACCGGTCTGACTACTTGCGCTGGCACTTCGATGCGCGTGCCGGCGGCGCATGGGATGACCCGGGCATCTCAGGCGCGATCGGCATCGCGATGGACTACAAGAAGTGGTCGTTCGGCTTCTATGGCGAGTGGAACCCGTGGATCTCGTTCGACGAGGTCGGTAGCACGCGGCCCGGTGTCGCGAACTTGTATCTCGCGTTCTCGTATCGCTGGTACCACAGCGACAAGATCGCGCTCGCGACGCGGATCGAGGTGGGAAGCTCGACGATGCTGTTCGAGCTCCTCGGCCTCGACAAGTACACGACGGGCATCTACCTCGGCGGCGCGCTCACGACTGTCCGCTTTCCGATCAACAAGAGCATGAGCCTCACCTTCGACCCGATCCACTTCGCCCTGCCTGCGCCCCGCCCATTCGGGCTGCCGTTCTACTACAAGCAGTACCGCGTCACGTTCGG
This sequence comes from Myxococcota bacterium, assembly GCA_030857175.1. Taxonomy (GTDB): domain Bacteria; phylum Myxococcota_A; class Polyangia; order Haliangiales; family Haliangiaceae; genus JABFXX01. Next base: position 36,383 of record JALZOJ010000020.1, on the reverse strand, counting down.
CCTCGAGGTCGCGCTCTGAGTCCCGCGTATGTAACTCTCGGGGGATGAGCACCCAGCACGAAACGGAACGCTTCAACCTCCTCGCCCAGCGCGTGATGCAGCTCGAGCATCAGCTCGCGCAGGTGTGCCGCCACATCGGCATGGCGGTGCCGGCACCCGAGCCGCTCGGCGAGATCGCGGGCCTGATCGCCTCGGGCAACAAGATCGCAGCGATCGCGAAGTATCAAGAGCTACGTGGTGTGGGTCTCGCGGAAGCAAAAACGGCGGTCGATGACATCGCGACGCGCCTTGGCTTCGTTTAGCGGTAACCTAGGCAGAGGGACCCTTGCCCAGAAAATCTACGATCCTCGCGGTCGACGACATCCCGGCGAACTTGATCGCGATCGAAGCTGTCCTCGACAGCGACTTCACGCTCGTGTTCGCGAGCTCGGGCCCGGAGGCGATCGAGATCTTGCAAGTGCGCTCGGACATCGACGTGATCCTGATGGATCTCCAGATGCCGACGATGGACGGCTTCGAGGCTGCTGAACGCATCAAGCTGCTGCCCAACTGCAGGGACATCCCGATCGTCTTCATCACGGCGCTCTACCGCGAGGACCCGCACGTCAAGCGCGGCTATCAGTCCGGAGGCGTCGACTACTTCACGAAGCCCTTCGATCCGGATCTCCTGAAGCTGAAGATGGGGATCTACGCCTCGTTCCGGCAGAAGGCCGCGGTGCTCAAGGAGCGCGAGGATCATTTGCAGGCGACCGAGGAGCTCGTGAAGGCAGGCCGCAAGCTATCGGCGGTGCTCGAGAGCTTGCCCGTCGGTATCTTGATCGCCGACATCAACGGACGCGTCTGTCAAAGCAACGACGAGGTCTCTCGGATCTGCAAGACGACGGAGGCCATCGAGCACGGCGCCTACGGCGAGATGCTCGGCTGGTGGACCGCGGGTGGCGAGCAGCTCAAGGACCCGGAGGGCCCACTCGCGCGCGCCCTCCAATCAGGCCAGTCGTCGCACAGTGCCCCGATCGTGATCCGATGTTTCGACGGAACGCCGAAGCTGATCGTGGCGTCGGCATCGCCGCTGTTCGGCACCTCAGGGCAAGTCGTCGGCGCCGTCATCGTGATCAAGGACGTGACCGAGTCGAAGCAGATCGAGGAGGAGCTCCAGACCCGCGTCGCGAACCTCGTGTCGATGGGCATCGCCATCGAGGAGAGCATTCGACCGATCTCGTAAGGTCCTGACTGACCATCGCGCCGCCCCGCCGCCACCTGCGCGGATGTGATGCTGCGAGCGCTGGAAATCTTACGGGCGCTGGCTATCCTGCGCCCTCGTGCTCGAGACCGTGCTCAGTGAACAGACGCTCCGCATGATGGCGGGCCTCTCGTTCGCGAAGGGCAAGACGTACTTCCTGAACGGGCACGTCGAGTCGATCGTCGATGCCGGCGCGTTCATCACGGGCGTCGTCGTCGGGACCGACCGCTACACCGCGCGGATCGAAGCGCGCGGCGCAGGTCTCCTGACGAACTGCACGTGCCCGGTCGGCACGCGTTGCAAGCACGTGGTCGCGCTCGCGCTCGCGTATCTCGATCGGCAGCCCGCGAAGCGCAGCGCTGCGCCCGCCGGCTTGCTCGATACGCGCGATGAGGTGACGGCGTGGGCGACCGAGCACGGCGTCGTGCATGCACTCGGGATCGCGGCGAACGTGCTCGCGCCGCACATCGATCGCGCACTCTCACCGCACGCGCTGCAAGGCCTGTCGCTCCGCGATGTGGCCGCGTGGGGCGTCGTGCGCCGCTACATGCCGTATGCGGCGGAGACCGTCGCGCGGGCGGGGCTCGCGTACCTCGAGGCCGAAGCTGCGCGCGTGAAGGTCGCGATCGCCGAGGAAGCGGAGCCGCGCGTGTTTGTCGGAACGGGTGACGACGCGCGGCTGTGGGCGTGGCTCGTCGAGGAACGCGTCCGCGTGCGCGCGCACGCATCGCCGAGACCGCAAACATGGCGCGCGGCGCAGCGCTGGTCGTTCGACATCAAGGACCGCAAGATCGTGTGGCGCGAGGTCGCGCGGCTCGCGAACGTGATGCGGCCGAGCGAGGACGCCACCCTCGCGACCAGCCCACACGGCGACCTCGTGCTCACGTGCGGATGCACGGCGACGGTGCCGGCGCGGTGCGCACACGTGCTCGCGCTTGTCGACGCGACGCTCGATCGCATTCCCGATGGCGAAGCGGCGGAGGCCGCGCGCGAGCTCTTGCGGCCGAGCTGGTCACGCGCACTCGTCGATCTCGCACGCGCGCGCGAGCTCGCGACCGTCGCACCGCCCGCTGCCGTCGAGGTCTGGTGGCAGATCGAGCACGAGCTGCGCGTGCCGGTGCTGACCGCGGTCGTCCGCAAGCACGGCAAGCGCGGACTCTCGAGCGGCAACCGCGTGCGCATCGACCGGCTGCTCGACGAGCGCGGCGGAGCACTCACACCGCAAGACCGCGCGATCGCGGATCGACTGCACGCCTGGGAAGTGCGCCAGACCGGCTCGTATCCGGCATCTGCCTTCGCGGCCGCGGTCGGGCATCCACGCCTGCTCGACGAAGATGGCGACGCCGTCACGCTGGCACGTGCGGCGCTCGGTCTCACGGCCGTCGAGACCGGCGATGCGCTGCGGCTCGAGCTCGCGATCGACGGCGAGTCCGTCGAGCCCGCGCTCGCCGCCGCTGCGATGACGAGCCTGCGCGACGGCGAGCCGCTGCTGCTCGACGAACGCACGCGCGGCCGCTACGTCCTCGTCGAGGCAAACGAGGCGACCCGTAACGTGTGGAGCGTGCTCGCGCGGCATCGCGCGGAGTTTCCGCCCGAGAGTCACGGCGAGCTGTTGCGCCAGCTCGCCGAGCTCGACACGACGGTCCCGATCCACATCCCCGAGCACATCAAGGGCGAGCCGACCGTCGCCGCGCCGCGCGTCGTCATTCGCATGCGACTCGTGGGCACCGTGCTCGAGCTCGAACCACACGTGCGGCCTGCGTCGGGCGCGCCGCTGTTTCCGCCGGGGTGCGGCCCGCGCGACGTCATGTTCGCGACCGACGGCAAGCGCGCATACGTGCGCCGCAACCTCGACGCCGAGCGTGGGCTCGCACACGACGCGCTGGGTCGCTGGCTGAACACGACCGGCGCGAGCGCGGTCGAGGGTCCACCGGGCTGCTTTCAGATCGACGACCTCGACGACGCGCTCGCGCTCGTGCAGCAGCTCACGCCACCGCCCGCCGACTTCGACGCCGAGTGGATCGAAGAGCGGCCGACGATCGGCAAGGCGCTCACACCGAAGCAGCTCCGCGTCGACGTCAAGCGCGAGCGCGATTGGTTCGGCATCGCCGGCGAGGTCAAGGTCGAAGCCGGGCGCATCGAGCTCGCGGTCCTGCTCGACGCTGCACGCCGCCAGCGCCGCTTCGTACAGGTCGGCGAGCAGCGGTGGGTCGAGCTGTCGACGATCCTGCGCGACAAGCTGCGCGCGATCGCGGACCAGACGTTCACGAGCCGATCCCACCTCGAGCTCTCTCCCGGCGCGGTGCCGGCGATCGCGGCGCTTGCCGAAGCGGGCGTGCGCGTCGCGCAAGATGCCGCATGGAAGGATCTGACCGAGCGGCTCGTCGTCGCGTCGCGCCTGCGGCCGAAGCCGCCCCAGGCGCTGCAGGCCACGCTACGCGACTACCAGATCGAAGGTCACGCGTGGCTGTCACGCCTCGCCGCGTGGGGCACCGGCGCGTGCCTCGCCGACGACATGGGCCTCGGCAAGACAGTCCAGACGATCGCGCTGTTGTTAGATCGCGCGAAGCTCGGCCCGACCCTCGTCCTCGCGCCGACGTCGGTCTGCTTCAACTGGATCGACGAGCTCGCACGCTTCGCGCCGTCGCTCAGGCCCGTCATCTACCGCGACCAAGCGGATCGCGCCGCGTGCCTCGCAGCCCTCGGCAAGCGCGACGTCCTGATCGCGAGCTACGGCCTCCTCGTCCGCGATGCCGCCCAGCTCGCAGGCAAGAAGTTCGCCACGCTCGTCGTCGATGAGGCGCAGGCGCTCAAGAACGCGACCACTCGCCGCGCGAAGGCCGCGCGCGCGCTCGATGCCGACTTTCGCGTCGCGCTGTCGGGCACGCCGCTCGAGAATCATCTCGGCGAGCTGTGGAGCTTGTTCGCGATCGTGTTCCCGGGCCTGCTCGGGAGCTGGGAGCAATTCCGCGAGCGTTACGCGTCGCCGATCGAACGCATGAATGATCCCGACGCACACGCCGCCCTCGCGCGCGTGATCCGTCCGTTCCTGCTTCGTCGCACGAAGGCCGAGGTCGCGCGCGAGCTGCCGCCCCGCACCGAGATCGCGATGCCGATCGCACTCTCGGAGCAAGAGCTCGCGCTCTACGAGGACGCGCGCCTCGCCGCCGTCGCACAGGTCTCCAAGCAATCGGGCCTGCGCGACGAGCAGCGCCGCTTCCAGATCCTCGCCGCGCTCACGCGCCTCCGCCTGCTCGCGTCACACCCGCGGCTCTACGACCCGACGTCGCAGGTTCCGTCGTCGAAGCTGGCGCGGCTCGTCGAGCTCGTCGAAGAACTGCGCGACGGCGGCCACCGCGCGCTCGTGTTCTCGCAGTTCACGTCGCACCTCGCGCTCGTGCGCGAAGAGCTCACGCGCGCCGGCTTCACCTCGCTCTACCTCGACGGCTCGACTCCCGCGGCCTCGCGCAAGACGATCGTCGACGCGTTCCAGCGCGGCGAAGGCGAGCTGTTCCTGATCTCGCTCAAGGCGGGCGGCACCGGCCTCAACCTCACGGGCGCCGACTACGTCATCCACCTCGATCCGTGGTGGAACCCGGCCGTCGAGGATCAGGCCTCCGATCGCGCGCACCGCATCGGGCAGACCAAGCCCGTCACGGTCTATCGCTTGATCGCGCGCGGCACGATCGAGGAGGCGATCCTCGCGATGCACGCCGACAAGCGCGCGCTCGTCGCGAGCATCCTCGAGGGCACCGGCGCCGCGGCGCGCCTCTCGACCCGCGACCTGATCGCCCTCCTCGCACAGACAACGACCACCACGCGCGACGACGGCGACTGAGCTACTGCGCGCGCTTGCGCGCCGCGAGCACGACCTCTGCGACCGAATCGGCGATGTCGCGCAGCTTGGTTGGCTTCACGAGGTGCTGCGTGAAGCCGGCGATCAGCGAGCGCTCGCCCTCGAGCTCGGGATGGCTCGCGCTGATCGCGATGACCGGTAGGTCTCCGAGGCGTTCGTCCGCGCGAATGAGTGCGAGGAGGCCGTAGCCGTCGACGCCGGGCAGGTGCAGATCGCAGAGCACCGCGTCCGGACGCCAGTCGGCAAGGATCGCGAGCGCGTCCTCTGCGGACGGCGCGGCGCGGACCTCGGCACCGAGCTTCGTGAGCGCCGTCGCGTAGAGCTCGCGCGTGTCGGAATCATCCTCGACGACGAGGACCGTGCAGCCTTCGAGGTTCGCGTTACTCAGGCCTCCAGTGTATCGCGTTTCGGTCCGGCAACTATGGATTGGCCGCGCCTGGCGTCGACGTCGCGCACATCATCCAGTCGGCGGCCGCGCTGTTCGTGTCCTGATTCGCGCGCCGGCACAGCGAGGCCGTGCTCGCGTTGTCGGCGGCCGTCGTCGCCGTGCCCTCGACGAGCGAGACCGGCGCGGCGAATCCCGCGAGGCTGACCGACGTCATCGCGCCTTCGTACGAGACCGCATCGATCAGCGTCTTGGTGACGCCGTCGACGAGCGCGATGCCGTCTGGCGAGCCATTCTGGATCTTGTCCGTCAGCCAGCCGGGGTTCAGCTTGATCGCCGGCGGTGGGACCGTGACGTTCGCGCCGGCGACGACGAGATAACCTTGCGCGGGGATCGAGCCGGTGAGGTTGATCGTCGCGTACACGAGGCCATTCGTCCCGTTGACGAGAAGCAGCTGCTTTCCGGCGAGGCTGACCGCCGCGTTGCTCGGATTGAACAGCTCGATGAACTCCGCGGTGTCGGTCGATGGCATGTCGTAGTCGACCTCGTTGATGACGAGGTGCGTCCCGCCGGTCTGCACCACGATCGCCGCGGTGCTCGTGGTGCCCTTGAACGTCGCGGTCACGGTGACCGTGCCCGATGGCGCGGAGTCGACGAACGTGAACGACGCGCTGATCTGACCGGCCGGCACGGTGACGGTCGTGGGCACCGTCCCTGCGCCCGCGGGCGTGACGGCGAGCGCGACGGTCGAGCCGCCGGCGGGCGCGAGCGCGTCGAGCGTGACCGTCAGCGTGACGCTGCCGCCTTGCGCGACCGAGGCGTCTTTCGGATCGAGCGTCGCGGTCGTCGGCGTCGGTGCAGCGGGTGGTGCGAGGGCCGCGTCGCTCGCGACCACGTATTCGCTGCCCGACTGCAGATCGCGCGCGAGGAAGTAGATCCAGCCGTCGCTGCGGAAGTGCGGATAGAGCGCGTACTGGCCGGCGTGCATCGACGTGATGCGCTTCTCTTGGCCCGTCACGAGATCGAGCAACATGATGTTCGCGGTGCCCTTCGTCAGCATGTCCTGGAACGCGGGCTCTGCCGCCGATGCGAACCCGAGGTCCGCGTAGTCGGCCGGGCCGACGTAGTGGTGATAGACGAGGTAGCGCTCGTCGAACGAGATGGCGGGCTTGCCGCCCTTCACGCAGTAGCGCGCGATCTCGGGCGCGGTGATCGTGTACGACGCCGCGTTCGGCGTCGCGTTGATCTTGCGCAGCACGAAGCCGAGCTGGTTACCGTCGCTGCCGAACCGGCTGATCGCGAGCGTCGTCGACGGCGAGAGCACGGTGTCTCCCTCCGACGGGCTGGGGACGATGGCGGGCGGTTTGCCGACGAAGTGCGCACCGTTGAACATCATCGGGATGATCGACATCTGCGCATTTGCCGAGAACCCCGTGTACGGATCGCGCGTCACGCCGCCGCCCGGGAAGTCACTCGTGAACTGACTCGTGACGGCGAAGTAATCACTGTTGCCGAGGCCCGCACCGAGGTGTTGATAGAGCCCGACGCTCACCGAGCTGCACTGCGCCTCGCCGAACGTGATGAGGTCGGGGTTCGAGATGAGCAAGCTCGTCGTGCAGAAGCCCGCGCCGATCGGCGTGCCCTGGAACACCCAGCCGCGGTTGTCGGGGAAGAAGCCCGGGTCGTACGCCGCGCGCACGCGGATGTCCTTGTTGGTGAGCAGATCGCTGATCACCGCGCCGCTGCCGCCGGTCGCGCCGTTCGCGACGAACCGACCATCGGCGGAGCTGCGCATCCAGAAGATCGTGTTGAACGCGAGCTCGCGCAGCACGCGCAGGTTGCCGACCTTCGCCCAGCCCGCACCATACGGCTGCGTCGTCGCGTCGGGATAGCTCGTGAGGCACAGGCGCGGATCGGTCGCGGCGCCGCAGCCGAACATCGCCATGCCGGCGTTCTTGTTGACGCGCCCCCAGCCCTGCGTCGACATCGTCGTGGCGTGCGTCGCGACCTGCGCGCCGATCGACGTCGTGCACGAGGTCGGCCCGGTGTCGGGCGCGATGTACGTCGTCAGCATCGGCAGCCCGCGATCGAACCACTCGGCGACGATGTCGAACTCCGCCTGCGTGAACCGCGGGTGGTTGCCCTTCGGCATCGCGACGCGGTTCTTGAACATGCCGTACTGGAGCGCCCACGTGTCGGCGGTGTTCGTGCCCTGCCCCTCGGGGAAGGCCGCGCGGAACGTGTCCTGAAACCAACCGAGGTGCGCGGACGCCGAGTAGATGCCGAGCTTCGACACCGCGAACGGCGAGTCGGGGTGACCCGGCTCGAGGCGCAGGCAATCGACGACCGCGGCCGCCGGCTGCACGGTCGTGCCCGGCGTCTTGTAGCTGACGACGATCGTCGCCGTGCCTGCCGTGTAGCCGTTGATCCCGACCCAGAACTTCGCCGGGCCCGATGCGTGGAATCGCGACGACGTGCAGTCCTCGCTCGCGCCGCTCACGTACGGCCGGCAGTCGTAGACCGCAGCGGTCGTCACGGCGTTGCGCTTGACGTAGAGATCCGGATCGCCGGTGCCGGTCATGCGCACCTCGATCTTCGAGCCCGCCGCGACCTCGAACGGACCGAACGTCTTGAACTCGTTCTGCGCGACCTGCTGATCGGCGAACGTCTCGGTGCGCTGCTCGCCACCCGTCGTCGCAGACAGACAGCTGCCGAGCGCGGCCTCCGTCGATTCGAGCCACGTGTTGAGCGTGGTCTGGTTCGGTGCGTGACACTCGGCGCAGATCTGCGACGGCACGTTGCGATTCATGCCCAGAATCTTCGTCGCCTGATTCGCGAGCTCGGCGTCGGGCAGCGCGACCGGATTGCGCAACGCACCGCTCCCCGTCGCCCCACTCGGTGCGGTCGGCACCGCGCTCCACACGCAGCCCGGCGCCGACGGGTTCGCGCCGCACGCCTGGATGAAGTCGAGCGCGGTCTGGTACTCGGAGCTCTGAAAGCTCGCATCGGTCGGGAACGCGACGCCCGGCGGCATCCAGAACTTGTGCGCCGCCTGCGTGAACGCCGGCGTCGTCACGCTCGTGAACGCGGCGTCCGTGCCCTCGAGCCGGCCGAGCCACGACGTCGTCCACTGGCCGCTGCCCATGCGATGACAGCGCAGACACGCATTCGCCTGCGGCGACACGAGCTGCTGCTTCATCGTCCAGCTCTGCCCGTTCGCGTTGACGAGTGCGTACGGCGCATCGCTCGCGCCGATCGGATAGTCCGCGTCGACGCCCATGCGCGGCACGATCGGCCGATTTTGCGCATCCTTCGCGCTGTCGATCCAAGGCGTGTGGATGAACGCGTCCGCGTCGTGGCAACCCGCGCACTCCATGCCGCTACCGAGGCCGCCGTGCACGCCCGACCACAGGTTGATCGACTTCACCGGATCCGCGGGATGCGGTATGCGACCGCCGTCGGTCTTCACGTACAGCGCGTTCTGAAAGAAGCACGTCTTGCCCGTGTACGGGTTGTGCCCGATCAGTCCGATGTCGTTGTACTGGTCCGACGCGAACCCGCCGATGCTCTTCCTGCACAACATCACCCAGCGCGTGCCGAGCTCGTTCGTGCGGCTCGCGACGCGCGGCCCCGCCTCGCACGGCGTCTCCGAGTTGTACTGCGGCCGATCACACTTCGCGGCGGTCCCGGTCAGCGGCGCCTCGACCACGCCGTTCGCGCCCGTGATCGTCATCGGCACGGGTGTGCCGTCGAGGCAGTTGTACGTCGTGTACGTGCCATCGCTCTGCTTCGTGAAGAACGGGATCTCGCCCATGTCGGCGATGCACTTCGCGCCGTACTCGCGCGCGCTGTTGATCATCACCTCGCCGCTCGCGAAGTGATCCGCCTTGCCGTCGAGGCGGTGCGCCTTGCCGTCGTCCCACGCCTCGAACAGGTCGCGCTCGATGCGCGCGACCACCTTGCTGCCATCCATCACGCAGACGTCGATGATCGAGTCCGTCCCCGCCGCGGCCGCCGCCAGCATCTCGGGCGTCGGCGCCATCCGCATCCACTCCGGTCCATAAAACGGCTTCGTCAGCGCGGCGTCGACCACCGGTCCGTCGAACATCTCGCCGCGCGTCTCCTCGATCGGCGACACGCGCGCCGTCAGCGTTGCGCAGTCGAGCGTTCCGAACCTTCCGCGGCGCACGTCGACAAACACCGCATGCCCGCCATCGAGCTCGCGCGAGACCTCGACCACAACTCGCCCGGTGGCGTGGTTGTAGAGCGGCGTGATGACCAGCTCGTCGTCTTTCCCAGAACACGCAACGAGCAACAGCGCGAACCCGACGACCCGGTGCAGCATTGGCCGCCGCCCCTACGCAAGGACAGAGCCAGCGTCATTCCTGTCGATGTCCTTGGACTGGGACTTCTCTCCCATTTATTCCGCGGACAATCGTTCACACTGGAAGCTCGAGTAGCCACCTCGCGCCTGTACGCAGCGTATGCGTCACGACAAGCGCTGCACGAGCAACACGACGATCGAGACGATCACCAGAAACGCGATGGTGAACAGATATGGGTGGCGATAGAGCCGTTCTTGCCAGGGCTCGCCGGTCACCGGTCCGATCACCGGACGAGCCGCGCCATGCCCGCGCGCCCGACACAGCTCGCAGTCGCTGACCTCGTTGCGCTCGTGCCGCTCGTACTCCTCGATCCCGTCGATGCGCGCACCCGGCGCGATCAGCCCGGCGGTCCGCATGTCCGTCACGATCTCGTATTCGGTCTCACCGGCGAACAAGAGCCCGACGCGGAAGTTGTGGACGGCGAGGTCGGCGAGCGGCACCTGGATCACCTCACCACCTTGGAGCGAGCGGATCGTGCGCTCGGTCAGCGTGACGACGTGCCCGCCGGGAAATAGCGCCAGCATCTGCGCGACGGTGCGCTCGTCGCCGTACGCGATCACGAGCTGGCCGCGGCTCTCGTGCTGGGCGAGGTCGAACACGATCGGCCGCTCGGCCCGAAGCTCGCGCAGGTTGCCGTGCGAGAGCCCCAATCCGAGGATCCGTCCTGCGTCGCTGTTGGCCGTGAATCGGATCATCGGCTGCTTCTTTACTCCTCGCCCGCATCGAAATCGACCGAAGCGCGTAACAAGTCGGTGAGGCCTGCGCGCGTGGTGACGCGCATCTCGACACCGTTCGATGGTGCCGCTCGAAGCCCCGTACGCTCGGAGACCAGCGCGAGCGCCACGACGTGCTTACACGGCTGGATGCTGCTCGGACAGGTGCAGCCGTACCGCGAGAGGTCCTCGGTAATGAAGAGCTCGTAGTCCGCTTCGCCGCGATATCGCGCCCATCGAATGTCACCGTCGACGCCGGCGCGCCGCCATTCCTGCGGATCGGCGATCGCTTCGGCGGCCTGCAGGACCGATCCGGCGAACGTGCGCACGCGCAGCTCCGCGTTGTGGCCGCGGCGTCGCTGGCGCGCGCTGATCACGGTTGGCGCGAGTGCGCGCGCCGTCTCGAGGCCGGTGCGGGTGAGCTCGTTGTGACTGACGTCGACCTCTTCCAGCGACGAGAACCCACGCGTAGCGGCGATCGGACCGATCGTGTCGTCGGTGAGCCCGAGACCGACGAGCCCCAGCGAGCGTAGTCGTGTGGCGAGAGGGAGCGCTGCCAGGTGGCGGAACGTCTCTAGATCGAGATTTCCGGCGCGCAATGCGACATGCCTGAGGCCAGGCGCGTTGATGTTCGCGAGGACGTGAACCGCGGGTGCGGCTGTATCGACGAGGTCGAGCGTCAGTCGCTCGAGGCGCGGAAACTTCGTCTCGAGGAGGAACGCGATGTTCGCGTCCATCATCAAGACCTCGAGGTCGGGCACGTCGAGCTGGAGCGGCTCGAGCGAGCGGACCTGGAAAACGTGCAGCACGAGTTGCTCGAGCGTCGGAGGGAACGTGTCCCGGGCGACAACGAACACCGATGGTGAGGCTCGAACGCAGAGCGACCGCAGCGGCCGCCGCAGCAAGTGGCTCGGCAGGGATCCCGCGATCGATTCGAGCGTCAGTGCGCGCATCGACGCCGGGCCCGCCGACGCGATCGCTGCGTCGACCTCAGCCGAGCACGGTCGACGCAGCGTGATCGACTCGAGCAGCTCGCAGACTCGCAAGCCGAGGAGCCGTTGCCACGTCGTGACATCGAGCTCGCCGAGCGCATCGATCGCTTGCACGAATCCGAACCGCCACTGCAGCTTCACGCGACTCGCGATCTCGTGGGCCGATTCGCCGAGAAAATACGCCTCGTGACGTTTGAGGTGCCGCTCGAATCGCCCGACGTCGTTGTCGTTGCCGTTAGCCGATGCAACGCTCAGCGCGATCAGCTCGCCGAGAGGATCGGCGCGCTCCTGCAGCCAGTCCGCATAGACGAGGTACGGACTGACGTTCTCCGCATCCGCGCGCAGCTGCCGCTCGAGGTCGGGATTGCGTGCCTCGGTCGCGATCGCCTCCGGATCCCTGAGATGGCGATCGACGAGCTCGTCGAGGACAGCGGTCGAAGCCGAGAGCTCGGTGACTTGCGGATGCTCTTCCAGCCACTCGCCAAGCTCCTGCCCTGTTGGCGGTCGCGAGAGCGTCTCGACGAGCTTCACGAGATCGCGTCCGACGATCTCGACGCGCCGTACCGTGATCTGCTCGGCCTTGACCAGATCGCCGATCAACCTCCGAGCCGCGACGACGCGATCCATGCCCGCGCAGGATAGCGCCGATCGATTGTATCTAGCGGCGATCGATCCCGATCACGCGCAGCCCCTGCGGCCCGCGCGCGACGTGCACGAAGATCGGCGGCAGCGTGCGATTACGGCGACGGAGCTCGACCTCGATGATGGTGTAGCTCTCTCGTGTCTCTGCGAGCGGAAGCTCCGGAAGGCAGGTATTCGCGGCGCTCGCGGGATGCCACGCGCTGCGATCGGCCATGCGCCGGCCCTCGTAGTCGAAGGTGCGGGTGCGGTAGGTCGTGTCGCCACCAGAACCATATCCGTAGCGCAGCCAGAGATCTTCGAAGCACAGCGTCACCGTACGATCATCACGCACCGTGAACTGGGTGAGCGGCGCGACCTGCGAGAACGCGTAGGAACCAATCATGCGCTGGCGCTCGAACAGGACGTGCGCGACGTATGCAGCGGAGCGCGGATCCGTGTACTGACCCGCCGCGACCGCTGCTTCGATGTACGGCCTCGAGAGCTTCATGAGCTTTTCCGCCGCCCACAGCTCGTCGAACCGATCCGCATTGTCTGTGGGCTGCCAGTGATGCGCGGGCTTCCACGCCTTTGGATCGAACAGCACGCTGTCGAAGCGCCCGACTCCGCGTAGCACCGGGTAGTTCACCGGCCGCTCCCAAGGCTGGACGATGAGGCCGAACGTGACCAGCGCCTTCAGGTAGTCGGTCGGCGAATACGACGTGCGATGTCCCAGCGCCGTTCGGCCCGTCGTGCGCTGGTTGACGCCGAGTGAGTCGCCGAAGTCGAGCGCGTACCACTTCACGTACTTCTCGTCGGTATAGGTCGCGAGCGCGTTGTGCGACTTGATGTCGATGTGATTGACCCACGCCCACAGCATCCGCTGGCCGCGGAGATCGCGCCGAAGCTCGTGGGGGACGCGATCGTTCTTGTCTCCCTTGCGCGTACCGGATGGCTCGATGCCGCCGATGATCTTGCCCTCGATCAGCCGGCTCGCGAGCCCGCGGAACTTGGAGCCATCCTTCTCCGCCATGCCGAGGTACGTCTCGAGATCCGCGGCGGTCATCGGCCGCTTCTTCCCGTTGCTGAACTTGACCTCGGCTTTCGGATCGAGCACGAGCCGGTCTCGCTCGAACGCCACGACCTCGTTGTCGGGCACGTTGTAGCCGAGCGCCCACGTGAGGCGCTGGACGATGACGTCGGCGGAGGTCTCCGTCTCGGCGTGACCGACCTCGTCGAACTTGAGCACGTACTTGTGGTCGCGCGCGTCCAGGATCGTGATGCCGATCGCGGCGCCGCCGAGCTTCACACCGACGACGCGCCACGGCCCGCTTGGGTCCGGCCCGCCGAGGCCCGGACCCTTGCGAACCTCCTCGATCGTTGGTGTGCGATTCGTGAACCACGCCGAGTCCGGGACCTCGCCGAGGCTGTTGATGTTCGCGGCGCGTCGCGTTGTTTCGATCGTCAGCGCCCGCTCCATGGGCTCGATCACGTCCTCTTTCACGTAGTACTCGACGAGACCGGTATCGAACTTCGCCGGCGGTTCGATCGGCTCGCGATCGTTGACGGCGGTCACCGGCGGCGCGTTGTGGAAGCGCAGCGGTCCGAGTGACGTACGCGGTCCGCTGGCGCACGCGGCGAGCAGCATCAAGGCCAGGGTTCGTTTCATAACGCTCCGAACTGGACGAATGCGCCGAGATCGCCGCTCTCGGAGCCAGCGAGCTGAAGCCGCGCGCCAGTCCCGCTGCTCGTGAGGTAACGGATGCCACCGCCGTACCCGCCGTGCCAGTCAGCGGCGTGGCCGGCCTCGATGAACACGTAGCTGCGCAGGTCGACGCTCACTGGCCACTCGTACTGAATGTCGAACGCGGCGACATCGCGATCGCGCAGCTCGCCCATTGCATACGCACGCATCGTGTCGCGGCCGCCGAGCGTCGGCACGCGCTCGAACGGAACGTCCATCGCGTTCGCCGTGATCGCTTCGTAGCGTGCGCCGATCGACAGCACGCGATCGCCGTGGAACAGGTCGAACAGCTGGCGCGCTTCGACCGCGGCACGTCCGAGCGTGAAGTCGCCGCTCCGTGACGCGGTGCCTGCCGTGTATCCGCCCGCAGCACGCAGATAGAAACCGGACGAGGGCGCACTACGCTGGATCCACCGCGTGCGGCGCGAGCGCAGGTCGAGCGTGACGGAGAGCTCGCCAGTACTGGCTCGCTGATCCTCGTCGAAACCAACCAGCATCGGATACGCGGCGAAGTCCGCACTCGGATCAGCAGCTCTCGTAGAGTCATACGTGCCGCGCGCACCGAACCGCACCGGGCCCGCGTGCGCCGCGAGACCGGCGCCGACCGTGAAGCCCTGCTGGTCGTACGTCGCGCGCGGTCCGTGCTCGCCGACGCCGGCAAACGCGCGCGTCAGATCGCGGCCGGCATCGAAGCTGAGCGACGGCTTGATCCGCGCCGCGGTGTAGCGGCCGAGGTTCGCGTGCAGCCCGCCGCTCTGACCGCGCGGACCGAACAGGCCGCCGTACGCGTCGATCGTCGTCGCGCTCGCGAGCTGATAGCCGATACGTAGGGCGACGCTCGTGCCGAGCTCGGTCTGCCATTCGACAGTAGCGCCTAACCGCCAGCTCGCCTGCTTGGCGTCACGCCCGAACGCGTTCGGGCTGCGGTTCTCGAGATAATCATCGAGCTCCGAGGCCGCGTATCGCGGTCCTTCGAGCAGGAACAAGACGATGGCGCGCGGCACCGCGAGGAGTGTGTTCGCGAATCCATGGTCCTTACGGGGCGCGGCGACCGCGACGCCCGATGCCTGATCGGCGGGTGGTGTGAGTGGATCGGGATCGGCGTGCGCAACAGCAGCACCGGCGACAAGCAGGACAAGTGAACGAGCGCGCACGCGGACCGCATGTACAACGAACATGCCGCGCTAAACCCTCACGGCAGGTGGGCGGCCGTGGGCACCAGCTGCCCACTTGGGCGATCTAGGCAAAAAAGCCCACGCCGCGAACCGCCGAGGTGCGAAGAAGATCAACGACTGACGGCGTCGTCGACAATCACAATTCGGAGACCTCTGTTGTGCCCAGGGACGGGGTTGAACCGCCGACACGCGGATTTTCAGTCCGCTGCTCTACCAACTGAGCTACCTGGGCGTTAGCGGTGCAGGAATCTAGCGGCCGGTCGCGCAGTGCGCAAGTGGTTAGCGGGTCGGGTTGCGTTGGGCGTCTTCGCGAGCTCGGTCACGCCCTCGTCATCGACGCGGCACCGCCCAACCACAGCTGTTCCAGCGTCGCGAAGCGCGGCGACGCGGCGAGCGTGGCGATGCCGCGCGACGTGATCGCGACATTGCCATTGAGCCCGAGGCGCGTGAGCGCAGGGAGTGCCGACGCGTCTTCGAGTCGAGCACGAGCGACCGCAGGCGTGGAAAGTTCGTGACGCGCCGATGAGCACGCCCGCGTACTCTGAGGCGGCACTTCTCGAACGTCAGCGACTCGATTGAAGTGCTACGAGGCGCGGAGCACGACGGAGGTGGCGAAGCCGCGCTCGAAGACCGCGTCCTCGACGTTGGGGAGCACGTCGATCCACTGCGCGCGGTGCGCGGCGAGAAGCTCGGCAGCCCGCTCGGCGGCGCCCGGGGGAACGGAGGACATCTGGAGCGCGATCAGCTCGCCGCGGGGATCACCCGCGCGCATCAAGGCGTCCGCGTAGACGAGCTGTGGGGCGTCGTCGTCGGGGGATTCGATCACCGCTCGGAGTAACTCGTCCACGTAAACCCGCTGAACACGTGGAATACCGCAGGCTTGGTGGGCATCCAACGCAGTCGATGGCACAATGGGCCGGCCAATGTCGAGGGACGGCACCGATCCGGTGGATCTCGACCGCGCTATGGGGGCGCTGGAAGGCGAAGAACCGGACGGAACCGAGCTGCTCGGGACCGTCGTCGATAATCGGTACCGGCTCGAGAGCGTGCTCGGCCGCGGCGGCATGGGCCTCGTTTACAGGGCCGCGCATCTCGGATTGCGGCGCCAGGTCGCCGTGAAGATCTTGCATCCGTCACTCGCGGCGTCGACGGACGTCCGGACTCGCTTCGAGCGCGAGGCGCTCGCCGTCGGCAAGATCGATCATCCGAACTGCGTCGCGGTTTACGACGTCGGCCGTCTGCACGATGGCTCGCTGTATCTCGCGATGGAGTTGCTCGACGGCAAATCGCTCGCGGACGTGCTCGAGCAAGAGGGGCAGCTCGCGCCCGGCCGCGCGCTTCACATCCTCGCGCACATTCTTCGCGGGCTCGGCCACATTCACAACGCCGGCCTCATCCACCGCGACATCAAGCCCGAGAACATCTTCCTGATCCGTCAGGGTACCGACGAGGATTACGCGAAGATCCTCGACTTCGGCATCGCGAAGCCGATGTCGGGCAAGGAGAAGGATCTCGACGACGGCGTGAAGCTCACGCAAGCGGGCATGGCGTTCGGCACGCCGATCTACATGGCGCCCGAGCAGGCGCTCGGCAATCCGATGGACGGCCGCGCGGACCTCTACGCAGCGGCGGTGATGGCGTACGAGATGTTGTGCGGGCAGCCGCCGTTCTACAGCGACGACAAGCTCGAGGTGATGTCGATGCATACGGCGAAGCCGGTGCCGCCGATGCGCCAGCGTTGCGTGAAGGGCGGGCGGCCGCCGCCGTCGTCGATCGAGCGGCTGATCATCAAGGGGCTCACGAAGAAGCCGAGCGAGCGCTATCGCGATGCCGATGTGTTTCTCGCGGCCGTCGAGGAAGCGCTCACGACGAGCGACGGCGGCGTGACCGACGTGCAGTTCGAGCGCGTGGATACGACGGGCAGCTCGCCACTCGTCGTCGAGGGTGGCGCGATCCTGAACGACGACGGCCGCAGTGAGATGATCGCGGACGCGATCAACGACGTGCTCAGCCCGCCCAGCAAGGGTGCGGCGGTCACGCGACCGGCGACACCGCCGAGTGGTTTGCCGCCGGGCGTCGCGCACGGACAGCGGGTCTCGCAAGCACGGCTCGGCGGTGGCGTCGGGTTGGGCCTGCCGTACACCGGGCCGAAGGGCGAGCCCATCTTTGGCCTCACGCCGGAGCAGCGGCTCGCGCAGATCGGCAACTTCGATCCGAACAAGAGCATCGCGACGATCCTCGAGCCGGAGACCGCGCCGGCGAAGAAGGTCATCTCGCGCAAGAAGTGGCTGCTCTACGGCGGCATCGCGGTGGCGGCGATCGTCGCGGGCGTCGTGATCGCGATCGCGACGTCGGGTGGCGGCGAGGAGACGACGGAGATGTCGGCCGTCGCGCAGCAGGCGAACGAGGCGCTCGAGGCGCGCGGCGATCCGAAGCGCGCGCTCGCCATCCTCGACCAGAACAAGCAGGCGATCGAGAACGACGCGATGGCGCAGCTCATCCTCGGTCACGCGCGCGCGGCGCTCGCCGACAACGACGCCGCGCTCAACGCGTACATCCGCGCGCTGCAACTCGACGCCACGCTCGCGGAACTGCCACGTCTGCGCGCTGCGCTGCGCACGATGTCCGCGGTGAAAGATCCGATGATCATCACGAGCGCGTTCGATCTGTGGATCCGCACGAACGATCCCGAGGCGAAGAAGGCGATCAAGGCAGCGGCCGTCAGCGAGAACCGCGAGCGGCGTGCGGCGGTCGTGCCCGTGATCGAAGCGCACCAGCTCGTCGACATCATCGACTGGTGGGTCGCGTACAGCTACGACCTCGAGCAAGGCGCGAACTGCGAGGAGCGCAAGCCCGCTGTCCCGAAGCTGCGCGCGCTCGGCGACAAGCGCGCGATCCAGGCGCTCGAACGCGCGATCGAGCGCAAGGGCACGAGCGGCAAGACCAAGAACAAGCCGGTCAACGGCTGCCTGATCGAAGAAGCGCGCACGGCGATCGGCTACCTCAAGTCCCTGCCCGACAAGTGATCGAGCTTCCCGACGAGCCCCGCTGGGTCGAAGCCCACGGCATCGCCGCAGCCCCCCGGAGCTGGCGGCGGGCATTAGGCGCGGGCGCAGCGGTCGGCAGCGACCGCGCGCGGCTCGTCGTCGCCTATGGCGAAGTGGACCCGAGCGAGCTGCGCGCCCTCGCGAACGAGCTCGCGGGGCACACGTTCCTCGTCGCCGAGGCGCTCGCGAGCGCCCTGCCCCGCCGCATCGAGCGCGCGATCCTTCACACGCTGCCCGATCCCGACACGTTGCCCGAGTACGAAGGCGCGACCGTGCTCGAAGACTTCTCGCAGGTGCCGCCGGCGCTCGTCGAAGACTTCGGCGATGCGCGCGTTTGGACGGCGTACGTCGACGGTGCGCCGGTCTCGTTCGCGTGCGCGCCGTGGCGCAGCGCGCGCTGGTTCGACATCTCCGTCGACACCCTGCCCGGCGCGCGCCAGCTCGGGCTCGCCACGATCGTCGCCGCCGCGATGATCCGCGACGAACGCGCGCAAGGGCGCGAGCCGGTCTGGGGCGCGGACGAGAACAACTTCGCGTCGCTGCGCCTCGCGAAGCGCCTCGGCTTCGTCGCCGTCGACGAGATCTTCGTCGGGCCGCCTTAGTACAAGCGGTATTCGGGCGGAATCTGCTCGGCCGACTCGATGTGCATCCCGAGGTCGCGGATCAGGCCGTCGCTCAGCGAGTAGATCCAGCCGTGGATCGAGACCTTGTGCCCGCGGCGCCATGCGTCCTGCACGATCGTGGTGTGGCAGACGTTCGCGACCTGCGCCTCGACGTTGAGCTCCGCGAGCCGGTTGGCGCGCTTGTCCACGTTTTCGATCGCGGACAGCTCCTCGCGGTTCCACAGGTGCACGTCCCGCACGTGGCGCAGCCAGTTGTCGATCAAGCCGAGCGGCTGCGCCTGCATCGCCGCGCGGATGCCGCCGCAGCCGTAGTGACCGCAGACGATGATGTGTTTGACCTGCAGCACATCGACCGCGTACTGCAGCACCGAGAGGCAGTTGACGTCCGTGTGCTCGACGAGGTTCGCGACGTTGCGGTGCACGAACAGCTCGCCCGGCGCGCGCCCGATGATCTCGTTGGGTGGCAGGCGGCTATCGGAGCAGCCGATCCACAGCAGATCCGGGCTCTGGAGCGCCTCGAGCCGCTTGAAGAACTCCGGGTCTTCTTCGACGGTGGTCTTCGCCCACTTGCGATTGGCCGCGAAGCAATCATCGATCAACGACACTGAGGCGATCTATCACACAAATGCGACGGCCGTGTTCGTCTTCATCGTGAACTGGAGATGATCTCCGACGGTGAATCGCCGCATCTCGTCCTGTACGTCCGCGACGACGGCCGAGATGAACGGCTCCGGATCGACGCTGCCGAACCGCTCCGGCATCACCGCGAGCGCGGACGCGACGCACATGCGCACGAACTGCGGCGGGTCGGGGAACCTCGTCTCGATCGCATGCGCCTGCACGTCGACGCGCGCGAACCCTGCATCCCGCAGGAGGGCGCCGAGCGCCGTGCCATCGCCAAACGTGAATGGCTTGCCGGCGTCCTCGATCGTCGCGCCGAGGTGCTTCGCCTGCGAGCGCACCACGCCGGCGAAGAACGACTGCTGCTCGAAGCTCTGCCAGCACGCGACGACCGCGCGGCCCGTGCACACGCGCCGAAGCTCGCGCGCGGCGGCTGCACGGTCCTTGAAGAACTGCATGCCCTGCTGGCAGAGCACGACGTCGAACGTGGCGTCGGGAAGCGGCAACGCGAGCGCACTGCCCTGCAGCCACTCGACGCCCGGCGTCCGCATCGCGACCTCGAGCATGCCCGGGCTGAGATCGATCCCGACGACACGCGCCGCGCGCACCAGCGACGTCACGATGCCGGTGCCACACGCGACATCGAGCACGTGCTCGTGCGGCTGGATGTTCGCGAGCGCCAGCGCGAGCTCGGCGCACGGGCGGAAGATCGCGGGCCCGAGGTACTCGTGATACGCGAGCGCGGGATTCATCACCGCCATCTTCGGTTAAGATGGACCGATGCGCACGCTCGCACTCGTTCTCCTGGTCGGTTGTGGCGGCGGCGGGACGAGCGGCGAGCCCATCATGGGGACGGTGTCGCTCACGTACGGCGACAGCAAGCCGAAGATGGTGGTCGGCGCCGCGGTCCAGAACAAGAACGTCGTCGGCGAGATGCTCGTCCAGATCGGCAGCGACAACGTCGACTGCGAGAGCTACCTGGACGTCTTCCTCGACTTCGATGTCCCGAGCGGCACGTTCGTCTACTTCAGAGCGCCGAAGCTCGCCGGCACTGCCAATGGCGCGGTCTCCGTCATGAAGAGCTCGAGCAACTCGGTCTCGATCAACGAAGGCACGGGCTCCTTCACGATCGACACGATCGAGCCGCGCGTCACCGGCACCATCACGTTCGCGACCGTCGACGAGGACGTCGGCAACATCCTGGTGGCCGGCACGTTCGACGTGAAGCGCTGCTTCTAGACGCGCAGGCGCACGAGGCGCGAGTCCTGATCGACGAGCGCGACGAGCCCACACGGCGCCGGAATCAGCGTCGGGGTGTCCTCGACGATGCCGAGCTCGAGTGGCTCGATCGCGCGCGAATCCTCGTCGTAGAGCGCGTAGGTGAAGCGATCGGCGACGAGCAGCTTGTCCTCGTAGCGCGCGACGCTCGTGACCTCGAGCTTGCCGACCTTCCTGTCCTCGCGCTGCTTGCCGTGCCGCGCGACGAAGACGAGCTTGCCACCCGCGGCGGTGATGAAGCCATCCTCCGTCGGCACGAAGCCCGCCGCGAAGTTCGGGTGTGCACGCGGCAGATCGCCGGCGTCGGTCGCGACGAGCGTGCCGGCTGCGTAGCGAAACACGCGGCCGTCCCACACGACGAGATCGCCGACGACGGCCGCGACTGTGGGCTGATCACCGCCCTCGCCGTCGAGCGGCCGCCACTCCCCGTCGTGCCGCACCGGTGCCCTGCCGATGTGGAGCGAGGACGAGTGGTTGTCTTTGCCCAGAAATCCCGGCGCGAGCGTCACTCGGCCACCCAGCATGCCGATCGCGCGGTAGCCGAACTTCTTCGGCAGCGTGATCTCCGTGCGCCGCTTGTCGGGCGCTTTCCACGTGTACACGGTCTGGTGCTTCCAGCCCGCGAGCGTCGCGCCGGCACACACCGCGCGAGTCCACTCGTCGCGCACGGGCAAGAGCTTCGCCGGCCACGCGCGCAGGTCGATCCAGCGACTACGCTTTTCGATCCAGTGAGTCAGCAGCGCGAAGCCATCGACGATGCCGACGAAGCTCCAGTGCGCTTTGCCGAGATCAACGCTCATCGCGCGGCATCAGGCCGTCGCTTCTGCCGTCAGCATCGGTTGCACGCGCAGCATGACGTCGTGCGGATCGAGATCCTCGTGATCGATGTGCTCCTCTTCCTCGGCGAGCGGCGCGAGGCGGTCGAGCAAGCGGCCGAGGACTTCGGCGTGGCGCTCGTATTCGGTGATCAGCTCGCGCGCGATCGGGTCGATCTCTTGATAGAGCCCCGGGCGGTTCGCCCACGCCGTCGCGGTGAACCGCGCGAAGCCGCAGGACACGTCCATCTGATCGAGCACGTGCTCGCACGACAGCGCGAGCTCGTTGACCGCGGACTTCGGGCACGCGAGCACGGAGATCAGCTCCGAGACCGCCGCGTCCGCGTTGCCCTGCTTCGGCTTCGAAGATGACTTCTTCGCCGCAGGCGCCTTCTTCGCCGTCGGCGCCTTATTCTTCTTCGCCGCCGCCGTCTTCTTCGGCGCTGCCTTGTTCTTCTTCCCTCTCGCCATGCGTGCGACTCTACACGCGATGCGCGGCGCCCTGGCGATTCTGGCGATCCTGATCGCCACGACGCACGCATCTGCCGAGCCGAGCGACAAGACGCTGATCTACACCGGGCTCGCGCTGACGCCGCCCACGTACTTCGTCGGCGTCGCGCTGCACGAGGGCAGTCACGCGATCGCGGCCAAGCTCGTCGGTGCCGAGGTCCTCGACGTGCACCTCTTCCCGCCAAAACGGGATCCCAAGGTCGGCAAGTTCCGCTTCGGCTGGACGTACGTGCGGGGCTTGAAGGGCAAGAACGAGCGCATCTTCTTCTTCCTCGCGCCCAAGATCACGGATGCCGCGCTGCTCGGCGGCTTCGCCGCGCTTGTCCTCACGGATGCCTGGCCGAGCAACCGCTACGGACAGCTCGCGCTGACCGTCTTCGCGACCGGGCTTTGGGTCGACTTCGCGAAGGACGCGCTCTCGTTCTCGAAGCACAACGACGTCGTGAAGGCCTTCAACCTGTGGTGCATGACCGGCTGGAAGCAGATCGCGCCGCGGCTGCTCTACGCGGGAGCGGCCATCGGTCTCGGCGCGATCGTAGCGCACGGTTACCGGCGCACATTTTCCGACGACGACGGCACTGCGATGCGCGTCGTTCCCGTGCTCACCGGCCGCTTCTGAGCGCGAGCGCCCACCGCGCGCGGGCACGCACGATGCAGCCTCCGATCCTCGGAGGAACAGCCATGAAGCGAGCCTTGATCGCGATCGTCGACGCCGCCCACGCACGGCTCTACACGTACCGACAAATCGACGACAACGAGCCCACGCTGCAGGAGCGGCGAGATCTCGTCAACGCGGGTCGCCAAGCGCACGGCATGTTCGCGGACCACGCCGGGCGCCGCCATCAGGAAGGCGGATACGGCGTGACCGACGATCACCGCACCGCCCACCTGGCGGAGATGGATGCGAGGTTCGCGAAGCTCGTGATCGACGAGGTCTCGCGCATGGTGCGCGAGGACGGCTTTCATCATGTGATCCTGGTCGCGAGCCCGAAGATGCTGGGCGAGCTGCGGCGCGCGGATGCACCACTGCGCCGTGGTGACATCACGATCGACGAGGTCGCGCAGGACCTCGCGTGGCTCACTTCGCCCCAGGTCCACGACCATCTCGCTGCAATGAAACTGATCGAGCCGCGCCCACGTGCGCCTTCGATGCGTGGCGCCCGTTCGCGCTGAGCGCGAGCGCCACAAACCGGCCTGCGGCAAGGGGATTGCTAACTAGAAGCCGTACCAACCTCGCTCAGAGAATTCCCATGCTCAAAACATCAATCGTGTTCCTCCTCGCTGGGCTCGCCGCATGCGCGACCGATCCCGACACCATGATGGGTGATGACCAACCGGGTGAAGACGCCCCTCCGTTCACCAACGGCGTCAGCATGCTCTCCGGCCACGCCGAAGCAGGCTACGTCGACGGTGCACGCGGCAAGGCGCGCTTCGCGAATCCCGTGAGCTGCGCGTACCGCGACGGCAAGGTCTACGTCGCCGACTTCGACAACAGCAAGATCCGCGTCGTCGATGCGGAGACCGGCAACACGTCCACGCTGATCTCGAAGCAGGGCTTCCAGCGCCCGTTCGGGATGGCGTTCGCGCCCGACGGCACGTTGTTCGTCACGACCGATCGCGGCCCGCAGAACGAGCAAGGCATCATGGCCGGCACGGTCTGGCGCGTGAGCGTCTCGGCGCGTGAAGCGACGCCGATCGCAGCGGGTATCGGTCGTCCGCGCGGCATCGTCGTCTTGCCAAACGGCAAGCTCGCGATCAGCGACTATCAGAACCACGTCGTGTCGATCGTCGACCCGGTCAGCGGTGCGGTGGAGCCGCTCGCCGGCGCGTGGCAGGTGGCGGGCATGATGGACGCCAGCGGCACGGGCGCGATGTTCAACGGGCCGTACGGCCTCGCCGTGAAGGACGGTAAGCTGATCGTCGCCGACTACGGCAACCATCGCCTGCGCGAAGTCTCGCTCGACGGTTCGGTGCGGACGCTCGCCGGTATGGGCGCGGCCGGCTTTGCCGACGGCGCGATGACCTCCGCGAAGTTCAGCCATCCGCAGGGCATGGCGGCGATGAGCAACGGCGACGTCTACGTCTCCGACCTCGAGAACTTCCGCATCCGTAAAGTCACCGGCGACGTCGGCACGATCGCCGGCAGCGGCGAATCCGGCTACCTCGATAGCGACAACCTCCTCGAAGCGCAGTTCTTCGGCCTCGAAGGCCTCTGCGCGAACCCGGACGGCTCGAAGCTATTCGTGGCCGACGGTGGTCGCGGCGAGAACGTTCCGTACAACCGCATCCGCAGCGTCAAGCTGCAGTAAGGCTGGCCATGTTCGACCTCGCACCGGCTCTTGTTGGAGGCCCGCAGTCTCGGCTTCGTCCTCGCGTGCTCGCATTCGTGCGAACCTGGGCGATCGACGACGTCGACGTCGCCCGGATGCGCCGGCGACTCGCGACGCTCGACTCCGAGCTCGTGGTCGTGTGCGACGAAGGCGCCTGGTCGTTCGACCGTGACCGCCAGCCGCTGCGTTGCGAGGTCGACGTCGAGACGGCGCGCGAGCTCTACGACGTCACCGACGACGCGGTGTTCGTGATCGACCGCAGCTTCGTGCGGTTCGCACATCGTCCCGAAGGGGCGCTCGGCGCGACGCTGCTCGAGGCGCTCGACGCCGCGACCGAAGCCCTCGGCTGGCGTGGCCACCAGACCAAGCTCGAGCTCGTCCGCTGGACGGCGCGCGAGTGGGCGCTGAAGTGTCTCGTCGTCGGTTGTTCGCTGACATTCGTCGAGGCCCCGCCGCCCGTCGAGTACCGCCGGTTCCCCCGCGGAACTGAACGGGTAGTCAAATATGAGTCGCGCGACACGACCACACCGCGCGCGGACGGTGAAGCGCCTACGTCGCGGATGCCGGCGATCGGCCAGGAGCCGATCACGTTATCTACGCGACGTCAGGCCTAACGAGCGTTGGGGCGCCCTGCGCGCTGGTTGGCGCGATACCAGCAGGAAGAGTGTCCCCGATGACAGAGAGAACGATCGTTGAAGCTGCCGAGCGCCTGCGCCGGCATGGTGAGCCGTACCTCGTTGCCACGGTGGTCAACGTGAACGGAGCGGCCTACCGGCTTCCCGGCGCGCGCATGCTCCTCACGCGCTTTCGCTGGGTCGCTGGCTCCGTGAGTGGCGGCTGCCTCGAAGGTGACATCTCCGAGAAGGGCTGGCTGCGCACCAAGGACGGCAACCCGGTCCTCGTCACCTACGACGCGACGTCGTCGGTCGATAGCGACGACGACATTCGCTCCGCGTTCGGGCTCGGCTGCGACGGCACCGTCGAGGTGTTGCTCGAGCGCGCCGGAACCGCAGGCCGCATCGACGCGCTCGAGTTCGTGTCGCGCTGCTTGCGCGCGCACAAGCGCGGCGCGGTGTCGACGGTGTTCCACTCGACGGACCCGGCGATTCGCGTCGGTCAACGGCTCGCGATCACCGCCGGCGGCGAGCTCGAAGAAGAAGCAGACAAGATCGACGGTCCACTGCGCGCGGCGATCGACGCCGACATGCGCGGCGTGATCGAGCTCGGTCGCGCCGCGAACCGCACGTACGAGACGAGCGGCGGCAAGGTCGAGGTCTTGATCGAAGCCGTGTTGCCGCCGCCGCGTCTGTTCCTGTGCGGCACCGGCCACGACGCGGTTCCCGTCGCGACGCTCGCGCGTTCGATGGGCTGGGACGTGATCGTCTGCGCGAGCGAGGCGAAGTACTCGACGCGCGAACGCTTCAGCATGGCTAACGAGGTACTCGTCTGCGCGCCACTCGATGTCATCGCGCGGATCAGCGAGAGCGACCGCGCCGTCGCCGTCGTGATGAACCACAACAGCGATCGCGACCGCGAGAGCCTGCAGATGCTGCTCGGCACGAAGCTGCGCTACGTCGGCGTGATCGGTCCGCGCTCGCGGACGCAGCGCCTGCTGCGCGAGCTCGGTCTGGACGACGAGGATCCGCGTGTCGTTGGGCCGGCCGGCGTGCAGATCGGCGCCGAGTCCCCACAAGAGCTCGCACTCGCGATCATCAGCGAGATCCAGGCCGTGCTGTCGGGAACCCCGATGGCCGACATTCGCCAGCGTATTGCTCCGACGCTCTCGGAGCGCGCCAGCGCCGGCTCGGGCAGCTTCGCTTCGATCGCGGTCGCGAGCGGCGTGAAATGAGACGGCGTATCGTCGCGGCGGTGCTGGCGAACACCAGCCACGTGCTGGTGCCATCGACAGGAGCCACGCGGCTGCGATCGGTCACGCAGGAAGTCTGTGCATCGTCGTGCGAGCGCGTCGCTGTCGTCCTCGGCTCGGGATCCGGCAGCATCTCGGCCGCACTCGAAGGCCTGCCGGTCGCCACGCTGCCGAACGTGCTGTGGACCGCAGGTAAGTCGGCCGCGATTCGCTGCGCCGTCGCGTGGGCGCTGCGCTCCGGTGCGGACGGCCTCTTGTTCGTGCACGGCGATCAAGCACGCGTCGATCGCGCGCACGTCGATAGCCTGCTCTCCGCGTTCTGCGAGACGCGCGGGCCGGTCGGGTCAGAGGTCCACGGCGAGGTCGCGGTCCCCGCGGTGTTCGGCATCGAGTCGTTCGCAAGGCTTGGCCAGCTCACCGGCAACCGTGACACCCACGAGATCCTCAGGACGACGCCGATCGTGAAGGCCATACCGTGGCCCGAAGGGGCGATCGAACGAGCGATCGACAGCGCGATCGACAGCGCGCTCGGCGACATTCGCGCGCGCATTCGAGGTCGAAGCCGTGCCACGACGATCTCGGATCTCCCGACAGATCCTGCGGTTTCGGCCCCCTTTTGCCCCTAGGTGACAAGTTGGCAAGCTCGCCGATTTGATGTCCGTTCTGAATAACGTGTGGCATGGTCCGGTCTCTTTTTGGAGGAGACCTGATGAAGATCCTTGTCCGTTCGCTTTTGCTCTCGACCGCACTCGTCGGTGCCGCCTCTGCTCAACCTGCCCCGACGCCGGCCCCCAAGAAGGCGCCCGTCACCGAGAAGGCGCCGGCCAAAGACGCCAAGGCGCCGGCCGACAGCAAGAAGTCGGAAGTGTCGCCGCAGGACGTCGAGCAGTTCCTCGGGTTCTTCAACAAGTTCGTCGACACCGTCGTCGCCGCGAAGGAAGACTGCGCGAAGCTGACGAAGGACGTGAACTACCTCATCGATCAGAACGCTGCGCTCGTGAAGAAGTTCCAGGAGGCGAAGGCCGCGAACAAGGAGCTGCCGCAGTCCGCGAAGGACAAGATGATGTCCCGCGTGAAGGAGATGATGCCGGCGCTCAACAAGTGCAGCTCGGATCCAGGCTTCACCGCCGCGATGAAGCGCATGGAAGGCGGCAAGGCGGCTGCTGCCACGCCGCCCGCGAAGACGGAACCGGCGAAGACCGAGCCGGCGAAGACGCCCGCGAAGGCACCCGACACGAAGGCGCCCGCGAAGACGCCCGCCCCGAAGTAGTCGTCAGCGGCTCAGCGGCTCCAGCTCGCAGGTAGTCGTCAGTCTCGACGCCGGCGATGGTAGTCTCCCTGTGGGGGACACATGGAGAATCGCTTCAGCGTCGGTGCCGTGCTCGGCACCGGTTTCAAGATCTGGTTCAAGAACCTGCCTGCGTTCTTGCTGATCTCGGTCGTCGTCTACATCCCGATGATCATCTGGGGCATCCAGCTGACGACCGGCGAGATGAACTACGAGCGCATCGTGGCGTTCGACCAATACGCCGGCTTGGCGGTGCTACTGCTCAACATCTTCACCGCCGCCGCGATCACGTACGGCGTCGTCATGGAGCTGCAGGGCCAACACGCAGGCATCGGCGCCTGCTTCGCGACCGGGCTCGCGCGGTTCTTCCCCGTGCTCGGCGTAGCGATCCTCTCGGGCCTCGCGATCGGCCTCGGGTTCATCCTGCTGATCATCCCCGGCATCATCGTCTACTGCATGCTCTACGTGTCGACGCCCGCCGCAGTGCTCGAGCGCAACGGCATCACCGGCGCACTCGCACGCAGCCGCGAGCTCACCCAAGGCCACAAGCTCGAGATCTTCGGGCTCTTGTTCCTGATCGGACTCATCAGCGTCGGGCTCACCTTCCTCGCGCAGGAGCTGTTCGTGAAGGGCGGCGACATCGACTCGATCTCGCAGAACGCGATCGACAGCCTGATCCGGCGCGCCATCTACGTGCAGCTCGCGCTGAACGTGATCATCAGCTCGCTCGGCGGCGTGATGCAGGCGGTCGCGTACTACTACCTGCGCAACGAGAAGGAAGGCACGAGCGCGACCGAGCTCGGGCGCATCTTCGACTGAGCCAGGGAGCGCGAGACGGCAAGGCGCCAAGGGTTTCGACAGCGCTGCGGTTCGTTCGCACGGCGCATGCTCGTGCCGTGATCTGTCACAGAGCCACGAGCCACAGAGCAGAGTTTTATTTACGTTCGCACGTGTTCCGCACGTGCCCCAGCAACGAACGGGCAGGTGCGGAGCAGGCTCGGAACACGAGCGCACCGGTGCGGACCGTGCAAGCGGACCGTGCGAGCGGACCGCGCGAAGCGCGGCGAGATCCTCTGCTCTGTGGCTCTGTGGCTGCCACGAAAATAGCGTTCGAGCTCTATGCGGCGGCCTCCTCGAGGGTGACGCGGAAACCGAGCCGTTCGAGCTGTCGGACGAGTCCGTGCTTCGTCGCTTTGGGTGATCGCTTGGCGAGGTAGTCCTCGCCGAGGTCTTGATGGTCGGCCCCTGTCGAGAGCATGTAATAGGCGGCGATGAGAATTCGGTGCGCGACTGCGAAGGCTGCACGCATGGGTCCTCGTCGTGCCTTGAGCTTCCAGTACTTGTCTTTGTAGTAGGTGCCCTTGGTGCGCGACGCGGCGAGGGCGGCTTGGACGAGCGCGGTCGTCAAATGGACGTTGCCCTTGCGTCCCTTTCGACCGGTCTTCTTGCCCGCGCTCTCGTTGTTGCCGGGACACACGCCCGCCCATGCGGCGGCGTGCCGTACCGTCGGAAACACGGACATGTCGATGCCGAGCTCCGCGATGATTACGGCGGCGCCGATGCGGTCGACACCGGGGATTTGTTGAAGTCGCAGGTAGGGCTCTTGGTAGGGCACGAGCTTCTCGTCGATACGTATGTCCAGCTTTCCGATTGTCTCCTCGAGCTGCTCCATTCGTTCGAGCTGCATGCGGAGCAGGAAGCGGTGATGTTCATCGACGCGTCCTTCGAGGGCGGGCCTGAGGAGCGCGAGCTTCTTGCGAAGCCGACCCTTTGCCAGCGCAGCCATCTCTGCTGGTGTCTGCGTGCCTTCGATGAGTGCGCGAAGCATCTGTCGCCCGGACACACCAAACACGTCGCTCGCGACCGATGCGAGCTTGATGTTCGCGGTCTCCAGTAGCTTGAGCATTCGATTGCGCTCGGACGTTTGCGACTCGACGAGCTTGCGTCGATAACGGAGAAGGTCTCGCAAGTCGCGAAGCGGCTTGGGCGGAACAAAGCTCCGTCGAATCAGCCCGTGACGGATGAGGTCGGCGATCCACTCGCTGTCCTTCACATCGGTCTTACGTCCGGGGACTTGTCGAATGTGTGTCGCGTTTCCGACCACCAGCTCGAAGGTCCCTTCGAGCACCGCGTAGATGGGCATCCAGTAGACCCCTGTGCTCTCCATTCCAACGTGCGTACAGCCCTCCGAGCGCAGCCAGTCACGCAACGCGACTAGGTCCTGCGTCATCGTTCCGAACGTACGCACTTCCTTGCGCGGCTTCCGGTCGGCCGCTCCGACGAGCAAGCACGCGACGACCGTCGCCTGATGCACATCCAATCCACAGCTTCTCTCGACGATCGCTTCCATGATGCACCTCCGTGCGTAGGCGCGATCGCTGCGCTGCGATGATTGAAGACACTGCCACTCGTCCTTCCCGTTTCCGGGTTCGACACAAGGTGATACCTATAGGGCAGCGCGGGCCAATCTCTGTGACGGGGTCCAACCGCCAAGTAACTGAACGGCCTCAGTGCGATCACGTCGTGCTGAGTTTCACCAGGGGTTGGTCCGCGCGCCTCATTTTCGTTCAAGGCGATGCCCGTCGCTCGGGCCCGGAATCTCTGTGACCAATCCCTGGCACGAGCACGCGCCGCGCGAGCGAACCGCGCGAAGCTCTCGAGCTGCCCCGGAGCCCGCTACTTGTTCGAGTACTTGTCTTCGCGCCGCTGACCGAACAGCATCTTCTGCTCGAGGTACGAGCGCTGTGCGGCGTAGAAGTCGCGCAGGAAGCGCTCGGAGTCCTGGATCAGCCCGTCGAATC
The DNA here is from genome assembly GCA_030857175.1 of Myxococcota bacterium. Lineage (GTDB taxonomy): Bacteria > Myxococcota_A > Polyangia > Haliangiales > Haliangiaceae > JABFXX01. Next base: position 6,095 of record JALZOJ010000020.1, on the reverse strand, counting down.
CGATCTTGACGCGGATCTTATCGGTCACCGTCGAGATCGCCTCGAACCAGCCCGGCGTGCCCGGCGTCTGGCGCAGCACGCCCTCGAGGACCTGGAGCTCGTAGATGCCGTAGAACTGCAGCTGCTTCTCGGTGAACGTGTAGCCCTTGCTCTTCTGCGCGGGCGAGAGCTGCGCTTGCTCCGCGACGAGGTCGGGCACGAGCACGACCTTGGGCTGCAACACGACGCGCGTGCCGGCGATCAGATCGCCGATGCGCAGGCGGTCCTTGTTGAACAGCGGAAAGAACATGAACACGAACGTCCACGCGCCGGCGAGCAAGTACGCCCAGGTCGGCGCAGTGGGCCAGACGACGCGTCCTGCGACGAGGAAGCGGAGCGGGATCCAGACCTCGAGCTCGCGCACGAGGTTGCGTGCGAGGACGGCGCTGGTCTCGAGCTGGCCGCCGCGCCCATCGATCACGCGGATGCCGACGCGGCGCTTGCCGGGCGTCGAGCCCTGCCAGCGAACCTCGAAGAACGCGAAGTAGAAGTTCAGCAGCAGGAACGCGAGCACGATGACGACGGCCATCAGCCACGAGCCGCCGAGGTTGCCGCCGACGAATGAGAGCAGCCACGCGATCAACAGGAGCGCCACGATCTGGATGCCCATGTCGATCACGAACGCGCCGGCACGATCGCCCGCGCGCGCGAGCTGGAACCGGATCGGCACGCCCTCGGGCGTCACGATCTCGCGCGTGAGCTTCGCGTTTTGTTCGCGCTGCTGCTGGAGCTGGATGTGCCCGCTCATCGGCGCTGTCTCCGCATCTTCATGCTCTGCGCGGGCATCTTCATGCTCTGCGTCGAGATGTGCATGCTCTGTCCCGCGGTCGGCATCAGCATGCTCTTGGCCGCGAGGTTCGATGCGGTGAGCTGCTGCTCGATGACCTCGGCGTCGTGCCTGTCCTCTTCCTTCGCGACGGCGGTGGCGCGATCGCGGCGGCGGCCGACGAAGCCGAAGTAGAAGATCCACCATGCGGCCGTGGCGCCGGCGACGGTGTAGCGGATCGGGACGCTCGTGACGGTCTGGCGGAAGATGCCTTCGATCAGGCCGGCGACGAACAGCATCATCACGGCGCCGATCACGATCACGGCCGCTTGTTTGCCGCGCTCGCGCAGCGCGTCCATGCGCGTCTGACTGCCTGGGAACACGAGGCCATGCGCGAGCAGGAAGCCGGCCGCGCCGCACAGGATCACGGCGAGCAGCTCGGTCACGCCGTGCGGCAGGAGCCAGCCCCACAGATCGGTCGAGAGCCCGCGCGAGTGGTAGAGCGCGGCGAATCCGCCGAGGACGAGCCCGTTATAGAAGAGGAGCATCAACGTCGGCAGGCCGGCGACGAAGCCGAGCGCGAACGCCATGATGCCGATGCGCGAGTTGTGCGAGAACAGCGACGCCGCGAAGGTCGCGAGCGAGCCAGAGAGCGAGCCGTCGTCGTAGAGGCCGGCCCGCAGCTCCGCCGTCGACGACGCGGGCGTGCGGCCCTGCGCCATGTCCCCGACGAACGCGTAGTAGTAGTCCATGTCCGAGATCGTGAGCTGGAACGCGGCGACGGCGCCGGCGAGCATGACGATGAACGCGACGAGGATGTGCCACTTCGCCTTCCGGATCGTCGACGGCCACTTCCACAGGAAGAAGTCGGCGAGCTGGCGGCGCAGCGCCTGGCGCGTGCCGTAGACGACGAAGTACGCGCGACCGACGAGGTTCTCGAGGTACGTCGTCAGCGCCTGGTCGAGCGAGATCGAGCGCGCGACCGACAGCGACGAGAGCGTCGCGCGATAGAGGTGCGGCAAGCGCGCGAGTTGATCGGCGGTGAGCGAGCGCAGGCCGTTCTTGTCGGCCGCGAGGATCAGCGCCTCGAGCTCGTTCCACGTTGCTTCACGCTCGCGCCGGAACTCGACGCTGCGCATCTGCCCGCTCGCTCGATACGCGATCGCCATCAGAAGAGCTCCCTGCGCTTGATGTCGAGGTAGCGGTTCACGAGCGCCATCGAGAACTGGTCCGGCGTCGTGTCGATGCAGTGCGCGCCCGCGCGCTTGAGTCGCTCGAGGACGATGCTGCGCTCGCGCGCGAAGTCACCAGCGACGACCGCCTCGTGCAGCGTGCCGAGCGTGCGCGGCCGTGCGAGCGCGCGGGTCTCGAGCGACGGATCGCGCACCGCGACGAACAGCACGAGGTGCCGGCGCGCGAGCCGCGTGACGTTGTCGATCATCAGCTCGGCGGTGACGGTGTCGAGGAAGTCCGTGAACAGCACGACGAGCGAGCGGCGGCGCAGGCGCGTCGACAACTCGGCGAGCGTGAGCGTGTAGTTCGTCTCCGTGTGCGTGTAGTCGATCTCCGCGCTCATCGCCTGCAGGCGACGGAACGTGTGCATGCCGCCCGCGGGCTCGGCCCAGGTGCGCACGCGCTCGTCGAAGCCGAGCAGGCCGACGCGATCGCCGGTGCGCAGGCAGAACCAGCCGAGCAGCAGCGACGCGTTGATGGCATGGTCGAGCTTCGGCACGCCGCCGACCGGCTCGGACATCAGCTGCCCCGCGTCGACAGCGAGCACGACCTGGTGATTGCGCTCGGCACGGAACTCCTGGCAGAGGAGCTTTCTGTGCCGCGCGCTCGCCTTCCAGTCCATCGCGCGGTGGTCGAGGCCGACCACGTACTCGCGCAGCGACTCGAACTCCGAGCCGTCACCGATGAAGCGCTCGACCTTGAGGCCTTGCATGAAGTTCTGGTCGGCGAACATGCGCAGCGCGACCGCGCGCACCGCGCCGACATTCGGCACGACGCCGACCTTGATGCCCATCGGCTTCGCGATGCGCTTCTCGATGAGCCCGAGCGGACCACGCCAGCGCAGGTGCACGGCCTTGATCAGGTGATCGCCGCGGCGGCGCGGCGAGAGCGGAATCTCGTGGACGAGCTTGCTGCCCTTGTCCTCGGGGACGAGCTGCGCCCACGATTCTTTCTGCGGCTCGAAGTCGTCGGCGAGCTCCGGCAAGACGCCGACCGTCGACGAGCGCTTGCCCGGCAACATGATCGTCAGCTTCGCGGGGACGGTGTCGCCGATGAAGATCTGCTCCGGCGGCTCGATCTTCACCTTCATTTTACGTTTGGGCAGCGCGAGCACGGCATCGATACCGGTCAACAAGAACGCCGCGCCGACGTAGCAGAGCCAGACCGTCCAGAGCTTCGCATCGATCGAGACGCCCGCCAGCGAGACGGGAATCCCGACGATGAACAGCACGAGGCAGCGGACGGTGGGACGCATCAGCGCGGGACCGGTACCTGGTCGAGGATCTGACGGATCACGGAGTCCGTCGTGAGGCCTTCGATCTCCGCGCCCGGTGCGAGGACGATGCGATGGCGGAGCGCGGGGATCGCGAGGTTCTTGACGTCGTCGGGGAGCACGAAGTCGCGGCCCTGCAGCGCGGCGTACGCGCGCGAGGCCGTGCACAGCATCGTCGCGGCGCGCGGCGAAGCACCAAACGCGATGCTCGGTCGCTCGCGCGTCGCGCGGATCAGGTCGACGATGTAGTCGAGGATCCCGTCGGAGATCCGGATCTGCGAGATCGCGTTGCGCATCGCGACCAAGGTCCCGAGGTCCGCGATCGGCTGCAGCTGGAAGTCGGAGAGCCTGGGCATCGTCGTGCGATGGCCGTGGCGGCGCACGATGTCACGCTCGTCGTCGCGCGTCGGATAGCCGACGATGACCTTGAACAGGAAGCGGTCGAGCTGCGCTTCGGGCAAGAGGTACGTGCCCTCCTGCTCGATCGGGTTCTGCGTCGCGATCACCATGAAGCCGTCGCCGAGCTCGTAGGTGACGCCGTCGACGGTGACCGACCGCTCCTGCATTGCTTGCAGCAGCGCGGCCTGCGTCTTCGGCGGCGTACGGTTGATCTCGTCCGCGAGCAGGAGCTGCGTGAAGATCGGACCGCGCGTCAGCGTGAACGTGTTCGTCTGAAAGTTGAACAGGTTCGTGCCGATGATGTCGCCCGGCATGAGGTCTGGCGTGAACTGCACGCGCGAGAACGTCAGCGACAGTCCGCTCGCGAACGTGCGCGCGAGCAGCGTCTTCGCGACGCCGGGCACGCCCTCGAACAGGATGTGCCCCTCGCACAGCATGGCGACGAACAAGAGGTCGATCGCGTGGTCTTGCCCCACGACGACCCGATGCACTTGCTCGCGCAAACGCGCGGCCAATTCACGAACGGTGTTGAGATCCATTGATCATCTCCATGCGCCAGCGATAGACGCGGTCCGCCACTTCGACGGTCCGCTGGGGTGTGTCTGCGGTGTGAGCATCGCGCTCGAGCTCGACGAGAGAAATCGTACCGCCGCGCGTCAGGCGGACGCGCTCGAGCCAGCTCGTCATCTGGTTCGGCGGCATCGCGGGTGCGTGCAGCGCGTGGCGCACGGCTGCGATGCTCTGCATGAGGTAGCGGCGGAGCGCGTCCGCGTGATGCCCACCGAACTTTAGTAAAGCCGCGGTGTTCTGGATCAAGAAGTCCTTGCCCGGTGCGAGCGGGGGCGCCGCCGCCTTCGTCGGGCCAAACCGCACCATCGCGGCCCAGATCGCGAGCAGCGCGCAGATCAAGACTTGAAGGGTCGCGAGCACGAGCGGGAACCGGAACAGCGTGCGCATCAGCGACGGCTGCTGCGCGTAGCCGTGCACGACCTCGTCGATGATCACCGGGCCGCCATTGCGCAGCTTCTCGATCAGGTTGACCGTGAACAGCGCGTTCTCCGGGATGCGAAGCCCGTGGTTGTTCATGACGTCGGGGTCGGAGAGTACGTAGACGTTCTCGGACCTGAACAGCAGCGCGTAGCCCTGCGGGTCACTGACCAGCGGCTCGTAGTGCTCGCCGACGTCGACGAGCTGCGGGTCGTGGCGAATCGTCGGTGACTTCGTGATGTCTTCGCCGCGGAAGTCCTTGCCGGCGCCGAACCGCGAGATGCCGGTCGTGTAGTCGAAGTCGAGCGTCTTCAGGACGTCCTCGACCTCCGACGGCGGCAGCATGTTCGCCTCCTCGATCCACTTGTCGCCGACGGCGGCGCTGCCGTACCACTTCGGCAGCACGACGATCACGCGCGGCGCCGCCTTCGCGAGATCGCGCAGGCGCTGCTTCGAGGCGTCGTCGGAGACCGTGGGCTCGAGGATGAGCAACACGCCGTTCTTGGCCTTCGCGGACGAATCGCCGCGGCTCTTGATCACCGGGATGTCGAGCTTCGCGAGGATGTCGACGAGACCGCGGTGCCCGATCGCCGAGACCGAGTACGAATCCGCGCCTGCCGACGGCGCGCTCTCGTCGAGATCGTCGCCGAGCACCGTCAGCACGACCGCCGCGCCGAGCGAGACGATCGCGACGACGATAATGATCGCGAGCGTGCGTCTGGAGAATGGATTCGTCATGCGAGCGACGTCCCTCCAGCGAGCCGCTGCGGTTGATCCTTTGCGATCGCGAGCCCGGCGCGGAACGCGGTCGCGAATCGATTGAACTGCTCGCGGCACTTCGCGTAGTCCGCCGCGTTCGCCGGGTCATCGCCGAAGTGCGTGAGCTCGACGTACGTGATCAGCATCGACAGCGCCTCCTTGGAGTCGGTCGCGAGCGGCACGCGACGCAAGATCTCGCGGCTCGTGTGCGAGCGCTCGACGCGGACCATCGCGCTTCGTGCGAGCTCGTGCAGCGTGCGCAGGAGGAGCGTGTGAATCGCTTCGGCGTATTCGCCGCGCGCAGCAAGATCGTCGGCGTCGCCGAGCGGCCGGTCGATGATCGCGGCCGTCTGCGCTTTGACCTTTGCGTCGCTGTCGTCCTCGACGGGCAACGCGACGTCGCTGTCGGACTTCGAGAACTCGGAGACGAACCAGAAGATCAAGAGGCCGAGGCCGACCGCGAGGAGGCCCCACATCAACATCGTGAGCAGACCGGAGACCGGCCCGGCTTCCTCGCGCGCCCGCTCGCGCTCCTGGTACTCGCGCGTGTCGATGCGGCGTGCGCCATCACGCGGGGGCCGCTGACGCAGGCGCGGATCGCCCTGGCTGCCGGTGCGGCCCTGCGCCGCGGCGCTGCCG
>JALZOJ010000119.1 GCA_030857175.1 Myxococcota bacterium | reverse complement strand
CGCCGACGGCCGCGAACCCGCGCTTCTTGCCGGGCGAGCTCTCCGACATCGCGTTCGTGAACGAATCGAACGTCGGCTACGTCCTCGGGCGCGCCGGTGACGTGATGATCCGCGTGACGTTCGGCGCAACCGCCGAGGTCGGCTCGACGCAGAACAAGCAGATCGACCTCGCCGGCAACGATTCGCTCGGCAAATGTCAGAACCCGATCGGTCTCGTGATCGACACCGAACGCCAGAGGGCGTACGTCAACTGCTGGATCACGCGCCGCCTCGGCGTCGTCGACCTCGGTGCGCAGTCGTTGGTGCAGACGGTCGAGTCGTCGGCAGCGCCGGCGAATGCGACGGAAGCGTCGGTCCAGCGCGGCAAGCGCTTCTACTTCACGGGCCGCGGCCGGTGGTCGAACGCGGGCGGCAACGGTGCGAAGGGCGGCGAAGGCTGGTCCTCGTGCGGTTCGTGCCACCCCGACGGTCTCTCCGACAACATCACGTGGATCTTCGCCTCGGGTCCGCGCCAGACGACGTCGCAGGACGGTTCGTTCTCGCACGGTGCGGGCGCGCAGAAGCAGCGCATCTTCAACTGGACCGGCATCTTCGACGAGCACCACGACTTCGAGCGCAACACGCGTGACGTCTCCGGTGGCCTCGGCGCGGTCACGACCGCCCCGACGGTGGCCGAGTGCAACCAGCTCGACAAGGAGACGCCGGTCGCGCTCGGCGGCGGTCTCGGCAAGCCGGTCAAAGAAAACCAGAACGACCCGACCACGCTCTGCCAGCACAAGGACTGGGACGACATCGACAACTTCGTCAAGACGATCCAGCCGGTCACGAAGTCACGCATCGTCGAGGCCGCGGCGGTCGATCGTGGTCGCCAGGTCTTCGTCGACGGTGGCTGCGCGAAGTGCCACGGCGGTTCGGGCTGGACGATCTCGCGCCGCATGTTCACGCCGTCGACGCAGACGAACAGCGATCTCGCCGCCGCTCCGTTCGCGCGCCCGGGGTTCTTCCCGTCGACATGGATGTACGACAACGCGGGTCAGAACCGCACGCACATCTCGGCGCAGCCGGCGATCGGCGTCGCGGATGCCACCGGCCCCGCAGAACCCGCGCCGATCGCGATCGCGCAGATCGCCTGCTCGCTTCGGAACGTCGGCTCGTTCGGTGCGCTCGACCCCGCCGGCACCGACGCGCTCGAGATTCGTCCTGCGGCCGGCGCGATCGTTCGCGCGGAAGGTCGTGCCGGCTACAACGTCCCGTCGCTCTACGGCCTCGCACTCGGCGCGCCGTACCTGCACCATGGCCAGGCGCCGACGCTGAGTGACCTCTTCACGAACACGCGCTGGCAGTTCCACACGAATGCGGGCAACGCGAACATGAGCGTCGTCCTCGGGCAGCCCGGCAAGCTCGACGACCTGACCGCGTTTCTAATGTCGATCGACGCCTCGACCCCGGAGATCGCGGTGCCGAACGACCCCGGCTCGGGCCTTTCGTTCGACGCTTGCCCGTAGTTCCCTGGTTGGCAGCCGGCGCGACGATGACCGAGCCGTCAGCGTCGCGCGTTTGCGTTTAATTGCCCGGCCGCGCGGCGGCCCGTACCATTTTTTTCGTGAACCTCCTCGACGCGCGTCGACGCGCACCGCGCATCTTGGTCGATGGTCTGTGCGGTGTCGTCAGTAGCAACGATGACCTCCAGCCCGCTTCGATGAGCAACCTCTCGACGCTCGGCCTCCGCCTCGAACGGCCCTTCGACCCGAAGGCCGCCCGTCCGGTCGTGCAGCTCGAGATCGAGCTCCCCAACATCGACGAGGTGTTGTGGGCGAGCGCGACGGTGACACACGCGTACCTGACGCCGATGCGAGGACGCACCGTCGACGGGCAACCGCGCTTCTGGTGCCGCGCCGGCCTCGTGATCGCGAACACCTCGCAGCGCGAGCGACGCCTGCTGCGCGACTACGTGTTCGAAGAGCTCCGCACGCGCCGCAGCGCGAGCTGACTCAGCCCTCCGCCGCTACTTTAGGTTCCTTCGAATAGGTGATCAGCGGCGAGGCGTGCTTCTCGATCACGTCCTCGTTGATGATCACCTCCGAGACCGACTGGCCCGGCGTGTCGTACATGATGTCGAGGAGCGCGGACTCGAGGATGGCGCGCAGACCACGCGCGCCGCTCTTCTGCTCGGCGGCCATCGACGCGACCTTGGTCAGCGCGCCCTTGCCGAACTTGAGCTTCACGCCGTCCATCTCGAACAGCTTCTGGTACTGCTTCACGAGCGCGTTCTTCGGCTGCGTGAGGATCTGCACGAGCGCTTCTTCCGAAAGCTCGTGCAGCGGCGCGATCACGGGGAGGCGACCGATGAACTCCGGGATCATGCCGTACTTCAGCAAGTCCTCGGGCTCGACCTCCTGGATCAGCTCCCACTGCGAACGCTCGACCTTCTTGTTCATGCCGGCGCCGAAACCGATCATCTTCTGACCGATGCGGTTCTCGATGATGTCCTCGAGACCGGTGAACGCACCGCCGCAGATGAACAGGATGTTCGTCGTGTCGACCTGCAGGAACTCTTGCTGCGGATGCTTGCGGCCGCCTTTGGGCGGCACCGACGCGGTCGTGCCTTCGATGATCTTCAGCAGCGCCTGCTGGACACCTTCGCCCGAGACGTCGCGCGTGATCGACGGGTTGTCGCTCTTGCGCGCGATCTTGTCGATCTCGTCGATGTAGACGATGCCGCGCTGCGCGCGCTCGATGTCGTGGTCGGCATTCTGCAGCAGGGAGACGATGATGTTCTCGACGTCTTCGCCGACGTAGCCGGCCTCCGTCAGGTTCGTGGCGTCTGCGATCGCGAACGGCACGTTGAGGATGCGCGCGAGCGTCTGTGCGAGCAGCGTCTTGCCAGAGCCCGTGGGGCCGAGCAGCAGGATGTTCGATTTCTGCAGCTCGACATCGTCGTCGGGATTGCCGCCACCGACCGCCGGCGAGCTCGCCTGCTTGTGATCGATGCGCTTGTAGTGATTGTGCACCGCGACCGCGAGGATCTTCTTCGCGCGGTCCTGGCCGATCACGTACTCGTCGAGGACCTTCTTGATCTGCGCGGGCTTCGGGATCGCGGAGGAGCCGTAGGACTGGTCCTCCTTCTCGATCTCCTCGGCGATAATGTCGTTACAGAGACCGATGCACTCGTCGCAGATGTAGACGGTGGGACCGGCGATCAGCTTCTTGACCTCTTTCTGCGCTTTACCGCAGAAGGAGCAGGTCAGCGAAGCTCCGTCTCGCTTCTCGATGGGCATCGGTCTGTGAGCCTACCGCGCGCTCTCGGTCCAGGCCAGGCAGCGCTACTTCTTGTTCTCTTCGGGCTTCTTCTTGGCCGTGATCAGGACCTCGTCGATGATGCCGTACTCCTTCGCGGCACCCGAGGACATGAAGTTGTCGCGGTCGGTGTCGTTCTTGATCTTGTCGACGGGCTGACCGGTGTGCTTGGAGTACAGCTCGTTCAAGGTGTCACGCGTCTTCAAGATCTCCTTGGTGTGGATCTCGATGTCGGTGGCCTGACCCTGGAAGCCCGCGAGGGGCTGGTGGATCATGACGCGCGAGTGGGGCAGGGCGTAGCGCTTGCCCTTGGTGCCCGCGGCGAGCAGGAAGCTGCCCATCGAGGCCGCCTGGCCCATGCAGATCGTCGCGACGTCGCAGTGGAGGTACTGCATCGTGTCGTAGATCGCGAGGCCCGCGGAGACGTGACCGCCCGGCGAGTTGATGTACAGCATGATGTCCTTCTCCGGCTCCTCGGAATCGAGGAACAAGAGCTGCGCGATCACGACGTTCGCGACGTCATCGTTGATCGGCGTGCCGAGGAAGATGATCCGGTCCTTGAGGAGACGGGAGAAGATGTCCCAGCCGCGTTCGCCGCGGTGAGTCTGTTCGATGACCGTCGGAACGAGGTAGCTGAGCATCGGCGTCGTCGGCTTCATTAATGACGACTGTACGAAGGCAGCCACGCGGGTGCAACGCGTAGCGGCTCTGGCAATTCGGCTAGGTGTCGACGGTGCGTTCAGTGCCGCGATGTCGGCCTGCGCCAACTTGGAGCGAAATCAACGCTTGCCGGCGGTGTACGAGACGAGCTTCGCTTCGACCTCGTTCGTCGTGCCGTGGTGCGCGTAGTAGTAGCGAGACACGCCGGTGTTCGGCTCGATGTCGAACGCCTGCTCGTCAGGGCCGGTGTAGAACGAGAGCTTGTAGCCCTTGTCGACCGACGTGACCTGCCAGCAGTAGACCATCTCGGCCGACGGGCAGATCTTCTGACCGTCGATCACCGGCCACGAGAACCAGCCCTCGGCGCCATCGAGCGTCGGCTCGGCGGTGGCGCCGAACAGGAAGTTGTTGCCGTTGCGGAGGATGGTCCGCTCGGACGCGACCGGGGTGGCATCACCCGAATCGAGGGCGGCGAGGTCGGTCGGCCAGCCACGAACGCGGAACGCCGTGACGCCGTTGCCTTCCTTCACGTCGATGACCTCGGTGGTCCACGTGAGGGTCTTCTGCGTCTCTTTATCCGCGGCTGGATCGAAGCGCTTGACCGTGACGTTGTAGGTCCATTTGGCGCCCTTCGCGAGCGGGAGAGGATCGGCGCTGATCATCTCTTGCAGCGTCAAAGGCTTCTTTTGCGAGGGGCTACTGCATCCCGCAACGAGCGCGACAGCGCATGCGAGGCATCGGGTCAACATGAGCAAAGACATCCTACTCCTCGGAGCATGCCGCGTGACCCGAGGGAGGTCACGAAATGGGAGATAGATCGTCATCATGATCGGAACCTGCTTCTGATAGGGTCCGCCCGATGTCCCTCGCCGACCGCATCACGCCGCTCGCGTCCCGGTTTTTGCCTCGGGCTCGGCTGGACGGCAGCCGCAACTTGATCCGCGACATCTGGAATCTGGTGTCGGGCTTCCCGGGTGGCAAGACGCTGTTCTCGAAGCTGGTCGGCCGGATGGCGCCCTATACCGGGACCATCAACGCCACGGTGACGGTGCTCCGAGCGGGCTATGCCGAGGTGGTGATGCACGACAAGAAGTCAGTGCGTAATCACCTCGATTGCGTTCATGCGGTTGCGCTCGCGAACCTCGCGGAGCTGGCCGGCAACATCGCGCTCGCCTACTCGCTGCCGGATGACGGCCGGTTCATCGTCAGCGGCATGGAGATCGAATATCTGAAGAAGGCACGCGGGACGATCACGGCCGTCGGCGAGCCGCCGGTCCCCCGCACCGCAAACCGTGCGCAATACGACGTTCCCGTGACGCTCCGCGACGCGAGCGGGGAGACGGTCGCTCAGGTGATCTTGCACAGCTTGGTGGGGCCAAAGCCCGGTTCCGCCAGCGATCGCGGCAGCGACGTGAATTAGTCAGGAAATGGCCCCGTCGATCAGGACGTCTTATGCCTCGGAGGGCTCCATGAGGACTGTACTGCTGGTCGCCTCGCTGCTGTTCGCGACGATCGCCCACGCAGAAGAAGTCGCTGTCGACTTCATCGCCGACGCGCGGCTCTATTACCGCGTGGTGGCATGTAAAGGCACCGACCCGCTGCCGGCGACGCTCGACGCGCCGACGATCGAGAAGCACTGCGCCGAGATGGCCAAGCGCTACGAGCGGTTCAGCGAGAAGTACGTCACACCCGCGCAGGCGTTCTTCGCACAGCTGCGGCCTCCGACGACTCCGACGACCGTCGTCTACCCGTTCGGCGGCGGCGACCTCGCGAGCGCGCTCGTCACCTATCCCGACGCGAAGGAGATCACCACGATCTCCCTCGAGCACGCGGGCGATCCGACACGCGTCGCGAAGATGGGGAAGAAGTCGCAGCTCTCCACGTCGCTCGCGGCGTATCGCGCGGCGATCTACGGCCTGCTCACGCTCAACGACTCGACGAGCGAGAACATGCGCAAGCTCGAGAAGGGCGGCATCCCCGGCCAGCTCTCCTTCCACCTGACCGGCATGGCCGCCCTCGGCTACGAGCCGGTCTCGCTCAAGTTCGTCCGCTTGAACGAAGACGGCACGGTCCACTACCTCACGCAGACCGACTTCGACGCGCTCGCGAAGAAGAAGGCGAAGAAGAAGAAGGGCGGCTGGGTCGATACCGACTTCTCCGAGGCGTACACGAACATGGAGCTCTCGTTCCGGCGGGCCGGCGATCCGAAAGCGCCGGTCGTCGTGCACCGCCACTTCGCGTGGAACCTCGGCGACAAGGCGTTCAAGGGCAGCGCGCTCGACAAGCACCTCCTCGCGAAGGGCAAGGTCGCGGCGCTGACCAAGGCCGCGAGCTACTTGATCTGGAGCGGTGGGTTCTCGGGCATCCGTGACTACTTGCTCGCGAACATGACGTGGATGGCCTCGGATGCGACGGGCATCCCGCCGCGCCACGCGAAGAAGGCGGGCTTCGAGCAGGTCACGTACGGCAGGTTCATGGGGCCGTTCCTCGAGGAAGCGGACCCGAACATCGGAGCCGAGATGGCAAAACTGTGGGCGTCACAACCCCGCCGAAAGTTGCCCTTCCGATACGGTTACCCCGATTCTGAGTCCAACCTCCACCTCATGATCACGAAGCCGGCGGAGGGGAAAGACAAGAAATGAAGCTCGCGCTCGTCGCCGCCGTACTCTCGATTGCAACGCTCGCGCGTGCGGACGAACCGCTCACGCTCGAAGACGTGCTCGACGAGCCGGGCGCGCCGGGCGAAAACGCGGAGCTCGCGCCCGTACCGACGAACGGCAGCGTCACGTCGGCACCATCGGGGGTTGCACCCCCGGGCCCCGCGGGGGTTACGCCCCCGCGCCCCGCAGCGCGGCTCGCGACGGCACCGCAGCGGACGCGCGAGCGCATCAAGGACGACGGCGAAGGTCGCCTCGAGAAGACCGAAGACGAGGTCGCCGGTGGCAAGCACTGGCGCATCAAGACGGCGCAAGGCTCGGTGCACGTGTGGGCGCCCGAGGGCTACGACCGCGAGACGGCTGGCACGGTCATCTACGTCCACGGCTACTGGACCGATTCCGACGGCGCGTGGCGCGAGCACCAGCTCGCGAAGCAGTTCCGCGCGAGCCGGCAGAACGCGCTGTTCATCGTGCCCGACGCACCGTCGTCGAACGAGGACCACGTGAAGTGGCCCGCGCTCAAGGATCTGCGCAAGGCCGTCGCGCGCGCGAACATTCGCATCCCCGACGGCCCCACGATCGTGATGGGCCACTCCGGCGCGTTCCGCACCGTCATGCAGTGGGTCGATCACCGCGCGGTCGCGCAGATCATCCTGCTCGATGCGATGTACTCGGGCGAGCGCAAGTTCGACGAGTTCATCGCGAGCGGCAAGCGCGCGGACGATCACAAGCTGATCGTCGTCGGTGCGGGCACCGCGCAGTCATCCGCCGCGTTCGTGAAGCAGTACAAGTTTGCCGTCGCGCGCGAGAAGATGCCGGACGGCGTGTGGGGCTTCACGAAGCGCGAGCGCGGCGCGAAGCTGCTCTACATTCATTCGCAGTACGAGCACATGGCGATCGTCACGGGTAAAAAAGTTATCCCGACGCTCCTGCGTGTGACGCCGCTCAAAGCGCTGTGAGAGTCGCGTTCGTCTTCGTACTGCTCGCGTGCAAGGACGAGAAGGCGCTCGTCGATCACGCGAAGGAGCAGCAGGCGAAGATCGAGCCTGTGGACATGAACACGTGGATGCCGAAGGACGCCGACAAGGCGTGGCAAGGCGCGTGGCTGCTCCATCTCGTCGACGAGGGGCCGCTCGTCGGCGTGAACGTCGTCGGCGATCGCGCGACGATCTTCGACGGCAAGGCCGAGACGCAGGTCGCGTTCAAGATCATCGAGCCGTGCGCCGTGGCGATCGGAACGCACGAGCTCCAGTTCTTGATCCGCGATAACCAGATCGTCGTCGGCCGCGGGGCCGCCGGCATGCGCAAAGGCGAGAAGGCGATCGTGTGTGGTGACGGCCGCGATCCGGGCGCACCCGAAGAAGGCGTGTTCCTCGTCACCAAGAACCGCTGCACGACGCACAAGCGCGACGCGAAGGGCGCGTGGGGCTACCGCGACGGCGTGTGCGTGTGGGCGAACGCACGCGGCGATGACCTGCTCGATGTCGGCACCGAGCACTACTCCTCGACGGTGGTCGTCAAAGGCGATTTTCTCGAGGAGCGAAACTTCACGGCGAGCGCGAAGGACAATCGGCGCGCGACGAGCTGGGATGCCGCGAAGACGATGGTGACGGCAAACATGAAGCCGCCGTCCAAGCTCGACGAAGCGCTCGCGGCGGGCGGCAAGGTCGGCGACACGTCGACGATCGCCGGCATTCACGCGACCTACGCGAACAGCCCGACGCCGCTCGTCGGTGTGGAGCTCGAAGTGACCGGCGTGCTCGTCGAGACCAGCACGCAATCGGTTCGCGGCAAGGTGGTCGCGACGCTCGCCGTGATCGCCGATCCGAACGTGAGCGAGAAGACCATGCAGCTCATCTGCAAGACACAAGGCAATGTGACGGGCATCAAGCCCGGCGACCGCGTCGTCGTGAAAGGTGACATCGACACGGGTCACGATTACGCGCGACTCAAGCGGTGCAGGATCACGAAGGCGCCGTGATCGAGTAGCATCGTACCGTGACGTTACTCATCGCCGTGCCCGGCAGCGAAGACCACGCGACCAGGCTCGGCACCCGGCTCGGGCTCGAGGTCATCGTGCCCGAGGTGCGGCAGT
>JALZOJ010000161.1 GCA_030857175.1 Myxococcota bacterium | reverse complement strand
TCGCTCGTCGAGCACGGGCTCATCGATCGGGGCGTCATCACCTGTCGCCGTCACGGCTACCAGTTCGATCTGCGGACCGGCGGGTGCGAGAGCGCGCCCTGGCTGCGGCTCGTCCGTTACTCCGTGACGCAGATCGGCGCGGAGATCTGGGTCGATCTGCCGTCGCGCGCGTGACGCAAGATCATCGCTCCGCGAGGAGCGCTCGCGGGTGACGACCTCTATGCTGAGAACGTGCAACGGATCGCCGACTGGATTCGGACGTCGCTCTGGCAAGCCGACAGCTGGCGGCCCGCGCTCCAGGCGCTGTGCGCGGAGATCGCAAACGATGCGGATGCACCGGCCACGCGGGCGTCCGATCTCGCGGCGGCATGCGAGCTCGTGGAGCCCGAGGGCGAACGTGCCCTCGCCATGCAACGCGTCGCGTGGGAGCGCGGCGACAGCGGAGCGTTCGACCGTGCGATGGAAATCGCGCGCGGGCTCGGGGCGCTCGGCACGATCGCGGACCTCGCGCTCGCCGCGCACGCCAGGACCGGTCAGCCCGATCACCTCGTCGTCGCGAGCATGGCGTTGGTCGATGCCGGCACGCCGGAGAACGCCGTCGAGCCACTGACGCGTGCCGTCGCCGCGCGACCGCAAGACGAGATCGTGCGGTCGGTGCTCGCGGCGCTCCGTCGCGAGGTCCGAGACCCGCAGGCGGAGATCCTGCGGTGGGTGGCGCGTGCGAGCAGATCGCCGGCCACGGAGGCCGGTCGGCTGCTACTCCACGCGGCACGGCTCGCGCGCATCGCCGGCCTCGAAGACATCTATGGCCGCCACGTCGAAGCGGCGTTTCACAGGAGTCGGGATCGCGCCGCAGCGACGCTCGTCGAACAGCGCCTCCTCGCGCGGCGTCGCGCCGACGAGCTGCTCGCGTTCTATCGCGGACAGCTCGAAGCCGTCAGGAGCGATCGCGAGTGGTCCGATAGCATGAGAGCCGCCGGCATGAGGCTCCACGCGAGTCACGTGCAACCCGGCCTCGCGATCCGTCTCTTGCGAGGCGCGCTCGAACACGCGTATCGCGCGGGCCTGACGGACGTGCCGGGACATCTCGCGGTCTGGCACGTGCTGATCGCACACGCACGCCAGGCGCGCGCGCACCGCGAGCTCATGCCGCTCGTCGTCGATGCCCTCGCGTTGCGGTTCTCCGACGACGAGCGCCTGTTCATCGCGCGATATGGACTTGCCGTGACTCGCAACGATGCCGTCGACCTCGAGGCGGCGCGGACGTATGCGAGCACGGTCGCCGAGCTCGCGCCGTCGCACGCGGATGTGCATGACTTCGTGTCCACCGACCTGGGCCAGGTGATGGAACCGCGCGTCTACGCCGAGGTTCGCGTCGCGTTTTCCCGGACGCCGCGCGCCGAGCCGATCGTGAGCTTCGCGCCGCGCGTCCCATCGTCACGCGCACCCGAAAAACCGGTCGCGACGCCCTCGCTGATCCCGCCCTCCGCGCTTGCGGCGATGCGTGGCGGCAGCCGCGCACCCGCGCTGCCCGTCGTTCCTCCACTGCCACCGCACGCGAGGCAACGCGCCGAGCGCATCGTCGTCCCGGTCGATGCCGAGCTGCGGCTGCCTGATGGACAGCAGGTCACAGCCGTCGTTCGCGATCTCAGCGCGAGCGGCTTGTTCGTCGCGACCGAACAAACGCTCGAGATCGGGTGGGTCCTGGCGATCGAGCTCCAGCTGCCCGGCCCCGATCTGCTCGCGCAACTCACGGCATCGGTCTTGGCGAAGGTCGTCCGTCGCACGCCCGACGGATACGGGCTCGCCCTCGTCGATCCGCCAGCGCACATCGTCGAGGCGATCACCGCCCTCGCGCGGCGTTCGTCGTGAGGGCGCCACCGGGGCACCTCACCGAGGTAGTAGCTGCGTGAATCCGCGACCAGTGTCGTCTCGGTCGGGTGATCGTGACGCACGTGTTGGGCTGATCAACCGCGCGGCGGCGTCGCAGGCAAGCCCATCTCGGTGCGCACGCGCTGGAACTCTGGTGTCCATGCGCTCGCCCGATCGCGAACGGTGAGCGTATGCGTGGTGGGGTTGGTCGCCGTGTTGCTGACCACGTCAACCATCACGAGGACCTGCTTGCCCGCGCGCGGCACGATGTCCCAGTGCTCCCGGCGATGAAGCGCCAGCTCGCGTAGAGCGTGGTCGACGCGGTCGCGCTCGAGCGCGGAGCTGCAGACGACGATGTCGCCGCCGGGTGCGAGCACGCGCGCCGCTGCTTCGAAGTAATCCTCGACGCCGCCGCGCACCTCGAAGCGACACGGCAGCGCGTGCAGCTTCTCCGACTCGGTACCCGTGCCGCGAGGGAAGTACGGCGGCGTGCCGGTGACGAGCTCGAACCGCTCGCCCGCCAGCTGCTCGCCGGCCACCTCGCGTAGATCGCCGTCGAGGATGCGGCAGCGCGCATCCACTCCGTTGTACGCGATCGAACGGCGTCCCATCGCAGCCCGGTCTGCCTGTGCCTCGATGCCGACGAGCTCCGCTTGCGGCAGCTTCCAAGCCACCATCAGCAGCACGCTGCCGAGTCCGGTGCCGAGATCGAGGACGCGCATCGCGCGGTCCGCATCGATCCGGCGCGTCGCGATCCAGGCCGTCACCAGATCGTCGAGGCTCCACCGGTGCCCGCGCTGCTTCTGAAACAGACGCCAGTCACCGGTCAGAAAGCACAGATCCTCGTCG
>JALZOJ010000019.1 GCA_030857175.1 Myxococcota bacterium | reverse complement strand
GAGGACGCATCGACGCGAACGGACTGCGCTTCGTGATCATGCCCGACCCGACGACTACGCTCGTCGAGGTCGACGTTCGCTTCGAGGTCGGCGCGCGCGAAGATCCGCGCGGTAAGGCAGGGCTCGCACACCTCGTCGAGCACTTGCTGTTTCAGATCGCAACGAGATGGTGCGGCAGCAGCTCACCGCGCTCTTCGGTCCCGATCATCCGTATACGAAGACCGCGTTCGTCACTAGCGGCATCGACAAGCTCGGCCGCGACGCGCTGTGGTCATTCCGCGACAAGCACTACTCGGCGGCGAACGCGACGCTCGTCGTGGTCGGCGGCTTCGATGCGAAGCGCGTCGAGTCAGCGATTCGCTCGCGGTTCGGCGATTGGGGCAAAGGCCACGACGACCCGCCGATCACCACGCCGGCCCCACCGCGCACGAAGCCGATCTTCACCGGCGTCGTCGGAGAGGCGAGCCCGCGGTCCGCGAGACGCTCGGCGCGACGTATGGCATCAACGCACGCCGTGTCGATCGCCGCGGCCCCTCCTACTACGAGATCGCCGGCACCGTCGACGCACCGCGCGCGGGCGAAGCGCTCGAGGCCCTGCGCACCTCCATCGACTCGCTGCGTGCCGGCACGGACTTCGACGTCGACTTCGTGCGCGCGCGTCGCAAGATCGTGCGCGACCTGCTCGGCGAAGCGAACACCTCCGCCGTGCTCGCACAGCGACTCGCGCGGATCGGCGCGTTCGAGCTGCCGCCGAACTACTACTCGACGCTGCTCGACCAGGTCGCGGCGGTCTCGCCCACGCAGGTCAAGGCCGTGATCGCAAACGAGCTCGACCCGAAGCTCGAGGTCGTCATCACGCTCGGCGAGCGCGCGACGATCGACAAGGCCTTCGCAGATGCGGGCATCAACGACGTGACGATCGTCGACGCGAAGAAGTGATCACTCCACCGGCGGCGGTGCTGCTCGAGCAGGCCACCAGGAGCGCCAGGAGCGCGCGTCGCGTCATCGCCCGAACACTCCTCTGACGCTGTGCGCGCGTCAATCGAACTTCGTAGGCCACGAACGTCCGTCGGGGTCGCGTTTCGGCTTACCGTTATCGAGCCCATGGGGAGGACGCGATGACGAGAGTCCTGATCGCGATATCGGCGTTGTTGTTGATGTCCGCCGTCGCGCGAGCCGACGACGAGGAAGAAGACACGTCCGCGAAGAAGGCGGAGGTCGACGACGAGGAGCCCGTCAAGAAGGGCAAGAAGGCGAAGAAGCCGAAGCCCCCCGACGACGAAGAGTCCGCGGGCGGCGACACTGGTGCGTCCGCCTCGGTCTCCGCCTCCACGGGCGACCTCGTCAAGGTCGGCTCGCCCAAGGCGCGCATGACGCTGCCCGGCGGCAAGGCCATGTTCAACGTGATCGGCGAGGCCAACATGGGCAAGCAGGCTGTTGGCAAGCCGTTCTCGATCGCGCCCGATCTCTGGTTCGGCCTCCACGACCGGCTCACGTTCGGCATCTATCACTCGGGACGCGCCGCGACCGGCTTCCTCAGCGGCTTCGGTACCGGCCTCTGCTTCCGCGGCGGTGGTGACATGGGCGCGTGCGCGCTCGGTCTCGGCGACATCTACACGTTCGTCGGCAGCGAAGCACGCATCGGTCTGACCGAGGGCGGGTTCGCGGTCGCGCTCGTGCTCGGCGGCCAAGCGCGCGCGTTCGACCCCGAGCTCGTCCTCTCGGGCAAGGCCGGCTTCATCGCGCGCATCAACTCCAAGCGGCTCGCGATCGAGCTCGCCCCGGTGGCGTTCATCGGCATCACGCAGCGCAAGGTCGGCGGCATGCCCTTCAACCAGGACGAGCTCGCGGTGCCGGTCACCATCTATCTACGGTTCGCGCCCTCGTTCTCGCTCGCGCTGCAGGCGGGCATCACGTCCACGCTCAAAAAGTTCGGCGACAACTACCAGATCCCGGCCGCCGCTGGTCTCTCGTGGTGGGTCAGTCCGCACTTCTCGATCGATGTCGCGTTCGGTCTCGCCGCGGTCGCCGACAAGGACGACATGACCAAGGCCTTCGACAAACGCAGCGCGACCCTGGGAGTTGGCTATGCGCTCTAGCCCCTTCGCCCGGCTCGCGTACGCGCGATCGCTCTGCATCGCGCTCCTGGGTCTCCTCGGCTTCACCGCCTGCGGATCGAAAGCGAATCGAATCTGCACGCCGGTCCCGACGTTCTCGAGTCCCGCCGGCGAGTGCACCGCGCTGGCTGAAGCACCCAAGCCGCCACCTCCACCGCCTCCCAAGAAGGAGCCGGAGCCCGAGCCCGAGCCAGAACCCGAGCCGGAGCCGCCGAAGGAGCCCGAGCCGCCGCCGGCTGTCGTCGTCACGGCCGAGAGGATCGAGCTCGACCGCACCGTGCAGTTCGAGTCGGGCAGCGCGAAGCTCGTCGACGATTCGAAGACGCTCCTCGGCGATGTCGCCAAGGTTCTCTCCGAGCACTCCGAGATCAAGCTCGTCCAGATCGAAGGTCACACGGACGCGGTCGGCAGCAACCGCAAGAACAAGAAGCTCTCCGACAACCGGGCCAAGGCCGTGCGCGCGTTCCTCATCAAGGAGGGCATCGCGAAGCAGCGCCTCGTCGCCAAGGGCTTCGGCGAGGACAAGCCCGTCTCCGACAACGGGACTGAAGATGGCCGGTTCAAGAACCGGCGCGTCGATCTCAAGATCTTGAAGCGCGACGAATCGGCCGACGGCAAGAAGAAGAAGGAAGCCGACGACGACGCGGCCGACGACGACGCCGAAAAGAAGCCAGAAAAGAAGAAGAAGGCCAGCGACGACGCGGGCGACGACGCCGAACCGAAGCCCGACAAGAAGAAGAAGAAGGGCGCGAAGAAGGGCGCCGACGACGACACGGAGAAGGCCGACGCGAAGGCGGAAGAGGAAGAGCCGAAGAAGGCCGACAAGAAGGCCGATAAGAAGAAGAAGAAGGTCGAACCGGCCGAGGAGTAGGTGTTCGCGCGGCAGGCCGAGGTCGGCGTCCAGTCGCGCGCGCCGTCGATGTCGTTGACCGTGCGGCCGACGATGCCGACGGACGGCGGTCGTTCGTGTCACTCGTTGGCATTCGCGGTGGGGCAGTACGTGTCCTTGCCGAGGCCCGCTCGCGCGCGCACCCGATCGGCCGACGAGCTCGGCACGCGTTCGACCGACGATGCCGACGGGACGTGCCGGAGGGCGGTCGATGATCGGTGCACTCCGTTGCATCCCGATCGATCGCGCGAGCACCTGGCCGAACGAATTTCAGTCCCACGTGGGACGGCACATGCCCAGCGAGTGCGGGAGGACGACCCGCAGCGGTTCACGTCTCGATGCGCGATCGCTGAGCAACCGCTTCACGCGGAGTCTCGCTTCTGCATATCGTACCGTCACCGATGAGCAACGGATTTGCGCAATTGCGCTGGCGGATGTCACCTGCCGACGTTGCGGGCGCCTATCCCCAGATGCGTGTGAGCGAGGGTTACGAAGGCACGAATCCGCGAACTGGCGAACCGGTGCGCGTTCGCCCGGGCGCAACGATCCGCGGAATCGAGGTCGTCTGCGGGATACGCCTGAACGCGAACCTCTCGTTCGAATCCGATCAGCTCGTCGAAATCGAGCTCTACCATCACGTCCTCGACGACACGCCCTTCTTGCCCGCCGTGACCGAGATCGCGCGCCAGCTCGGGTTCACGCTTCAGCAGCTCCCGGAGCGCGCATCGTGGGTCGTCGACGGCACGTGCATCGAGGTCGCATCCGAGGACGACGCGTTCTTCAAGTTCGTGCTGTCGCACGCTTAGCCCGAGCAATCCATCGAGACGTTTGCTCGGTCGAGCCGCTCGTCGATGACCACCGGCGCCCATCGGCGGCGGCTCGAGAATGTGGGCGAGTCGTGCCGCGACCAACATCGGCTCGGTCTGGCGTGTCGATGCGTGAGCGACCGTGCGCGTGTCGATGCATGAGCGACCGTTCGCCTCAGCGACCGTTCGCGTCTCGATGCGTTTGCGACCGTTCGCGTGTCGATGCGTGAGCGACCGTTCGCGTGTCGATGCGTGAGCGACCGTTCGCGTCTCGATGCGTGAGCGACCGTTCGCGTCTCGATGCGCTATCGCTGAGCGACCGATCGCTCAGTCGCGCGCTTCGCCGGCGCCGCCTTCGTTGCACGCACCTTGGACGTCGTCTGTTTGGCGGCGTGATCGACACCTGGCTCGACCATCGGCTTCTCGACCGCCGCCTTCTTCACGAACGCTTTCTGCACGACCGCCTTCGTCGCGCCGAGCAGGTCGGTCTTCACGAACACCACGCCGGGCGGCAGCGACTCGAACACGATCCGATCCCATGCATCTCGCATGAACGAGACAGGCGCGCTACCTGGCGCCACACGCAAGCTCGCGTCGACGAGACGCCGACCGTTCGCGTCGAGCAGCGCGACGGTCGCGTTCCTCTCGCTCCGTTCATCAAACACGATCCCGACGTTCGCGATCGGCGCGGCGCTCAACGCGACGCGCGCGTAGCCGGTCGTGGTCTCGATCTCGATCTCGCCCGTTCCCTCGCCGGTCGCCTTCACCGTGAACGTCTCGAATCCTGCCGGCGCGATCAGGAACGGCCCATACGCGTTCGACGACGTCACTTCACCGCCAGGCACGCGCAGGCGGATCTTGCCGCCGACCGCGATGTGCGTCGCCGGCGCGTTTTCGATCTTGTCCACGACGGTCACCGCGAGCGTCGAGGCACGCGCGGTTGCGGGCATCGCGACGGGCTCCTTCACCTCGTTGCTGCAGGCGGCCGCGGTGGCGGTGGCGGCAAAGACGAGCACGATCGTCGAAAAGCGCATCCGGTCCCCGATCGCAACCCTCGGACCAGGCCCGGACGTAGCGACTACGAGCACTTGACGCGAGACCCCGTCACAACTCCAGACATCCCTGTCTGGACTCTGAACAGATCCCTGACGGAAGGATTGGCTATCCATTTGGCGGGGCACCATCGGGTGGGGGCACGGCGCGTGGACCGCGCTGACCAGAGTTCGGTTGCCGTCTGTTCGACGGTTTGGAGCGGCAAAAAGAGGATGTCGGCGCGGCCACCAAAAAGGAACGAACGCGGGACGGTGGGCTCGATGAGCTCGCTAACGCGCGAACGCACGAACGCGCGAACGCGCGAACGCACGAACGATGGGTTACAGATTCGGCAATGACTTGGATGCTCGACAAGGCCTTCCTGGAGCACGTCGATCTCGGTGCCTACGATGCGGAAACAATCGCGAAGCGAGTCGGTGTCCCGCTCGATGTGGTGAAGAAGTTCTTCGACCCCAAG
This sequence comes from Myxococcota bacterium, assembly GCA_030857175.1. Taxonomy (GTDB): domain Bacteria; phylum Myxococcota_A; class Polyangia; order Haliangiales; family Haliangiaceae; genus JABFXX01. The sequence continues at coordinate 141,403 of JALZOJ010000019.1, read as the reverse complement.
CGACAGTACCTCGTGCAGAGCAACCTCGAGTATGGCTGGGTCGCCGGCAAGAACGGCGATGGCCAACCGACGCTCGTGTTCGTCGGTCGACCACGGTTGTCCGCGGAAAACGAAGATCCGTTGAACGCGATCTCATTCGACTTGAAGACCGGCAAGGTCTCGACAACGTCGGTAAAGGTCGACGATGAGGACGGGCTCGAGGATTCGGAGTACGTGCTCGGCGTGCTCGAGGATGAGATCGGCTTCGACCACGTTGAAAATGCGAACGTGCTCGCCTTCAAGTATCCCAAGATGTGGCACTACGCGGTCGTGCCGTTGCCATCCCACCTCCACGACATCGTGGTTGGTGTCGACGATGCCGACGATGACGATATCGAGCTCGCACGAGACTGGATCAGTGGGGGTGACTACGTCCTGCACTGCGGCAACGCGTACTTCATGAGCTCCAAGGGAGACGTCGAGTCGTCGTGATCGGCTGGACCTGACCCGAAGAACGAACGTGACAAGAGATGTCGCGCGGTGACGGAGGAAGGAACAGCCGGCGCGGCGACCTACGATGTCCGCGCGCGACCTCCGACCAACAATCCTCGCGCTGCCGGAAAGGTGCCAGGAGCTCTGCGCATCCTTTGCGTGCTTCGCGGTACTTCGCGCGCTTGGCGTTAAGTAGGGAACACGCACTTGCGGACGCGCGAACGGAACACAGGCGCGGACATGCGAGAACGACAGCACGCGAGGGAACGTGACAAGAGATGTCGGCGCGGCGACCAAGGGAGGAACAGCCGCCGCGCCGACGCGGGAACGAAAATCGGAAGCTAGGCGAAGAGAAATAGACGGGCACCCGATCGCCCACACGCTCGTCGTCGCGGAACACGGCGTAGCGCTCGCAAGCTTCGATCGTGTGGTGGTTCGAGCTCGAACGGGTGCCCGAAAGGAAGCAGACGGGCACCCGATCGCCCCTCACGCTCGTCGTGCGAAACACGGCGTAGAGCTCGCAAGCTTCGATCGTGTGGTGGTTCGAGCTCGAACGGGTGCCCGAAAGAAGTCGGGTGGCTCACGTCGAGCGCGCGAGTCGCAGCGATCTGTCGAAGCGCACCCGACGCGCTCGAAGACGGCGGACGGCGCCGAGTGAAGCGCCGCGACCTCTGCGAGGGCGTCAGCGTCGCGCGCGCTTCGAGCGCGAGGCGTGCGCGCGCTTGGTGAGAGGTTCCGATGCAGACGCTGCGGCGCTGCCATCCGCGGCGACAGCGTCAGCGCGGCGCTTGCGCTTCGCGGGTATCGCAGCGCGTGACGGTGCGTGATCGGTGGCACCAGCTGAAACGGCGGCGGCATGCGCGTGCCAGTCCGCGAGCAGCGGGTACGTGATCTCGCGCGACGCGGACGTCGTGCGCGTCGGCGGATCGAGCGCGGTCCGCGACGTGAGCGGCGCGCAACGCGAGACGTACGCGCCGAGGTTGACGGCGGCAAACGGCGCGCCCTGCGCGAGCGCGGCACCGGAACCTGATAGCGGCGGCGTGGCAGCGAGCGTGGCGCTGCCATGTGACGGCGGCAGCGGCGGCGTGGCTGCGAGCGCGGCACCGGAACCTGATAGCGGTGGCGCGGCTGCGAGCGCGGCACCGCAACGTGATAGCGGAGGCGCGGCTGCGAGCGTGGCACTGCAAGGTGGCAGCGGCGGCGCGCATGGCGAAGCGTTGTCGGGACTGGCCGGCATGTCGTCGACGTCGAACGACGAGGCAGTCGCGCGGATCTGGGCGGCGATGGAGTGCATGACGATCACCAATGCGGTGGAAGTGGACGGCGAAAGGGTGGATTGGGTCAGGTGAGAAGGCGAGGAGAGGAGCGGAGACGAGGGGAGATGAGAAGAGTGAGGAGGAGCGGAGAGGAGAGGAGAGGAGAGTGAGGAGTGAGGAGAAGCGGAGAGGAGAGGAGAAGAGGAGTGAGGAGAAGAGGAGTGAGGAGTGAGGAGTGAGAGGGAGAGGAGAGAAGAGGAGTGAAGAGGAGTGAAGAGGGTGAAGAGGGTGAAGAGGAGGTCGAGCGACCGCGCGTGAGTCACGCACGCAGGGGACGAACGTGACCGCACGCGGGTCTCTCGATGACGTGAAGCGCGACCGCGCGCTCGATCACCGGCGGGCGGCGACGAGCGTGGTGTCGCCCTTGATGTCGAGGAACGGCTCGAGGCGCTTGAACGTCTTGTAGCCGAAGCCCTTCACACGGCGCAGATCGGCGGTGCGCTTGAAGCCGCCGTTCTTCTTGCGCCAGGTCACGACACGCTCGGCCTTCGACGGGCCGACCGTTGGCAGGAGCATCAATTGCTCCTCGGTAGCGGTGTTGAGGTTGAGCCTGCCGGTCACGTCCTTCTTGGAAGGGCGCGGTCGGATCAGGTCGTCGTCGGTCGTGGTGCCGGGCTTGGTGGTGCCGAGCGCGGCGGGCGTGGCGGGCGTGGCGGCGGCCGCCTTGCCCGGCGCCGCGTTCGCGTCCTTCGCGAGCATCCAGGTGCCACCCATGGAGAGGATGAGCGCGATGATCGCGAGGATGTGCAGCGCGCGGTACGAGACCTCCGCGAGCAGACGTTTGAAGTGAGTCTTCATGTGAGTAGTCCTTTGGACGGTGCAATCGAGGATGGGTGAGTGAAGTGGTTGGAGGATCAGAACGGGATCTCGTCGGACGACGCGCTCGATGTGACCGCGCGCGTGCTCGGACCTCCACCGATACCGCCGAGGTCGCGATAGCCACCACCGCCGGTGCCGAAGCCGCCGCCACCGGCACCGAAGCCGCCACTACCGTCGTTGCCGCCGTTGCCGCCGTTGCCGCCGTTGCCGTCGTTGCCGTCGTGACCACGGCCGTTGGTGCCGCCGCCACCGGCGTTGTTGCCACCGCTGGCGTAGGCCTCGCGACGACGCAGGTCTTCGTCGTTGAGCTCGCGGATCTGGAATTCGTAGCGAGACGACTTGCCGCTTGGCGCCGGCACGGCGTCGAGATAGATGTTGATGGAGTCGTCGCGGTTCGTGAATGCGGAGCCGACGCGCATCCAGTAGGTGCCGCCGCCCTTCTTCTCGACGGCGTGGATGACCTTGTACATTTTCTTCTGCGGGTTCATGTGAGTGCTCCTTGTGATGACGCCTTGGTTGTTGAGAGAGCGTCGTGTTGCGGCGGAGGAGCAGTAGGCGTGCCAGGAGTAAGTTGTTGAAGATGTTGAGCGGAATGTCCGTGATCGTCCGAGATGCGGACGAGGAGTCCGAATGCCGGACGAAGGCCGGACGAAGATGACGAAGAACCAGAAGAGCGCGAAGCCGAAGCAGTGGCGGTGCAGCGACTGTGGCCGGCGTTTCGAACGGTGTACCGCGGGACGTCCAATGGACGTCCGCGCGCGGCCGAGGACTAGCGAATGTCGAGACGCGACGCGCGGCGGCTCTCGACCTTGACCGTGCGCTTCGTGATCGTCGGCTCGCCCTTGCCGGCTGGCGGTTGCCAGACCGTGACTTCGTAGGTGCCGGCGGCGAGCTCGTCGATGCGGAAGCGGCCGCGGTCGTCGGTGATCGCGTAGTAGGGCGTATCGATCGCGATGATCCAGGCGGATGCGCCGCCGTCGACATCGACCTTGGTCGTGCCGGCGGAGAGCTGCAACGCGACGCGACCGCCGGCTTGCAGCTCGAAAGACTTCGCGGCGAGGCGCAGCGTGGTTGGTTTTGCGTCGCCGTGGATCGCGAGCGCGGACGGGAGAGGCGTGACGATCTGGACGGTCGGCGCGAGGGCGCAGCCGCGCTTGACGAGCGTGCCGCCGACACTCGCGGGGCGGCCTTCATTCATGAGCACGCGGCCGACCTGGACCTTCTCGATGTAGACGGCGGCGACCTTCACGGACTCGGCGTTGCACGGAAGCTTGGAGGCGCGTAGCAGGATCGTCCCCTCGATCGCGCCGGTGAGACCTGGGACCTGATTGTATTTGGGCGAGCGGTTCGGGGCGGTGACCGGCCACGCGGGGACGACGTAACCGCCGTAGGAAGAACCGCCGTAGGCCGAGTTGCCGTACGCGGAGCCGCCGTAAGGGCGGCGGCGCGGGTTGTCGTCGAGGAGACCTTCGGCTTCTTCGTCGGTGACGAACTTGGTGGAGGCTTGTGCGAGGAGGCCGTGGCCGTCGTCGCGCGTGTCGCCAGCGGGGGAGAGCGCGGGGGCCTTGCCGCCGCACGCGCACACGGCGGCGACAACAGCAGCGAGCCACGTACGCATCGTTCAAGGATGCAATGCGCGGCGTGGGTGGGCAATCGCTATGACGGCTATGGGGGCGTCGCGGCGAAGTAGGTGTCGAGTTGCTGCGCCGCGACAGCGAGAATCATGCGCGCGTCGGCGATCGAGATCGATGTGGTGTACGAGACGCGCGGACCTGTCCGTGCGAAGCGCAAGTTCGCGATGACCCTCGCAACTGGCTTGCCCATCGCGAGCTGGAGGGCGCGGCTGTCGGCGATTCGTTGCTTGGCCGACTCGGCGGCGGTGACGAAGGTGGCGGCCGCGGCGTCGGAGGTGAAACGCATGTTGCCGGCGACGTGCCAGCCCTTCTTGTCGAGCTCCATCGCGAGCGTGACGCGATCGGGCGTGGTGACACTCTTGATGCCGAGGCCGAAGTCATTGTCGCCGAGCTCGACGGTCTGCCCGCCGAGCGCGAGCGTGAGCACGAGCGCGGGACCGCGGTCGACGCCCGACTCGACCTCGATGCCGCGGATGCCCGCGATCCACGGCGGTGGCTTCGCCGTGGCGACCGCGGTGTCGACGTTGCCGGCCGCGCCGGCCGTGAGCGCGCCGAGATCGCCGGGCTGCGCGAGGAGGAACCAGTCCTTGAACGGCGAGATGAAGACGCGCCGATCGTTCGGGGCCAGCTTGCCTCCGCGCTTGCCGAGGAGGCCGCCCTTCGCCGTCGACCACGTGACCGGGTTCGTCGCGCCGAGAAAGGCACGCAGCTGCGCTCGCGGCAGCTTCGTGCGCGCGACCAGCGTGGTGGCCGTCGCGTCCTTCGGTGTCGGCGACGAGATGACGAGCGTCTCGAGCTTGTTCGCGATCTCCGCGTCGGTGGGACCGAACAGGATCTGATAGTCGGGCATCGGCCGGAGCAGGCGCTCGGTCTGTACAGCCCACTCGGTGCCGCGCAAGCGATCGAAGCGGATCATCGCGGTGACGACGTGGCCCTTCGGGAAGTACGCGAGCAAGTTGGCCGCGGTGCCTGCGAGCGTTGGTGCGCCGTCGACGGCGGGCTCGTTCGTCGCGCCCGCGACGCCGGAGCCTTCACCGGGCGGTTCATCGCCACGTCCACCCGCGGCGGAGCCGGCGCCGCCCGCGCCCGCGCCCGAGCCCTCGGCGGCGGAGCCCGAGCCTTCACCGACCGCGACGACGGTCGCATCGCCGGCGCCGGCGTCACCGCCGTTGCCGGCATCGTCGACCGCCGCGAGCGGCTCGATGCCGCCATCTGCTTCGGCGACGAGCGGATCGACCGCCGCATCGATCGAGGCGTCCGGCTTCTTCTTCTTCGGCGCGGCATCGATCGGTGCGTCGATCGGTGCGTCGACGCCCGCATCGACCGCGATTGCTTCGGGCTCGGGTGGCGCGGCGGCGGCAGCGGCGGACGCTTCGTCCATCGTCGCCGCCATGTCCTGCTCCCAGGGGCGAGCGACCTCGGCCGGTAACGCCTGGACTTCCCGTGGCGTCGGAGCGACCTCGATATCGACGAGCTCCGGCGGCTTTTCGTCGCGCAGGTCGAGCGTGAGCGCACAAACGACACCCGCGAGCACGTGCAGTGTGATGGAAAGCGTCAGCGCTCGAGGGATCGAGGAACTATGGATGTTCGGCTGCACGATTCTCGACGGAGCTTCTCTCTCCGCAGTAGCATCAGGGATACGGGCCGACAAATGAAGCTTACGAAAGACCAGGTCTTGGCGGTCGTTACCGAAGCGTCCCAGAAGATGGGCGATCCCAACTATGCCTCCGTCATGGTCGGCGGGTTTGTGCAAACGCAGACGCCGGTCGCGCAGTTCATCTCAGCACACGAGCGCGAGCTCGGGGGTGCCGAAGCGATCGTGAACGTCATCTTTCACTGCGCACTCGTTGCATCGTGCTTTCAGAAGCAGGGTGTACGGATCCGAGAGCTGTCCTACGAAGATCTCGATGCCGCGGCGCGCGGGGAACCGCTGAAGCGGTTGGAGAAGACCCAACTCCCGTTGCACGAGTTTATCCAGGCGAACATCGAGAACGAAGAAGTGAAGAAGCTCGTCGCCATGATCGCGCTGGCGATCGATCAGATCGTTCCCTGAGATGTGCTAAGCCTGGGCCCATGCCGAATCCGACCGCGACGTTCGAGACCTCGCTGGGCTCGTTTACCGCCGAGATCTACCAGGACAAGATGCCCGTCACCGCGGGCAACTTCGTCAAGCTGGCGCAGATGGGCTTCTACAACGGCCTGCACTTTCACCGCGTCATCAAAGACTTCATGATCCAGTTCGGGTGCGAGCACTCGAAGGATCCGAACAGCCCGCGCTGCGGCACGGGTGATTCGCCGCTCGGCAAGATCCAGGACGAGCATCCGCCGGCGCACAAGATCTCGAACGAGCCGGGCACGCTCTCGATGGCAAACACCGGCCGTCCGAACTCGGGTGGCGGGCAGTTCTTCATCAACACGGTCCACAACGCGTACCTCGACTGGTTCACGCCGGGCCCGTCGAAGCACCCGGTGTTCGGCAAGATCACGTCGGGCATGGACGTGGTGAAGAAGATCGAGACCACCGCGACGGCCGCGGGCGACCGCCCGAAGACGCCGATCAAGATGGTCAAGGTCACCGTTACCGAGTAAGCAACGCGACCGCGCTTCGCGTGGTCCATGATGCGGCCTTGAGGTTCGTCGCCGCGTCGCTCGTGCTTTGCATCGCCGTCGCGGCGGATGCAGCACCGCGCGTGGTGCGTGGCACCGTCTCGCACGACGGGCGCGCGATCAGCGGTGCGTCCGTGCTGAGCGAGCGCGGGGCGATCGCGGTCACCGACATCGACGGATTCTTCACGATCGCGATCACCGACAAGGATCGCGAGCTGACGTTCGTCGCGCAGGGCTTCATCACGCGGACGGTCCGGATCGCGGACACGATGCGCGTCGAGCTCGAATCGGCGTCGGGGGCCGAGGTCATCGAGGTGTCAGGCAAGGCGCCCGAGGAGACCAAGCCGATCCGGTATCAGCTCACCGTCGACGAGATCCGTTCGATCCCCGGCGCTGGCAACGACATCTTGCGTGCGGCGCAGGTGCTGCCGGGCGTCGCCCGCATCCCGTTCTCGTTCGGTGGGCTCGTGCTGCGTGGTACCTCACCACGCGATACCGCGATCTATCTCGACGGCATCGAGGTCCCGATCGGGTTTCACTTCGGCGGCGTCACCTCTTTCTACCCGAGCGGCATGCTCGCCGACCTCTCGCTCGCGAACGGCAACTTCGATGCCTCGTACGGCCGCGCGCAAGGCGGGCTCGTCACGCTCACGACACGCGAGCCCCGCACCGATCGCTGGCGACTCGGCGGATCGATCGGCCTGTTCGACTCGTCGATCCAGGCGGAAGGGCCGTGGAGGCAAGGCGGCGTGATCGTCGGCTTTCGCCGGTCGTACTTCGACCGGATCGCCGACCCGTTCGTCGACGACGACGTCGCGCTGCCGAGCTACTACGACTTTCAGGTCCGCACCTCGTGGGGCGATCCACGCAAGCGCGGTCGCATCAACCCGATGATCTTCGGATCGATCGATCGCGTGGCGAGCAACGAAGCGAGCGCGACCTCGATGTTCATCCGCGCCGCGGTGCCGTACCTCCGGCAGTGGGGGCCGATGACCTTGCGCGTCGTCCCGTGGATCGGCACGAACCGCCTCAGCTTCCAGGAGGAGGATGATGGTGAGCCGGCCGAGGAGTTCAAGCGACCCGTCTACCTCGGCGGCGTGCGCGCCGAGCTCACGCGCGACTTCAAGTGGGGCCATCTGAAGTACGGCGGCGAGCTATCGAGCGGTTATCTCGATCAGCTTCAAGTGAGCTCCGACGAGGACGACTTCGGCGGCACGTCGACGGTGTCGTGGAGCGACGTCGGCCAGTGGATCGAGGGGCGGTTCAAGCTCGACGGCGATCGCATCGCGATCAAGCCGGGCCTGCGCGTCGAGCTCTATGGCCTCTCGCGCGAGATCGTCGTCGATCCGCGCCTCAACATTCACCAGAAGCTGACGAGCTGGCTCACGCTGCGCCAGGCGATCGGTCGCTATCATCAGCCGCCGACGCCGAGCGACGTCGAGCCCGATCGCGGCAATCCGAACCTCGAGAGCTCGTACAACGACCAGCTCTCGCTCGGGATCGATACAGACCTCAGCGGCTGGCTGTTCTCGATGACCGGCTTCTACAACGACGGCATGAAGAACGGCGTCGAGGTCCGCGATCCGTCGGTCGGTGGCGAGATTCCCGAACCGAGCCTCGGCGGGCTCGGCCCGACCTTCGAGCTGCTCCTCGAGAAGCAGCTCGGGCTGCCGCGATTTCGCGACAACATCGGACGCGCGCGTAGCTACGGCCTCGAGGTCTCGATCAAGCACAACGTCGGACCGTGGTTCGCGCTGCTGTCGTACACGCTCGCGAAATCCGAGCGCACCGACGATCCGCGCGTGCCGCTCGATCCGCTCGATCCGTGGCGACCGTTCGAGCTCGACCAGCGGCACAACTTGCAGGTCGCAGCATCGCGCATGTTCTCGAAGTGGAAGCTCGGCGCGCGCCTGCAGGTCGTCTCCGGCAACCCGTACAGCCCGACGGTGCGAGAAGGCGCTGGTACGCGCACGATTCCGTGGGGCGGAAACCTGCCGACGTTCTTCTCGCTCGATCTGCGCGCCGACCGCCGCTGGCACAAGTGCTGGGGCGATCTCGTCTTCTACATCGACGTCCAGAATGCGACGAACCGCCGCAACATCGAAGGCCGCGAATACGACAACGATGCCGGCGACGAAGACATCCGCGGCCTGCCGATCATCCCGTTCATCGGTCTCGAGTTCTTGCCGCTGATCTAGCGAGCAGTGCTAAGGTCGCGTCCGTGAGCGAGCAGAAGCACAACACGTACATCGTGCACACGTTCTTCATCGCGGTCGCGATCATCGTCGCGATGGTGCTGTTCCTACGGCACCAGTGGGGCGGCCACTAAGGCTCTACGCTTCGGCCATACGGCCGAGCTTGCGGAGCTCTTCGAGCTGATTCCGCAGCTGCATCTCTTCGATGTAGTCCTTGAGCCCGGGCCGCGCTTCGACGTACGCGGACCACGCGCCCTTCATGAACGTGTCGACATCGAGACCGTTCGCCACGCAGAGGATGGCAGCCTGCGCGAGCAAGTCGCCGACTTCCGAGTGCCACTCTTTGAGGTCTTCCATGAGCTGCGGAAGTTGCGAGATCTTGTTGTTCTGCACGGCTGACTCCTGATGAGCCTGCTTTGAAGCATCAGGCGTGCCGGCTGAGCGCCGAGCGTTATCGCTCGGTGAGCAGTAAGCACCGTAGAAGCTCTGCAACACCCCACGCCTGTGCGACGCAGCCACCCGGCGCGTACGGCTCCTCGGCATCGAAGACTTCACCAACGTTCCCGATGCAGTATTCGCCGAGATGCGCGATCAGGCCGTCGAGCGCGCGCCGGGCGCCTCCGAGATCGTCGGGACGGACGCGCAGGCGCGCGTCGATGTAGGGGCCAATCAGCCAGCTCCACACCGTGCCCTGGTGATACGCCGCATCTCGCGTGACCAGGTCGCCGTGGTACGTGCGCTTGTAGTCGGGGTGGCTCCGTGACAGCGATCGCAGCCCGACCGGCGTGAGCAATTCGCGCTCGGCGACGGTGAGCACCGCTTCCCAGCGCTCGCCGGCGAGCACGGGATGTGGCAGCGAGATCGCGAACAGCTGGTTCGGGCGGCAGGCATCGTCGTTGCCCTGCTCGCCGTCGACGACGTCGAACAGGTAACCGGTGGCCGGGTTCCAGAACCGCGCGTTGAACGAGGCCTGCACCCGATCGGCCGCCCGCTTCATCTCGGCAGCGTGCTCGGGATCCCAGCGCTCCATGAGGCGCAGTGCGTTGTACCAGAGCGCATTGATCTCGACGGCCTTGCCACGGCGAGGCGTGACGACCCACTCGCCGGCCTTCGCATCCATCCACGTGAGCTGATAGCCAGGCGCGCCCTGGCGCATGAGGCCGTCCTCCGGATCGACGCCGATGCCGAACTTCGTGCCGCGCATGTGGTGATCGACGATCGAGCGCAATGTGGGTAACAGGCTGGCCAGCGTGCGGTCGTCGTTACTCGCACGCATGTAGCGATCGATCGCGTGGAAGAACCACAGCGTCGCATCGGCCGTGTGATAGAGGCCGTTGTTCGCGCCCTCGGGGAACATGTTCGGCACGAGGCCGTCGCGCACGTGATGCGCGAACATGCGGAGGATCGATCCGGCTTCGGCGAGGCGCCCCGTCGAGATCGTCAGGCCCTCGAGCGAGATCATGGTGTCGCGGCCCCAGTCCGTGAACCAGTGGTAGCCGGCGATCACGGTCCAGGCTTCGTCGCCGGCGACGCGTGCACGAACGTGATCCTCGTGACGGCCAGCGGGGCGAATCACGAATTGATCTGCCGCGAGCACGAGCTCCGCTGCGACGCCGGCGCGTGCGTTTGGACTCGCTTGATCGAGCAAGCGATGGCGGCGCTCGTTCTCGGCGGCGAGCGCGTCGTCGGGAGACATCGTGCGCACGGTCTCCCACGGCTCCGTCGATGCCACGAGCGCGACGGTCTGATCCGCTTCGAGGTGCGTGCGAAAGCGACCCGGGCTGTAGAGCTGGCCGCGCGATTCGTAGCCGCGGCTCTCCTCGGTCTCGTACGCGAGATCGGGGACGTTCATCGGCTGGATCACGAACGTCGGCTTCGGTGCGTGGAGGTGCAGGCGCAAGCCGGGCAGTGGTGCGGGCGCGGAGAGATCGATGCGCGCGCCGTATGCGTGGAGTGGGTACGCCTCGGGAACCGCGACCGAGACCAGATCGTCGTGACCGCGGAATTGCAGCGACGGGCGAACCTCGAGCTTGACGGTCGGGCCCTCGACGAGGCGGTACGTGATGAACGTCGTGTTGTGGCCGTATGCGAGGTAGACGCGGCGCTCGATCGTGACGCCGAGCCCCGAGAAGCGCCACACCGGCAAGCCGAGCTCGAGCTGGAAGTCGACGAGCTCGAGCGTGTTGCCCGACGAGTACACCGGCGCGACCCAGCCGAGATCCGCGCGCGTGTGGTCGGGCAGCTTCACCTGCTCCGCGACGGAGTTCAGCATCATCACGCGGCCGGCGGGATTCGGTAGCGCGGCGACGAGCATGCCGTGATAGCGGCGCGTCGGAACGCCGCCGAGCGTGCCGGATGCGTAGCCACCGAGGCCATTCGCGACGAACCACTCTCGGCGATACAACACGTCGCGACGCGAGGCCGCGTTCATGCGGGCTCGCTTTCCGGAGGCAACTTGTCTCCACTCACGGCGTGGGGATCGATCTCGATCACGCGCTCGGGGTCAGGAACGAGCAGCACCGCGGAGTGTGATGGCAACGCGACGCCTCCGCGCGTGAAGACCGGCGCGGTGCCGTGCCCGCCATATTGCGGATGCTCGCTCGACCACCCGACGCGCCAGCCGGCGTTGGCAGGTGGTGCGATCAGCGGCTCGGGCACGGAGCGGTGACGGAAGGTCGGGCCGAGGTTGACGAGCAGCAGGCGATCGCCGGCGGCGTCCTCGCGGAAGAACCGCAGGGCGAACACCTCCGGGCCGAGCACCGCCCCGTCGACGTTGGCGTCGAGGAACGCGGGATCCTCGCGACGCAGGCGCAGGAGATCGCGATGCAGCCGCACGTACGCGTTGTCGTCGATGGTCTCGAGCACGCAACGCGCGAACGTTGCCTCCACGCAAGGATCGGGGAGCGCTGCTTGCGCCTCGGGCGAGGCGAGCCGCGTGAACTGCTTGAGGAACTGCGCGCGGCCGTTGCGAATCGGTGCGTGCAGATCTTCAGCGTGATCGACGAAGAACAGCCACGGCCGCCGCGAGCCGGTCTCTTGACCCTGGAACAGCATCGGTAGTGCAGGGCCGAGCAGCAGAACTGCGGTCATCGCGCGCAGCTGGCCCGTCGTCGCGATTTCGGCGAGCCGCTCGCCGAACCCGAGGTTCGCGCACTGATCGTGATTCTCGAGGTAGTTGACGAAGCGGTGCGGCGCGAAGCCGCGCGTCGGCGTGCCGCGCGGGTTCTGCTGCCACGGGTAGAACTGACCCTGGTAGAGGAAGCCGCGCTTGACCGCGGACACGATCTCTTGCGGCGTCCCGCCGTAGTCGTGCAGATAGCCGTCGACGACGCCGGTCAGCGCGACGCGTGAGGTGTGATGGAAGTCGTCGTTCCATAGCGCGTCGAGACCGATCGGCTCGGCGAGCAGCGCGGCGTCTTGCGGCTCGTTCTCGCCGACGAGGAAGATCTGTCGGCCGTTCCCCGCGGCGCGTGCAGCGCGCGTGATGTCGGCGAGGATGTGAACGTCGGACTCGTCGGTGATCGTCTGCGTCGCGTCGATGCGCAGGCCGTCGAGATGAAACTCGTCGATCCAGTACGCCGCATTCGAGACGTAGTACTCGCGTGCGCCCTTCTCGGCGAACGACAACGCCTCGCCCCACTCGGTCGCGCGCGTCGCCTTGTAGAGCGGCGACCACGCGAACATCGAGTTCCCGGCGGGACCGAAGTGGTTGTAGACGACGTCGAGGATCACGGCGACGCCGAGTGCGTGCGCGCGATCGACGAAGCGGCGAAAGTCGTCGGGCGTACCGTAGTTCCTCGTCGGAGCCCACAGGTTCACGCCGTCGTAGCCCCAGTTGCGCGTGCCGGCGAAGTCGCCGAGCGGCATCAGCTCGAGCGTGGTCACGCCGAGCTCGGCGAGGAACGGCAGGCGCGCGGCCGCCGATGTCCACGTGCCTCCGGGCGTGAACGTGCCGACGTGCATCTCGTAGAGCACGTGGCGCTTCGGATCGATGCCGCGCCACGCGCGATCGGTCCACGGGAATGTCGGGTCGATGACCTCCGACGGACCGAACGGCCCCTCGGGTTGAAACCGCGACGCGGGATCTGCGTGCAGCGTTTGATCGTCGCCGAGGCGGAACCGATAGCGCGTGCCCGCACCGACGCCGGCGGCGAACACAGCGTGATAGCCATCGGCCTCGCGCTGCATCGTGATCTCTCGCCTCGGCTCGAGGACGAGCGTCACCTTGTCGTGCGTCGGCGCCCAGACGCGGAAGTGAGCGCCCCGCTCTCCTTCCTCGACGAGCTCGACGCCGACCGGTCTTCTTCGAGGCACTCCCATCTCGGCGTTGGAGCGGTGCAGTCGATGTGCCACCAACCACGCGAAATCTCGCGCCGGCCCAGGCGCACGGGCCGCGCGTAATCGCCCAAGCGAGCGCAGTGGCTCGGGGGCGATTCGCTGGTTCGCCGGATCTCCTGTGCTAGCGTCCCTCGCTATGAACCGCGTATCGCTTCTCTTGGTTGCCTCGCTTGTCGCCTGCGGCGGCGGCGGTAAGTCGAAACAAACGAACTTGGCCCCGCTGCCCGACGAGAAGCCGGCAGAGGCGAAGGTCGAGCCCAAGAAAGAAGAGCCTGCGCCGGAACCGGCGCCGGCGCTCCCGCCTCTCGAGGTGAAGCTCGAAGTGCCGGCCATCACCGTGAAGCTCGTCAATGCGGGCAAGGGCAAGAAGGCGCCGCTGAAGTACACGGCGAAGGCGGGCACCAAGCAGCAGGTCGAGGTCGTGATGAGCTTCGCGCAAACCGCGAGCGTCGACGGCCAGTCCGATGCGCAGGTCGTTCCGACGATCGTGCTCGCCGGCGTCGCGGAGACCAAGGCCGTCGATGCGACGGGCAAAGCCGACTACTCGCTCGCCGTCGCGAGCACCGACGCGCGAGACGTCCAAGGCGCGTCGGTCGCGGTCCCGGTCGATCAATTCAAGCTGGCGCTCGCGTCGCTCGCGGGCCTCGTCATCAGCGGCTCCGTCGATGCGAACGGCACCACCGCCGAGACGCTCCTGCGGATCGAGAAGCCGGACCGCCTCTCGGCCGGCGCGCTCGACCTCGTCAAGATCACGTTCCCCGCGTGGCCGGTGCTGCCGAAGGAGCCCGTCGGCGTCGGGGCGAAGTGGCAGACCACCTCGAGCAACACCCTGCGCGCGGCGCCCGGTGACAAGGGTATCGAGATGACGCACGTGACGAGTTACGAGCTCGTGTCGAAGACGGGCCCGACGTACACGATCAAGAGCAAGACCACCGTCACGGGCAAGGACCAGGAGTACAAGGGCGGCAAGATCTCCAAGATCAACGGCACCGGTACGTCGGAGATCAAGCTCGACGAAGGCGCGCTCTACCCGACGTCGACGGGCCAGATCGAGACGAACCTCACCGCATCCGAGGGTGCCAAGTCGATGCAGCTCGCGTTCAAGATCGGCGGCTCGATCAGCGCGAAGAAGTCCGATGCAGGCACCTCGACGCCCGTGCCGGCGCCGACGCCCGCACCCTCGACGCCCGTGCCCGCACAGAAGAAGTAGTTACGCCGCGAGCTCGTTGCGCAGGCGCGTGATTCGCTCGCGCATCGCGCGGCGAGCTTCCTCGGGACCCGCGATCCACGCGTGGCCGCCGAGGCCGAGCACCCAGCTCGTGACCCACTCGAAGCCGTCGCAGTCGACGAGCAGCTCGGCCGAGCCGTTGTCGTGCATCGTGACCTCGCCGACGGGCCAGTTGACGCCGATGCGCGTGACCGCGAGCGTGTCGAGGATGACGCGCACGGTGACCGAGTCCGCGGACGGCACGTAGAGGCGCTCGCGGCGGTAGGTCTCGAGATCGAAGCTCGCGGGAATCTCGAACTTCTCGGCGACGGTGCGGATCGCGGCGATGCGATCGATGCGGAACGTGCGGATGTCGCCGCGCTTGTGGCAGTGACCGACGACGTACCACTCGCCCGCGTGGTGGACGATGCCGTACGGATCGATCGCGCGGCGTTCGGCGGCACCGCGCGAGATGGCGGCGTAGTCGATCTCGGCGCGCTCGCGCTTGCGCGCGGACGTGACGAGCGTGCGGAGGTGCGTCGTGACGGCGGGCTCGGCGGAGGCGACCACCGTCGAGGTCGCGAGGCTCTGCGCTTCGTTCGCATCGCGGCCGAGCGCGCGCAGGAGCTTCTGCTCCGCGGACTGCATCGCGTCGTCGAACGGCGCGATGCCGGACTCGCGCAGCGCACGAATGCCAAGGAGGAGCGAGCAGCCTTCCGCCGCGGTGAGGCGGAGCGGGCGCGTCAGGCGATGGGCGAGGTCGACGAAGACGCGGCCTTCCTCGACGGAGACCAACAGGTATTCGCCCGGATCGCCATCGGGAGGGCCGACCTGCGAGAGCAGCTCGATATCGGAGAGCAGCTCGTCGCGCTCGATGTTCAGCATCTGCGCGAGCGTGTCGACGGGCACGCCTTCGCGGTGCTTCGCCACGTACGGGACGATGTAGAGGAGGCGCCGAAGCTTCTGGCCGACGTCACGCATCCGGATCCTCCGACGCAGGCACGAGAGACGAATCGACGTAGTGCTGCGAGATCGTGTCGAGCTCCGCGAAGATGCGCGCGCGCAGCCGTTCGCCGCGCACGATGCGAATCGCGCCCTTCGCCGCCAGGATGCGCGTCGCCGCGAACTCGAAGTTGCCGCAGTCGAACGTGACGAGCGTCTGCGTGCCGGCCTGGCGCTTCACCCCCGTCGGGCCGAAGTCCTCGTTCGCGATCTCGGCGGCATCGGCGGTCAGCGCGAGTTGGACCTCCTCGGGCAGATCGATCGCGAAGGTCCACGGCGAGCGCTGCGCGTATGCCTTGACGTCGAAGTCCGTCGGGCGCTCGAAGTCGGGCGACTTCGGCTTGGCGGCCTGCACGGCGTCGCGCATGCGATCGACGCGGAACGAGCGCACGTCCTGGCGGAGGTGGCAGTGGCCGACGCAGAGCCACGCGCCTTCGCGATAGACGAGGCCGTACGGATCGACATCGCGCTTCGACGTCATGCCCGCGGCCGCAGAGTCGTACGTGATCGTCACCCGCTTGCGCAGGCGAGTCGCCGACTCGAGCGTCGCGTAGATCTCACCGAGCTCCGGCCGCGCGGGCATCCGCTTCTCGGGAAAGTGCACGAGCACCGGCGCCGGGCCAACGAGCGTGGCCGAACGAGGAAAGACCGTCGGCGTGTCTGGCTCCTCGGGAAGATCGAACGCGAGCTTCCTGAGTGCGAGGTCCACGATCTTCGGATACGTGCCACCCGGCATCGCGTGCGCGACCGACGCTGCGAGCACGAGCGCCGAGATCTCGTCGGGGGTGAGCCGCACCTCCGGCATCTTGAAGCGCTTGAGATCGATCACGTATCCGCCGTCCTCGAGCGAGTCGTCCTCGTCGGGCGTGATGTAGCGGATCGGAACGCCGAGCTCCAAGAGGTCCGCCTTGTCGCGCTCGAACGCGCGCAGGCCCGCCTCCGCGTTGACGGTCTGGTAGCCGGCAAACTGCTCGCGGATCTCGCGGTACGTGACCGGCGTACGCGCGCCGAGCAAGATCATGACGAGATCGAGCAAGCGCTTGCTGCGATCGCCGCGCGCGGACGCATCGCCGCCGCCGTCACCCTTGCTACTCGCCCTCTTCGTCGTCACGAGGAAGGAGTCATAGCGCACGGCGACATCGAGAGGAAGCGGGAGCGGTACCGTCGGGTAACGACTTAGAGCCGTTCGAGTAGGTCGCGCCAGAGCGGGCGCAGCTCGGACCGCGTGAACAGCCCGAAGTGATCGGGATCGATCGCGTCACCGTGTTGCGCACCGACGACGCGCAGCGGCGCCGCGTTCGGGATGCGCTCCGCAAAGGCGCGCGCATCCGCGGGCGTGCACATCCAATCGCCGGCGCCGACGAACGGCAGCATCGGCGTTTCGATCGTGGCGAGCTTCGCGAGGTAGTCGATGCCGCGCAGGCTCGTCCACCGCGCGGCGCGCGCCCATCCGGTGAGCTGCTTCACGTAGGTCGCGGCCTCGTCCGAGGAGCCGATGCGCAATGCGCGGATCGGCGCGCGCCCGAGGAGCACGGCGCTGTAGCGGTAGATCGACATCAGCGCGCGGCGCTTGCGATCGCCGTCGGGACCGAGCAGCCACACGGCCGTCGCCGGCAGCAGCACGCAACGCGGGGACGGAATCGCACCGATGCCGAGTGCCGCGGTGGTCACCAGTCCACCGAGCGAATGACCGAGCAGCACCAGCTCGCTCGGCGCGCAGCCGGACTCGCGCGCACACGCCTCGACGATCGCGGGGAGGTCGAGCTCGACGAGGTCGTCGAAGCTCCAGTCGTCCTTGCCCGCGACCGGCGGGCGCGAGCGGCCGTGTCCGCGAAAGTCGGGGACGAGCACGTCGAACCCGCCGCGCGCGATCTCGTTCGCGAACGAGTCTTCGCGGCGCGCGCCGAAGTAGCGACCGTCCGTCATCATCGCGTGCAGGCAGACGAGGACGCCGCGGCGCGGGGTCGAGGACTTCACGCGATCGATCTGCAGCGTCACGCCGTCCGCAGTGCGCGCGGTGAACATCAGAAGTAGTAACGCACGCCGGCGGCCACGTTGAGCGCGGGGCCGAAGCCTTCATCGTCATCGAAGCCGTACTCGAGCACGCCGCCGACCTCGACGAACGCGTCGAGCGGGTTGTCCTTGAAGTCGAACAGCAGGCCGCCGACCGCGCGGAGACCGAGCGCGACGAAGTCCTGGTCCCTGCCGTCGCGATACTGGATCAGGCGCACGCCGGGCCCGACATAGGCGAGCAGCACGAAGCTATCTCGCGACTGCAGGATCACGGGGTGAAAGACGTAGTCGAGGTGCATGTGGATGCCACCACCCACGAAGGCGAAGCCGGCCGCAGCCTGGAGGGCTTGATCGTCCTTCACGTAGAGCTTCGCCGTGACGCCGGTCGGCTCGCCGATGATGATACCGGCGCCGAACGTGCCCTTCTCCGCGGACCGTCCATCCTGGTCGTCGGCAAAGGCCGGCGAAGCGACCAGGATCACGCAGAGCGCGAATACGACTCGTGACATGGCGCGACGCTACTCGACGAGCTCAGCACGCGCAAATTACGGAAAGCCTTGAATGGCCTCTGCTAGACTGCGGCTTCTTGCATGCAGCCGGGCGACATCATCGATAACAAATACCGCATCGAGTCGCAGCTCGGTGAAGGCGGTATGGGTCGTGTGATGGCCGCGACGCACGTCGAGATCGGTTCGACGTTCGCGATCAAGATCCTCAAGAAGGACGCGCTCTCGCATCCCGAGGTGCCCGCGCGATTCATGCGCGAGGCGCGCGCGGCGGGTCGGTTGCGGAGCGAGCACGTCGTGCGTGTGGTCGATGTCGGGCGGCTCGCGAGCGGTGAGCCGTACATGGTCATGGAGATGCTGCGCGGCTATGACCTCGCATCGCGCCTCACGAAAGGTGCGCTCGAGCCGGCGCGTGCGGTCGAGTACATCGTGCAAGCGTGTGAGGGTCTCGCCGAAGCGCACGGGCTCGGCATGGTTCATCGCGACGTCAAGCCGGCGAACCTGTTCGTCACGACGCGGCCGAACGGCGCGCCGCTGATCAAGGTGCTCGACTTCGGCATCGCGACCGCCGCGATCGGCGATGTCGATCATCGCCTGACCACGACGCAGTCGGTGATCGGCTCGCCGAGCTACATGTCACCGGAGCAGCTGCGCGCCACGCGCGATGTCGATCCGCGCAGCGACATCTGGTCGCTCGGCGTGACGCTGTACGAGCTGCTCGCGGATCGGCAGCCGTTCATCGCACCGACGATCACCGCGCTGTCGCTGAAGATCGTCTCGGATCCGCATCCGCCGATCACGGAGATCCCGCCCGAGCTGATGGCGATCCTCGATCGCTGTCTCGAGAAGGAGCGCGACGCGCGGTTCGCGAGCGTCGCGGAGCTCGCCGAAGCACTCGCACCGCTGTTCCCCAACGGTAAGGTCGCTGCCGAGATGGTGTCGGGTGCATATGCGCGCGCGGTGCCCCCGACGATCATCGAAGAGGCCGCGGTCGATCCGTCCGCCGCGGGTTGGCGCTTGCCGACCACGCCACCGCAAGCGACGACGACCGGCTTCACCGCCGGCGAGTCCGCCGCGCTCGAGCGCCCGCGTCGCAAGAAGGGCTGGTTGATCGCGCTCGGTGCCGTCGCGATGGCCGGCGTCGGTGCCGCCGCCATGCTCGGCTTCAACTCGATGACCGCCGGCACGACGAGCGCAGCCGCACCGGCGGCCGCGGTCATCCAGCCTGCGGCGCAGCCGCCGCCGGTCGTGGTGCCACCGCCACCGCCACCGCCGCCGCCCGTCGCTGTCGAGCCGGCACCCGCGCCCGTCGTCGAGACCCAACCGGCGGCTGTCGTGAAGAAACCGGCGAAGAAGCCCTCGAAGAAGCCGGCCAAGCCGCAGACCAAGCCCGAGCCTGTGTTCAGCACGCCGCCGCCGGCCGAGCCGCCGAAGGAACCGCCGCAAGAAACGCCGCCGCCGCCCGTCAAGAAGCCACCGACCCCGTGCCTACCCAGCGACAAGACCTGCGGTCTCTGACCATCCTCGCGGCGCTCCTTGTGCTACTCGCACCGGGCATCGCATTCGCCGACTGCCCGGTGGGACAGACGAGCGCGAGCTGCGCGCTGCACGACGAAGGCGTGACCGCGTTCACGGCCGGGAGGTACGACGAGGCCGCGACGAAGTTTCGCGCCGCGATCGCCGCCGGTCCGACGGCGCGCTCGTACCTCGGCTATTCGCAGTCCGTCGAAGGGCGGGGCAAGATCGCGCTCGCGTACGAGACGATGCTCGTCGCACAGAAGCTCTCGAACGAGGAGCTCGCGGCGCCGGGTGGCAAGCACGACCCGGCGCTCGTCGGCCGTGCCGAGCGCATCAAGTACAAGCTCGCCGAGCTCGGCGCGAAGATCGCGTACGTCTGGCTGCGTCTGCCGGAAG
Source organism: Myxococcota bacterium (assembly GCA_030857175.1). GTDB lineage: Bacteria > Myxococcota_A > Polyangia > Haliangiales > Haliangiaceae > JABFXX01. Next base: position 121,381 of record JALZOJ010000019.1, on the reverse strand, counting down.
GCATCCCGATCCGCCGGCTCGTCGCCGTGTTTCGCGAAGGTGAAGGCGATCTGCAGCAGCCGATCGGCCGGTGGATCGTCGTCGCGCCCGAGCGTCAGGTGCTGTTCGCCACGCTCGACGACGGCAAGCGACTGCAAGTGATCGCGCAGGTCGCGCCGGGCTCGCAGAGCAGCGTCGTGATCCCGGTGCCCGCGATGCAAATGCAGCCCGCGCAGATGCAGCCCGTGCAGCCATCACAAGTGACCTACCAGCCGGTGTCACCGAACACCGTCGATCTGCAGCCGTCGAGGCCGCCTCCGAATCCCGCGAACACCGTGTTCGCCATCGACGCCGCGTTCATCCTCGGCAACAGCGAGGGCATCGGGCCGGGGCTCGGCTTCGCTGCGATGTTCGAGAAGAAGCTCACGAAGCGGATCGCGATCACCGGTCGCGGCGCGCTCGTGTTTCATCCGTCGCGTGACGAGGAAGACCTCGCCGACACGCGGACGGTCTCCGCGAACGAGGGCATGCTCCTCGTCGGCGCGCGCACGCGCTCGAAGCTGCCGCTCTATCTCTCCTTCGAGACTGGCGCGCTGTTCTTCAATCGCCGCGAGACGCTGTCGATGACCGGGATCGAAGACACGTATGCGAACACGTATCTCGGTGTGATGTTCGGCGGCGGCGTGCGCATCGGCAAGGTCCACTTCGAGACGTACATGCTCGCGGTCGCGAACAATGGCGACTACGACATGCCGGTGCGGTTCTTCGCGACGTTCGGCGTCGATCTGTATCGCCGCTGATCACTTCGGCTGCAGCTGCTCGCGGAGCTTCTCCATGCTCTTCTGCAGATCTTCGCCGGCCTTCCGCGCTTCTTCGCCGGCCTTCCGCGCTTCTTCGGCCGTCTTGTTGATGTCCCCGAATCCCGTCGTCGGTGCGTCGGCGTCGGTCGTCTCGGTGGCCGCCGGCTTCGTCACCGTCACCGGCTTTGTCGTCCTGCGCGTCTTCTTCGCCGGCGTGACGACGATCGCGGCATCGGGTGGCGGCGGCTCGAGGATCGCGGGCGCCGCATCCGGCGTCGGCTCCTGCGTGATGATGTTGATCGTCGGCATCTGCGGCGCGACGGGCGGCGCGACCTCGCGTTCCGGATCGCGATTCATCATCATCACCGTGACGACGACGCCGGCGGTGACGGCGGCCGCGATCATCGCGACGAGGATTGTCAGCTTTAGATTGCTGCGCGACGGCACCGGGATGTCGTCGTCGGTCTGCGACGGCGGCGCGACGGTGCGGGTCTCCGCGGCATCGCGGCGGAGGTCGCGCGTGTCGGCGGCTTCCTCCTCGACGAAGTCGCGCGCGCGCCGCCCCTCTGTGCGGAGATCGAGCGTGACCGACTGCTGCCGGATCTCCATGCTGTTCGCGACCGGGCGCTTTTGCGTCTGCGCGCTATCGAGGAGATCGAGCCGGCGCGAGCTCACGGCCGTCGCGACCTGGCGCTGGCGCTCGAGGATGCGCTCGCCGCACCGCAGCTTTACCGATTCGGCGATCTCGGCGTGCGTGCATGGCGGCAGCCCGCTCGCGGCACGCAGCGCCTCGGCGAATTCGCGCGCCGTCGCGAAGCGCTTGTCGGGATCGCGATCGAGTGCGCGGCGCACGACGGCATCGAGCGCGGGTGGGCACTCGGGCCAGTGCACGAGGACGCTGGGCACGTCCTCCTCGGTGATCGCCTTCCAGATCATGAAGTCCGTCGGGCGGTCGAACAGGCGCTGCATCGTCAGCGCTTCCCACATGCAGACGCCGAGTGCGAAGATGTCGGCGCGGCCATCGATCGACTCGCCGCGGATCTGCTCGGGCGCCATGTACGGCAGCTTGCCCTTGATGACGCCGCTGCTCGTGCGCGGTCCGTCGGTCATCACCTTCGAGACGCCGAAGTCGAGCACCTTGCAGACGCCGGCGACGGTGACGAACAGGTTCTGCGGCGAGACGTCGCGGTGCACGACCTGCACCGTGTTGCCCTCGAGGTCGCGGTACGAGTGTGCGTAGTGCAGGCCCTCGCACGCTTGCCCGATCACGCCGACGGCGAGGCGCATCGCGAAGTTTCCGGTCGCGAGCTCGCGGCATAGGTGATCCCACGACACGCCGTCGAGGTACTCCATCGCGAGGTAGAGCTCGTCGTCGGCCTCGTCGAGCTCGAACACCTGGCAGACGTTCGGGTGCGAGAGGTTCGACGCGATGCGTCCCTCGTTGAGGAACATCTCCTTGAACTGCTTGTCCTGCGCGAGGTGGGGCAGGATGCGCTTGAGCGCGACGATCTTCGCGAACCCGCCGGCGCCGTGCAGGCGCCCGAGGAACAGCTCGGCCATGCCGCCGCGACCGAGCTCGATGAGCAGCTCGTACCGGCCAATGCGTTCCTCCCGCGGTGCCCTCAACATCGCGATCCTAGCTCAGGATCTCGACCTCCGCGCCGATCGCGAGCAGGACGCGGGTCGCACCTCCGCCCGGCGCCCGCTCGATGAGGCGTGGCCCGGCGATGCCCGCGTCGACGAGATCACGCCGGCACCGGCTGATCAGCATGTTGATTTCCGGCCGCGAGACCGCGGGTTTGCGCGGCCACACGATGGCCCGAACCGTGTCGTCCGGGATCAAGTCTCCCGCCTTGTAGTCGGCCGGCGGCCGCAAGAGCGCGACCATGAGGTCGAAGCGACGGTCTGCGAGATACACGGGATGCTCGCGCCCGCTGATCGTGAAGACGATGCGCCCGCCGCGCGGCAAGATCTCGATCTGGGCGCGGGTCGGGAGGTCGCCCTGTGCACCGACCGCCGTCGTCGCGACGCCTTGGGCCTGCGCGATCGTGAACGTCTCGTCGCGATAACCGAGCAGGTCGCCGATCGCGAGCGGCTCGAGGGCGCCGACCTCGATCGGCTCGCCGTTCCGCGACGCATCCTGGTCGCGTGCCTCCACATAGAGCATCCCCTGAGCGATGTGCAGCAGCAGCGCGCCCACCGGCCACTTCTTCACGATGAGATCGTCGCCCTCGCCGCCGCCGATCACGAACGGGCTATGCGTGACACCGAAGCTCGACCCGCCGCGCTCGAGGACGAACCCCGTCGTCGCGTGGGGAGATGGACGCGGGACTTCGATCGTCACGCCGAGCACGAGGCCGGGCACGCGCAGCTCGTCGCCGTTCCGGAGTGGCCGCGCGTTGGTCGTCGGCTCCCCGTTGACCTCGATCGGAGTTTTACCGAGGGGTACGACCTCCGCACCGTCGCTGGTGAGCCGCACGAGCGCGTGCCGGCGACTCACGGCGGGGTCCGTGGCGACGATGTCGCAATCCCGCTGCCGCCCGATCAAAACTCCCGCGGGTCCGACGCGCCGCGACGGTCCGTCGGGCACGACAACCATGCAGCGCAGGCGGGTGGGCTCCATTCCCATGAGGTTCGCATACCGTCGCCACGCCTGCGCGCACGTCGACATCAGCGCGACATCAGAGCTACACTGCCGCGTCATGACCAAGCCCCGAAAGCCTGACGAGACGGGTGGGGAGAGGGCGGTTGAGGAGCAACCGGAACGTCCTGCCGAGCAGAAGACCGGCAAGACATTGCAGGAGCTGGAGCGCCTCCAGTTCGACGCGCTCGATCGCGCCGGGTTCGATCGCTAGCTCTTCAAGAGCCGCGCGAGCTTGTTGCGGCTGATGCCGAGCGCGCGCGCGGCGGCGGATTGATTGCCTTGGCAGCGCTCGAGGATCGCGACGGCGTAGCGGCGTTCCGCTTCTTCGAGCGACAGGCCCTCGGGCAACGTCACGCCTTCGCCGGTCGGTACGATCGGAAGCTGCGTGCTCGAGCCGAACGCGGGCATCCCGACAAGCGAGTCGCTCGCGACGACCGCTGACATCACGCCGGTGTTGCGGCGCGGGAGGCCGAGGTCGCGCGCGCCGATCGACGTGCTCTGCGAGAGCACGACAGCGCGCTCGATCGCGTTCTCGAGCTCGCGCACGTTGCCCGGCCACTGATACGCGATCAGCGCGGGCTCGGCATCGTCCGCGAGGCGCAGCGTGCCCTTGCGATAGCGACGCGCGAACTGATCCACGAAGTGATTCGCGAGATCGACGATGTCGTCCTCGCCGCGCTCGCGCAGCGGCGGAATCTCGATCTCGACGACGCGCAGGCGGAAGTACAGATCGCTGCGGAACTGGCCGGCGTTCGCCATCGCGGCGAGGTCGCGGTTCGTCGCCGCGACGATGCGGACATTGGCCTCGAGCGTCTCGCGTCCGCCGACGCGCTCGAACTTCTTCTCCTGGACGAAGCGCAGGAGCTTGCCCTGCAGGAGCAGCGGCAATTCGCCGATCTCGTCGAGGAACAGCGTGCCGCCGTCGGCTGTTTCGACCTTGCCGATCACGCGCGCGTCGGCGCCGGTATACGAGCCACGCTCGTGACCGAACAGCTCGCTCTCGACGAGCGCGGCCGGCAGCGTCGTGCAGTCGATGTGGACGAACGGTGCTTCGCGGCGCGCGCTGTTCACGTGGATCGCGCGCGCGAGCAAGCCCTTGCCGGTGCCGGTCTCGCCATGGAGCAGCACGGTCGCGTCGGTCTGCGCGGCGCGCACGATCATCTCGTACACGGCGGCCATCGCCGAGGACGTGCCGATCACATGATTGAAGCGGCCACGCAACGTGAGCCCGCGCTGCGCGTCGTCGCCGCGGAGCGTGGTGTAGTCGAGCGCGCGGCCGATCTGCTCGGCGAGCACGCGGATGAATTCTTCGTCGCGCGTCGAGAACACGCCGTCGCGCTTGTTGAGAACTTGAAGCACGCCGCGGATCTGTTCGCGCCGGATGATCGGTGCGGTCAGCATCGACGTCGTCGCGTAGCCGATCTTCGTCGCGATCTCCGTCGACCACCGCGGATCCTTCTGCGCGTCGCGAATGTTCACCAGCTCGTGGGTCTGCGCGACGTGACCGACGACGCCGTAGTTCGCGGGTACGCGGAGCTCGGCGAGCTCGGGCAGGATCGCGACGCGCGAGCGGATCTCGTTCGTGGCGCCATCGATCAGCCATAGCGTCGCGCGGTCGGCGCCGAGCGCGCGGGCGACGCGGTCCGCGAACGTCGCCAGCAGGTCATCGAGCTCCACCTCTCCCGCGATCATCGCGCCGAGATCGGCCAACAGCTCGAAGCGCTGCTCGTGCTCGCTCATCGGAACGGCCAGCATGCCACGCGCCATCATGGCGGGGTAAAGAGCACCCGCAATGCCAGGTCAAAGCCCAGCGATGCCAGGCGCTTGGATCTGCTTCAGACCGTCGCTGCTTCGTTTCGAAGCAGCCTACGCTCCCTTGTGGAGCGCCTTCTTCAACAGCGCGAGCAAGTCCTTGCTGGTCTCGCGCGCGAGGAGCAGCGCCGCGCAAACGTACGCGAGCCCGCCGGTCACGATCATCGCGGACAACAAGATCGCCGGGTGGTCCAGGCCGATCGATCGCAGGCCTTCGTGCACGAGGTAGACGACGAGCGCCATCACACCGCACGCGAGCACCGGCTGGATGAAGCCGATGAACAGCCGCGACGCCGACACGCCCTCGCGGACGACGAGCAACACGCCGCCGATCGCGGTGAGGCCGAACGCGAAGCCGACCGAGCCCGATGCGACGAGCAGTCCGTACGGATGCAGGATCGCGATGCCGCCGATCAGGATCACCATCTTCGCGATCTCGAGAATCATCAGGCGATTCGTCTTCGACTCGGCCTCGAGATACGCCGAGATCACCCAGGCGAACGGGCGGAAGATCGAGAGACACGCGAGCACCGTGAGCAGTGGCCCGACGGCCTGCCACTCGTTCGCGGGCAACAGGATCGCGATCAGCGGCTCCGCGACGAGCCCGAGCCCGACGGCGAGCGGAAAGATGATCAGCGAGAGGAGCGCGGCCGAGCGCTCGAGCGCGCGCGGCCGTCGTTCAGGCGGCAGCTCCGCCATCGACGGCATCAGCACGAGCGCGATCTGCTCGCCGACTTGAATCGCCGGAACGTCCGCGAGGTTGTACGCGTTGTTGTAGACGCCCGTCGCCGCGGGCCCGAAGAAGTACGTGATCGCGAGGCGGTCCCAGTAGCGCGATGCTTGACTGGCGATGCCCTGGATGCCGAGCGGCAGGCCGTACGACAGCATGTGCTTGATGCGCTCCATGCGGAGCTTCATCGGCGTGGCCCACTCGCGAAGGCCCGCCGCGCGGATCAAGATCGCGACGCACACGCACGACTGCACGATGTTGCCGATCACGATCGACATGCCGCCGTACCCGGCCGCCGCGAACGTGACCGCCGTGATCGCGTACGTCATCTCGCCGAGAGCCAGCGCCATTCCGGATGCGCGGAACTGCATCCGCCTCGTGAGCACGCGCTCGGGCATCGCGCCGAGGCGCCTGATGTACAGCGCGAGGCACATGCCGGGCAGGTAGACCACGGCGCCGGGTGCGTCGAGGTAAGGCAACAGGCCCGCTCCGAACAGTGCCATTGCGCCCAGCGAGAGCGCGCCGAGCACGGCGTAAAAGACCGTCGCGTGCCACGTCACCTCGAGCGCGTCCTCGCCGCGGCCGTGCACCACCGCGTACTGGCCGAACCCCCAGATGGTGATCCAGTTCGCCGTCATCGCCAAAACCGTTGCGGCCGCTACTTCGCCGATCTGCTCGGGATGTAGAAAGCGCGTGATGATGAGCGTGCCGATCACGCCGATCGCGCGGCCTCCCATGCTCGAGACCACGGTCCACAGCGCACCGCGCGCTGCCTTGTGTGCGAGAGACATGAAGGTGCATCGTCTCGTGCATGCTGCGTGCCGTCTAGAGGAAGCGCCGGCAGCGGTACGCGATCCACGACAACGCCTTCTTCCACCACGGCAGCCTCGCCCACGCCTCGGCGTCGTACGGCTCCGCGTTCTGTATGTCGCGCTCGTAGTTCACGACGAGTGCCTGCGCGACCTTCGGATCGAGGATCTCGACGGTGACCTCGAGGTTGTTGAAGCGCGACATCGAGTCGAAGTTGTACGAGCCGATCGTCGACCACGTCTGATCGACCACCGCCGTCTTGGCGTGCATCATCGGTCCCCGCCAGTGCATCACCTTGACGCCTTGCTTCGCGAGGCCACGCATGACGTAGAGGCTCGCCCACTCGATCAAACGGACGTCGGAGTTGCCCGGCACGATCACGCGCACGTCGACACCGCGGCGCGCGGCGCGCGTCATTGCGCGGCGCAGGCCGCGGTCGGGGATGAAGTACGCGTTGGAGATCCACACGGACTCGCGCGCGGCGCGCAGGATGTGGAGGTAGGCGCTGCGCGTCGTCGCGCGCTGCCGGCGGCGCATGTTGTCGATCAGGCGCACGAAGCTCGTGCCCGTGCCCTTCGGCGTTTCCGCCACCGAAGGTGGAGGAGGGTAGTGCTTGCCGCCGGCGCGCATCCACGAGCGCCGGAACATGCGCGCGAGGTCGATGACGATCGGGCCGACGACCTTGCAGTGCATGTCGTGCCAGCCGACGCCGCCCTCTTCGACGGGGGCGTAGTCGTTCGAGATGTTGAGGCCGCCGGTGAAGGCGACCACGTCGTCCACGACGATGATCTTGCGGTGATCGCGGTGCGAGAGCCGGAACCGCGCGCGCCACGGTGCGATCGGGTTGAAGTCGATCACCTCGCAGCCCGCGGCGCGCAGATCTTCGACCCACGAGCCGGGGAGGCCGAACGATCCGACCGCGTCGTAGATGAGGCGCACGGCGATGCCCGCGTGCGCGCGCTCGATCAGGACGGACTTGAAGCGATCGCCGGTCGCGTCGGCCGCGAGGATGTACGTCTCGAAGCAGATCGTCTTCTGCGCGGCGCGCATCGCCTCGAGCATCGCGGGATACGTGTCACTGCCGTCGCGCAGCACGGTGACCTCGCAGTTTGCGCGCCAGCGCTGCTGCGTACGCGAGTAGCGCTGGAGCGCCTTCGGCAGCTGGACCGCGATCGCACGCGAGGGCTCGTCGCGAAATGGTTTCGGGACGGCGTTCACCGGTACTGCACCCCGATCACCGTGTAGACGACGTCGCCCTTGGGAACCTTCACCGTCACCTCGTCGCCCTCGCTCTTGCCGACGAGCGCGCGTGCGACGGGCGAGTCGATCGAGATCCAGCCCTTCGCCATGTCGGACTCGTCGCCGCCCACGATGCGATACGTCTTCTCGACGCCGTCCTCGTCTTCGACGGTGATGTACGCGCCGAAAAAGGCGCGCTTCGGATCACTCGGTGGCTCCGAGACGACGACGACCACGTCGAGCCGCTTCGACAGAAACCGCAGGCGGCGATCGATCTCGCGCAGCCGCCGCTTGCCGTAGATATAATCGGCGTTCTCGCTGCGGTCGCCTAACGCCGCCGCATCGGCAACTTGTTGCGTGACGCGCGGGCGCTCGACGGTCCACAACTCATCGAGCTCGGCACGCAACTTCTTCGCTCCTTCGGGCGTGATATACGCGCTTCGCTTCGGTGGGGGCGGGCGATCCCGCGTCGACACGGATCGGAGCATATCCGGTATGCTCCGCGCCGGCACTGATGGGTACCGAGATCCTGATCGTGTTTGCCTTCCTGCTGGCAAACGGCGTGTTCGCAGGTGCCGAGATCGCCGTCCTCTCCGTACGTAAGACGCGCCTGCGCGAGTTCATTCGCCGCAAGGACAAGCGCGCGATCGCGGTCAAGTCGCTACGCGAGCAGCCGGAGCGATTCCTCGCGACGGTGCAGATCGCGATCACCACCGTCGGCACCGCCGCTGCCGCATTCGGTGGTGCCAGGCTCGAGCACTCGCTGCGCCCGAAGTTCGAGTCGATCGGCCTCGGTGCCAACACATCGCTCGCCACCGTGATCGTGCTGATCGTGTTCCTCGAGCTCGTCGTCGGCGAGCTCGTGCCGAAGTCGCTCGCGCTGCGCTACTCCGATCGGTATTCGTTCTTCGTCGCGCGGCCGCTCCTTCTGCTCGCCGCGATCATGCGGCCGCTGGTCTGGCTGCTCACGGTGACGTCGAACCTCGTGCTGCGCTTCTTCGGCGACAAGACCACGTTCACGGAGACGCGCCTCTCGCGTGACGAGCTCCAGCAGCTCGTCGAAGAAGCAGCCAAGACCGGCTCGATCGATCCGCGCGCGAGCGAGATCGCATCGCGTGCGCTCGGCTTCGGCGAAGTCACCGTCGCCGAGGTGATGGTCCCACGCACGCGCGTCGTCGCGCTCCGCCGCGGTGCGCCGGCCGACGAGATCCAGCGCGTCATCCTCGAAGAGGGGCACTCGCGCATGCCGGTCTACGACGGCAGCATCGACAACATCATCGGGTACGTCGTCGCGCGCGACGTCCTCGCGCTCACGTGGGAAAAAGGCCTCCTCGTCCTCGAGGACATCCTGCGCCCGCCGCACAAGGTCAGTGAGGGCACGCGCGCGCTCGATCTCCTCCGAGAGATGCAGCGCCGCCGCACGCAGATGGCCGTCGTCCTCGATGACCAGGGCGGCCTGTCGGGCCTCGTCACGACCGAAGATCTGATCGAAGAGCTGGTCGGCGACATCATGAGTGAGGACGACGTCCCGGAGGTCTTCTTCACCCGCGAGCCGGCCGGCACCATCCTGGTCCAGGGTTGGGCGTCGGTTCGCAAGGTGAACCGGGACCTCTACCTCGACCTACCGGTCGGCAAGGACCGGACGACCATTGCCGGCTTGTGCATGAGCCTGGCCCAGGCAATCCCCCAAGCCGGCGAAAGACTGACCACCGATAACGGGACCGTCCTCGAGGTCATCGAGGCGTCTCCGCGGCGCGTGCGTCGCGTGCGGATCCACCCCGTCGCCCGTGGTGCCGACGGCCTCGACCCCGACGAAGACCCTGCCTAAAACCTCTTACGGCGGCCGCGCACGCTGCTTCCCTGATCGGTTAGTATGAAATCGATGACGGTCATCGCGCGCGACAGTGTCGCGTCCGACCATCTCGTCTACGCCTGGCCGTTTCCGATCGGTCCGGAATGCGAGGTGACTTGTTCGGACGACGAACAGGTCGTGATGTGCCCGTCGTATCTCGTCGGTGATCGTCTCGGCCCCGGCCGCCATCGCTGGCGCACGCCCGACCCGATGCGCCCGGTCGCCGCGTTCTTCGTCCTCACATCGCCGGTCGAGGCGCCGTTCGACATGACCACGTCGTTCATCATCCCGACGACGGGCCAGCCCGTCCGCCTGCGTGCGACCGGGGCCGTGCAGGTCCGCTGCGCGGATCCCGGCCTCCTCATCGCGCAGTTCGTCGGCCTCCCGTTCGACTCGGTCAACGACGGCATCCTCCGCTCGGTGTCGCGTTCGATCGAGCGAATGCTCGCGCGCCTGCTCACCCGCCGCGTCGTGATGGCGACGACGCCGATGGCGGTCACCGATCCACAGATGATGGCCTCGATCATCGAGGAGCTCATCGCCTACAACCCGACCGCCGGCGCCGTGTTCGGCGTCGAGCTCATGCGCATGGGCCACATGATGATCGCGGCCGACGACGGCAGCGCGCCACAAGTATCGCTCCCCGCCCAGAACCTCGACTGGTCCGGCGGCGTCCCGCGCGTGAAGGCGATGCCGCCGCCGATCCCGCCGAACGGAAACCGCGCGAACCGCAAGACCGACGTTCCGCCGCTCCCACCCTCCGCGACCGCACTCGGCTCGCAGCCGGGCGCCATGCAACCGCGCCCCGGCGAAGTCCCGCTCCTCGAGACCGTCCGTGGCCGCCCGCCCTCTCCCGACGCGCCGATCACGCCGCCGAAGCGTTCGCCATCGACGCCACCCGACAACATCCCATCCGCGGGTGGCAGCGAACCGAGGCTCCCGCGCGCGAGCTCGCGCGCCGGCAGCCAGCCATCTCCGGAAGCACTCGCCGCCACCTCGGGCGAGATCAAGGTTCGCGCGCAGTCGCAAGCCGAGGCTTCGTCGCGCTCCGCGGGCGTGATCGAAGTGCCGCGCTCGCCCGACGAGATCACCCAGCCCAACATCAAGACGCCGGTCCCGGGCTCCGTCCGCCTGCAGACGCCCGTCCCACGCCCACCCGAGCCGCCGCCCTCCGACGAGCCGCGCGGCGCGATCCTCGGCATCGGGGTCGGCCACATCGGCTCGGGCACCATCCACGGCGAGATCCAGAAGAAGGTGGCGCCGGGCGCCCGCGTGCTCGTGCCAGGGCCGAACGGCCTGATGCAATCCGCGACGGTGCGCCAGCTGCTCTCCGGCTACTACGAGCTCGAGGTCGGATCGAGCGGCGAGACGATCTGGGTGCCGATCAGCGGCGTCGTCCCGGAGTAGCTCACCGTCAGAAGTCGACGAGGCCGAGCTGGAAGTAGATCGACGGCGCTTCGCCTTCGATGCCATACGCGAAGTCGATGCCGAGCAGCGGGAGCACGACCGATTTGACGTAGACGCGGAATCCGGCGCCCACGTCATTGCGGAACCAGCTCGTGCCGCGCTCCATGCTCGGGTAGAAGAACGAGCGGTCGCCGCCGTCGAGGACGTCCTTGCGCGGGCGATACCAGCCGATGAAGCCGGAGTCCCAGAACGTGACGGCGCGGAACGCGAACATGCGCCACTTCGTGATCGGGACCGAGTACTCGAATCGGAAGAATGCGCGCGTGTCACCGCGGAATCGATCGACCGTGTAGCCGCGCAGGTCGACGGCGCCGCCGAGGAGGAGGTCGTTGTGGAGCGGAAGATTGCGGCCGAGCCCGAAGCCGCTGCGAAGCTCGAGCTGGTGCTCTTCGAGCAGGCGCCAGCTGTAGTACGCGCGGAGCAGGACGGAGGAGTAGTCGTAGTCGTCGAGGCCGGGGATCGTGGTCTCGGTGTAGAGCTGCAGGTACGGGCCCCAGCGAACGCCGAAGCGGTACTTGCGTGCATCGAGCGTGATGCGGCTTTGCGTCGAGACGTCCCAGCCGTCGTCTTGCGGAAAGGGGAGCGGGCCTCCGTCGGGGCCGTGCGGATTGGAGTAGGCCATCTTGCCGCCGCGGAGGCGGAGGTCGGTGACGAGCCACCACTTCCAGGTCCAGCCGATCGTGAAGCCCGCGCCGAGGTAGTTGACCTCGGTGGTGCGGAGGATCGATTTGTCCGTCGCGTCGTCGGTGGGGTTGGCGTATTCGTCGATCTGCCGCCGGTAACCGTAGATGTCGAAGCGCCACGTGAACGGCGTGCCGCTGACGGACGGATCGAGATAGGTCGCGAACAGGAGCGACTCGTGCGTGCCGTATTGCGCGTAGAGCAGGAGCTTCTGGTTGAAACCGCCGAGGTTGTTCTCGATGAAGCCGGCGCCGACCGCGCGGCGTTCGCCGAGGAGGTAGAGCGTCGGCGCGGCGAACCACGAGTGCTTGTCGACGAGCGTGGCAACGACGAGGTAGCCGCCGGGCGCTTCTTCGAGCGTGATCGTGACCTTCTTGAACAGCTCGCTCGAGATCAGCGCGGCCGTGACCTTGGGGATCGCGGCATCGCTGATGTCGTCACCGATCGCGATGTGCGCGAGAAAGCCGAGCGTGCGCTCGCGGAGCTTGGAGTCGCCGCGCACGCTGAAGCCGACGATCGGCTTGGGCTCTGTCGTATCTGCCTCGGCGGGAGCGCTGGCAATACAAACAGCGATCAGGCACGCAAGGCGCACTACGACTTGGAGCGCTTGAACACGAACATCACGACCTCGTCGTCGTGCTCGTCGGCGGGCGACTCGTCACGTGTGGTGGCGACGAGCTCCCAACCTTCCGAACCGCGGCGGTTGAGCTCCTTGACGATGTTCGCCGTGTCCGCGCCGTGACCCCACGCAACCGTGAAGATGTCGTACTCGAATTTCATGGCCGCGAGCCTACTACTTCTTCCGCTTGCCCGGGAGGATGCCCATGAGCTTGGCGATGATGCCGAGCATGATCTCGTCGGCACCGCCGCCGATCGAGAGCAGGCGCGAGTCGCGGTAGGACTTGGCCGCGGGGTTGTCCCACGTGAAGCCCATGCCGCCCCAGTACTGGAGGCACGCGTCGGAGACTTCGCGCGTGAGGCGGCCGGCCTTGAGCTTCGCCATCGACGCGAGCATCGTGACGTCCGTGCCGCCGATGTATTCCTCGACGGCGCGATAGCAGAGCGAGCGGAGCGCCTCGACCTCGGTCTTGAGCTCGGCCATGCGGAAGTGGATCAGCTGGTTCGCGATCAGCGGCTGGCCGAACGTCTCGCGTGACTTGCAGTAGTCGATCGTCGTCTCGATGAGGCGGTCCATGCCGCGCGCCGAGCCGATCGCGCCGCACAGACGTTCCTCCTGGAACTGGATCATCTGCATCATGAAGCCGCCGCCTTCTTGGCCGATGCGGTTGCGCTGCGGGACGCGCACGTTCTCGAAGTAGACGGGGCAGGTGTCGCTCGCACGCATGCCGAGCTTGTCGATCTTGGGGCCGACCTCGACGCCCTTGGTCTTCGTCGGGATGATGACAAGCGTCTTGTTCGCGTGGACCGCGCCTTCGCTCGTGTTGACGAGCGTGCACATCCAGTCGGCTTGCGACGCGTTCGTGATCCACATCTTCGAGCCGTTGATGATGTAGTCGTCGCCGTCTTTCTTCGCGGTGGTCCTGATCGCGGCGACGTCCGAGCCGCCCGAGACTTCACTGACGGCAATCGACGTGACGACCTCGCCGGCGATCGCGGGCGCGAGGAATTCCTTGCGAAGCTCGTCGGTGCCCCAGCGCGCGAGTGCGGGCGTGGCCATGTCCGTCTGGACACCGAACGCCATCGGGAACGAGCCGCCTTTGCACCAGCCGAGCTCCTCGGTGACACACATCTGATACGAGTAATCGAGACCCTGACCGCCGTACGCTTCGGGCTTGTTCACGCCGAGGAGACCGAGGCGACCTGCTTTCTTGAAGAGGTCGTGTAGCGGCATCACGCCAGCCTTCTCCCACTCCTCGTAGCTCGGATTGACTTCCTTCTCGACGAAGTCGCGAACGGTGCGGCGGAGCTGCTGGTGTTCTTCGGTGAAGCGCATCGCGCGCGAACGTACCTCGTGTAGGCACGTCACAAAAGCAACACCCACATGCAGAGCGCGCGCGAGCCAGTCGGAATTGCTGGCGATCATTTCCGTTGATTAGGTTCGTCGCTCCCGAGAGAATCTCGATCGCACTTCACGGCACTCCCGCCGTTATATAAGGGGCTTATGGTTCCGGGGATCCTCGAGATCAAGCTGGCGACGACGTTGATGGCGGGATGGATGGCAGCGGCGAGCCCGGTGCCGGTGCCCGCGGGCGCGATCGCACTGATGCTCGAATCGCGCGTCGCGACTCCCGTCGAGGTGAAGCTCTTCGACGAGAACCTGCACGTGAATGCGACCGTGATCTTGAATCGCGACGGCACCGCCGACACCGCGACGAAGAAGCAGGTCCGCCAGCTGTTCCGCTGTCGTGTCACGAACTGGTCGCAGCCGATCGCGCGCCGCACGCTCGCGCTGCTCGCCGATGTCGCCGACCGCCACGAGGGCGAGACGATCGAGTTTGTCTCCGCATTTCGCGCGCAGAAGGGCGAGTCGCGCACGTCACCGCACCGCCATGCCCGCGCGATCGACTTCCGTATTCGCGGCAGGCAGCTTCGCGACATTCGCGACTACCTGTGGCGCAACCACAGCGAGGTCGGCATCGGCTGGTATCCGAGCGATCAGTTCATTCACATGGACTCGCGCCCGACGATGCACGACACCGCGTGGACGTTCCTGAACGGCCGCAATCGCTACAAGCCGTACTGGGCCGAGCTCGCGCGACGACCGGTCGTGACGCAGTCCTCCAAGCCCGGCACGTGATCTCTCGCTTCGCGCCGTCGACCACCGGCGAGGCGCATCCGGGCACGCTGCTGTCGGCGCTGCTGGTCTGGCTCGATGCGCGCTCGCGCGGCGGCCGCGTGCTGCTGCGTCTCGAGGATCTCGACACCACACGCGTGAAGGACGACTTCGCGACGATGCTGCAAGAGGCCTGCGCGTGGATCGGCCTCGACTGGGACGAGGTGATCGTGCAGAGCGATCGGCGCGCCGCACACGAGGCCGCACTCGACGCGCTCGACGCCGCCGGCCGCTTGTATCCGTGCGCGTGCTCGCGAACGCAACGCGCCGGCGGTCGCCGTTCACCCGACGGCGGCTGGGCGTATCCGAACACGTGCCGCACGCGGCGTTTCGTCGGCGGCTGGCGATCGCGCGCGAAGGAAGAATCGATCCGCGCACGCTTGCCCGACGACGCGATCACGCTCGTCGACGAGAGCGGCATCGATCTGTCGCAGACGCCCGCGGTCGACATGGGCGACCCCGTGGTCGTGCGCAAGGACGCGGTGATCGCGTACCAGCTCGCGGTCGTCGTCGACGATCACGACGCGCAGATCACCGACGTCGTTCGCGGCCGCGATATCGCGCCCTCGACGGCGACCCAGATCATGCTGCAGCGCCTGCTCGGCTATCCGCAGCCGCGGTACCGGCATCACTTCCTGCTCCTCGAGGGCAGCGGCGACAAGCTGGCGAAGCTGCACGGCTCGCTGCCGTTCTCCGAGCTACGCGATCGCCACGATCCACGCTCGCTGTCGAGTGCGCTCGGCCGCGTCGCGAACCTCGGTGAGGGCACACCGCAAGAGCTGCTCGCGCGCTTCGAGTGGGCGAAGGTCCCGCGCGAAGACCGCCTCGCCAGCGACTACTTCTAGCGCCAGTCGACGCCGACTTCGAGCAGCACCGCGCGGTCGCGCGTGCCCGGCATGATCTCGGTCATGCCTTGCTCGAAGCGGAGGCCGGCTGTGATCGGCGTCGATGGCAGCGTGAATTCGAGGTTCAACGCGGCGCTCGCGCCGAGCGTGCGCACGTCCATCTCGTCATTGCCACCGAAGCGGAGGTCCGCGCGGAGCTGCGCGATCAGCGCGATGCTGTCGACGATGGTCGCGCCCGCGCCCGCGCTCGCACCGATCGCGTCGACCGACGAGCCACCGCGCTGGCTCCAGTCGAGGCGGCCCGCGAGGAAGTAGCGCGCCGCGAGCGCGTAGCGCGTGGTCAGGCCGAACGCGCCGCCGACGCGCGCATCGGCCGCGCCGTCGTCGAACATGCCGGCACCGAGGCGCGCGCCGAGCCATAGCCTGCTGCTTGCCCGACGCGTGTGGCGGACCGCCATCGGATCTTCGAGGTTGCCGATCGGGCCCTCGACGATGCCGAGATCCTTCTTCCTCATCAGCGAAGGACGCTTGACCGCCGCCGGCTGGCCTTTGTGCGTCGCCTCGGCGGCGTTGTCCTCGCGAAAGTCTGCCTTGCCGGCTTTGGGCGGCGCGACCTTCTTCGGCGTCACGTCGATCACCGTCGACGTGCGGCTGAACGTGCCGACCGAGACGCGCTGCTTGTACGTGAGCTGCCCGTCCGTCGCTTCGAGCTCGTACGTGCCGCCTTTCACCCAGACGGTGGCGGGTACGGTGAATGTCTCGCCGGGCAGGGCGCTGAGCTCGGCGCTCAGCGTGCTGCCTTCCGGCTCGATCGAGATCACGATCGACGACATCTGGCTCTCGCGCAGCTTCTTGGTCACGTCACGCGACGCGCGCGCGACGGTCTCCGAGATATCCGTGGGGAGCTCGAGGTCGCTGCAGCCCGAGAGGTAGAGCGATGCGCGCGAGAGGTCGTTCTTCTTCGCGTAGATCGCGCCGAGCGTGCAACGCGCGGCCGCGTCTTCCTTCTGGGCGCGGAGCGTCGCGATCGCTCCCTTGTCGGACTTCGCGAACGCGTCCGCATACACCCCGGCATCTGCGTTCGCCGCGATGCCCAGGCTGGCCAGTAGGAACGCGATCTTCACTCTGCTCAAGATGACACGCGATCGCTACCATGGTTGCGCCGAGTGACAGACCGCAAGTCAGCAGAAGTCCGACGTATCCTCGACCGCTACCTCGTCGAGATCGTCGAGGCGTACGACCTCTGCCCGTGGGCGAAGTCGGCGCGGCTCGCAGGTGAGGTGAGCGTCGAGATCGTGTGGGGCACGCCAGCGCTCGAGGCGTGGGAAGCCGCCGCGCGCGCCGCGCTCGCGAAGCCGGAGGCGCGTGTCGCGATGATCGTCGCGCCCGAGCTCGCGATCGAGCGCGATGAATTCAGCGCCGTGCGCGATGCGATCGCCGCTCGCATCCCGACGGCGGGCGTCGCGGACTTTCATCCTCGCGCGCCGCTCGATCTCGCATCACCGTCGCGACTCGTGCCGTTCGTGCGGCGCTCACCCGACCCGCTGCTGCAGCTCGTGCCGCTCGCGATCCTGGATCAAGTCCGCAGCGCACCGCCGCTCGCGAGCACGATGCAGCAAGCGCAGATCCTCGGCGGTCACGCGGCGCCACCGCGCGAGGACGTCGCATCGCGGATCGCACGCGCGAATCACGCGACGGTCACGGCAAACGCCGCTCGCATCACGGAGATCCTCGACGACATCGCCAAGGATCGCCTCGCCGCTTACATGCAGTGAGTGGCTTTGACGGAGAGCGTGTCCCAGAAAAATGACGTCGCGCCCGCGCCGCTGATCGGATTGACCGCGTTGTTCGTCGACGTCATCTTCAAGCGGATCGTCATGCCCGACAGCGTCTCGGCATTCGAGACGGCGTAGTTGACCGGCGACCACGTCGTCGTGCGCTTCGTGTTGTCGAGGGCCTGCGCGACGGCGATCGGGCTGTCGTTCGTCTGCACGAATGCGAGCGAGCCCGTGTCGACCACGACGGTCGCCGAGTCACTGCTCCGCACCTCGTAGAAGCCGCTCAGCGCGAGGAGCCGCGTCCGCGCGGGAATCGCGATGTCTTGCCAGAGGACGTCGGTGCCCGCGAGCCCGCCGAGCCACGCGTCGTACGGCGCGGTCTGTTCGGCGATTCCACCCGTCGTTCCTCCGCCCTGATCCGTGACCAGCGGGAATGACGGCTGGATGGGTGTTTGCATCCACTGCGTGCCCATCGGTGTGGTGTCGAACGCCGGGTTCTTGAGTAGCTCGGTCGTGACTTCGTTGCACGGCAGCGGCGTATCGGGCGCGGCGTCGATCCGCGAGCCATCGCCGCCGGCGGCGTCCGTGTTGGGCTGTTCGGTGCCTGCGGTCGCGCAACCTGCGAGAAGGCCAAGGAACAGCAACCGCCGCATCAGCCAATTTTATCCGGGCTGGGCATCCCGTCGCAACGAGAACCTCATGCGAAGCAGGTCACACCGCGAGGCGGACGTCGACGGTGACGTCGAACGCCGGGCGCTGCGCGAGCCGCTCGTTGGCGGCGACGAGGTCCTCGATCGTATCGATCTCGCTGGCGTACATCGAGCCGATGTCCACGCCGTAGATCGTCGCGCCGTCGTCGAGGATCTGCTGGAACGACGCCTCGTAATATTCGTGGACGAGGCCCTGGTCGGCCACGCGGGTATGGAGCGCCGCGAACAGGCGCTTCGCCGATGCGGTCGAGAGCAGCTCGATGCCGACCGACTCGCCCATCGCGGTGCGCACGGGGACGTGCTTGCCGATCGCGAGCACGCGGTCTTCGTTGTCTACGGTGACCTTGACCTCTTCGAGGCCGAGCTCGCCGACCGAGCGAACGGCGAGGCAGTCGGGACCGCGCTCGACGAGCTCTTCGATCACGCCGAGGTCGAACACGACGTCGCCGTCGAGCAGGATGAAGCCCGCGTTCTCGACGTGCTCGCGTGCGAGCAGCAGCGAGTACGCGTTGTTGGTCGTGCGGAACTCCGGGTTGGTCACGAACGTGACATCGAGCGCGGGGAACCAGCTGGTCACCGCGTCGCGAATCATGTGCTCGAGGTAGCCGGTGCAGAGGACGAACTGGTCGAACCCGGCGCGGAGCAGGGTGGTCATCTGGCGACGCAGGATCGGCACACCGCCGACCGCCAAGAGCGTCTTGGGGGTGTCATCGGAATACGGACGAAGTCGCGTCTCGCAGCCAGCAGCCAGGATGACAGCCTTCACAGCGCACGCGCGAGCGTGCAATCGCCATGCGCGGCGGAGTTCGCAGGGTTGGGCGCGCGATCTGTTCAAGTTTCGACAGATCGCATCGGGAGGGACTCGGCCGCTGATTAGTTTTCGTCACCGGCCCACCGTCCGCATACGACCGACAACCATTACCGGAGTTGTCACGATGCTTCACCTCGGCTCGTCCTGCATGTAGAGAGTGAATGCCGGTGACCAAGCTCGACGCCATCGTCCTCGCAGACGACGGACTATCCCGCGAGAAGATCGCGGGACTGACTGCACGTGAACGCGCGGTGCGCGTGGCGCACAAGCTCGGCGCGGAGCGCGTGTTCGTCGTCGACGGGAATCGGGAGGAGCTGCACGCGTGGCGCGCACCGACGAGCGGACCGGTCCTCGTGCTGCGCGCCGACCAGCTGGTGCACACCGGGCTCGCGCAGCCGCTCGTCGAGAACCGGCCGAATAACGGCATCGCGATCGCGGTCGGGCCCATCGGCTATGCGGGCGCGATCCTCGCGACCGGCGCCGCCGCGGATTCGGTCGTCACCCGGCTCGCTCGCGGCGAGAGCGATACGGTGATCGCGGCGGATGCCGAGGCGCGCATCGAGCACGGCGCCGTCGCGTGTCATCCGATCCGCACGCGCGAGGACCGGCACGCCGCGCATCGCTTGCTCTACTCGATCTTGATCAAGCCGCAGGACAACGCGCTCACGCGCTATCTGTATCGGCCGATCTCGCTGCCGCTCACGAAGCTGCTCGTGTGGACGCGCGTGTCGCCAAATCAGGTCTCGATGTTCGTCGGCGTTATCGTCGCGCTCGGCTGCTACCTGTCCGCGCAAGCGAGCATGAGCTACGTGATCGCCGGCACCGCGATCATCCTCGCCGGGCAATACCTCGACTGCTGCGACGGCGAGATCGCGCGCGTGAAGCTCTTGTCGTCGCGGTTCGGCGCGTGGCTCGACACCGTGGTCGACGAACTCTCGAGCGTCGGCTACATGCTCGCGATCGGCTGGCACTGTCACCAGTATTTCGGCGCGAGCTACTTCGGCGAGCTGCGTGTCGATCCGTGGATCGCGATGATGACCGTCGGCCTCATCACGTACCTGTGGTCATTCTACTGCATCTACTACAACATCATCGTCGCGGTCGGCTCCGCGAACAGTCAGGACTACGTCGGCAAGTTCGACGTCGTACCGGGCCAGCACCCGAACAGCGTGCGCTTGCGGCCCGCGGAGACGACCGCGATCGCGACGAAGGATCTACCGCCGTGGCTCGCGTGGATCGCGACCTACGCGCCGATGATCGTGCGCCGCGACGCCATCACGATCCTCACGCTCGTGTTCGCGTTCCTGCACCTCACGCAGATCTCGTTCCTGCTGCTCGCCGCGGGTGGCGTCGTCACGGCCGTGATCGTAACGAGGGACCACATCGCCCTGCGGCGGCTGCGTCGCTCGATCCAGCGCGAGGGCCGCTTCCTCGAATCGCCCGCGCGCTGACTACTGAACGCGCTTGATGATGTGGAAGCCGAACTGCGTCTCGACGACGCCGATCTCGTCGACGATGAGGCGAATCGAGAGCCGGCGGAAGTCGCTGTCGAAGTTCATGTCGTCGTAAGCGATCGAGTACGGGGTCGCGTTCTTCGCGCTGCCCGGATCCTCGGAGTGCGCCTTCATCAGCGTGTCGAAGTCCGCGGTCTTCGCGCTCAACTGACCGACGAGCGTCTTCACGACCGTCTCGGCGTCCGTCTTCTCACGATCCATCGCGCGCTTGTCGGCGGGCTTGCCGTCGCGGCCGACGCTCTTCCACCCGATCAGGATGTGCTTGACCTCGACCTTGTTCGCGGCCGGCTCCTTCGCGAGGATGCTCGCCGACACGACGGGTGACGTCGGCTTCTCGGGCTCCTCACCGCCGATCTTGTTGTTCATCGACGGGCCACCCTTCACACCGGGGCCACAGGCCACGAGCAAGGCGAGCGCGAGTGCTGCAAGGCGAATCATGCGCGCACGCTAGCACGCGTTTGTGGTAGCAGAGCGGGCATGTCCTCCGCGCAGGAAGGTGACGTCACGATGAAGCAGCTCGTCGAGCTGCTTCCGCCACGCAT
Organism: Myxococcota bacterium; assembly: GCA_030857175.1. Lineage (GTDB taxonomy): Bacteria > Myxococcota_A > Polyangia > Haliangiales > Haliangiaceae > JABFXX01. The sequence continues at coordinate 100,373 of JALZOJ010000019.1, read as the reverse complement.
CTGGTACCTGACTTCGAATGGTGATGACATGTGGTGCCGCCGTCCGTACGGGTTCTTGTTTTCGACCGGTGAGGCCGCCGAAACGTTCGCCAAGGAGATGGGCACCGGCGAAGATTTGTTCGCAGTCGGGCTCGACGCCGGGAATCTGTTGTCCGACGAGATCTTGGCCGGCCTCCGCAACACCGCGGTCACGCGGCTGTTCATCGATCCGCAGATCGATCCGGCGAACGGCGACGTGCACGGCAAGATCTTGCGGCTGTCACCGCTTACTTGAACGGGACCCACGCCTGCGCGTCGACCGGCCAATCGCCGGTCTCGACGACCTCGTAGCCCTTCGCGGTGCGGCGCGCGACGAGCCAGTCGCGTGGACCGTGGCGCTGCCCGTTGACGCCGACGAGCGCGCGTTCGTCCGCCGCGGTGTAGATCGCGATGCCGCGCGTCGGATCGTCGAGCCGGAACCAGGTCGCGATCAGCACGAGGTCCTTGCCGGGAAACTTCTTCGCGCCGAGCTCGATGCCGTCGGCCGTGATCTTCCACGACGCATGCTTGGCGACGTTCGCGATCAGCGCATTGGTCGCCGGCGTGCCGTACGCGACGATGCCGACGCCGGGCTCGACCTTCGCGGCGGGGTCGACGAAGCGCTTGTTCGCGAAGAACGGCAGCTTCTTCGCGTAGTCCGCGGCAGGGCCGAGCGCGAGCGCGAGCACGTAGTCGCGCTGGAGCACCGCATCGAACGGGCCGATGAAAGGCGTCGGTGGCGCCTTGCCGCCGTATTGCTTCACGAGCCCGTCGAACAGCGCGGTGACCTGCGCCATCAGCGCGGCTTCGTCGCGCGTGCCGGTGCGCTGGTACTTACGAAATATCTCGGTGAGCTCGTTGACCCACAGGAACGATGCGCGCATCTCGTCGCGTGCGGCGGCAGCGCCGGCGACGTCGCCCTTTTGCGCGCGCATGAACAGCACGACGAGCGCGCGCACGCCGGACTCGTTGAACATCGTCTGCCAGTCGACGTACTTCTGCTTGCGCATCGCCTCGGCGAACAGCGGATAGAGCGCTTGGCCCGCGGGTTCGAGCGCGGTCGCGTGCTTCGCGAACAGTGGATTGATGTACGAGTGCGCCATCTCGTGCACGAGGAGCGGCAGCGTCGGCGTCGAGAGGATCTGGTAGTAGTTGTCGCCGCTGCGAACGCCGACGTTGTTCGTGCCGAGCAAGAGGCCGAGCACGACGGTGTGCGAGCCGCGTTTGCCGAACAGATCGTCGAAGAACGCGACGGGGTTATCGGCGTTGACCATCGCGCGGACCTTCGCGAGGTCGGCGTCGTGCGTGTTGCGATGCTTGGCGAGGAAGTCGGCGAGCTTGGCATCGCGCGCGAATGTGCGTAGTGCGGCGGCGTACGCTTCGAGGTCGACGCCGCCCCAGCGTTTATCGATGTGCGCGATCTCTTCGGCGTGTTGGAGGGCGAACGCGGAGTCGAGATGCACCGCGAACACCATCGGCGCGTCGTACGAGATGCCGCGCTTCGTGCGGAGCTCCGCGGTCAGTCGAACAGCCGGATGGTTCTTGAACTCGGCGAAGAACTTGTCGACGTCCTTCGCGTACGGGGTCGCTGCAACCTGATATTCGGGCGCGCCGGCAAGCCGCATCGCGATCGAGAGGAGCTCGACGCGATGATCGACCTCCACGGTGAGTTGCGCGACCAACAGGGCGGGACCGTCCTGCATGACCGACGACGGCGATGATGGCGGCGCTGGCGGGGACGGCACGGGCGGGGGGTCTTTCTTCGACGAGCAGGCGATCAGGACGACGATGAGCCAGCGCACGCTACGAGAGTAGCGCGAGCAGATCGGCGCGTGTGATCGCCGCGGCACCACCTGCATCCGCGAGCGCGGCATCCGCGAGCGCACGCTTGCGCGCCTGCAGCTCCAGGATGCGCTCCTCGACGGTATCGCGCGCGACCAGGCGATAGACCATCACCGGCTTGTCCTGCCCGATGCGGTGTGCGCGATCGGCCGCCTGATCCTCGACGGCGGGGTTCCACCACGGATCGACGAGGAAGACGTGATCGGCGGCCGTGAGGTTGAGGCCGGTGCCACCCGCCTTGAGCGAGAGCAGCATCACCGGTGGGCCGCCTTCGCCCTGGAACGTGTGCACGGCCTTCGCGCGGTCGTCGGCGCTCGTGGAGCCGTCGAGCCGGACGAACTTGATGCCGGATTCGTTGAGGTGCGGCTCGATCAGATCGAGCAGCGAGGTCCACTGCGAGAACACGAGTGCCTTGTGATCGTCGGCGACCGCATCCTCGAGCGCGGTCATCAGGCGCTCGAGCTTCGACGACGATGGCGGCGCCTCGAGGCCGCGCAGCGCGACGGGCAGCAGCGCCGGATGACATGACGCCTGTCGCAAGCGGAGCAGCGCCTCGAGTGCGGCCATGATGCCGCCGCCCGCTTCGAGCATCGCGACGATCTCGCGCTGCGTGGCGGCGCGAATCGCGTCGTAGGTCACGCGCTCGGCCTCGTCGAGCTCGACGTACATCACGGCCTCGGTGCGCGGCGGCAGCTCCTTCGCGACCTCGATCTTGAGCCGTCGCAGGACGAACGGACGGATGCGCTCGCGCAGGCGCGCGGCGGTCACCGAGTCACCAGCGCTGATCGGCGTGGACCAGCGATCCGCGAAGTCCGCACGCCCGCCGAGCAGCCCCGGGTTCGTGAAGTGGATCTGGCTCCACAACTCTTCGAGGCGGTTCTCGATCGGCGTGCCCGACAGCGTGAGCTTCCACGCCGACTTCAAGCGATACGCGGCGCGCGCGACCTGGCTGTCGGGGTTCTTGATCGTCTGCGACTCGTCGAGGATGACGATGTCCCACGCGATCTGCGTGAGCTGGTCGGTGTCGTTGCGCAAGATCGGGTAGCTCGTGAGGACCACGTCGACGGACGGATCGATCACGCGCCGCGCGCCGTGATACGTGGCGACCGTCAGGTCGGGCCGGAACTTCTTGATCTCGGCGAGCCAGTTGAAGAGCACGCTCGTCGGCGCGACGACGAGCGTCTGCTTGCCGTGCGGCAAGATCGCGAGCGCCTGGATCGTCTTGCCGAGACCCATGTCGTCCGCGAGGATCGCGCCGAGTCCGGCGTTGCGGCAGAACGCGAGCCAGTCGACGCCGCGCTGCTGGTAGTGGCGCAGCTCGCCGACAAAGCCTTCGTGCACCGGCACCGTCGGGATGCCGTCGAAGTTGTCGATCAACGGCCGGATGCGATCGAGCTCGGGCGGCGGGGGCTCGTCGAGCTCTTCGCACAGGCGCGCGAGATCCGGCAGCGCGTAGATCGGAACCGCGTGATCCTCACCGCGCGTCGCGAGCAGGTCGGCGACGCGATGCCCGTGCTGATCGAACCAGGTCATCGGCACCTTGCCCCAGCCGCCACCCGCCATCGGCACGAGATCGATGCCCGCTTGCCACGCGCGCAGCGCGGCGCCGATCGAGGCCGTGCGACCGTCGCTGCCGGTCAGCGTGACGTCGAGCTTCTTGCCGTCGATCATGATCTTCGCGTCGAGCAAGACGGCCTTCGCCGAGCTCGCGGCGCGGGCGTCGTCGCGCAGCCACGATGCGAGCCCGTTCTGCATCAGGAACGCCTCGCGCCCCGCCAGCTCGACGCGGCGGCCCGGCACGAGGTTGAGCTCGTCGCGCAGGCGATGCGTGAGCCGGCGCTCGTTATCCTCGTCGCGCATGGGGAGTGCGCCGGTGATGTGGACGAGCCGGCCACCGTCGACGCGCGCGCGCGGTGGATCGCCGTAGACGAGCGTCGGGAACACGAGCAAGCGATCGCCGTCCTGCTCGACCTCGAACGCCATGCGCGGCTCTTCACGCGCGCCGACTCTCGGAAGCGCCTGCGTGCGGACCTCGACGAGGATCCGCTGCGCGAGCGCGGGCAACGTCTTGCCGATCAGCTCGGGAAACGCGTGGCGAGGCACCTCGAAGGTCTGCGGGAGCTTCTCGAGACGCGGGCCCGCGAGATCGATCGCGCCGATCGGCCGCAGCTGGTTCTCGAACGTGCGCACGACACCGACCGCGACGACGTCCTGCACGATCGGATCGCGATCGATGCGCACGCTCACGCCGCCGCGCGCGTCTTCGATCACCGCACGCGGAAGCACCGGCTCCGAGCTCGTGGTCACGCGGTCCTCGCCCCACCGCACGTCGCGCGCATCGGCGAGCACCTCGAACAAGCGGTCGACGCGATCGCCGGTCAGCGGTCCCGCGCGCACGTTCAGCAGCGAATCCGCGACGAGGTCCGCCTGTATGGTCGCGATGTCGGGCCGCACGATCGAGCCCTTCAGCGCCTCGGCCTTGTCGCCGATCACGAGGAACCGCTCGACGACGATCCCGCCCGGCGCCGACGACAGCACGTAACGCAGCGTCGCTGCCTCGCGCGCTTGAATGCCTTGCTCCTTCGCGAGCACCGCGGCCACGACGTGCGAGCACGCCTGCTCCTTGCTCGGGCACGAGCACTCCCACTCGCCGTGCTTCACGTTGAGGATCACCTCGAACGGCGTTGGCCGGCCGGGCACGCGAACGTCGAGCTCGATCTCGCCACCGTAATCGTGGCGCTCGGTGACGCGCTGGTCCCGGGCCAAGGTCACGCCTTGCGACCAGACGCGATCCGTTGCTTCCGCGCGGACTGCTTCACGGAGCGAGGCGAGATCAGACACCGGCCGCTACCTACCACGCGCGGTAAGCCGTGGACACTCAAGGCGTGGTACGTTCCGTTTCGTGGCGGCGGATCAAAATCGCGACGACGACGCAGAAGTCGACGCCGGTTTGGTCGCCGCCATGGCGAAGGGCGACCGCGACGCACTCTCGCAGCTTTACGAGCGACACTCGGGCTTGCTCCTCGGCCTCGCGATGCGCATCGTACGTGAGCGCAGAGAAGCCGAAGACCTCTTACATGATGTGTTCTTAGAGGCATGGCGCAGCGCGAAAGATTTTGATCCGAAGCGCGGCCGGGTTCGTACCTGGTTGGCGATACGTATGCGTTCTCGAGCCCTCGACCTCCAGAAGTCTGCACGCGTCTCCCGTAATGCGGGTGACTCCGGCCTCGACCTGCTCGTGGATGACACCCAAGCCAGCAGCCCCGACCACGCTCGCGTCCGCAAGGCGCTCGCGGACCTGGGCCCGGACCAGCGCCAGGTCCTCGCGCTCGCCTACTTCGAGGGCCTGTCCTGCAGCGAGATCGCCGCGCGGATCGAGATCCCCGTCGGCACCGTGAAGTCACGCATCGCGGCGGGGCTCGACCGCCTGCGGGGTCATCTCAGGGGATCGGGTGAGCCGTCATGACAACCGACGTCCGCGAGCTCCTTCCACTGTACGCACTCGGGATCCTCGACCCCGATGAAGCGAACGTGGTCGAGCGCGCCGTCGCCGAGGACGCCGCGCTCGCAGCCGAGCTCGCCGGCTATCAAGCCTCCGCCGATCTGCTCGTCCTTTCCGCCACGCCGGCTCCCGACGTCAAGGCGCGTCTCCTCGCCTCGACGGGCGGCGGGCGCTTCGAGAAGTTCTCCGCTCGCATGGCGTCGCTGTACGACGTCACGCTCGAGAGAGCCCGAGAGATCCTCGGACTCATCGAGCGTCCCGCCTCCTGGAACCAAGAGGCGGGGGGCATCTCGCTCGTGCACTTCCACGGCGGCGCCGTGTACGCCGCGGCCGACTGCGGCTTCATCCGCCTCGAGCCCGGTGCCGTGTTCCCACCACACAAGCACCTCGGCGAAGAAGCCATGATGGTCATGCAAGGCCAGCTGCGAGAGATGGGGAGCGGCCGCTTGCTCACTCCGGGTGACGAGCTACTCGTGACCGAAGGCTCCGAGCACGATCGCCTGGTCTGCGAAGGCACCGAGCCGTGCATCTACGCTGCACGCGCGATGAACGGGATCGAGGTCGCGGGAGCACCCGCGCGCCCGACGAAGCCCGCTCTGTAGGACACGCGCGCACTCCATTTGGTGCCGCCTGCTCTCGACGGGTGACCCACGCACTCGTTTACGATGGTCGTATGAGCAGCGAGGAGGGCATGCGCGTGGTGGGAACCATCCGCAGCATCGAGCTCTACACGCTCGCCGCGAGGTTTCAACACGTCACGCCTCGCCAGGTCGCGAAGATCCAGCTCGACATCGAGCGCGCCACGGGTGAGGAGGGCGAAGAGCTCGACGTCGTCAACCTCAACGACATCAGCTTTCAGGGCCCCGCCGAGCTCGTGCCGCGATTCTCGACCGGCGACCGCGTGCAGATCGTGACGAGCGCCGAGTCGAGCCTGCACATCACGAGCATCCGCCCGGCGCCGCTCTCGTAGAGCGCGCGCCGCGCGTCGCGCCTTGCTCGTTGGCGTTGCGCCTTGCGCGTTGCGCCTTGCGCGTTGGCGTTGCGCCTCACGCGTTGCGCGTTGCGCCTTGCGCGTTGGCGTTGCGCCTCACGCGTTGCGCCTTCTCGTTGGCGTTGCGCCTCGCGCGTTGCACCTTGCGCGTTGGCGTTGCGCCTCGCGTCTCGCGTCTCGCGCCTCGCCTAGCGCGTTGCGCCCGTGCGTCGCGAGCGCACGCGCGAACACGAACATGCGCGCTCGCGGCGCGGGTGCGGGGCCCGCTCGCTCGGCCCCGATACCGTGGTGCCCTGACTTTACGGCGGCGCCATTGCCGCGAGCGACTTGCCCTTGAACGCGCGGCTATGAATCCGATCTCGCTCGGGACCCCGCACCCGCGCCGCTATGCGCGCATTGACGAGACGCGCGTGCATTGTTTCGCGTCGCGCCTCGCGTCGCGCCTCGCGCATCGCTCCTCAGCACCCGGCGTCTCGCGCGTCATTCGCGCGAGAGGCACACCGCGGGACGTCCATTGGACGTCCCTCGGTGTACCCGGTCGACCCAGGGACGTCCGATGGACGTCCGCGCGCGGAGAGTGAGTGCGTACGCGAGAGCGAACGAGCGCGAACGAGCGCGCGTGAGCGGCGCACCCTCGACAGCGTGGACGTCCATTGGACGTCCCTCGGTATACCCGGTCGACCCAGGGACGTCCGATGGACGTCCGCGCGCGGAGATAGTGAGCGCGTAAGCGAGCGCGAACGAGCGCGAACGAGCGCGAACGAGCGCGCGTGAGCGGCGCACCCTCGACAGCGTGGACGTCCATTGGACGTCCATCGGTATACCCGGTCGACCCAGGGACGTCCGATGGACGTCCGCGCGCGGAGATAGTGAGCGCGGTAAGCGAGCGCGAACGAGCGCGAACGAGCGCGAACGAGCGCGAACGAGCGCGAACGAGCGGCGCACCCTCGACAGCGTGGACGTCCGCGCGCGGAGATAGTGAGTGCGTGAGCGAGCGCGTGCATGCGTGCGTGCGTGCGCGCGTGCGTGAGTGAGTGCGTGAGTGAGTGCGTGCGTGGTGCGTGCGCATGCGTGCGTTCTCTCGTCAATGCGCGCGCAGCGGCGCGGGGTGCGGGGTCCCGAGCGAGATCGGATTCATAGCCGCACGTTCAAGGGCAAGTCGCTCGCGGCAATGGCGCCGCCGTAAAGTCAGGGCACCGCGGTATCGGGGCCGAGCGAGCCGGGCCCCGCACCCGCGCCGCGTAAGCGCGCATGTTCGCGCTCGCGCCGACGTTCGTGCGTGGGGGAACGCGCGTGACGCACGCGAGCGTTCGCGCTGACGCGTGCGTGGGGAACGTGCGTCGTGCACGCGAGCGCCGGCGCGAGCGGATGTGCGCAGGGCGCAAGGCGCAAGGTGCAAGGCGCAAGGCGCAAGGCGCAAGGCGCGAGGCGCAAGGCGCAAGGCGCAAGGCGCGATCACAGAACGCGCACGACGCCGACGATCGCGAGCGCGAGCAGCGCCAGCAGCGCGACCTTCGGAATGATCTGCAGCGCTCTGTGCTCGCGCGGCACGCGGCTCACGACATACGCCAGCAGCGTGAACCATGTGGCCGAGCCGACGCCGACAGCGACGGCGAGTGTGATTGCTTCGGCGACCGAAACGCCCGGCCAGAGCGCGGCGACCGCGACCCACGCCGACAGCGCACCGGGATTCACGAGCGTCAGCATCAGACCCGTCAGCACCGCGCGCGGGCTCGTCGCGTCGATCTGCTTCGTCGGGACACGCTTCGTTCGCCACGCGATCACCGCGTAAGCGATCACGAGCACCGCGGCGGCGATCGCCAACGCGCGCACGAGATCGGGGCGGCGCAAGAGGAGCTGACCCACGCCGATGAACGCCAGCGCGGCGTGCACCGCGTCGGCGACCGCGCCGCCGATGCCGATGCCCATCGCGAACCGGCGGTGGCCGGCGACCGTCGCGTCGACGATCGCGACGTTGATGACCCCGAGCGGCATGCCCGTGACGATGCCCAGACCCAAGCCGAGCGCGGCGGCGGTGACGAGGTTCACGTCACGAAACGATCAGCGTTCTTTGTCCCACGCGATCGTGCCCTCGTCGGTGTCCTTCGTCGCGTAGATGTTGATGTTGAAGTTCTTGGTGCGGTTGCGCGGACCGACGGCCTTGACTTTGTACGGACCGGGCTTGAGCGGCACACGCGTCAGCGGCGTCTCGCCGACGAGCTTGCCGTCGATGTAGATCACCGTCTTCGCGGTGGCGGTGATGCTGAAGAAGCCGTAGCGCGAGAGCGCGATGATGTCGTCTTGCGACATCGTGCCCGCGGCGTCGGGCGGGACGACGGGCGCGGCATCGAGCGAGCCGGCGGCGGACTTCGATGCGTCGGGGGAAGGGGGCGGGATGTAGCTGTCGGATTTCTCCTCGCGGTTCACGAGGAAGAAGACGCCGACCGCGATCAGCGTGAGGATGCCGAGTGCAGCGACGACGGTGACGAGGCCCTTGAGGCGATGTCCCTTGAGGAGATCGGTATCGGGATTTGCCATCCACGTGTCGGCGGGGACGTTCGCGGTGAGGTCGAGCACGCCGGTCGGCAGCGGTGGGAGGACGAATGGTGCGGAGCTCTCGTCACGCTTCGGCGGGACGGGGGGCGGGGTGTTGGGCACCTTGACCTGCGCGCTCGAGTCGCCGAAGATCATCGAGGGGACGGAGGCGGGCATCAGGCTCGGCTCCTTCCTGCGACCGGCGAGCTCGCCCTGGCGCGCGTGCTGCGGGATCGGCGGCGGTTGCGTCGGTGGGCGGCGCGGGCGCTGTGCCGGCACGCCGGCGGGCGGCGTCACGAGCGTGGCGATCGAGGGGCCCGGATCGTCGGCGGCCTTGAGGATCTCGTCGCGCGCGGACATCTCGTCGCCGAAGTCGGTGAACAGGAGGCGTGCGAGGTCGTTCGCGGAGGCGGGGCCACCGAGCGTGGCGACCGAGTTGCGGATCGCGTTCGCGAATCCGAGCGCGGTATCGAAGCGGCCGTTCGGGTCGCGCGCCATCGCCTGGATGAGCGCGGCGCGCATGCCGGGCGGGAGGTCTGGGCGGCGCTCGCGGATGTCGGGGATGGGCTCCTCGGTGATCGCCTTGAACGTGAGGAAGTCGGAGTCGCGATGGAAGAGGCGCTTGATCGCGAGCATCTCGTACATGACGATCGCGAGCGCGAACACGTCGCTGCGACGGTCGAGCGGCTTCCCGAGGATCTGCTCGGGGGACATATAGGCGTTCTTGCCTTTGACCGTGCCGGTGCGTGTTCGCGAGTTGGCGCCGCGCGCCTTCGCGATGCCGAAATCGAGGAGCTTCACCGTGCCATCGCCGCAGACCATGATGTTCGGCGGCGAGACGTCGCGGTGCACGACGCCCATGAGCGCGCCCCTCTCGTCCTTCGCTTCGTGTGCGTGATGGAGGCCTTCGCAGGCCTGCACGATGATGCCGGCAACGACGCGAACGTCGAGCATCTTTCCGGCCTTCGAGAGGCGCGTCATCATGCGCGAGAGCGGAACGCCGTGGAGGTACTCCATGGCGATGAACCACGTGCCCGCGAACTCGCCGAACGCGTGCACGTGGCACACGTTCTTGTGGATCAACTTGCTCGCGAGGTCGGCCTCATCTCGGAACATCGTGACGAAGTGATCGTCTTCCGCGAGGTGCGGAAGGATTCGTTTGAGCACGAGAACGTCGTTGTGAGCCGCACCCGATGGACGCGCGAGAAAGATCTCGGCCATGCCGCCGGTCGCGAGCTTCGCGATCAGCTGATAGCTGCCGAACTCCCTGGCATCGCGAGGGACCAGTGTCCCCGCAGGAATGGTCACGCTGAATATTATGCCCCAGGGATTCCCAGGATTTAAGCGTGAGCTTGGACAGAAGATGGGACCCGGTCCAAGAAGGCCTGGGTGCAGGCGGCGGCAAGCGGCATCGAACGCTCGAATTCCGCGACGATCCCGCGTTCGATCCGCGCCGAAATCAGCCGGACATCTACCGACACTGACCCCTCGTAGGACCGCCGGATCAGCCCTGGGGAAACGGGTGAGAGCCGATACGTTGCGCTGATCGTCGCGCGGCCGGCGAGGATCGACGGTCGGATCTCGCACTCGATCCGGTCCTCGCGCTTCCGCCAGATCGCCGTCTCGACATAGTGGAGCTGGCCATTCACGAGTGGCCGAACCAGTGCCGGAAGCTGACGTTTGGGCACGACGCGACACACCCGACGCAGCTGCTCCGGCGTGTCTTCCCACTCGAGGATCTCGCGCTCGACGATACCGAGCTCGCGGTCCTGCTCGATCGCGTGCTTCGGGTCGAAGTAGGCGGCGAACACCACCGCGACGGATGGCGCCCGGAACACGTGCTCGAAGGAGAACGACTTCATGGTTTGACTCTCACCGTCTTCGCACACCGTGCGGCGGGCGCGCGGTTACAAATTCACGCGTCACAATCTCGTCACGTCTACCGTAACCGTGCTGCAACGCTGACCCACGAGTCGCGCCGCATGCCACACGCTAGGAGCATGACCTTGGCCGTCGATCCCGAGCGAGCTGTACGAGACCGACCCAGTCCGCTCGTGACGTACCCGTTCATGGCGGTTCACGTCGTCGCGGTGGTCGGCGCGATCGTGGTCGGGTGGAGCTGGGCGGCGGCCGGGTGGCTCGTCGGTAGCTACCTCGTCCGGATGTTCGCGATCACCGGCGGCTACCACCGCTACTTCGCGCACCGCACGTTCAAGACCTCGCGCGTCTTCCAGTTCGTGTTGGCGCTGCTCGCGATGTCGAGCGCGCAGCAAGGCGTGTTGTGGTGGGCGGCGCATCACCGCCACCATCACAAGGAATCGGATCAGCCCGACGACACGCACTCGCCGCTGCAGCACGGCTTCTGGTACGCGCACCTCGGTTGGATCTTGTCGAAGACGAATCGCGTGACGCACATGGATCGCATCAAGGACTTCGCGCGGTATCCCGAGCTGCGCTGGCTCAACCGCCACGACCTGTTCATCGCCGTCGCGTGGGGCTTCGTCATCTATTTCATCGGCGGCCCGACGGCGCTGTTCTACGGCCACTTCCTCTCGCTCGTGTTCTCGTGGCACATCACGTTCTTCATCAACTCGCTCGCGCACGTCTGGGGCTCGCGTCGCTACGAGACGACCGACACCTCGCGCAACAACCTCGTGCTCGCGGTGCTCACGCTCGGCGAGGGCTGGCACAACAACCACCACCACTATCAACGCTCGGCGCGTCAGGGCTTCTTCTGGTGGGAGGTCGACGTGACGTACTACGTGCTCAAGGTCCTCGAGAAGTTACGCATCGTGTGGGACGTGCAAGGCGTACCCGATCACATCCGCAACGACGACGTCTCGCCATCGCGCGCGCGGCTCTCACCAACGCTCGCGCCCTGATCACTCGACGATGGCCATCGCGCGCGTCGCGGTCGTGCCGGTGTCGTTGAAGCTCGGGCTCACGAACGACGCGTTCTGCATCGACACGCCGCCGCTGACCGTGTTCATGCGGATCCAACCGACGCCGCCGCCACCACCGCCCGCGTTGTCGTTGGCGACGCCATTGCCGCCCGTCAGCGTGCCTTGTGCGCCGCCCTGTGCGCCGGCACCGCCGCCATTGATGGCGCCGCCGCCGCCCGCGCGATTGAGCGCGAAGCCGCCGTTGCTGCCGGGGCTGCCCGTCTCGCCGCCGCCACCGCCGCCGCCATTGACGGCAACGCCTCCGATGTTGAGCTGGATCGTCGGTGCTTCGATCAACACGGCACCGCCCGCGCCGCCGCCGCCGCCCGCATCACCGCTCGTCGCGCCCTTGCCGCCGCAGCCTCCCGCAGTGATACCCGCGTAGCGACCAATGACGCCGGTCAGGCGCGTCACGCCGTTCGCGGCGAGCTGGATCGCGCCGCCACCACCGCCACCGACGCCGCCGGCGCCATCGCCGCCGCCACCACCGCCACCGCCGCCGCCCATCAGCGTGACGATCGCTGCGTTGCCGAACGCCGCGCCGCCGGGTGCTGGCGTCTCGCCGGCGCGAACACCGCCGGTGCCGCCGTTTTTACCGTAGCCGCCGCCGCCACCACCACCGCTGTCGTTGCTGTTGTAGGAACCGCCGGCGGCGCCACCGCCATTGCCGCCCGCCGTGGTGTTCGCCGCGCCACCGGGCCTGCCGCCGGGTCCCGCGTTCGTTCCCTGGCAGTCGCCCTGCATGTCGATCACGACGCGCTCGACATCGATCGTGGTGAGCGACGCGATCGCGAGTGCATTCGCACCGACGACACGCACGTTCGATCCGTCGAGCGTCGTCATCGTCAGCTTGTTGAAGCGGAACACGCCGACGTTGTTGTTCACCTTGAACTCGATGCCGTTGATGATCCCGGTGCCGTTGCTGCGGTAGTTCGAGATGCTGCCGTTGTCGGTGTTGATCGTGATGCCACCGCCGTTGACGTTGAACGTCTTGTCCTGGAGGCCGGCGGTCGGAGCGAGATCCGCGACGACGAGCCCGCCGCCCGATGGCACGAGCCTGCCGCAGTGATGCGGCGCGCCGGTGATGCAGCCCCATGAACACGAGATATCGATCGCCATCTGACCGACGACCTTGCACTCGCGCAGGATGTTCGAGCCCGTCACGCAGGTCGGTGGCGTCGTGGTCGCGCACATCGACGTCGCGTCGTGAACATACGCGTCGGCCACCGGCGGGGAGTCGATGTCGGCGTCGGAGTTATTGGCCGGATCTACGATCGGCGTGCTGAAGGTGCACGCGCAGGCCAACGCCACAATGGCGATAAGACACCGCCCCACCGAACCAGGGTATCACCGCGCGATCGGCGGCGGCGGAACGATGTAGTCGAAATAGCCGTTGGGATTACCCGTCTTTCCATCCATCGCGGCGCGGGCGACGTTGAACATCTCGCGCGCGGTCACGTAGTGGAGGTTCCAGCCTTGCGTCATGTAACGGCGCAACGCCGTGTGCAATTCGCGACCGCCGGGGCCGAGCAGCGACGCGGCCGCCTTCTCGATCGCGCCGTGCGTGTGCACTTTCACGAACACCCACTCGGGTCGACCCTCGATGTGGATGCCCTGCGAGACCCAGGTGTCGACGCGTGCGCCCGTCGGCGGATCGTCGCCGGTGATCGCGCCGTTCTCGAGGCGTACGCCGAGACCTTTGCGCGCGAGCGCGAGCGGACCGGTGATCATCAGCAAGCGGTCGTCGTAGTGCGCTCCGACCCGCGAGCGTTCGCCGTGCTCGTAGCAGCGTGCCTTCGTGAGATCGCCGGTTGGCCAGTAGATCACGTTGACCTGATCCGGCTGACACGGATCCGGCGCGGATGGGAATGTCAGATCGACGTAGCAACCGAGCTCGTGCAGCATGACGAGCTCGTCGTCGACGCCGCACCAGCGTCCATCGGGGCGACCGTTCGCGAGGCTCCAGTTGCCGTGGATGAACGCCCAGCGAAACTCATCGCCTTGTTTCGAGAGGTGACCGTGCTGCGCGAACGTGGCGAGGTGTTCTTTGATCCGCGGCGCGAGCGTCTGCGCGGTGTCGCCGTCGTGATGCAAGTGAAACTCGACCTCACCGAAGCCGCCACGCACGAGCTTCGCGAGCTGGTCGAGAAAGTGCGGCCGATACTCTTCGCCCGGAAAGAACCAACCGTGACGCGGCGGGCGGCCGTCGCTGTCGCGAAACTCGTCGAGCTTGGGGTAGCGATCGGCCCAGGCATCGACGCGCGCGACGCCGACGTCGTCGGCAGCGTGTCCCCACAGCGGCTCGTAGTGATCGCAAAGCGCGAACAGAATGTGCTTGGGTCCGCTCGGCTGTGGCGCCCGCGCACGGCGAATCAAGTGTTTCGCGTAGTCAGGTAACCATTGGTGGAGGTTTTTTTTTCGTAACCGCGCTAGCACGTAGTCTGCATCGTAACCGGAGCCAGCCGTGATGGATCTGTACGGACCACTTCTCGCGAACGCCTTATTTCCAGCGTACGAAGCGGTGCGTGGTCGGCCGACCGTGCCGCTGCTCCGTCAACTCGAGAAGACCCAGTACTGGTCGTCCGATGCGCTGAACGACCTGCAGGTCGGCCTGCTGCGCCGCCTCATGCGGCACGCGTCCCTTCATACGCCGTACTATCGCGGGCTCCTCGAGGAGCGCGAGTTGCACTACAACGACTTCCGTCGCGTTGAAGACCTGCGCAAGCTCCCGCTGCTCGATCGCGACACGGTCCGCCTCACACTCGACGCGCGCACGGCGTCGGTGCCTCCGTTGCCCGTGATCACGAAGTCGACGAGCGGCACCACCGGTGAGCCGGTCGTCGTGCGCTACAACGCCGAGTCGCGCCACTGGCGGGATGCGACGCGCTGGCGAGGCTACGGTTGGGCGGGCTACCGCATCGGCCGGCGCGCACTCCATTACTGGGGGGCCGGGCCGAGCAGCCCGAGCTGGCTCAAGCGACAAAAAGTCTTGCTCGATCACGCTCTCAAGCGCGACCTCTATCTCGACTGCACGCCCCGCAGCGAAGAAGCGCTCGCGGGATGCGTCGCCGCGCTGAAGGAGTTCGCTCCGCACGTGATGGTCGCGTACGCGGCCGGCGCCGCCGCGCTCGCGCGGTTCGTCAACGAGCAAGGACTGCGCGACTGGAGCGACATCCCGGTGCTCACCGGCGCCGAGAGGTTGTGGCCCGCGGACCGCGAGCAGATCGAGGCGGCGTTCGGGCCGGCGTTCGAGACCTACGGCTGCCGCGAGACGATGATGATCTCGTCGGAGTGCGAGGCGCACGACGGCATGCACGTCGCGATGGAGACGATGATCGTCGAGCTCCTGGTGCGCGAGGCCGATGGCTCCATCCGCGACGCGCGGCCTGGTGAGCTCGGCGAGATTGCGATCACCGATCTGCACAACCTCGCGTGCCCGATGATCCGCTACGTCACCGGCGATATGGCGATGGCGCTTGCACCCTCCTCGTGTGCGTGCGGCCGCACGCTCGACAAGGTCGGGACGATCGAAGGTCGCGTCACCGAGACGTTGCGCGACGGCCACGGTCGCCCGGTCGGTGGCCTCGTGTTCAACATCCTGTTCGGCGTGCTGGACCACGTCGCGCGGAAGTTCCAGGTCGTGCAGCGGCTCGACGGCTCCGTGGTGATGAAGATCGTCCCGAATGGCGGTGACACGCTGCCGGACAGCGCCGTCGACCAGCTGCGCAGTTTTGCAAGCAAGTACTTGCCGGGAACGCGCTTCGAGATCGAGTACGTCGGAGATATTCCGTTGAGCGCCGCGGGTAAGCGCAGGGTCGTGACCGTCGAGAAATCGAGCGCGGCGTAGTACGTTCCTGAGCGGTGGACGTCTACGGGTCGCTGCTGGCGAAGGCGCATTCGAAGCGGCGCGCGGTCGCTAGACCGTGCTCGGCACGTTTGCTAACCGCGTCGTCGTCGTCGACAAAGCCGGCTAGAGTCGTGGCGTGCGCGTTCCGTTGATCCTGCTGACCGGCTTTCTCGGCGCCGGCAAGACAACACTCCTCAACGGGCTGTTGAAGCGCACGCGCAACATCGGCGTCGTCGTCAACGAGCTCGGCGAGGTCGGCATCGACGGTGCGCTCCTCCAGGACACGCAAGCGAAGCAGATCGAGCTCCCGGGCGGCTGCGTGTGCTGCGTGCTCGGCGAGGATCTCGATCGCACGCTGATCGATCTCGTCGACACGAACCCGCACCTCGAAGCGATCGTGCTCGAGACGACCGGCGTCGCCGAGCCGTTGCCGATCGCCTGGGCGCTCGACCGTCCCGACGTCTCGAAGCGCGTGCGGCTCGCGACGGTCGTAACGCTTGTCGACGCGCTGAACTTTCGCGCATCGCGCCCGCTCTCCGTCTCGGTGGACGCGCAGGTCGCGTATGCCGACGTCCTCCTCGTCACCAAGTCCACGCTCGCCGGCGAGGCCGAGACTTCGCTCGTGACAGCCGAGATCCGGACATTGGCGTCACAGGCGCTCCTCCAAATTGGAGACACGGCAACGCACGTGGCCTGGCTTGAACAGTTGCTTTCAGACCCTCCGATCAACCGCCCGCTAAGTGGGCAGGATCGTTCTCACGTTCATGACGAGAACTGTCGACACCTCGACGATCGAGCTGTTCATGGAATCGACAGTGTCTGGACGGCGGTCACGAGCGTCGTCGACCTCGAAGAGCTCGAGGATGCCCTCGCCGAGCTGCCCGCCAACTACGTGCGGATCAAAGGGATCCTGAAGGCCACCGACGGTTGCTGGTTTGCGGTTCATCGCGTGGGCCCGCGGGTGTCGAGCGAGCCCGTCGAACCGCCGGACTTCAAGGAAGGACGCCTTGTTGCGTTGGGTTCGCAGGTCGATGGTAACGAGTTGTTCGCATGTGTTCGCCGTGCCATGACACCCCCGCGTGCGTGATCCCAACATTTCACCGACTTCTGCCGGATTTGCACATCATGTGCGGACGGGCATCCATGTTGCTTAGTCGGTCGTACATCGTGATGACCAAGGCCGTCTCCTTCGTTGCCGCAAGCCTCCTGCTTGCCGCCTGTGGCACCGAGCCGATCGAGGTCACGACGAAGAACGTCGCGGACTACAACCGCGGCGCGATGGTCAGCGCTGTCGACAAGTTCGTGCAGGACGGCCGGACGCCCGAGGCCTACCGGGACCTCGCTGCCAGGGCGATCGAGCTGCGCGGCGGCATGGACCGCACGGTCGCAGAAGAAGCCGAGCTCAAGATGCTCGTGCTCGCGCTTGCACCGGTGCAGTCGGTCAGCGCGAAGCCGATGGCAGAGCAAGTCGAAGTGCTCGCACTGACCGTGTGGCCGACGCTGCTCGGCCAGGAGCTCGAGGCCGACAAGGTCCTCATCAATCGTGACCCGCGCTGGCTCGAGTACGGGCCGAAGCAGGGCGAGGTCGCGCGCGACTATCTCCAGCGTCTGTGCGGTGGCGTGCTCGCAGGCGAGTGCAAGCAAGTCGTTCCCGAATACCAAGGCGCCGCGATCGCCGCGTTCGCCGTGCGCCGCGCGACCGAGCGCGTGCGCAACTCGATCTCCAACTGCGTGACCTGCGATGGCGACCCGGGCTGGAAGGAAGCCGTTCGCACGTGGGAATCGCTCGACCGTCTCGCCAGCTCGACGATCCACGAGATCGCGCGCAAGTCTTCGCCCGACAACTGGCCGATCGCCGGCGCCGCCGCGCAGTCGGGATCCGAGGTCCCCGATGCGACCGCGATCTGGCGCGAGGCCGAGATCAGCGCGACCGGCGAGGTCGTCGTCGGTGGTCAGCGCTACGGCGCCACGCAGCGCATCGACGCACTCCGCGATCTGCGCGGTGACTCGTCGACGATCACGTTGCACCTTCGCCCGGAGCTGTCGCTCGCGCAGGTCAAGGGCATCCTCTTCGATACAAAGAAGTCAGGCGCGACCAAGATCGCCGTCGTCGCTCGCGCGCCGCACTACCCGTGGGAGCGCAAGCTGTACTGGCTCTCCGACGCGGGCACGATGCGCACGACCCTGCGCCCGACCGACTCGCTCCAGCTGTTGCTTCACACGATCGACCACGTCGGTCAGCCCGGTATCGTCGCGCGCGTGGACTGACACCCTTACACAGGGCTGACAGATCATCGCGAGGCGTCGTGCGTTCATGCGCGAATGCGAACCCCTGCTCGTGTGACGGTAGGCATCGGTGTGCTGGCGGCCGGCATCATCGGCATCGCGGCAAACCTCGCGATTCGCTCCAAAAGTGATCCCGCAAGGCTCGTCGAGCCAAAAGCCAAGCCCAAGCCCGAGCGGGTCGCGTTCGAGCTCCCGAAGTGCGGCACCGAGGCGATCAAGACGCAGACCACCGACAACCCCGAGGCCCGCGCCTCCGCGCAAAAGGGTCTCGACTTCCTCGGCAAGGAAGCATCGCAGTGGACCAAGCAGCACCAGTGCTACGGCTGCCACGTCCAGGCGGTGACGCTCGAGGCGATGAGCGTCGGCACGCATCATCAGTACCGGATCAACGACACCGAGCTGAAGACGGTGCTGCACGGCATGCTCTCGGTGAAGGGCGGCGCGAAGCAGGTCGGTGGCCTCGGCCACGACTCGGAGTACATCGGCCAGAGCGGGAAGGTGCTCGGCGCATCGGCGTTCGCGCATTACGACCAGTGGGTCAAGAACGACCTGCGCGACTACCTCCTCACCGAAGCGAAGGCGATCCTCGCGCGGCAGCAGGCGAGCGGCGAGATCACGCTGCCGTACTCGTCGCCGCCGGTCGCGACCGATTCGGTGCAAGGCACCGCGCAAGCGATCATCACGTGGAAGCAAGCGTACGAGCGCTCCGCCGACGATCGCTGGCTCACCGCGATCCAGAAGGGCGAGGGCTTCCTGCGCACGATGGTCGCGAGCTGGAAGACGACCGAGCCGACGACGCAAGCGCTCGAGTACGCCGCGATCGGTCTGCTCGCCGCCGGCGTCTCGCCGAGCGAGGACATCCTCGTCGAGCTGCGCAAGCGCATCCTCTCGTATCAGACGCAGGACGGTGGCTGGCCGAAGTCGATCGGCGGCACGAGCGAGCCGCTCTACACGGGGCAGTCGCTCTACACGCTGCGCATGCTCGGCATGACGGACAAAGACAGCGTCGTCGCGCGCGGCACGAAGTGGCTGATCGATAAGCAGCAGCAAGACGGCGGCTGGTCGGGCGCGGGCTTTGGCAAGGCCGAGGCGATGTGGGCCGTGCTCGGCCTCGTCTCGATCGACGTCCTCACGGTCGCCGTCACCGGCGTCAAGGATGGCCAGCGCCTCGCGGGTCAGGTCGCGATCGAGATCGAAGCGCGCGACAACAAGGGTGGCGGCGTCTCGATCGTCGAGCTCCACCTCGACGATCTGCCGATCCACGGCGCGTGCGGCGCGACGACGAAGTTCACGCTCGACGCGTCGGCCCTCGAGACCGGCCGTCACACGCTCGACGTGATCGCGCGCAACGCGGCCGGTGAAGTCTCGCGTCGCCGCCTCGAGGTGTTCGCGGGCGACGTGTTCATGGCGCAGATCGGCACGTCGTGGTCGAACGGTGAGACCGAGGTCTCGCTGCGCGATCTCGAGGACCGCGCCACGCACGACGTCAGCTTCGAAGTGCTCAAGGACGGCAAGGTCGTGCACACCGCGAAGCAGGCCGGCGCGCAAGGTCCGCTCAGCTTCGGCTTCAAGGGCGACGCCGGCAAATACGAAGCGCGGCTGACGTACCGCGATGATCGCGGCAACGTGCGGCAGAGCGAGTCGATGCCGTTCGTGCACGAGTCGCTCGAATCGCAACAAGAGAACTACAGCCAGATCAACGGCTCGCTCGCGCTCCCGGCGGGCGACGCCGCGGCCAACGCCGAGCTCGAGCTCGTGGACGAGCGCGGCAATGTGGTCCAGAAGACGGTCTCTACAAAGTCTGGTGCGTGGCGCTTCAAGAACGTCGAGGCGGGCAAGCAATACAAGGTCCGCGTGAACAAGAAGGGCTTCGAAGAGGACAAGCCAGCGGCCGAGTTCCGCACCGAGAAGGGCAAAGAAGCCGTGATGGATATGTCACTCAAGAAAAAGTGACGAGTCGACTGCAACCGCTACGGAATCAGGTAAACAGCGGGCGATGCATCGCCTTGCTGCGCTGGGTTTGATTTTTCTCACAGTCTCCTGCGGCGATAACAAGGGTCAGCTGACGCCCGACGCGAAGGTCGATGCGTCGATGATGACCCCCGTCGATGCGAATGCCGCGGATCAGATCGCGGCCGCGAAGATGACCGCCGATGGTAATGCGCTGTCGCTGCCGATCGGCTACGCGGTCGTCACGTATATCAAGCCGCAGACCGGCAGCCTGATCAATGACCCGGCGGGCTTCACGATCCAGGCGTCGAAGATGGGCCCGGCGATCTTCGTCGCGGTCGATCCGGCAACGACAAATCCGGTGCTCGCGCGCGGCGACGTCATCAGCTTCACGGTGACGGACCTCGTCACGGTTGGCGGTCAGAAGCGCGTCACCGGCATCTCGAACCTGACGCGCATCTCGACGGGCTTCGACGTGACGACACTGTCGCAAGACATCACGACGGCAACGGATGTCGTGAGCGCGATCGATAACTACGACAGCGAGCTCGTCGACGTGACGGGCACGCTCTCGACGACAGGCTCGAGCGGCAGCGGCTTCGAGAAGTTCCAGCTCACCACGACCGGCCTCACGAGCGCGATGTACGTCGTGCGCGTGCCGAGCACGCTGCGCGACGCAGTCGACATGGTCAGCACGTGCACGGTCACGCTGAAGGATACGCCGGTCGGTCGCTTCGGTATGGAGACGCAGCTCGCAGCGTTCTTCGCGAACGACCTGACGGTCGCATCGTGCCCGGCACCGACGCTGGTGAGCGCGGTCGACGTCTCTGGGACGAGCATGCGCCTCACGTTCTCGCGCCGCATCGCGCCGGGCAGCGTGATGGCCAATGGCTCGCAGTTCACGTTCGACAACGGCCTCACAGCGACGGCAGCGACGGTCAGCGGGCGCACCGTGACGGTGACGACCGGTACCCAGGTGATCGGCACGACGTACACGGTCACGGTCGCGAACACCGTCACGGATCTGAGCGGCAGCGCACTCGCGACGCCCGCGACCGCGACGTTCCTCGGCTTCGAGCAACCGGCGAGCGTGAAGCTCAATGAGGTCAACGCGAACATCGCCGGTGGTTGCGACCTCGTCGAGCTGCGCGTGCTCTCTGATGGCACGCTGCGTGGCATCCGACTGCAAGAGCGTGGCGCCGACGTGATCCAGCTACCGTCCGCGACTGTCGCGAAGAACGACATCGTCGTCGTGCACTTCAACAATCCGAGTGGCACGTGCAACCCGGGCTCGTCGACGAACGAGACGACCGGCATCGCGCAAAATCCCGCGGCGACGTTCACGCGCAACTACGACACGGCGTGGGACATGTACTCGACGGACACGGGAATCACGGCCACCGATAACGTGATCGGCCTGTTCGATCGCTTCGGGACGATGGTGGACGCGATGTTCTTCGACGACGACATGGCGGGGAACAACGTCGCCGCTGCGAGCGAGTCCGCGGCCGTGACGGTCGTTCTCGCGAACATGTGGCAGAACGTCGGCGGTGGCACGCCGGCGAACGGCTACATCGACGATGACTTCCGCTTGAACGCGGTGCTCGACTCCGACTCGGCGCTCACCGTCGCGCATACCGGCGCGAACAGCGAGAGCATGCGCCGCGTCGACAATACCGACGAGAACGACAAAGCCGACTGGGCGCAGGGCGTGAACACGTGGGGCCTGATCAACGTCGGTCAGACCGTGATCCCGTGACCTGGACGACGGTGACCAAAGCGGCGACAAGCTGACGAAAATCGAGCGGTTACAGGTGTTTTACACGCGCGCAACCTCGTGAATTGACGCGGCGTATCAATTGGTCCGACCTTTGTATGAAAGGGCGGCATGAAACGATACCTGCTGGTCCCCGCTCTGATTGCCACGCTCTCGACCGGTTGCTTCACCACGATCGGCGCCGTCGCCGGCAGCTCGGCGAAGACGCCTGACGGAAAAAAGGTTCCGTATGCGACCGGACGTGGCGTGCTGTTCGGCGCGTTGCTCGACGTCGCGATGGCGGCCGCTCTCATCAGCACGCTGGACTGGCCGTCTTATGGTCATGGTGACGAGGACGGGAACTGAATCAGGCCGCCGCAGTGATGCGCGGCGAGACCGAGCCAACGTCTGCGGGCGCCTCGGCAGCGTAAAATTCAACCTGGTTCTTGCCCGCACGCTTCGCTCGATACATAGCGGCGTCGGCGAGCTTCAGGAGATCCTCCGATGCACGGGCGTTGACCGGATACAGGCAGACGCCGATGCTTGCCGACAGCTGTGCCTCGCCGCCGGCGATGGCGTACGGGCGGCTGAGCTGGTCGAGCAGTCGAGCCGTGACCACACGGACGGCGTCGGCGTTCTTGACCTTCTCGAGCAAAACGGTGAACTCGTCACCGCCGAGCCGCGCTGCGGTATCGACCGTGCGCACGGCCGACAAGATCCGACGAGCCGCTTCCTTCAGGACCTGATCACCGGCCTCGTGCCCGTGCGTGTCGTTGATGCGCTTGAAGCCGTCGAGATCGAGGAACAGCATCGCGACGGTATGGCCCTCGCGATCCGCGCGCGCGAGTGCGCGCTCCAGCCGCTCGTCGAGGAGCAGGCGGTTCGGCAGGCCCGTGAGGCTGTCGTAGTGCGCCAGCTTGAGCAGCATCTCGTCGGCACGCCGGCGCTCGGACTCACCAAGGTCCAGCGCGCGCGCGATCTTCCAGGTCAAGGCGAGGCCGAGCACGACCATCGTGCCGATCAGCATCGCGACGCCAAAAGCCTGGGTGTAGAGCCCGGCGCTCTCACCCTGGAGCCGCAGCCAGCCGAACAGCGGTGGTCCGAAGACGAACGCCGGCAGCATCAGGCGGACCACACGGCCGCCCGGGCTGCGTCGCGTCAGCATCGCGACGATGCCAACCTCGGGCATCGTGCACACCATCGCGGCGCACACCATCACGAACAGCGTGGCTGTGTGCAGCGCCATCGGGATGAACGCCGCCACTCGCATCAGCGAGGTCACGCTGTACGCGTAGCCGAGCAGCGCGATCCCCGACGTCAGTGCCACCATCATGAGCGCCAGCTGGGCCCACCTGGTGCGCCCTGCGACGAGCGCGATCAACGCGAAGCCACACGCTGCGAAGTTGAAGGCCGTGTTCGGCGCCATCCGGTTTGGTTGGGCTCCGCCGAGGTCGAGCTGGGACGAGAACAGAATCTGATCGACCGGTAGATCCCATCCAAACGCGTAGGCAGAGAGCCGCACGATCCCGCAGCCGGCGATGACGACCGCGACGCCGACGATCCAGCCGCGTCGCAGTCCGGTCGCGCCGAGCGGAGACAGCACCAGCGCCGTCGCGGCCAGGATGAAACACAGCGCGGTCAAGGGATTCATCGCGGTCAGCCCCGGGACCACGGAGATCAACCACGAGTTGCCAATCGCCCAGCCGATCAACACGCCAGCTGCGACCATCGCCGTGGCCACCACACACCCGAACCTCGCAACGCGGACGATGCTCACGAGAGCTGGTTCGGCCACCCCGGGCATCTGTGAATACCCACCGAGAAAAACGCGATGCGTCAGTGGGATTCGTAGTCGGTAGCCGGCCCGTTCAGCCGGCGCCGTCGGCCTTGTCGACGCGCTCGCGATGCACGAACGCAGCCTTCGCATAGTCGCGGTTGAGCTGCGCGATCACGTCGCGCGAGATGTCCTTCGGGCACGCGGCCTCGCACTCGTAGTGGTTCGTGCAGTTGCCGAAGCCCTCTTCGTCCATGCGCATCACCATCGCGTTCGTGCGGTGCAGGCGCTCGGGCTGACCTTGTGGCAGCTGGTGTAGGTGCGAGAGCTTCGCGCCGGTGAACAGCATCGCCGAGCCGTTCGGGCATGCGGCGACACACGCGCCGCAGCCGATGCACGCGGCCGCGTCCATCGCGCGGTCCGCGTGCTCCTTGGGGACGAGGATGTCGTTCGCGTCGGGGGCGGAGCCGCAGTTCGCGCTGATGAAGCCGCCCGCGGCGACGATGCGATCGAGCGCGGTGCGATCGACGCATAGGTCCCGGATCACCGGGAATGCGTGTGCGCGCCACGGCTCGATCCAGATCTCGTCGCCGTCCTTGAAGCGGCGCATGTGGAGCTGGCAGGCGGTGGTGGCGCGCTGTCCGCCGTGCGGACGACCGTTGATCATCAGCGCGCAACTGCCGCAGATGCCTTCGCGGCAGTCGTGATCGAAGGCGACGGGTTCTTCGCCCTTGGACTCGAGATGCTCGTTGAGCACGTCGAGCATCTCGAGGAAGGAGGCGTGCGGCGAGACGTCTTGGACCTTGTACGTGACCATCTTGCCGCGCGACTTGCGGTCGGACTGGCGCCAGATGTGGAGCGTGAGCGAGAGACCGCGTTCGCTGCTCATTTGTAACTCCGGGTCGCGAGCTTCACGTTCTCGAACACGAGCGGCTCGATGTGGCGCTTGGCGCCGCTTTCTGCGTGCTCCCAGACGGCGACGTGACAGAAGTCGACATCGTTGCGCTTCGCCTCACCCTCGACCTGGTGCTCGACGCGGAAGTGACCGCCGCAAGATTCCTCGCGCACGAGCGCGTCCTTGCACAGCAGCTCGGCGAACTCGAGGAAGTCGGCGAGGCGGCCGGCCTTTTCGAGTGACTGGTTGAACGAGTCGCGCTCGCCGAGGATCGTCACCGAACGCCAGAACTGCTCGCGCAGCTCCGGAATCTTGCCGAGTGCGTGCTCGAGCGACGCCTTGCTGCGCGCCATGCCGCAGTCTTCCCACATGAGGTGGCCGAGCTCCTTGTGGAACGAGTCGACGGTGCGCGTGCCGCGGACGCCCATCAGCTTGTCGAGTCGCGTGCGGACCTCGGTCTCGACGGTCTTGAAGGCGGCGCTCGTGGTCGACCCGAGCGAGGCCGCGGGCACACCGGCGAGGTAGTTGCCGAGTGTGTACGGAATGATGAAGTAGCCGTCGGCGAGGCCCTGCATCAGCGCGGATGCGCCGAGCCGGTTCGCGCCGTGGTCGGAGAAGTTTGCTTCGCCGAGGCAGAACAGGCCGGGGATGGTCGTCTGGAGGTTGTAGTCGACCCAGAGCCCGCCCATCGTGTAGTGGACCGCGGGGTAGATGCGCATCGGAACGCGATACGGGTTCTCGCCCGTGATGCGTTCGTACATGTCGAACAGGTTGCCGTACTTCTCGCGGACCGTGTCCTCGCTGTCGCGCTTGATGGCGTCGCGAAAGTCGAGATAGACACCGCGGCCGCCGGGCCCGACGCCGCGGCCTTCGTCGCAGACTTCCTTCGCGGCGCGCGAGGCGATGTCTCGCGGCGAGAGGTTGCCGAACGACGGATACTTTCGCTCGAGGTAGTAGTCGCGATCCTCGTCGGGAATCTTGTCGGGATGCTTCGCGATGTCGTCCTTGCGCTTCGGCACCCAGACGCGGCCGTCGTTGCGCAGCGACTCGGACATCAGGGTCAGCTTCGACTGGTAGTCGCCGGAGACCGGGATGCACGTCGGGTGGATCTGCGTGAAGCACGGGTTCGCGAAGCCGGCGCCGCGCTTGTGCGCGCGATACGTCGCGGTGACGTTGCAGCCCTTCGCGTTCGTCGAGAGGAAAAATGCGTTGCCGTAGCCGCCGGTCGCGAGGACGACGGCGTGCGCGGCGTGCGACGTGATCTCGCCGGTGACGAGGTCGCGCGCGACGATGCCGACGGCGCGGCCGTTGTCGACGACGACGTCGAGGATCTCGCTGCGCGAGAACATCTTGACCTTGCCGGTGCCGATCTGCCGCTCGAGCGCCGAGTAGACGCCGAGCAGGAGCTGCTGGCCGGTCTGCCCGCGCGCGTAGAACGTGCGCGAGACCTGCGCGCCGCCGAAGCTGCGGTTCGCGAGCGTGCCGCCGTACTCGCGCGCGAACGGCACGCCCATCGCGGCGCACTGATCGATGATGTCGACCGAGACCTCGGCGAGTCGGTGCACGTTGCCTTCGCGCGCGCGGAAGTCACCGCCCTTGACGGTGTCGTAGAACAGGCGGTGAATCGAGTCGCCGTCGTTCTGGTAGTTCTTCGCCGCGTTGATGCCGCCTTGCGCGGCGATCGAGTGCGCGCGGCGAGGCGAGTCCTGATAGCAGAAGCACGCGACGTCGTAGCCGAGCTCGGCGAGCGTCGACGCGGCGGCGCCACCGGCGAGCCCGCTACCGACGACGATGACCTTGTACTTCCGCTTGTTCGCCGGGTTGACGAGGCGATATTCGAACTTCGCCTTCTGCCACTTCTGTTCGATCGATCCCGATGGGACGCGTGATTCGAGGTTCATGACGGCAACTTGATGATGCCGGCGAGCACGGCGGTCGGTGGAACCATATAGCCGACGAACAGGAACGCGGCGATCGCGCGGCCGAGCTTGTCGTATGGATATTTTGGATGGCGTAGCCCGAGCGACTGCAGCCAGCTCGAAGCACCGTGCCCGAGGTGCATCGCGAGCCCGAGCATGCCGACGAGGTAGATGGCGTAGATGCCGACGTTCTTGAAGCCGTAGACGAACATCGAGTAGGCGTCGTAGCGCTCCTTCGGATCGAGCGTGTGAAAGTGATCCGCCTGCACGGTGCCGACCGTGAAGTGCAGGATGTGGAACGCGAGGAAGGCAAACAGCGCTATGCCGGTCCACGCCATCGAGCGGCTCGATACCGTCGACATCACCGGCTTGAAGACCGCGTAGCGCTCGGGCCGCGCAGCGCGATTTTTCATCACGAGCCAGAGCGCGGTGGCGACGTGCACGACGAGCAGCCCGAGCAAGCCCGCGCGCACCGGCCACTTCACTTCCCACAGGTTCTGCAGGAAGTGCGCGTACGCGTTGTACATGTCCTGCCCGCCGAACATCTGTAGATGTCCGATCATGTGGACGATCGCGAACAGCAGCAGCAGCAGGCCGGTGATGGCCATCACGTGCTTCGCGCCGATCGACGACCGGAAGTAACGCGCGATCCAACTCATAGCTCGCTGTTAGATGGCCACGAACGCCTGAACGCTACAACGTCCTGTCGTGAGAGAATTCGATATGCGTTGGGTCGCGGCACTTGCCTTGCTGAGCGGCTGCGACGTGGTACTGGGCCTCAAGGAACAGTTCGATGCGATGCCGGACGCGCCGCTGCCTGATGCAGCGAACGGCTGCTGGAGCGTGCTCTATCAAGATAACGACGAAGACGGCGACGAACACCTGGACGGTTGCGACAACTGCCCTGCCGTCTCGAACACGGTCCAAGACGACTCGGACGACGACGGCGTCGGCGACGCGTGCGACCGCAGCGACAGCAGCCGCGAGCAGATCGCGTACTTTCGTAGCTTCTCGGCATCGAGCCACATCGACGGCACCATGGCCGCCGGAGGCCACTGGACCGTCGGCGGCGGTTCGCTGGTTCAAGACAACGCGAGTGTCGAGGCCACACTGTTCCTGCCTGGCACGTTCGTCGGCGCGCGCGTCCTGGTCGAGGTTCGCGGGGTCTCGTCGCCGACGGGCACGAAGCCGAACCGCGAGGCGGGGGTCGCGATCTCCCTCGACAACGCGCGCACGATGGGCCTCGTATGTGTCGGTCGCCGCCGGTTCGGCGACACCGCAGCCGTCGCGCTGTCGCGCATCGGAATGCTCTCGAATTCGGGCTTGCCGGCGACGCTCGGAACATCGCTCCGTCTCGAGATCAGCGCCGCCGCGATGAATGGCATGCCGTCATGCGAGGCCAACAGCGTGCCGCCGGCCAAGCTCGAGCTCACGGGCGTCGGGCCGACCGAAGGTAAGATCGGGGTCGTGACGAGTCAGAGCACCGTCGAAGTCCTCTCGATCACGGTCATCACGCCGCGCTAAGCGACGCGATGGAGCAGGGGCTCGCCGCGCGCGAGGCGCTCGAGGTTCCCGATCACGACGTCCGCGATCCGTCCGAACGATTCTTCCGTCGAGCCCGCCAGGTGCGGTAGCGCGATCACGCGCGGATCTGCGAACAGCGGATCCGCCGGATCGCCGGGCTCGTCCCACAAGACGTCGAGCCCGACGCCGCCGAGGTGTGCAGGGACTTGATCGAGCGCGGCGACGAGCGCGGCGCGATCGATGACATCGCCGCGGGCACAATTGATCAGCAGCGCTCCCGGCTTCATCGCGGCGAGGGCACGCGCGTCGACGAGGTGGCGTGTCTCGGGTGTGAGCGGGCAGTGAATGCTGACCGCATCGCACGCGGCGAAGAACGGCAGCTTGTCGTCACCGCGGCCGAGCGCACGTACCGTCATGCCGAGCGCACGCGCGCGCTCGGCGAGCGCGGTGCCCGACCGCCCCATGCCGATGATGCCGAGCGTCTTGCCGGCGAGCTCGATGCCGACCGGCACACCGATGCGACTCGCCTCGAACATGTCGCGGGCGAGCGGGATGCGGCGGGCGAGGGCGAACAGAAGATAGAGCGCGAGCTCGGCGACCGAGACGTGGTTCGTGCCGGGCGCATTGCAGATCGGGATCCCGCGCGCGATCGCAGCCGCGCGATCGATGCCCTCGGTGCCTGCGGCTGGTTGCTGGATCAGACGCAGCTTAGGCGCGGCGGCGATCACCGCGGCGGAGATCGGCGCGTTGGACGGCAAGAGGACGTCGACATCATGCACGACCTCGACAAGCGGGCGCGCGCGGTCCCACGTGTGGATCTCAACGCCGTCGGGCAGTCGCGAACGAATGCGATCGACGAATGGCAACCAACCCGATCCGCCGTACAGAAGCTGCACGCGGAGACTCTAACCCTCGCGTGGAGCCGCCGCCCTCACCCACGGCAACCACGAGATCGCTTTGCGGTCGATCAGCGAGCGCATCTGCGATCACGCGCTGTGAACGCGCGAGATGCTGACGTGCACGCTCGTGCACGACTCGCGCAGGCGTGATCGTCCGTCGCGAAACGGCCTGGTCATTGCTGATGTCGGCGGCCACGATGCGGCCTCCTCGCGCTTTCCGTGTGCAAACGATCGTGCTTTCCGTAGGCCTTCTGGGGGCATGCGACATCCCGGAAGAAGCCCGTTTGGGCGAGATCGAGTCCGAGGTGTCGGTGGCGACCTACACGACCACGTCGTGCTCGACGTCGGTCGTCGTCGGCCTCTCGAAGCAGATCGCCGAAGAGATCGACTGCATGAATCCCGGCTCGCTCGTGAAGTTCAACCCGAGCGCGAATCTTCAGATCACGAGCAGCGCGGTGCTGCCGTACTTGAACAGCACCGCGAAGACGCGCCTCGAGCAGGTCGCCGCGACGAAGGTCGTGCGCGTGAACAGCGCGTTCCGCACGGTCGCGCAGCAGTACCTGATCGCGCGCTGGCACGACCTCGGTCGCTGTGGGATCGCGGCGGCCGCACCGCCGGGACGCTCGAACCACGAAGGCGGCCGCGCGCTCGACATCGCGAACTACTCGTCGCTGATCTCCGCGATGGCGGGCAAGGGCTGGGCGCACAACGTGCCCGGCGATCCGGTTCACTTCGAATATCTCGGCGCGCCCGACATTCGCGGCCGCGACGTGCTCGCGTTTCAGCGCTTGTGGAACCGCAACAACCCCACGGCGAAGATCTCCGAAGACGGCGCGTACGGTCCGCAGACCGAGTCGAAGCTGCGCAGCTCGCCCGCGACTGGCTTCGCGAAGGGTGCGACCTGCAAGACGGTCCGCGAGCAAGCGGCCGATGTCGTGATGATCGAAGCGCCCGACAAGCTCGCCCCCGGCATGAAGGCGAACATCTCGATCTCGGTCAACAATATGGGCGAGGTCGACTGGCCTGCCTCGACGAAGATCATGGTCGCCGACAACGGCGCGAGCGAGCTCTACGACGGCGCGTCGTGGACCTCGACGAAAGAGGTCGGCACGATCGGCGTCGACGTGCCCGCGGGATCGATGGGCGTCGTCCAGCTCACGATCGCCGCGCCGATGGTCAGCGAGGAGACGCCGCTGTTCACGCAGTTCGTGCTCTCGAACGCCGGCGCGATGTTCGGCACGATCAACATCGGCGTGACCGTGACGCCGTACGGCGACCACGACAACAGCAGCGAGTCGGACGACATGCACGACGACGGCGCTCATGTCACGGGCGGATGCAACGCCGGTGGTAACGCTTCTTGGTTCGCACTCGGAATCCCCGCCTTGATGCTCGTGCGCCGTCGCCGCCGCCGATAGCGCGCTACGATGTCAGGCATGCCGGTCTTCCGGCTCGATGATCGCCTCGTGTTCCCGCCGGTCCACCTCGCCGAGGATGGACTGCTCGCGCTCGGCGGCGACCTGCGTCCCGAACGCCTGCTGCTCGGCTACACGCAGGGCATCTTTCCCTGGTACGCGGAGAATCTGCCGATCCTGTGGCACTCGCCGGATCCGCGGATGGTGATGAGAACGAACGAGCTCGTCGTGCAGAAGTCGCTACGCAAGGCGATCAAGAAGCGGCCGTACGAGCTCAAGATGGATACCGCGTTCGGCCGCGTCCTCGAGGGCTGCGCGAGCGTGCCGCGTCCCGGGCAGGCCGGCACCTGGCTGATCCCCGAGATGGTCGACGCGTACACGAAGCTGCACGAGCTCGGCTTCGCGCATTCGATCGAGGCGTGGGTCGGCGACGAGCTGGTCGGCGGGCTCTACGGCGTCTCGCTCGGGGCGGCGTTCTTCGGCGAATCGATGTTCGCGCGCGCGCCCGACGCGTCGAAGATCGCGTACGTCGCCTGCGTGCGTCAGCTCGACGCATGGGGCGTCAGGCTCGTCGACTGCCAGGTCCACACCGATCACCTCGAGCGGTTCGGCGCACACGAGGTCTCGCGGATGGAGTACCTCGACCTCTTGCACGGCGCGCTCGATGAGCCGACCAAGCGCGGCAAGTGGAGCATCGAGCTCGACCAGGCCGCGTTCGCGGCGACGGGCGGCGTTACTTCGCCTGCATGATCGTGTTGTCCTTGCCGGTGTTCGAGACGTCCGTCTTCTTCTTGGTCGCCGACTTCTTGTAGGTCGCCGTGTTCTTGTTACCGGCGATCGAGATCTTGTCGACGCCGTCGAGCGTCAGCGTGTTGTTGTTACCCGCGACGTATGCATTCAGGGTCGAGCCGAGCACCGTCTCGTGGTTCCCCGTGACCTTCACGTTGTCGCACGTTCCGGTCAGCGTCACGGTGATGTTGTTGCCGACGAGGTAGACGTTCTTGTCCTTCGCACAGTCGACGGTCAGCGTCTTGTCATTGTCCATGACGGTGACGTCGGCAGACGCGGTGGCGGCGAGGAGCAGAATGGCGAGTGTGGCAAAGATCTTCATGGTCACCCCTTGGCTATCGACGGAGCCATCATCGCGCTGATTCAGTTTGTAGGCGACATCAGATCAGCATCAGCGGCGATCGCCGTGACGAGCCTCGCAGTCACGACCGGCGCCAGGGCCTCGGCTAACGCCAAGGCAAGCCTTGGCAAACCCAGCGGGGCGATGCGCTCCCAGAGCACCGCGTGGACGGCGAGCCCGTCCGAGGTAGCGGTTGCGGGCCTGGCGCCGAGGTCGGCCCAGCGCAGCGTCGTGCCGGCAAGGTACTTGCGCGCATCCTCGCGCAGCGGTGCCGGGACCGCGTCGGAGACGAGCTCGGCGAGTGCTTCGAGGAGATCGGCCGGGAACACCTGCCCGATCACCTCGTGCTCGCAGCGCGGCAGCGGGAGCGGGCCCTCGGCGAGCTTGCCGTCTGCGTCGAACGAGGCCACGTGTGCATACGGTGCATCGCCGAACCACAGCTCGGCTCGATGGAGGTCGGGCGCCGCGAGGACGAGGCGCGACGGCGAGCCATCGATCTCGTAGCTGACGCGATCGACGACGGCGCGCTCGATGCGGAGCGCACCGCCGACGAGCTCTTCGCGGAGCTCGACGTAGCCGTGCGGATTGCCGAGCCGCTGGAACGGCGCGGGGACGAAGTCGATCGGGATCTCGACGGCGGGTCCGCCGAGCTTGAAGTGCGACGTGAACGCTTCCTCGGTGACGTCGGTGCGAAACGATCGAAGGAGCGTGCGGTAGAGCGCCGCCGTCGGATAGCGGCCCGCGTAGCGCAGCGCCGGGACGCCCGCCTCGCGCGCGATGGTCGCGATCGCGTTCATGATCGCGCCGCCCGCGCCCGAAGGTAGCGCGCCCGGTGCTGCGATCGTCGGGATCGTCGTCGGCCGCGACCAGTCGATCGCGCTCATCGCCGTCGTCGCGTCGACGCTCG
The DNA here is from genome assembly GCA_030857175.1 of Myxococcota bacterium. GTDB lineage: Bacteria > Myxococcota_A > Polyangia > Haliangiales > Haliangiaceae > JABFXX01. Next base: position 68,242 of record JALZOJ010000019.1, on the reverse strand, counting down.
TGATCACGTGTGCGGGACCGAGCAGGGGATCCTCGATGACATCGCAGTCGACGTGCGCGCCGGGCACGTCGAGCGTGAGGTGGGGGCCGTTCCAGAGGAGCGAGGCCCAGACATAGCCGTTCGCGTCGACGATCTTCAACGGTATGGATCCTTCGGGCCACTGACGTCGCCGTCAATGATGAACAGGTATTCCTCGTGCGCCTCGAGCGTGGCCGGGTCGCTGACCCACCACTCGGCGAGCCCGCACCGCGTGCACGCGTAGACCTCGAGCTGGCCCTTGGTCTTGCCGCTCCAGATGCTCGGTTGATAGAGCGCCATCGAGCGCCGCATACCACTCTCCGAGCTGTCGAGCACTTTTGGTGCGTGCGCGATCCGCCGGCAGTTACACGCGCGGCAACGCATCTGTCCGCGCATGGTCAGATCGATGTGCGAGCGCGCGACACGCAGATCATTCATCAGGCTCGTGACGTTCTCGCGGAGCGCCGCCACCTCAGCGCGTAGCAGCTCGATCTGATCGCCCGTCTCATCTTTGGCCCCCATCGGCGCAGTCTCGCACGGCTTTATCGTATCTTCCCCGCGGCATGAAGTTAGGCATCGTCAAGGAGACCTGGCCGGGTGAACGGCGGGTCGCCGCGTCGCCGCAAGTCGTCGCGAAGTGGGTCAAGGCGGGGTGGCTCGTCCAGATCGAGCGCGGCGCGGGTCAGCTCGCGAGCTACCCCGATTCGCAATACGAGGCCGTGGGCGCGACGCTCGTCGATCGCACCGCCGCGTGGGGTGACAGCGACATCGTCCTCAAGCTGCGGCCGCCCTCGATCCAGGAGGTCGAGCAGCTGCGTGAGTCGTCGACGCTGATCTCGTATCTCCAGCCGGCTCAGAATGTCGACCTCGTCGAAGCGCTCGCGAAGAAGAAGGTCAACGCCCTCGCGATCGACCAGGTGCCGCGCATCTCGCGCGCGCAGAAGATGGACGCGCTGTCCTCGATGGCGAACATCTCGGGCTATCGCGCGGTGATCGAAGCCGCGGCGCGGTTCGGCAGCTTCTTCACGGGGCAGTTCACGGCCGCGGGCAAGGTCCCGCCGGCGAAGGTGCTGATCATCGGCGCGGGTGTCGCGGGTCTCGCGGCGCTCGGCGCGGCGAAGGGCCTCGGCGCGATCGTGCGTGCGTTCGACGTGCGCCCCGCCGTCGAGGAACAAGTGAAGTCACTCGGCGGCGAGTTCCTGACCGTCTCGATCAAGGAATCGGGCGAAGGGCAGGGCGGCTACGCGAAGGAGATGTCCAAGGAGTTCCTCGACGCCGAGTACAAGCTGTTCCGCCAGCAAGCGCGAGAAGTCGACATCGTCATCACCACCGCGCTGATCCCGGGCAAGCCGGCACCGAAGCTGTGGTTCACGGACATGGTCGAGCTCATGAAGCCCGGCTCGGTCATCGTCGACATGGCGGCGGAGCAGGGCGGCAACGTCGAGGTGACGAAGCCCGGCGAAGCGATCGATCACAAGGGCGTGATCGTGATCGGCTACACCGATCTCGCGAGCCGCATGGCGCACGTCGCGTCGGATCTCTACGGCACGAACTTGCTGCACTTCCTCGACGAGATGGGCGGCGCGAACGGCTGGAAGATCGATCACGACAACGATGCGGTGCGCCCCGCGCTCGTCCTCGAGAAGGGCGAGAAGATGTGGCCGCCACCGCCACCGAAAAAGGTCGTCGACACGCCACCGCCGCCGCCAAAGCAACCGCTCGTCGCGGAGAAGGCGCCTGCATCGAAGCCGGCGAAGTCGCACGGTCATGCACCGGTGCCGCGCCCGCCCTCGAAGAACCTCGGCATCGTGATGTCGATCGTCGGCCTGATCGCGGTCGGCGTGTTCACGTACCTGCGCCTCGGTCACGTCGACGTCTTGGCCTCGCCCGCGACGCAGGACTTCTTGCAGCGCATCACGGTCTTCGTGCTCGCGGTGTTCGTCGGCATGCAGGTCGTGTGGAATGTCGCGCCGGCGCTGCACACGCCACTGATGTCCGTCACCAACGCGATCAGCGGCATCATCGTCATCGGCGGTCTCCTCGGCGCGATCGGCAACCTCACACCGGCGGTGTGGCTCGCAATTGCGGCCACGTTTTTTGCCACCATCAACATCGCCGGCGGGTTCCTCGTCACGCGGCGCATGCTCGCGATGTTCAGGAAGTAACGATGCTGGCGTACTTCAACTCCACTGCTCTGATCGTCGCGGCCTACGTCGTCGCGGCGATCCTGTTCATCCTCAGCTTGCGCGGCTTGTCGAGCCAGGAGACCGCTCGCCGCGGCAACCTGTACGGCATCCTCGGCATGGCGATCGCGATCGGCGCGACGCTCGCCACGAACACCAACGCGGTCTACGACGCGAAGTTCCAGCCCCTGCTGTTCGCCGCGATCGGCGGCGGTGCGGTGATCGGCGCGATCATGGCGGCGCGCGTCGGCATGACGCAGATGCCCGAGCTCGTCGCGCTGCTGCACAGCTTCGTCGGGCTCGCGGCCGTGCTCGTCGGGTTCTCGCTCGATCGCAAGGCAGTGCCTGCGTTCGGCCTGCGCATCGAGATCTTCGTCGACGTCTGGATCGGCGCGATCACGACCACCGGCTCGGTGCTCGCGTTCCTGAAGCTGAAAGGCTCGGTCTCGGGCAAGCCATTGCTCCTGCCCGCACGTCACTTCCTGAACATCGCGATGCTCGTGTCCTCGATCGCGTGCGCGGCACTCTACGCGCGCGACGCGAACCAGACGTACCTCTACGCGGGGACCGCGATCGCGTGCGTGCTCGGCGTGCACCTCGTCGCGGCGATCGGCGGCGCCGACATGCCGGTCGTCGTCTCGATGCTCAACAGCTACTCCGGTTGGACCGCATCGGCCGCCGGCTTCATGCTCCACAACGATCTGTTGATCATCACCGGCGCGCTCGTCGGCTCGTCGGGCGCGATCCTCTCGTACATCATGTGCCGCGCGATGAACCGCTCGATCTACAGCGTCATCTTCGGCGGCTTCGGTGCTGCGCCACCCAAGGGAGCAAAGCCGCAGGCCGCACCCGGCGAGGTGCAAGAGATCGACGCGTCCACGCTCGCCGAGACGCTCAAGGCGTCGAAGGAAGTTGTGATCGTTCCCGGCTACGGCATGGCCGTCGCGCGCGCGCAACATGCGGTCCGCGAGCTCACCGACATCCTGCGCAAGCAGGGCGTGAACGTGCGGTTCGCGATCCATCCCGTCGCGGGCCGCTTGCCCGGTCACATGAACGTGCTGCTCGCCGAGGCGAACGTTCCGTACGACATCGTCTTCGAGATGGACGAGATCAACGGCGACCTCCCGACGACGGACGTCACGATCGTGATCGGCGCGAACGACATCGTGAATCCCGCCGCCGAGGACGATCCGACGTCGCCGATCGCGGGCATGCCGGTGCTGCAAGTCTGGAAGTCGAAGCTCGTGATCGTGAACAAGCGCAGCAAGGCGGCGGGCTACGCGGGCATCGACAATCCGCTGTTCTACAAGCCGGTGACGAAGATGTTGTTCGGTGACTCGAAGGACGCGATCGAGAAGGTCGTGACGGCGCTGAAGTCGTGAAGGCGACGGCGCTCGTCCTCGATGTCGCGCATCGCGGTCGCGCGCTGACGGTCGACGTGCCCGACGGCAAGCGCCCACTCGCGGCGCTCGCGCGCGACAGCTGGCCGCTCGGTCATCGCCTGACCGAGGGCCACGCGTGGTTCGCGTTTGTCGAGACGGCGAAGCAGGAGTCGCGCGCGTGGACGCAGGACACCGCGCTGTGGAAGCTCTATGTCGAGGCGGTGCTCGGCGGTTGGGAGCCACCGACCCGGGACTTCGACGTGTTTCAGTTCGGCAGCACGCCGGAGCAAGCAACGCGACTCGCGCATCACGTGGTCAAAGGCGAGAAGCGTGGCTCGACCGGTTGGCTCGCGTCCGCGAAGCACGACGGCTCGACGATCCCGACGCCCGGCATGGTGTCGATCGTGACCGACGGGTTTGGGATCCCGCTGTGCGCGCTCCAGACGGAGCGCGTCGTCTACAACACGTTCGCCGAGGCCACCGACGAGATCGCGCGTGCCGAGGCGGAGGGCGACTGCACGCTCGAGGACTGGCGCGAGGGTCACCGCGCGTACTTCGAGACCGAGGGCGCGACGATCGGGGTCCCGTTCACCGACGACGCCGAGCTGTATCACGAATATTTTCGCGTGCTGCGCGTTCTCTCGAAGCAGTAATCAGCGCTTCGGTGGCGGGCGGTAGCTGATGCCTTTGACACCGTCGAGCAAGTAGCCCATGCCGGGCTCGTTCTCGACGATGAAGCGCTCGCGGAAGCGCGCGCCGAGCACGCTCTCGAACCCGCTCGCTTGCCCCGTCGATGCCACGAACGTCTGCAGGCACGGCATGGAGATGATCACCTTCGCGAGCCCGTCGGTGATCGTCTCGCGCCCCCACTCGAGCGTCTCGAGCTGCTGGCCGAGCGGCGATGCCGCGAGCGCTGCGAACGCTTCCGTCGACGCATCGGGCATACCGAGTGCCAGGTGCACGCAGACGCCGAGCGCGTCGGCGCTCGCGAGCGACGCGAGGCCCGCATCGCCGAGCTTGATGCCCGCGCGCAGCTCGACCACGCTGGTCACGCGCTGCGCCTTCGCGAGCACACGCCCGACGAACGCGCCGCCGTCGGTCGCGTCCCAGCCCGAGATCGCGAGCCGCTTGATGCGCTCGATGCCGGGCAGCGCGAGCAAGCGCGCGAGCTGCTCGGGATCGCAGCCTTCGATCGCGAGCTCGATGACCGGCTCGGCGTTCAGCACCGCGGAGATGTTGCTCGGCGTGCAGCCGGCGTCGTAGCCGTTCAGGCGCAGCTCGACGACGGCCTCGTTCTCGAACCGCCAGCGCGCTTGCTTGCCGAGTGCGCGCAGCCGCTTCATGCGCGCGGCCCGCATCTTCGGGAGATCCGGCAACGTGCTCGGCTGCTTTGCCGGCCTCGGAACTTTTGCCTTGGCCGGGATCGTTGGCGGCTTTGCACGCGGGACCTTCGCGGGCGGCTTCGTCAACTGCGGACCGATCAACGTCCCGCCCGGTATCGGCGCGACGGGATCGAGATGCTTGCCTGTCTGCTTCTTCGCCATCGCTACCCGCGCGCGAGCTTCTTGACCATCTCGAGCGCTTCCTCGACGTGTTTGCCGAAGCGGATCGCGGACTCGAACTTGTGGCGCAGCACGCCGGCCTTGTCGAACACGAACGTGACGCGGCCGGGCAGTCCGAGCGGGCCCTTCACGTTCCACGCGTTCGCGACCTTGCCGCCCGGATCGGTGAGCAGCATGAACGGGAGCCGATTCTGCGCCTTGAACTTCGCGTGCGACTCGGCGTCGTCGCGCGAGACGCCGATCACGTCCGCGCCCGCACCGAGGAAGTCCTCGTAGTGATCGCGGAACGTGCACGCTTCCTTCGTGCAGCCAAACGTGTCGTCCTTCGGATAGAAGTAGACGACGAGGGGGCGGCCGATCTTTTCGCGGAGCTCGATCGTTTTGCCCTCTCCGTCCACGAGGGTGGTCGCGGGCATCGGGTCGCCGTTGTTGATGTCGGGCACGGCCGCAGTCTAACCGAGTCCGGCGGTCAGGCCGAGGGCGGCGCCGCCCGCGAGGATGACAAGCACGCCGACGAGCACGACGCGCTTGCCGAGCACCCAGCCGCCGATGCCGATCGCGAGGCCGGTCTTCACGATCGTGTTGACGGCGATCGCGATCATGATCGAGACCGTGGCGACCAGCGGATCGAGCCCGTCCTTCGCGAGGCGAGCGGACGACAGCGTCACGGCATCGACGTCGGTGGTGCCGCCGAGCGCAGATGCCAGGTAGAGGCCCTGCGAGCCGGCGTAGTGCTGCGCGGCTTTCATCGCGAATAGCACGATCGCGAACACGAGCGTGACCTTGATGGCGCTCCCGAGCTCGAACGGGTTCTTCAGCTCGAGCTCGCCGGTGTCGCCCCCGGTGCGGCGGAACGTGATGAGGAGGCCGAGGAGCGCGGCGACGATCATCGCGGCGAGCGGAATGCCGAGCGTGCGGAGCAGCTCGGGGTGGAGGAGCCCGACGAGCACGGCGACGCGGCCGAGCATGATCGTCCATGCGATCGCGATCGCGCCGGCGGCGACGGGAGCGAGCTTGGGCTCTACCTTCGTCCGGTTCGCGAACGAGAGCGTGACCGCCGTCGACGACACGAGACCACCGAGCGCGGCGCCCAGCAAGAGACCGCGCTTCGCGCCGAGCAGCTTCATCGCGACGTAGCCGATGAACGACAGACCCGAGATCGTGACGACCAGGAGACCGAGCGTGCGGGCGTTGATCGCGCCGAGCGGGCCGAACGCCCGGTCCGGGAGCATCGGCAGCACGACGACCGCGACGATCAGGAACTTGATCGTCGCGTAGTAATCCTCGCGCGACACGCGGCCGGCGAGCTTGTGGAAGAAGTGCTTCGACGACAGGAGAAAGGTGAACACGACGCCGATCGCCGCGACGAGGATCAGCCGATCACCCATGGGCTCGACAACGCCGCGGCTGGTCGCGAGCGCACCGAGCAGGTACACGCCGATGACCGAGACCTCGGTCGTCATGCCGTGGTCGGCGTCGCGCTTGATCTCGCCGGCATACGAGATCGCGACGAGCGCGATCACGCCGCTGAGCGCGACGAGCGGCAGCCACATCGATGCGGGCTCGAGGAGCGTCGCGAGCCCACCGATCAGCGCGAAGATGGGATACGTGCGGATTCCACCGAGCTGCGAGCCGTCGTGCCCGGGCTTGGATTGCTCGCGTTCGAGCCCGACGAGGAGGCCAACGGCGAGCGCGGTCGCCAACGCGAAGTGCGTCTCGTAAGGCTCCACCCAGCGAATATGGTACGAATCGCCGGCGATGTGGCAGCCACCGGAGCGCATCAAGCACGAGCTGCCCGCGGCGAACTGGCCGACCGCGGAACAGGCCGCCGCGGCGATGTTGTTCGAGCCGCTCGAGATCGGACCACGCACCGCGTGCACGCGCACGTGGGTCCCGGCGATGGTGCCGTGGCGCGCGACCGAGGAGGGCTTCGTCACGCCCGACGTGATCGACTGGTATCGCCGCTTCGCCGAGGGAAAGCCGGGCGTGCTCGTCGTCGAGGCGACCGGCATCCGCGAGATCGCATCGGGCCCGCTCCTGCGGATCGGTCACGACCGCTTCATCGACGGGCTGCGCCAGCTCGTCGAGGCCGTGCGTGAAGCCTCGAACGGTCAGACGCTCCTGTTCATCCAGCTGATCGACTTCCTCTCGATCCGCCGCCGCCCGGAGCGCAGCAAGTTCTTCTCGCGCTTTCTCCAGATCGGCGAGCGCCACCGCGAAGCGCTGCGCAACCTCGCCGAGGACGGGAGCAGCCGGCTCGTCACCGACGACGAAGTGCGCGCGCGCCTCGAGGCGCTGCCCGACTCCGACCTGCCCTACGTGCTCAACGCGCGCGAGCTCGAGGATCTCTCCCGTGGCTATCGCGAGCGCGTCACGGACATGGACGCGCCGCACATCCGCGACCTGCCGCAGACGCTACCGCCGCTGTTCGCCGACGCCGCCGCGCGCGCGCTGACCGCCGGCTTCGACGGTGTCGAGCTGCACTACGCGCACGCGTACACGATGGCGTCGTTTCTGTCCGCGCTCAACACGCGCGACGACGGGTACGGTGGGTCGCGCAAGAACCGCGTGCGGCTTCCGCTCGAGGTCGTCGCCGCCGTGCGCAAGCGCGTCGAGCGCAAGATCGTCGTCGGCTGTCGCTACCTCGGCGACGACGTCGTCGAGGGCGGCAATCGCGTCGACGATGCCGCGTGGATCGGCGTCGAGCTCGCGAAAGCGGGCCTCGACTTCCTCTCGATCTCGAAGGGCGGCAAGTTCGAGGACGCGCGCCAGCCGAAGGTCGGCTGGGCGGTCTATCCGTACACCGGCCGCTCCGGCTACGAGTGCATGCCCACGATCTACAGCGACGCGCGCGGCCCGTTCGGCCGCAACTCGTCGATCGCCGGCACCATCCGCGCGGCCGTGCGCAACGCGAACCTCGAGACGCCCGTCGTCGCGGCCGGCGGCGTCTGCGACTTCACACAGGCGGAGTCGATCCTCCAGCGCGGCGAGGCGGACTTCATCGCATCGGCGCGTCAGACGCTCGCCGATCCCGACTGGTGGTCGAAGATGCGCGCGGGTCGCGGTGGCGAGGTCCGGCGCTGCGAGTTCACGAACTACTGCGAGGCGCTCGACCAGCAGCACAAGCAGGTCACGTGCAAGCTGTGGGATCGCGAAGCGCTCGACGGGCCGGATGTCACGCTCGCGACCGACGGCAAGCGCCGGCTCATCGCGCCGAAGTGGCGCCGCTAGCAACGTTTGCGCAGCTCAAGCCGGGGACCCAGCTCGAATTGCGTTAGCTCGCCCCCGGCCTTGTCCTCTCGCTCGTAAAGCTCCGCGCTCGTCACACGCGACCGAACGTAGAACGCGGACGTGCAGAGGCTCGGGACCGGATATCACGCTCGCGACCGACGACAAGCGCCGGCTGATCGCGCCGAAGTGACGCCGCTAGCAACGTTTGCGCAGCTCAAGCCGGGGACCCAGCTCGAATTGCGTTAGCTCGCCCCGGCCTTGTCCTCTCGCCCGTAAAGCTCCGCGCTCGTCACACGCGACCGAACGTAGAACGCGGACGTGCAGAGGCTCGGGACCGGATACTTGTGAGCGTGGACCGCTGGCCACCGTCGGTCGACTTCATCCGTGTGAACGAAGCGAACGATCGATCCGCGGGCATGCACATTCTTCGAACACCTCGAACAACTCGCTTGACAGGATTAAACGTAAGCCGCGATCGATTGCGACGAGTCGTGCAGGATCGTCGTCGAGGATCGCGCGAGCTCGCGCGTGCGCGACGTTTGTGAAGTCGTTGCGAAGATCGCGACCGCGACGTCTTTATCGCGCGCAGATCGCACGCCAGAGCGTTGAAATTTCGCGTGGTAGATGTCGGATGCGCGCGCGCACAATCACGCGCGGCGCACGGAGGTTGCGATGTTCGACGGTGGTTCGATGATTCTCGATCGAGATGCAGTGCTGGACACTCCATCGCTCGGTGGTCCGCGCGAGGCGGACTGGAAGGCGCTGCACCAACGATTGCGTGGGATCGCGAAGCGCCGCGTGGCGCTCGAGGCAGAAGAGGCGAGCTACCTCGTCGAGGCCGAGGAGACCCAGCTGTACCGCCGCCTCGGCTACACGACGATGATCGAGTACATGGAACGCGAGCTGTACTGGGGGCCGCATGCGGCGAAGGAACGGCTGCGCGTCGCACGCGAGCTCACCGCGTTGCCGCTGATCGCCGAGCTGTTCCACGAAGGCGAGCTGTGCTTCTCCGCCGTTCGCGAGCTGACGCGGGTCGCGACGCCCGCGACGGAGGAGGCGTTCCTCCGCAAGGCGCAGGGCAAGACGGCTCACCACATCCAAGAGATGGTGGCCGGGCTCAAACGCGGCGACGAGCCGGACGCGAAGCCGGACCCACGCCTGATCACCAAGCGGGTGGTGATCGAAGTCTCGGCCGAGACGTATGCGATGTGGCGGCGAACGCGGACCGCACTCGAGGATGAGGCGGACGAGCGCCTCTCAGACGACGACTTCCTCCAGACCGTTTGCCGCCGTGCCACCGAACCCTCCGGGCGGACTGACGACGTCCCGCGGCCGGCGGTGCAGACCGCGGTCACGACGTGCAAGGCGTGCAAGCAGAGCTTCGTGGAAGGCGCCGGCCAAGCTCTCCCGATCGACGCGGCCACCACCGCACGCCTGATCTGCGATGCCGAGCACATCGGTGACCTCGAGAGCAACGAGCTCACCCGGGTGACACCGACGGTCCCCGCTGCGATACGCCGCAAGGTGTTCCACCGCGATCACTTCACTTGCGTCGTGCCTGGTTGCCGCGCGACCAGGCACCTCGATCTGCACCACCTCGTTCATCGCGCGCACGGCGGCGATCACTCGATGGGCAATCTTGCGTTGATGTGCTTCGGCTGCCACCAGCGACATCACGCCGGACAGCTGACGATCACGGGGCGCGCGCCGGATCTGCAGTTCAGGTGGCAACGCGACGACGACGTCGAGAGTGCAATGGCGCTCAGTCCCCGCTGGGACTGGGTGTCGGACCTGTCCGCGCCCGGTACAACGCCCCACGAGGTCGATACCCGCAGCTCGGAATGACCACCGATCGTTGGCGGTGCAGGCCGCACCTTCATCGTCCAAAGCTTCTTCGTGTTCGCGTTCTACGTTCGGTCGATCGAGCCGAGCACGATGGTTGGCTTCTTCGCTTCCTTCTCGAGCAGCACGAGCTCTTCGTGCAGCTCGTGCTGGAACGTCAGGAGTGAGGTGTCGTTTCGGGCTTGGGCTCGCCACGGACCGGTCGAACGGTAAGCTTCGCTCGTGAGCAAGGCGTTCACGAAGGAAGATGCGGACGTGCCCGAGCCGCCGGTTCGCCGTCGTGGCGTGCCCTTGCCGCAGGACGTGCCGAACTACATCACCGCGGAGGGCGAGCGAGCGTTGCGGGCGGAGCTCGCAAATCTTGCGGCCGGCGCGGACGACCGTGCACATGAGATCAGCGAGCACCTCGCGACCGCGATCGTGATCGGCGCGCCCGAGGACAAGAGCCGCGTCGCGTTCGGTGCGACTGTCACCGTCGAGGACGAGGCGGGCAAGCGTACGAAGTATCGGCTCGTCGGGGCGATCGAGGCGGCGCCGCGCGAGGGTGCGATCTACTGGCAGTCACCGATCGCCGAGGCGCTGCACGACACGCAGGTCGGCGACAGCGTCACCTTGCCGAAGGGCGAGGGCGAGATCGTCGCGATCGACTACTAAGATTTCCGGTGGCCTGCCGCTTGCTGCGATCGTCGACATGAACAAGTTTCGTCGAACCCTCGGTGCCACCACGCTCGTTCACGACAAGGTCGTCAACCTTTCGGGTCAGGACATCGGGCGCATCGAGGAGCTCATGATCGACGTGACGACGGGACGCGTCGCATACGCCGTGCTGTCGTTCGGCGGCTTCCTGGGCATCGGCAACAAGTTGTTCGCACTGCCGTGGTCGGCGCTCACCGTTGATGAAACCAAGAAACGTTTCGTCGTGAACGTCACGAAAGAATCGCTCGAGCGAATGCCCGGCTTTGACAAGGAGCATTGGCCCGACCTCAATGATCTCGAGTACGCGACCGGTGTCTATCGCCAATGGGGAGCGACGCCTTACTGGACCTAGCGTCCACTCGGCGCACGCCGTGCGCTCACGGGTGTGCTTCGCCGCCGTCCGGAGCGCGGTCCACGATCTCGGAGATACCTGACTGCCGGGCGCAGTGCGCGCAGCAGAAGTATTGGCCTCGGCCTTCAACGCCTTGACCAATGATCGGCACCTTGCAGTGCACGCAGCGCGGCGCGAGCGTCTGAATCGCGCATTGAAACGAATCAAAGACGTGCGTGGTCCCACCGATGTGGATCTCGAACGCCTTGTCGTACGTGTTTCCGCAGCATTCACACGGCTTCATGAGGCACCAAGGCTGCAAGGTCTTTGCCGTATGAGCCGTGCACTCCCAAGGATTCGCATGGCGGTGATCGGGCAGGGGCACTTCGCGCAAGCGGCGGTGCTTCCTGCCATCGAGCAGCTCGATGATGTCGAGCTCACCGCTCTCGTGTCGGGGTCCGATCGCAAGCTGGACGAGCTCGGCGAACGCTACGGCGTTGCCGAGCGCGTTCACTACGATCAGCTCGACCAGTTGCTCGCGAGCAAGAAGGTAGACGCCGTGTATATCGCGGTGCCGAACGACCTGCATGCCGAGCTGACGCTCGTCGCGGCGCGCCACCACATCCACGTGATGTGCGAGAAGCCGATGGCACCGACCGAAGCGGAGTGCATGCAGATGATCCGCGCGTGCGAGCGCGCGAACGTGCGACTGATGGTCGCGTACCGCCTGCACTTCGAGGCGGCGAACCTGATCGCGGTCGAGCTCGCGCGCGGCGGCGAGATCGGTGCGCCGCGCGTGTTCTCTTCCGTGTTCTCGATGCAGATTCGCGATGGCAACATCCGCACGCAGCCGCGCCGCGGCGCCGGGCCGATCTACGACATCGGCATCTACTGCGTGAATGCCGCGCGCTACCTGTTCCGCGCCGAGCCGCTCGAGGTCTGCGCGATGAAGCTCGCAGGCCGCGATCATCGGTTCACGTCCGTCGAGGAAGCGTTCGCGGTGACGATGCGATTCTCCGAGGAGCGCGTCGCGCAGTTCACGTGCAGCTTCGGCGCGCACGACCGCGCGCACTACCAGGTGATCGGCACCGAGGGCTATCTGACGCTCGACAACGCGTACGACTACACCGCCGAGATGCGGCTCGAGGTCGACGGCAAGGCCGGCCGTCGCGCGCGCACGTTCACGAAGCGCGACCAGATCGCCGCCGAGATCGAATACTTCGCGAGGTGCATCCGCGAGGGCAAGGATCCCGAGCCGAGCGGCTGGGAAGGCCTCGCGGACATCCGCATCATCCAGGCGATCCTCGCGTCGGCGCGGTTCGGCCGCGCGGTGCCGGTCGAGCCGCTCGTCGTGCCGAAGCGTCCGGATCTCGGTCAGGAGATCCGCGTTCCGGCGCACGAGATGCCGCCGCTCGTCGACGTCGAGCGGCCGACGAAGTAACGTCGACGGATGGAGACGATGACGTACGCGGTCGATGGCCGCGTCGCCCGCATCACGTTGAATCGGCCTGAGCGCGGCAACGGCTTGACGTTCACGACACCGATCGAGCTCGCCGCGTGTGTCGAGCGCGCGAACCTCGATCCGAACGTGCACGTGATCGCGCTCGCCGGCAACGGTAAGGGGTTCTGCGGCGGCTACGATCTCGTCGCGAGCGCGGAGAAGATGGACGCGACGCTGTCGAACGGTCCAGCCGGCTCGCCGCTGGATCCGATGGTCCAGCTGCAGAACCACGATCCGAACGGCACGTGGGATCCGATGGTCGATTACCAGATGATGTCGCGCAACGTTCGCGGCTTCATGAGCCTGTTCCAGAGCGACAAGCCAGTCGTGTGCAAGGTCCACGGCTTCTGCGTCGCCGGTGGCACCGACCTCGCGCTGTGCAGTGACCTGCTCGTGATCGAGGACACCGCGAAGATCGGCTATCCACCCGCGCGCGTGTGGGGCGTACCGACGACGGCGATCTGGGTGCACCGCATCGGGCTCGAGAAATCCAAGCGCCTGCTGTTCACCGGCGATTGTCTGTCGGGCAAGGAAGCGGTCGAGTGGGGGCTCGCGATCGAGAGCGCACCGCGCGAGCAACTCGACGAACGCTTCGAGATCCTGCTCGGGCGCATCGCACGCATGCCGATCAATCAGCTCGTGATGATGAAGCTGATGCTGAACCAGGCCGCGTACGCGCAGGGCCTCGCGCAGTCGCAGATGCTCGGGACGATCTTCGACGGCATCGCGCGCCACACCGCCGAGGGTTATGGCTTCGCGCGGCGCGCCGCGGAAGCCGGGTTCCGCACGGCCGTGAAGGAACGCGACGAGCCGTTCGGCGACGCGGGCCCGTCGACCCACAAGGGATGACCACGATCGAATATGTCTACGTCGCGCTCGCCGCGGTGGCGGCCGGTGCGATCAACGCCGTCGCCGGCGGCGGCAGCCTGATCACGTTTCCCACGCTCGTCGCAGTCGGATTGCCGCCGGTCATCGCGAGCATCACGAACACCGTCGCCCTGTGCCCGGGGTACCTCGGCGCCACGATCTCGCAGCGTCGCGACCTCGTCGGTCAGCGCAAGCGCGCGCTGATGCTGTTGCCGGTCGGCGCGCTGGGGGGCATCGCGGGCGCGTACCTCTTGCTGCATACCGACCCGCGCGCGTTCGACTTCGCGGTGCCATTTCTGCTGCTGTTCGCCGCGATCCTGGTCGGCGCGCAGGATCAGATCCGCAAGCTCCTGTTCGGTCACGAGCGCAAGCACCGCACCGAGGCGCTCGCGATGTTGCCCGTCGTGCTCGCCGGGATCTACGGCGGCTACTTCGGTGCGGGCATGGGCGTGATGATCCTCGCCGCACTCGGCATCGTGCTCTACGACGCGATGCCGCGGATCAACGCGCTCAAGCAGTGCGTCTCGCTCGCGGTCAACGTGGCGGCGGCCGGTGTGTTCGTGTTCTCGGGGCGCATCGACTGGCGAATCGCGGGCGTGATGTTCGTGTGCGCGCTCGCCGGTGGGCTGATCGGCGGCAAGCTCGCGTCGAGGCTGCCCGCGACGTGGTTGCGCTGGCTCGTCGTCGTGCTCGGCGTGTCGCTCTCGATCGTGTACTTCGCGCGGCTGTGACCATGGAGCTGATCGTCTTCCTGTCATGTGGGGCGGTCGCCGGGCTCGTCGCGTTCGTGCGCGACCGCAAACGAACGGACGAGCTCGAAGACAAGATCCGCGAGATCCGCGCCGTACTCGCGGCCGCCTTTCCGTATCGCCTGCCGACACACGCCGACGCCGACCTCGTCGCATTGCTGGCACCGATCGACATGAGCTCGGCGGCACAGGACGGGATGACGCCGCTCGGCGACCTGATCCTCGAAGCGCCCGGACGTCAGCCGATGTCGATCATGCGTGCGTTCACCGATGCCGGCACGACGGTCCTCTACGTATCCGCGTATCCGCAGCACCCCGGCAAGCTGTACTTGCTGCTCGAGTCCTACGCGCGCGACGCCGAGTACATCACGCACGTCGGCAACCCGGTCCGCGCGCAAGCGCCGTTCTCGCACCACCAGACGGTGTCGCGCGACCTGCCGTTGCGCGAGATCCTCGCGCGCCATCGCGAGTTCGTGCGCGCGAGCCATCTCATCGCGCGGGGTGCGCTCGCGCCGACCGCGAGCCTCGACGAGCTGATGCGCGAGCTGCGGGCGAACCACGCACTGTTCGTGCGCTGGCGCGAATCGCTCTCGCCGGAGGAGCTCCTCGAGGTCGATCTGAAGACCGTGCTCGGCGAGCAGTACGCGGTCCACGGTCCGGGCTGGAAGCGACGACTCGCGCTGCGGCTGCCGCAGGCGACCTTACGCAAGAAGCGGTGACGAGAACGGATCGGGGATGTCGAGGCCGAGCGCCGGATCATCGGGCGGCATCAAGAACAGCTCGCGATACATCCAGTCGACCAGCTGTTCGATCGTCCAGTCCATGCCCGACGCGAACAGCTGATGAACCTGCGCGTGCAGCTCGAGGTTCTGCGTCGTGTCGGCATCGACATCGAACGACACGTTGCGCAGCACCGGCAATTCGACCATGTGCTTCGCCGCCGCGAGCCGGCTCGCCTCGAACGCGCGCGGGGCGGGCGCGCGGCGTGCGAGGACCGGGCGCTCGAGATCGCGGCGGTGCATCGCCGCAACCTGGCGGCGATCCGCCATCGCCTTCGCGTGCGCGCGAACGAGCAGCTGCGCGAACACCTCCGCCGAGAACAATCCGGGCAGCGCGTCGACGGGACGGCCGAACATGTCGAGCACGAGGTGCGTGCTGTTGCCGGTCAGCGTCTTGACGAGCGTCTTGCCGTTGCCGAAATCGATCGTGACCTTCGGCACCGGACGCACGCTCTGCCAGTGAAGGACGAACCGCTCGCGCAGCGCGCGATTGATCGCGGGTGCGATGTAGAGCGACTTGCGAAAGAACCGGCTGTTCGCGCAAGACAGCTCCTCGTCGAGGCGCCCGAGCAGGCGCAGCGACAGGATCGGCCGCTTCGTGCGGCGCGCTTCCGCGATCGCCGCGTCGAGATCGGTGAACCAGAAGAGCATCGCCGTGTGCGCGTCCTTCTGCGCGCACACGGCGTCGAGGTGTGGCGACGCGAAGCTTCCAAACTTGCGAACGAATGCGTCGAGACCGGCGGGACCCAAACTTCGAAATTCCTGCATGAGCCCAAGATGCGGCGCCGATCGTTAGCGAAGTGTAAGAGTCAGCCCCAGCGATATCCGGCGCCGCGAACCGACAGGATGATCGCGGGGTTACCGGCATCGCGCTCGAGCTTCGCGCGCAGGCCGACCATCGCGACATCGACGGCGCGCGTCTCGTTCCCGGCGGCGACGCGCCACACGTTCTGCAGCAGCTCGCCGCGCGAGACGACCTGGCCCGCGTGCCGCGCGAGGTAGCGGATGATCTCGACCTCACGCGTGGTGAGCGCGACGGTGTCCTCACGCATCGCCGTCGACGCCGAGAGATCGATCGTGCAGCCGTCGATCTCGATCACCTCCGACGGCCGCGGCATCATCGCGGCGCGCCGGCCGGCGACGTTCACGCGCACGGCGACCTGCGCCATCGGATAGCTCGCATCGAACGCGTCGTCCGCACCGACCTCGAGCGCCTGCACGCGCGCCGCGACGTCGCCGATCTTCGTGACGACGATGATCGCGTCGAACGGCCGGGCGCGCCGCAGCTTCTCCGCTGCTTCGGGTGTACCGACCAGCGCGAGGTCGAAGTGTCTACAGATAATCGCGCTGCCTCGTTCGATCGTATGACCGGCGCGCTCGAGATACTCGATGATCTCGGTCTTCAGCCGGTCGCTCGCGACGTCGACGAGGATGTGCATCAGCGCGGTCGCGCGGCTTCGGCGTCGCGGTCCGAATCGGCGGCCGCCGCATCGAGCGTCGCGCCCGTGGCAAACGCGGCCACGCCCGCGAGCGGCGAGCCCGTCGCCAGCAGGATCTCACCGAGCAGCGTCGCTCCCATCGAGGCGCCGTGCAGTGCCGCCGAGCGTGCCGAGCGAGGCCGGTAGTGACCCGCGCCGAAGAAGATGCCGGTGCCGTCGTAGCTGCCGAGCGTGTTTGGCTCGGGATAGCGCCACTGCCCGTCATAGCGCTCTTGCGCGAGGCGCGATGCCTCGATGCGCAGCGACGGGACGGGCGTCGGCGTCTTCTCGAGGAACAGCGTGGTCTGCAGCGTGAACGTCGGTGTGACGATCGGATCTGGGTCCGCGGCAGCGATGGAGCTCGTGAACATCACGATCGCGATCAAGCGCAATGTCCACATACTTCCATCTGAACACGGATCGCCCGCTTCGCGATCGGATTTCGTTGGCGCGCTGCGACAGGCGCGCTCACCCGTACGTAAGAACGCGCTCTGCACCCGGCGGAGGCCGAGCGGTACGGTGGTGCCCATGCCGAACAACTACGACGCGATCATCGTCGGCGCGCGATGTGCGGGAGCCCCGCTCGCGATGCTGCTCGCGCGTCGTGGGTATCGCGTGTTGCTCGTCGACAAGGCCCAGTTCGGAAGCGACACGATCTCGACGAACGTGATCCACCCGGTCGGTGTCTCGTATCTCGCGCGCTGGGGCCTGCTCGACAAGGTCGTGCGCAGCGGCTGCCCAGCGATTCACACGTACCGCTATGACTTCGGCCCGGTCGCGATCGAAGGCTCGCCGGCACACGCGAGCTCGCCGGTCGCGTATGCGCCGCGCCGCACCGTGCTCGACAAGATCCTCGTCGAAGCGGCCGCGGCGAGCGGCGCCGAGGTCCGCGAGAGCTACTGCGTCGATGCGCTGTTGGTGGCGGACGATCGCGTCGTCGGGATTCGCAACCACGACGGCGTCGAGCGCAGCACGGTCGTCGTCGGCGCGGACGGACGGTGGTCGCGAGTCGCAGAGCTCGTCGATGCGCCTCGCTACAACCAGAAGCCAACCGTGCTCGCTCCCTACTATTGCTACTGGAGCAACCTGCCGATGAACGGATGCTTCGAGACCTACGTGCATCCGCGCCGTGGATTTGCGGCGGTGCCGACGAACGACGGCCTCACGCTCACCGTCGCGGGCTGGCCAATGGAAGAGTTCGCCGAGCGGAAGCACGATCTGCCGGGCTCGTTTCGCAGCACGTTCGAGATCTCGCCCGAGTTTGCGGACCGTCTTCGCGGGGCGCAGCAAGAGACCCGGTTGGTCGGAATGCCGACGCCGAACTTCTTCCGCAAGCCGTACGGCCCCGGGTGGGTCCTCGTCGGAGACGCGGGCTACGTGAAGGATCCGATCACGGCGTTCGGGATCAGCGATGCGTTCCGCGATGCCGAGTCATGCGCCGCCGCACTCGCCAGCGTGTTCGATGGCCGCCGCACGCTCGAGGATGCGATGAGCCGCTACACGCGGATGCGCGACGCGCACGCGCTTCCGTTCTACGAGATGACCTGGCAGATCGCGACGCTCGCGCCACCGCCGCCGGAGATGCACGCGATCATCACCGCGTGTCAGGGCAACCAGTTCGCGATGGACGCGTTCGTACGGATGAATGCGGGCGGCCTGCCGCCGGCGGAGTTCTTCGAGCACGTCGTGCCCGCCGCGATGGCCGCGTTCAATGCGAACGAGGCCGACGTTTCGCGGGCCTTGCCTGCGCCGTGAACAAGAGGCCGATCGCCTTGGTCGCCGTCTCGACGTCGGGCTCGTCGCCGCTCAGCACGTCGCGATACAGGAACGACTCGGCGATGCGTACGATCACGTACGCGAGCGAGCCGGTGTCCATCGCAGGCTCGAGCTGACCGCTGTCGACCTCGCCGTCGATCAGCGCGCGCACCGACGAGATCACGCGATGCTCGACGGGGCTCGACGACGACATCACGATTCGCATCGCGAATTCCGGATCGTGCTGGACGAAGCGGCGCAGCGGTTTCGAGGCGAGCAGGGCGCGGAGCAAGTTGTGCGTGACCTCGGTGAGGAAGCGCGCGCCGTTGCCGGTGCTCGCGCGCCTTGCCCACTCGAGCGTCTGCGCGAACGCGGCCGAGATGACCTCGCCGTAGAGCTGGTCCTTGGAGCCGACCCAGCGAAACACCGTCGCGCGGCCGACGCCGAGCTCGTCGGCGAGCTTGCCGATATCGAGGCGCTCACCCGCGACCCACTTGGTCTTCGCGAGCGACAGCACGTCGAGCGCCGTCACGCGTTCGGCGCCACTCGGCGCATCGAGCAACCGCGTCAGCGGCGTCGTGCGCGGCGGCGTCGGGAGGCGCTTACGCTTCGGCATCAGTTGCTGGGCGTCCACCGTACACCCAGGCCCGCGAGGAACGCGCGACCGCCGTAGCTCGCCTGCAGCGCGTCTTCGTTCGCGGTGTCGCGGCGGAGGATCCACATCGACTCGACGAATGCGTCCACACTCCACGTGCTGTCGAACCGCCAGCTCGCACCGCCGGTGAGCCCGATGCGCGAGCTATCCGGCGACGACGGCGCGAGGCGATCCGTCGGAGCCGGCGTCTGGTCGTAGTAGAGACCGTGACGCAGGACGAGCTGACCGCGCGTCCATTCGCCGCCCGTGCGCACGGACCACGCGTTGTTCCAGTTGTTCGGCTGCATGACGTCGGGCGTGTCGGCGTGCGTGAAGTCGATCAGGGTCTTCTCGTGCGTCGACCACATCGTGAGCTGCACGTCGAGCAGCGCGCGGTAGGAGCCGTGCTTGTACGCGGAGCCGAGGACGATCTGATCCGGCAGCACGAGCTTGGACGACGCGTTCTGATCGGGGATCTTGTTCGCGAACGCGTCGGGCGCGGTGAAGTCGGCGCCGCCATCGAGATCGATCGAGGTGCGCGAGCGATACGCGAGCCCGAACGCGAGGTCGGGGCGCGCTTGATAGAACAGCGCGGCGTCGACGCCATAGCCGCGGCCGTCCATATCGATCGCGACGTCGCCCTCCATGTCGATGAAGTCGAGGTCGCGTTGCACTTGCAGCCGCGCGAAGTCGACATGCACACCTGCCGACACGCGCAGCTTGCCGAAGCTCCACGCGAAGAACGGCGCGGCGCGGAAGACTTGCAGCTGCGTCTTCACGACCTCGTACTGGCCGGCCCAGTCGCCGGGCCACGTCACGCCGCTGCCGAAGGGAATGCCGAGCGAGATGCCGGTCGCCCAGCGGCCCTGCGCGTACGAGACATCGAGGTGCGGCGGCGTGGCCCACGCGCCTTCGTTCGATTCGGTCCACGCGCCGTCGAGCGCGCGGGCTTCGATCGAAGGACGCGCGAAGATCAGCGACACATCGACGCGCAGGCCTTTGCCGTCGGCGAGCGCCGCGGGGTCGTGCCACGCCGCGCCCGGATCGTCGTCGCGCGCGACACCCGCGTTGCCGGTGCCCGCGGACACGGCGGTCTGCTGGTTGACTTCGAAGCCGCCTGCAGACGCGAGCGACGGGATCACGAGCCATACG
Organism: Myxococcota bacterium; assembly: GCA_030857175.1. Lineage (GTDB taxonomy): Bacteria > Myxococcota_A > Polyangia > Haliangiales > Haliangiaceae > JABFXX01. The sequence goes on along the minus strand of JALZOJ010000019.1, from coordinate 48,082 downwards.
AAGCGCTTCATCAGAAGGCCTCCCCGGCGAGCCACTTCGCCATGTCTGCGACGCCTCGGTAGTACTCGGGCTCGACGGGAATCGTGATGAAGCCGTGCTCCGCGAGGTAGTCGCGGCGCGGCGCCTTCGTCACGCTCTCGAGCTCCTTCGTCGAGTCGTTCGGAATGATGAAGTCGAGCGTCGCCATCTGGATCAGCAACGCGCGTGCGCCGGTCTCGGCGCCGAGGTGCTGCGGATCGACCGCGTCCATGATCCACTTCGCGACCTCGAGCAAGCGGCGGCCTTCGAACTCGTCCTTGTCGACGCCTTCGCGCACGAACAGCCCGTCGAGGTGCGAGCTGAAGAACGTCGATTCGTCGAACATGCGGATGAGGTCGGCGCCCGGCACATTCAGCACCGCGCGCGAGATATCGGGCGACGTCCCGAGGAAGACCGCGCCCATGATCCCGCCGAGAGACTGGCCGGTGTAGAAGATCTTGCTCGTGTCGACGGCGCGGCCGAGCAGCGGCGACCAGTCGCCTTTGCGCAGCGAGCGGTCGAGCGCGCCGAGATCGATCAGCGCCTGGATGAAGTGATCCTTCGTCGATGCGATGTGATTCACGTCGGTGAACACGGCGCCGGAGGCGATCGGCAGATCGATGATGGGCCACTTCGCCAGCTTGTTGCCCTGGCCGCTCGCATCGACGCACTTGCCGAAGTCGTTGCACGTCGTGCCCGCACTGCATGGCTCGAGCGACATCGGCTCGCCGGTCTGCGGATTGATCACGCTGACCGGGCCACCCTTCGCGCAGTAGGTCCGCGTGCCGTGATACGGGAAGTCGATCGCGATCGCCGCGTAGCCCTTGCTCGCGAGCGAGCTGGCCACCGCGAGCACGAACCGCCGCTCCGTCACGAGGCCGTGTCCGAAGATCACGACGGGCATCGGGCCCACTTTCGGATTTTTCGGTGTCGTCAGCGTGAACACGACGTCTTGCATCTCGAAGCTCGCGTCGCCGCGCAGCGCGGTCGTGCGTGCGTCGAGATAGAACGGCGACTTGATCGTGCCGTGATAGACGGTCGCGACGTTCGCCAGCGCCGTGACGCCGAGCGGAAAGTCTGCGACCGCATCACCGGGCGTTTGTTGCGCGGTCAGCGTCGGCGTAGGTGATGCACCGGTGGTCTCCGCCTTCTGGCGCCAGTCGAGGAGCGGGCGCTTGACCGGCATCGTCGTGAACGGCCACGCGCCGAGCACGCGCTCGCGGCCCACCGAATCGATCGCCGCGGCGATCTGGGTGCGCGCGCGCTCGAGCTTCTCGGCATCTTCGGCTTCGACCGCCTTCACCTGCGAGACGCCGTCGACGATCACGTGCGACTTCGCTTTCAAGAAGTGACCCGCGGGCATCGTGACGACCTTGCGTCCCGTCGCATCGCGCACACCGTCGTCGACGACGATCATGTAGCTCGTCGACTCCGCGAACCGCTGCTGCTTCGGCTTCACGATGACGTGCATGAGGTCCGGCATCAGCTCGATCTCTGCTTCGAGCTGTTTCGGCGTGTCGCCGAGCTCGAACAGCTTGATCGTCGAGGCGGTGACCGTCGTCTTGTTCATCGGCGCGGTGAACTCGAGGAGCGGCGCCGCCGACAGCCCGAAGCCGGTGAAGTCCGCGAGCCGCGCCTTCGCGTTCGCCTCGAACGGGCGGTCCCACGGCGCGGCCGGCACGTTCACGTGACCGGTGTGCGGATCGATCATGAGGTTGATCGGCAGCGGCATCCGCTGCGAGGCCTTGTCCATCGCGAGCTCGGTCCGCTTCGTGACGGTGAACGCCCATAGCGATGCGACCTCGGTGCGCGGAATGCCGCGCGACTCGAAGAAGTCGAACACCGGCACCAGGTCGGTGCGGATCTTCTCGAGCTTCTGTGCGTTCTCCATGCGTTCGGCGCGCGTGTCGCCGGGAAATGCGCGCTCGTGCTCGGGCACGTCGAGCTTCTGCGTCTGGCGCAGGAAGTAGAACGCGGCGTCGCACTCGACGCGTTCACCACCGAACCCGCGCGCCCCGAGCGGACCACCGCGCAGCATGACGACGTAGCGATCGCCGCGAGCCCAGCCTTCGCGCGGCGGATCGACGGTCAGCTTCTGGCCGTCCTCACTGATCGAGATCCGCGCCTTGGCGACGGGCGTCGGCGTGCCGGTCCAGCGCCAGACTTGAAGATTCTCGGCATCGATCGATCGGGGATCGACGGCGCCCGTGAGCTCGACGGTCGCGGACATCAGCGACGACCACGCGTCGAGCGTCTCGAGATACGCGTAGAACTCTTTCTCCGCCTCGGTCAGGCGCGCGAGCTCCTTGTCGGTGTCGTTCGGGAGGTCGAGGACGCCCAGCTCCGCATCGCGGACTGCGTCGTTCGGCATCGGGATCGATTTGTTGTCGGGGTCGAAGCGGGCGTGAATCACCGGCGGCGGATCATCGAAGCCCGGGTTCGCGCACCCCGTCACGATCGAAACTACGAGCAACGCTCGAATCACCATCGGTCCCTCCGTCGCGCGGCCTCATCTTCCTCGCGACTCGTCCCTTCTATTAAATCGCGTTCGATAGCGCAATTGATTCATTCTGGAAAAATGACTCACTCGTAAGGGGCGTAATCGAGCCAACGCTTTGCCCACGCCCGTTTGCAGTCGCGCATCGCCGGGAGCACGACGCGTACGAGGACGCGCGGATGGTGCGAAGTGGTGCACGACCGCGGATCTCCGTCGAGAATCCGCCTCGATTCTTCGATTGACGGGCTCGTGCGCCGGTGTTTCTGTCGCAACGATGAGGGAAGCGAATTCGCTTTGTGTGGCCATTGCCGTGCTCGCATTCACGGCGTGCGGACCGAGTGCTCGAAAGGGCGACGACACGCCGGGCGACGACGCGCCCCCGGTGTGCCCGCGGTGCTCCGAGGACAACACCGCCGTGATCGATTGCAACGGCAACGCGACCCAGTGCGCGGGCGATCAGCTGTGCTCCGGCGGCATGTGCATGAACGGATGCGCGGCCGCCGAAGCGAATCACTCTTCGGTCGGCTGCGACTACTACGCGGTCGACATGGACGCCGCGATGGGGCCGCCGATGGATGCGTGCTTCACGATCTTCGTCGCGAACACGTCGAAGACGAACGTGAAGATGACCGTGCAGTGGGGCAGCTCGCAGCTGAACCTCGCGACGTTCGCGAAGCTGCCGATGGGGCAGGGCCAGTCGCTGACGTACGCACCGTACGATCCGGTCGCCGGCCTACCGCCGGGCAAGGTCGCGATCATCTTCGCGGCGTACGCGCCCGGCGGTGGCGGCCCGCTGATGCCGAACGTCGCGTGTCCCGTGCCCGCGGCGATCGGCACCGACGCGCAGATCTCGGGAACGGGCAAAGGCACCGCGTTCCACCTCGTGACCGATCAGCCGGTCGTCGCGTACCAGATGCTGCCGTACGGCGGTGGTGCGGCCGCGGCAACGGGCGCATCGCTACTGCTGCCGACGAGTGCGTGGGGCACGAACTACGTGACGGTCACCGCCTACGACCCCGGCGGCCAGCCGCCGCCGATCCAGGTCGCGCAGGGTCCTTCGTTCAACGTCGTCGCGATGGAAGACAACACCAGCGTCACGATTCGCCCGAAGAACAACATCGGTGGCGGTGGCGGCATGGCCGCGGGCACCGCGAACACGCCGTACATGTTCACGCTCAACAAAGGGCAGTACGCGCAGATCACGCAGCAAGCGCAGCTCTCGGGCTCCCCGATTACCGCCGACAAGAAGATCGGCGTCTTCGGTGGTCACCAGATCATGTCGATCGATCGCTGCTGCGGCGATCACGGCGAGCAGATGCTCGCGCCGGTGCGCGCACTCGGCTGGGAGTACGTCGCTGCGCCGCACCCTGATCGCAAGCCCGCGTCGGACCCGCGCGTCTACCGCATCTTCGGCGCCGTCGACGGCACGCAGCTGACGTACGACCCGCCCGGTACGGGCGCGGCGACCGTCGGGCTCGGCCAGTGGATCGAGATCCGCACCACCACGCCGTTCTCCGTGAAGAGCCAGGACGAGAGCCATCCATTCTCGATGTTCACGTACATGACGGGCGCCGGCGATCAGGGCGAGGGCGGTCAAGGCGATGCCGACTTCGTGCGCCTCGTTCCACCGGCGCAGTATCAGAGCCACTACGTGTTCTTCACGGATCCGTCGTACCCGTTCACGCAGCTGACCGTCGTGCGCCGCAAGAAGGACGGCGCGTTCAAGGACGTGAAGCTCGCGTGCATGAGCATGCCGATCACCGGCTGGACGCCGGTCGGCAACGGCGACTCCGAGATCACGTACGTGAAGCTCGTCGATGCGTGGACCGCACAAGGCGGCTGCAACAACGGTGTGCAACAGATGGACAGCGAGGCGCCGTTCGGCGTGTGGGTGTGGGGTTGGGGCAGCGAAAGTACAAACACGGGGTGGGTCAGCTACGGCTATCCCGCAGGTGAAGGTGTGCTGCCGATCAATGATGTCGTCATCTATTGAGAATCGCGCGGGCCGCACCGTGCGTTCGCGCTCGGTGGCAGCTCTCGGCATTTGTTAGCCAAATCCCCTTTTGAAATCAGTTCGCTTCGCCCATCGTTCTCTGCAGGGGGCGATTTGAAGAAGTTTCTCATCACGATCCTCTTGGCGGCTTGCAGTGCGGAAGAGTCCGCGCCGCAGACAGCTCCAAAGCCGTTCGACGTCGTCGATCTGTCGTGGCGCGAGCGCGTCGCGGCGGACCTCGCCGCAGGACGCACCGGCCCGTCGGTCGTGCTCGACCGGCTCGCGCGCAAGGTCGACAGCGAAGAAGTTCGCGTCTCGCTCGTCGAGGCGCTGCCTCGCAACGGCGGCATCTACGCCGACGCGCTCGCGGACCTGTTCGTCGACGAAGGCTCCGTGAAGGTGCGCGCCGCATTCGTGCGCGCGACGCCGAGCGAGCAGATCCTCCCGATCATGCGCCGCGCATTCGCGGACTCGTCGACGGAAGTGCGCATCGTCGCCGTGCGCACCGCCGCGTCGCACCCGGTTTGCGAGCGGCTCGCGAGCGAGCTCCGCACCGCGCTGAACGATAGTGATGCCGCGCTCCGCGCCGAGGCAGCGAAGTCGATCGGCGTGCTCAAGATCGAAGCCGCGCGCGCCGAGCTCGTCCGCGCGCTCGGCGATGGCAATGCCGAGGTTCGCCTCGAGGCGATGCGCGCGCTCGACACGATCGCGCCCGGCTCGCTCGCCGGCACCGCGGCCGTGACGCAGCTGCGCAGCGATCCCGACGTGCGCGTCGCGGAGCTCGCGCAGAAGCTCGCCGTTCGGCAGTAGTTGCGGCTGCCCGTCTTCTACACGCCGAAGATGGTCGCAGACTCGCGATCGATGTCGCCGAGCGCAGCGAAGCCCGCGCAGGTCGTCGCGTCGTGGCACGCGCTGCCGATCGACATCATCGAGCCGACGCCCGTCACCGTCGACGATCTCGCACGCGTGCACGAGCGCGCGTGGGCCGAGGACGTGCTCGCGGGTCGCGCCGACAACGGCTTCGGCAATCGCTCGCTCGAGATCGCGGCGACGCTGCCGTTCACGAACGGCTCGATGCTGTCGGCAGCACGTCACGCGATCGCGCACCGTACCGTCGCCGCCGCACCGTGCTCGGGCTTTCACCATGCGGGTCGCCGCGCGGGCGCGTTCTGCACCTTCAACGGACTCGTCGTCGCCGCGTGCGCGCTGCGCGCTGAAGGCCTCGCGGACCGCGTCGGCATCGTCGATCTCGACATGCACTACGGCGACGGCACCGACTGGCTGATCCGCGAGCACCGCCTCGACTTCATCGACCACTTCACCGCCGGCGCGGACTATCACAGCGCGGATCAGGCGCCGATGTTCTTCGAGCGCTTGCCCGATCGCCTGCATGCGATGAGCGACTGCAACGTCATCCTCTATCAAGCCGGCGCCGATCCACACATCGACGATCCGCTCGGCGGCTGGCTCACGACCGAAGAGCTCCATCGCCGCGACGCGATGGTGTTCGGCGAATTCGCGGCGCGGCAGATACCGATCGCGTGGAATCTCGCGGGCGGCTACCAGGTCGACCCCGATGGCTCGATCCCGCGCGTGCTCGAGATCCACGCGAACACGGCACGGGCCGCGCTGTCGTGGTTCGCGCCGGACCTACATCGGGCCGTGACCACCTAGATCGGTTCGCGTTACGCTCACTCTTCGTCCGCGGAGGAAGCATGAGCGCCAAGACCTTAGCTGCAGTGTTGCTGGTGATGTTGGCCGGTTCGACGGTCGAAGCCGATCGCTGGCGTGATCGACGCGACCGCCGCGAAGATCGGCGTGAAGAACGTCGCGAGGATCGCCGCGAAGAGCGTCGTGACCGGCGCGAAGATCGCCGCGAGTGGCGCGACGAGCGTCGCGAACGCCGGCGTGCTCCACCGGCCGTGCGCGTCGAGCGGTGGTCGCCGCGTCGTGGCCATGTCTGGGTCAACGGACACTGGGACTGGCGTGGCAACGACTACGTCTGGGTCTCCGGTCGCTACGAGCGCGAGCGCCGTGGCCAGCGCTGGCGCGATCGCCAGTGGGTCGAGCGCGACGGCGACTGGGTCGTCGTCGACGGCGGCTGGATCTCGGTCGGCCCGTCGAGCGCCCCGCCCGCGTACCGCGTCGAGCGCTACGACACGCGCGCCGGCTTTGTCTGGGTGCGCGGTCACTGGGACTGGCGCGGCGACCAGTGGGTCTGGGTGAACGGCCACTACGAGCGCGAGCGTGCAGGCTACGTGTATCAAGAGCCGCGCTGGGAAGAGCGCGACGGTGCCTGGATCTCGGTCCAGGGCAGCTGGACGATCCGCTAACGTAACGCCGGACGAAGAAGCTCGGGACGAGGATGACTGGGGCGTGGCCCGCACCGCCAACGATGCGGTGGTCATTCCGAGCTGCGGGGATCGACGTCTTGCGGCGTTCGTTCGGGCTCGGAGAGATCGACGGGCACCCAGTCCCAGCTGGGACTGAGCGCCATCGCACTCTCGACGTCGTCGTCGCGCTGCCACGTGAACTGGAGGTCCGGCGCGCGTCCCGTGATCGTCAGCTGTCCTGCGTGATGTCGCTGATGGCAGCCGAAACACATGACCACGAGATTGCCCATCGAGTGATCGCCGCCGTGGGCTCGATGCACGAGGTGGTGCAGATCGAGGTGCCTGGTCGCGCGGCAACCAGGCACGACGCACGCGAAGTGATCGCGGTGGAACACCTTGCGACGAATCGCAGCGGGGACTGTCGGGGTCACGCGGGTGTGCTCGTTGCTCTCGAGGTCACCGATGTGCTCGGCATCGCAGGTCAGGCGCGCGGCGGTGGGCGCGTCGATCGGGAGAGCTTGGCCCGCGCCTTCCACGAAGCTCTGCTTGCACGCCTTGCACGTAGTGACCGCGGTCTGCACCGCCGGCCGCGGGACGTTGTCGGTCGGCCCGGAGGGTTCGGTGGCACGGCGGCAAACGGTCTGGAGGAAGTCGTCGTCCGAGAGGCGCTCGTCCGCCTCATCCTCGAGTGCGGTCCGCGTTCGTCGCCACATCGCATACGTCTCGGCCGACACCTCGATCACGACTCGCTTGCTGATCCGGCGTGGGTCCGGCTTCGCGTCCGGCTCGTCTCCGCGCTTGAGCCCGGCCACCATCTCTTGGATGTGGTGAGCCGTCTTGCCCTGCGCCTTGCGGAGGAACGCCTCCTCCGTCGCCGGTGTCGCGACCCGCGTCAGCTCGCGAACGGCGGAGAAGCACAGCTCGCCTTCGTGGAACAGCTCGGCGATCAGCGGCAACGCGGTGAGCTCGCGTGCGACGCGCAGCCGTTCCTTCGCCGCATGTGGCCCCCAGTACAGCTCGCGTTCCATGTACTCGATCATCGTCGTGTAGCCGAGGCGGCGGTACAACTCGGTCTCCTCGGCCTCGACGAGGTAGCTCGCCTCTTCGGCCTCGAGCGCCACGCGGCGCTTCGCGATCCCACGCAATCGCTGGTGCAGCGCCTTCCAGTCCGCATCGCGCGGACCACCTACCGACGTCGTCACCGCATCTCGATCGAGAGTCATCGAACCACCGTCGAACATCGCAACCTCCGTGCGCCACGCGTGGATGTGCGCGTGGGCATCCGACATCTAACACGCGAGTTTTCAGCGCTCTGGCGTGCGATCTGCGCGCGATAAAGGCGTCGCGGGCGCGATCTTCGCAACGGTCCAGCGAAACTCGCGCACGCGCGAGCTCAGCGATCCTCGACGAGGATCCTGCGCGACTCGTCGCAATCGCTCGCGGCGCACGTCGAATCCTGTCAAGCGAGTTGTTCGAAGTTGTTCGAAGAATCGCGCCCGCGGATCGCTAGTCCCGAACATCGGTCCACACCCCACACGTACCCGGTCCCGAGCCTCTGCAGGCGTCAGCGTTCTACGTTCGATCGGGTGTGATGAGCGCGGAGCTTCACGAGCTTGATGACAACCTTCACCGCAACGGGTTTGCTTCAACGCGCGCGTAGCACGACAACGCGCGTATCGACGTTGAGGATCTGGCCGCGCGGCTCGCGTTCTGCGAGCGGTGTGCGCCAGTGATCGTGACCGCAGATCACGAGCGGCACGGTCGTCGCGTCGATCGTCGCCCGCAGCACGTCGTTGCCCGGCTGGTGATCGCCGCCGTGCGGGCCCTCGTGCAGCACGAGCACGTCGATGTTCGCATCGAGCACACGCGTGACGAGTGCGAGCTGATCGTCCTCGCTGCGGCGCCCCGGCTTCTGCTTGCCGCTGATGATGCCGCCGACGCCGCCGATGCGTAGACCGTCGAGGTCGACGACGTCGCCGTCGAGCAAGTGACAGCGATCGAGGTTGTCGATGCCGCGCGTGTCGTCGTGATTGCCCGCGACGCCCGCGACCCACGCGAAGCGCTCGGCGAACGCTCGCCACACGTCGACGACGGGACCGAAGCCACCGCGCTTGTTCATCGCGGGGACGCAGTAGAGATCACCGGCGAGGATCACGCCGGTGCGATCTGGATGCGCGAGCTCGAGCTCCTCGAGCACCTCGGCGACGCGGATGCCGAGGAGCTCGCACCGCAGCATGCCTTGCAGGTCCGAGGTCACGATGATCGCGTCGAGGTCGTCGCCGAGCGCTGCGACCGGCGCGACCGTGATCGGCAAGCGCGCGGTCTCGGCGCGTCCGCGCGAGGAAGCGTTCAGGTAGACGAGCTCGGTGACGTCTTCGAAGGTGATGAGGCGAAGCGGTTCGATGCGCGAAGCGTGAACGATTCGCGCCGCTTCGACAAACGTCCTTGACGATCGAGTCCACGTGCCGTAGTTCTATGCGCCTCGCTGCAGCGACGCTGCCCAACGCAACACCAGCGTCGGCGTGCGCACGCGGTCGATCTCTCCGGATCGTTATCGGTAGTGCGTTCGCGGCTCGACGTTCTGGGGGCCGAAGCGCTGAGCGGGGCAAGGGATATGGAGGTTCGAATCCTTCCTGCTCCACATCTATGGAGCGGTGGCCGAATGGTTAAGGCACTGGGCTTGCTCATCCCAACTTCCCAGCGGTCTGGAAAACCGCAAAAAACCTGAGCAGGTCGTCGTCGGTGATCGCCCGGAACGCGGGAACGCCGACCACGTCTCGTCGAGCTCGGATCGAACCCGTTCATGTCTTCGTGATTGCCAGCCGTCGTAGGGCGGTCCGCGATCACGCACGCGTGAAACGGCTCGCTCTCAACTCCACGCGACGGCGCCCACGCGCAACCGTCATGTTCGTTCACGTGCATGGCCATGGCGCGCTGGCGGCCCCCGACGCCGGCCACCTATTTTCGCGAGACCGACTTCGAAAAGGAGCGTTTTGTCATGATGCATCTCAACCTTCACCTCAACGAGCGTGCAGTCCTCGTGCGCGACGGTGCTCCCGTTCGCGCGCTCGGTCCTGGCCGCTACACGTTCTTCCGTCGCTACGAAGTGACGCGCTGGAACACGGACGAGCTCGTGTTCACGGCTCCTGCGATGGTCCTCGCCGAGCTGCCGAGCGATTGGTACGAGACGGTCCATCTCGCCGCGGGTCAGTACGGCATCGTGCTGCGCGACGAGCGGCCGGCTGCGTTCCTGCGTCCCGGTATCCACCGCATGTGGAAGGTCGAGGCCAACGTCACGCTGCGCGTCTACGACGAGCGCGAGCCGCTGCCCGAGATCACGGACGAGCTGCGCGAAGTCATTCCTGCGACGGGGCTGCTCGAGACGACCATCGAGCTGAACCAGCGCGGCGTGCTGCTTCGCGACGGCGTGCCCGACCGTGTCCTCGTGCCCGGTCACTACGCGTTCTGGGGCCGCCACAACAAGCTCGCGCTGTGGAACATCGACACGCTCGTGTTCGCGGCGCAGCCCGACGTGCTCGCAGCGATCCCGACGAGCTGGTACCAGACGGTCCTGCTCGGCGTGATGCAGCGCGCGGTCGTGCTCCGTGACGAGCGGCCCGCGCACTTCCTGCGTCCTGGACGTCACTTGATCTGGACGATCAATCCCGGTGTTGCCGTGCAGATCTACGACGTCAACGAGGCAGCGCCCGAGCTGACGGACGAGCTGCGCGTGGTGATCCCGGCGTCGGAGATCGTCGAGGCGCAGGTGAAGCAGTTCGAGCGCGCGCTCAAGTACGTGAACGGTCGGTACGAGGGAATCCTCGAGCCCGGTCGCTACACGTTCTGGAACCACCAGGCGGCGCGCGTTGCGGTGCACGTCCTCGACACGCGTGTGCAGCAGCTGAAGATCGAAGGCCAGGAGCTCATGACGAAGGACAAGGTCACGCTCCGTCTGACGCTGATGGCGGAGTACGCTCCGACGGACGCGCCGACGACGGTGCACGCCGTGGCCGACGTCAAGGAAGCCCTGTACCTCGCGGTCCAGCTCGCGGCGCGCGAGTTCGTCGCCGGTGTCACGCTCGACGAGCTGCTCGAAGGTCGCGATGCGCTGACGCGTTACCTCGAGGCTCAGGTCACGCCGCGTGCAGAGCACTTCGGCGTGCGCGTTCAGCGCGTCGGTGTGAAGGACGTGATCCTCCCCGGCGAGATGAAGGCGCTGCTCAACAAGGTGATCGAGGCCGAGAAGGCGGCTGCAGCGAACGTGATCACGCGTCGTGAGGATGCGGCAGCGACGCGCAACATGGCCAACACGGCGAAGGTCATCGCGGAGAACCCCGTGCTGATGCGCCTGAAGGAGCTCGAGACGATGAAGGAAGTCGCGAGCCAGATCGACGAGATCAAGCTCGTGATGGGTGCGGACGGACTCAAGGGCCTCATGCCGTACGCCAACGGCAAGAACGAGAACTAACGGAGCTGGCTACTCCACAGCCGAACGGCCGGTGCAGCGATGCATCGGCCGTTCGCATTTTCGGCCGCCGTGAACGATAGTGACGGCGATGGCGCGTGCGAAAGCGAAGAAGGCGGCTCCCAAGAAGAAGGCACCGGCTGTGAAGAAGAAGGCACCGGCTGTGAAGAAGAAGGCGCCGGCGAAGAAGAAGGCCGCGCCGGCGAAGAAGAAGTCCGCCGCGAAGAAGCCGGCGCCCGCGAAGAAGCCGGCCGCGAAGAAGCCCGCACCCGCGAAGCCGGCGAAGAAGCCTGCCAAGAAGTCGGCGGTGATCGCCGCGCCGACGTTTCACGTGCCGACCGGGCCCGCACGGCAGCGGCTGCGCGATGCACTCGCGTGGGTCGAGGACTTCGTCGTCGAGTGCCAGCGGCTCGCGACCGAGGAAGGGCCGTTGCCGTGGCAGCACGCGGACACGCTCGAGCTGGTCGGGCTCGAACGTTGGGGAACGGAGCTGGCGAAGAGCGATCGCGAGGCCGGCATCTGCGCGCTCGTGCTCGCGGCGCAGCACGGGTTCCCGCGCGTGCTCGAGGCCGGCGGCGCCGAGCTCGACAGCATGGGCTTTCGCGGCGACGAGGTGCTCGATGGCGCGAGCGTCGAGTCACAGCTCGATCGCTGCGCGAAGTGGGTCGATGCGCCGAGCCAGGCGACCCTCGACGTCGTGCAGGACGGGTTCGATCCGACGCGCCAGCTGCACACGTGGGATCCAGAGCTGCAGCCGCACGATACGAAGTCGTTCTTCTGGTACTACGAGCTCGGTCAGCTCGCGTCGGCGGCGATCGTCAAGGGCGACGGCGACCCCGAGAGCAGCTCGTACTATTACTGGCCCGGCGCCTCGAGCGTGGGCCGCGGGCTCGTCGTCGCGGCCCGCGGGATGCGAACGGACGCGGTCGAGGTCTCGGCGATCCTGCGCGACCTCTATGTATCGATGACGGCCTGACCCTTGCTCATCTCGCAGCCAGATGCGAGGTGGACGCGCTGTATCTGGGGGTTACATGCGGGCAGCGTGCGTCTGCGCGACGCTCCTCGCGAGCGCGTGTGCAACGAAGGAAGCGGAACAATCCGTAGTCACAGACCCGCCTGAGCCAAACGACGAGACCGGCGAGACCACCGAAGCGACGCTGCCCTCGACCGTCGTCGAGGGCCCGTGCGCCACGATCTCCGGCGGCGCCGGGTTCGTGAACTTTCGAATCACCGGCTCCAATCGCGTCATCGTCGCGGACATCACGGCGACGCCCTCGTCGACCGAGGTCGTGCACGGCCTCGCGAGCGGGCCGGCCGATACGTACGGCGAGCTCGCTGCGGCCGTCCGCTTCAAAAGTGGACGGATCGAAGCGCGCGACGGCGACAGCTATCGGGCGGAGCGGGCGGTCGCGTACGAGAGCGGGACCTCGGTCGACGTTCGCATCGTCGCGGACCTCGCGAGCCAGACCTATTCGGTGATGACGACCGAGGTCGTGATCGCGCGCGGCTATCGGATGACCGGAAGCGCCGCGAAGCTCGACATGCTCGCGACGATCGCCGCGGACGGCGACGCACAGATCTGCGGCGCGAGCGAAGCGCCCGAGGTGCTGTTTCAACGGGCCGGCGCGCACTCGGTCGTTGCCGACGCGAACGTCATCAGCGACGGCGCGACCACGACGCGCGTCGGCGCGAACGGCGAGGTCGTGGCCCTGTACCCGCAGGGCGGCGAGCTCGCGGTCGATCCGAGCGGTAACCTCTACCTCGCGCGCGTCTCCGACACGACCCTGACGGTCGACTCGCTCTCGCCGAGCTTCGCGCTCCGCTGGTCGAAGACGTACAACGCGCCGCTCGGCTCGAAACCGAGCGCGGTCGCGATCACGTCGGCCGGCGACATCAACATCTTGCTCGCGCACAACAACTTGCTGACGCTGCGCTCGATCGCGGCCGACGGCGCACCACGCTTCACGCGCGACCTGAATGCCGTCGCAGCAGTGCCGAATGCCGTCGGGTTCGCACTCGCGCGCACGACGAATGGCAGCGTCACCGTCGAGCAGTTCGACCGCGCGGGCACTCCGGTGTGGTCGCGCACGTGGGCGAACGACGTCACCGTCGATCAGATCGCGTCGAGCCCCGCGGGACAGATCGTCATCAGCGGCACCTACAATAGAACGATCGACTTCGGCGGCGGCACGTTCGTGATGCACCCGGCAAACGCAGTCGGCAACATCCTCAACGCGTACGTCGTCGCGCTGTCCCCGGCGGGACAACACGTGTTCTCGCAGCGCTTCGGCGAAGCGCAGGTCACCGCGATCGCCACGAACGACATGCGCACGGTGATCGCCGCGCACCACTGGATCGGTCCGCTCGTGACGACGCGCTATACGTTCAACCAGACCGGCGACATCCTCGACTGGCGCGAAGGCCTCGCGGGCTTCGGCTGGTTCGGGCCGACGTACCGGCTCGCGCTGTCGTCGACGAACCGCGTGTTCTGGAGCTACGGACCTGCGTGGCCGGATAACTTCACCGCGTGGCCGCAGCTCGTCGCTTACTGAGTCGCGGCTACTTGACCTCGATCTTCGAGAGCCCGCGCAGGTCGGCCCCCGGCGACCAGCCCGCGCCTTGCTTCGTGAACATGCGAAAGCGCAGCACGCCCGACTTGTTGAGCTTCACGAATGGATTGCTCGTCGCGGGATCGAGCTCTTTCTTGGTGAGCGGCACCGTCGCGCCGCTTGCGTCGAAGAGCACGATCGACTCGTACTTCGTGACGCCGACTGCCTCGAGAAACTGCGTCACGCGCCAGCCCTTCGTGTCGTCACTGCCCGGCTGAGGCTCGCGCGGTAGCTTCACGATCTCGGGACCGGTCAGCTGCTTCTTGCCGTCCTTCGTCACGATCTCCAGGACGAGCTTCGTGATGTCGGCGCCTTCACCGCCGCCGCCTTGATGGTCGCCGCCGCGGTCCATCTTCGAGAGCGAGAGCCGCACCTCGCGGACGCCCTCGACGCGGAAGCCGGCCTGGCCCTTCTTCGCGTATTCCACCGGATCGAACATGCCGAACGTCGGCTTGCCGTCGCTGCTGGCAAACACGACGGGCACCTGGTCGGGATGATTCTGCGCCGGCTTCTCGAGCACCGTGGGCGCGCCGGTCGTGGTGAACGAGAGGCGCTGCCACGTGCCGAGCCGCCGAGCTTCTTGTGGAAGCAGGGAGTCGAGGCGCGGCCAGCTCGCGAGGTCCTTCGCGGCGATCTTCACGGCTGGCTGGTCGTCGATGAAGATCTCGACGCTGTTGTCGTCGGGCTTAGCGACCGGCGCACTGCCGCTGCCGCTACCGCCGCCCTGGGATTCCTTCTTGTCGCCACACGCGATGGCGAGCACGACCACGACCACGAAACACATCCACGTGCGCATCACGAGAACGTTATCACTGGCGGCGGAAGCGATCGAGCGCGCGACCCAACCGGCGCGCACCTTCGTCGATTCGATCGAGCGGCGTGCTCGAGAAGCTGAGCCGCATCGCGATGGTCTCGCCCGGCTCGACCTGGAATAACGAGCCCGGATCGACCATCACGCCTTCGTCGAACGCGGCCTGTAAGAAGGCGACCTCGTCGCCGGCAACGTCGGTCTTCGCCCAGATCGAGAAGCCACCCTCGGGCTCCTCGAACGTGACCGGCACGTGTGCGCGCAGCGCCGTGACCAGCACATCCGCGCGCCGCGCGTACTCCGCACGTGCGCGCGCGACGAGCGCGTCGTAGTCGAGTTGCTGCAGCAGGCGACCGAGCGCTGCCTGCGTGATGCTCGCGGTCTGTAGATCCGTGGCGGACTTGATCTCGAGCGCTTCGTCGTGATGCTTCGACGGCGGAATCAACCAGCCGACGCGCAGGCCCGGCGCGATCGTCTTGCTGGTCGTTCCGACGTGCCACGTGCCCGGCGCATCCGCGATCAACGGGCGCGGCACCTGGCCGTCGAATCGCAGCTCGGTATATGCCTCGTCGGCGATCGAGACGCGCGCCGCCTCGATCGGTAGCGCACGCCCGATCGGATTCGCGACGCCCGGCATCACGTACGCGACGTCGCCGTCGTGTGCCGTCGGTCGTGCGCCGGCCCGTCGGAATGCGTCGAGCGCGCCGGGATACGTGGCGTCGCCGACCGCGATCGAGCGACCTTTCAAGATCGTCCCCGCGATCGACAGCGCTTGTTGTGCGCCCGCCGTGATGATGACGCGATCGGCGTCGACCTCGGCGCCGCGCTTCGCGAGCCGCGCCACGATCCACGTGCGAACCTGCTCGATGCCCTCCGGCCAGCCGTATTGCAGCGCATCCTCGCGCGAGGCCGTGACTTCGGCGAAGGCGCGGCCGACTTCGTCGCGTGGCAAGAGCGCGTCGGCAGGCAAGCCGCCTGCCAGTCCGATCACGTCCTGGCGCTCGGCCGCCTTCTTTTGGAGCTGCGTGATCTGGGATGCCATGCGGGCTGCATAGTACCTTCCACGCAATGTCGAGAAAGGCACGCACCAGCACGCTCGTTTTCGTGCTGATGATCGAGCTCGTCGTCGGCGCGGTGATCTGGTTTTCACACTCGCCAGACGCGATCGCGCAACCAACGGGTTCCGGCTCCGGCTCCGCCATCGTCACGCAGACGCAGGAGCCACCAGCGGGCGAGAAGCTCGCGCCCTCCGAGTGTCCGAAGAAGAAGAAGTCGGCCAAGAAGCCGCTCGCCGAAGATCTGCTGCCGATCGGCATCTTGATCGTCGTCATCACGGTCGTCGTGATGCGGTTACCAAAGGTCGAGCTCGGGCACTCGACCGCGTTCCGCCACCGGCGTCTCCTCAACTGGGTCCCGCTCGGGCTGACCTATACGTTCCTGTATTTCGGCCGCTACAACATGAAGCAGTTCCAGGGCATCGGGCTGACCGAGCTCGAGTACGGGACGGTGTTCGGCGTTGGCTCGGCCGTGTACGGCATCGCCTTTCTGCTCAACGGTCCGCTCACGGATCGCTGGGGCGGTCGCGCGACGATCCTGATCTCCGCCGCCGGCTCGGGGGCCGCGAACGTCCTCATGGGCTACATGGCGATGACCGGCGAGACCTTCGGCATGTCGACCGTCGCCGCGTTCTCCACGGCGTACGCGCTGAACATGTACTTCCAGAGCTTCGGCGCGGTCTCCATCGTGAAGGTCAACGCCGCGTGGTTCCACGTCCGCGAGCGCGGCACGTTCGGCGGCATCTTCGGGATCCTGATCTCGCTCGGCCTCTACTTCGCCTACGACGTCGGCAAGCGCATCACCGAGGTCTTCGACGTCGAGTGGCTGTTCTTCATCCCCGCCATCACGCTCGCGATCTTCTTCGTCCTCTCGTACATCTTCGTCCGCAACCAGCCGAGCGATACCGGGCACCCCGACTTCGATCTCGGCGACGCGCACCAGAGCGGCGAAGCGCTCACCGCCAAGCAAGTCTTCATCAAGCTCATCACGCATCCGGTGATCGTCGTGATCTGCTTGATCGAGCTGTGCTCCGGCTTCTTGCGACAAGCGATCCTTCAGTGGGGTGTCGACTTCGGAAAGGGCGTCGGCCTCGGCCAGACATTCGTGATGCAGAACTGGGGCATGGTCTCGTGCATCGCGGGCATCACCGGCGGCATGTTCGCCGGTGCGATCAGCGATCACCTGTTCCAGTCGCGCCGCGGTCCAGTCTCCGCCGTGCTCTACGGGATCATGGTCGGCGGCGCGATCATGATCGTCGTCTTGTTCTCCGTCTGGCCCGGCGGCATCGGCTGGATGGTGGCGTTCATGTCGATGGCGATCATCGGCGTGCACGGCATGTTGACCGCGACCGCGTCGGCGGACTTCGCCGGCAAGAAGAACACCGGCATGGCCGTCGGCATCATCGACGGCTTCGTCTACATCGGCTCGACCGTGCAGTCCTTCCTCTACGGCGCGATGTTGCCGGCCTCGAAGATCCGCGACGCGCAAGGCTGCCTCGTCAACAACCCCGAAGCGGCGAAGATCGAGAACTGGACGATCTGGCCGTACGCGATGATCCCGGTCGCTATCGTCGGCTTCGCGCTGTCGCTGAAGATCTGGAACTCGCGCGCGCGCCCGGGAGGCGGCGGCCATTAGTCGGTCGGCCAAGTCGTGGGCCGGCCAGCGTCAGGAGATGCTGGACGCGGTCGCGAACCTCCTCACGCAAGCTCGGAGCGCGCTGTTCATCACCGGTCCCGGGCTGTCCGCTGATTCCGACCTGCCGCACTACCGCGGCATTCCGGGCCTGCTTCGCGGGACAAAGGAGGACGGCAAGCTGTTCGAGGCGTCGCTCTCGATCGAGACGCTTTCGCACGAGCCGATGACGACGTGGAATCTGCTCCTCGACATGGATGCGCGCGTACGTGCAGCGCAGCCGAATGTGGGGCACGCGGCACTCGCGTCGTTCGAGCGCAGTCTCGAGCGCTGCACGATCATGACGGTCAATGTCGATCGTCTGCATCAGCGCGCGGGCTCGAAGAACGTGATCGAGATGCACGGTGCGCTGCACGACCTACTGTGTACGCGCTGCGAGATCTCGACACGTCACGAGCGCTTCGATCAGCTGGACATGCCGCCGGTGTGCGCCACGTGCGGCATGGTGCTGCGCCCGGATATGCCGCTGTTCGGCGAGCAGCTGCCGCCGGATCCGTTCACGCGACTGCAAGTCGAGCTCGACGAAGGCTTCGATCTCGTCTGCACGATCGGCGTGGCGACGATGTTTCCGTATCTCGCGCGTCCGCTGCTCGTCGCGAAGTCCGAAGGCGTGCCCACCGTCGAGATCGGTCCGCAGACAACCGACGTCTCCGAGGTCGTCGACTTCCGGTTCAAAGGATCTCCGATGCGCGTCCTCGATTTAATCGCCGACGCGTATCGAATAATGGGGCGTTCTTCGTCGCCAGTGTTGTAAGCGGCGTCGCGAGTGACGCGGTGCACTAGCCGGAATCTCGCTACAAATTCGCTCTCCGAAAACCAGTGACGAGCTAACTACTCGTCGCCCTGGAAGTTCACCCGATGGTGCGTCGCGCGCGCCTTCGCTACAGAGGGCCGATGCGAATGAAGAACTTCACGAGCACTGTACTGCTCGGTGCTCTTGCGATGACCGCGTGTGCGGTCGACGACGAGGCAGCGACGGAGGAGCTGACAGAGGAAGGCGTGTCGCCGCTGACGACCACGCCCGTGTACCCCACGGCGCATCCGCGAATCTACCTAGGACCAAATCGCACGCGGCTCGCGGCGGCGCTCGCTGCAAACACGCCGGCCGCGGCCGCGTTCAAGTCGAAGACGAACAGCTGGTACGGCGGTACCAGCATCTGGGGCTTTCAAGCGTGGAACGGCGCGCTGCTCTCGCAGCTCTCCGGCGACACGAAGTACTGCACGAAGGCGGTGTCGACGATCGAGGCGCAGGTCGGCGCCGCCGAGGCGAACATCGCGGCGGGCACGAGGCCCGAGGTCGCGCTCGATAGCTACCTACAAATCGGCGAGATGATCGGAGACCTCGCGCTCGTCTATGACTGGTGCTTCAACCAGACGACGTCGGCGCAGCGCACGCGCTGGATCAAGTACGCGAACCAGGCGGTCTCGAACGTCTGGAATCCGACGACGGCGAAGTGGGGCACCAAGACCATTCCGTGGAGCGGTTGGTCGGTCAACAACCCGTCGAACAACTATTACTACTCGTTCCTCCGCGCGACGATGCTGCTCGGCCTCGCGACGAGGGGCGAGAACGCGTCGGCCGATGCGTGGCTCACGACGTTCCGCGACGACAAGATCGTCAAGCAGCTCGCGCCGATGTTCGCGGCCGACCTCGTCGGTGGTGCGTCACGCGAAGGCACCGGCTACGGCGTCTCGATGCGCCGCCTGTTCGAGCTCTACGACTGGTGGAAGGCAACGACGGGCGAGAACCTCGCCACGCTGACATCGCACACGCGCTCCTCGATGCTCGCGATGGTTCACCAGATCATGCCGACGCTCGACAAGATCGCGCCGACCGGTGACCACGCGCGCGATTCGTCGGCGACGCTGTTCGACTATCACCGCGACTACCTGCTCGAGCTGATGTCGATCTTTCCGACCGACGCCGTCTCGGGCAGCGTGAAGAGTCTGCTCGCCGCGTCGAACGTGAAGACGATGACGCAGTCGTTCATGGTCGGTTACGACTTCCTCCTCGACAACCCGAGCATCACGCCACGCCCGCTCACCGCGCTGGGCAACACGTATCACGCGAAGGGCATCGGTCAGGTCTACGCGCGGTCCGGCTGGGACACGACGGCGACGTGGGTCAACCTCACGGCGGGTCCGTACACCGAGTCGCACGCGCACCAGGATCAGGGCTCGCTCATGATCTACAAGAGCGGCTGGCTCGCGCACGACGCGAACATCCACTCGAAGTCGGGGCTCGCGCAGGACACGACCGCGCACAGCCTCGTGCGGATCGACAGCGGCGGCGCCCCGATCAAGCAGGTCGCGCGCACCGTCTCCAAGGTCGCCGCGCTCGAGCGTGGCGCCGGCTACGTCTACGTCTCGACCGACGTGACCCCGGCGTACAACGGCAACGCCGCGATCCAGAAGGTCCAGCGCGACATGGTCTACCTCGAGCCGAACGCGGTCATCGTGTTCGATCGCGTGCAGACCTCGACCGCCGTGACCCAGACCTGGCAGCTGGTGTCCCCGGTGTCCCCGACGATCTCCGGCAACACGGCGACGTTCACGAACGGTGCGCACTCGCTGAAAGTGACCCGCCTGGCGCCGAGCTCGGCGAAGACGTCCACACACTCGTTCACGCAGGCCGCGGACTTCTCGGGCGGCTACCGCCTGGACGCGCGCATGACCGGCGGTGACCAGCGTTACCTGCACGTGATGTCCGTCGACGGGGGCGTGACCTCGCAGACGGCGGCCGGGACCAATGGCGTGACGGTGAACCTCTCGAACGGGAGGCAGGTCACGGTCACGTTCAACCGCGACACCGTCGGCGGCACCATCAAGATCGACGGCGTCACCAAGACGCTGCTGACCACCGTCCAGGCCATTCCATAGGGCGTGTAAGTTTCAGGCTCGCGCTTCGCGTGAGCCGAGCCGCCGGAAGCGTCTTCGGGACCACCGGCGGCTTTTTTTTTCGTTTCGGCTACGTGCACCGGCGCTCGTCGAGCCGCGCTGCGACATCGACGCACGCTATGTCTGCGAGGGAACGTCTTCGAGACTGCGAATGCTAATTGCTTGCGACTCGCTGGTCGTGAGTCCGCCCTGGATGCTCGTTCGCCTCGCGCTGGACACCAGCATTCATCAACACCAGGCGGATGAGGACCGGCTGTCTGCGATTGACCTGCGGTCAAACCCCGGCTACCGCGCCTTCTTGCACAAGGTCTACGGGTTCGAGGCAGCGGTCGAGGCCGCGATCGCCCGTTCGGGTGTCGAGTCGATGTTCACGCACGGCAGGTACAAGGCGGACCTCTTGCGGTCCGACCTCGCGGCGCTCGGCGCGACCGAAGATCCGATCCGTGCCGAGGTGTCCATCCGGTCGCCAGCCCATGCGATGGGCTGGCTGTTCGTGCTCGAGCGCCACACGCTGCTCTCGGGTCTGATCCGGCGCCACATCCAGCGCACGCTCGGTGACGTGCCCGTCGGTTACCTCTCCGCGTACAACGAGAGACCGGGGATCCGGTTCCGCGCCTTTGGCGATGCGCTCGGGGTCTGCGCGCAACGCCACACGCCACGCGCGATCATTGCGGGCGCGAACGAAGCGTTTCGTGCGCAGCGCTCCTGGTACGAAGCAGGCCCGCGACCGTCGCTGAGCGAAGCGTTCGCGCAGTAGGCAACTGCAGGAAATTCGCGTGAGTAGCTGTGCGACGAACGAGATTCGCCGAGCGTCTGCTGGAAAATATTTCGGCGTACTCTTCCGCTACAGACGTAAGCCAGCTTGCGCGATCACGTGATCACGATCCTTTTACCGTCGACAAAATGATCCCAGCAGCTTCTCTTACCTGAATTCCCGAGGAGTTGGCGCACATTACCCACAGTGCGCAGAGAGCACAGAGTTGTTTTACTGCGCTCCATGACACGCGCATTTGTGGTCGCCCTTGTCCTCGCTGCTTGCGGAACAGAGGACGTGGGTCAGGGAGCCGGCGATGACGTTGCCGGTGACGACACGGGCGGCGGCGACGATGGCGGTGGCGGAACGGACCCGGCGGACGACGTCGTCGACGACCCCACGCTGCCCACGTACCCGAGCGCGCATCCGCGGATCTACCTGACGCCTAACCGCGCACGACTCACGCAGACGCTCGCCGCCAACACGACCGCCGCCTCCAAGTTTCGCGCGAAGGTCGATCAATGGATGGGCGGCGCGAGCATCTGGGGCTTCCAGGCGTGGAACGCCGCGCTGCTCGGTCAGCTGACCGGCAACGCCGCATACTGCACGAAGGCGGTCGCGACGGTCGAAGCGCAGGTCGTGGCAGCCGAGGGCAAGATCGCGGCGGGTACGAACCCGCAGGTCGCGCTCGATAGCTACCTCGAGATCGGCGAGATGATCGGCGACCTCGCGCTCGTCTACGACTGGTGCCACGCGCAGGTGTCGACGTCGCAGAAGTCGCGCTGGATCGCGTACGCGAACCAGGCCATCTGGAACGTGTGGAACCACACGCAGGCCAAGTGGGGCAACGCGACGATTCCGTGGAGCGGGTGGTCGGTGAACAACCCGTCGAACAACTACTACTACTCGTTCCTGCGCGCGACGATGCTGGTCGGTCTCGCGACGAAGGGCGAGAACCCGCAGGCCGATGCCTGGATCACGAAGTTCCGCGACGAGAAGGTCATGGGCCAGCTCGTCCCGACGTTCAACGCCGACCTCATCGGTGGCGCGTCGCGCGAAGGCACGGGCTACGGCGTCTCGATGCGCCGCCTGTTCGAGCTCTATGACTGGTGGAAGGCAACGACCGGCGAGTCACTCGCGACGAAGACCGGCCACACGCGCGCCTCGATGTTCGCGTTCCTGCATCAGGTCACGCCGACGCTCGACAAGGTCGCGCCGACCGGCGACCACGCGCGCGATTCGACGGCCGCGTTCTTCGACTATCACCGCGACTACACGCAGCAGCTGATGAACCTGTTCCCGACGACGAACTTCGCGCGCCGCGCGAAGGAGGCGCTCAACGGCTCGAACGTCTCGTCGATGACGCAGTCGTTCATGCTCGGCTACGACTTCCTCTCCGATAACCCGAGCATCACCCCGATGCCGATGTCGGGCCTCAACACCGCGTATCACGCGAAGGGCATCGGCGAGATCTACGCGCGCTCGAGCTGGGAGAAGTCGGCGACCTGGGTCAACCTGATCGCCGGTCCGTACACCGAGTCGCACGCGCACCAGGATCAGGGCTCGATCATGATCTACAAGGGCGGCTGGCTCGCGCACGACGCGAACGTCCACTCGAAGTCGGGCCTCAACCAGAAGACGACCGCACATGGCCTCGTTCGCATCGACAAGAACGGCGCGCCGATCGCGCAGGTCGCGTCGACGACGTCGACCGTCCTCGCACTTCATCAAGGCACCGGTTACGTGCACATGGCCGCGGACCTGACGCCGGCGTACAAGGGGAACCCCGCAGTAATCAAAAGCCAGCGCGAGATCATCTTCGTGCAGCCCAATCTGATCATCGTGTACGACCGCGTGCACTCCGCGGCCGGAACGACGCAGACGTGGCAGCTGCAGGCCCCGACGGCCCCGGCGATCAGCGGCGCGAAGGCGACGATCACGAACGCGGGCCACTCGCTCGCGGTTACGAAGATCCAGGGCGGCTCGCCCGTGTCCTTCGATCAGCGCGCGGACTCGGACCTCAGCGGCGGCTACCGCGTGGACGAGACCGTCACCGGCGGTGACAACCGCTTCCTGCACGTGATGTCGGTCGATGGCGCGGCAACGTCGTCGGTGGCAAACGGCAGCGATGGCGTGACGGTCACGCTCGCGAATGGTCAGACGGTGTCGGCGACGTTCAACCGTGACAGCGCGGGCGCGACGCTCGTCCTCAATGGTCAGACGATCACGCTCGCCGCGACCGTCGACACGCTGCCCGAGTAGGCTCACGCGCTCTTCGAGAGCGAGTAGCCGACCGTGACATCTAGCTTCAGAGGCTGCAGCGCACCGCCGAGGGTGGCGGCAGGTTGCGCTGCAGCCGGCGCTTGCGCCGATTCGTTCGCGACGTAGTTCGGGAAGTAGTACGAGCTCCACATCGCGCCGCCCGGCGTCTCTGCAACCGCGGTGACGCGGCCGAGCTCGATGCCGAGTGCCTTCGCCGTGATCTCGGCTTTCTCCTTCGCCGCTTTGAGCGCCATCTCGCGAACCTTCTTCTTGAGCTCGGGCAGATCGCTGCGGCGGAACTGGCTCGACATGCTCGTCGCACCGGCGTTCGCGGCAGCTTCCATCATCGAGGCGATCTGATCGAACTGCTTCGTCGTCGCGGTGATCGTGATCTCGGCGCGGTACGTGACGAGCTTGAGCTGCGCGTAGTCCTTGTAGATCGGGTCGAGTCGCACGTGCGAGATCGTGAGGTCGCTCGTCTTGAGACCGAGCTTCGTGAGCGCGTCGATCGCGGCGCGCTGCTTCGACGCGAGCGAGCTCGCCGCGATGCCGGGCCGCGCGCCATCCGAGGACAGCGTCATCGTGAGATCGAGGCAATCGGGACTTACCTCCAGTTGCGCCGAGCCAGTAACGGTCATGACCCCGGGCGCGACGTTATCGACCTGCGCTTGAGGCATCGCGATGATCTGCGGTGCGCGGTCGGCGCACGCGGCGAGTGAGAGGGCGAAGATGGTTCCGGCGAGGAGCTTGTTCATGGTGATTCCTTTCTCGCGCTAGGAACGAGCGGAGGTGTCACGGAGATGCCCTCACCGAGACTCATTTACACACTGCTTACCCGGGCAGCCCGTGCGTGAACGCGCGTTTGACGAGGGCACTTCGCACGATCAACCTCGAACATGGCTTCGTTAGTTTCGGCTCCTGCTTCGCTCGCGCGGCTGGCGCGGCCGATTCACGGGGAGAACGAGGTGGATCAGATCCTCGATCTCGTCGCGCAAGCGCGAATCGTGATGTTCGGCAGCGCTTCGTATGGAACGCACGAGCATTACGATCTGCGCGCATCGCTCACGCGCAAGTTGATCGCGGAGCGCGGCTTCTCGGCGGTCGTCGTCGAAGGTGACTGGCCCGACGCGCTGCGTGTCGATCGCTACGTGCGCAACCAGAGCGACGACGACGACGCGGAGATGGCGCTGACCGCGTTCGATCACTTTCCTGGGTGGGCGTGGCGCAACGGCGAGGTCGCGCGCTTCGTCGATTGGCTGCACACGCAGAATTACATCCGCCGGCCGGACGAGCGCGTCGGGTTCTACGGACTCGACCTCTACTCGATGAACGCGTCGCTGCGCGCGATGCGAACGCACCTCGACGTCACCGACGACGATCTGGTCGCCGAGCTCTGCGACATGCAGTGGCGACACGCGGCGCGCTCCGGTCGTGCCCCGTCGGGAGACGCGTGGCTGCACGCGATCCAGAAGGCGCATCCGCAACACGCGGTGCCGTACTACCGCACGCTGCTCGCCGGCGGCGCCGAGTCGTGGAACCTGCGCAGCTTGCACATGGCCGACACGCTCGACATGCTCGCGAAGGAGCTCGGCGGCGACGAGCCCGCAAAGCTCGTCGTCTGGGCGCACAACATGCACGTCGGCGACGCGCGCGCGATGACGACCGAGCGTGTGTCGGTCGGTCAGCACATGCGCGAGCGGCACCCCGACGAGATCGCGCTCGTCGGCTTCACGACGTACGAAGGCATGGTGCACGTCGCGCCCGAGTGGGACGAGCCCGCGAACGAGGAGCGGCTACCGCCGAGCCATCCAGAGAGCTGGGAGGCGCTATTTCACGAGACGGGCCTCCAGCGCTTCATGGTCACGGCCTCGGCGCTGCGCCGCGCGAGCGGTGAGACGCTCTCACGCCCGCACCGCGGCATCGGGGCGATCTTGCGCTCCGACCCGTATACGGAGACGCGCCTCGCGGATCACTACGACCTGATCGTGCATGTCGACACCACACGCGCGATCGATCCGATCGTCGAGATGGCAAGAGATGGTAGGCACGCCTTGTCGGATGGACATGTGCGGGCATACGCCGATTGATCGCGCACGAAGTTTGCTGCGCGTGGTGCCATGCCCCGCAAGCAACGCTTCAAACCATCCCGGAAGCCGCAGCCCGTCGAAGGCACCACGAAGTCCGCAACTGCGAGCGAATACGCCCAAGCGCAGCCGACACGGCCGCTGAGCGATCAATCACCCGCACGGGAAGACGTAAGCGGCGAGACGTAGCAATCGCTCGCGTCGGGTGAGAAAGCCCGCACCGATTTCGTCACGGGCGCACGCCTTGCGTTGTGATCGCCGCGGCGGTCCAGTATCCCAGGGCGATGTTCTGCTGCGTCGACGTCGACTATCAGGTCGCGGGGGTGACGGCTGCGGCCGTCGGGTTCACCGCGTGGGGCGACGAGCTCGCCACGGTCGAGGTCGTCGTGCGCTCGTTCGATGCCCCGCAGCCGTACGAGCCCGGCGCGTTCGCGAAGCGCGAGCTCCCGTACCTGCAAGGCGTGCTCGCGCGGATGCCGCCGCTGCAGGCGATCCTCGTCGACGCGTATGTCTGGCTCGGCCCAGATCGGCCGGGTCTCGGCAAGGTGCTGCACGACGCGTGCGGCGTGCCGGTGATCGGCGTCGCGAAGACGCGGTTCGAGGGCGCGACCGCGATCGATATCGTGCGCGGTGACAGCGCGCGGCCGCTTCACGTCACGGCGGTCGGCATCGATGTCGCCGTCGTTGCCGAGCACGTGCGAACGATGCACGGCGAGTTCCGCATCCCGACGCTGATCAAGCGCGCGGATGCGCTGGCACGCGGGAATCGCTGACGAACCGCACGCTGCCGCCGAGGCGGATCGCGAAGAACTTGTCGAGATCGTCGTGCGCGATGACTCCGATCACCGGATAGCCGCCCGTGACCGGGTGCTCGGGACCGAGGACGATCGGCATCCCGTCGCGCGGGACCTCGATCGCGCCGCGCACCATCGGCCGCGTGCGCTCGACGATGTCACCGCGCTCGATCCGAGGTCCGTCGAGCCGGGTGCCGACGCGATCGCTCGTCGGCGAGATCTTGTAGGGCCCGGCGATCGCGTGTGGAAACGAATCGGGTCCCGCGATGACGCGAATCACCTCCGTGTCGACGAACGGCGCGAGCGGCGCGCTTTGCGGAGTGGCGGCGCTCGCAGCGATTGTCGCGCCTGCACGCAGCGGTGCTCCGAGCCCCGCGCTCGCGTGCACGCTGTGACTGCCGAGGATCACCGGCGCGTCGACGCCACCGCGCAGCGCGAGATACGTGACGCGCCGGGGCTCGCTTTCGATCAAGAGCTCGTCGTCGATGGCGAGCATGCGCGCGGCGCCGTCGACCCCGACGGTGATCGGCGCGGTCGCACGGACGAGCATGCGGCCGAGGATCTCGATCGCGGGCGCGTCGTCGGGATTTTGCACCGCGCGATTCGCGCGCACGAGCAACGAGCGCACGAGTGCACCGCCGGGCGGTAGGCCTTCGTGCATGCGGCCGGCGCGACCGAAGTCCTGCACGGTGCAGAGCCCGAGCAGCTTCGCGATCACGAGGCTCATCGAACAAACCGCACGCGATCGCCAAGTCGCAGCCGCGCGCCGGCCTCGGCGGTGAACATGTGCTCGGAGACGCGGCCGAGCAGGTTCCACCCGCCGGGCGAGTCGAACGGATAGACGGCCGTGTATCCGCCCGCGATCGCGAGCGAGCCCGCAGGCACACGTGACCTCGGCGACGCGCGACGCGGGATCGCGCCGAGCCGCGCATCGAGCCCGACGAGATACGCGAACCCGGGCGCGAAGCCGATCGTCTCGACGACGTACGTCGGCGCCAGATGGAGCTGCACGACGTCGTCGGTCGTCGTATCGATCGCGCGCGCGACGTCCTCGAGATCCGGCCCGTCGTAGTGTGCGCGTAGCTCGACCAAGCGTGATTCCGCCGCGTCGTCGTCGCTCGCCGCGAACGTGCCGACGTGCGGCTCGCGGTCGAAGTACACCGCGACTTCGTCGCGCGTGACGACGACATCGACGACGCCGTCCCAATCGCGCGCAGACGTCACGATCGCGCGCGCGGAGATGCCCGTCGGGCGAGGCAGCAGGATCGCGCGATCGCCGAGCCTAGCGACCATGCAGCGCCTCGCGCACCGCGCGGGCGATCTCGAGCGCATTCGGCGTGTCCGCGTGCATGCAGATCGTGTCGACCTCGCGTGCGAGCCGCACGGCTTGCTCCGCGGCCTTGCGCGGGTCGGTGACGAGTGCATCGTGCTCGGTGCGCGGCACGAGCGCGCCTCCTGCCATGCGCCGATCCGCGAAGCCCTCGCGCGCGTACGCGAGCCCGTGCTGCAGCGCCGCATCGTGCAGCGCGCCGGTCGGCGGGCCGATGATCGTCAACGCGTCGCCGCTCGGCTTGCCGGTCAGCGTGCGATCGTCATCGCCGAGCGCGCCGATCACGCCGCGCAGCACGGCCGCGGCGATCGCCGGTTCGCGCGCCGCATCGTGATAGAGCGCGCCGTGCGGCTTCGCGTACCGCACCGACAGGCCGTGCCCGCGCGCGATCTGCGCGAGCGCCCGGCACTGCTCTTCGACCGCCTGCGCGAGCGCGTCGGCGTCGACCACGATCGACCTGCGCCCGAAGTGCGCGCGATCCGGATACGACGGATGCGCACCCAGCCGGACACGATGCGGATCCCCGGACTGGCCCGACCGCGACGCGCGGACCGGCATCGACCGCGCGCAGAACGCCGCCACTTTCGCCATCGACACGTCGTCGCCCGCATGTCCGCCACATGCGCAGGCGAGCAGATCGAACATCGACCACAAGGCCTCGGTCTCGGTGTCGAGCTCGCCGGCGTCGAGGTTCAGGAGCATGCGCCGAACTTCTCATTCCGGCGTGTCCGGTAAATGGGGTCGGGCCTCTTTCCCTTTCGCGTGAACAAGACTCGCGAGTGTCCATGTGTGGTCACTCACGCGTGGACAGCGTGGGCAAGCGCGCGACATCACTGCACGCAGTCGTCGCACGGTGGTTGCAGCGGACGCGCGCGTGCGTTCGCGTCTGTGGATTGCAGTTTTCTTGGTCGCTTGCAGTCAAGCGTCGTCAGATCCCGCTGGGACCGATGCACCGCCGGTCGACCAGCCGGATGCACCCCTTTCCCTTCCGATCGATGCACCCGAAGTCCGCGCGCGCTATCTGTGCAAACAGGCGCCGCCCGAAGGCGCGCCCGCGCCGCCGTTGCCGCCCGCGCCGACGGCCGGCTCGTGTCCGACGCTCGTCCCGGGCACGAACACGTTCGCCAGCTCTGGCCAGCAGCGGCAGTTCATCCTCGTGGTGCCGTCCGCGCCCCAACCCGATGAAGTGTTTCCGGTGCTGTTCATGTGGCACTGGATCGGCGGCAGCGCGACGTCGTTCCTCACGAAGGGCGACGTCCAGAACGCCGCCGATCAGCAGCGCTTCATCGCGGTGATCCCGTTCGCGATCGGCGCGAACGTGATCGGCACGTCGTTCAATACGAAGTGGCCGTTCGACATCTCGCAGTCGAGCGATCGCATGCAGAAAGAGTTTCGGTTCTTCGATGACATGCTGAGCTGCGTGAACGCGCAATTCGCGATCAACCGCAGCTGCGTGTCGACGATCGGCGTCAGCGCGGGCGCGCTGTTCACGGGGCAGCTCGCGCAGGCACGCAGCGAGTACCTGTCATCGTTCGTGTCGCTGTCGGGCGGTGTCGATGCGACGTGGATCAAGCCGTGGAATCAAGCCGCGCGAAAGTTGCCGGCCGTCGTGCTCTGGGGCGGCGACGGCCCGCCGCAGATGGACGGCGTGAAGGACATCCTCGGCTGCGCCGGTATCGGGATGGATTTTTCGGTGGCATCGAAGGCGCTCGAGGACGAGCTCGACGACGACGGTCACTTCTTCATCGAGTGCAAGCACAACTGCGGACACGTCGAGCCACCGCTGACGCCACCCGCCGGCGAATCGAAGTACGCCGGCATGTGGGAATTTGCGATGGACCATCCATACTGGCTCGCGGCCGGCGCGTCTCCGTACAAGACCGAGGGACTTCCACCGACGATGCCGTCGTGGTGCGCGATCGGCGCGAATGCCATGCCGCGCACCGGCGGCGGCTGTCCTGCCGCCGAGAATCCCTGTACGAACTGATGGCGTGCGAGATGCAGCGTGAAGCTGCATGGCCCTTCGCCAAGCCATCATCAACACGGCAACGCCCCTGCGCGGCGAGCCTCGTGACTTCGACGATCTGATCGCGAAGATCGGCGATCGGCGTTTCGTCTTGCTCGGCGAGTCATCGCACGGCACGCACGAGTTCTATCGGATCCGCGTGGAGCTGACGAAGCGCTTGATCCGGGAGAAAGGCTTCACCGCGATCGCGTGCGAAGCAGACTGGCCGGACTCGTATCGCGTCAACCGCTACATCCGCGGCCACGGGGTCGATGCCGACGCGACCGAGGCGCTCGGCAACTTCAAGCGCTTCCCGCAGTGGATGTGGCGCAACGCGGACATCCTCGATCTCGTCGGGTGGCTGCGCGACCACAACGATGCAGCGATGCAGAAGGTCGGCTTCTACGGGCTCGACGTCTATTCGCTTCGCGCGTCGATGCGAGCAGTGCTGCAATACCTCGACAAGCGCGATCCGAGCGCCGCACGCACAGCTCGCGAACGATACGCATGCTTCGACCGCTTCGGTGAAGAGCCGCAGCACTACGGCCGCGCCGCGGCGTTCGGCCTCTCCGAGGACTGCCAGCGCGAAGTCCTCTCGCAGCTCGCCGATCTGCAGAAGCGAGGGCGCGAGCTCGTGCATCGCGACGGCGTGCTTGCCGGGGACGAGCAGTTCGAGGCCGAACAGAACGCGCGCGTCGTCGCGAACGCCGAGGAGTATTACCGCTCCACGTACCTCGGCTACGTCAATACGTGGAATCTGCGCGACACGCACATGATGGATACACTCGACGCGCTCGCCGCGCATCTCGGCCGCAGTGGCGACCCCGCGAAGATCGTGGTCTGGGCGCACAACTCGCACGTCGGCGACGCGGAGGCGACGCAGCGCGACGTGCGCGGCGAGATCAACATCGGTCATCTATGTCGTAAGCGGCATCGCGCCGAAACGTTTCTCCTCGGGTTCTCGACGTATTCGGGCACGGTGACAGCGGCGGACGACTGGGACGAACCTGCCGAGCGGAAACTGGTGCGACCCGCGCTGCCCGGCAGCTACGAGCATCTCTTTCACGAGACCGGGGTGGCCAAATTCATCCTGATGCTCGACGAGCTCGGCGAGGCCGCCGGCGCGCTGCACGAGCCACGACTCCAGCGTGCGATCGGCGTCATCTATCGTCCCCAAACAGAGCGCCAAAGCCACTACTTCGAGACCACGCTGGTGGATCAGTTCGACGCGATCATCCACGTCGATCACACGCGCGCGCTCGAGCCTCTCGAGCGCACCGCAGACTGGGTGCGCGGGGAATTTCCCGATACGTATCCGACCGGAATGTGACCTGGTACGCCGGATGCTCGGAGATCGATCGATGTCGAAGATCCGCTTCGTACTCGTCGGTTCTCTGATGGTCACGGCTTGTCAAAGCAAGCTCGCCGACCAGACCGAGGATGCAGCCGAACGCGTGACCACGGCATCGAAGCACCTCCGACACGAGCGGCAGCAGCTCGTGTTCGAGGTCGCGCAACGGGCCGACGATCGCGCGGCCGGCCGAGACATCACGCATCACGTCGGCGAGATCGCCGCGCAGGTCAAAGACGTCAGCCGCGAAGCCGGCGCACTCGCCGAGGCCGAGCAAGACTTCGAACATCTGCGGGCTCTGCGAATCGTGTCGCTGCGCGCCGAGCGCTCGGTGGCTGCATCGCAGCCGCTGCTCATCGAGTCGATCGCGAACGAGAAGCGCCTGTCACCCCAGCGGCGCGTGCGGCTCGACGAGAACCTCGTGATCTTCCGGCATCGCCTCGCACATACGCAGCAAGCGATCGAGGCACTCCAGTACGTGAAGGCTGCCGAATGGGAAGACCGCGATGACGAGGTCGGGCGCGCGATGGCCGGCATGTTCATCGCGCGCGATGCGAGCTGGAGCTCCATCGACGACGACTATCGCGAGAACGCATTCCCGGAGTCATGATGATCGGTATCCTCTCGAGTGTCTGTGCCCTGGTGCTGGCGTACTACGTCACGCGCCGCGTGTTGCGAACGCCGCCGCGGCTCCACTGCGCGAAGACGCCGGTGCGCGAAGCGATGTGCTCCAAGATCCACGCGGTGCGATCCGAGGACTCGCTCGGTGAAGCCGCGCACTGGCTCGTCGAGACCGGGCAGCATCCGCTTCCGATCGTCGATGGCGGTCAGACGGTCGGCGTGCTCACGCGTCGCGACGTCGCGACCGGGCTCGAGCATGCGGGGGCGCAAGGCTCTGTCGCGCTGGCGCCGCACCACGGTGCGATCACCGTCTCGCCACAAGACTCGGTCGAAGGTGTCGCGGCTCAGCTCTCACACCAGCCAGATGCGATCGTGGTCGTGATGGATGCCGGGACGGCCGTCGGAATCGTCACGGCCGAGCAGCTCGCGACCTTCGTCGAGCTCCACGCACGCTGAACAGACATGCGCATACGCGCAGTTAGCGCCAGTCTTTCGAGGCGCAGCTCACATTCAATCGATTGAAAGGACACGTGAACGCCTTGTTAGTGGCCGTGCGCTTTCGTACGGGGCTACCATCGTTTCATGCGGGCAGCTTTCCTTGCGTGTGCTCTTAGTGCGCTCGTTGCGTGCGGCGGTAATTCGTCGCGTGGACAGAGCGTTTGCGACAACGTCGTCCCAGCGCCGACGGCGTGCATGACGCAGTGCGATCCGTCGCCGGGCGCGCCGGCGACATGCCCGGGCGGTTATCACTGCACCGAGGACGGGAAATGCGATGCCGTCTGCTCGCAAGCAGGCATGGAGTGTGGCGATGGCTATCGCTGCACGCCCGACGGCCGCTGCGTCGGCAACGACGATTGCATCGGCCTCGAGTGCAAGATCAAAGACTGCGCGAAGGACAACAAACCGCTCACCACGATCTCCGGCACCGTGTTCGCGCCGAACGGAACGCTGCCGCTCTACGGCATCCAGGTCTACGTACCCAACGTGCCGGTCGGCCCGCCGCAAGACGGCGCAGTCTGCGATCGCTGCAGCGACTCCATCCCCGGCTATCCGATCGCGCTCACGAAGACCGACGAGTCCGGCCGCTTCTCGCTCGTCAACGTGCCATCTGGCACCGAGGTGCCTGTCATCATCCAGACTGGCAAGTGGCGCCGCGAGATCAAGGTCCCGACCGTCGCCGAGTGCGCCGACACCCCGCTCGCCCCCACGGAGACGCGGCTACCGAAGAACAAGTCCGAAGGCTACATGCCAAAGATCGCGATCTCGACGGGCAATGCCGACTCGCTCGAGTGCCTCGTTCGCAAGCTCGGCATCGACGATGCGGAGCTCGGCACGGCCGGAAGCGACAAACGCCTGCACCTGTTCGCCGACACCGGCTCGCCGGGTCAGGGAGCGAACATGTTCAAGAGCGGCTTTCCCGGCGGCAGCGGCAGCTTCGCGAACTCGACCATGCTCTGGAACGCCGTCACGACACTCAAGCCCTACGACATCGTCATCCTCTCCTGCGAAGGCAATCAGTATCCTCAAACCAAGTCGCAGGACGCGATGGACGCGCTCAAGGCCTACGCGGATCTCGGCGGTCGCGTCTTTCTCTCTCACTGGCACAACATCTGGATCGAGGGCAGCACGCAGGGTGGCGGCAATCAGGCCCCCGCCGTGTGGACGGACATCGCAACCTGGTCGAACGGCGGCAACCTCGCGAACGGAACGATCGACGTGATCGACGAGGTTTCCAATCCGAATGGCAAGTCATTCGCGGACTGGATGGTCAACGTCAACGGCTCCACCGTGCGTGGCGAGGTCGTCGTCAACGAGGGTCGCACGACCGCGATGCAGGTCAATGCCGGCCGCGGCGAGCGATGGACCTACGTCAAGGGCGGCTCGATGAGCACGCAGAACTTCCAGTTCACGACGCCGAACGAGGTCACGCCCGACAATCGCTGCGGCAAGGTGGTGTTCTCCGACATGCACGTCTCCGGAGACTCGGACTCGCAACCGGGAACACCGTTCCCGGATGGCTGCGCGAGCTCTGCGCTGACGCCGCAAGAGAAGGCGCTCGCGTTCATGTTCTTCGACATCGCGAGCTGCATCCAGCCGCCGCTGCTCTGAGCCAAGATCGTCGCGTTCGCACGAATCGCCTCGACGATCTTCCGATCGTCGGGGCGTTCGCCGTTCAGGAGTCAGAGCGACGCGCTAACAAGCGATGTGGCGCCACTCAAGTACACGCGCGAGCTCCTCGCTCCGATCGTCGCGAGCGCGCGTTCGTTCTCGGACGTGATGCGCGCGCTCGGTTTGCCGCCCAATGGTGGTAACCACCGCCTGATCACCTCGCGCATCCGTCAGCTCGAGCTCGACATCTCGCACTTCACGTACGGGCGCACCACGCAGCTGCGGATCGCGGTCGACGACGATGTGCTCGTCCAGCTCGTTCGCACTTGCCGATCGGTTGCGGCGGTCTGCCGGCGCCTAGGTCTGCCCGAGGTCGGACGACCGCATCGCGATCTCTCGGCGTACATTCTTGCTCTCGGTCTCGACACGACGCATTTCCGCGGCGCCGCGTGGTCGCGCGGCGAGACGAAGGACACGCATCCCTCCATACGGCGCGTCTGGGAAACGCGGCGCATACCCGACGAGAAGTTCTTCGTCGCGAACGGTCCGTCGTTGCGAGGTCCGGCCGTGATCCCGAGGCTGCTCGCGCTCGGCTGGCGCTACGCGTGCGCGTGGTGCGAGATCTCGGAGTGGCGAGGCAAGCGCCTCGTGCTTCACATCGATCACATCAACGGCATCAACAACGACAACCGCCTCGAGAACCTGCGGCTCCTCTGTCCGAACTGCCATTCGCAAACGGACACGTACTGCAACCGCCGCCGGTGAGTGCTATACGATGGCCCGACGCGAGCGTGATGGAATGGTAGACATGCAGGTCTTAGATGCCTGTGCTTAACCGCGTGGGGGTTCGAGTCCCCCCGCTCGCACTTCTCAAAGAGCAGGTTCGCCCGACGAGGTTCTCGACTCGGAAGTCGGGGTGATCATAGCGGGGGGAAGCACGCCCTCCGCTGGCTCGTCGAAGCGCTGCTGATCGCAGCGCCTCTTGAGAAACCGCTCCGAATCTTTGCCACCAATTTCGGCGAGCGCATGCCGAAGTCGCGCATCACACGTTCCTTCACAGCCAACGGTTCGCAACGACGTTCGAGCCATGAATTGCCACTCCACGAGGGGCCGGCAGGACTATTGTGGTCGCTCCATGCGACTGCCAGCCACGGTTGCGTTGCTCTCGCTTGGCAGTTGTTCGTTCGCATTGTCCGGGACCTCCGACACGGGCATTCCGATCGATCACCGGGTGAAAACGGTGGGAGTGACGGTATGGAGCCATCGGTGAACAGGGCGTTGCGGACTATCTGGGTGCTGTGCGTTGGCGTCGGTGTCGGGTGCGGCTCGAGGTGTCGATGAAGGTCGACGCGACCGACGCCGACGACGGTATGGACGACCTGCTCGGCTTCATCGGTGATCCCGATCTCGATCTCGACGGCGAGCAGGAGAGCAAGACGTTGCGCGCGCTCGAATCGCTCGTCTCGTACTGACGCTATTCGCCGGCGTGGATGGCGAGCCGCTGCACGAACGATAGCAGTCACGGCATGTGGACGATGCGCTCGGCGTCGAATGCGTCCACACAGTCATGACCATGGAGAAGTCGCAGCGAGTCTTTGCCACGACGTTCCGGAGACCAGGATCAGCGAACTACACGCCAACCGCCGCGCAGTCGCATGTGCAGGTACGATGGACCGGATGGTGATGCCGTGATGACGCGACGTGACGTGCTCGCAGGCGCGGGTGCCGCGATCGCGGCAAGCTGCAGCAAGTCGAGCTCGCGTCCTGCTAGCGGGATGGTCGCGTCGAGTCAGCGACTCGCCACTGACGTCGGTGTGAAGATCTTGCGCGCCGGCGGCAACGCCGCGGATGCGGCGGTCGCCGTCGCTGCCGCTCTCAACGTCACGGAACCGACCTCGACCGGGCTTGGAGGGGACTGCTTCGCGCTCTACTACGACGTCGCCACACGCGGCGTGACTGCACTCAACGGATCCGGTCGCGCACCGCGACAGCTCACGCTCGAACGGCTTGCTGCGCAACAGCTCACGGAGCTTCCACGCTTTCACGCACACACCATCACGATCCCTGGGGCCTGTGCCGGCTGGTGTGACTTGATCTCGAAGCACGGCAGCATGGCGATGACTCAGATTCTCGCACCCGCGATCGAGCTCGCCGAGTCGGGTTTCCCGGTCGGCGAATACTGCGCGTGGCAATGGGCAAAGGGTCTAGCGGTGCGACCCGACGTGGCGAGCCTGCGCGAGCTCTCGATCGAGGGCCGGGCGCCGCGCGCAGGAGAGCACTTCCGCAATCCGGGACTCGCGCGAACGCTGCGCGCGATCGCGAACGGGGGCCCGCAAGCGTTCTACACCGGGGAGATCGCCGACGCGATCATTCGCGTGATCGCGACGGCTGGTGGCGTGATGACCCGAGCGGACCTCGCGGCTCACGTGTCGACGTGGGACGAGCCAATCTCGACAATCTATCGCGGCATCCGGGTCTGGGAGTCCCCGCCCAACGGCCAGGGCATTACCGCGTTGCTGGCGCTCAACATCCTCGAGGGTTTCGAGCTCCGCGGCCAAGATCCCGTCGGAGTCGATCGGTTCCATCTTCTCGTCGAGGCGCTGCGCGTGGCGTTTGCCGACACCCGGTGGTACGTCGCCGACCCGCGCTTCGCCAAGGTGCCGGTCGCGGAGCTGTTGTCGAAGGACTACGCCGCTCGACGTCGCACGCTCGTCGATCCGAAACGCGCAGCAGCGGACGTCACTCGTGGTGCACCCGTCGCGGGTACGGACACGGTCTACTTCTGCGTCGTCGACGCTCGCGGCAACGCGTGCTCTTTCATCAACAGCAACTACATGGGATTCGGCACCGGCATCGTGCCCGCAGGTTGGGGCTTCACTCTTCACAACCGCGGCCATAACTTCTCTCTCGATCCCAAACACCCCAACGCGCTCGCGCCGAACAAGCGCCCCTACCACACGATCATTCCCGGCATGATGACCCGGCCCGACGACAACTCGCTCTACGCTCCATTCGGCGTGATGGGAGGCTTCATGCAACCGCAGGGACACGTACAGGTGGTCGTCGGCATGCTTGACGACGATGCCTCACCACAACCTGCGGTCGATCGCGCACGATTTTGTATCGAACCAGTCGAGGGCAAGGTCAAGCTGCAGCTCGAAACTGGTCTGCTATCGACGACTGTCGACGGACTACGCTCGCGCGGCCATGATGTCGTCGCGGACGTCGCGGGATTCGAACGTGTCGCGTTTGGCCGCGGCCAAATCATCCGCCGGCGAGGCGACGGGCTCCTCGAGGCCGGCAGCGATCCGCGGTCCGATGGCAGTGCGGCCGCGAGTTAGCAGTTCAGCGGCGTCGCTCCAGTCTCACACGCCAATAGTCGCTTACCGTGGAAGACCGCGAGGCCGTGCAACGAGCTGCTCGCTGATGTTTCGCCGCTGGTGGATGACTTCGTCTCCGCTGTTCGCGCGTGGCGTGTAGACGGCCTGATCGATCCGAGCTGAACTGACCCTCGCTCGAGCGGCCTTCGCGAGGTAGCGATAGAAACTGGAGGCGTTCGGCCGCTGCCCGAGTGTGTCGATCTCGATGTCGGCAGCCGACGCGACGCGATGCGCAAGGATGCGCGGCAGCATCGCGCTGACGATGGGCGCAAGGGCATCGGCATCGCGCGGCGTGCGGACGACGGCCTCGGCGCCCGCGTGCACGACCTCGAGACCAACGTCCTCGAGGATAGTCGCGAGCTCGAAGCCCATGTGGAGGTTGCCGCCTTCGCGTTCCACGGTCGTCCAGATCCACGACATCACGCGGTCATGCAACGGCAGCGGTGGCTGCCCAGCAGGCACCATGGTCGCGTCGTGTTTCTGCACCGCCACCACGCCACCGGGCCGGAGTGCGTCGACCAATCGGCGCAGCGTGTCGGTGTGGTAGACGCGAGACCAGCGCGAGCGTTACCGATAGGAGGATTTTTTCGAAGTTCAGTGAGACCGGAGCCGGCGCAGCCCTCGAGCTAGGACGTGTGGTCCGCCGAAGTGCCGAGGGATAAACGGGCTTGACCCCCGCATCGATCCGCCTAGAGTGCCCCGGTGCTGCGCTACGCACTGGTCCTCGCCGCGCTCGGCTGCTCGAGCAGCTCGTCCTCGATGGACTCGCCCGACGCTCGCAACGGCGCCGACGGAACAGTCGCAGTCGATGCGCCAACGACGGCGGCGCGCGTGCCGATCTTGTTCGTCCACGGAATCAACGGCAAGGCCGCAAACTTCGATGCGCTGATCGCGCGGCTCGTCGTCGATGGCTGGCCAACCGCCCAGCAGTTCGCGCGCACGTTCGACGATCCAGCGTGGGGCTGCAACGTCGACAATGCCGCGAAGATCGGTCAATGGGTCGACGAGATCCGCGCATCGACCGGAGCCGCCAAGGTCAACGTGATCGCGCACAGCATGGGCACGCTGAGCTCGCGGCACTTCATCAAGGCACTCGGCGGTACCGCCAAGGTCGAACGCTACATCACGCTTGGTGGGATGCACCGCGGCCTGTCGTCGTCTTGCGCCGCGACATTCCCGGGCGCGCCGTGCGTGTGGCGAGAGCTGTGCGAGACCGGGCCGTTCGTCCAGGCGCTCAACGCCCCGCCCGCGACGCCGGGAAATCTCCACTGGGTCTCGATCTTCGGAACCGCCGACGAGACGGTGCCAAATTCGTCGTCGCAGGTGACCGGCGCCGAGAACATCGCGATCCCGAACGTTACCCACGAGGGCCTGCTCGACGATGCGCCGACGTTCGTCGAGATCAAGCGCGTACTCGCGTACCCGCCCAAGTGAGCAGGGGCGCAGCCGATCCACTCGGACCAGTCCGGACGTGCACGGAACGCCGCCGCAGCACCACAGGAGTCAGTCCTCGGCGCCGCCCGAGAGCTCGATCGACGTCACCTTGTCGGTCGGCGCCTTCTCGCCGACATCGCTATCGCGCGGGAAGTTGAACGTGATGCCGTTGATGCCGAGGTGGCCGGCGCTGAGCCCGGCGACGAAGAACCGCGGGTCCTCGGCGAACGTCGGGTCGGCGATGTCGGCGTACGCCTTGTAGACCTCCGCGCGCGTGCTGCCGACGCCGATGCCGCGCGCCGTCTTCGCCTTGCTCGGCGCGGAGAACGTGACGCGATTCAAGAGCACGGTCTCGACGCTCGTCGTGCTGCGGAACACCGCCTTCACTCCGGGCCACGTGTACGTCGCCTCGAGCGCATCCTCGACGCGCTTCGCTTGGCCCGATGACGCGGGCTTGCCAAGCACCTTGACGAGCTCCGCCGCCGTCATGCCCAGGACGATGCCGCCGGTCGGCTCCTTCTTGAGCTTGTTGATCGCGTCGCGGGTCGGCTCGGCGCCGCGCACCACGGGCGCCATCGCGTCGACCTCGTCGGGCGGGTCGACGGGCGCGACCGCATCGATCGCGACCGGCTTCGGCGGCTCGGGCGCGCTGCCGGAGCCGCCTCCCGACGACGACTTCCCGGAGTTGCAGGCGACGAGGGCGATCAGCAGCGCGGCGCGAAGCGACATGCCTACGACTATCGCAGTTCGGTCCGAATTCATCGCCAAATCGCGTCGATGACAGGCGGTGCGCCAGGTCTTGGCAATGGTCGGTCACAACCCAGAGCTAGCCGGCACTACAGCACATGAACAAGAACTGGATTGCGCTGTGTCTGCTCGCTGCCGCGCTCCCCGCCACGGCGATCGCCGGCTTCAAGGTCTCCGAACAGGTGTCGATCGTGACGCTGAGCAGCAGCTCGATGCGCGTGCGTGGCTCCCTGATCGGCGCTCACAACAGCAGCGACGGTCTGCAGTACATCGGCTGCCAGAACCGCTACGACTTCTCGTACTGTTGGGCGCGCGACGCGTCGGGACGCACGGCGATGTGCTCTGCGTCGGAGCCCGGTCGCGTCGCTGCCATGCGGTCGGTGAACGCGGCGTCGTACATCGACATCACGATGACGAACGGCACCTGCGCGAACATCGAGATCTCGACGAGCTCGAAGTGGATGTCGCCGGTCGCGCCGCCGATGCAGGTCGGGCAGTGAAGACGATCGTCGCGAGTGTGTTGTGCCTGGGGCTGGGGTTGGGCGTTGGCTATCTCCGCGCCAGCAGCGCGGCACCCGAGACTCGCATCGAGCGGACGCCACCCATCGTGCAAACACGCGAGGTCGTACGGCGCGAGATCGTGCGTGAAGAACGCAGTGACAGCGCGCCGCACACAGACGTCCGAGTCGACGACGGACCGGTCGACGACGCACCGGTCGACGACACACGCGTCGAGCGCGCACGGCTCGTCGTCGATCGCGCAAAGACGCGCGGCGCATGGACCGATCGCGACCGCGACGATCTCCGCGACGCGATGGAGGGCTTGGCAGGATCGACGAAGGCAGAGATCGCCGCCACGTTCAGCGATGCAGTGAACCGTGGCGAGCTACGCATCGAGACCGAAATCCCGCTGTAGCTTACTCGGCGCGTACCATCCGCGACGATGCACGTACCTCTCACGCTCAGTGACTTCCTCTACCGAGCCGAGGTTGTCTACGGTGACCGCGTCGCCGTCGTAGACGAGTCGCATCCGTTGGGCGGTGGGCTCGGTCGCATCACGTACGCCGAGCGCGCCGCGATGTCGCGCAGTCTCGCGGCGACGTTCGACGAGCTAGGTGCCCCGGGAGCGCGCGACGCGATCGTGTCGCCGAAATCGCCGAAGCCGCCGTGATCGGCATCCCCCACGGTGATCGAGCCGGCTAGACCGGCGGTCCCTGGAGATCGACCCGAACACGTCCCGTGTTGATCGCACCGAGCAGCGTTTCAAGGACCGCTCGCACGTGCGTGGCGCTCAGCAGCGGAAGCTCGCGGCGGAGCTGATCGCGGTCTGTCGTCGCCCACGCACCGTCGGCAACGCCGGTCGCGATCAGCGACTGCGCACGCGCGAACGCCGCGTCGTCGGAAATCGGTTGTTCCGGTGCTTCGCTCGGCAGCGACGCGGGTGCGATCTTCGCCAGCTCATCGCGAACGATGTCGCGGATGTCGTCCGTGCTCGCGCCCGACTGCACGATGGGTGTCGGCGTCTGCCGATGCTCGATCACCCGCTC
This sequence comes from Myxococcota bacterium, assembly GCA_030857175.1. Taxonomy (GTDB): domain Bacteria; phylum Myxococcota_A; class Polyangia; order Haliangiales; family Haliangiaceae; genus JABFXX01. The sequence goes on along the minus strand of JALZOJ010000019.1, from coordinate 7,295 downwards.
GGTCGTCGTGCTCTTGGACGGTGCCGAGACCGTCGCGCGCCCGATCACGAATGCAGCGGTGATCGCCAACACTACGGAGCCGATGCGCTTCATCGCTTGGGCTCGTTGTAGGAGTAGTTGTCCGCGCCGACAAAGTTGCAGTTGTTGCTGGTCGCGTTCCAACCAAACTGCAAGCTGCCGTCGGAGGGCAACGCGTCGATCGCCGCGAGCATGAATGCATCGGTGGTCATGCAGCTGCGATACGTTCCGGCGGCGTCGACGGCGTAACAGACGCCGAATCGGGAGCCGGGGTTCGCGAACACGGAGCAGCCGATGTACTGCACCGTATCAGGGCCATTTCGCGCCATGCCCAACGATCCGCCTGCGTAGTTGTACGAGAGGTTGACCCAGACCGGAGATCCGCTCTTCATCCCGGCTGTGGCGATGCTCAGGCCGCCGGCGAGAAAGGCAAGCGCGACGAGGTTCTTCATGGACGGGTAGAGACCGTCCCCGGCGGATGTGAAACGAAACGTCCCGGGTGCTACCCGCGCGCTCGCTGCAGCTCGACCGCCGGGAACGACCGCGGCAGGATCACGGTCTGGCCATCGACGTCGAACGCGTCGGCGTACGCGTCGTCGAGCGTTCCGACATGGCGGCCCTTGCCGCCGGCGACATCGAAGATCTGCGCCGGATCCCAGTCATCGCCGACGAGCAGCAAGTTGCCACCCTCGAGCATGTCGAGCTTGGCTGCATTCTCGACCCAGATCTTGTTCACGACCGCCTTGCCATCGTGGAAATAGATGTCCCTGCCGCCCTTGTTCGGACACCGGATCACGACCGTGAGCTTGCCCACGAAGCCGAGCAGCCAAAGCTCTCCGCCGCGCGCGCCGAGCTTTGTCGCCTTGCCGGTCGCCGTGTCGACAAGCCAGGCCTGGTCGCCGACGCCGACCGCGCAGCGCTTGCCGTCGACCGACACGGCGTGGCGCAGCCTCTCGCCTTCGATCGGCGGCGTGATCTCGATGACGCGCGGCTGCTTGCGACGATCGATCAGAACCGCGCGGTGGCGGCTGTCATCGACTCGCCTCGCCGCGAACAGGATGTCGCCCTCGGGGAACTCCGGCAGCTGATCGTCCTCCGCGAACAGCTTCTTGACGTCGCGACCGAGCAGCTTGTACTTCGGGCGCTTGCCCTTCGATGCCGTCACCGAGAACGCCGGGCCGGCGTGGGTCTGCACTGTCACCATCGGACGAGCTGCTGGCGAGACGTCCCGACGCTCCGCGTCCTCGTCGTCGTCGTCATCGTCGTCGTCGATCTCCTCTTCGATCCATCGCGCCTTCGGCGTCCGCTTGCCCAGCCGCGAGTCGATCGTGAGCGTGTCGTCCTTCCGGCGCGCGTCTGCGGCAAGGCTCTCGATGAACGCGTCGAGGCCGTCCGCGACCGGGTACTGGGACCAGTCGTTGTCGTGGACGATGCGATACACGCGGCTCGCCGCCTTCGCGGATCCCGCCGCGCCAGGTGTGAGCACCACGAACAGATCGCCGCCACCGGTCCTGCCGATCACGGTGACGTCCGACCGCTCCTCGTCGCCACCGGTGTCGGGCGCCGGCACGCTGCCGTTCACGCCCTTCGGGTAGTAATCACCGACGACGATATGCCCGGGCTCGTGCTTCGCGAGCACGTCGAAGAACGCGCCGACATCCGCGGCCTCGGCGACCGCTGCGAGTGCCGCGAGGTCTCGATCCGGCTTCTTGCGCCGACTGCCCGTCGCGATCTCGTCGAGCAGCGCCTGCAGGTACGGGCCGATCTTCCCGCCGGGCTTCGCGGGCTTCGCAGGCTTCGCAGGCTTCGCAGCCCTCGAAGGCTTCGCGGGCTTCGCGGGCTTCGCAGCCTTCGCAGCCTTGCCCGGCCTCTTTCCGCCCGGCTTCGCCGCGCCCTCGCCGTAGCCCTTCCGCAGCTTCTCGGCGATCAGCTTCGCGGCATCCGCGTGCGCGGCAGCCACGTTCGCGAAGGCCTTCGTCTTGCCAACCCCGTCGCTGCCGATCCGGCCGTAGCGCACCGTGTGCGACGAACCGGCCACCGCGATCTCCCAGAACTTGGAGCTCGTCCCCTCGACGAGCTCGAACCTGCGCGCGCCTGCCATCGCGCGAGCCTATCGTGTCGGCACACCGCTTAGCCCATTCAGTACACGTGATCGAAGAGCGCCGCGCGCGTTCAACACGACGTCGTTAGCTGCCGAGCATCGAGGTGTGACGGGCGACGACCTGCCACCGGCCGTCACGCTTGACCCAGACGTCGGTCACGAGCATCTCGCCGCTGCGATCCTTGCCGAACACCGTCGCTTGCTGCTTGTAGCGCGAGCGGATGACGGCGGTCTCGCCGTAGACGTGCACTCGCACGTCGGTGTGCTCGTAGCTGTGGATGACGTAGCTCGGCAGGCTTTCGAGCCACTTCGCGCGCGGCATCTCGCCGAGACCAGGCGCCATCAACGCGTACTCCGCGCCGAGGATGCGACCGGCTGCCTGGACATCGCGACGCTGGATCGCCTCGGCCCACGCGGTGGCGGCAGCTCGTACCTCGGCTTCGGCTTGTATTTTCGCAGCGTCGGTCGACGGCGTTGCAGGGCTCGGCGTCGCCTGGAAGGATCGGCGCCGCCACATCCCGGCCTCCTCGATCCAGATCTGCGAGAACCGGAGGTCCATGGCGCGTCCGCTGGAATCCGAGACTCGATTATGGCCTGTGACCAGGACTGCGTTCCCGAGCGGCGTGACGATGACATCGTCGAACGTGACGCTGAACGTCGTGCCGCGTGTCCGGACCTGGTCGAGCCACGCCGCGCGTCCGAGCACGAGGCCGGAGATATCGATGTGGACGTAGTCCTTGGAGGTTAGGCGCTCGAGCGCTGGCATGTCACCGGTGCCCCATGCCGTGCCGACCTCGCGCGCGGATCGCTCGATCCCCGCGACATCGACCTCGTGCGGATGTTCCACCACGCGCGGCGCGCAGCCGAGTGTGAGAGCGCCGAGAGACACGAGGTGCGCGTATCGCATCCTCGCAGCGTCTGCGCCCCGGCGCTCGCGGTCAAGGCGTCACGGTACTCGCGCGCGTGTTGCTCGGCGGAGAACGTGACTAACGCGTCTCACGGTTGTTACCTATCGAGCCAGTCTGTGGTGAGTGGCCGCCCAGCTGCGCGCGAAAAAATTGCGCGTGCCGCATCGCCCACAATCGCCGTTAGAATGGTTTGTGCGGTGGTTTGCGGGGGTCATCATGCTGGTCGCCTGTACCGGCGGACCGACGGTGCACGTCGATCGCATCGGCAGCGGCGAAGGCAGGGTCAGGTCAATGCCAGCAGGGCTCGACTGCGGCTCGACATGCAGCATGTTGATCGAGACCCGACCGACGTTTCTGATCGCGGAGGCAACCAACGGCTCGCAATTCGTCGGCTGGATGGGCAGCGGCTGCGACGGTGTCGGCGACTGCGCGATCTCCATAACAGATGACGTCTTCGTGCAAGCGCGCTTCGAGGCGAGAAGCTATCAGGTGAGCGTCACGCGCAGCGGAGTCGGACGCGTGACGTCGATGCCTTTTGGTCTGATCGATTGTGGCGAGACATGCACGACGACCGTGAACGGCGGGACTGCGTTGCAGCTCTTTGCAACGCCGGAACCCATGCATCGATTCGTCGCTTGGGATGGTGGGTGCAGTGGAGATCTGCAAACCTGCACGGTCACGGTCGAGCGCGACATGGTGATCGCAGCGCAGTTCGCAGCGATCGTACCGCCGCCGCACTACACACTAACAGTCGGGCACACGGGTGGCGGCACGGGAAGCGTGTCTGGGTCAGGTATCGCGTGCGGCGTGGACTGCGCGGAGACGTTCGTCGACGGCACGCAGGTGATGCTCACCGCAACGCCAATGCCGGGGTCGCAGTTCGTCGAGTGGAGTGGTGGGTGTGTTGGTTCAGCGCCGACGTGCGTCGTGACGATGAGTGGTGACCGCGCGGTGACGGCGCGCTTCGAGCCGATCCCACCACCCCCACCGTCCGGGTGCAGCGTGCTCGTGACCCAGAGCGAGAGCGCAGCGATGTTCAACACACGGCTCACCACCGCAGGCGCACGCGTATGTATTGCCGACGGCGTGACGATCACCGGCCGCGTTGTCGTGGGTGCAAACGATCTCCAGATCAAGGCGATGCCCGGTGCGACGGCGCGTTTGATCAACACGAACGGGGATGCGGTCGACGTGACCAACCGGATCTTGGTTGCATTGATCGGCCTCGACATTCGGAGTGAAGGACCGACGCTGAGCGCCGCGGTCAACGCCCCAAACTCGAGCGTCGACGTCACCGATTCGAAGGTGCATTGCGAAGCGCTCAACTGCTACGTCGTCAAGGCTGTCACGCGCACCGTGATCATCGGTGGCTCGACGCTCACGGGAGGCAGCGCGACCGGCTACAGCTACGGCATCTACGGCGCTGACGGTGCGGTCATACACTTCATCAACAGCAGCGTGAGCTCGCGCGGCAATGCGATGACCCTGTTCAATGGCTCGAGTGGACTGATCTCGAACAGCACGCTACGAAGTACACATCCGTTCGCGGGCGGCGACGAGTCCGCGATCAAGCTCGTCCATTTCTCTGACCTCATGCTCGGCTCGTCGTCGACGGTGGTGACGACCGGTTTTCACGCGATCTCCGTCGGGATGCCAACTGCGCCATCGACGCTTTGGATCAATGGGGCGACGGTTCGAAAAGCTTCAGGAACCCCCGCCGGCACGGTTTCCCCGATCCTCAGCCGACACGCGGACAACATGCTGCGCTCATCATCACCGAGCACGTTCTGCAACGAAGGCACCGCGACGACCGACGGGGCTTTCGGCCTACCGCTCGTCAGCGGCAGCTACTCGCCGATGTCGACGTTCAACTCCGTCGCACACGTCGGGCCGATCGACTGCCCGTAGCAGCAACTGCTTCTCGTTCACCTGGACCCGAACGTTGTAGCGTCCTTCGGAAGCTGTTCTTCGATGGCCGCAAGCAGCTCGCGGATCCCGACGGGCTTGCGCAGCCAGGGCGCCCCGAGCGCGGCGGCGTGCTCGGCGAGCCGGGCGTTGGCCGACAGGACGATCGTCGGGATGGGTGCCAGGCGCGGATCGGCGAGCTGTAAGCGGCGGAACTCGTGACCGTCCATCACGGGCATGAGCAGGTCGAGGAGAATCAGCATCGGCAGCGGCTCCGGGCTCCGCAACTGTTCGAGGGCCTCGTCGCCGTTCATCGCGCCCGAGGCGGCAAAGCCGCGATCCGTGAGGATCTCGATGACGCTGTCCCGGATGTCGACATCATCCTCGACGACGAGGATCGACCGAGCGAAAGAGGCGGAGGTCATGTCACGGCCTTAGGCAACGGTGTCCGCGGCAAGTCGATGACGAAGGATGTCGCCACGCCGGGACGGCTCTTTACTTCCAGGGTGCCGCCGTGGGCGACGATGACCTGCCGCGCGAGGAAGAGGCCGAGGCCGAGGCCGCCCACGTTTGCGGCCGACCGCACTCGCTCGAACCGGTCGAAGATCCGCGACAGATCCTCCGCCGCGATGCCGATGCCGCGATCGGTGACCGCGAGGCGCGCGCGGTCGTCGGTCGCTTCGACCACGATCTCGATCGGGCTTCCGGGAGCGTATTTGATCGCATTCAATACCAGGCTCGTGATCGCCTGCTCGAGGTGCACCCGGTCCCAGGTGCCCGGCACGGCATCCGGGGCGTCCAGCGTGATGGTGCACCTCGCTGCCACCAGCGCATCCCGGGTTTGTTCGACCACGGCGATGGCGATCTCGGCGAGATCGGTGGGCTCGACCTCCAGCGAGAGCTCGCCGAGCTGGATGCGGCTGACGTCGAGAAGCGCGTCGATCAGGCGAGTCAGTCGCATGAGCTGCGTGTTGCTCGACTCGGCCAGGCGTGCGATCCGCGCGGACGTCACGTCGTCGAGCGTGCCCTGTTGGGCGTGCTCGGCGAGCGCTTCGAGGCGGAGCCTCAGTGGTGTCAGCGGCGTCTTGAGCTCGTGCGAGGCAATCGAGAGAAACTCGTCGCGAAGCAGGATCGCTTCCTGCGAGCGATCGTAGAGCCGAGAGTTGTCGATCGAGATCGCAGTCTGGGCCGCCAGCACCTCGAGCGCGACGAGTCGCTCGGCGCGGAAGGCGCCGCCGAGGAGGTTGTTCTCCAGGTAGAACATGCCGGTCAACTTGCCGAGCCGGGCGATGGGAACGCAGAGAATCGACCGCCGCCGGTGGGCTTCGAAGTAAGGATCGCCAGCGTACGGGTTGGGCAGGCTCGCGTCCTCCAACCGCACGAGCTCGTGCGTGCGCTCGACGTAGCGCAGGATCGACCACGGCAGCTCGACCTTCGTCGGGACGTGGTCGACGGGCACCGCGGGTTCGCGGCGGTCGACCTCGGCGTGGGCGGCGACCGTGAGATCACCGCCCTCCGTCAACATCAGCCAGCCCCGCTCGGCGCCGGTGTACTCGAGCACGATCGTCATCAGGCGCTCGAGCAAGCGTGGCAGCACCATCTCGGCCGACAGGCTCTGCGCCGCCTTCACGACCGGCAGAAGGTCGATGGCCGGGCCCGTGCGCTGAGAGGTCCCCGGCGAAATGGATTGCGTGGACACGGTCTCGAGCCCACTGGTCCGCGCCGCGGCGTGAGCGGTGAGACCGGGGTGCAGCTCGTCCAGGTAGGCCGCCTTGCCGATCGCGCCCCACACGCGATACAGCGTTTGGGCGTTCTGAAGAAGGCGGAGCCCGATGGAGGTCGCGCCGCTCGTCAGGTAGAAGTCGCCGGCACGCTCGCAGGCGAGTGCTTCCAGATGGACGATCCTCTGCTCGCGCGCGCCGTCGATCGCAGCTTCGTAGGCACGCATCGCCTCGACCGGCTCGCCGGTCATCCGCGCGAGCTCGGCGCGCACGAGCTCGGCCTGGTGCGCGAAGTTCGCGGCACAGCCGCGAGACCACCGGGTCAGGTCGTCCACGGCCGCTCGCACCGTGCGCTCCGCGTCTGCGCGTCCGGCGGCATCGAGGCTGCGGTGGAGCGCGGCGAGCGTGAGGGCGCGGTAGAGGACGAAGGTCACGTACAGGGGCATCGAGAATGCCGCGCCAAGCACGGGCTCGGCGCGACGAGCGGCCTCGAGTGCACCGGCCGGGTCGCCGTACGTGAAGCGGCTGACCATTCGCATCACGTGGCAGGTCACGACGCCGCACCCGAACCGGGCCGCCTCGATCTCGACCAGCGCGGCGGCGTCGTCGAAGCCGGCGTCGCACAGCGATCCGCGCCGCTCG
>JALZOJ010000118.1 GCA_030857175.1 Myxococcota bacterium | reverse complement strand
GCCTCTGCTAGAGTTCGTGCCGTGCCCGCTGCGGCGACACAGCTGAAAGGAGCCGGGTTTTATCCCCAACCCAACGAATGGACATGCGGTCCGTTCGCGCTGAAGCACGCATTGCTCGCACTCGGCCGCATGGTCGATGTCTCCCAGATCGCGCAGACTGCGAAGACCCACTGGTGGTCGGGCACGAACGAGATCCAGCTCGCACGCGCCGCGCGCGCATTCGAGTGCGACCTCGTGCTCGAGCGCCGGAGCGACGCCGAAGATGCGCGGAAAATTCTGACCAAGCACCTGCGCGAGCAGACGCCCGTGCTGCTCTGCGTGGACGAGTGGTCGCACTGGATCACCGTCGTGCGCGCGGAAGAGGGCCGGTTCGTCGTTGTCGATTCGCAGGACGATCCGCTGCTCTCGGTTCGCACGTGGCCGCAGCTCCGCAACTGGTGGCGTTATCACGACACCGACTACGCGACCGACAAGCCGCCGATCCTCTACGACCTGATGGCCGTCTCGCCGCGGTTTCGCACGACCATCAAGGCCGACTTCTCCGTCGAGCGCGTGAAGTTTCTGCGCCGCCCGGAGAACCGCCGCCTCGCGCGGCACTGGAACGAATACCTCGAGGACCTGCTCGAGATCTGCAAACCACCTTCGGTGCGCATCGCCGAACCGCTCTCGATGGGCGAGTTCTTGCGCCGCCACCAGGAGCTGCTGCTGACGCGTGTCGTGTACTGGCACGGCGACGTCAATCGCGACGAGGTCAGCCGCATCCTGCGCGACCTGCGCTTCGTGTCGGAGACCTACGGCCTCGTGATTCCGGCATCGATGTCGCGCCGCGCGCTCGCCGATCTCTCGATCGTCGTCTCGCTGTGGGCGTGCGCCGATCGCGGCGTCAACGGCATGTTCGGCGCGCCGGGCGCGGATCCGCGCTCGGTCGCGACCAAGAAGAAGAAGAACGGCAAGCGCTGATCACTCGTTGCGCGTGGCCCTCAGCGAGACAACAGCTCCGTCGCGCGATCGTTGACGGCGCGGCGCAGCGCCTTGATGTCCTCGGCGGATGTCCCGAAACGCGTCGGATGCACGCGGTTCGTGAGCAGCGCGACCCAGCGCCGGTGCGGAATGTCGAGCCACAGCGACGTCCCCGTGAAGCCGAGATGCCCGATGCTGCCGAGGCGCGGCCACTTGTCGCCGGCGTGCGAGACGCCGGGCGTCGCCGACGGCGTATCCCAGCCGAGGCGCCACGACGAGCCCGGTGCCGAGGCGGTGTTCGCGAACGAAGTCACGACGTCGGTGCGAAACCTGCCGCGTGGTGTGCCGGTCGCGGTGTCGACGATCGCGGCCGCGAACGCCGCGACATCGCCGATCGTCGCGAACAAGCCCGCGTGCCCGCACACGCCGCCGCCGTAGTACGCGTTCTCGTCGTGCACGCGGCCCTCGACGAGCCCGCGGTCGTCGAGCTCCGTCGCGACCGAAGGACCGCCCGGCGTGTAACCCGCACGCAGTCCGAGCGGGCCCGCGACGAGCCCTTGGAACACCTGCTCGAGAGGTGCATCGGCCGCGCGCTCGATGATGCCGCCGAGCATGATGTAGCCGAGGTCGCTGTAGACGGCGGCGAGCCCCGGCGGCGAGGCCGGCTCTTGCGCGGCCATCTGCACGAGCTCGCGGCGCGGGTCCGCGACGATGCCGGAGCGCAACACGCGAAAGAACTCGACGTGCGCGGCGCAGCCCGCCGCGTGACCGAGGAGCTGGCGCACCGTCCCCGCGCTCGCCGCGTTCGGGAGCCAGCTGTGGATCGGAGCATCGAGGTCGAGCATGCGATCCGCGACGAGTGCCATCGCACACGCCGAGGTCACCATCGGCTTGGTCAGCGACGCGACATCGAACCAGGTGTTGTCGTCCACCGGCGGACCGCAATCGGGAGTCTTGCGGGTCGTGCCTCGCGTGAACCTCACGATCTCTTGACCCGCATCTCCGATGGAAACCGCCGCGGCCGAGCCGACGCCGCGACGTAGCGCGTCGTCGACGATCGCCGCGATTTCATGCTCGATCCGCAGCACGAGATGGATCGTACTCCCTTACCGACGCCCGAGCGTCGGCATGGTAGATTCGGAGCCACGTGACGCGTTACGAGCTGCTCGACCGTATCGGCGTCGGCGGCATGGCGGAAATCTTCCGCGGCAAGGCCGTGGCCGCCGGCGGCTTCGAGAAGCCCGTCGCGATCAAGCGCATCCTGCCGCACCTCTCGCAGGACAAGCGGTTCGTCGAGCTGCTGATCGCCGAGGCGAAGGTGCTGTCGCTGCTCAAGCACCGCAACATCGTGCAGATCTTCGACGTCGGCCTCGGCGACGACAACAAGTACTTCCTGGTGATGGAGTACGTCGATGGCAAGGACCTCGGCGCGATCCAGAAGGCGCTCGAGCAGCGCCGCCGCGGCATGCCGTTCGATCTCGCGCTGCACGTGGGCGCCGAGATCTGTGAAGCGCTCGAGCACGCACACACGGCACGCGCGCCCGACGGCAAGCCGATGAACCTCGTGCATCGCGACGTCTCGCCGTCGAACGTGCTGCTCTCGCTCTCCGGCGAGGTGAAGCTGACGGACTTCGGGATCGCGAAGCGAGCCGAGTCAGAGCCGACACAAGCGGGCGCGGTGCGCGGCAAGTTCGCGTACATCTCGCCCGAGCAGGCGCGCAACGAAGCGATCACGCCGCGCAGTGACGTGTTCTCCGTCGGCATCCTCCTGTGGGAGCTCGTCACGAATCGCCGGTTGTTCTCGGGGCTCGGCGATCTCGAGGCGCTGCGCGCGGTGCGAGAGAACAAGGTCACGCGGCCGACCGAGATCGATCAGCGGCTCACGCCCGACATCGACGCGCTGATCATGTCGGCGCTGTCACCCGATGCGAACAAGCGCCCGACCGCCGGCCAGCTCGGCGCGAAGCTGCGCTCGCTGCGCTACTCGCTCGAGGTCACCGTTGGCGATCCGGCGACCGAGCTGGCGAAGATCATCGACACCGCCGACGAGGTGCAGCGCGAGAGCCAGCAGATGGTCGCGCAGCACGTGGTCTCCGGTGGCTTCGATCAGATCGAGCACACCGAGGCCACGGTCATTCGCATTCGCACCGCCGATGCATTCTCGATCCCCGACAAGCAGGTCGGCATGGCGAAGGCGCGCGCCGTGATCGATCGCTTCGAGGAAGAAGAGACCAAGCTCGCGCAGCTCTCCGGCGATCAGATGCGGATGCTGCGCTCGCGTCGCGATAGCGCCGAGCTCGCGCCACCGCCGCGCGCGCCGAACTTGCCGGGCGTCGCGCGATCGCGGCGCCCCACCGACGAGCCGACGACCGCACACACACCGCTGAGCCCGAGCGACATCGCGAAGAGCGCGGTGCCCGCCGCCGCGGAGGGCTTCGACTTCGACGAGAGCACGAAGCTCCGCGTGCCCGATCGCAGAACGCCGCAGCCGCTGCCGGCGCGAACGAGGCCACCGACACCGATGCCGGGCACGGTGCACAGCCGCAGCGGTCCGTCGTCCGTCAATCGCCCGCCGCCGTCCGCGCAGCCGGTGCCGATGCCGCAGCAAGGCTTCCCGCCGCCGATGAACATGCAGCCGCCGATGCCGCAGCCCGCGGCCGTGCAGTCGCCGTATCAACAGCCGCAGGGTTTTCCGCCGCCGCAATGGCCGGCCGGCAATCAGCCGCCGATGCAACAGCCGCCGATGCAACAGCCGATGCAACAGCCACCGATGCAACAGCCGATGCAACAGCCGGCCATGCAGCAACAACCGCCCGGCAACTATCCGGTGTGGGGTGGCCCGCCGCAGTTGGGGATTCCGCATCGCGGCGCATCGCCGACGACGCCCGACATGTTCGATCGACCGGTCGTCCCGCGATCGCAGGCGCCGCAGGTCGCGGGGTTCGGTCAAAAGAAGCCGCAGCTCCTGCAGCCGTGGATGTTGATCGTCGGTGCGCTCGTGATGGCGGGCCTCGCGTTCGCGATCACGCGCTTGCTGCTCAGCTAGATCGATCACGCTGGCTCGCACGTCCCTAGCAAGATGGGACAGATCCACGCGCAGAGAAATCCTGCGGGCTTTCACGAGGTTGCGGAATACCTCGGATTCAGGGTCACGAAATGACCGCACCGACGCACGTGGAGGGTGAAATGCAGGCTCGTGCTCTGATGACGATACCCGGTGAGCCTTCGATCGATCCGATCGTGGCGATGGTGCAGGACGGTCGTCATCGCGATGCACTCGCTGCGTGCGCACGCACGCACGGGATGATCATCGGTCGGTTGTGTATGGCGCTGCTCGGCTCGCAGGCCGATGCAGATGAAGCCACGCAGGAGACGCTCCTCCGCGCACATCGATCGATGACCACGTATCGCGGTGAAGGATCGATCAAAGCGTGGCTGTGCGGCATCGCGCGTCACGTCTGTGCGCACATGCTCGAGACACGGCGGCGCGGCCGCGAAGTGCTCGAGCTCGTGCCGACAGACGAGACGTCCGACGATGCGCGCACGCTGTTCGCGATCAAGCGCCGTTCGCGTGCGATCCGCGACGGCCTCGCGAAGCTCAAACCTAGTGAACGAGAAGCCTTGGTCCTGCGCTTTGTCGCAGACCTCAGCCATCGCGAGATCGCGACGGCGTGCAACCTCGATGAACCCACCGCGCGCAAACGGATCAGCCGTGCGCTCGCGCGCCTTCGCTCGGTCATGCCCGAGGGGATGGAATAACGATGTCGACGCAATGTGACCCTGTCCTCGACGAGCTCGACGAGCTCGTTGCGGGAAACCCCGACGCGATCGCGCGTCACTCCGAACACCTCGCGAGCTGCGACGACTGTCGCGACGCGCGCCATGAAGCGACGCAGCTCGCCGACGTCATGCGCGGCGCAGGCTCGGACTACACGCCGATGGCGGACCTCGAGGCGCGCGTGCTGGCAAAGCTCGACGAGCAGCAGCTCGCGACGGGCTCGTCACCGCTCGCACAGCAGGTGCAGACGAAGGTGGAGAAGCCGCCCGTCGTCGCCGAGAAGAAGCCCGCCGACAAGAACGTTGTCGACATCGCGACCAAGCGGCGCCCATCGAAGCGCCTCATCGCAGCGGCCGCGCTCGCCGCATGTGCGGCCGCGGGTGTCGGCGCATACGCGCTGACCCGTAACTCGACGTCGTCGTCGACGCCGGGTGAGGTCGCGATGCCCGTCACCGCGAAGGACGGCAGCATCGGCAAGGTCGAGAAGCTCGAGCGCGCCGCGAAGGATGGCGTCGACGGCGTGACCGTCGTGATCAACGGCCAGTCGCGTCTGCTCAAGATGGGCGAGACGCTGCCGTCGGGCGCGACCGTGAAGACCGACGACCGCACGCGCATCTCGCTCGTGATGGTCGACGGCACGAAGCTCGTCCTCGATCATCAGACGACGCTCGCGTTCGAAGCACGCGAGCCGCGCCAGATGATGGTCGGTGCGGGCCGTGTCGTGATGGATGTCGCGCATGTCGAGAAGCGTCCCGCGTCGGTGGGAACGCCGAACGGCCGTATCGATGTGGTTGGTACCCGGTTCTCGGTGACCGCGACGTCGAGCCTGACGACCGTGCAGGTCGTGCGCGGCTCGGTCATGCTCAACACGAAGGACGGCGCGAAGCAGGAAGTGCGCGCCGGCGAAGAAGGTCTGATCGATAACGGCAAGCTCGACGTCTCGTCGGCGCCGAACCTCGGCCGCGAGGTCGAGTGGTCCGAGCTCGCGAAGCCGGTCGCGGCAAATGACACTGCGACGAGCGGCATCGGCGCGCTGCGTGCGTACAAGCCGGGCGAGAAGCGCGACCGCGACTGGAATCTCGCGCTCGCGAGCCACGACGTGAAGGTCCGGATCTCGGGCCCGGTCGCGCGGACAGAAATCACGGAAGTGTTCCGCAACGACTCGACCGACACGCTCGAGGGCGTCTACCAGTTCCCGCTGCCCGCCGATGCGCAGATCGATTCGCTCGAGCTCGACATCGAGGGCGGCTTCATGCAGGGCGCGTTCATCGACAAGGAGCGCGCGACGAAGATCTGGCGCGGCGTCATCGACAAGGCGACGCCGAAAGTGACGAAGCGTCCCGCCGAGGACATCATCTGGGTGCAAGGCCCGTGGCGTGACCCGGCGCTCCTCGACTGGAAGCGCGGCGGTCGGTTCGAGCTCCGCATCTTCCCGATCCCGGCGAAGGGCGCACGCACGATCAAGATCGCGTACACGCAGGTCGTGAAGCCGCGCGGTGCGTGGCGCCAGTACGTCTATCCGCTGGCCCACTCGGCCGACGGCTCGACGGTCGCGGACAAGTTCTCCGTCGACGTCGAGGTGCGTGGCGCGGCCCCGGGCCGTGTGCGTACGCAGGGCTATCAGCTGACGAACGATGCGGCGCGCCAGAACGTCGAGGCGATGACGCTCTCGCAGGCGGCGTTCGTGCCGCGTGGTGATCTCGTGATCGACTACCGCGCTGCGGATGGCGATGCCGAGGTGCGCGCGTGGACGTTCGCGGGCGGCGCCGCGGTGGCGCCCGACGAGAAGATGACGTCGAAGAAGAACGTCGGTAACGATCAAAAGGTCGTCGACGCGCAGAAGGCGATCGCAGGCGACGCGCGGCCGACCGCGGTCATCGCGCTGAGGCCGAAGCTGCCGCGCTGGGATCAAGCGAAGCCGCGCGACTACATGTTCGTCGTCGATACGAGCCAGTCGATGGCCGGCGAGCGCCTGACGCGCGCCGCGGAGCTCGCGTCGCAGATGGTCGGCGAGATGGATCGCCGCGATCAGTTCTCGATCATGGCGTGTGATAGCGAGTGTCGCCGGTTCGACGGTGGCATGCGGACGCCGTCCGCCGGGACCGCCGAGGAAGCGCGCAAGTGGCTCGCCGAGCAGACGGCGGCGGGCGCGAGCGACATCGTCGGCGCGATCCGCGCCGCGACCACGGACTTCACGAAGGGCACGGACCGCGAGCGCTGGGTGATCTACGTCGGTGACGGCTTCTCGACGACGGGCTTCCGCAAGACCGGCGATGTGGAGAAGGCGATCGCGGCGTCGACCGGCACCGAGATTCGCGTGACCACGGTCGGCATCGGCAGCGATGCAGACTCCGCCCTGCTCTCGGCCGCGGCGCGCGGTGGCGGCGGCAACTACCTCGCGTGGGTGCCGGGCCAGACCGTGAAGGCGGCCGCACTCGCGAGCCTCGAGTCGACGTATGGCCAGGCGCTGCGCGACGCGACGATCGTGTTGCCGCAGGGCCTCGCCGATGTCGCGCCGACGGTGCTGCCGACGGTGCGCGCGGGTGAGGAGATCCTCGTCGCGGCGCGCGTGACCGGCGACATCCAGGGCGAGGTCCTCGTGAAGGGCACCGTCGCGGGTCAGCCGTACGAGCAGCGCTATCCGATCAAGCTCGCGGTGTCGTCGTCGGCGGGTAACGGCTTCGTGCCGCGCCTGTGGGCCTCGCTCGCGATCGAACAGCTCGAGCGCGATGGCAAGGGTGATGACCGCGCGCGCATCGTCGCGCTGTCGCAGGGCTATGGCGTGATGTCGAAGGAGACGTCGCTGCTCGTGCTCGAGTCGCAGGCGATGTTCGATGCGTTCGGCGTCGATCGCACCCAGCCGACCGCGAAGTGGACCGGCGAGGAGAACCTCGACGAGACGCTCGCGAGCGGCCTCGTCGACTACGAAGCGCAAGCGGAATCGAAGGCCGACGACGGCGCGCCCGCGAAGAAGGCGAAGGCGCCGGCGATGGACAAGGACATGGGCGGGGACTTCGCGGGAGGTGGCGCCGTCGCTCCAACCGCCACGCAGCCGGGGCCGAAACCGGCGACCGAAGCACCCCGCGATCTCGCCGCGAACCGCAGCAGCCGTGGCCGAGCCGGGATGATCGCGATGCGCCGCACCTGGGTGCGCGTGCCGTCGCTCGCCGTGTTCGACGCGATGAGCCCGAACATCAAGAAGGCCGTCGACAGCGCCGAGAGTGCGCTGTCCTCGAACCCCGACAGCCGCGAGAAGCACCGCGCCCTCGTCCAGGCACTCGCGTATGCGGGCGACATCGAGCGAGCGCGTGACGTCGCCGGTCGTTGGCTCGAGCGCGACAAGCTCGATCCGCAGGCGCTCGGCTACCAGGCCGACCTCCTCGGCCGCGGCGGTCAGCGCGACCTCGCACTCCGCACGCTCTCGGGCCTCGTCGATCTCGACGCCGACCGCGTGACGCTGCACGAGCGCATGATTCGCGCCTACGAGAACGCCGGTCGCCTCTCGCAGGCGTGCAGCCACCGAATCGCGGTCTCCTCTATCCAGCGCAAGGATGCCAAGGCGGCGGGCGCAGCGATGCGCTGCCTCCGCGGTGTCGGTCGCGACAAGGATGCGGAGCTCGTGCGCAATGGTCTGTCGACCGACGAGGATCGCACCGCCGCCGAGAAGGCCTCGACGATCGCACCGGTGACCGCGCCCGCACGTGGTGACCTCGTGGTCAACGCGCGCTGGAGCTCGGGTGCCGACGTCGACGTCGCGATCATCGCGCCGGATGGCTCGCGCATCTCGTGGATGGGTGGCCGCAGCGACGTCACCGTCGAGAATTCGACGGCGACCGATCGCGAGCTGCTCGCGGTGAAGTCGCTGAAGCGCGGCAACTACCTCGTCGAGCTCACGCGCAACGGCAACTCGCAGGGCGCCGTGCGCGGCACGCTCGACCTCGCGGTGCTCGGCAGCAAGAAGACGATCCCGTTCGAGCTCGCCGGTGCACGCACGACCGTCAGCCGCGTGACCGTCAATCTCGAGGAGCGTCAGGAGCGGATCTGGATGGACGGCGTGAGCTGCTGGGTCATCAATCCGAACAGCGGCGCTCGCTCGAAGACGCGCTGCCCGCAGTAGTCAGCTACTGCCAGGTCGCTTCGAGCTGGCAGAGCTCGTCGCCTCGCGTGCGGCAGAGCGGCTCCGAAATCGACAGCGTCTTGCCGCCTGACAGCTCGATCGATCGCTCGCACCAGCCCATCACCGAGAGGCAGTGCGTGCGGTCGGGTGTGTCGAAGCCGCGAATGCGCAGCACGGTGGTCTTCGGTCCGCGCGTCATCACCTCGAG
>JALZOJ010000160.1 GCA_030857175.1 Myxococcota bacterium | reverse complement strand
CACGGCGACGGCAGCACGGGCTTCCTCGCGCTCGTGAATCTGACGACGATGCAGCTCGTCGGCACGCCGCGCACCGAGAACGGCATCAAGACCGCCGCGCTCATGGTGCTCGGTGGCAAGCGCTACGTGGTCGCCGGCTATCCCGATGCGATCGTCGACGGCAACACGGGCGCCGGTCAGGTGCAGGTGCTCGAGGTCGACACCGCGACGGGTATCGGCAACAGCGTGATGACGCTCCACGACGCGCAGCCCGAGGGCAATCAGAAGTTCGGTCGCTCGGTCGCCGTGATGCCGTTCGATGGCAAGCCGTTGATCGTCGTCGCTGCAGACAACGAAGTCTTCACGTACTTCCGCACGAATCTGTACGAAGAGACGCGCGCAGGACGGTGAGTGGCCTACGTCTGCTCTGCATGCCAGCGCTCGTTCGGCGAGGCTGGCTTTTGCCCGCACGACGGAACCGCGCTCGCTGACGCGAACGTCGTCGCGGCGCAGACGCTGCTCTCGACCGCGATGGTCGCGCAGCCGGGGCCGACGGAGGTCGATCCGCGGCGCGGCACGTTCCCGCTGACGCCGTCGACGCCGCGCGAGATGCGCGCGCTCTCGGCATCGGAGAATCCGGCGGCCGCGCTCGCCGCTTTCCGCGCGACGCGAATCGAGAGCGAATACGACAAGCTCGTCGGTCAGACGCTCGACGGGCGCTACTACGTCGAGCGCAAGATCGGCGAGGGCGGTATGGGCGTCGTGTTCGCCGCGCGTCACGCCGTCATCGAACGCCCGCTCGCGATCAAGGTCCTGAAGCGCGAGGTGATGCGCGACACCGCGACGATCAAGCGCTTCGTCAAGGAAGCGCAGGCCGCGTCGCGCATCGGGCATCCGAACATCGTCGACGTCACGGACTTCGGCACGACGCCCGACGGCATGACGTTCTCGGTGATGGAGTTCGTCGACGGGCAGACGCTCGGCAGCACGCTCCGTCACAGCTCGCCGTTCGGGTTTCAGCGCGCGATTCGCGTCACGATCCAGATCGCGCGTGCGCTCGGCGCGGCGCACGACAAGGGCATCGTTCACCGCGACCTCAAGCCCGAGAACGTGTTCCTGCTCGATCGCGACAACCGGCCCGACTTCGTCAAGATCGTCGACTTCGGCATCGCGAAGGTCGCGCCCGCGCCGGGCTCCGCCGATCCGAACGAGCCGCGCCTGACGCGCGCGGGCTCCGTGTTCGGCACGCCCGAATACATGGCGCCCGAGCAGGCCGCCGGCCGCAGCGACGCGGATCGCCGCGTCGACATCTACGCGCTCGGCGTGATCCTCTACGAGATGCTGACGGGCCGCGTTCCGCATCGCGGCGACAGCACCGTGCGCACGCTCGCGATGGTGATGCTCGATCCCGTCGACCCGCCGCGCAAGGTGCGTCCCGAGCTCGACATCTCACCGGAGCTCGAGGAGATCACGCTCAAGGCGCTCGCGAAGAAGCGCGAGCAGCGCTATCAGACGATGCACGAGCTGATCGCGGCGCTCGAGAAGCTGCAGACACCGGTCGGCCTCAGCATGACCGGCAGCCCGGTCTACGCGCTGACACCCATCCCGCCCGGCGCCGATCCCGCGCTCGTCCAGCCGGACACCGCACCGTCGATGGTGCCGCCGCGGATCAAGCAGAAGACCCCGCCGCCCGCGGAGAACAACGCCGACACGCTGCAAGAGCGCGATCGCACCTCGCCGCGCTCGCGCGCACCGACGAACCGCCGCGACCGAGACGAGCCTCAGTTCGTCACGCGCGAGAAGCCGATCACGTTCGAGCACGTCTTCACCGACGGTGGCGCGCCCGCCCAAAAACGTCTGTGGCCGTACGTCCTCCTGTTCGCGCTGATCCTCGGCGCCGCCGGGACCGTGGTCGCGCTCGTGATCAAGTCGCGCGATCGCGCCGTCACGCCCGACGCTGGGCTCGTCGCGCAGGCGGACGCGGCCGTCACCGCCGATGCGCTCGCCGTCATCGCCATCGCGGACGACGCGGCGACCGGCGATGCGCTCGACATCGTCGTGCTCGTCGACGCGAGTCGGGTCGCAGTCCGCCCGACGACGGATGCCGCCGCCGGGACCTCCTCGATCCCGACGCCGAACGGCCGCGGCACGATCCAGATCCAGGTGATCACGAAGCCGGAAGACGCGACGCTCTACAACGGCACGACGTACACCGGGCCCGGCGGCACGAACATCGAGATGCCGTTCGGCACGAAGCTCGCCATCACGTGCAAGAAGGCGGGCTACAAGCCAGGCAGCGTCGAGCTCGTCTTCGACGGCAAGCAAGAGATCGCGCTGTGTCAGCTCAAGCGCGTCAAGATCTGCATCGACAACATCAAGAACCCGTTCGACGACTGCGAGATCGATCCGACGAAGCCGATGCCGCCCTCGCCCACCGACGAGCTCGCGCCGCTTTAGCGGCAGCCGTTCTGTTCGTCGATCACGAACGCGTCGTAGCTGACCTCGAGATCCCCTTTATACGCGTGGCCCTTCGGGACATCGAACCGCGTCCGCTTCACGCGCACGGGCTGCATCGGCCCCGCGTGACAGACCTTCTCCTTCACGCGCCCGACGGTGTTCATCTTCCGCACGACGCGAAACACGCCCTTCTTGTCGTCGACGACGAACGTCGGATCGTGGTGGCCGTTTCTATCCATCACGACATTGCCGACGAAGTGCGCGTCGTCCGTCGACTCCTCGGGTTCCGCCGGCACGGTCGCGAGCTTGATCTGCTTGACCTTGA
>JALZOJ010000001.1 GCA_030857175.1 Myxococcota bacterium | reverse complement strand
AGATCGTTCGCGATCAGGCCGGCGCACATCGTCTTGCCCGTGCCCGGCGGACCCGAGAACAGCGCGCTGACGCCGAGGCCCTTCGAGAGCTTTTTTGCGAAGCCCCACTCCTCGTAGACGCGACGGCGGCGGCGGATGCGCGCGAGGAGCTCGACGACGGCGGTGGTCTGATCGTCGGGGAGGATCAGGTCGTCCCACGTCTGCGTCACCGTGATGCGCGTCGCGAGGCCCGCGAGGCGATCGTCGAGCACGGCGCGGACGCCGGCCTCGATGTGCTCCGGCCGCATCTCCGCGCCCGCGGCTTCACGGTGCGCGACGGCGCCGACGGCCTCTACGAGTGCGGGGGCAAGCGGGTACATCGTCGCGAGCAGGTCGGCGTCCGCGGTCGATGCGCCCGGGATGACGCGCGACCACAGCGACGCGAGCTGCGTGCCCGAGAGCGTCGGGAGCTCGATGACCGTCGGCGGCGACTTCCATCGACGCGCCGGCGCGCGCGATGAGGTTGCCAGCACGAGCCCGGTCAGCTCGGACTCGATCAGATCGAGACGGTCGGTGAGATCGTCGAGGTGGAGGATCAGCGGCACGACATCGAGCAGGCGGCACTCGCGCGCGATCAGCCGAAGTTGCCGCTTCAGCTGATCGCGGTCGGTCGACAGCGACCGCGCATTGATCTGCAGGGGCACGTGACCGCGCGCCCTCGCGAGTGCCGCCAGCAGCGAGCGGCGCCCGGTGCCCGCGGCGCCGTGCAGGACGACGAGGTCGTCACCCTCGGCGATCGCGGCATCGACCTTTTCCGTGACGCCGGGCGCGATCTCGAGGAGGGAGGAGAGAGGAATGTGGAGCGTGGCGCAGTCGGCGAGCTCGGGGTCGAGGGCGACCTCGTCGTGGACTAACGCGAGCACACGCGAGGCGACGCGCAGCGTACGGCGGTGCTCGGGCGCAGTGCCGTCGATCCACTCGATCAGCGCGAGCCGTTGGAGCGCGCCGGATGGCCCGAGCTCGCGCCACGCACGCGCGTCACCGCAGTAGACGACGCGCCGGATCGTGTCGAGCGTCGGGTCGGGCACCGGCTCGCTGTTGAGCTCGCGCACGAACCGGCGCGCGTGCGGGCAGAGCTCGTGCGCGATCAGGAGCCAGAGGACCAGCTCTTCTGTGGCCGTGAGCCCGAGGCGCGTGCGGAGCCAGCCGATCGGGCCGACCGGCGACCAGTCCTCGACGGGGGCGGTGAACGAGCGGCCCTGCGCGTGGTCATCGGCGGCGGCATGGAGACGGTCACGAACAGCGGCGATCCGAGCGTCTTGCATGTGGGCGGCGCCTATCGCGGGCGCCGCGTCCGAGTTGCGTGATTTTTTCAGCTGGCGTTCGGCGCACTTGGAAGGACGCAACCGCAGCGGGGTGCCGGCGATAGGGCCGGCCCATGAATGCCCTCCGGATCTTCGCCCACGCCCCACGCCCCCGCTCGCTCGTGCGGCCCGGCCGCGCGCAGCCACTGGCCATCGTCGAGGAGACGACCGCGATCGTGGCGTTCGCGAGCGCACCACCGATCGAGGAGGAGACGACGACGAAGGAGGACATCGTCGAGCACATCGATCCGGAGGTGACCTACGCGATCGAGAGGATGAGCTGCGAGCAAACGATCATCGACGTCCTCGTGACGCCTCCGCACTACGGCGAGACGATCGAGGCCGCGTATCGGCGAAAGGAGCGCGAGCTCACCGAGCTGTTCGCGAACTTGGGGCGCGGCGAGGCGGCGGTGCTCGTCAAGCGACTGTCCGATCCGCGGACAGATGATGCACTCGCCACGCGGTTCGCTCGGCTGGTCGTGGATCGCCGCACGCGCCTGCTCGCGCTGCTCGCGGACGCACCACGCCGCGAGGCCCGCCGACGGTAGCACATGTCGCAGCCACGAATTTGACCCTGTCGTCGCCTCGATTCGTTACGCTGTACAGGTGCGGGGCGTGATCATCATCGTGGTGCTCTCGGCGTGCGGGTTCTCGACGGCGATCGAGACCACCGCCGCGAAGGATGCGCAGGTCACGATCGACGCGCCGCCGGACGCACCGCTCGTATGGACCGTCGTCGAAGGCTTTGCCGTCGACACCGCGAGCCCGACCGGCCGTCAGTCGACGATGGTCCTCGCAGCCGGCGTGACGTATCGGCTGCGCGTGTCGGGCGTCGCGGTCGTGATCGACGGCATCAGCGGCGACGGCGAGTACTACGACTTCGCGAGCCCGAAGGACGTCGCGTGCTGTGAGGACGTCGGCCTCGGCATCGATGATCCGACCGTCGACACCAACACGCTTCCGAACTGGGGCCCGTACAACCCGCAGCACGTCTACGAGATCGACTTCATCGGCAAGGGCGCGCGCATCAAGGCCGTCTATCAAGACACGGTGTACGGCAACAACACCGGCAGCTTGATGCTCGAGATCCTCGAGCTTCGCTAGAGCTCCCAGATCTTTGGCACCTCGCCATACGGATCATCGAGCGCACCACCGCCGCCACTGGGCACGGCCGGCGGCTCTTCGACGACGGGCTCGGCGGGAGGCGGCGGATCCGGAGGAGGCGGCGGTGCGACGACCGGCTTCGGCGCTGGCGGCGGCGCGACCGGCTTGGTCTTCTCCTTGAGCGGCTTCAGGTTCACGCGCTTGTCGTTGCGATGCATCAGCACCACACGTGCGCCGACGCGGGCGATCGCTTCGTCGTTCGCCGTCGCGTACGAGACGCCAGCCGTCAGTGCGATCGGGCGATCGTTGATCGCGATCATGATGCGCTCGAGCGTCGCCTCGGCCTCCGCTTGCGCTTTCCAGCCGCCCTGCGTGTGCCACACCGTTCCCGCTTCGGCGCGTAGCTCCCCGACCCAGATCCCGTCCTGGGTCTCGGCCTTGAGGTTCATCATGCCGACGGAGAACGGCGAGACCGCGTGCTCGGAGACCCTGCCGATCCGCCCCATCGAGCGATCGACATCGATGTCCCAGCGCACGACTGGTCCGATCGCGAACCGGCGCTTCTGCCCACGCGTGCGAGCGAAGTCGACGAGCGCCGCGATCTTGACGACACCAACCTGGAGCTTGTCATCCCTCATCTCGAGCGGGCGGTAGCGCAGCGAGCCGACCTGCACTTCCGCGCCGATGTCGAACGGCAAGAAGACCTTCTTCGGGATGCCGAGCGGCAGCACGATGTGACCGTCACGTGCGTGACGCAGGAAGCGGCCGCGGTAGAGCGACGCATCGAGCTGATCGCGCCACGTGCCGTAGGTCGTCTCCGCCATCGTGTGCTCGAGCTTCCACACGAGATCCGGCTCGTCGTCGAACCGGATCAGGTGGCGAAGCTTGACCGACGCGCCGAAGCCATCCGAGCCGGCCGTCACCGAGAGGCGATTGCCGAGGTCGAAGCACTTCGCGAAGCGACCACCCGACGCCGTGGTGCCGGTGCAGGTGTCTGCATGGGCATCGGCGGCGACGAGTAGCGCCGCGGCTACGAGCGCGGCCTTGGCGGTGCCCACAGACTGAAGCGCAGTCCGGCGTCGAGGACGAACGCCCATTGGTCGGGCACGCCGGGAATGTCATCGCGCTTCTCCCCGCTGGCGGCAAGCTTGAGGGTCAGCGGCTGATCGTTGATCGCGAGGATGATCGCCTCGTACTGCACGCGTGCGCGCATGCGGTTGGAGAACTTGCTCTCACCAGCGAGCGGCTTGAAGTAGCGCGGCACTTCCTCGGACAGCTCGATGCGGAAGTTGTGGAAGCCGTCCTCGTCGGCGACGACATCGAACTCGATCGCCGACGAGCCGGTGATGGCCGAGCGATAGCCGTTGACCTCGTCGCGCTGGCCTTCGAGACCGAAGCCCGTGCGCAGGCGGAGGAAGCCGGAGAGATCCGACGACTGCCAGAGGTCGAGCGTGACTTGCGCCGTCGCGTGTTTCCATAGCTGCGAGTAGCCCTCGCTGGTGCGGTGGATCTCGAGGCCGCCGGCTTCGGTCCACATGCCGAGGTTCAGCTTGAGGTCGTGGCGCTGCGGCTCGCCGACGAACGTCGTGATGCGAAGCAGCGGTTCGAGGAAGCGACGCGAGACGTCGTAGTGCGCCAGCGTGAGCTCCGCCGTGAACGGCTGGAGGTGCACCTGGCCCTCGAGGAGACGGATGCGATGCCGCGTCGGCGTCTCGCCGTTGGAGAGAAAGTCGAAGATGAACATGCCGAAGTCGACCGACGTACGCGTCGACTCGAGCGGGTTCTCCATGATCTTCTTCGGCGTGTACGCGCCACCGAAGTACATGCGGCGCTTGAGATCGAAGTTGGTCTGGAAGACGCGGCCGCGTTCGTCACGCGTCCAGCCCCATGGTGCGTCGGGCCGACCAGAGACCATCTTGAACCCCGAGGCTTCGAGCTTCGAGCGATCGAGGTTCTCGTCGGCGGTGCACTCGCGTGCACGCTCGAGCGGCTTGGCACGATTGCCGTCGGCATCGAGCTCTTGATTCGGTGCGTAGAGACAGATCTTCGTATCCGGGTCGCACTGGATGCGCCAGACGAGTCCCTCCTTGTCACGCGCGCAAAGCACGGGACGGTCGTGATCCATTTTTGGTGGAAGTCGCTCGGCCATGCCGACCGCGGGCACACCGATTCCCATCGCCGCGATCGCGGCACATAACGGACGCCTCATTGGTTGCCCGCGAGTGCAAGCAACGAGCCCGGTGATCGCGATCGTCGCGTCGCTTGCTTGAGCGCGCGAACGTGTGCCTTCGCAGAACACTGTCGACGTCGAGCAACATTGTCGTCGGCATAACCAGGCACGATCAGTCCGCGATCGCTTCTGCGTCGATCTGTTTTCCGTCGTGCGAGATCGCGATACGGATCGGAACCCGATGTTCGTCATCTGATAGCCAGATCGTCACGAGGATCGGTTTCTCTGCGCCGAGGATCCGACCGTCGAGCTTGAGCGTCTTCGTTCCGCGCCAATCTTCTTTCGACGGCGCATCGACATCGAGACGGAATAATTCGCCGGCATGCACGACGTTGAGGAAACCGGGTTGCGCCAACGGTGATGCCCACGCACGCAACACACCGAGAGCACTGTGCAGCGTGTGTGCGATGCCGTCGCTTCGCCTGCCTTTGCCAGCGATCACGAACACGGATCCGTCGAAACTGATCTCGTAGCTCTCCTTCGTTCCGTCGACCTCCGCGAGCTCTGTCGCGAAGTCGGGATACGTGCCGGCGTGTGCGAGCGTTGTCGTCAGCTCGTGCTGCGCGCTCGCGAACATGCTCGCGAGCTGACTCGTCTTGAAGCGACTGACGATGCGCGAGCCGTTCACCAGGAGCTCGGCACGTCCGATCGTGAAGCCCTTGTGGTGGACCTCCCATCGCAAGCGTTCGTTGTCGGGCAACACGAGTCGCGGCACGTGGATCGCTGCGCGTCTCGGGTTCGCGAGGAGATCCGGCAGCGGCTTCGCGACGTACTTCGGTTCGCCACAGCCGGCGAGCCAGACCAGGATGAGGACGGTGCGCATGACACCGCGCCCTGCAATACGCGGGCTACGCCGCGAGCACGTCGATGCCGAGCTCTCGCTCGGGCTCGTCATCCGCACCGACGAGCACGCACTCGGCGCCGGGCTCGTCAAGCATCGCCGGTGTGCCTACCGTCGTCCATGTCGCGCGCGTTCGCGGTACACGTTCGAACAGCACGATGTGACTGCCGGCTTCGGGCACGCGCACTTCCTCGGGCACGCCAGGCTCCGTGTGGTCGACGCGATACACGAGGTGGCAATGATCGTCGTGCTGCACGAACGCGTAGCAGCCACGCGCGATCATCTCCGCGCCGGGCTGGATGCGTTCGCCGCGCGTCTTCGTGACGTAGCGCTCCGACTCGACTTGATCGCCGAGCACGCGCGCGAGCGTTCCGGTGCGTTCGATACGCGCCCACAGCCGTTCGCCCGTCGGTGCGGGCAACCGCTTCTTGCCGACGCGCAGCCGGCGGTGGTGGTCACCGCTCGACAGCACCATGAAGAAGCTCTGCACGCCGGGCTTGATTTCACCCGGCAGTGCATCGGCGGGCATGACGCTCGGCTTCCAGAAGAAGCTGATGTCACCGCGCTCGAGAACTTCGACCATGTCTAACCGTGACGTGCACCGGCCACATGGCAATAGCGGCATCCGTCAGTTGGCGGTGATGCCGAACCAGGCCGTCACGCTCCAGGCTGGTGTTGGAAGCATCGCGTCGGCGTCGTACATGCGAGCGACCTCGATCACGGTCGAGTAGTGCCGTGCCCACGCCACGCGAACCTCGCCCGCACCCGCGACGTGCCGGCGCGTCGCAGCGAACCACGCGCCCGCCTGCAGCCACTTCGACATCGGTGCACCGATCGCCGCGCTCGCGATCGGTCCCATCGCGGGACGTGCACGCACGCTCGCCCGGACCCAGCCGAAGCGCTCGGCGATCGCACCGAGCGAGATCGCGCCGCCGACGCCGCTCGCGTCTTCGTACATCGCGCGCTCGAGGCGATGCAGCGGGCCGAACGCACCACCGACGCTGCCGTTGCCCGCGCGTCCTTCCGCGCTCGCGATCCACCGCACAGCACCCCGTTCGATCGCGAAGTCCGCGAATGCGAGCGCGTGGCCACCACGCCCGGGCTCGCCGACGAAGCCACCGCCGACTTCCGCGAGCGCGTGCTCGCCTCTCCACGCGCGACCGAGCGCGAATTCGACGGCGCTCACCTCGGCGATCGGATCGATCGCCGTCGCTGCATGCACGCGCGCCGCGGGCGTGACATCCCACGCGAGTGCGGCGCCGACGAGCGACGGATCGAGGACGTCGTCGATCTCTGCGCCGAACACCGCGTGCTCGCCGTTGGCGGCGACACGCGCGCCTGTTCGCGGCCTGTCATCGAGCGCGGCGCGATGGCCATCCGCGACGTGCGCGAGCTGCGCCGGCGCGAGCCGCCCGCCTGCGAGCGCGAACCAGTCGGCGCGTACCTCGAGCAGACGCACCGCGCGCACGGCATCGCTCGCGGTTTGCCAGTCCCGCTCGCGCCACTCGCCGTTGATCCACACACCGCGACCGCCGAGCCCGAGCCGCGCGCCGCGCCACTGCGCATCCAGGCCGAGCTCGATCGCGCTGTACGTGCCAGAGCCCTGCCCGCCCGCACCGACCGCCGCACCCGCCCCGACGCCGTCCGCGCGTGCGACGCCGACATATAGAAGTAGGACGGCGAGCGCGCGCATGCCCGAGGGTCGCGCCGCTCGGGACCGCGGACAACTTCTCTACTGCGCGGGGCAGCTCGGGTCGGTGCCGACCGACACGTCGTCGAAGAAGCCAAACTCCTCGTACGTCGTCGGGGCGCAACCGCCCCCGAGCCCACCGGTCGTGAGCCGCGCGCCGACGAGGCGGCCCACCAGCGTTGGAGGAATGCACAGCACGTTCGGCGTGTGCGCACCGGTCTCGGGAACGAGACGCGACGCGTTCGTGGGGCTCTGTGGCAGCAGCAGCGCGCGGGTCTCGCTGTTGACGTTGGCCACGTCGGCCTTCGCCGAGAACTTCACCGCCGGTCCCGACGTGCCCGATGCAGGAGGCACGATGAACGCGAAGTCCGCGCCTCCCTCGCCGATGCCGACACACGGATTCGAGTTCGACGTGCGCAGCACACCGGTGCCCGACGCCGCGTTCGGCCCGTTGTTGATGATGAACGCGCGGGCGCCCTCGACGTCGTTGACGTAGCCGTGGTTGAGCGCCCAGCCCGGCACTGGGCCCATGAGGTTCGTGATGCGCTCGAAGCTCGGATCCGTGACGTCTCCGAGCATGCCGCATGCCGGCTCGTCGACGATCGTCATGTTGTCGAGGATGAACGTGCGCGAGAGCGCCGTGCAGTTGTTATCCGAAATGCGCTGCGCAAAAAAGCTTAGCGACGACACGTTACCGACGGCCCACTTCGGGATGCAGATCCGCGAGTGCTTGATCTGGCCGTTCGCATTGAGCGTGCCGATACCTTTGCCCGCGAGCGAGACCGCGAGGCGCGCACCCGACGTGCCGTTCCAGTACACGTCGAGGGCGGGGTGCGGGATCTTTGCTTCCGACGGCACCGAGATCGTGCCTTCGGCCGACACGTCGGAGCAGCGCGTCGCCTGCGTGAGCTGCGCGGCAAAGGTGCCGTTCTCGCCGATGTTCGGCAGGATCTGGCCTGCGCCCCCGTTCACATTCGGGAACGACCAACCGGTCGCGAGCTGGAAGCCGCCGTTGACGACGCCCGCTTCGCGGGGACATTCACCGGCGCCCGCCAGCTCGAGCTTCATCTCGTCGATGCGCACCGACGACGTCGACGTCGTCGTGCACGGACCGTTCGCCGCCATCGCGATCTGAAACGTGACCGGTCCGCCGAACGCGCCGGGCCCGAGGCAGAAGGAGCTCGTCTTGTAGGTGTTGCGAGGCGCGACCACTTCCATGAACTGACTGCCAACGCCGATCTGGAGCGTGGTGTTGAACGGGAAGTTGAACATCGGGTCGTTCACCGTGTACGTGACCGACAGCTTCATCGGGTCCGCGCGATCGAACGGCGGCATCGTGAAGGTCTGTTTGATCCCGCCGTACTGACACGCGCCGTCCTTGTCGATCGCGGCCTCGCCGGGCTGCACCTTGCCAGTCGCCGTCGCCAGCACCATCACGCCACTCGTGCCGATCGGCGTCCACTTCGTCGGATCTTGGAAGCCGAAGTCGGTCGGGCCGCCGGTGAACACGC
This sequence comes from Myxococcota bacterium, assembly GCA_030857175.1. Lineage (GTDB taxonomy): Bacteria > Myxococcota_A > Polyangia > Haliangiales > Haliangiaceae > JABFXX01. The sequence continues at coordinate 662,485 of JALZOJ010000001.1, read as the reverse complement.
ACGTGCCGCCTTGGTCCGTGTACGTCGGGACGCACGCGCAGACGCGGCTCCCGCCGCTCTCGTCGCACGCCTCGTGGGCACCGCAGTCGGTGGCCTCGGTCGCGGCCGTGCACTCACACACCGTGCCGGGACATGGATTCGCATCGACCGACTTACCGACGACGTCGCCACACCCCACCGCGGCAAGGCACAGCGCAAAACAAATCATCATCTTGGTCATCACTTGATCCAACCTTTACTGCTCGAAGCAGTAGAACGGCATCGGCTTGCTGCACAGTGGGGGCGTCGCTCCGGCACCACCCGAGCAGCTACTCGTCCATTGGCCGTTCGACAGGTCCACGCGGCCCCACGAAGCGCCGCCGACATTCGACGTCCAGTTGCTGCAGGACTGCATATCGCTCGCGATCGTGCCGTCGGGTTGCGTATTGGTGACGACCCAGATGTTGTTGATGTCGCAGACCGGCGCGCCGAGCGCGGGTTGATTCCCCGCGGTGCGGTTGATCGGGCCCGCGATCGTGCCGTCAGTCAGGTCGTCGAAGCTCTGCGCGAGCAGAAAGCCGTCGGTACGGACGTAAGGAACGATGGTGCTCTTCGTGAACCGCGTCGACGGCGAGCCTGTGATGTCGCTCAACCACGCCTTGTACGTGCCGGTCAGGTTCGCGGCCATCGCTTCGGCCTGGCACTTCGCGTCGGCGCCCGTGAGGCCGCCGATCTGCGCACCACTGAACTGGCCGGCGGTCAAGAACACGCGCTTGGGCGCGATGCAGACATTCGTGCCCGCGCACATCTGCGACTGACACTGCGTGTTGTCCGTGCAGGTCTGACCGGCCTTGCACGTGCCGACGCCGCAGCTTCCCGCACAGTCGACATCGAGCTCGGTGCCGTTCTTCACGCCGTCGCTGCACGTGCTCGCGACGCACGCTCCGCCGGTGCAGATGCCGTTCTCGCAGTCGGGACCCGTCGAACAGACCTTGCCGTTCGCGCAGCCATCACACGAGCCGCCGCAATCGACGTCGGTCTCTTGGCCGTTCTTGATCCCGTCGGTACATGACGGCCCGGCATCAGGCGCCGTATCGACGACCTTGCCGCAGCCCGCCAGGGCGCAGATCACGAGCAAAGTTACCCTCTGTTGGACACGCACTCGAACATCGTAGGCCCGGCGCGATCCGAGATCCAGTCGCACATCGGGAATCAGGGCTGGCGACCGCCGCGAAGGCGCGTTTCGCGACTTTCACGTGCGGTCCGCATCACACGGAGAACGACGATCCCCATCACACCGGCGAGCACGACTCCGATCCCGAGCAGGCGCCACTTGTAGGCACCGCCTTCCGCCGGCCTGTTGGACGTCCAGAATCCCGACGGCCGCTCGCGCAGCACCTCCCGCTGGCGTTGCGGCTGCGACTGGGCACCCGCGAGCCCGCTCCATGCGAGCACGATGGCGAGAACGAGCGTCTTCACGAGGGAGCCATAACATCAGCCGGGCGCGTTTTGCATGTGGCGCGGCGCCGCAGACTACTTCTTCAGCGGATTGGTCGAGCGCGCGTTCCTGATCACCTTCTTGACCCGCTTCATGCACTCCTCCTCGCTCTCGCTGCCGTCCTTGACGAACAACAGGGGCGTGGTGGCGGCCGTGTCGTACTCGGCCTGCGTCAGGCGATCTCGCTTGAGCATCAGGGCGAGGATTCGTTTGATCTTCGCGTCCGTCCACTTCGTCAGCGTGTTCGCGCAGTACTGCTTGTATCGCTCCTTCGGCGCCGGAAGGATGGACGAGAAGAACGCCGCTTCGACGGGGTTGAGGTCCTTCGCCGGCTTTCCGAAGAAGTGCCGCGCGGCGGGTCCGATGCCGTAGAGGCCCGGGCCGTACTCGATCACGTTGAAGTAGATCTCGAGGATGCGGTCCTTCGCGAGGGTGTTCTCGACGTGCCACGTCAGGAACAGCTCCTGGAGCTTTCGCGCGAGCGTCTTCTCTCGATAGAGCAGGACGTTCTTCACGAACTGCATCGTGATCGACGACGCGCCGAACCTGAACTTGCCGGCCTGGAGGTTCTTGACGAGTGCGGTGCGGAACTCCGAGGTGATGAAGCCGCGGTGGTGATAGAAGCCCGCGTCCTCGGTCGTCTGGATCGACTTGATGAGGAACGGCGAGATGTCCTCGAGCGGAACGAAGTCCTCGTTCGTCGGGCCGACGACAAACGACGTCCACTGGCCCTTCTCGACCTCGACGTAGTGCTCGAAATCGTCCTTGAGTCGCTTCGGCGAGTCGGCGGGTTGATCGACGACCTTGCAGTGCTTGATGCCGACGTGGCCGCCGAGGTGTGTCGCGTCGAGGTCGGCCCAGTCGATGTCGAGGTTGACGTCGACATCGAACACGCCGCGCAGCTTGTAGCCCATCATGTACGGCGCCATCTCCTCGGGGATGGCGTTGAGGACACGCTGGCAATCGATCGGCGGGATCACGAGCCGCATCTTCAAGAACTGGATGCCGGCGGGCCCGTGGCGCGGGATCCACTCGCCGGTCTCGGGGTGACGCTTGAGCGCGCCGTATTCGCTGAGCAAGAACGCGGCGAGCGTCGAGTTGATGAGCTCGATCGGGCGGCCGATGGCGCCGGTGACCGAAAACGGAACGCCGCGCGTCGCGAAGTCACCACGCGTGATCTCGACGCGCTGCTGTGCGCGATTGAACGTGCCCTCGATGTTCGCGGTGAGATCGAGATCGTGGACTTCCTTGTCCGCGATCATCGGGTGACCGACGTTGAGACCGGAGAGGTGGAACTCGCCCGCGAACCGGCCGCCTGCGGGGTCGAGCTCGAAGTGGAGCTTGGTGTTGACGGAGGTCGTCTTGTAGTCGACGACGGGCGTGCGCTCGAGGATCGGCGCGAGCCGGTCGAGCTGAAACTTCGCCGCCTCGAGATCGATCGACGCCGTGAGCGCCTTGGTGTCGAGGCCGCCCTTCGCCGTCCACAGATTGCCCGGCACGCCGCCGTAGCCGCCCGCGAGATCGATCACGAAGTGCTGCGGGTTTTCGGGATCGGCGATCACGCTGCCCGAGATGCCCGAGAGTGCGAGCTTTGGCCAGAGCGCGATCTCACCGCCGGTGAGCGCGATCGTCGGCGGTGCGCCGGTGATCTTGCGGATGTCGATGGTCGCGGCCGATGCGCGCGGCGCGGCGAGTGTGGTCGCGGTGACGTCGCGCGCCTGTGCCACGAGCTCGCCGGGCTTCCAGGTCGCGTTGCCGTCGCCGATGATCGCAGTGGTGCCGGTGATCGCGTCGTCGGCGAGGAGCTTGCCGCGCTTCAGCTTGATCGACGTCGGTAGCGTGCTCTTGCGACCGCTCGCGGCCTTCTTCGCGCGGTCGGCGCGCAGCCGCTCGACGATATCCGAGATGTTGTCGCGTCCCTCGGAGTCGCGGCGCAGCGTGACCAGCACGCCGTCGAGCGTGGCGTCGCCGAGCTCCATGCGGCCGATCAGCGATGGCAGCGTGGCGAACTCGATCTCGACGGTCTGGATGTGCACGAGCGGCGTCATGCCGTCGTTCTTGCCGCGAACCTCGACGTCATGAATGACGGCGTGACCGAGCGAGACCTCGATCGCGCCGAACCGAACGTCGCGGCCGAGCTTGCTCGCGATCTTCGCCGCGACTTTCTCGCGGATCATCTTCGCGCCGACCCGCGGATAGATCACGAGCAGCGCGATCACGAGCAGCACCGAAAGTCCGACGACGATCGAGCTGGCGATCCACCACCGCCGGGATAGCCGCGGAAACTTCATCTCCCTCGGTATACCAACACCGAGGGAACCATTTGAATTCGCGTCGCGCTTACTTGCAACTGCCGACGGCGACCAAGTGCCCGTCTTTGTTCGTCGTCAGTGGATGGCCGTGGATCAGCCAATCCCCTGCAGCGATCGTGGTCGTGTTGTCGATCAAGCGCTTACCGCCGTGATCCTCGGTGATCGTCAACCGAACCTTCGATTTGTCGACGGTCTCTACGAGCTTTGCGGTGCCGCTGCCTTGCTTGAGATCGAGCGACTCGGGCTTTCCCTTCTCGAGCGTCTTCGACGTCTGCGAGAGCAGCTTGTACTGGTTGAACGACCATGGCTGCCCGTTCAGCTTCTTCTCGAGCTTCTTGATCGCGGGATCGATCGAGGCTTCCTTGCCCGTGCTCGCACTGATCTCGATCACGTCGCACGTGACCTTCACGACCGGCGCCTGCGCGATCTTCTTCTTCGCGTCGGCGGGGCGCTTCAGGTGATCGCGCGTCGGTTCGGCGCTGGCCGAGCTCGCGAGCAGCAGCAGCACAGCCGGGAGAATAGCGCGGACCCTCATATGCCCTCCAGAGTATCCGCAGGCGTCACCCAGATCACCGTGGTGTGCCCGTCTTCGTCTTCGAAGTTCATGACCGTTCCCGAGCCATCGGGCGTGTCGAGTGATTCGACGACGGGCGCGGAGCGCATCGACGCCGGCAAGACTTCGAGCGCACGGTTCGTCGACACCGACTCGTCCTTCGAGCCCGGCCGCATCACGAGCGCGATCGCCGCGACCGCACCGGCGCTCACCATGCCGGTGACGACGTGACCGCGATGGCGATCGATCCACGCCGCGATGCTTCCGAAGATTCCCTTCGGCGCTTCTTCCTCGATGCTCTTGTTCACCTCGCGCCACATCGCCGCGAACTTGTGATCGGGGACCGAGTCCGCGTGCGCCTCGAGCGTGCCGGCGATGAGATCGCGCATCTCGTGGAGCGCCTGCACCTTCGCACGTGCGTCGTCGCCGCCGAGATCGGCGGGCGCGAGCGCGAGCTCGTCGTCGGCGTGCTGCATGAGCTCGATGTCGTCGTTCGGGCGGCTCATCTGCCAGCTCCACTCGCGGCCGCATCGTCGTCAGACGCAGGGGCATCGACGTCTTCGGCCTTCATCCCGAGCTCGGCGAGCAGCTCCTTCGACGGGTTCTCGACAAGATCGATCAGGCGCTTCTGCATGTTCTTTCGTGCGTGAAACAGGCGGGACATGATCGTCCCCTTCGAGCAGCCCATGGTCTGCGCCATCTCCTCGTACGAGAGACCCTCGAGCTCGCGCATCACGAGCACGGAGCGGTGGTTCTCGGAGAGCTCGTCGAGCGCCTGGTCGATCCGCGTACGGATCTGCTTGTCCATCAGCGCGCGGCCCGGATTTCCACCGAGGATCTTCGGGAGCAGCGGGTTCTCGCCGTCCTCGATGCGCGACTCGTCCAGCTCGACGGGCTTGACCCGTCGGTGCTTGCGGAGGTGGTCGATGGCCAGGTTCATCACGATTCGGTACAGCCAGGTATAGAACGAGGAGTTGCCTTCGAACTTGTCTAGGTATTTGTGAGCTTTGATGAAAGCGTCTTGAACGACGTCTAAGGCGTCGTCCGGGTGGCGTAGGACGCCAAAGGCAAGTGCATAGGCGCGGCGGTGATAACGCTCGAACAGCGTCTTGAACGCATCCCGGTCGCCCTTCCGTGCGGCTTTGACCAGGTCGTGGTCATCGACGTTGGAAGTGGAGGATCGTCCATGTGCTTGGATGGACGCTCGCTGTCCCGCCTTATTCACGCCCGGGCGGTTATAGCTCATGTACCTCTCGGCGTGTCGGAAGAGCTGGGTAGCGCTATGCTTCGAGGCCGTTGCGATGGCGGTCTCGCGTGCACCGAAACTGTTGATCCCGGGCTTCCTGGAAAGGGTGCGCGCGCTCCTGCACCGACACGAAGCCAGGCGCGCGGTGCTGTACGCCGTGGCCGCGGCGCTCGGGCTCGCGGTCGTGCTGCCGCTCTTCGGCTACTTGCTCGGAACGAGTCGCGCGACCGCGATCGCGGTGCTGTCTATCGGTGGACTGCTCGTCGGCGGCGTGATCGTCGGGATGTTCGTCATCGGGTTCTTCGTCCCGCGACGCCGGTATTCGGATGACGCTGCGGTCGCACGATGGGTCGGCACGCGGCACAAGAAGGTCGCGTCGGATCTGCTCTCGGCGGTCGAGCTCGCCCGTGCACCGGCGCGGCCAGGTGCGCCATCGACCGTGCTCGTCGACGCGTTGATCACGGCGACGTCGCAACAGCTCGACGATGTCGAGCCCGCGGCGCTGTTCGATCGCGAGGAGATCAGGCGCGCGTGGAAGTGGACCGGCATCGCCGTGGTCGCGAATGTTCTGCTGCTCGTCGCGATGCCCGGTGTGATCGGTCAGGGCTGGCGCTCGCTCGTGCTCGCACCCGCGACGCCGTATGACGGCGCGAATCTCTCGGAGGTCCCGCTCGTCGGCGATCTCGAAGCAACGCTCGAGTTCCCGGCGTACTCCAAGCGCGCGCCGCTGCGGCTGCCGTCGTCGTCGGGAGACGTGCGCGGCTTGCCCGGCACCACGGTGACGCTGCGCGCGCGCGTGCTCGTGCCGTCGCGTGCGGCGGAGCTCGTGATGGAGACGGAAGGCAGCGAAGCCAAGACGATCGAGGCCAAGCTCGAGGGCGACCAGCTGACCGCGGAGCTCGTGATCGGCGCATCGCAGCGCTACCGGTTCGCGCTCGTCGGTCACGCAGGTCAGAAGTCGATCGAGACCACGACGCGGATCATCGAAGCCGAGCCCGATCAAGCGCCGATGGTGCAGCTGATGGCGCCCGCGGATCCGCTCGACGTCACGAACCTCCGGCGCGTCGAGCTCGCGTACGTGATCGAGGACGACTTCGGCATCACCTCGGCCGAGCTCGTGTGGGAAGCCGGTAAAGATCGCGGCAAGAAGGCGATCACGCTCGGGCCGACCACGCAGGCGCGCACGCAAGGCAAGGTCCTGTGGGACATCGCCGAGGTGCAAGTGCCGAGTGGCGGCGAGGTTCGCTACTGGATCGAAGCGAAGGACAACGACACCGTCGATGGTGCGAACGTCGGGCGGTCGCGCGAGTTTCACCTCAAGGTCGTCTCGCCACGCGAGCGTCATGAAGAGACGCTCGGTCGTCATCAGGAGGTCGCCGAGAAGATCCTGAAGAACCTCGGCGGCCGGCTGACGATGAATCCCGACGAGCCCGCGCCGCGCGAGGAGATGTCGCGTCAGTTGCGCGAGACGATCATCGAGCTCGGCTCGGTGACCGCGGCGTTCGAGAAGGATCCGCACGCCTCCGAAGCGATGCGCAAGGCGTTGACGCAGATGCGCGAGCGGCTCGACCGCCTCGCGACGAGCGAGCAGAAGTGGATCCCGAAGGGCAAGCCGGCCGCGAAGGGCGCGTACACCGCGATCGACGGCAAGCTGATCGCGGAGCTCGAGGACGACACGATCACGCTCGCCGACTGGCTCGATCGCGAGCGTCTCGAAGGCACGCTCGACATCGCGGACGAGATCGCCGCGCACCAGAAGCGGCTCTCCGACTTGCTCGCGCAGTTTCAGAAGACGAAGGACCCGCGCCTGCTCGACGAGATCGAGCGCGAGATGAAGGCGCTCGACCGCGCGTACGCGGAGCTCGAGAAACATCGGCGCGGCATGCCCGAGGACGTGCTCGATCAGTACGTCAACCGCGACGCGATGCAGACCGCCCAGGGCTCGAACTGCATGGACGAGGTCCGCAAGCTGATCAAGGCGGGTCAGGTCGCACAGGCGCAGATCAAGCTCGAGCAGTGCCGCTCGCAGCACGATCGCTCGGCGTCCGCGCTCGAGGGCTCGCTCGCGGGGATGCGCGGCGACCGGTTCGGCGACGAGCAGAAGAAGCTCGACGAGGTGATGAACGAGCTCGCCGATCTCGCGAAGGATCAGGACGAGATCGCGGCGGAAGCGAACCGCTTGTTCGAGGCGTACGCGGAGAAGGCCGACGAGGTCGCGAAAGACAAGAAGCGCGAGGCGAGCAAGAAGGCCGAGGCGCTGCTCGAGAAGCTGCGCCGTCGGCTCAAGGACATCGACGAATCAGGGCTCACGCCGTTCGCGAAGGAAGAGCTCGATATCGTCGAGCGTCGCCTCAAGGACGTCGAGACGATGGTCAACGACGGCGACCTCGCGGAGGCGATGGGCATGGCGCATCAGGCGAAGCAGAGCCTCGACACCATCGCCGGCGAGCTCGAAGCGGCGATCGAGGACGATCCGAAATCGAAGTGGGCCGACGCGACGCAAGACGCGCTCGACGATGTTGGCAAGGCGCGCCCGATCGCGAAGGAGCTGATCACCGAGCTGCAGTCGCTGACGCCCAAACCGGATCAGATCATGTCGGCCGACGACCTCAAGTCGATGGACCGACTGCGCCGTCGCCAGGCGATGAACCAGCAGCGCGCGAAGAAGCTCGGCGATCGCACGAAGCAGCTCGGCGCGGACTTGCCCGGCGACACCGGCCAGGAGCTCGGAAAGAAGCTCGGCGGCGCGATCCAGCAGATGGGCACCGCGGACGAGCGCATGAAGTCCAAGGATCCGTCGGGCACGCGCGAAGCGACGCGCTCGGCGGCCGACGCGCTCGCGAAGGCACGCGACCGTGCACGCAGCGCGGCGCGCCAGGCACAGGAAGGCGCGAGCATCGGCGAGGAGCCGATTCGCATCCCGGGCGCCGACGAGTACAAGGCACCGGAGCGGTTCCGCGAGGAGCTGCTCGAGGCGATGAAGAAGAAGGAGAAGGGCGCGCTCGAGGGCTACGACGACCAACTCAAGCGCTACTACGAGGAGCTCGTGAAGTGAGGGCTGCCCTCGTCATCCTCGCGCTGCTCTCGGCGACCACCGCCGACGCGCGGCGCGATCGCACCGTCACCGGCGACGTGATCAAGGCGGCGCGGTTCCTCCAGTCGTCGCGGCTCGACGACGCGCGCGTACTCCTCGCGGAGCTCGAGAAGCGAGCGCCCGACACGGCCGAGGTGAAGTGGCTCAAGGCCGAGCTCGCGTTCCAGAGCGGCGACTACGCGCTCGCGCTCAAGCACCTCGACAAGGTGCCGGATGCGGCGGTCGACGGGCTCGTCGGTCAGACGCGCAAGCTCGCAGCATCGACGAAGTCGGTGACCGAGACGTTCGTCGAGGTGAAGTCGCCCAAGGGCCACTTCATCATCCTGCACGCGCCGGGGCCGGATGCGGCGATTGCGGGCCTCGCGGGCGAGGTCCTCGATGCGGCGTGGGAAGCGATCGGCGAGGACCTCGGCCTGAAGCCAACGGATGCGATCCGCGTCGAGCTACTCGGCTCGCCGAGCGATCTCGCGAAGCTGTCGCCGCTGACCGAGCAGGACATCGAGACGACCGGGACGATCGCGTTGTCGAAGTACAACAAGCTGATGGTCGTCTCGCCGCGCGCGACGATCTTCGGCTACCCGTGGATGGACACGCTCGCGCACGAGTACACGCACCTGATCGTGTCGCGGTTGTCCGCCGACACCGTGCCGGTCTGGTTGCAAGAAGGCCTTGCACGCTTCGAGCAGACGCGGTGGCGCACGGGCCCCGAGGTCAAGTTGTCGGCCACGGAGCACTCGCTGCTCGCGGCGGGTCTCAAGAAAGGCCGGCTGATCTCGTTCGACGAGATGCATCCGTCGATGGCGAAGCTGCCGTCGCAAGAAGCGGCCGCGCTCGCGTACGCCGAGGTCTACACGCTCGTCGGTTGGCTCCACGGCAAGGTCGGCTACAAGGGCATTCGCGACGCGATCACCGCGCAGCGCGATGGGCGGAGCGCACGCCGCGCCGTCGCCGAGACGCTCTCCCTGTCGTGGGGTGCCGTCGAGAAGGCGTGGCACCAACATCTGAAAACGATCGATCGCACTGCGGCGTCACGGCCGGGCAAGCCGATCAAGTTTGGAAAGGGCGGCCAGGACTCGGAGAACGTGGGTCTCGAGCAAGTCAGCGCACGCGCTCGCAAGCACACCCGGCTCGGTGGCATGCTCCGCGCGCGTGGAATGTTGGAGGCGGCAGCGGCGGAATACGAGAAAGCTCTCGCGGGGCCTGGCAGCGAACCCTTCGTCGCCGGAAAGCTCGCACGCACGCTGGTCGAGCTCGGCAAGCATGAACGCGCCATCGAGCTCGCGACACCGCTCGTGAATGCGGATGCCCATGACGCAGTTGCGGCCGTAACGCTTGGCATTGCGCGCGCGGCACGGCATGAATGGCCTCAAGCAATTGCAGCCTACGAGCAAGCACTCCGCGTGAGTCCGTTCGATCCGACTACACGGTGTGGCCTCGCCGAGGCGTACTCTCGAACCTCCGATGCACGCGCCACGCGTGAACGCTCTGCCTGCGACCAGCTAAAGCGATGAAGCCTTCCCGCACCATGCCCGGCGAGCCCAAGCTGGTTCCTGTCACCGATACCCAGGTGACGGCCGTCGTTCCTCCGCCCGCAGGGCAGGAAAACGACGCGTATCCACTCAGCGACGAGCCGACCGCGCCGGCCAGCCCGAAGAGCGACCTCGATGCGGTCGCCGAGCTCGCCGACGCACACGATCAGATCCTGCGCGAGATCGAGAAGCGCATCATCGGTCAGAAGCGCGTGATCGAGCAGCTGCTGGTCGCGTTGTTCGCGCGCGGGCACACGCTGTTCGTCGGCGTGCCGGGCCTCGCGAAGACGCTCTTGATCTCGACGCTCGCCGAGACGCTGAACCTCTCGTTCCAGCGCATCCAGTTCACGCCGGACCTCATGCCGGCCGACATCACCGGAACGGAGATCCTCGAGGAGGATCACACGACCGGCAAGCGCCTGTTCAAGTTCATCAAGGGCCCCGTGTTCGCGAACATGGTGCTCGCCGACGAGATCAACCGCACGCCGCCGAAGACGCAGGCCGCGCTGCTCCAGTCGATGCAGGAGAACCGCGTGACCGCGGGCGGCACGACGCACGATCTGCCGCAGCCGTTCCTCGTGTTCGCGACGCAGAACCCGGTCGAGCAAGAGGGCACCTACCCGCTCCCCGAAGCGCAGCTCGATCGCTTCATGTTCCAGGTCGACGTCGACTATCCGTCGGAGGCCGAGGAAGAAGAGATCGTTCGCCAGCAGACGAGCGACCACAGTCCGCAGCTGTCGCGCGTGCTGTCGCCGCAGCGGATCATGCAGCTGCAGGATCTCGTGCGCCGCGTGCCGGTCGCCGACCACGTCGTGAAGTACGCGGTCGCGCTCTCGCGCTCGACGCGCCCGACGACACCGAGCGCGCCGCCATTCATCCGCGAGGCCGTCTCGTGGGGCGCGGGCCCGCGCGCGTCGCAGTTCTTGATCCTCGCGGCGAAGGCACGCGCGATCCTCGACGGGCGGTTCGCCGTCTCGATCGACGACGTGTCTGCCCTCGCCCGCCCCACGCTGCAGCACCGCTTGATCCTCAACTACCGCGCGGAGGCCGAGGGCCAGCGCGCGGGTGAGCTCGTGGACAAGCTGCTGTCGGTGATCACGCCGTAGGCGATATGCACCTGCCCGAGCGCATCGATCCGGCGCAGCTCGCAAGGTTGGGCTCGCTGACGATCAAGGCGCGCGTGATCGTCGAGGGTGCGCTCTCGGGTCTGCATCGCGCGAGCGTGCACGGCTCTTCTGTCGAGTTCGCCGAGCACAAGGAGTACTCGCCGGGCGACGAGCTTCGTCACGTCGACTGGAAGGCGTACGGCAAGAACGACCGCTACTACGTCAAACAGTTCGAGCAAGAGTCGCAGCTGACCGTGTACCTCGTGCTCGACGCATCGGCGTCGATGGCGTTTGCGGGCGGCGGCATCCCGAAGATCGAATACGCGGGGCTCTCGCTCGCCGCGCTCGCGTACCTCGTGATCCAGCAGCAAGATAAGGTCGGGCTCGTCGCCTGCGGTGACCGCGCGATCGAGACGATGGTGCCGCCGCGCGCGCGCACGACGCACCTGCACGACCTCCTCGGCGTGCTCGACGCGCTGATGAACAAGGGCGCCAAGGGCGACGAGTCGCCCGCGGCCGCGCTCGCCCGCATCGCTGAGCTCGCGCGCCGCCGGCGCGCGCTCGTCGTGCTCGCGTCGGATCTGTTCGACGACAGCGAAGAGACGCTGAAGCTCCTCGCGCAGCTGCGCGCGCAGAAGCACGACGTCACCGTGCTGCACACGCTCGATCCGCACGAGCTGACGTTTCCGTACGACGGGCTCACGCAGTTCGAGTCGCTCGAGACGACGAACAAGCTGCTCGTGAACCCGGCCGCGATCAAGAAGGACTACCTCGCGCGGATGGATTCGTTCCTGACGAAGTGCCGCGGCACGCTCGCCGCCGCGGGCGTCGACTACCACCTCGTGCAGACGGACCGCGGCCTCGAGCGCACGCTGCTCGACATCGTCGCCGTGCGGTCGCGTCTCGGGCCTGGCCGGAGGACCGCGTAGTGGGGTTTCTCGCGCCGCTCATGCTCGTCGGGATCGCGGCCCTCGCGGTGCCGATCGCGATCCACCTGATCGGCCGGCGGCGCGCGCGTGTCGTGAAGTTCGCGGCGCTCGACTTCTTGCTCGCGACGAAGCGGCGCACCGCGCGGCGGTTTCGCCTGCGCGAACGGGTGCTCCTGATCGTCCGCGCGATCGCGTGTGCGGCCGTCGCGATCGCGCTCGCGAAGCCGTACACGTCATGCGCGCGCAAGGGACCGCAAGTCACGCGCGGTCCGCAGGCGGCGGTGCTCGTCATCGATGACTCGTTCGCGTCGGGCTATCTCGTCGACGGGCAGCCGTGGCTGAAGAAGGCCGCAGAAGAGTGCCGGCGTATCATGACGTCGCTCGGGCCCGAGGCCGAGATCGCGATCGTGCGCGCGAGCGAAGCCGCCGAGCACCCCACCGAGCTCACGCGCGATCACTTGCGGCTTCGCGATCAGCTCCTCGCACTCGAGCCGAGCGCGCGGCCCGCGGATACCACACGCGCGCTCTCGCATGCGGCGCAGGTGCTCGCCGCGTCGAGCCACTCGCGCAAGACCGTTTTCCTCGCGTCGCTGCTGGCGAGGAACGGCGTGCGCGCCGACGACAAGCCGTGGGGCGAAGACGGTCCGTCGCTCGCGGTGCTCGAGCTGCGGCCTTCGTCGATGGCGAACCTCGCGGTGACAAGCCTGCGTGTCGATGCCGAGCCGGGTGCGGGCTCGCGCGGCGTCGCGTTCGATGCCGAGGTCGCGAACTACTCGGATGTCGCCGAGAAGGTCGAGCTCTCGCTGTCGATCGCGGACCGCGTCGTCGCGCGTGGCACGATCGATCTCGCGGCGCGCGAGAAGAAGCAGAAGCGGTTCCTCGCGGCGCTGCCGCCGGGCACGCGCGTGACCGATGCCTCGGTGGCGATCACTTCGCCCGGCGATGCGCTCGCCATCGACGACAAACGTTGGGTCCGCGCCTCGCTGCGCGACCGCGTGCGCGTGCTGCTCGTGAACGGCGACTCGCGCACCGTGCGTCACGACGACGAGCTGTTCTATCTCGAGGCGGCGCTGCGACCCGGCGACCGCGAGGACAGCGGCACGCAGGTCCGAGTCGTCACCGCCGAGGAGCTCGCGGGCATCGAGCCTCGCGCGCGCGGTAAGGCCGGCGCGATCGACCTGACCGAGCTCGATGTCGTGGTGCTCGCGAACGTCGGTGCGCTCGCAGCCGAGCGCGCGACCGTGCTCGCCGAGTGGGTGCGCACCGGCGGCGGCATCATGATCGCGCCGGGCGACCGCTTCGATGCCGCCGCGTACGACCGCACGATGCTGCCGCTGTTGCCGCAGAGCTTGCGCGATCCGATCGACACGACCTGGGGCGCCACGGCGCAGGATCGCGACAGCCGTGCGTTGCGGCTCGTGAAGTGGGAGAGCGATCACCCGATCTTCGCGCCATTCTCGAAGACCGCGCCCGAGCTCGCCGATGCGAAGTTCTTCAAGATCGCGCTGCTCGGTCCGACGACCGACACGGCCGACCGCAAGGTGCTCGCTCGGTTCACGAACGGCGCCGCCGCGCTCGTCGAGGCCTCGATCGGTTCGGGCCGCACGCTGCTGTTCACGTCGACGCTCGACCGCGACTGGAACGATCTACCGATCCACCCCGGCTACTTGCCGTTCACCCAGCAAGCGATCCGCTACCTCGCGCGCAAGCACGGCGGCTTCGCCTCGACGGAGCACGTCGTCGGCAGCTCGGTCGCGCTCGCGACACCCGATCTCAAGAAGCTCGAGGTGCGCGGTCCCGAGAGTACCGGCGCGATCTTCGAGGGCGATCGCATCGTCGGCCGCACGGTCGTCCGCTTCAGCCGCACCGAGCGCCCCGGCGTCTATCGCGTCATCGGCACCGACAAGGCCGGTGCGAGCGGCACGCGCGACGAGCTCGCGTTTGTCGTCAACATCGATCCACGCGGCTCCGATCTCACCGCCGCGCCACCGAACGCACTACCGGAGTCGGGTACCGGCGGTGGCGGCGCGCCGTCGGACGATTCGCGGCGCATCGAGCTGTGGCACGCACTCGCAGCGGCGCTGCTGCTGCTGCTGCTCGCCGAAGGCCTGCTCGTCCAGCGTTAGAGCGCGTCGTAGAACGGCTTCCAGAAGTCGCAGTTCGCCGTGCGGATGCCTTCAGTGCTTGACGTGGTCGCGTCGAGCACGAGCACCGGATCGGTCACGCCGTAGACCGGCCACGCCGGCGTGCCGCCCGGATCGCCGGTGCGCGCGAACCGCGTCCAGTAGCCCTGGATCGTTGCCTGAAGCGCGAGGTCCGTCGCGTTCGGCGTGTACGGCGTCCCGTTCGGCGTCACGATGCCGTCGAACGTGCCGAACACGAACGGCACGTCGAGGCCGTGCACCGCGCCGAGCGGCGTCGGGCGGTACTGGAAGAAGTAGCGATAGACGGGTGCGGTCTGGCCGGTGTCGAACGAGCGCGCGATCTCCCGCGACGGGCACACGAAGCGCGAGTCAGTGGTGAGCCGCACGTACGCGGCACGGGGCGTCGGGAACGCGCTCGCCGGGTAGCGCTGCAGTGCCATGTCACCGATCGCCATGCCGAGCTGCATGCGAACGAGCGCCTCGTATTGCGCGACCGTCGTGATCGCGGGCGCGGAGTTACCGGTCTCGTCGGCGTTCGCGCCGATCATGAACGGCACCTGCGAGTGCGCGCCCGCCGCGATCACGCGTTGTGGCTGATCGGTCTGCACGACACCGTCGATCATCGGTTGGTATTCGCCCGACGACAGACCGGAGATGACGGGCGCGGCCGCGCGGATGATCGTCTCCGCCGGCAGCGCGCGCAGGCACGCGACATCGCCGGTCGCGCAGCCGACCGTCGTGGCCACTTCTGCCGCTGATGCTTCCGCCTTCGCACGCGTCGGCAGAAACTTGCAGCCGCCGCTCTGCATGATCGCGCGATGAAAGAGGCCCTTCGCCGTCGGCGAGGCGACGAGCGAGCACACGTCGCGCGCGCCGGCGGACTCGCCGAAGATCGTCACGTTGTTCGGATCGCCGCCGAACGCTGCGATGTTGTCCTTTACCCAGCGCAGCGCCGCGACCTGATCGAGCAGCCCGAACACGCCCGCGCCTTCGCCGCCGACGGCGAGGAAGCCGAGCTGGCCGAGGCGATAGTTCGCGGACACGACGATCACGTCGCCCGCTTCGGCGAGCCTGCGCCCGTCGTAGATCGGATAGACCGCTGAGCCGATCGAGTTGCCGCCGCCGTGGAACCACACCATCACCGGGCGCGGCGCAGACGCCGCTTGCGGCGCCCACACGTTCGCATGCAGACAGTCTTCGTCTCCGACGTACGCGCCCTCGTCGAGCTGCGGACATGCGGGGCCGAGAGCGCGTGCGTCGATCTCGGCTTCTGCGCAGCCGGCGGGTTGCGGTGGCGCGTAGCGATTCGCGCCGGTGGGCGGCGCAGCGAACGGCACGCGCTTGTACGCGAGCGTCCCGCCGGCGACGGCGCCGCGCACGAGGCCGCTCGTGGTCATGACGGTCTCGGCGGCAGCGCCGGGCGCAGGCATGCAGCGAAGGGCGGCATCGGGTGCGGGCGCATCGTCGCCACCGCTGTCGGAGCCTCCGCACGCCACGAGCACGAACAAGAAAGCAGATTTCTTCATGCGTTCTCGTCGAGCAATCAGCATACCGCCAGAACCGGCACGATTCGGAACCTCGAGGTTCCACCCGGCAGACCGACATCGCCCACGCGTGGAACCTCGACGTTCCACGCCGTGGGATTCCCCGACGTTGCCGTCTTCGACATCGCCGCTAGAACGTGAACCCGAGCATCAACATGATCGTGAGCTCGTCCGCGTCGCGCACGCCGGTCGGCATGTCGAGCCACGTCTTGTACTCCGCCGCGAGCTCCACCCAGCCGTGCTCCCACTCGATGCCCGCACCGACCTTGAAGCCGCGGCGCACGAGCTTCGAATCGTCGCGCTCGACTCGCTCGATGTTGGCACCCGCCGTCACGTACGCGCGCGTCTTCGCGCCGATCTGAAAGTATCGCGTGCCGCGCAGCGCGACTTCCCAGCTGCCCTGCGAGCCGCTGCCTTGATCGATCGTCTGCCAGCGCGTGAGCCCGAGCGAGAGTGCATAGTCGCCGCGCACGAGGTTCGTCGAGACACCGACGCCCACCGCGGAACCCTCCGTCCGCATGCGCAGCGACGGCGCGTCGAGATCGATGCTCGCGCCGTCGCGCGTCACTTCCTCGCGGACCGCTGCCTCGGGCTCCGCTTCAGCACGACGCGCGAGCAGCGCCATCACGAGCACGGCACGCACGAGACCTGAGACCGCGCGCGTCGCGCGAGCGTTGCCTAGCGCCCGGCGAGACGGTCGGCGAGCTTCTTATGCTCGAAGCTGCCGACGACGTCGCGGGCGGGAATCGGCACCCGCTGCTGGTTCTCGGCGTGCGCACGCTTCATCGCGCGCACACGCGCCGCGCTCTCGACGATGCGGCGCCGGAGCTCGCTGTCACGCTCGCCCTCGCGAATCAACGCCTCGCGCGCCTGCATTTGGTGTGCAGCATCGCGGCAGAGCAGCAGCACGTCGCAACCCGCGCGCACGGCGGCGACCGCCGCTTCGCCCACGCCCATTCGATCGGCGATCGCACGCATGTCGAGATCGTCGCTGACGATCACGCCCTCGTAGCCGAGCTTCTCGCGGAGTAGCCCGGTGATGACACGCGACGACAGCGTCGCCGGGGTGGTCGCATCGAGCGCGGCGAACACGACATGCGCCGTCATGATCATCGGCAGCTTCGCAGCCGCCGCGCGCGCGAACGGCACGAGCTCGACGCGCTCGAGCCGCTCCATCGCGTGATCGATCCGCGGCAGCTCGAGGTGGCTGTCCGTCGCGGTATCGCCGTGACCGGGGAAGTGCTTGCCGCATGCGAGCACGCCCGCTTCGTCGAGCCCGCGTGCGAACGCGAGCGCGCGCCGCGTGACGGCCTCGGGCTCGGTGCCAAACGCCCGGTCGCCGATGACCGGATTCGCGGGGTTTGTGTGGATGTCGAGGACCGGCGCGAAGTCGATGTCGAAGCCGAGTGCGCGGAGCTCGCGACCGAGGGCGCGCCCGACTTGCTCCGCGACGCTCGTGTCCTCGGGCGCCGTGAAGCCATCGTGCGTGCGCATCGGTGGCCAGTGCGTCGCCGGTGCACGCACGCGCTGCACGAGGCCACCTTCGTGGTCGACCGCGATCAGCGCGGGCGTTCCGTCGCGCGCGCTGCGATGCAGGTCGCGATTGAGCGCTATCAGCGCGTCGAGATCGCAGACCTCGTGCGGCAGCGCGCCTTCGATCGTGAACTTCAGATTCCGTTTGAACAGGATCGTGGCGCCCCAGTCACCGGCGTCGAGCTGCCGCTGCAGCTCCGGCGATGCCGCGGGTTCCTCGAAGCCGATCCAGAGCAGCTGGCCTACGTCGTCACGCACGCCGTGACACTAGCATCACGGCGCGCAGGTCATCGCGTAGAGACCAGTGCCGGCGATCGCCTGACAGGTCGTGGTCATCCCGTCTTCTTGCAGCTGGATGTCGACGGGGACCAGCCGCGTCTGGCCACTCTGCGTCACGAGGAGGTGGAGCGTTCCGACGCTGCTGGCCGCCATCACGTCGCTCGCGCCCGACAGCTTCAGCTCGAGATACGCGTGATCGATCACGCCCGAGAGCTTCGTCGTGAACCCGCTCGTCGGCATCGTGGAGATGTACCCGACCCACGGCGGGGTCGCCGACAGCACCTCGACCGTGCAGGTGTTGCCGTCGATGCAGTTGGGCAAGCGCATCTTGCCGACCGCCGGCGCGCACGGCGCCTTCCTCGCGAGGTTCGACGTCGCCTTGTACGTCAGCGCGCAGGACGCGCATGCGCCACCTGCACACCCGCACGTCGAGCTCGCGACGCATTCGCCGATCGGCTCGCCCGTGCGGTCGTCGCAGAGCTGCACGCCGCCGTTCGCGCACGTCGGGCTGGCGCAGCTCTGCACCGTCGTGCGCGCGCCGTCGCAGTTTTGATCCATGCCATCGCAGACATCTTGCCGGTCGGGGTGAAACGCGGAACGCAGATCATCGCAGTCAGTGTCCGCGGCGTGCGCATCGCAGTCGAGATCCGCGTCGCGTTCGGTCGCGTCGGTCGCGCTGGCGTCCTGACTGCGATCCGCGAGCAGCAGGCGCAGCTGCGTCGTCGCCGGACGCCACGCGATGCCGCTCGTCCACTTCTGCGTATCGCCGCCGCACACGACGTGTTGGCTCTCGCGCGCGCCCATGCCGAGCGCCGGATCCATCGCCTTCAGCCGCGTCATGTCGACGAAGTACTTCCGCGCCGTGCCGCCTTCGATCGTGATGCTGGTCGGCTCGAGGTTCTCGTCGAGCACTGCACCGACGCCGACCACGTTGTCCTGCGCGTCGTAGGCAACGAGGAACGGCACGAAGATCTGGGTCGGCACCATCGCGATGTTCGGCTCGATACGAACCGTGAATCCATCGGCGACGCCGACGCCCTCGATCACACCCGCCGTCGCGCGCTGCCGGTAGTAGCGAACCGATTCACTGCCTGCGAAGTTCGCCGGCGCGAGCCGCTGGCCCTCGATGGTCTCCACTTTCCCCGCGTCCGCGAGCACGATTTCGAGTCGTGCCACGCCGTCGGGACCCTCCGGCGCACGGATCGTGAGGACCGATCCCTCCTCCGTTCCACACGCCGCGACCAGCAACACCGCCCAGGCTAAGCGCATCGACATCGTGTTCTGCAACGGCAGGTCCAAGGCCGAGCTCTGCACATTCCGTGCGTTATGCGGATCGCCGAGCCAACGAGGTTGGCACCTGCGGGGGCTCCACCGACGATCATGCCGGTATGCCGCTGTCTTACCCTAGCGAGGGAACGACTGGCCTTCGCCGATGAGCTCGAGCCGCTGGGGCGAGGCCGTCGCGCCGTAGACGACGATCGTGCGGACGGTCGGAAACCTCAGCGCGAGCACGAGCTCGTTGCGACCATCGCCATCGAGATCGGCGACCCCGAGCAGATCGAGCCCGACCGTGTGCTGGGCCGCGCTGCCTTTGCCCGCCTCGAGCTGCGGGTTGATCTTCACGTCGAACAGCGTGAACACCGGCGTGCACTTCGCGCCAACAACCGGCGCTGCGCTCCACTCCTTCGCCGGACTGCGAACGCCGTCGAGCACGCCCTGCAGTGGAAACTGCTCCATCACCTTGTCGCCGTCGATGTCGACCGCGATCGCGTTGTCTTGCAGACACGCGCCGGACGTCGCGAACGTGATGTTGTCCGGCGGATCGTCCGGCCGTCCGAGCGGGCCGAGGGCGAGGCCGCAGCCCTGCGTCGCGACCACGCACTTCTGATCGTCGACGCGGCCATTGTTCTTGCCGGCGTCGGACGTGCACGGCGATGCGCCGACGTAGGTGCCGGACGCGACGGACTGCGCGGCGCCGATCTCGGCGACGCCGAGCGTGTCGAAGCGGCCCGCGATCTTGCCGTCGACGCCGTACACGACGAAGCGCGGAACGCTGCCGCGCTCGACCGCCGCCGCGACCTCCTCTGCGTTGTCCGACCACGACGCGGTCCTCATCATCAGCGGCATCACCGCCGGACGTCCGCCCGCACCTTGCGGACACATCTCGCCGACCACGAGCTGACGCCCGGACACCTTCTTGGTGGGCAGTGGCTCGATCCTCGCGACTGGACCGGGCTCATGCGGCGGTTTGTCCGGCCGAACCACCGGGCCGCATGCGGCGCACGTGACAATCCAGGCAACGCCAGCGAGCCGAAGCAGGTCTGTAGCCATCGAGAGCACCATAACTCGCGGGATCTGGACCCGGCCAATCGGTGAATCGTTGCCCCGGGGGTTTGACCCGCTATGGGTGCCTGCATATAGTCCGCGCCACTTAACGCTCCGATGCCCAAATCCACCGTGTTTTCTAGGTCTTATTCCATCATGCGCACTGGTATTAGCATCGGCCTCCTCCTCGCCTCCACGCTCGTCGCGGAAGCCCAGATCGCCCCCGGTGGCGGCATGCCCGGCGGCCAAGGACAGGGCCAGCCCGAGGAGAAAAAAGAAGGCGTTGCCGAGGCTGCCCCGAAGGCACCGGGCCTCCTGCCGACCAACCCGGTGCTCCCCGCACCGAAGGGTCGTCGCAAGCGATGGAAGCTCGTCGATATCGACGGCTACTTCCGCCTGCGCACCGACTGGTTCAAGAACTTTCACCTCGGCTTCCGCGATGACCTCGCGGGTGGCGCGCCGTTCCCGCGCGCGCTCGGCTGCGGCTCCAGCGCTATCGGCGCCCCGTGCGAAGAGAACCTCTCGAGCACGAACATCCGCCTCCGCCTCGATCCCACGATCAACCTCGACGAAGGCACGTCGATCCACGTGCAGGCCGACGTGTTCGACAACCTCGTGCTCGGCTCGACGCCAATCAACCAGCGCTACACCGGCGGCTTCGACTCGACGGGCACGGACCTCGGCAGTCGCCCGCCGTTTGGCGCCTTCAACAACACGCAGGCCGCACCGACGGCAGGCGTGAACAGCGATCGCGACTCGATCACCGTCAAGCGCGCGTGGGCCGAAGTTGCGGTCCCGCTCGGCATCCTCAAGTTCGGCCGCATGCCAAACCACTGGGGCCTCGGCATCTTCTCGAACTCGGGTGACCACGATCCGATCCACGGCACCTACGATCTCGACGGCGACTACGGCGACACCGTCGATCGCTTCAGCTTCAGCGCCATCATCCCGGGCACGAACCTGCGCGCGATGATCGCGACGAACTGGGACTCGACGCGCCTCACCTCGAACCAGACCAACGACGGCAAGGGCCGCGAGGGTCATCCGTGGGATCTCGGCGACGAAGACGACATCACGTCGTGGATCGGCGTCATCTCGCGCATGGACTCGCCGACCGAGTTCCGCGACAAGGTCGACCGCGGCGAGCTCGCGTTCAACTACGGCATCTACTTCGAGTACAAGAACCAGCACTGGGACAATGACGTCTCGGGCTTCACGCAGGGCGAAGACTTTAACGCCGCCGACCGCTACGTCCGCCGCGGTCTCACCACGTACACGCCAAACCCGTGGGTCCGCTTCGGTTACAAGCGCATCGAGCTCGAGGGCGAGTTCGTCGCGCAGTTCGGCTCCGTCGACAGCCTCGACGATTACGGCCTCGGTGCGCAGGACATCCGCAAATACGGCGGCGTCGGCAAGTTCACGTGGAAAGGCCTCGAGGGCAAGCTCAAGCTCGGCCTCGAGTCCGGCTTCGCGTCGGGTGACCAGTGGGACAACACGCCCTCCGGCAACATCCACATCTCGGCCGCCAACCTCCTTGGCGATCCGACGATCACCACCCGCGACACCAAGCTCTCGCAGTTCATCTTCAACCGCGAATACAAGGTCGACATGATCTTGTTCCGTCACCTCATGGGTGCGGTCACGAACGCGGGCTACATCAAGCCGACGCTGTCGTACGAGATCACAGACTCGGTCGCGTTCAAGGTCGCGAACATCACCTCGTTCGCGATTCGCGACGTCGCCACCCCCGGCAACTCGCGCATGTACGGCACCGAGTTCAACGCCGACGTCAGCTATCGCTCCGGCGGCTTCGAGACCGGCATCGCGTACGGCGTCCTGTTCCCGTTCGCCGCGCTGAGCCACCCGAGCGATCAGCTCGGCGGCACCACGTTCGGCTTCGACCCCGATAACCAGGGCGACGCCAGCACGGCGCATACGATCCAGATGCGCGCGATGCTGAAGTTCTAGCGACGCTTCGTTCGTCGCGTCTCACCATCGAGCGTTGCGACTCGCGCCCACTTCGAGTGGCGCACTTCACGCGGCGCGCCTGTTTCCAGACGCAGAGACGCAGAGGCGCTGAGCAGAGGTTTCGGGCGCGCTTCGCGCGTGTTCGCTCGCGCGGCGTACGTGTTCCGCTTGCGCGGGATGCACGCACCGCTCGTTCGTTGCTCGTTCGGTAGGCAGCGACGTGTGCCCGATCTCGCACGGGCGCGATTGAACACGAAGCCACGAAGCCACGAAGTTCGGATCCGGAAGCTCGAAGCTCTTCGATCAACGTGGCCTCGCCCCGATTTCGACCTTTTCCGATCTTGGTGGCTTCGTGGCTTCGTGTTTCAACTTCTGGACGCATGCACGTGGGCCCACGCGCGGGCGCACGCACGTGGGCTCGCGATGCTCTTGCACAGCCACAACCACGCAGCCACAGGGGTGCGAGCACGAAAATGGTGCGACCCATTTCTCGTTGTTGCTTGGTGGCTTCGTGTCTTCGTGTTTCAACTTCTGGGCGCACGCACGTGGGCTCGCGCTGTTCTTGCACAGCCACGATCACGCAGCCACAGAAGGTGAGCCTCGCTGCACTACGCGGACAGTCGGGCTGTACGGAGCAACCGCGAACCGCACTGGCGAACCACGAGCGGCGCGAAGCGCGATCTAAGTCTTCGCGTCTGACTTTCACGAAGATCGTGATCGACGTGCCGATCGCCGCATACGACCCACCGCGCGAAGCGCGATCAGATCCGTTGTGTCTGCACTCGACCGCGCAGCGGGCGCGCCGCTACAGCTCGCCCAGCGCTGTCGTCAGCCGATCGATCGAGATCAGCTCGAGGTTGTAGTGCTTCGGATCGATCTGCTTGCGGTTCTGCGCCGGGATCAGCGCGCGCGTGAACCCGAGACGGGCGGCCTCGGCAAGGCGCTGTTCGCAGAGCGGGACCGCGCGCACTTCACCCGCGAGGCCGACCTCTCCGAACATGACCGTGCGCGCATCGATGGCGCGACCACGCGCGGAGGAAGCGATGGCGCAAGCGACGCCCAGATCGATCGCGGGCTCGGCGAGGCGGATGCCGCCGGCGACGTTGACGAAGATGTCTCGATCGAGGACGTCGGTGTTGGCGCGCTGTGCGAGGACGGCGAGGAGGAGCGAGACGCGATTGCCGTCGACGCCGGCGGCGGTACGGCGTCCGACTCCGGCGGAGGCCGGGGCGACGAGGGCCTGGATCTCGACGAGGAGTGGGCGGGCGCCGTCGGCAGATGCAACCACGACGGAACCCGGCGCGCCGAGCGGCCGTTCGGCGAGCAGATGGGCCGACGGGTTCGGGACCTCGACCATGCCGGCGCCACGCATCTCGAAGACGCCGATCTCCTGGGTGGAGCCGAAGCGGTTCTTGTGTGCGCGAAGGATGCGGTACGGACCGCCATCGCCCTCGAGCTGGAGGACGACGTCGACGAGGTGCTCGAGCGTCTTGGGACCGGCGATGGCGCCGTCTTTGGTGACGTGACCGACGAGGATGGTGGGCGTGCCCGTCGTTTTTGCGAACTGCATCAGGCGCGAGGCGCACTCGCGGACCTGCGCGAGCGAGCCCGGGATCGAGTCGAGTAGCGGCGTGAACATCGTCTGGATGGAGTCGACCGCGAGGACGGAGGGCTTGGTGGCTTCTGCGTGCGCGAGGATTTTTTCGACGTTGGTCTCGGCGACCAGCGCGAGGCGCGGCGTGGCGGCGCCGACGCGGCGTGCGCGCATGGCGGTCTGCGCGACGGACTCTTCACCGGTTGCGTAGAGGACGTGACGCTCGCGCGTCTTGTGGTGTGCGGCGGCGGTGGTGAGTCCCGCGAGTGCTTGCACGAGGAGCGTGGACTTGCCGACGCCCGGGTCACCACCGAGGAGCGCGAGGCAGCCCGCGACGAAGCCGCCGCCGAGCACGCGGTCGAGCTCGGCGATGTTGGTGGTGTAGCGATCGCGCGCGCTGATCTCGACGACCTCGGTGATGGCGACCGGCGATGCGCCGTCGCTGACGCCGGTGGCGCTTGCCCGTGACGGCGCTGGCCCCTCGGTCTCCTCGACGAACGAAGACCACTCCTGGCACGTCGGGCAGCGTCCGACCCACTTGGCCTCGTTGTGGCCGCAGCTCTGGCACACGTAGCTGGTGCGCAGCTTGAGGGCACGGACTTTGGCCATGCGCTTGAGTAGCAGAGGGGTCTGACTGTGCGTGCGTTCAGGGGCGAGCGTCGATCGGGAAGATCAACGAGGACGCGATATGCTTGGCCCGTGGGTGACACGATCGATCGCACGGGCTTCAAGTTCGGGCTGCCCCCGTCGCTCGGCACCGAGCCGGTCTGGGCGCTCGCCCGCGAGTTCGCCGATCTGCTCTACGACATCGGCTTCTCGACCGTCGTCCCCTACAAGACCTACGAGGCGCTCCACACGGCCGTGCTCGCCGGCGACGTCGACGCCGCGTGGGGTCCACCCCTCACGTGCGCACGCGTCGAATCCGCGGGCGGCACCGTCGTGCTGCGTGCGGTGCGCGGCGGCTCGACGACGTATCGCGCCGCGCTCGTCTCGCGCTCGCAAGACACGTTCGAGATCGCGACGCTCGGCCAGGGCACGTTCCGCCCGCGCGTCGCGTGGGTCGAAGCGTCGTCGGTCGGCGGCTATCTGCTGCCGCGTGCGTACCTGCGCGCGCTGGGCATCGACATCGACACCGCGTTCCTCAACCAGCGCATGCTCGGCTCGTATTCGGCGTGCATCGACGCGCTGTTCGACTTCGAGTCCGATCTCACGGCCGTGTTCGTGCGAAGCGGCGACTTCGCGAGCACGTGGAAAGAGCGCGCGTTGCGCCTGCGCGTGCTCGGCTACACCGACGAGTCGCCGAACGATGGTGTCGTCATCAGCCCACGCGTGTCCGAGGAGCGCGGCGAGGCGCTCGTGCGTGGCCTCAAGCACCTGATCGGCCGCGAAGCGTCTCGCGGCGTGTTGATGTCGATGTTCACGACCGACGGCTTTGACGTGCCACCGAAGGGCACGTACGAGCCAATCCTCTCGCTCTAGAGCGTTCTAGCTCAGGCGTTCGCGCACGCGCTCTTGCTTGACGCGCAGCTTGGTCGCCAGCTCGTCCCGCCCGAGCGCCGCTGCGCGCGCCGCACCGACGCCGAGCCAGCGCACCGCGTGGCTGACCGAGCCCGCCGCCAGAAACGCACGGCTCGCCGACAGCGCGACCGCGACGTCCCCTTGGTCTTCATCGTGCCGGCGCTCGAACAGCGCCTGCGCCTGGTCTATGCGTCCTGCGCGCACGTAGAAGTCCGCGAGCCCGTCGGCGACTGCACCAACGCGCTCGTGCCCGTGCGGCACGGTCGAGAGAGCGCGCGCGTACGCCGCGTTGAATTCCTCGTACGTCTCGATCGTGCGGTCGAGGTCCTCTTTCCCGAGGCTGACCATGAGCTCGAGGAACGGTGCGTAGAACACGTAGCTGTCGATCGAACAACGCAGCACGTCGATGACCTCGTCAAGCCCGAGCTCCTCGCCCTCGAGCGCAGCGGCTGCGAGCGTGGCCGCTTCGATCGCGACCCGCGACGCGCCAAACCGGGCGCGCGCCGCATCGAGCCCGTGTTCGCGTACGACCGTCACCACGCGCTCGGCACGCGCGACGTGCTCGGTCAGGTGCTCCCAGTCAATGATGTTCGGATCAGACGTCGGCGGTGGCTTGAACTCGGGACCGAAGTGGTCGTCCCAGGTCGCGCCACCAGCGGTCAGCGCTTGTCGGGCGGCGGCGATTTCGTCGGCCGACAACCAACTGATCCGCATGGTCCACCCTACCACCGGCCTCCGCGGGCGCCCAATGTACGCATCGGGCGCCGTGCAAGGTCTCCCTACTTCTTCTTCGGCGGCGTCTTTGCGGGCGTCTTGCCTGCGGGCTTCTTGCCACCGCAGCTGCCGCCGAGCGACTTCGTCTCTTCGTCGACGCGCGTCTGGCCCTGCGCGTCCTTACCCTTGTTGATCTCGATGTATTTGCAGAACGCGAAGATCGCTTTGTCGTTCTGGTGATCGTCTTTGTACATGAAGCCGAGGTCGAACCAGCCTTCGGCGTTTGTCGGGTCGAGCTGCGTGGCCTTCTCGTACGCAGCGATCGCTTCCGTGATCAGCTCCGGGTTGTCCGCACGCTTGCGGCGATACGCGACCGCGAGGTTGAAGTGGAAGCCGGGATCGTTCGGCGAGAGCTCGATCGCTTTCTTGAATGCCTTGATCGCATCGTCGTCACGCTTCGCGACGCGATACGCGACGCCGAGGTTGTTCTGGTAGTTCGGGTCGTCGGGCTTGTACTTCACCGCGAGCTCGAGGTCGACGATCGCGCCGGCGACGTCACCCTTCTGCCGCTTGATCGTGCCGAGGTTGCCGCGAATCTCGGCATCCTTCGGGTCGAGCTTGCAGGCCGTCGTCAGCGCCTCGATCGCCTTGTCGACTTGCTTGTTGCGGTAGTACGCCATGCCGAGGTTGCTCCACAGCGTCTTGTCCTTCTTGATGACCGCGGTCGCGTTCTCGTACGCGCTCACGATCTTCTGCGGCTCGACCTGCTTCTGCTTGTAGAGATGGCCGAGCGAAGCCCACGCCATGCCGTGTTTGGGGTTCGCAGCGACGGCCTTCTCGAAGGCGGCGATCGCATCGTCGACCTTGCCTTGCTGTTTGAACGCGAGGCCTTGCTTGTACTGTGCGTCGGATTCGCCGTCGGCGAACGAAACCGTCGGGACGCCGAGAACGAGCAGCAGCGTGATCAGGATGCGAATGGGCGAGCGCATATCTCCTCCAGTCGGTGAGCATACCAGCAGTGCCGCGAGACTCCGCTTTGGTTACGGCCCGTGAGATTTCTTACGCCAGCCCGGCCAAAGCAAACGGCCCGCTCGGTAAGTACCGACGGGCCGTCTGTAGGACATGCAGCCGACTGGCTGCTCGAGACTAGTTGCTCGTAGCCGCGGGCGCTGGTGCCTCGGCCGGTGCCGCCGCGACGACCGCCTTGGGCGCCTCGCCGAGCTCGATCTCCGCGAGCGCTTCACCGCTCGCCGCGACGTCTTGCGAGAGCTCCTCGAGCTGCTTCACCGCGGTCGAGCCCGCGGTCGTGGCACGCGCTGCTTCGAGGCCGGTCGCCGCGAGCTGGAACTTCTCGAGCGCCGCGACGTGATTGTGCATGCGCGCCACGAGGCGCTCGCGCCCCTTCGCGATGTGCTCGCGATAGCGGCGCTGATCCTCGAGCGACGCGCGCGCCGAGGTGTACTGGCTCTTGACCTCGTCGTCGGTGGTCGCGGCGATGCGGCGGTCGAGCTCTTCCATGCGGGTCTTGAGCTCCACCTCGCCTGCACCGGTGACCTTGACCTCCGCACTCTTCGTCGCGACTTCGAGCGTCTTCATCACGCCGTCGCGGACGAGGTTCTTTCCGGCATCGTCGGCGATCCGCTCCTTCGACGTCGTCCAGATCGCCACGGCGCGGTCGCACAGGCCCTTCACCTCGGGATCGAGCGTCTTCGGGAGATTACGAATCGCGGCCTGGACCGGGTCGAGCGACGCCTTCAGGTGGCGCGGCAGCATCGCGAGGATGCCGACCATGCCCATCGCGCCCGCCGCTGCCGCGTTCTTCGCGAGTGCGGGCCACATCATCGTCTCGCGCGCGCCGAGGATCCGCAGCGCGCACCACATCGCGAGCATCGTCGTCGCCGCCGCGAACGCCACGCCCAGGCCACCACGCCACCCACTCGTCGCTTCGCTGTTGGCCGTACGGCCACCCACCGCGAGGCCGAGGCCCATCGCGGCGGCGACGACGGCAATTGTGGTCCAGCTCGGCGCCATCGTGAACAGCGGCACCGACGCCGCGCCCATCGCGATGAACCGCCACGCGGTCTTGCCGTAGCCAAGCGCTGAACCGATCGCCATGCCCGCGAGGCCGCCGATGAACGGTGCGAGCGGGGTGATCGGGGTCAGGGCCATGCCCGTGGCAACGGCGCCGGCGACCATGCCGGCAGTAGCTTTGTGAAAAGAAGCGTGATCGCCGAACCGAATGTCCATGGGAGCTTCAAACGCCCGTCGAACACGACTCGATCTACGAACGATCGACGCTTTTACACAGCCGCTAACTGGCTAAGATCAAAACAAAAGGCCCACCAAATTTTGGTGGGCCTGCGACCCAAGGACTGGGCCGATGGTGTGTCTGCTGCTTAGAAGATCAAACGGAAGCCAAGGCGCACGCTGGCCGGAGCCTGGCGCGAGTTGAGCTTGCCGAAGTTCTTGTTCGGCTCTGCCGTGGTCTGCGTCTCGAGGCCCGTTGCCAGGTCCTGGGTCTTCAGGTGCTGCAGATCCGCGCGGTCACCACCGACGATGGGCACCGCGTTGTCGAACGTGTAGATCTCGTCGACGTCGGTCTCTTCCTGCGCATTGAACAGGTTGAAGATGTCGGCGAAGGCTTCGAGCTTCGTGGTCTTGTTGATCTGGTAGCCGTACGCGATGTGGATGTCCGTCTGCGTCGTGACCGGCGAGCGCTCGATCGCGCCACGCGGCAGGACGTACGACTCACCCGTGCCGTACGTCGGGTGCGACGCGAGCGCGTTGTGAGCAATACCCGAGAGCGCGCGGAACGAGACACCCGTCGTCAGCTGGCCCGCCTTCTTGAAGTCGAACTGGTAGAAACCGTCGACCTTGAGGTTGTGCGGGCGATCCAGGCCGAGCGGACCGAAGCGGTTCGCCATGAGGTCTGGAAGGTCATAGAGCGACGTCAGGTTCGGGTCGAGCTGACCGGTCTCCGTCGAGAACAGACCCGGGTAGTTACCCTGCGAGCGAGAGTACGTGTACGACGCCTGCAGCAGCGAGCGGCGCGTTGGGCGCTGCTTCGCGGTGATCTGAAGCGCGTCGTAGTCACGCGTCGGCTTGTCGAAGTTCTTGACGTACAGCATCTGCTCCGCGCGGCTCGCGTAGAGCTCGCCGAGCGCCTGTTGGTCGGGATCCGTCGACATCATCAGACGATCCGCTTCGGCCTGCAGCTTCGCCGCCTCGCCGTCGAGGTTGTTGCCCGGGTTCGTGATCAGGTAGTGGTTACCGCCGTCCGTCGAGACGTCCTCGATGACGACCGGCAACGTCCGGTGGATGAAGTTGATGCCGGCCGTGAGGTCCGCAAGGATCTCGTACTCCGCGCCGAAGATGAGCTCCTGCGTGTACTGGCCCTCGAGGCCCGGCGAGACGAACTCGGTGCCACCACCGAGAACCGCCTGGCTCAGGCGATCCTGGCACTGGCTGATGATCGCGCCGAGATCGCGGCCCGGGTCAGCGGGGTTGAAGTCGACATCGCAGTTCGGGTCGTACGCACCGCTCGTGTTCGTGAGGCGGTTGAAGTTGTGAATGCCGATGTTCTGGATCTCGCCACCGAACGCGCGGACGTTGATGTCCATCGGGATGTTCTCGTAGAAGCGGCCCCAGTGGCCGAAGATCTTCGACTTGCCTTCTTGCGTCGGGTCAAAGATCACGCCGATGCGCGGCGCGAGCATGTTCTTCAGCGAGTAGGCCTGATCCGGGATCGTCTCACCTTCCGGGGAGATCTTGCCCTGGAGCGCCTCGGCGGCGTAGCCGATCTGGTTCTCCCAGCGAAGACCCACATTGAGCGTCAGGTTCGGGCGGATCTGCCAGGTGTCCTGGAGGAACGCCGCATAGCTCGTGTTCTTCGTGTTCGCGTCGATGCCGTCGACGGCGGTCTCGCAGATCGCGCGGTCGTTCGCACAGAGGACCTCGCCCTCGCCGAGCATCACGTCACCCGGCTCCTCGCCCGGGTTGAGGTTGCGCACGACCTTCATGAGCCGGCGGTGGTGCTGCCAGCGGCCAGGGGCGCCGGTCGCGGTGTTCGCGCCGCGGCGCCACCGCGTGCCACCCGAATACCCGCGATGCGAGTCGTAGGTCGCGAAGTCGACATCGAGACCCGCCTTGAACGTGTGGTAGCCGGCGAGCTTCACGCGCTGCGTGAGCGAGACGACCGCCGACGTACGATCGTTCGTACGCTCCTCGAGGAAGTCGAGGCCCTGCGACGAGTAGCTGAAGAC
The DNA here is from genome assembly GCA_030857175.1 of Myxococcota bacterium. Lineage (GTDB taxonomy): Bacteria > Myxococcota_A > Polyangia > Haliangiales > Haliangiaceae > JABFXX01. Next base: position 632,358 of record JALZOJ010000001.1, on the reverse strand, counting down.
CGGACAGTTCGCGATCATCGGGTACGGGTCGAGCGGCGAGGCGTCGTTGCACTGATCGAACGTGCGCCCTTCGATGCCCTTGTTGAAGCCCCGCTCGAGGACTTCGAAGTCGTAGATCGAGCGCGCGTACCGGTACTGCACGTTCGCAACGTTCTGCGAGGCGTTCTTCGGGAGCTGGTTGTCGAAGCCGCGGTGAAAGCCGACGACCGCGTCGACCTGCGTCTTGCCCTCGTTGAACTTCGACGTCCACTTAGCGGCAACGTCGTACGCGCCATCTTCGAAGTCGATGCGCGAGTTCGCCGGGTTGCGAAGCACGTCGTAGATCTGATCACCCGAGCGCGGGTTACCGAACGTCGACAACTGGAACTGATTGTTCTGGTTGATCGCGCCGTTGATCTTCGCGGTGAAGAAGTACGTCGTCGCCGACGTCGGCAGATCACCGGACGCGACGTTCTCGCGCTCGGTGAAGCCGGTCTCCTCGTTGGTGTCCGGGATGCCGTTGGCGTCCTTGTCGACCAGCGACGTCACAAAGCGTGTCACCGTGCTCTTGGCGAACGACGGGTTGAACCCGACGTGGAACCAGAGCTTGTCCTTGATGATCGGACCACCGATTTCCGCGCCGACGTCGTAGCGGTAGTCGAGGTTGGTCTGGGTGTCGATCGCGCTGCCCTCGCGGAGAATGGTCTCCGCGTCGGCAACGAACGAGCCCGGGGTGAAGTAGCCGAACACCGACCCGCGGAAGTTGTTCGAACCCGACTTCGTGACGACGTTGATGATGCCGCCCGTCGCACGACCGAACTCGGCGTTGTAGCCGCCGGTGATGACTTCCGTCTCCGAGATGAACTCGTTCGGAAGGTTCGACGAGAGGCCACCGAAGCCGGTGTCCGTCGTGTTGATACCTTCGACGATGTACACGTTCTCGGCCGACGTCGCACCGGACATCGAGATGCCGTAGAGGTCGCCTTGCGAACCGGCCGACGACTCGAGGACACCACCGAACGTACGACCCGTCGGAATGTTCCGCGTGTAGTCGTCCGTGATGGTGACGCCGGTCTTCGTCGAGCCCTGATCGATGATCGGGGCCGTGCCGGTGATGATGATGGTCTCGCCCGCTCCGCCAGCGCCAGCCGCCGCTCCGGCCTTCGGGTCCACCGTCACGTTGACGACGGCTTCCTTACCGAGCTGCACGAGCACGTTGCCACGCGAGAACGTTTTGTTCTCGTAGTAGATCGTGAGCGTATACAGACCCGGCGGCAGCGCCGTCATGAAGTAGGTACCGTCGGCTTCCGTCAGCACGACCTGCTCGCCGACGAGGGCGGGCGAAGTCGCAACGACGGTAGCGCCGAGCGCCGGCTCACCGGTCGCCTTGTCGCGGATGACACCGCGAACCGCGCCAACGGTTGCCGAAGATTGAGCATACGCATCGCGCAGCTCGATGGTGCCACCGACCCCGAAGGCGAGGGCAGCACCCAACAGAATCCTGGAAAGCTTGTTCTGCATGGTCGTTTCCTTCCTTACGCGCCGAGGCATGGGATGACGGGAGCCGGCGGGCCGGGGTCTTTGACGGTGAATTGGATGGAGCGATCAGCGGCCTGGGTGTAGTCGGTGCCGAAGACGTCCTTGACGACCGCGCCCGCCTTGAGGCGAACGGTGTACGTGCCCGGCGTGAACACGCCTTGAACCAACAGCGTGCAGCTCGTGGCCGTGGTGCTCGTGCACGTGTTGGGCGCCGCGCCAAACGTCAGCGTCGTCGCCGTACCGATGAGATCCACGTCCGCGGCTGTCCACGTCGTGGGATCCATCGCCGTGTTGAAGCTGAAGGCGATGGTTGTGGCCGATGCCGGCGTGGCCTTTGTGACGGTCGCACCATTCGCTGGCGAGCTCGCCGCGATGGCGACGGGTTGCGTCTTGAACTTGATGACGCGATCACCCATCTGCGTGTACGTCTTGCCGTAATTGTCCTTGATCACGGCGCCGTTCTTGAGCGTGAAGGTGTAGTCCGTGCTGGGCTTGTAGTGCCCGCGTATGAACAAGTCGTTCTCGCGGATGCCCGGGGCAGTGGTCCGCACCATCTCCTGTGGAGTGAGTTGTACCGTCGCGGTTGTCGCGGGCGGTACGGGTGCGGCGAACGGCGCCGGGTCGATCGTGAACGTGTTGGCAGCGACGATGTCCGGGATGCCCCCGACAAGCGCGATCGGAGCATTGAATCCAATCTTTATCTTGCGCGTCGCCGGAACGACATCACCGTTGTTGATCGTGAACGCTCCCGCGGCCAGCAAGTCGAACTTCTGCGTCTTGACCGTGACCTTGTACAAGTTCTCGACGGTTGGCACAGGGGTCGTCGTGATCGCACCGCACTGATCCTCGAGCATGGTGCCGGCCTTCACCTCGAACGTGTAGGTCGACTCCGTCTCCGGGTATCCAATGGGCCCGTAACCGAACTCTGCGTTGCTGATGGCGTAGGAGTAGAGTCCGGCGGGCTCACAAAGATCCGCCGGATCGGCGGTATTGCAGTGTGTCGCCGTGACGACGCAGGCTCGGCCGCTAACCGCGCAGAAGCCGGGCTCCGGCGTGATCAAGAAGTCGGTGTCCGCTGGTGGAGCGGCGACCGTCGTATTGAACTGATGGTAGAAGTTGCCGAACCAGAGCGCGTCAACCGTCACCTCCGAGTCATCGGAAGGATCGACGACGAGTGGCTTGATGCCGCTAACCCTGAACTTGAACGGACCACGCTGGTCAGCAGGCACCGCGACGCCCTGCTTGTCCTTGACGAAGTCCTTGATCGTGACTTCGCACATCGAGTTCGTCGGGATGATCACGTCACCGAGTTGCTTGATGACGAGTGACGGGCCGACAGGCCACGTCACGCTGTTACCACTCGGCGAGTAGTAACCGTCGTAGTTGACGTCGCGAAGCACGCCATCGATACCGGTGCACTTCAGCGTGACCGGCTTCGTGTTCGCGATCGTGCCCGTGAACGTGCCCGTCTCGAGATCGTTGTCATCGAGGATCGGAATCAGATCTTCGACACTCGGGTCGAGAAGCTCGTCGAACATGATGCGCACGTAGAACGTGTCGGGAGACGCGTCCGTCGCCATCGGCTGTGTCTCGCTCAGATTTTCTGGGCAGATCACGGTCGTGGTGAAATCGGGCAGACCAACAAGGGTCGGACGCTTTTCGTCGTTCGCCTTGCAGTAGGTCGCCGCCTCGACGAGCCCCGCGACGGAGTCGTTGAGAACGAGGACTGCCAAAACATCTGGTGGTCCTTCCGGACGAAGATCAGTTGACGCCGTCGTCTTGTCACACGCGCCGAGCGCGAGTGCACCGACCGCGGTTGCAATCGCAACGGCGCCCTGCGCTTTGAGACGCGGGGAAATGAGAAACATGGTCGAGCCTCCCTAATCAGGTTCTGCGTAAATTGTTCTGTCGGGGCCGCACTCCCTTCGAGAACGTGGAAGTAATCTCCCATCCCTCTGACAAAGGCAAGTGCACTTGATCGTTTCGATACTTCGTTGCCTCGGCGCATCACTGCGACAGTGATCGTCTCGACAGAAAAAGAAACGGTCGGACATTGAGTCCGACCGAGTAACAAACGTGACTATGAATTCAGATCAGCACTGCAATCGAGACCGCGGCGCTCATCTGTTCAGGCGTTCGGACGCTTCCCGTTCTGTGGCGGTGTCGCAGGCGCCGGCGCACTAGCAGCGCGAGTCGGCTTCGATTTCTCGTCCGCAGCAGCCGCTTTCTCCGACGGCGGAGGTGCAGAAACATCAGGTGCGACGTCGATGCCGATGCGCCGGACGTTGTGGTGCGTGAGGACCTTGGCCTCGATTGAATTGTACGTATCGGGGTGGTCGATGAGGAACTGCTTGGCGTTCTCCCGACCCTGGCCGATTCGCTCGCCGGCGAACGAAAACCATGCACCGCTCTTGTCGATGATGTTGGCCTCGGACGCGAGATCGACGAGATCTCCTTCGCGCGAAATGCCCTGCCCATAGAGGATGTCGAACTCGACCTCCTTGAACGGGGGCGCCATCTTGTTCTTCACGACCTTCACGCGCGTGCGGTTACCGATGACGTCTTCATCTTTCTTGATCGCACCGATGCGACGAATGTCGAGGCGCACCGACGAGTAGAACTTGAGCGCGTTGCCGCCCGTCGTGGTTTCGGGCGAGCCGAACATCACGCCGATCTTCATTCGGATCTGGTTGATGAAGATGACCATGGTGCGCGACTTCGCGATCGCGGCCGTGAGCTTGCGTAGCGCCTGGCTCATGAGCCGCGCTTGCAGACCGACGTGCGTGTCACCCATCTCGCCTTCGAGCTCGGCCTTGGGCGTCAGCGCAGCGACGGAATCGACGACGATCACGTCGATCGCGTTCGAGCGCACGAGCATGTCGGCGATCTCGAGCGCCTGCTCGCCGAAGTCCGGCTGGCTGACGAGCAGCTCTTCCGTCTTCACGCCGAGCTTCTTCGCGTAATTCACATCGAGCGCGTGCTCGGCATCGATGAACGCGCACACGCCACCGCGCTTCTGCGCCTCGGCAACGATGTGCAGCGTCAGCGTCGTCTTGCCGCTCGACTCCGGTCCGTAGATCTCGACGATGCGGCCGCGCGGCAAGCCGCCGATGCCGAGCGCGATGTCGAGACCGAGCGAGCCGGTGGGAACGACATGCACCTCGCGATCGAGCGGATCTTTTCCGAGCCGCATGATCGATCCCTTGCCGAACTGCTTCTCGATCGAGCTCAGCGCGACATCGATCGCCTTGTCACGCTGCTGGTTGCCCGCGGCCGTGGGCGTGGACGTTTGTACGAGGCTGGGTGCGCCGAGGTCGCTCTTGTGATTGTTGTTGCTGTTGGCCATCTGGGTCTCCCTAGAGATCGTCGTGGTGATGTCCGCGTGGCCAACCATCGTCGGTTTCCGTGTCCGTCCCGACTGCCGCTGACTCGTTGGACCGTGTTGTTGCGTCCAGCTGTACTGCGGGAGTCTGACGTTGAACCTCGGATTCGAGGCCCGATCGAGGCGTTTTGAAGTCAATTCTTCGTAGCTCCGAATAGACGGAACCAGATGACTTCGTTTCGCTTTCGAAGAGGGTTAACGCATCGACGCGCGTATCACCGAACATTTGTTCAGATACCGGTAACACGACCTCTCGAACCGGTCTAGTTTCGCGGAGCCTTCCGATCGTCACGTGCGGGTGAAAGGCGCGCTTCTCGGCCTCGAACCCGAGGCGCGCCACATTGATCTCGATCCGTTTCGCGAGGGCGTCGAGCGCCCCGCTCTGCTCTTCGATCCCGGCCCAAACGACGCTCGCCTTCTCGAGCGAAGGGAACCCGCCGAGCCGCGCGCATCTCAGTGTGAACCGCGGCGTGCCGGCAGCGGCCGCCTCGAGCGCGTCGATCACAGCACCGATCGTGGCCTCGTGCGTCCAGCCAAGGAACTTCAGCGTCACGTGATAGCTGACGGGCGCGACCCAGCGAATCTCGACGCCGCCGTCGCGCGCGCGGCGAGCGAGCGTCTCCGCGGCGCCGGCGAGCGCGTTGGCCGTCCCGACCGAGACGCGAATCCCGACGAACAAGCGCTTGCCTGCCTCGCTCACTTGCCACCTCGCAGGACCCACGTCGCACGCGTGAGATCGTCGGCGGAGACGAGATCGAGCGCGGCATCGATCATCGCGAGCGACCACCACGACGAGAGGATGCGGATCTGATCGCGCGCGCCAGGCCACGACAGCCGGCGCGTCCCGAGGATGCCCGTCTTCGGATCCGCGAGCTCGACGCCCTGCCCGCGCGCGCAGCACGACCCTACGAACGCGGGCGATCCCGCGAGTGCGACCCACACGGTGCCGACCGGCTTGTCCGGCGTTCCGCCATCGGGACCCGCGATCCCCGACACGCTGACCGCGAGATCGACGCCGAACCGCTCGCACGCGCCGCGCGCCATCTCGACCACGGTCTGCTCGCTGACCGCACCATGCTCGTCGAGCGTCGCCTGCGAGACGCCGAGCTGGCGCACCTTCTCGGCGTTCGAATAGACGATCGCGCCGCCGAGGTACGCCGACGACGAGCCGGGCATCGCCGTGATCAATTCTCCGATCATGCCGCCCGTGCACGACTCTGCGGTCGCCAGCTTGGTCCGGCTCGTCATCGCGCGGCGGACCGTGCGATCCACGAGGTTCTCTTCGCCGACTGTATATAGATACGGCGCGAGCCGGCTCCGCATCTCGCGATCGAGCGCCTCGAGGCGCGCGGTCGCGACGCGTGAGTCGCGATCGCGCACGACGAGCTTCACGAGGACTTCGGGGAACTTCACCTGATAGTGGATCGTCGTGTTCGGCGTGTCGTCGATCAGCCCGCGGCACGCCTGCGAGATCTGCGACTCGCCGCGCCCGAACACGCGAAAGATTCGCCGGGCGATCTGCTCGCCGTCGCCGCGCGACGCACGGAGCTCCTCCAGGCGCGCGCCAAACCCTCCTTCATAGATCCCGTGGATCTCGCGCGGGAAGCCCGGGAGGCAGAACAAAGGGACGCCCGACAGCTCGGTCTCGAAGCACGGCGCCGCCCCGGCCGGATTGGGGTGAACCCGGGCGCCTCGCGGCACCCTGAGCTGGCGCAGCTGCAGCTCGTTCATCTGGATGAGGCCCTTGAACCGAGCCTCCCAGCGTTGCTTCGCCGGCTCGTCCACGACGGGCTCGACGCCGAGGAGCTTCGACGTCACGTCGACCGTCAGGTCGTCCTCCGTCGGTCCGAGGCCGCCGGAGCAGATCACCAGATCGGCCCGTAGAACCGCCCGAGACATCGCCTCGGCGATATCGGCCTCGTCGTCGTTGCAGCTCGTCATCCACCGCGTGGTGATTCCGAGGTCCCAAAGGCGCGCGGCGAGCCACGACCGGTTCGTGTCGATGATCTCACCGCGGCACAGCTCGTCACCAATCGTCAAGATCTCGGCTCGCATGCCTCGCGCGCACCATAGCGCGAAGCAACGGCCCTGCGGTTGACGCGATGTCGCCGTACTGCCTATGATTTCACTCGCGACGAGGGTGCTATACGTCGCTTGTTCTCATGAAGATCCGCTACGCCGCCAAGACTGACGTGGGCATGAAGCGGACCCACAACGAGGACTACTTCTCGTTGATCGAGGACGAGCAACTCTTCCTCGTCGCCGACGGTATGGGTGGTCACGCATCCGGCGAGGTCGCGTCGAAGATGGCCGCCGAAACGATCGGCGAGTTCTATCAGCGCACGCGCGAGGACGAAGACGCGACGTGGCCGTACAAGATGGATCGCTCGCTCTCGTACATCGAGAACCGGCTCGTCTGCGGCATCAAGCTCGCCAACCTCCGCATCTTCGAGACCTCGAATCGCGACCTTCGCTACAAGGGCATGGGCACCACGATCGTCTCGACGCTGGTCTCCGGCGACAAGATCTACGTCGGGCACGTCGGCGACTCGCGCGTCTATCGCGTGCGCGAAGGCCAGATCAACCAGCTCACGCGCGATCACTCGCTCCTCGAGGACTACAAGGAAGCGAAGCCGGACATGACCGAGGAGGAAGAGCGGAACTTCCCCCACAAGAACGTCATCACGCGCGCGCTCGGCATGCGCGAGACCGTGCAGGTCGACATTCGCTCGCATCAGATCAAGAGCGGCGACGTCTACATCCTGTGCTCGGACGGACTGTCGGGCATGGTCGTCGACGATCAGATCGGCCAGATCGCGACGAACGCAAAGAGCCTCGAGCGAGCGGTCGCCGAGCTCGTCGACGCTGCCAACCGGAACGGCGGCACGGACAACGTGACGACGCTGCTCCTGCAGTGTCTCGCGGCCTGAGTCGTGAAGTACCGAGTTTCGTCGGGCAAGCTGACCGTCAAAGCGCGGTCGAAGATCCACGACACGACGACGGTCTGGAACCAGATCACCGGCGATGTCGACGTGGATGCCGACACGCTCGCGACCGCCGGTGCGATCGCGACGTTCACCGTCGACATGACCCAGTTCGACGCCGGCGACTTCCTGAAGAACCGAAAGCTCCGCAAGGACTTCGACATGGAGGCGCATCCAAAGGCGACGTTCGAGCTGCGCGCCGTGCGCGACGTCGTGCGCGACGGCCCGACGTTCACGGCGACCGCCGACGGTGCGCTCCGGTGGCGGGGCAAGGAAGTCCTGGTGACGCTGCAAGGCTCGGGTAAGCTCGACGGTGTGGGCGTCGAAGCAACCGGCACGTTCGAGCTCGACATCCGAAAGCTCGGCCTCTCGGCGCCGCGCTTCCTGATGATCAAGATGGAAGACGAAGTCACGGTCGAGGTCACGGTGCGAGGCGCGCCGTGAAGTCCGCGCTCCTCGTGCTCCTGGTGCTCACCGCGTGCGAGGCGAAGAGGGCGGAGCCCAACGGCATCGGGCAGTGGCGGTTCGGGCACACGACACCGAAGATCGCGCGCAAGTACGGGCTCTGCGATCACACCGACACGAGCACGGGTCGCAAGGTGACGTGGTGCCATCAGATGCCGCCGCTCAAGATCGCGAACCGCAACACGACGGTCGATCTCTACTTCGATGCGCAGAGCGACGACGCGAACCTGATCGAGATCCAGCTCGTCGTGATCGGCTGCAACGAGGACGATCTCGATCGCTGGATTCGCACCGCGCTCGGACCGCCGGCAGAGACCCGCTCGACGCGCAGCTACTGGCAGAACTCGTTCATGTGGGTCGCCGCGCTGATGCCCGCAGAGCCCGGCCGCTGCCGGATGCACTTCTTGCCGCTCTCCGAGAAGACAGAGATCGAGCGGCTCAAGCAGAAGTAGCTGTCGGTTCTCGTCGAAAGCGACGTGAGCGGGGACACCGAACGTTCAGCGGCGCGCGGAGCCGCTGAAATCGCTGGTTGATTTCGCGTTCACGAACGCCATACGTTCCGCCCTCAACCCAGGACAGGTGATGAGGCCAATGTCGAAGAAGATTCTGCTCGCAGGTATGTTGTTCGGGATCGTTGGTTGTCAGACGGCGGTCGAGGGCGACGGAGTCGCAACGGACGACACGTCGATCGCGACTTCGAAGAAGAAGGTTCGCGCGTGCGGAACGCGTACGCCCGGCAATGACGAGATCGACGCGATGAAGGCGCTCGAGAACGCCGGCAAGGGCAAGCCCGGCGGCGGTGGCGGCACGCCGCTCCCCCCAGGCTCGGTCACGATCCCGGTCTACTACCACGTCATCACCGACGGCAACCAAGGCAACCTCTCGGACGCGGCGGTCAACGGACAGATCACCGTCCTCAACCAGGCGTTCTCGGGCGCTACGGGTGGCGACAACACGCCGTTCCGCTTCGCGCTCGCCGGCGTCACGCGCACGAGCAACGCCGTTTGGTACACGATGGGCTACAACTCCGCGGCCGAGCACGAGGCCAAGGCTGCGCTGCGCGTCGGCGGTGCCGGCACGCTCAACATCTACTCGGCGAACATCGGCGACGGTCTGCTCGGATGGGCGACGTTCCCGAACAGCTACAACTCGCAGCCGTCCGACGACGGCGTCGTGATCCTCACCGGCTCGGAGCCGGGCGGCAATGCCGCCCCGTACAACGAGGGCGACACGGCGACGCACGAGGTCGGCCACTGGCTCGGCCTCTATCACACGTTCCAGGGCGGCTGCTCGCGCAACGGTGACTCGGTCTCCGACACGCCGGCGGTTCGCGACCCGAACTTCGGTTGTCCGGCCCCGAGCTCGCTCGACTCGTGCACGGGCACCAAGTACCCGGGCAACGACGCCAGCGAGAACTTCATGGACTACACCGACGACGCGTGCATGTTCGAGTTCTCTGCGGGCCAGTCGTCGCGCTCGTCCACGATGTGGACGACGTACCGCGCGAACTAAGCGTCGATCGGACAGCGTCTGACTGCTCCCGCAGTGGGGGCAGAGTGACGTGTCCGGAAACCGGACAGCCGCGGTGGGAATGTGCGGCGTTAGTTCGCAGCCCAGTCGGCGTCGAACTGCTGCTGGATCACGGCGGCCGGGCCCGGCTCAAACACAAACGCACCGAGCTCGCGGTTCTTCGTGAGCGCGGTGATCGAGAAGTTCACAGAGCCGACGAACGCGACGCCGTCGGCGATCAGGAGCTTTGCGTGTAGGTAGAACGAGCCCGCGCCCTTGACGGTGATGCCGTTCGCCATGAACAGGGCCTTGACCTCGGCGTTGTCGGACGAGGTCTCGAGGATGACGCGGACGTCGACGCCGCGCTTCTTCGCGTCGAGGATCGCGGCGCGCACGCCATCGTCGGCGACGTACATCGCCTCGACGTCGAGCTTGGTCTTCGCGCTCTTGATGAAGTCGACGATGCGCTGCTTCGCGTTGTTCGGCGAGACGATCAGGCGCGTGCACGCGAGGTCCGCGGGCTTCGGCGGCTCGCCACCGCCGCCGGCCCAGTCCATGTCGAAGATCGCCTTGATGTCGGTGAGATCGTCGGGGTCGCGCGTGATCATGCCGTAGTTGCGCTCGCTGCTCATCGCGTCGACGTTGAAGTTCATCGACATGATGACGGCGGCCTTGCCGTCGATCAGGAGGTACTTCGCGTGCGCGAAGCTGTAGAGCCCGGGCGCGTTGCGCGTCGGCACGTTCGCGGCCATGAGCTTCGACCGCACGTTCGCGTTGCCTTCGTGGTCCGGATCGAGGAGGACGCGCACCGCGACGCCGCGGTTCTTCGCCGCGATGATGCGGTCGGCGAGCGCGGTCACGGTGAACAGGTACATCTGCACGTCGAGCGTCTGCTGCGCGCCGTCGATCAGCGCCGTCATGCGGTTCTGCACGCCCATCGGTGCGACGAACGCCTCGGCCGGCGTGCTGCGCGGCGAGAGGCCCCAGCAGCCGGGTCCCGGCGCGTCCGGTGCGGCGTCCGCCGGCGGCGCGTCGTCACCGTTGTTGCTCGGAGCGCCGCAGCCAACCGCGAGGACGAGACAGATGGCCGACAACCGCATGGGACGCGGACTATGCCTTCCCGAGTCGCGTTCGACCAAGCACAATCGGTGCGGACAAGCGTGCGCAGTCACTTGGTTTTGTGACGCAGCCGACGCGCGCTACTTCTTGCCGGCGAGCTCGCGCGGACAGACGCCGTCCGCTTCGCCGGCCGCCTTCGGACAGAGGCCGTACAGCTCGTGGCGATGGCGCAGCACGGTGAAGCCACCGAGCCGCTCGGCGATCTTGTCTTGCAGCCGTTCGATCTCGTCGTCCTCGAACTCGAGGATGAGGCCGCACTTCATGCAGATCAGGTGATCGTGGTGATCGCCGACGACCTCGTAGCGCGCTTGCCCATCGCCGAACTGACGCTCGACCGCGAGGCCGCTGTCGACGAGGAGCTTGAGCGTGCGGTAGACGGTCGCGTAACCGACCTTCGGGTGACGCTTGCGAACCTTGCCGAGCAGCTCGTCGATCGAGACGTGATCGCGCGTGCGCAGGAACTGTTCGACGATCGCTTCGCGCTGCGAAGTCGTGTTGAGACGGCGGTCCTGGATATACGCACGCCAGCGCTCTTTGAGCTCGCCGGTGTCGTCAGGCCGAAAGTCCGTCCGCTCGGGCATCGGTTGTCAGCTTCCCCGCAAGTAGGCGCCCCGTCAAGCGATCCGGAGAGGGTGACTTTTCATTTCCTGTTCTGTATGGTCCCGACTTCATGGCCGATCAGACCGATCCCGGCTTCGATCAAATCCTCGCGCGCCTGCGCGAAGTGGTCGTTCGCCTGGAGTCCGGGGAGCTGTCGCTCGAGCAATCGCTGCAGATCTATGAAGAAGGCGTCACGCTCGCACGCCGCGGCCAGCAGCTGCTCGCGAGCGCCGAGAAGCGCGTCGAGATCCTGGTGAGCGCGTCGGGCAACGTCGAGGTCGTGCCGTTCGACCCATCGTCGACGCATCCGGACAGCAGCAAAGCCGAGTCATGAGCGCGGCGCCCACGATCGATCCGTCCGCCGCGCCGGCCGAGATCGCAGCCTTTCTCGACGACGTTCGCGGCGAGATCGATCGCGAGCTCGCGCGCCGGCTCGCAGCACCCATCGACGATCCGGGCCGGCTCGTCGAGGCGATGTGTTACGCGGCGACGGGTCCGGGCAAACGCCTGCGCCCGGCGATCGTGATCGCCGCGGCCGAAGCATGCGGTGGCACGCGCGCCGCTGCCCTGCCCGCCGCGTGCGCGATCGAGATGCTGCACGCGTACACGCTCGTGCACGACGATCTTCCCGCGATGGACGATGACGACGAACGCCGCGGCCGCCCGACGGTGCACGTCGCTTTCGGCGAAGCGATCGCGATCCTCGCCGGCGATGGTCTGTTGACGGAGGCGTTCGCGACGCTCGTCGAGCTCGGCCCACGTGCCGGCGCCGCGGTGAAGTGTCTCGCGGCGCGCGCCGGCGCACGTGAATTGCTCGCCGGGCAAGCGATCGATCTGACGTCGAAGCCGACGGACCTGCGCTCGATCGAGCGTCTCCACGCGGCAAAGACCGGCGCGCTGTTCGCCGCGTCCGCGGAGCTCGGTGCGATCGCGGCGGGAGCTGATGAAGCGACCTGCCGGGCGCTGGGTAACTATGGCATGGCAATCGGCATCGCATTCCAGCACGCCGACGACCGCGATGACGGCGAGCTCGTCGAGCATGCGGCCGCCGCAGCGCAGCGCATTCGCCGGCTCGGCGACGAAGCCCGCGCGATCGCGAGCGCTCTGCTGCCCAAAGGTCAACGACTTGTCGCGATCGCGGATTGGTTTGCATCGCGCGGGTGACATATCGAGACAGTGCATCGATTGCGCGGCGTGCCTCGCCTCCGTACGATGGGTAGGTGGCCGAGGCTGAAGACTGGGATGACACGACAGCGACGGACGTGTCGTCGCTCGCGGAGTCGACGGATCCATCGCGCACGCGCGCATGCCTGACGGTCATCACCGGCTCGGCGGCGGGTCAGATGTTCAAGCTGGCGAAGGGCGATGCCGTGATCGGTCGCTCTCCAACCGCCGCGGTTCGTATCGTAGACGATGGCGTCTCCCGCAACCACGCGCGCATCCGCCACGACTCGAACGGCCTCTTCCTCGAGGACATGGAAAGCCGCAACGGCACGTTCGTGAACGGCGCACGCGTCTCGGGCTCCGTGGTCCTGCGCGAGGGCGACAAGATCCAGGTCGGCCGCACCACGGTGCTGCGGTTCGCGTTTCATGACGATCTCGACGAGTCGTTCCACGAGAGCCTCGTGTCGTCGGCGCTGCGCGATCCGCTGACCAAGCTGTTCAACAAGCGCTACTTGCTCGATCGCCTCGACAGCGAGCTCAAGTTCGCGCGCCGGCACAACACGCCGGTCTCGCTGCTCATGCTCGACGTCGATCACTTCAAGAAGATCAACGACACGCAGGGTCACCTCGCCGGCGATGCCGTGCTCGTGAACCTTGCCCACGCACTGACGAAGGCCGTCCGCAACGAGGATGTCGTCGCGCGGTTCGGCGGAGAAGAGCTCGCGGTGGTCCTCCGCGCGATTCCGATGGACCCCGCGTTCTTGCTCGCCGAGCGCCTGCGCAAGATGATCGAGCAGACCGTGACCTCGCACGGCGACTGCGAGCTGCGTGTGACCGTGTCGATCGGCGTCGCGAGTTATCCGTCGACAAAAGCGGACACCGTCGAGCAACTCATGGAAGCGGCAGACCGTGCGCTCTATCGTGCCAAGCACGAAGGGCGTAATCGCGTACACCGCGCCTGAGGAATTTGTAAGTCGCGATCGTCGTTGCTACGGTCGACGGATGCGCAGCCTGCTCCTCGCCCTGGTCCTTTGCGCGTGCTCGGGCGACAACGCGCATCACGTCACGACACCGACGGGATCGGGGTCGGGCTCGACCGCCGCGACGCCGACGCCGATCGACGCAAAAGCGCCGGAGATGCCGATCACGCCGGCGCCGCTCTCGGAGGCGATGGCCATCCCGTACTTCCAGACAGGTGATGCGGCCGAGGGTGCGAAGGCGTTCGCGCTCGAGAAGTGGACCGAGGCGCTCGCGGCGTTCGGCAAGGCGCGGACGAATGCAAAAGGCGACGACGCGAATCGCCTCGACCTCATGCTCGGCCTCACCCACGCGCGGCTCGCGCAGTGGCCGCAGGCGGTGGAGCGCCTCGAGGCCGCGCGCAAGACGATGCCGCTGCTCGCCGACTTTCTGAACTACCAGACGGCGCGCGCGCTGTACTTCGCGCACAAGACCGAAGCTGCGGTCGAGCTCGCGGTGAAGGTCGATCGCGATTCGATTCACGGCGCCGATGCCGAGTTGCTTGCCGGCGACATCCTGCGCGCCGGGGCGGACCAGGCGAAGATCGCCGCGCACTATCGCGACTACATCACGCGCCGGCCCAAGGGCGTGCGGTTCTCCGAGGCGCGGTTCCGTCTTGCCGAGGCCCTCGAAGCGACGAAGGGTGATGCGAAGGAGATCGCGGCGCTGTATCGCCGGATCACGATCGACGATCCGTTGTCGTCGTGGGCGACGCAGGCGACCGCGCGCCTCAAGGTCGTCGATCCAAATCAACCGCCACTCACCGCGAGCGAGCACATCGATCGCGCGATGGAGCTGTTCGATGCGCAGCGCAACCCGGAGTCGGAGGCCGGCTTCGCGTCGGCGCTCGCGGATCCGAAGATCACACCGTCGGAGAAGTGCATCGCCGGGTATCACAAGGCGCAGAGCCGGTTCAAGGCGCGCGATCGCAGGGGTGCCGCGCCGCTGTTCGACGAGGCCGGCGTGTTCTGCAAGGAAGCCAAGAACACCGACCTCGAGATCAAGTCGTACTACCAGGCAGGCCGCTCGTACGGCTTCTACGGCGCGACCGACACGTCGATCGAGCGCTATCAAGCGGCGCAGAAGGTCGACCCGTCGCACAGCTACTCGGACGACGCGCTGCTCCGCGAAGGCGAGGAGTGGACGATCAAGGGCGACGCGAAGAAGGTCGAGGAAGTCCTGTCCTCGCTGCCGACCAAGTTTCCCAAGGGCGACAACATCGCCGAGGCGATGTGGCGGCTCGGCTGGGCGGCGTGGCGCGAGAAGAAGTACGACGAATCGATCAAGTGGTGGACGAAGGAGATCGAGCTCGTCCCGCACGACGACAACTACTACGGCGAAGGCCAGGCGCAGTACTGGCTCGGACGCGCGTACCAGGCGAAGGGCAAGAAGGCCGACGCACTCGCCTGGTGGGAGAAAGGCATCAAGCAATATCCCGCCGCCTACTACGCGCTGCTCGGGCTCAACCGCATGCGCGAGGTCGACAAGAAGAAGTACGAAGCGCTGGTGAAGGAGCTCGCGACGGATCCGCCCGGCTACGACGCCGCCGCGCCCGCGTTCACGTTCAAGCCCCGCGTCGAGTGGGCGACCGCGGGCTTCGCGCGCGCGCTCGAGTTTCTGCGCCTCGGTCTCGGCGCGACCGCAGAAGCCGAGCTGCGCAAGCTCGGGCTGACCGCGCCGAAGGACAAGAAGCGCGTCGACGACGCCGACAAGGTCGAGAAGCTGTGGGCGATGGCGTATCTGTTCGACAAGGCCGGCCGCTATGGAGGCTCGCACTGGCCGACGCGCTGGCACATCCTCGACTACCGCACGCAGTGGCCCGTCGGCGCGAACCGTGCGCGCTGGCTGATCGGCTATCCGCGCGCGTACGAGGCGCTGCTCCGCGAGCATGCGAAGACGAACAGCGTGCCGTTCGCGATGCAGATGTCGATCGTGCGTGAAGAGAGCGCGTTCGATCCGCTGCTCGAGAGCTACGCGAACGCGATCGGCCTCACGCAGATGATCTTTCCGACCGCCGAGCGGTTCGCGAAGGGCACGGGCATCAAGGTCTCGCGCGAAGCGCTGCGCGACCCCGAAAAGAACGTGACGATCGGCTCGCGCTTCCTCGGCCACCTGTTCGCGTACTGGAAGAACTTCACGCTGTTCGTGCCGCCCTCGTACAACGGCGGCGAAGGCTACGTGAAGCGGAACTTGAAGAAGAAGGGCACGCTCGACGCCGACGAGTTCATCGAAGCGATCGTCGACGATCAGATCCGCAACTACACCAAGCGCGTGACCGGCACGTTCTTCACGTACAGCTGGCTCTACGACAAGACGGTCCCCGAGATGCCGAACAAGATCCCCGCCGAGATCCAGCCGAAGTAGTGCGACACGCGAC
Organism: Myxococcota bacterium; assembly: GCA_030857175.1. Taxonomy (GTDB): domain Bacteria; phylum Myxococcota_A; class Polyangia; order Haliangiales; family Haliangiaceae; genus JABFXX01. Next base: position 616,223 of record JALZOJ010000001.1, on the reverse strand, counting down.
GCGCCTCGGGTGCGCGGCGTGTCAGAGAGGATCCATGGATCGGGCGGTGTGGTGATGCGCTGATCGGCACATGAAGCTCGCCGCCATCGTGCTCTTGCTCCCTGCCCTCGCGCATGCGGACGAACCACCGACGATCGGCGAGGAGATCATCCGCGTCGAAAATCAGTACGCCGTCGACGGCGTCAACGCGACCAGCCTGAGCTCCGGCTCGGAGACGATCAGCTATCGCTCCGTGCCGAAGGGCTGGATGATCATCGACGGCTACGAGGTCGGCGGCGATCTGAGGTTCCTGACGGCACCGAGCTTCGCCGGTGGTGGCCTCGCGTTCACCGACGTCACGCTGCTCACGCTGCGCGCCCGCGCGGGGCTCGGCAAGCGCGTCGATGTCGCGCTGTCGGCCGACTTGCTCCCGAAGCAACCGAGCACGACCGACGAGCTGGTGTTCCAGAGCGCGGGGTTCGGTATGAATCTACAGCCCTCGCTGCGCCTCCCGGTCGCGCTGCACCTGAACGGGACCGCTGGCGTGTTGCTCGATAACGCTGGCTCCTGGGGCGAGGCGCGCGTTGGTGCGACGGGCCGCAAGCGCATCCACCAGATCCTGCGCTTCGAAGGCAGCGTGAATGCGCTCGCGACGCAGCTGCGTCCCGATGAGGGTGAACGCGCGTGGCTCGCCGAAGCGGGGCTTGCCGGCTCGGTGCTCGTGCACGATCCACAGGGCTGGACCGGCGGCTGGATCGGCTTTCGATACTCGATCCCGTTCGCGCACGCCGACATGATCGACCCGCAACCGCGCATGGACGTCGAGCTCGGCGCGATCCTGTCGTTCGTGAAGCACTGGGACGTGTACTTCAAGCTCGCGGTGATCGATCGCGGCGACGCCGACCAGATGGCAACGCAGCTGCCAATCCTCAGCGGCGGCTTCGATCAGCGCCAGGCGATCTTCGGCGTCACGTATCACACGCGCTAAGCGACGCGCGCGGCGGGAAACTGTTCTTCGGGCTTCGCGCGCGTCCAGCGTTCGAGGATCGAGCAGCCCGCGGCGGTGGGGACGCACGAGACCACGATGAGCTCGGGCAGATCGAAGATGGTGCCGAGGAACGCGACTGCGGTGCACGAGGCCGCGAGCATCCACACGAACATCACGCGTCGGTTCGTGTGCTGGTTGTTCTCGGCCAGGAAACCGAGGAACGCGCCGGTCAGCGTCGCCGGCAGCGCGCCGACCATCGTGATGATGAGCGTCGCTTCGGCGACGTCGCCATCTGCGATCCACATCGCGATGCAGAACGCGACGATGACCGCGTTCGCGAGGCCGACCAGGATTCCTTTGAGCGAGCCCAGCATCACTCTAGGAAAGCACGCCTACGCGACCCGTGCGAGCGGCAATGCGTCGGGCGTCGGCTTCGCGCGCGTCCAGCGCTCGAGCGCCGCGCAGGCGGCCGCGGTCGGGATGCACGACACCGCGACGAGGTCTTGCATCTGGAACATGTCGCCGAGCGCGAACACTGCGAGGCACGCGACGGCGATCATGATCGCGAGCAGGAGCCAGCGGTTCACGTGCTGCAGCCGCTCTGCGAGGTGGCCGAGCAGCGCGCCGGTCATGATCGCCGGCAAGAAGCCCAACGCCATGACCACGATGAACGTCTCGGCGCCGGCGCCCGAGCTGATCGCGCCGAAGCAGATACCCACGACGACCGTGTTGCAGAAGCCGACGACGAGCCCTTTCAGCATCTCCACAAGAACAGCACGGCGAGCGGGGCCTATTCGTGGAGATTTTGCGGAGTCATTTTGGCGGCATGCGCAGCGAGCCGTCGAGGCGGATCGTCTCACCGTTCAAGTAGCCGGTCTCGATGACCGCCACGACGAGCGTGCCGTATTCGGCCGGATCGCCGAGCCGCTTCGGGAACACGACGTCGGCTGCGAGCGCCGCACGCTTGTCCTCGGGGAGTCCCCCGAGCATCGGCGTGTCGAAGATGCCGGGCGCGATCGTGACGACGCGAATGCCGGCGGGTGCGAGATCACGCGCGGCGGGCAGCGTCATGCCGGCAACACCGGCCTTCGACGCGGCGTATGCGATCTGACCGATCTGGCCATCGAACGCGGCGACCGATGCGGTGTTCACGATCACGCCGCGCTCGCCGTGCTCGAGCGGTTCGGTCTTCGAGATCGCGGATGCCGCGAGGCGGAGCACGTTGAACGTGCCGACGAGGTTCACGCCGATCACGGTCTTGAACAGATCGAGATCGTGCGGCTTGCCCGTCTTGTCGAGCGTGCGCGCCGCCCAGCCGACGCCCGCGCACGACACCGCGATGCGAAACGCGCCGAGCGCGGCCGCCTGGTCGACGGCAGCGCCGACTTGCGCCGCATCGGTGACGTCCGCTTTCGCGAACTGTTGGCCGAGCTCGCTCGCGAGCGCCGTGCCCTTGGCTTCGTCGCGATCGACGATGAGCACTTTCGCGCCGCCGGAGACGAGCCGGCGAACCGTCGCTGCACCGAGACCCGACGCACCACCCGTGACGAGAGCAACCGAACCGGAGAGCTTCATGCCGAGATACTACTGATCTTCGCAGACGGCGCCGAGCTGTCCGTACACGCCGAGCTCGCGATAGATGAGAAATGCGTTCGGCTGCGGATCCAGCCGCGTGACCGCGACCATCTTCTTGCCCTGCTTCCACACCGCGCCGTTGTTCTTGGGCTCGACGCGGAGCTCGCCGAGCTTGGTCGTCACGGAGGCGCCACCGGTGTCGTCCGCGACGTCGCTGATCGCGATCTGCTTCATCTGACCCTTGGGTCCGACGAACAGGCGGAAGCCCGCGCCACCGTACTCGTCGCGCAACATGTCGACGAGGTAGTACTTCGAGGCGTCGCCGCGGCCGAAGAAGAACACGCGGCGCTCCCAGAACACGGGCTCGAAGCGCGCGCTCTTGAGGAGCTTCGTCGCGTCGGCCTCGGAGAGCAGCTTGAGCGGCCGCCGCACGTACTTGCTCGATTGCATGCGGCAGATCAGCGAGGCCGCACCGTCTTTGGTCTTCTCGAGGATCGCGTGCGGCACGCTCCGCACGCGAGGTGACCACGCACCGACGGTGATGTTGCCGTGCTCCGTCGAGAACAACACGATCCGTTGCAGATACATCGTTCGGCCGTCGCCGTAGAACGTCCACTTCTCCGCGGCGGCCCCATCCTCGCCGAACACCTTCGGCATCACGTAGTACTTGCCGGTCTCGTCGCGCAGCACGTCGACCTTGCCGATCGCCTCGCTGACGTCGAGCTTCTCGCGCTTCGTCGGCTCGGCATGCGCCGCCGATGCGCAGAGCGCGAGGACGATTAGATGTTGCCGCATATCGTTCCCGGGATCTTGTAGAGCCCGAGGTCGCGGTAGATCAGCGGCTGGTTCATGTAGAGGTCGAGATAGATGAGGTCGCTCCTCTTCTCGCCGCGGATCCACTGCGCCGTCGGCTTTGCTTTGCCCTCGACGACGGTGTGAACGAGTCGAAGGTCGCCGGTCTTCGTCGAGAACACGTCGCCCGCGCTGTCGCTCGTGACGTCGGTCAATGCCATCTGCTTGAGCGCGCCCTTCTTGCCGACGAACACGCGGTGGCCGCTGCCGCCGTAGATGTTCCGCAGCACGTCGACGTAGTAGTAGACGCCGCGATCGTCCCGCGCGAGGAGGTACGGCTTGCGGATGATCGGGGTGGTGAGGAACTTGTACTTCTCGAGGATCTCTTTCGCCTTGTCGCCGGTGATCTGCGTGAGGTCCGCGTCCGTGGCTTTCGAGCCGCCGCCGCACGAGCGGAAGAACGTGTCGTCCTTGCGGCGTCCGACCGAACCCATGAACGGATACGTGGTACGCGGCGCGGAGACGGAGACGTACCACGCGTTCCCATCCGTGCCGCCGCCGCCTTCGAGGATCTGGTCGTAGAGCACCTTGTCGCGGACGGTCCCGTAGAACACGCGCTTGTCCATCTGCTTTTCGTTGAACACGACGTAGATGCCCCCCTCGGCATCCTTGAACACGAGCAGCTTCTCCTTCATGTCCTTGATGTCGACGGGTTTCGGCGCGGGGTCCGCGCGAGCGAAAGAAACCGTCGCCCACAACAACGCAGCGGCAACGCAGGCTCGTGCAACCATAGCTAAGTCATTATACGCTCGTCATCGTGGCGAATTCACCGGCGCGCTCGGGCGTCGATGTTGGGTCGGTGATTGCCGACACCTACATCATCGAACGGCTGATCGGCGAGGGCGGGATGGGCTCGGTCTTTCTCGCCACCCACAACCGGCTCCCGGGCAAGCGCGTCGCGATCAAGATGCTCCACGTCGAGCTCAACAACGACGAGGTGCTCGCGCGATTCCGGCGCGAGGCGACGATCGCGACACAGCTCGACCACCCGTACATCGTGCGCGTCGATGACTTCAACGTGCACGAGGACGGCACGCCGTACCTCATCCTCGAGTACCTCGAGGGCGAGAGCCTCGCGCAGCGGCTGACGCACGGGCCGATGCCGCTCGATCAGGTCATGCCCATCGTTCGCATGGTCGGCTCGGCGATCTCGGCCGCGCACGAGCTCGGCTACGTGCACCGCGATCTCAAGCCGCAGAACATCTTCCTGATCCAGACGGAGGTCGACGGCAAGCTCGTCGAGGCGGCGAAGGTCCTCGACTTCGGCATCTCGAAGATGCGCAACAGCACGACCGTGAAGACGCAGGAGAACACGCTGCTCGGCACGCCGCAGTACATGGCGCCGGAGCAAGCGACCGGTCAGCACGCGAATGTCGACGAGCGCACCGACGTGTTCGCGCTCGGTTCGATCGTGTACGAGATGCTGACCGGCAAGCCGGCGTTCTCGGGTGAGAGCATTCCAGAGGTCGTGTTCAAGGTCGTCTACGAGCCGCCGTTGCGGCTTGCCGAGGCCGCACCGCATGCGCCGGCCAATATCGTCGCCGCGGTCGAGCGCGCGATGCAGAAGGGGCAGGACGATCGATTCCCGACGGTGAACGCGTTCGTCGAGACGCTCACGGGGCGTCCGATCGTGCAGCGCTCGTCGATGATCTCGCTCTCACCGGATCGGCCGAAGCCGACGACCACGACCGGCAAGCGCGTCGGCCAGGCCGCGTACGCGAGCACCGTGGACTCCGGCAGCGTCGCGAAGTCGGCCGCGCATGTCAGCCCGCATGCGGAGACGTTGGCCTCGCACGGCGGCGACGAGCCAACGCCGGCCGCGCGAAGGCCACGTGCGCTGATGTTCGGGCTCGCGCTCGCCGGCTTGCTCGGCGCTGTGATCGCGATCTACTTCGCGACGCGCAGCGGCGAGGACACGACACCGAAGGTCGCGCTCGTCGAGGATGCGGCGGCGGTCGATGCGTCGATGCTCGGCAGCGAGGCGGTGATCCTCGAGGACGCGCCGTCGATCGAGGACGCGCCGCCGCCGATGGATGCCGCGATCGCGAAGGCGACCGACGCAGGCGTGAAGGTCGGCAAGCCGCCCGCGGTCAACCGCAACGAAGGTGACCCGCTCGCGTGGGAGTTCCTCGACAAGGCAAACGCCGCGTACAAGGCCGGCGACCTCGACCTCGCGAAGCTGCACTGCAACAGCGTCGCGGACAGCTCGGCGACGGCAACGCCCGTGCAGCGCAGCCTCGCGCTCTTGTTGCGCGGGACGATCCACTGCCGGAAGCAGAACATCGGCGGCGCCCAGGCCGACCTGCGCGCGATCCCGATCGCGAGCTACAAGACGACGCTGATCGCCCGCTGCAAAGAGCTCGAGCAGCCGCTCCAGTGATCAGTGCATCAGCACGAGCACGCGGCGACTTCCGCTCGCGCCCGTGACGGTGAGATCGAGGTACTTGCCGGGACCGAGCGCGCGCTCGGTGAGTGCGGCACCGGCGGCGAAGTCGTTCGCGACCGGCTGATCGTCGACCGCGCTGACGCGTTCGTCGCTGCGGATCCGCACGAGGCTCGCGAGCGACGCGGCATCGACCCCGCGCGCGACGTCGACGACGGTCACCGGCTCGTACGCGGCCGGCGTGATGCGCGTGTGCTGGTGCTCGGGTAACCGCGCCTTCTCGACCATCGTCCCGACGAGCAGCGCGATGGCGAACACGATGAGACCGAGCTGGAGCGTGCGCGACAGGAGCATGCGCCTGGCAGTTGCAACAGCGCGGCCAGTGGCCGGCTCGGATCATCGAGGCGTTAGCAGCGCCAGCGCGTCGGCGCGCTGCCAAGCTGGCACTACTCGTTGATCTGCTGCGCCAAGTAGTTCTGCTCGCCGATCTGCTTGATGAGCTCGAGCTGGGTCTCGAGCCAGTCGGTGTGCTCTTCCTCGGAGACGAGGATGCGCGTGAACAGATCCTCGCTCGCGTTGTCGCCGTACTCGCGGCACTTCGCGATGCCCTGGTTGAGCGCCGCGATCGCGGCGTACTCGAGCTGCAGGTCGCTCTCGAACTGCTCCTTGACGGTCTCGCCGACGTGGAGCTTGTGATAGCGCTGCAGATTCGGCACGCCCTCGAGGAACAAGATGCGGCTGATCACCTGATCGGCGTGCTTCATCTCGTCGATCGACTCGGCGTAGACCTTCTTGTAGAGCCGCTTGTAGCCCCAGTTTTCACACATCTTTGCGTGAATGAAATACTGGTTTATTGCGGTCAGCTCGTTGGTCAGGAGCTGATTGAGGAGCATCAGCACCTCTTCGTTGCCCTTCATTGCTCGACTCGCTCCTGCGCCGTGAAGGCGCGAACGTTAGCGAGAGGACCGTACAGAAACGAGATTGGTCGCACAATCACGCGGGCAGTCATTTGCGCCCTTCGAGCTCAAGCGATCCCGGATCTCTTCGACGCACGTCCCGCAGCCGGTGCCCGCACCGCAACGACGGCCCACTTCCTCGACCGTGCGTGCGCCATCATCGATCACGGCTTCGAGCGCGCGATCCGAGGTGGGGTGGCACAGGCAAACCAACATCGAGGTGTGAAATTGATAATGCTTTTCAAAGCCGATTTCGTCAAGCCCATTTTCGGAACCTCACAGACGCCTGTAACCCCCGATGATTTCAAAGATGTTGCCCCACATCAGATCACGCGGGAGACTGAACTTGAATGAAATGTGTGACGTTCATCGCGTGCCTCGTGGCAGCGACCGGATGCCGCTCGGAAGACAAACCGAAGCCGCCGCCGCTGCCGATCGACGGCATCGAGGTCGTGCAGCCCGGCCAGGAACCGCGCGCGCTCCGCTACACACTCGCCGCGAGCACGACGACGCCGCTCGAGCTCGCGATGGATCTCGATCTGAAGACGCTCGATGCGGACATGAAGCTCCCGACGATGGTGATGGCGATCGACGTTGCGGTCACGGGCGTCGAGCAGACGGTCGCGCAGCTGAAGATGACGGTGCTGTCCGCGACCGCGCGATCACGTGTTTCGAAGGATGAGCCGAGCCCCGAGCCGGTCGAGGTGGGATCGGGGTCGAGCACGTCGAGCATGGGCTCGGGTTCGAGCGCGGGATCGGGATCGGGCGCGAGCACGGTCTCGCCCGCAGAACAGGAGAAGCGGACGCTGATCGTGATGAAGCGCCAGGCAAATCTGCTGTCAGGTCTCGCGGTCACGTACACGCTCACGCCGCAGGGCCACGTGAAGGACTCGAAGGTCGAGACCGTCGGTCGCGATCTGTCGACGCCGATGCAAGACCAGGTCACCACACTCTTGCAGGCGAGCGAGCAGCTCGCGATGGCGCTGCCCGACAAGCCCGTCGGGGTCGGCGCGATCTGGAAGCACCGCAGGACGATCAAGCAGAATCAGCTGACGCTGGTCAGCATGACGACCGTCGAGGTCACCGCGATCGACGGCGATCGCGTGTCGTTCAAGAGCAAGACCGAGATGACCGGCGCGGATCAAACGATCGCGCAAGGCAGTGCGAGCGCGCAGGTGACGGCGATCCGCGGTACGGGTGCGCAGACCGGCACGTTCGACCTCGGCAAGGCGATCGTGCTCGGCGAGCAGCAGGCAACGCTGTCGTTCGAGATGAATGCCGACGGTCAGCGGCGACCGACGAAGGTCGCGATCACGACACGCATCTCGCCGCGCGAGTGATCTACGGCGCGCAGAGTGCGCCGAACTTGCGGCACGTCCCACCGTCGACCGAGTCGCACGTGTGGTGCATGCCGTCCGTCACGTTGAACATGCACTTCGACGCGGGCGCGCACGCGGCGCCCCACGCGGCGCACGCGCCTTCGACGGGCTTCGTGCAGAGCTTGTAGCTCTTCGCCGCCGGGTCATACATGCACGCGCTGTCGGGCGTGCACGTCGATCCGAAGTGGAAACACGTGCCCGCACCACCCGACTGGCAGGTGAAGTACGCGGCCGCGCCGGCGTGAAACACGCACGATGGCTTGAGACAGCCGATGTCGCGCACGGTCGCCGTCGTGCCCGAGGTCGTCGGCTTCGCGCCGCCAATCGACGTCACAACGCCGGTCGGACCCGAGCCACTACCAGCGCCGGTCGGACGGTGCGGTGCAGGTGGATTCCCACATCCCACCAAACAAACGAAGATCAGCAGCGATCGCACGCGGCGGTTATAGCGCGCGTCCGAGTGGTGTCGGGTTTTTCCACGACCGGAGCGGTACAGAGGTTGCTCTTCCCTCCTCCCATGCGCCTAATCCACGTGGTTTTGCTCGGTTGTGGTCTCGCTGCGTGTGGGACCGACTCGGAATCCGACACGCCCGACGATCCGGTCGCACGGGCCACCTGGTACCAGGACGTCGCGCCCATCCTCGCGAACCGCTGCATGACCTGCCATCAGGACGGCGGCATCGCCCCGTTCACGCTCACGGAGTACGAGACGGCGGTCGAGAGCTCGGCGCGCATGGTCCACGAGATCGATCGCGGCGCGATGCCGCCGTTCGACGCGCGCGAGGAAGCGGACTGCACGCCGCGCTTTGGCTGGGTCGATGACCCGCGCCTCACCACGCTCGAGAAGGACAAGCTGCGGATGTGGATCGAGGACGGGCACGCGCTCGGCAAGGAAGCGCAGATCCCTGCGGTCCCCGACACCACGCTCGCGAACATCAGCAAGACGGTCGCGCCGTCGACGCCGTGGACCACGAGCGGCACGCGCGATCAGTTCATCTGCTTCGTCCTCGATCCACAGGCGACGAAGCTCGAGTGGCTCACGGGTCTGCAAGTGCGGCCCGACAACGAGCTCGTCGTGCACCACGCCGTCATCACGTCGCTCTTGCCGACGAACGCTCAGCACGATGCGGTCGTCGCGCAGCGCGGCATCGGCAAGCCATGGGATTGCGGCGAGGCCGCGCAGCCCGGCGACTTCACCGTGCACGTGTGGACGCCCGGCAATCAGCCGATGCAGACGCAAGGTGATATCGCGGTGCCGATCGTCGCCGGCTCGAAGCTCGTGATGCAGATCCACTATCACCCGGCCGGCTTGACGAACGCGCCCGACGCGACCGCCGTCGACCTGCGCTACTCGACGACGTGGCCGCAGCGCATGTACTTCGTCGCTGCGCTCGGCAACTCGGTTCAGGCGCCCGAGCTGCTGCTCGGCGAAGCCGACCTCGGCACACCGCGCTTCTTGATCCCGGCGATGGCCGCGGATCACGACGAGCACATGCGGATCACGATCCCCGCGGGCTTCCCGCCCGACGTGCGCCTGTTCTCGGCGAACCCGCACATGCACCTCGTCGGCACGCACATCTCGGCGACGATCGAGCGCCCGTCCGCGCGTGGTAGCGACCCGAAGAACGAGTGCCTCGCGAACGGCGCGTGGAACTTCGACTGGCAGCGCACGTACCAGTACAACGCGCCCCTCGACAAGCTGCCGTCGGTGATGCCCGGCGACGTCGTCGACATCAAGTGCAAGTGGGACAACTCGCTCGCGAACCCGTTCGTGCAGCGCATGATGAAAGACGCCGGTCTGTCGGCACCGATCGACGTCACGCTCGGCGAGCAGACGACGAACGAGATGTGCCTCGAGATCTTCGGCCTCTCGCTGCCTGCCCCCGCGCAGACGCCCGGGGCAACCGCGATGACCGTCGACATGCCCGACATGGGCGGCCTCGTCGTTCGTTAGCTGAGGACGCGCAGGATCCCGAGCATCGTCCACATCTCCTTCGCGGCCGTCGCGAGCGTTGGCATCGACGACCCGGTATGGCCGTAGAGGCCGGTGATGTGAACGCGCACGTCGGCGTTCGGCATCGCGGCGGCGAGCGCGTGCGAGTGCTCGAACGGAATCACGTCGTCGTCGACGCCGTGCACGAGATCGACGCGCGACTTCACGCGCGCGAGGTAGGGCGTGGGATCGATGCCGCTCGCATCGAAGCGTGTGAGGGCATCGAGCATGAGGTCAGCCGCACCGGGCGTGATGCCGGTCCCGACGTCGTAGAGCGCGCGCACGCCGTCGGGGACGGAGTTGCCGACCTCGCGCGCGACCGCGAGGTACCGCTCGTCCTGCTTGAGCTCCATGCGGCCCCAGACGCGCTCGATGTAGCGGCGCCAGCCCGTCATCAGCTCGTCGCGCAGCGCGCCCGCGGGAGGTGCGCCGCGCAGATGATCGACGAGGTTCATCAGCACGACGGGCTGGTTCATGGGATCGCGCGCCGCGCTGCGACCGTCCGTCGTCGTGCCCGTCAGACAGAACACGAGCGTCGCGCGCAGATCGGCGTAGCCGCCGAACAGCACGACGCGCTCGAGGTCGTCGCCACGCTCGGCCGCGAGCGCGAGGGCGAGCAGCGAGCCGAACGAGATCGAGAAGATGATCGGCTTCATCTTCGAGCGCGACCACCGCGGCAGCGCATCGAACGCGCGCGTGAAGTCCGCCTTCGCGCGCGCGGTCGGAATCAGCGCGAGGTAATCCGGGATGTACGGCGCGACGACGAGGTGCCCCGCGCGCGCGAGGATCCGGCAAAACCTGTCGAGCCGCGGGTCGTCCGCCCCCGCGTAGTGGAGGCCGGGCGCGATCAGGAACGTGCGTGCGTTCGGCCGCGCCTCGCCGAAGATCTTCACGCGCATGCCGTCGAGCTCGTCACTGGCGACCTTCACGCGCGGCGCCTTCTTCGCATCGGCCCATGGACCGAGCCAGCGCGCGAGCATCACGGAGCGAAACACGCGCGCAGCATACTCAGCGCACGAGCGTGATGTAGCCCGCTCGCTGATTCTCGTCGCGCGTCAGCACGGGCTTGCCATCGAGGTTCCACTGCCAGGCCTGCCACAGCGGAGTCATCGTGGGGTAGCGCTTCGTCGTGACGGCGGCCGTGTAGACGTGCCAGCCGCGCGCGAGCTCGTCGGCGACGCGGCGCTGGATCGTGTCTTCCTTCGCGAGCATGTTCAGCATCACCGCGGTCATCGGCCGCGCCGGCACCCCCTCGACGAGCGTGCGCGCGTGCTTCTGCAAGTGACAGAACTGGACGTGCAGCTGCTCGACCACGCTGCCGTCCGTCGCGATGCGCTGTCGTGCGGGCCAGCCGTGGAGCGCGCCGCGCATGGCCGCGATGCCTTCGTCGCCGTACCAGCGACGTATGCCAGAGGTCACGTGATTCGCGATCGCGCCGAGCGCGAAGCCCGTCATCGTATCGACGAAGAAGCCGAGGACTCTGCGCGCGCGATCGGGATTCACCGCGCGCGGCTCGTGGAGTGTGGTCCCGACCTCGCGTAACGCGCCGGCCAGCGCGGCGCCGATCGCGTCGAGATAGCCCTCGGCGCAGGGTTCGATGTTCGCGGGAGCAGATTCGGTGCGGGGCGCGGCAGTGACCATGGAGCGCGCATCGACCGCTCGATTTCCGGGTTGCGTTGGCGCGTTGCGTCAGCTCGCTTGGGACGCCCGTGGCGCGCGCGTTTTGGTCTCCGGTGCTAACGTGCCGGCACCATGCAAACAGCGGTCGTCAATCAGGTTCTCTCGCTTGCCCATCAGGCAGTGAAAGAGAGCCACCGCGATCGACTCCAGGCCTATATCACCTCGTACGCGCGCGCGATTCCGCCCGAGGTGTTCGATGAAGTCGACCCCCACAAGCTGCTCGCGTTCATCATGGACCGCTTCGCGTTCCTCGAAGAGGACTTCGCCAAGACGGTCAAGGTCGAGATTCGCGACCCCGAGACCACGCTGATGACGGAGGAGTCGCCGTCGACCGTGATCGAGACGCGGCTTCCAGACGCGGCGTTCATCATCCGGACGATCAAGTCGTTCCTGCGCCAGCAGGGGCTGCACCTCCACTTCGTGCTGCACCCGATCCACGGCGTCCTGCACGACCAGGGTCAGATCACCGGCGTCGATGGCAACCGCGGGACGAAGATCTCGCAGGTGTACATGCAGGTCTCGTCGATCCCGGTCGAGAAGCGCGAGGCGCTCCGCAAGGATCTCGAGCAGCGGCTCGAGCTGACGCTGCTCGTGAATCGCGACCGCCACGACATGATGGCGCGCTTCAACGAGGCCCGCTCGTATCTGTGCGCGGTGGCCGGGCGCGATCCGTCGTCGCCGAGCCCGCGCGAGTCGCAGTCGATCCCGCGCGAGGTCATCCTTCGCGCGCAGTCCGACACGCCGCGCACGCAGCGCGAGATCGAAGCCGATGAAGCCGTCGAGCTGATCGACTGGCTCAAGGACGACAACTTCATCCTCGCCGGCTACGCGTGGTTCCCGGTCGGTTCGAACGGCAACCGCACGATCGAGAAGGGGCTTGGCTTGTTCGCCGCGCCGGAGCGTAAGGATCTCGAGGAGGTCATCGGCGAGATCGTCGCGACGCGGCGGACGCGCGAAGAGGTCTACTCGTACTACCGCACCGACTACGTGACGGTCGTGCGCTCGGTCGCGCAGGTCCGCTACTTCGGCATCGGGCAGAAGGGTCCGGACGGCAAGCTGCTCGGCGAGCACGTGTTCATCGGCCTGATGTCGACGAAGGCGCTCAAGACGGCGAACCGCCGCGTGCCCGTCGTGAAGACGCGCATCAAGGAGGTCATGGCAAAGCTCGAGGAGGCGCCGGGCAGCTACGCGTACACGAAGTCGGTCGCGATCCTCGACTCGTTGCCGCTCGAGGATCTGTTCTACTGGAACATCGACGAGATTCGCGACGTCGCGAATCAGTTCCGCCTCGCCGAATCGCGCGATCACTCGAAGGTGTTCGTGTGGCGCCGCCCGAACGGTCGCCGCATCACGGTGATCGCGATCGTGCCGCGCATGCGGTTCTCCGAGGCGCTGCGCGAGAAGGTCTCGGTCGAGATCCGCAAGTTCCTCATGGTCCCGGTGTTGCGCGAGTACCGCCAGGAGACCGACGACGAGTCGCCGATCCGCCTGCACTTCACGGTCGGAAAGTACCGGCCGAAAGTCTCCGACGCAGATCTCGAGACGCTCGGCGAGAAGCTCGAGGTCTTGATCGAGAGCTGGGACGATCACCTGCGTCGCCTCGTGTTCAAGCAGTACCGCTCGCCGACCAAGGCCGGCGACAAGTCCTCGCGCTACCTCGCCACCACGGCGACCGCGCAGGAGATCTGGACGCGCTCGGGCTCGCGCTTCCCGGACTCGTACAAGAACACCATCCCGCCCGATGCCGCGCTCGTCGACATCGATCTCATCGAGAAGCTCGACGAGACCGACGGTCTGCGCGCGGCGCTCGTGATCGTCGGTGAAGGCGAAAGCCGCTACACGTCGCTGCGCATCGTCTCGAAGAAGGAGCTCCTGCTCAACGACGTCGTGCCGGTGCTGCACCGCATGGCACTGCGCACGACGAGCCGGCTCGCGGAACGACTACTCTCCTCTCCGACAGCACCGGCCCTAGACATCTACATCACCGGCTTCGAGGTCAGCGGCGCGGATGGCCGGAAGATCGAGGCCGAGTCCGAGCTCGCGCGGCTCGGCACCATCGTGCAGCGCGTGCTGTCGGGCCACCTGCTCGACGATCGCCTGCTCGGGCTCGGTTACCTCGCGCACCTCGACTGGCGGCAGATCGATCTGCTGATCACGTACCGCAACTACTTCGTGCAGGTGTTCAATGGTCTCGGCGCGCAGAGCGTCGACGACACGCTGCTGAAACATCCGGCGTTCGCGGCGCTGCTCGTCGAATACTTCGAGACCAAGTTTTCGACGGAGCGCAAGGAATCGCCGCAGGAGCGCACCGAGAAGCTCCTCGCGCCGCTCGCAGCGAAGTACGAGGAGATGCTCCACCGCGTCACGGTGATCCAGGAGGACTTGGTCCTTCGCTACTTCATCGATCTGTTCGAGGCGACGCGCCGCACGAACTACTACCGCCCGGGTCGCGGCGACACGATCTCGATCAAGATCGAGAGCGCGCTCGTCGAGCACATGCCGCGTCCTTGCCCGGTGTTCGAGATCTACGTGCACGCGCCCGGCGTCGAGGGCATCCACTTGCGCGGCGGCATGGTCGCCCGCGGTGGTCTCCGCCACAGCGATCGCCCGGATGACTTCCGCACCGAGGTCCTCGGCCTCCAGCGCACGCAGGCGCTGAAGAACGTCATCATCGTGCCGCAGGGCGCGAAGGGTGGCTTCGTCACGCGCAACTTGCGTGCGACGCGCGAGGAAGCACGCGCGCAGTACCAGGTGTTCATCGCGGGCCTCCTCGACATCACCGACAACTACGTCGGCACGAAGATCGTCCCGCCTCCCGGCGTCATCCGCTACGACGACGACGATCCGTATCTCGTCGTCGCTGCCGACAAGGGCACGGCGCACCTCTCCGACACCGCGAACGCGATCAGCCAGACCTACAAGTTCTGGCTCGACGACGCCTTCGCATCGGGCGGCTCCGCCGGCTACGACCACAAGATGATGGGCATCACCTCGCGTGGCGGCTGGACGAACGTCGAGCGTCACTTCCGCGAGATGGGCATCGACATCCGCAAGACGTCGATCCGCACCGCCGGTGTCGGTGACATGTCCGGCGACGTGTTCGGCAACGGCATGCTGCTGAACGACAAGCTCAAGGTCGTCGCCGCGTTCAATCACAAGCACGTGTTCATCGATCCGGATCCGGATCCCGCGATCTCGTACGCGGAGCGCCAGCGCTTGTTCAACACACCGGGCACGCAGTGGAGCGACTACAAGGCCGAGGCGCTCAGCAAGGGCGGCGGCGTGTTCGAGCGCGCGGCGAAAGAGATCACGCTCTCGGCGCAGGCGAAGACGCTGCTCGGGCTCAAGGCCAAGACCGTGTCGGGGCCCGACATCGTCCGCGCCATCCTGCAGCTCGATGTAGATCTGATGTGGTTCGGCGGCATCGGCACCTACGTCAAGGCAACGAGCGAAGCGCACGGCGAGGTCGGCGACAAGGTCAACGACCAGGTCCGCATCAACGCAAACGAGCTGCGCGCGAAGGTCCTCGGCGAAGGCGCGAACCTCGCGATCACGCAGCGCGGGCGCACCGAATATCTGATGGGCGGCGGCCGCGCGAACACCGACGCGATCGACAACTCCGCCGGCGTCGACTGCAGCGATCACGAGGTCAACCTCAAGATCCTGCTCTCGCCGCTGATGACGACCGGCAAGCTCACGCGCGAGTCGCGCGACACGCTGCTGCGCGAGCTCGAGCCCGATGTCGGCGCGGCGTGCGTGCAGGACAACTATCTGCAGGCCGCGCTGCTCTCGATGGAGTCGATCCGCAGTCGCAAGCACTACGAGACGTTCTTCGATCTGCTGTCGTATCTCGACAAGCACGGCCTCTCGCGCACCGCGGAGCGCATTCCGCCCGACGAGGAACTGCGCACGTGGCTCGCCGCCGGTAAGGGCTTGCCGCGCAACTTGCTCGCGGTCTTGGTCGCGCACACGAAGATGGATCTGTACGAGCGCGTCCTCGCGTCGAAGATTCCCGACCTGCCGCTGTTCCAGCCCTATCTGTTCTCGTACTTCCCGCAAAAAGCGGCGGAGCGGTTCAAGGAGCAGGTCAAGAACCACCACCTGCGGCGCGAGATCATCGCGACCGTCGTCACGAACGCGATCATCAACCAGGCCGGCTGCACGCTGCTCGTGCAGCTCTGCAAGGAGGGCTCCGTGACGATGGACGAGCTCGTCGTCCGCTACTTCATCTGCGACGAGCTACTCGGTGGCCGGCAGTTCCGCGCGGCGGTTCACGCGCTCGACTACAAAGTCGCGGCGCAGGATCAATACGCGGCGCTACTCGGGTACGAGGACGTGCATCGCGGCCTCTTGCGCTGGTGGACCTGGAACGAGCAGACCTGGAAGCTCACGCCCGAGGATGTCGCGAAGACCAAGCCCGAGTTCGATGCGGCCGTCACCGCGATGCTGTCCTCGCTCGACGATGGCGCGAAGGCAGCGTACGAGGCGCGCGAGTCAGACCTCGTGATCAGGGGATTTACGCCCGACATCGCGGGCATGCTCGCGCGCGGACCGCTCCTCCACAACGCGTTCGCGCTGCTCGCCGCGGCAAAGCAGACCAAGCTCGCGCTCGGCTCCACCGCGCCGCTCTACCTGCGCGCCGGCCGCCAGCTGCAGCTCGACACGTTCGACGAGATCCTGGGCACGCAGGTGCCGGCGAACGTCTGGGAGCGCCGCTTCCACATGTCGCTCGAGCGCGAAGCGTCGGTCGTGCGGCAGCGCGCCGTGACGAAGCTCGCCGCGGACAAGGACTTCGTCGAGCATCACCGCGAGTGGATCGATCGGATCGGTGACTCGCTTGGCATGGTCAAGCAGCTCGGTCAGCACGGGCTCGTGCCGCTGTACTTGATCCTCGAGGATTACCGGCAGCACACGTAGTGGACGAAGCAAAGCTGGCTACGATCGTCCTTCAAGGAGGACGGCTGCGCGCGACGCTCCTCGAGCTGTGGCAGCGCACGCGCATCGACTGGGGCTTCGTGACCGATCGCCTCTCGTCGACGTTTCGCAAGGAGACGTGGATCGGCGCGCACGAGCGACGGTTCATCGGCGAGACGCTCTACGGGCTGCTGCGGCACTTGCGGCGCATCGACGCCGCGATCGCACGCGGCCGCAAGGTCAAGAAGCCGCCGCACGACATGGAGCGGCTGCTCGCGCTGTTCGTGCTGGAGAAGTGGATCACGCCCGAGCAGGCGCATCAGACGAATCACGAGCTCGACTGGAACGCGGTCGCCGGCATCGACGAAGTGATCGCCGCCGAGCGCAAGGTCGCGAAGCGCATCTGGCTCGCCACCTCGCTACCCGACTGGCTCGTGGGGCGCTTCGTCGACGAGTGGGGCGATCGCGCCGAGCCGCTCGCACACGCGCTCAATCAGCGCGCGCCGATGACGGTGCGTGCGAACCTGCTCGTCGGCGATCGAGATGCACTCGCCGCAGAGCTCGCACGCGAGAAGCTCGCAACGCGGCCGGGCCTGTGGTGTGACACCGCGCTGCACGTCGATACGCGCATGAACATCTTCGGCAGCGAAGCGTTCAAGCGCGGTGCGATGGAAGCCCAGGACGAGGGGAGTCAGCTGCTCGCAGATCTCGCGACGGCGAATCTGACGACGGACAAACCCCTCGTGATCGATCTGTGCGCCGGTGCCGGCGGCAAGACGCTCGCGATCGCCGGCCGCTTGCAGAATCGCGGGCGCATCATCTCGACCGACGTCGATGCGAAGAAGCTCGAGGAGCTGCGTCGCCGTATCCGCCGCGCCGGCGTGACGAACGCGCAAGCGTTGCACCTCGAAGAGGGCACGTGGCCGGCCGCGCTCGACAACCTCCAGAACAAGGCGGACGTCGTGTTCGTCGATGCGCCGTGCTCGGGCATCGGCGCGCTCCGCCGCAATCCCGAGGCGCGCTGGCGACTACGCGAAGCCGACGTCGCGACGTATGCAGCGCGGCAGCGCGAGATCTTGATCGCGGCAACGCGGTTGCTCGCGCCCGGCGGTCGCCTCGTCTACGGAACGTGCACCTTGCTCGCGGCAGAGAATCACGAGGTCGTCGAGGCGACGAAGGCGGCGCGGGCCGAGCTCGTCGACGTGCCACTGGCAGAGGTTCTTGGCGCCCGCGCGCCGGCGCTCGGTGTCGATGGCCTCTCTTTTACCGTCGCCCCCGACACCCACGGGACGGACGGCTTCTACGCCCGCGTCTTACGCCGCCAGTAAGGCACTTCTCGTGCAGGCAACACGCGCATGGACCCGGAATTTGGGGGTTCGGTGACGCCTTTCGAAACCAAGGGTGTTGCCGATGGCAACGAGCTGGTTCGCCGAAATGGTAACGTCGCGAAGCGAATGGCGATCGATGTCACCGTCGTGCGCGACCTGACCGCGCTTCGGGCAATCGAGAGCGAGTGGCGGTCGCTCGCGAGTGTCGGCGGCAGCCTGCTGTTCCGCGGACCCGACTGGCTGTTGCCGTGGTGGTCCGCGTATCACGCGACCCTCGGCGGCGAGCTGCACGTGCTGGTCGGTCGCTCGACCGAAAACGACGCGCTGGGCGTCGCGGTCGGTGACATCGTCTGCATCGCGCCGCTCTATCGCCGCACCGTCAAGGTCGCGCTGCTCGACACGCGCGAGCTCCGCATGATCGGCGACGCCGGTCCGCGTCCACCCGCGCTCGATCTCCTCGCGCGGCTTGGCTGGGAAGAGCGCGCCGGCACCGCACTCGCGAAGAAGCTGATCGACGAAGCGTCGACGTGGGATCTCATCGAGCTCGATCCGCTCGCCGATCCATCACGCATGCGCGCGTACCTCGTACAGCGCTTCGGCTCCGCAGGCTTCAGCGTCGAGAGCGCGCAGTCCGCATCGGGAGCGCATCGCATCGCGCTCGCGATGGCACCGACGGAATCGACCGATGCCTCCGGTGTCATCGCGACGTTCGGCGAGGATCACGCTGCGCTCCGTAAAGGCATGGGCGCGCTGCGCCGGCTCTCTCGCCTCGAGTGGGCCGAGCGCGACGAGCACTCGCCGCTGGCAGACCCGGAAGCGATCGGTCTCCTCGAAGAAGTCGCGCTCGAGCTCGGCAAGCAAGGCCGCGTTCGCCTCGCGCGCCTCGACGATTCGCAGGGCCAAGCGTGCGCGACCGCGCTCGTCGTCGACGATGGCGATCGCGCCGTCGTCCTCGCGATGGCCGTCGATCCACAAGACGGTCGCAAGCACTCCGCCCGCTTGCTCCACTCCGAATCGCTCGCTGCACGCGCGCGCGGCATGATCGCGCTCGACGTCACGACCGGCGCGGGCGACTACACGATGCCGTCCCTGCCCGTCTCGAAGCAGCCCGCCCTCGCCGTTCGCGTGTGGGGTCACTCCACGACCGCATCGGTCGGCCGCACGGTCACGAGCGTCGCACGCCGCGCACGCCGCGCACGCGAGACGCCGTTCGCCGCCGCCGCGCAGGCCCGCGCTGCGTGGACGCGGATCCGCAGCGCCGCGGCGTCGGTCGCGCAATACGATCGCTACTGCCTGTATCGCGGCCAGATCTGGACCCGCGGCATCCCGCCCGTCCCCGGCCTCGAGATCCGCGCGTTCACGGAGCAGGACTACGACAAGCTCGACGAGTCCGCGCGCGCCGACATCCAGGAACAACTCGCATTCGACGAGGCGACCGCCCGCGCGCAGTGGAAGCGCGGCGACCAGACCGTCCTCGCGACGCTCGGCATCCGCCCCGCCGGAATCGCGTGGGCCGCGCGCGGTCCGATCGAAGCGCCCGAGCTCGGCCGCATCCTGCGGATGTCGAAGTACGACGCGTACATCCACTCGGTGTTTGTCGCGCCCGCCGCACGCGGCCGCGCGGTCGCACCGGTCATGCTCGAGCAACTCGCGAAAGAACTGCGCGCGACCGACGCATATCGTTCGTGGGCGCTGATCTCCGCCGACAACCAGGCGTCCCTGCGCGCCTTCGAGAAGGCGTCGTTCACGGCGGTCTGTGACGTGATCCACGCGAAGATGGCGACGGTCGATCGCATCGTGTGCCGCCCGCCCGACCCCGAAGCGCAAGACCTCCTCGGCCTCGAACACTGATACGCTCGCGAGCATGCGCTGGTTGCCGCTGCTGCTGCTGCTCGGCTGCAGCGAGAGCATCGGCCCGTACGAGCTGCGAAGCGGCTCTCGCCTCGAGCTGCGCTACTGGCACTACGAGGACGGCACGCGGCAGTGGGATCCGAACGTGTACTTCGATCGCGTGCTCGAGACCGAGTGCGCGCTCCATCAGCGCGCGTACGGACCTACGTTCTGCGAGCCGACGAATGGTGAGCGCTTCCAAGAGGCCGAGCTCGTGCGCGTGTTCCGCCACTCACCGATCGGCGACGGGCGCGTGCGCGTCTCGATGCTGACGACCGAGGATGGAATGCAAGCACCCGGTCGAATGCGTGACACGCTCGTCGACGGCGACTGCCGCATCACCCCGTTCGCCGACGGCACGATTCGCTGCTTGCCCGTGACGTCCGAGATCGCGTCGTACTTCGCCGATGCCACATGCATGACGCCGCGGCTCGCGCTGCTCGGGACGAGCTCCGTCCCGCCGGCAGCATCGGTTACCGATCAAGTGAGCTTCTGCCCGTCGTACTTCCGCGTCGAGCGCGAGGTCTCGAAGTATCCGCTGTACCAGAGCTACGGTGACGGCTGCATCGAGGTCGAGCTCCCAGACAGCATGCTCGTGTACGAGCTCGGCGAGCGAGTCGAGCCCGTGCTCTCCACGCGCATGCGCATGGATGGTGCGCGCCTCGAAGCGGTAGAGCTCGTTGACGGCTCCATGCATGTGCCGGTGGATTGGATGTTCGATCCGGAGCTCGTCAAGACCTGCGGGCGAGTCGAGTTCGACGGCTTCTCGCTGTGCATCCCGAAGCGCGACTTCAGTCCGCCGAGGACCTACTACTTCGATGCGTCCTGCCAGGGCCGGTTCCAGAATGGGGTCACCATCATCGAGCGTCCGTGCGAAGCCGCACCGACGCTCTACCAGTACACGAACAAGAACGTGGTCAGGATCTTCGAGCTCGAGACACCCAGCGACCCGCTGTTCGAGCTCGGTTCGACCGGCTGTGCACCCATCGCTGATCGCGCGGGCATCCACCTACTCGGGCGTGAAGTGCCGCTCGGGACGTTCTTACCCGCGGTGCCCGAGTGAAGCGCCTGCTCTTGCTCGCGCTGTTCGCATGCGGTGACAACACGCTGCCCACCGACGCGTATCAAGCGCGATCGGGCGAGCGCATCGCGCTGCGCGTGTATGCGTACTCCGATGGCGCGAAGCAGTGGGACGCGAACACGTTCTTCGATCGCGAACGCATGGAGCGTTGCTCGGTGCAGCGGTGGTCCGACGGCAACACCTACTGCACGCCGCCCGCGGTGCCCACGGTGTACAGCGAGCCGAACTGCATCGACGGCGAGCTCGGGCGATGGCTGTCGACGCAGCCGGCGCCGGAGCACTTCTTTCGCGAGATCACGCTGATCGGCGGCGATGTGATCTCGCGCGTGTTCAAGCGCATCGGCGAGGTCCCGCCGCCGGTGACGACGTACGAGATCGCGAACGGGCGCTGTGTCCAGACGCTCTCGCTCGGGTGGACGTATTACTCGCTCGGCGAGACGCTCGCGAGCACGAGCTTCGCGCGCGTGAAGCACGTCAGTGCGGTCGGCGAAGGTCGGCTCGGGCTCGACGCGTACACGACCGACGACGGCCTGTACGTTCCGATCGAGAGCGACGTGCCACTCCTGCGCGATCGCGAGCTCGACAACGAGTGCAAGGTGGTCGCGCAGCCGAACGCCCTCACGACGACGTGCGAGCCGTCGTACGCGGGCGAGGCGGAGTTCTCGCGCGACATGCAGTGCGCGACGAACGACATCTTGCTCGTCGAGGCGACCACGGCCGTGCCCGAAGTGATCATGACCGACGACGCCGGCTGCCATCACTACACGCGACGCGGCGCCGAGATCCCGCACGTGCCGCTGTTCTTCCCGATCGGGCCGTCGTGCGTGTCGGTGAATCCGCCGCCCGACGCGCACCTGTTCGAGGTCGGCACGCCGTTCGAGGTGCCGGTGCTGACGCGCACGCACGAGGAGAACACGACCCACAGGCTGCGCCGGATCTTCGCGAGCGACGGCGTCACGACGGTGATGGATTCGCTGCTCTACGACAGCGAGCTCGACGTCGACTGTCTGCGCACGCAGATCGGCGACACGTTTCGCTGCTTGCCTGCGAACACGTTCGCGACCGTGCTGCCGTACTTCAGTGATCCGGCGTGCCTGCAACCGATCGAGCTGACGCTCGTCGAGACCGGCGCATGCGACGCGACGACGAAGTTCGCGATCGACAAGCGCGGCACCGAGCCGATCGTCCGCGCGATCGGCGCGCCGTTCTCGACGCCGATCTACGAGATCAGCACCGCGGACATGTGCCTCGAGTACATCCCACCGTCTCGCGAGCGGGCGTACATGCTTGGCGACGTCCTGCCGCTCGACCGCTTCGTCGATGCGCAGGTCTTCATCGAGTGATCAGCGCGTTACCGAGAAGGCGGACTCTGCGCCGGTCGGTGCGAGCTCTTCGGTCTCCACGCGATCGACGCGCGCGGATGGCGGGCCGTCCTTGCACCACGCGAGGAGCGCCGCGACGTTGTCAGGAGCACCTTCCGCTTCGAGCTCGACCGTACCGTCGACGCGGTTCTTGACCCAACCGACGAGCCCGAGGCGGCGGGCCTCGTCCACCGTCGATGCACGATACGAGACGCCCTGAACACGTCCCGAAACTATCGCTCGTACGCGCCGCACGCCCAAATCCTACATCTATCGCGGCGTTCGGCTAGGACGCTCGTCGGCTAGCTGATAGCGTGGAGTCGGATGGCGCGTGTGCTGCGACTACCCGACCACGGTCGGCTCCTCGTGTGCACGGATCTGCAAGGTTGCATGCGCGACTTCCAGCGCATGGTGGAGATCTTCGAGCACGCGCTGCTCCAGTATCAAGGCGACGCGCACCTCATCTTCACGGGCGACCTGATCCACGGGCCGCACATCGACCCGGAAGACTGGCCGGACTTCCTCGGCGAGTACTACCGAGACGCGTCGGGTGAAGTGATGATCGCGTACGCGGGCCTCGCATCGCAGTATCCCGGCCGCGTGCACGCGCTGCTCGGAAACCACGAGCACGGGCACATCGGCGGACCGCATACGGCGAAGTTCGCCGCCGACGAGGTCGCGCTGCTCGAGCAGATCCTCGGACCGTCGGGCACCGCGCGCATGCGCGGCATCATCCACACGTTCTCGCTCGCCGCCGTCAGCAAGTGCGGCGCGATCTTCACCCACGGCGCGCCGGCCGCGGTCCTCGAGTCGATCGCGGACCTCGAAGCGGCGGACCTCTCGGGCGCGCAGTACGCGAGCCCGCTCGAGGTGCTCGACACACCGATCGTCGGCAAGGTGCTGTGGGCGCGCTCGGCGACCCCCGCGGAGGCGCGCCGCTTCCTGCGCGCGCTCAACGGCACGATCGCGATCTACGGCCACGACGTCGTGCCCGAGGGCTACGAGACTGTCGGAGACGAACAGATCTGCGTGTCCACGAGCTTCGGCCTGTTCGACCAGAACAAGGTCTACTTGAGCCTCGACCTCGGCGCGCGCTATCGCGGCGTCAACGACCTGCGGGTCGGCCACGAGATTTTGCCGCTCTACCCGCAGAAGGCGCCTGCGCGGCTCGGCGGGGTCGACCGGCGCCCGCCGCGTAACTGAGCAACATCGCGAGGGGTCTCCGAGACCAGCCGGGCAGCTTGCATTTGGGACGTCCCATCCCTATAAATGCCGGCTCCCTGAGCCCCCGCGCCAGCGGGTAACAAGGACAAGGCTTATGAAAGACACAGTTGGTCACCCGCACTACAAGCCCGCTCGCATCACCTGCGCGTGCGGCACGCTCCACGAGACGTTCTCGACGCGTGGAGACTTCGGCGTCGACATCTGCTCGAACTGCCACCCGTTCTTCACGGGCAAGCAGAAGCTGATGGATACGGCGGGCCGCATCGATCGGTTCAACAAGAAGTACGCGAAGAAGGCGTAGGCTTCGCTGGCCGGCTCGGCCATGTTCGAATCTCAAAACTTCAAAGACAAGATGCAGGCGCTCGGGCGCCGGCATGAAGAAGTCGGCGCACTGCTCGGCACGGCTGAGGTGATCAACAAGCGCGCTGAGTTTCTCAAGCTGTCGCGCGAGCACGCCGAGCTCGATCCGCTCGTCACGGCGTGGCGTGCGTACTCGAAGCTCGTCGGCGATCTCGCGTCCGCCAAGCAGATGGTGGACGCCGAGAAGGATCCCGAGCTTCGCGAGATGGCGCGCGAGGAAGTCACGCAGCTCGAGGCGGCGCGTGACGCGGCCGAGCAAGACATCAAGGTCCTCCTGCTGCCGAGAGATCCGGCCGACGGCAAGAACGCGATCCTCGAGATCCGCGGCGGCACAGGCGGCGATGAAGCCGCGCTGTTCGCAGGCGACCTCTACCGCATGTATCTCCGCTACGCGGAGCGCCAGGGCTGGAAGGTCGAGGTGATGTCGCAATCCGAGGGCACCTCCGGCGGCTTCAAGGAAGTCGTGCTGCTCGTCGACGGCAAGGACGTCTTCTCGAAGATGAAGTTCGAGTCCGGTGTGCATCGCGTGCAGCGCGTGCCCGCGACCGAAGCGCAGGGCCGCATCCACACGAGCGCCGCGACCGTCGCCGTCTTGCCGGAAGCCGAAGAAGTCGACGTCAAGGTCGACGAGAAGGACCTCAAGATCGACACCTACCGGTCGAGCGGCGCCGGCGGTCAGCACGTCAACACGACCGACTCCGCCGTCCGGATCACGCACCTCCCGACGGGCGTCATCGTCGCGTGTCAGGACGAGCGCTCGCAGATCAAGAATCGCGCGAAGGCGATGAAGATCCTGCGCTCGCGAATCCTCGAGGCCGAGCGCGAGCGCCAGATGCAGGCCGAGGCCGCATCGCGCAAGTCGCAGGTCGGGTCGGGCGATCGCTCGGAGAAGATCCGCACGTACAACTTCCCGCAGGACCGCGTCACCGACCACCGCATCGGCCTGACGAAGCACAACCTGCCGGCGATCATGGACGGCTCGCTCGAGGACATCATCGACGCGCTGCGCGCCCACAGTCAGGCCGAGCAGCTCAAAGCGCAGGCCGAAGGCTGATGCGTCTCGCGATCGCGCTGCTCTTGTGCAGTTGCGATCGCCGAGAGCCCGTCGCTTCGTGCACCGACGACCTCGCAGGCGTCTACGAGGTCGAGACGACCGCGACCGAGGAGCATCCGACGCGGTGGAACATCCTCGACAATCGCCGCGGCCTCGAGGCGTATCCAATGTTCGACGACGTCGCGCAGGGCAGCGGCGAGAGCGCACCGCGCGTGATCGATCTGCGCCGTACCGGCGATGCGCTCGTCGGTGAGGTCACGCGCCGCTTCATGCAGGGCCCACTGCGCTGCGATGCAAAGGCGACCGCGCGCGTGACGGCGTGCAAGGACGACATGCTCGAGATCGTGCTCGCGGATCCGCAGCCTCCGCTGACGTTCGATCCGTGTGCATACGGCCAGAGCGCATCATCGCGCCGCGAGCGCTGGCGCCGCGTGAAGTGATTACTTCACGAGCTTGTCGAGCGTGCCGCGGAGCTTCTTCGCTTCACCCGAGGCATCGCGCTCGGCGAAGCCGGCGTGCACGTGGCGAACGACGCCCTGCGGATCGACGATGAACGAAGACGGCATCGTCGCCGAACCGTAGCGCGCCGCCGTGCCCGACTTCTCGGCGGGCATGTAGACGACGGCCATGTTCTTGAGGCCCATCTTCTTCTGAAACTTCTTACCGTCGGCGATGTCGTCATCGAGCGTGAGCGAGACGAACGTGATCTTGTCCTTGTACTCGCCCGCGACCTTGTCCCACGTGGGCAGCTCTTTCGCGCACGGCTTGCACCAGCCCGCGCCGGCGGTGATCAGGAGCCACTTGCCCTTCCATTTGGAGAGCTTCACCGACTTGCCGCTCGCATCGACCGCGACGTCGAGCTCGGCCGCGCGGTCACCGACCTTGAGGACGTCCGCAAAGGCGGTCCCAGAGGACACCGTGAAGAGGACCGCGAGCGCGAGAACCAAGCGCATGGAGATGAGACGGCGGCCGCCGGTCATCGATTCACCGCGGTCTCTTCCTCGATCCACATGCCGATGTACTTGGGATTTAGCGGACCTGAGTACTTCCGGTCGTTGAAGTAGAGCGACGGCGTGGACTCGACTCCCGCGGCCTCGCCTTGTGCGCGATCGTTCTCGACCTGCGCGCCGGCGGTGCCGTAGTCGGCCTCGAACTTCGCGAGATCGAGCCCGAGCTCCTTCGCGTAGCCCATCACGGCTTCCTTGTTGTGCTGCGGCGACTTCGCGAACAGGAGAGTGTGCATTTCTTTGAACTTGCCCTGCTTGTTCGCGGCGAGCGCGGCCTGCGCGGCCGACTTCGAGTCGGGCCACTTGCCGAGCGGGTACATCATGAAGTGCTCGGAGATCTTGCTGCCCTGCTCCTGCGCGACCTGGTCGAGCATCGGCTTGAACTGCGCGCAGTGCGGGCACGCGTAGTCGAAGAACTCGACGAGCTTGATCGGCGCATCCTCGGCGCCGACACGCGGCGCCTTCGAGACGTCGAGCTTCACGGTCTTCGTGTTCTCGTACTTGTGAGTGAACTCCTCGCGCACCTGATCCTCGGACGCTTCGTCGTCGAGGAGCGAGACGATGTAGCGCACCGCGAACGGCGCGCGCTTGCATGACGTGTCGCTCGAGAACGACGTGCGCAGCGAGTGCGTCTTGCCGCACGGTGACTTGAGCGAGTTGACGAGCTTGTAGAACGTCTTCTGCTTTTCGCTTTCGAGCTTCGCGAGATCGATGCCCGCGAGCGGTGTGGTGTCGTTTGCTACGGCCGGGTCCACGCGATCGGCGGCGTTGATCGCACCGGTGTCGGTCGTGGATGATTTTTTCTCGCACGCACCGCCCATCAACAAGGGCAGCATCGCAACCAAGAGGAAATTCCTCGAAATCCGTGCAGTTGACACGTCCTGGTTGTAGTTCACGACCTCGGCGTTTGCAACGCGCCGCTCGCTTGACGAACCGCGTCACGCGTCGTATCAAGCGACTGAATGACGATTCATTCAGCCGCGAGCGAGCGCGGTGGCGACAAGCGCGAGCGCATCCTCGCCGCCGCCGAGCGCGTGTTCGCGCGCCGCGGGTTCTTTGCCTCGCGCGTCTCCGAGATCGCGAAGGACGCGGGCGTCGCCGACGGCACGATCTACCTCTACTTCAAGAGCAAGGACGACGTCCTCATCTCGCTGTTCGAGAACCGGATGAAGCAGGTCAACGAGGCGCTGCGCACCGCGATCGCGAGCGAGAAGACCACACACGGCCGGCTGCGCGTGTTCATCAAGACATATCTGCAACTCATCCATGACGAGCCCGCTGCGACCGAGGTGCTCACGATCGAGCTGCGTCAGTCGAACAAGTTCATGAAGGAATACGAGAACGCCGAGTTCGCGGACTTCCTCCGCATGCTCGGCGGTCTGATCTCGAAAGGTCAGGAAGCCGGCGAGCTCGACGACGGCATCCCCGCACACATCGCGGCGCGCATGATCTTCGGCATGCTCGACGAGCTCGCGCTCGCGTGGGTGCTCGCAAAGCAGCCGATCAACGCGACCAAACCAAAGAAGTTCGATATCGTGCGCGCCGCTGATTGGGTCGTCGCGCTGGTCACGACAGGACTCGGTAAGAAGCAGGAGACACCATGAAGATCTTGGTTCCGGTCAAGCGGGTCCCCGACCCCACGCAGAAGGCAAAGATCAAAGACGGCCACATCGATCTGACGGGCGCGTCTTGGATCGTCAACACGTTCGACGAGTACGCGGTCGAGACGGCGCTGCGCCTGCTCGAGAACGGCGCCGACAACACGCGGCAAGCCGGCGGCGAGATCATCGTCGTCACGCTCGGTCCCACGGACGCACAGAAAGAGCTGCGCACCTGCCTCGCGATGGGCGCCGATCGCGCGATCCACGTCGAGTGTAAGGACAGCGAGATCGATTCGCTCGTCGTCGTGAAGGTGCTCCAGGGCATCGTCGAGGCCGAGAAGCCCGACGTCGTCATCATGGGCAAGCAAGCCGTCGACGGAGATGCGAACCAGGTCGGGCAGATGCTCGCCGGCAAGCTCGGCTGGCCGCAGGCGACGTTCGCTGCATCGATCGAGATGGCCGCGGGCGGCAGCTCGTTCACCGTCGGCCGCGAGGTCGATGGTGGTGTCGAGTACAAGAAGGTCCCGCAGAAGAGCGTGATCACGGTCGACCTCCGCATCGTCGGATCGAAGTCGGTCAAGAACGGCGTCACGCCGGAGTCGCACTCGTACTCCGGTGAAGGCGCGCGCCTGCCCTCTCTCAAGGGCATCATGGCCGCGAAGAAGAAGCCGATGGCAACCGCCAAGCTCGCCGACTACGGCGCCGAGGCCCAACCCGCCATCAAAGAGCTCAGCGTCACGTTGCCGCCGCCACGCAAGGCCGGCGAGATCGTCGCTGACATCCCCACCCTCGTGAAGAAGCTCGCCGACGAGGCGAAGGTCCTCTAAGGAGACATGGTCATGGGAAACGTCATCGCATACTGCGAATTCGCCGAGGGCCAGCTCCGCACCAGCGCACTCGCGAACATCGCGTTCGCGCGCCAGGCCGCGCAAGCACACGGTGGTGAAGTGATCGCGCTGCTCGTCGGCGCGGGCGCGCAAGCAGCCTCCGCGAGCGCCGCCAAGTTCGCGCCAAAGGTCATCGTCGTCGAGGACGCGAGCCTCGCGAACTACCTCGCCGAAACCTACGCACCGCTCGTCGCGCGCCTCGCCAAGGACAACGGCGCGACCGTCGTGACCGCGACCGCGACCGCCGTCGGCAAGGACCTCTTGCCGCGCGTCGCCGCGCTACTCGATGCGGGTCAGGCGTCCGACATCTCGTCGATCGAGGGCAAGGACACCTTCGTGCGCCCGATCCTCGCGGGCAACGCGTACTCGAAGGTCCAGATCACGACGCCGATCATCTGCGTCACCCCGCGCCAGTCGGAGTTCGAGGCCGCCCCCGAGCTCGGCAGCGCGGGCGCCGTCACCACCGCCCCCGCGGGCGAGGTCAACGCGCTGTCCGCAGAGTTCGTCCGCCTCGATGCGCAGAAGTCGGACCGCCCGGACCTCGGGGACGCGAAGGTCGTCGTCTCCGGCGGCCGCGGCATGAAGACCGGCGAGAACTTCAAGGTCCTCGAGGAGCTCGCCGACTTGCTCGGCGCCGCGATGGGCGCCTCGCGCGCGGCGACGGACGCCGGCATGGTCCCCGCCGACTGGCAGGTCGGCCAGACCGGCAAGATCGTCGCACCGAACCTCTACTTCGCGGTCGCGATCTCCGGCGCCATTCAGCACCTCGCGGGCATGAAGGGCAGCAAGACGATCGTCGCGATCAACAAGAACAAGGACGAGCCGATCTTCCAGGTCGCCGACTACGGCATCGTCCAGGAGTGGGAGAAGGCCATCCCCGAGCTGATTTCCGAGATCAAGAAGCTCAAGGCGTCGCGCTGAATCACGGACGGGGCGTTCTCCTTCGATGCCACGTCCCTTGATCAGTGGGTCGTGCAGTAGTTCATGCCGCGGATGATCGCCTCGCGCTTCCAGGCGGCCATCCCGGCGCCGCCCGCCGCATCGCCGTCGTAGAAGTACAGGCCGAGCCAGCCCGTGCGTGTCGCGGAGCAGATCTTCGCGACGGTGCGCTTCACGTCGTCGAATGACACGCCGGTCTCGGGCGAGACGTTGGTCATCGGTGACCACGTCGCGCGCCACGATTGATACCAGCGCGCGAAGTGCGGGCTCGCCTCGTTCTGCGGACCGTAGAGCTCCGCGAACCGCACCGACGCCGCGATTCCTTCGTTGCTCCACCCACTGCCGTTCCACACGGCGTACGTCCGGATCCCGTGGCCACTCTGCGCCCGGCAATTCGCGACCGCGGTCGCGTCATCCGCGTTGAGCGGCTTGATCTCGTTGTAGCTCGCGAACGCGAGGCCACCGTCGCGCGTCTTGACGCGATCGGCCGCGCTCGCGTCGTAGTCACACGCGAAGCCACTCGTCCGGCGCTGCGATCCCCAGCAGCCGTTCGGGCAGACACCGTTCACGCAGCTGCTGAGCTCGCCGACGAAGCTGTAGTTCGCGACGTGAAGGAAGCGCTGCTTCGAGCACTTCGTTCCGACCTTCAGGCTGGTCTCGCTCGTCTCGGCGTCGACCGCCTCCTGCTCGGGCTCGCTCGTATCGTCGAGGATCGCGCCGAGCTCCTCGTCGTTGTCGAGGTCTGCGTCCTCGACCTCCGGGGTGCACGCTGCGAGCACGAGCATGAACGTGAGCAACTTCATCGTGCCGCCCTCGCTGCAAGGTCGAGGCTCGGGCGTCATCGCAGCAATCCGCGACGTTGAGGCTGTTGGGTGGGGCTCCGCTGCGAGCCTGCGCACGCACGTGTGCAGCACAACGACGTCAGACCGGCGGTGTAGCGATACGGGATGGACCCGATCATCGCGTACACCGATGGCGCTTGCTCCGGTAACCCCGGGCCCGCGGGCGTCGGGGTCGTGCTCGTGTGCGGCGACAAGCGGAAGGAAATCTCCGCGTACATCGGCGAGGGCACGAACAACATCGCCGAGCTGATGGCCGTCGCGCACGCGCTCGAGGCGATCAAGGATCGCGCGCGCGAGGTCGTGATTTACACGGACAGCTCGTACGCGATCGGCGTCCTCTCGAAGGGCTGGAAGGCGAAGGCCAACGTCGAGCTGATCGCGAAGATGCGCGCGCTCGCCGCCGGCTTCTCGAACCTGCGCTTTCAATGGGTGCGTGGCCACAGCGGCATCGTCGAGAACGAGCGCTGTGACGAGCTCGCGCGCGAGGCCGTGAAGCGGCGCTCGTAACCCTCCGCGGCGAGCCGCCATCGTCGAGAACGAGCGATGTGACCTCGCGCGTGAAGCGCAAATCAGCTGCGACGCACCTCGCCAAGACATCGACTCGCGCTTCCGTGGCGACTCGAGTAGCCGCGCCGGTTGCGCTCAACTGCGTGCAATCGTCTGCGTCGGCACGGGAGCGCTGGTGGCATGCCCCATGCTGTTGCTCGCTGCATGCGCCGGCTACCCCGCATTCTTCCGCTGATCTCCGCTGCGCTACTGATGACCGGTTGCACGACCGAGGTCGCCGGGGAAGACGAAGAAGTCGAGGTCCTTGGCAAAGGTGACGGGAACAGCTCTGGCTTTCTCGGTCACTATGCCGTGACCACGCCGATCCGGATCAACGAGATCGTTGATGTTCCCGCCCTCGGCCCTGCCTTGATCGCGCTGCGCGGCGCCCGCACGAATCCAGGCGAAGCGGTGATGCGGGCGATCGAGTCTCAGGACTTCGGGTTGATGTCGACCGTGATCCAAAACATGTCGGCGAGCACCCGCGCCAGCATCGTCAACCGCATCAATCCGATCCTCGACCCCGTGAAGTCTCAGATTGCGGACCTCGCGGCACAGCTCGAGCAACTCGTCGCGAGCGTCGAGATCCACAGCGACGTCATGATCTACGAGCGGGGTCGCATCCTCGGCATCACCAAGGAGCGGCACACGTTCGACGGTGTCGTGTTCAACCTCAACGGTAGATCGATCGCGATTGATGTCTCCGGCGTGTTCGATGAGGGCCACGGATCGATCTCGTCCAGTGGTGCGGCGTACTTCGACGACGTGGACCTCGATCTACCCGTGGGGAGGCTCTTGCTCGACGCGGCGGGTCCGTACATCTGGCCGCGCTTCGGTGCGACCGATCTGACCAGCACGCTGAAGAAACTGATCAACTGCGATCGGATCGGCTACGAGATCTCGCAGGTCATCAGCTTCGTCGACGCGACGACGCGATGCCACGAGGCACTCGCGTCCGTCGATGACAAAGTCAAGGATTCGATGATCATGGAGATCGAGGTCCGCGACGCGACCGGGACGATCCAGAACGGCACGGCGAGCGGCACGTGGACCTGGACGATGAAGCTGGGCGGCGTCGAGCTCGAGCTTCCGCTGCGCTTCGAAGCACGGCGTCGGTAAGCAAGTCTCGGCGCGGGATGAAACGGCGCGTTTGATTTTGGGCAGCCTTTCGGACGCCGGACAACGAACCGCGCGTACGATCACGGCGTGGTCCTCTCGATCGTCGCGCTCGTCGTCGCGCTCTCGATCGCGCTCGCGTGGCGGCACCCGTGGGCACCCGCGGTCGGCGCGCTCGCCGGTCTCGCGATCGCGCTCGCATCGGGCGTCGCGCGCATCGAGGATGCGGAGCACGCCGCGCGCGATCTGTGGCGCCCGCTGATCGTGATCGGCGGCATCATGGCGACCACCGCGTGTGCGGCGGAGCTCGGCGTGTTCTTGCGCCTCGCGAGCTGGATCGAGCCGCGCACCCGCGGGCCCGTGCGCCACGCGTTTCGCTTCGTGTTCATCGTGTCGGCACTGACGGCGGCGCTACTGTCGAACGACGCCGCGATCCTGCTCGTCACGCCGGTCGTGATCACGCTGCTCAAGGCCGTGTATCCGATCCGGCACCCGAAGTTCGTCGTGCCGTTCGCGCTCGCGGTGTTCGTCGCCGCGGGCGTCGCGCCGTTGCCGACGGGCAACCCGATGAACCTCGTCGTGTCGGCGCGCGCCGGCATCGATCTCAACACGTACGCGATCCACATGATCCCGGTCGCGCTCGCGGGCTGGCTCGTCGCGTACGCGATGCTCGCGTGGTGGTACCGCGACGTGCTCTCCGACGAAGGCCCTGCGCTGGGCGAAGCGCCGCCGCTCGTGCCGCTGAACAATCACGCGAAGCTCGTCATGCTGGCGACCGTCGCGAGCATCGCGACGTATCCGATCCTCGCCGCCCTCGATCGGCCGCTGTGGCCCGTGGCCGCGATCGCCGCGCTCGTCTGCACCGCGCTCGCGCTGCATCGCGGGGTGCGGCTCCCCGCGATCGCCCGCGGCGTCTCGTGGGAGCTCGTGCCGTTTCTGTTCGGCGTGCTCGTCCTCGCGACGGCGCTCGCTCGCGCGGGGCTCACCGCGCAACTCGCCGAGCTCTACGCCGAGACACCGGCGCCGCTCGCGACGATCGGCACGGTCGCGGCCGCCGGCTCCGCGGTCATCAACAACCATCCGATGGCGCTGCTTCACTCGCTCACGCTCGCCGGGGCTCCCGATGACTACGTGTTCGCGGCCCTGATCGGCGGCGACCTCGGTCCGCGCCTGTTGCCGATCGGCTCGCTCGCGGGCCTCCTCTGGCTGCACGCGCTCAAGCAGCAAGATGTCGCGATCCGGCTGCGCACGTTTGTCACGGTCGGCGCGGTCGTCACCATTCCGTCGCTGATCGTCTCGCTCGCAGTGCTGTGGGCGTTGCCCTGAGCCCCAGAACCGCGGGCAGCTAGCCGACTTGGGAGGCCGCGTGGCGGTGACTTGCCACGCGAGCATCCGTGGTACAAAAAGAATCGGAACTTCAGGAGGCTGGCCAATGGCATTCGCTCAATCTCGTCGTCCGATCGAAGGTGCCGTCGCCACTGTTGGCGTCAGCGACCGCGTCGCATTTCTTCGCAGAACCTACGCGCACCTCGGTGTCGCGCTGATCGCGTTCGCCGCGATCGCCGGCGGCATGATGCGCTTCATGCCCGAGACGAGCTTCAAGTTCTCTCGGTGGGCGCTGACCGGGCGTTGGAACTGGTTCATCGTCCTCGCGCTGTTCATGGTCGTTGGCTACGTCGCGGAGCGGCTCGCGCGCTCCGAGACCTCTCGTGGGTTGCAGTACGTAGGCCTCGGCGTCGCGACCGTCGCCCAGGGCGTGATCCTGCAGCCGATACTTTGGAAGCTCTGGCTGCTCTTCCCGAGCGCGGCGGCCTCGATCCTCAGCCAAGCGATCATCGTCACGCTCGCGATCTTCGTGGGCCTGACGCTCACGGTCTTCATCACGAAGAAGGACTTCTCCTTCATGCGCGGGGTGCTCGTCGTCTGCACCTTTGCTGCGCTCGGCGTCATCCTCGCGTCGATGGCGTTCGGGTTCTCGCTCGGTGCCGTGTTCTGCGGCGCGATGGTCCTCTTGATGGCGGGCTACATCCTCTATCAGACGAGCGTCATCATGCGGGACTTCCCCCCGACAGCCCACGTGGCCGCGTCGCTGATGCTGTTCTCGACGATCGCGACGCTGTTCTGGTACGTGCTGCAGCTGATCATGAGCCTGCGCGGCGACTAGCCTACACAGCGACAAACGGGCAAATGCACGGGGACGAACACGCGGTGTCGTGACGTCCCCGTTTTTTCGTTTCGGAGGGCTATACTGGTTCGCGATGACCGCGGTGACGGCTGCTCCGCTCTCCAAGACTGATATCGGAGTGGTGCGCAAGCTCGAGGATGCGGTCGCGACGGTCGTTCGTGGCAAGCCCGAAGCAATTCGCGCGGCCGTGGTCTCGCTGCTCGCGCGCGGGCACCTGTTGATCGAGGACATTCCCGGCGTCGGCAAGACCACGCTCGCGCGTGCGCTCGCCGCGGCGCTCGGCGGCACGTTCCGCCGCATCCAGTTCACGAGCGACCTCCTGCCGTCCGACATCGTCGGCGTCTCGGTCTATGACCAGAGCGGCAAGACGTTCGACTTCAAGCGCGGGCCGATCTTCGCGAACGTCGTGCTCGCCGACGAGATCAACCGCACCACGCCGCGCACGCAGTCCGCGCTGCTCGAGGCGATGAGCGAAGGCCACGTCTCCGTCGACGACGCGACGCACGTCCTCGACCACCCGTTCATGGTGATCGCGACGCAGAACCCGGCGGAGCACTACGGCACGTATCCGCTGCCCGAGTCGCAGATGGATCGCTTCCTCCTGCGCGTCTCGATCGGGTATCCGGCGAAGTCGATCGAGCGCGACCTCTTGAAGGAGCGCGTCGGCACCGACCCGGTGAGCGCGCTGTCGCCGGTCGTCGATCTCGGCGCCGTGCGCACGCTGCAAGAAGCCGTCGAGACGATCCGCGTCGACGACGCGCTCGTCGACTACGCGATGAACCTCGTCGAGGAGACGCGCCGGCATCCCGCGATCACGGTTGGCGTCTCGACGCGCGGAGCGCTCGCCTGGTACCGCGCCTCGCAAGCCGCCGCGCTCGCCGCGGGCCGCGACTTCGTCATCCCGGATGACGTGAAGTCGCTCGCCGTGCCGTGCCTCTCGCACCGCCTCGTGCTCGCGCAGGCCTATGACTCGCTCGGTCGCGCACGCACGGACGCGGAGCGCATCATCGGCGAGATCGCCGGCCGGGTTCCCGTCCCGACGTAGCCATGTCGTTCTGGAGTCGGCTCCGTCGACGCTTGCGGCCACCGCGACGCCTGCGGTTCACCCGAGAGGGCCGCATCATCGTGCTGCTCTCGGTCGGCGTCGGCTTCGCCGCGATCAACACCGGGAACAACCTGCTGTACTTGTTGTTGGGTTGGCTGCTCTCCTTCATCATCGCGTCGGGGATTCTCTCCGAGATGACGCTCAAGCGGCTGACCGTCGAGCGCCGCCCGCCGCCGCGCGTGTTCGCGGGCGAGCCGTTCTTGATGGAGGTCGTGATCGAAAACGCGAAGCAGAACCGTGCGTCGTTCTCGATCGAAGTCGAGGACCTGGTCGGCACGACCCCGCTCGACAAGCGCTGCTACTTTCTGAAGATCCCCGCCGCGAAGTCGCAGCGCACGAGCTATCGCCACACGTTCATTCGCCGCGGCCTCTACACGCTGACCGGCTATCGGCTCGCGACGAAGTTTCCCTTCGCGCTGTTTCGCAAGTCGCGCGATGTCGACGCGCCGCTCGACGTGCTCGTCTACCCCGCGCGCGTCGCCGTGCCCCGCCCGCCACCACGCACGGCGAGCCGCGGTGAAGCGACGGCGAACAGGCTCGGCCGGCGCGGCGAGTTCTTCGGCCTGCGCGAGCACCGCGCGAGCGACGACCGCCGCGACGTGCACTGGAAGTCGAGCGCGCGCACCGGCCGCTTGCTCGTGCGCGAGTACGAGGACGAGCACACGCGGAAGGTGATCGTCGGCGTCGACAACTCGTTGCCGCAAGCCGTGCGCGAGGCCTTCACCGACGGTGTGCTGACGCCCGCGGCCGAAGCGCAGGTCGCTGCCGTCGAGCGCGCGATCAGCGTCGCGGCTTCGCTCGCTGCCACGTACCTCGAGGTCGGCTGGACGGTCGAGCTCGTGGCGCGCGCGACGCACGTGCCCGCGGGCGTTGGCCGCATGCACGAAGCGAAGCTGATGCGCACGCTCGCGCTGCTCCCGTACGTCGGTGATGACGTCGCGTTCGCGCCCCTGCCGCCACGCGTGGAGAGCGTGCTCGTCACACCGCGAATGGTGCCAGCAGAAGGTCGCCCGCACGCGACGACGGTGATGGACGTATGATCGAGCGAGCCGCGAGAGGTCGGCAATGAGGTTTGCCGTCGCCCACAAGGCCGCGACGTACTTGATGGTGCTGTTCGCGTACCTCGCGATGACGACGGGCGGCACGATCTCGCCGCTCGTCGCGCTCGGCGGCTTCACCGCGATCGTCGCATCGTGGTGGTGGGAGCCGCCGCGCATTCGCTACGAGAAGTGGAACTGGGTGTGGACGGTGCTGTCGATCTTCGCGCTCGTCTACAGCGTGCTGACCGCGGTCATCACCGGTGACTTCCTCGGCGTCGGCGCGCAGTTCTTGATCTGGCTGATCGTCGCGAAGTCGTACAACCGGCGCGCGGCGCGCGACTGGCAGCAGATGTACTTGCTCGCGTTCCTGATGCTCGTCGCGGGCTCGGTGTTGAACGCCGAGCTCACGTACGGCATGTCGTTCCTCGGGTTCGTCATCACGTCGACGTGGGCGCTCACGCTGTTCCACCTGCGCCGCGAGATGGAAGACAACCTGCTCGTCAAGCACGCGGCGGATCGCGCGAGCGAGCGGGTCGAGGTGCGGCGTATCCTCGATTCTCGGCGCATCGTCGGCGGCCGATTCTTCGTCGGTACGGCGGCGCTCTCGTTCGCCGTCTTCCTCGGCGCCGCGATCGTGTTCCTCGCACTACCGCGCGTCGGCTTCGGGTTCTTCCTCAAGGCGCGCGGCGGCCTCACGCTCGCCGGATTTTCCGATGGCGTGAAGCTCGGCGGTCACGGCGTGATCAAGGACGACCCGACGGTCGTGATGCGCGTCGAGATCGATGCGAAGTACGGCGGGCGCAGCGCCGCCGAGATCCACTGGCGCGGCGTCGCGTTCGATCGCTATCGCGACGGCCAGTGGTCGCGCTCGATCGGTCGCGCTCCGGCCACGCGCCAGACGCTCGAGAGCTGGAACCGACCCCGCGAGCGACGCACGCTGCTGTGGGCCGGCCGCGCGCTGCCGGTCGCCGAGATCGAGGCACTCGCCGAGACCACGGTCAAGCAGGAGATCTGGCTCGACCCGCTCGATTCGGACGTGCTGTTCGGCGCGAGCAACCCGCGCATCGTCGAGTACCCGCGCACCGCGCGTCGCCGCAAGCTGCCCGTCGAGCTCAACGACGAGATCCGCCTCGAGCACGGCCAGACGATCCATTACACCGTCTACTCCGAGATCGTGCAGCCCGACCCGCAGGTGCTGCGCAACGCGCCGGCCGGCCCGCTACCGACAAACTTCGAGATCTATCGCGAGAACTCGCAAACACCGACGAACAACCCGCCGAAGAAGCCGATCACGCAGCGCACGCGCGACCTCGCGCTGCAGATCACCGCGCCGCATACGAACACGTACGACAAGGCGATGGCGATCCAGCAGTACCTGACCACGAACTACAAATACACGCTCGAGCTCGACGACCCCGGCGACCAGGAGGCCGTCGACTTCTTCCTGTTCGATCGCAAGAAAGGCCACTGCGAGTTCTTCGCCTCCGCGTTCGCGGTGCTCGCGCGCGAGGCCGACATCCCCGTTCGTCAGGTCAACGGCTTCCTCGGCGGCGAGTGGAACGAATATCA
This sequence comes from Myxococcota bacterium, assembly GCA_030857175.1. Taxonomy (GTDB): domain Bacteria; phylum Myxococcota_A; class Polyangia; order Haliangiales; family Haliangiaceae; genus JABFXX01. Next base: position 578,389 of record JALZOJ010000001.1, on the reverse strand, counting down.
GGGCTACGTCGCCGTGCGCGCTGGCGACGCGCACTCGTGGGCCGAGGTGTTCTTCCCCGACGGTGGCTCGTATCGCGAGCCCGGGCGCGTCTCACCGGGCGGCATCTGGGTCACGTTCGATCCCACGCCACCCGGGAACCGAAGTCTGATGTCGCGCGGCGGCTCCGGGATCCGCGCGCGCATCGCGCGGTTCTTCGACACGCTGAAGTTTCAATGGTCGAAGTGGGTCATCGAATACGACCTGTCATCGCAGATCGCGCTGTTCCGCGGCATCGGCAAGAAGCTGAAGGCCGCGGCGACCGCGATCAAGGGCGCCATCATCGCCGCGAAGGACTGGCTCCTCGAGCACTGGTGGGCGCTCGCCGTCCTCGCGCTCGGCATCACCGGTTTCGTGCTCGTGCGTCGCCGCCGCTCGGTGTTGCCGCTCGCGACCGCCGGTCCGCGCCGCGCACGCACGCGCTCGTCGGTCGCTGCGATCTACGACGCCGCGTCGAAGCAACTCGCGAAGCACGGCGCTGCGCGCGAGGCGGCCGAGACCCCGCGCGAGCATGCGCAGCGCCTCGCCACACGCGGCGATGCGTGGGCGCCGGCGGTCGTGCAGCTGACCGATCTCTACTACGCGGCCGAGTGGGGCCAGAAGCTCGACCCCGCCGCGGAGCACACCGCCGCAACACTTGGAAAACAGATCCAAACGGCGCTGCGAGACCGTCGGACACGGTGACATTGAACACGCCGCGGACGTGCCAGATTGACAGCAGGACCTGCCTTTCTTGAGTCAGTCATCTGCGCGTGATATCGACGATTGTCGACGGCGAGCCCGGCGGCCTTCCCCTTGCAGAGAGAAGCCGGATATCCATGGCGATGACGCGATTCGTTTCTGTATGCGTGGCTGCCGCCGTGATGTGGCTCGGCGCGAATGCGCACGCGGACGGCATGCCGCTGCCGAACGGTGGCGACCTCCAGTTCAATCGATTCTTCATCATCGATGAAAACGGCGCGCCCAAAGAGCCGGGCAACGCCGACGACACGCGCTTCTACCTGAACTACGCGCACTGCGCTTGCGGCAAGGCGGATGCGGGTCTCGAGAAGACGTTCGAGTACGAGATCACGCTCACGGGCACCACGACGGCCAATCGTCCGGCCGAGGTTTGGGTCGGCACAGACTGCAACAACGACGCGGTTCGCGCGATGCAGTGCCGCCAGCTCGACATGCAGACCATCGCGGACATCTCGGTTCTCGCGACGTCGCCAGCGCGGGTCAAGCTGCGGCTCTACGACCTGCTCAACGTCACCGCGGCCGACATGATGATGCCGGACTGCCGGAAGGAAGAGCTCGCGGCCAAGTTATGGCTCCTCGTCGACGCCGATGGAAACGGTTCGCGCGAGTACTGGAAGACCGTCGACGTCGCGCAGACGACAAACATGACCGGTCCGATCGGAGAGGTGAAGAGCGTCGATACGAAGGCACCGCCACTGCCGACGGGCTTCAACGCCTCGAGCGGCGAAGAGGCGATCGTGATCTCGTGGACGGCACCGACGAGTCGTGCCGATGACATCCACGTCTATCAGGCGCTCTGCATCGACGAAGAGGGTTTGCCCGTCGCGTCGAAAAGGGCGCTGTACCAGACGACGGATCTGCTGTGCGGCCGCCCACAAGGAATCATGCTGACCGAGACGTCGCTCAGCGATGTCGACGGCACGCCGCTCACCGAGGTTCCCGAGCCGTTCAAGACGCTCGACACACGCTTCGTGTGTGGCGAAGCGACCAAGACCGCGACGAGCCTCACGATCGGCGAGGTCGACAACGGCAAGCCGTACAAGATCGCGCTGCTCGTCATCGATCGCTACGGCAACGTCGACGGCGTGTACTTCAACCGCACGATCGTGCCGAAGCCCGTGACCGACCTCTGGGAAGACCTCCACGATCGCAACAGCGGCGTCGACGGCGGCTGCTTGCTCTCGCAGACGTACGGCGAAGGCAATCCGCTCACGCGCGTGCTGCGCGAGTTCCGCGACACCACCCTCGCGCGCTCCGCGTTTGGTCGCGGCCTCACGAGCGCGTATTACGCCACGCTCGGCAAGCTCTCGGTCGAAGGCTCCGTCGTGCTGCGCGTGATCGCGGCGCTCTATCTGCTGCCGCTCGTGCTCGTCGCGCTGCTCTGGCACACGCTCACGCTTCCCGGGATGCTCGCGCTGTTCGTGCTGGTCGCGCTGCGTCGCCGCATCCGGCGCGTGGCGCTCGCGATCGCGTTGCTCGTGCCGTCGCTCGCCGCGGCGGATGACTTCGAGCCGTACTGGGACACGTCGGAGAGCGAAGACGCGTCGCTGATCGATTTTCCCGACGTGAAGTGGCACGTCGGCATTCGCGTCGGACCGTACATCCCCGAGATCGATCTGCAGGCGGGCCTCAACGCGGCGACGGGCCTCGGCCCGTACGAGGCGATGTTCGGCGACTACTACCTGCGTGACTCGTCGGGCGTGCTGAAGAAGACCAACCGTGCCGTGTGGCAGGTGCTGCCGATGCTCGATGTCGATCGCGTGCTGTGGGACCGCTTCGGTCAGGTCACGGTCGGCGGCAGCCTCGGCTACATGCAGAAGTCTGCGTACGCGTACCTCGACGGCACGACCGAGCACCAGCCGATGCGCGAGCGTTCGAAGACGAGCCGCAACACGTTCCGCTTGATCCCGCTGGCCGCGACGGTCGGCTACCGGTTCACGTACTTCGACGATATGTACGGCATCCCCGTGGTGCCATACGTGCGCGGCGGCCTCTCCTATTACATGTGGCAGATGAAGGCCCCGAACGGCAGCACCAGCAAGTTCTGCGAGGAGATGTCGGCCACCGGCTCCTGCGTGAAAGAGGACAAGGCCTACGGCGCCTCGTTCGGGTTCCAGGGCTCGATCGGTCTCGCGGTGCGCGCGGAGCGCATCGATTCGGATGCCGCGACGTCGATGCGCTCGAGCGGCCTGATGCACGCCGGGTTCTACGCCGAGTATCAGTACGCGAAGGTCGACGGTTTCGGGTCGGACTCGAAGCTCTCCGTCGGCGACAACACGTGGTTCGCCGGCGTCGACTTCGAATTCTAGTCTGCGACACCTGAGACAGCGCCTCGGCGGCGCCGCCCTCGTGTTATCGACGGGCCATGTTGCGCGCGCTCTTTCTTTGTCTGCTCGTCGCCTGTGGTGGCGGTTCTCGTCCAGCGACCACGACGCCCGACCCCGCTGCGGACAGCGCGACCGTGTCGGCACCGCCGGTCGGCACGGCGCCACCCATCGCCGCGCCGCCTGCGAAGGCGACCAAGGTCCGCACCGTCGAAGGCATCACCGAGTACACGCTCGGCAACGGCATGCAGGTGCTGATGTTCCCCGACGCGACGCAGAACACCGTGACGGTGAACATCACGTACCTCGTCGGCTCGCGCGTCGAGGGCTACGGCGAGACCGGGATGGCGCACCTCCTCGAGCACATGTTGTTCAAGGGGACGCCGAAGCATCGCAACGTCATGAAGCTCCTCGAGGAACGAGGCGCGCAGATGAACGGGACGACGTGGACCGATCGCACGAACTACTACGAGACGCTGCCTGCTTCCCAAGCGAACCTCGACTTCGCGCTCGGGCTCGAGGCAGATCGCATGCTCAACGCGACGATCTCGCCCGACGATCTCAAGACGGAGTTCTCCGTCGTGCGCAACGAGTTCGAGGCCGGCGAGAACGATCCGCTCGCGATCCTCGAGGAGCGCATCGCGTCGACGGCGTTCCTCTGGCACAACTACGGCAAGTCGACGATCGGCTCCCGCACCGACATCGAGAAGGTGCCCGTCCCCGCGTTGCGCGCGTTCTACGAGAAGTATTACCAGCCCGACAACGCGGTGCTGATCGTGTCGGGCAAGTTCGAGGAAGCGGCGGCGCTCGCTTCGATCGAGAAGCAGTTCGGCACGATCCCGCGGCCGGCGCGCAAGCTGCAGCCGTCGTACACCATCGAGCCAGTGCAGGATGGCGAGCGCCAGGTGACCCTGCGCCGCAATGGCGACATCCACGCGATCGGCGTCGCGTACCACACGCCGGGCGTCGCGGCGCCCGACTACGCCGCGGTGATGGCGGCGATCGACGTGCTCAGCCGCGAGCCGAGCGGGCGGCTGTACAAGAAGCTCGTCGAGCCCAAGCTCGCGTCGAACGTCGACGGTGACGCCTACCAGTTTCGCGATCCGTACCTCGCGTACTTCAGCGCCGAGGTGCGCGATGCGAAGAATGTCGACAAGGTCGAGAAGACTCTCATCGGCGAGATCGAGAAGCTCGGCGCGTCGAAGATCGACGAGAAAGATGTCGCGCGGTTTCGCGCGGCGTTCAGCAAGAACTTCGACCTCGCACTGGCGAACAGCCAGCTGATCGCGATCGAGCTCTCCGAGGCAGCGGCCCTCGGCGACTGGCGCTCGATCTTCGCGCTCCGCGATGCGGTCGCGAAGGTGACGGCGGCAGACGCGCAGAAGGCGGCGCAGACGTACTTCAAGGCGACGAACCGCACGTCGGGCCGCTTCATCCCGACCAAGGTCGTCGATCGCGCGCCGCTCGTCGAGACGCCCGACATCCTCGCGTTCGTGAAGGGCATCGAGGGCGGCGAGGTCAAGGATCGGGGCGAGCAGTTCAGCGCGACGCTCGACACGATCGATACGCGCACGACGCGCAAGGAGCTCAAGGGCGGCATCAAGGCCGCACTGCTGCCGAAGAAGACGCGCGGCGGCAAGGTCATCCTGCAGCTCTCGCTGCACTGGGGCGACGAGAAATCGCTGCAGAACAAGCAGGTCGTCGCGGACCTCGCGTCGGATCTCTTGCCGCGCGGCACGACGAAGAAGACCTACCAGGACATCCAGGACCTCGAGGATCAGCTGAAGAGCAAGATCTCGATCGGCGGCGGCGCGAGTGGGTTCGTGCTCAACATCGAGACGCTGCGCGACCATCTGCCGGGCGCGCTCGATCTCGGCGCGGAGATCATGACCTCGCCGCGGTTCGACGCGAAGCAGTTCGAGATCATCAAGCAGGAGAAGCTCGCGGCGCTCGAGCAGCAGCTCACGGATCCGCAGTCGGCCGCGTCGACGGCGCTCGCGCAGATCACGAGCCCGTGGCCGAAGTCGGATCCGAGGTACTCGATGAGCGCGCAGGAAGAGATCGATGCGATCAAGCGCATGACGCTCGCCGACGTGAAGTCGTTCTACAAGGCGTTCGCCGGTGCCGGTCACGGCGAGCTCGTCGTGATCGGTGACTTCGACGCGAACGCGATCCCCGCGCAGGTCGAGAAGCTGTTCGGCGGCTGGACCTCGAAGGCGAAGTATCAGCGCCTCGCGACGAAGCCGTTCGGCGTCGCGGGTACGACGAAGACGATCGACATCAAGGACAAGGAGATGACCATGCTGGTGACCTCGCACGATCTCGCGATGCGCGACGATCACGCGGACTATCCAGCGTGGATCATCGTCGGTCACCTGCTCGGTGGCGACACCGGCTCGCGCCTGTGGATGCGCCTGCGCGAGAAGGACGGCCTGTCGTACGGCACGTGGGCGTGGTCCGAGGCGAACTGGGCCGACGAGTCCGGCTCGTTCGGCGCGGGCGCGATCGTCGCGCCAGCGAACCTCGGCAAGGCGAAGGCCGCGCTGCTCGAGGAGATCAACAAGATCGCGACGGGTAAGGTCACCGCCGAGGAGCTGCGCCGCGCGCGCGACTCGTGGATCAAGTGGGAGGACACCGCGATCTCGAACGACAACTACGTCGTCGGTATGCTGCGCAATCAGCTGTACCGCGGCCGCACGATGGCCTGGACCAAGGCGCTGCGCGCGAAGATCGAGGCGCTGACGATCGCGGATGTCGAGCGCGTCGCGAAGACGCACCTCGCGCCGAACAAGCTCGTCATCATCGACGCGGGCGACGTCGCCAAACAGAAGTGAGTCCTAGAACGACGCGCCGGCCTGCTTGATCGTCACGGCGATCACCGCGAACGGCTCGCCGGATCCGCCCTCGTTCGCGCGGTACTCGTAGTCGACACGCACGCGCCCTCGCGCGTAGTGCACGCCGAGGCGCCACGCACCATGCCAGCCCGGGCGATACGCACCCGGCAATGCGAGCCGATCATCGACGACGTGAAACCGCATCGCGGCGACCTCCGCGTGCGCACCGAACCGGTTCGCGCCCCGCGTGCCCTCGACGATGCCGCCCGCCGCGGCCTCGAACGACGACACCCCGGTGCCGAGCGAGAGCTGGCCATCGGTGAAGGCATACGCCTGCGCCCACGTTCCATGAGCGGCGCGGAGGCGTGCGCCGGCGAGCGCCCCGACGTCCGTGCCGCCTTCGTACTCCGACTGCAGGCCGTCCTCGAGCAGCGTCCCGCAGCGGCAGAGGTAGTGCCAGCCGTTCTGCATGTAGCGGCCGCCGAGGTTGCCGGTGAACGTCGGGCCGACGCGCGCGGACCCGGTCAGGAATCGCCACGGGCGCTCCGCGGTCGCGAGCAGATCGACGAGGTCGCGACGACGGCCGCTCGGGATGTCCGTCTCCTCGGTGATCCAGCGATGCACCAGGCGGCCGCCGACCAGATACGCCCGGTAGGGGCGCCAGAACGCGAGGTCGATGTCGTTCGTGAAGCCGTCGTCGTCGATCGGCGGGTCGAGCTCGGTGAACACGTCATTGCCGATCGCGATTCGCATGTCGGCGCGCGCGATTTCAGGCAGAGTCGCGACTGCCGCCACGATCATGATGACCAGCCGCACCAGCGAGAGTCCTACTACGTTACGGGTCGGCGAAGGCACCACGGCGACGTTCGAGCTGTTCAACCTGTTCTCGCAGCGCCCCGACTGGGTGCTCGACACGCAGGGCGCCGCGCGGCTGCGCATCACCGGCACGGTCGCGGCACCCGCGCTGCCCGGTCCGAGCGACCTTCAGGTCGCATATATCGACGAGCCGAAGGGTTACACGTACAAGCCCATTGTCGCGGCAGTGCGCGTTTTGCGGATTGACGTCGCGCGCGTGCGAATCGAGGGGACGGTCGCCGTCGAGGAGCTGTCGGTCCAGATCGAGATCGAAGCCGCGCTCGTCACCTGATAGGGTGCCCCTATGGGTACGCTGAGGCCGTATGAGTGAACAACGAGATGTAGCCGTGGTCCGCGTCGAGGATCGCGCGGGCACGTTGATCGAGGAGATCACGATCCAGCTCGATGCGGTGCTGGCCGCGATCGATGGCTCCGGGATGCTGCGCGACGTCGCGGCGCATCCTTCGATCACCGAAGAAGGTCGATACAACACGAAGGCTGCGAAGCTCACCGCGACCCTGTTCGACGCGCAGGGCTCGGCGTATCGGCGGCACAAGTGGGCGTGCGACGGATACGGCCGGATCGTCAGCGCAAAGGTCGAAGAGCTCACGCCGTAGATGGAAGCGTCGCCCGTCGAGAAGCTGGTCTACGTGCTGCTCCTGGCCGCGCTCAAGAAGAAGGCCGAGCGCATCGACATGCGCGCGGGCCGCGATGCGTTCGTCATCGATTTCACGATCGACGGGATGCGGCGCGAGGAGATGCGCCCGCCTGCCCTCCTGCGCGAGGCGGTGTTCGACCGGCTGCGCGAGATGACCGGTGACCCGGGCAGGATCCACCTCGTGATCGGCGAGGAACGCCACGTGTACTTCACGGTCGCGCTCGACGTGGCCGGCCCGGTCTGGCGCTGCGAGCTACGGCCCATCGCGTCCGTCGATTAGTCGGGACAGGGCGCGCCCGCGCCGGCCCACAGCTTCATCGCCGCCACGACGTTCGCGCGTGGCGTCGGGACCGGCGTGCGGCCGGGGCCTGGATCCCAGCCCCAGCCGACGAGCGCGTCGCGCTCGACGTGCTCGATCACCTTCGCGAGATCCTTGCCGCCCGTCGCCTTCGGATCCTTGAGCTGCTCGCAGAGCTGCTTCGGCGTGCGGCCCTGAAACACCATGGGTGTGGCCTCGGGCGGCAGGTGCCAGTTCGGTGCACCCGGCGGCATGTTCGGCTTCGTGCCGTTCTTCTCGCGGTGACACGACGAGCAGAGGAGCCCGTTCTTCTCGGAGCGGCGGGAGATGTTCTGCCCGTGGATGCGGCTGTCGTCGTACTGCAGCGGCGCATCGCCGGCGGGGTGGCAGTTCAAGCAGCGCGGATGCATCAGCGTGTCGAAGACGAGCTTGAACGCGGCCGTCGCGGCGGCCGGGTCGGGCTGGGCGCGTGCATCGGCACACGCGACCAGCAAGACGACGAGGAGCCATCTCATAGCGAGGCCTCGACGGGCAGCGTACGGATGCGCTTGCCCGTGACCGCGAAGATCGCGTTGCACAGCGCGGGCGCGACCGGTGGAACGCCGGGCTCGCCGACGCCCGTCGGATCTTTCTCCGACGGCACGATGTGCGTCTCGATCACCGGCGACTCGAACATGCGGAGCGCGCGGTACGTGTGGAAGTTGGTCTCTTGCACGCGGCCCTCGCGCAGCGTGATCTGTTGCTTGAGCGCGGCCGACAGCCCGAAGACGACGGCGCTCTCGAGCTGGGCCGCGACGAGGTTCGGGTTGACGACGCGGCCGCAATCGATCGCCGCGACGACACGATGTACGCGCAGGCGCTTGCCCTCGACCGACGCCTCGATCACCTGCGCGCAGTACGAGTGAAATGACTTGTGGAGCGCGATGCCGCGGCCAACGCCGGCGGGGAGCGGCTTGCCCCAGTCGGCTTTCGCGGCCGCGAGCTCGAGGACGGCGAGGTGGCGTGGGTGCTTCTTCAGCATCGAGCGGCGAAGCTCGAACGGGTCTTGCTTGGCCGCGTGTGCGAGCTCGTCGAAGAAGCTCTCGACGACGAACGCGTTGTGCGAGTGCCCGACGGAGCGCCAGAAGCCGACAGGCACCGAGGCCTCGACGGGCGTGTACTCGACGCGCAAGTTCGGAATCGCGTAGGGCAGATCGTCGGCGCCTTCCGTCGACGTCTGATCGTTGAGCGTGCCACGCGCCATCATCCGCGGCGGGCCCGCCGAGACCATGCGGCGAATCGCGCGCGGCGTCTTCTTCGGCACCATCGCACCGAGGAAGTCGCCCGCCTCGTTCGCGATGATCGACTGCGAGACGATGCGGTGAAGCCACGCACGAATGCCGCCGGCATCGACGGCGCCCTTGATGCGCGAGACCGCCATCGGCCGGTAGAAGTCGTTCGCCTGATCGTCCTCGCGCGACCAGATCACCTTGACCGGCTTCTTCACTTGCTGCGCGATCCGCGCCGCTTCGACCGCGTAGTCGACGAGCCCACGCCGGCCGAAGCCGCCGCCGATCATCGTCGTGTGGATCGCGACGTCGTCGAGGTCGAAGCCGATCGCCTCCGCGACGCGAAACTGCGCGATGCCGGGCGACTGCGTCGGCGCCCAGACCTCACACCGCCCGTTACGTATCCAGGCGGTCGCGTTTTGCGGCTCCATCGTCGCGTGCGCGAGGTACGGCAGCTTGTAGACCGCCTCGAGCACCGTGCCCTTCATCGCGCCTCCTGCGTCGCCGACGTCGCGCGGCGTCTTCGTTCCCTCGGACTTCGAGATACGCTCGTATGCCGCGTAGAGCGCGTTCGTGTCGAGCGTCGCGCCGTGGCCTTCGTCCCAGGTGATGCGCAACAGCTCTGCGCCCGTGCGCGCTTCCCAGTATCCGTCGGCGACGACGGCGACGCCCTCGGGAATCCGCACGACGGCAAACACGCCCTTGCGTGCACGCGCGGCTTTGTCGTCGAGTGTCTTCACCTCGGCACCGAAGACCGGGCCGCGCACGACCACCGCCGTGAGCAGCCCGGGCAACTTGACGTCGATGCCGTAGATGCCGCTGCCATCGACCTTCGGCCGCGCGTCGAGCCGATCGAGGCTCTTGCCGATCAGCGTCCACTGCGCTGGCTCCTTGAGCTTCACGCGCGGGATGTCCTGGCGCGACGCAGCCTTCACGAGCTCGCCGTACCCGAACGCGCGCTTCGACGCCTCGTGACGGATCGTGCCCGCGCGCGCGATGCACTCGCCGAGCGGCACGCTCCACGTCTCGGCCGCCGCGCGCCGCAGCATCTCGCGCGCGACCGCGCCGGCCTCGCGCAGCGGCTCCCACGACGTCTTCGTGCTCGTCGAGCCGCCGGTGATCTGCACGCGGATCTGCTTGTCGGGGTTGACGTACGCGCGGCGCGCTTCGGCGTGCTCGATCACGATCTTCGTCGGATCGACCTCGAGCTCCTCGCACACGAGCTGCGCGTGCGAGGTCATCGTGCCCTGCCCCATCTCGACGCGATCGAGCGTGAACACGATCGTGCCGTTCGCGAGGATGCGAATCCACGCGTTCGGCTGAAACTCGCCGGTCTGCCGGTGGTGCCGCCAAACCCGTCCACCCGTCGGACCAAGCGCGCAGCCGACCGCGAGCATGCCGGTCGCCGAGCCGAGCATGAACACACGCCGGTTCACTTGTGGCTCGCCTTCGTCGCCTTCATCGCCGTCGCCGCGCGGTGCACGGCCCTGCGGATCCGCGGATACGTGCCGCACCGGCAGAGGTTCGCCGACAACGCGCTGTCGATGTCCTCGTCGGTCGGCGCGGGATTGGCGGCGAGCAGCGCGACCGTGGACATGATCTGGCCCGCCTGGCAGTAGCCACACTGCGGGACGTTTTCGGCGAGCCACGCCTCCTGAACCGCGTGCAGCTGCGCCGGTGTCGCGAGGCCTTCGATCGTCGTGATCGATTTGCCGGCCATGTCCGCGATCGGCATCGTGCATGACCGCCGCGCCTCGCCGTCGACATGCACGGTGCACGCGCCGCACTGCGCGATGCCGCAGCCGAACTTCGTACCGGTCAGGCCGAGCTTGTCGCGCAGCACCCAGAGCAGCGGCGTCTCGGGCTCCGCGCTCACGGTGACGGGCTTGCCGTTGACGACGAGCTTCACCATAACGCAAAGCTCACGGCGATCCGGCTCGTCACCCCACCGAGCACGTCCGGATCTTTGAACGGCAAGAGGCCCGTGACCTCGGCGTCGATGATGAACGATCGTGTGTGCACCAGGTAGATCCCGAGTCCCGCGTCGACATACCACCGCCGGCCGGTCGCTTCACTCCACAAGAATCCGACGTCGGTCGCGAAGTACGGGATGCCATACGCACGCGACGCGTTCCGCTCGAACGAGACCTGCGCACCTGTTCGCGACATCACGAGCGGCGTGTCGTCGCCTCGCAGATAGCGAAAGTCGCTGCGGATGCGGCCCTGACCCGGACCGAACGCCTCACTGTTATCTGACCAAGCGAGCCAGATCACCTCGAACCCGCCACCGTAGAACACCGGGCCCTCGCTGGGCGCGTAGATCGCGCCCAGCGCGGTGGGCACGAGCACGGCGCTCCACGGCCTGCACACCGGATCATCTGGAGCCGATGGGCACTCCGCGCTCGCCGCACGCGCCGCGATCGCGAGCGTGAGCGATGTCGTCACAGCAAGACGTCTCACGTTCGCGATGGTGTCACAGAGTGATGCGCAGATCGCACTCGGACCAACTCGCAAAACGTCTGGCGCGCGCGGTGCAAATGTCCCACTTCGTCATGGCAGGTCGCAAACGTAGCGTGCTCGTCTTGTCGGATCAGGTGCTGTTCCGCCAGTCGCTGGCCGCGGTCCTCCGCGAGGAGGGCTACCAAATCTCGGATCAAACAACGACAGCATCACTTCGTCACAAGAGCCCGGACGTCGCGCTCCTCGACCTCTCGCACGTGGTCTCCGATGCGATGTTGCTCGTCGACGACTTGCACGATCAGCTGCCCGAATCCCAGATCGTGCTGATGGGCAGCCCCACGCGCCTCGCCGCATCGATCGATGGCCACGACGATGCCGAGCTCGAGTTTCCCCGCTCGGATATCGCCGCGCTCCTCCGTATGATCGAAGGCCGCACATCGACGACGTCCAGCGAGCTGTCGCGCGCACACAAGCAGTGGCTCCATGTCACAGCGCGACAGCGCGACGTGTTGCGCTGGCTCGCGCACGGGCTCGACAACCCGGGCATCGCCGCGAAGCTGCGCGTCGGAACGCGCGCCATCAAGGCTCATATCTCGGCGCTGCTCGCGATGTTCGGCCTCGACAGCCGCACACAGCTCGCGCTGCTCGCGTGCAACGGCGGCCTGATGCCGCCGACGAAGGCTTAGGCCAGCTTCGGGCCGGCACCGCGGACTTCCGCGGTCGCCTGGCCTTCGTACTTCTTGAAGTTCTCGCGGAACAGCGACGCGACCTTCTTGGCCTTTTCGTCGTACGCGGCCTTGTCGGCCCACGTGTTGCGCGGCAGCAGCATCTCGGACGGAACCTCGGGGCACGACGTCGGCACCTGGAGGCCGAAGACCGGGTCCTCCTGCGTCGCGACGTCCGCGAGCGCGCCGGAGTGAATCGCGTCGATGATCGCGCGCGTGTACTTCAGCTTGATGCGCGAGCCCACGCCGTATGCGCCGCCTGACCAGCCCGTGTTGACGAGCCAGGTCTGCGCGCCGTGCTTGCGGAGCTTCTCGGCGAGCATCTCGGCGTACTTCGTCGGGTGCCAGACGAGGAACGGACCGCCGAAGCACGGCGAGAACGTCGGCTCGGGATCCTTCACGCCGACCTCGGTGCCGGCGACCTTCGCCGTGTAGCCCGAGATGTAGTGATACATGGCCTGCGCGGGCGACAGCTTCGAGACCGGCGGCAGCACGCCGAACGCGTCGGCCGTCAGGAAGATGACGTTCTTCGGGTGACCGCCCGTCGCGGGGAGCTTCGCGTTCGGAATCGAGTCGAGGATGTAGCTACCGCGCGTGTTCTCGGTGATCGACGTGTTGTCGTAGTCGACGAGGTGCGACGTGTTCTCGTACGTGACGTTCTCGAGCACGGCGCCGAACTGGAGCGAGTTCCAGATGTCGGGCTCCTGCTCCTTCGACAGCTTGATGACCTTCGCGTAGCAGCCGCCCTCGATGTTGAAGATGCCCTCGTCCGTCCAGCAGTGCTCGTCGTCGCCGATCAGCAGGCGCTTCGGATCCGCCGACAGCGTCGTCTTGCCGGTGCCCGAGAGGCCGAACAGGATCGACGTGTCGTTCGAGTCGCGTGCCTGCGTGGCCGAGCAGTGCATCGAGAGCACGCCCTTCTTCGGCATCAGGTAGTTCATGATCGTGAAGACGCCCTTCTTCATCTCGCCGGCGTACTCCGTCCCGAGGATCACGAACTCGCGACGCGCGAAGGAGAGATCGACCGACGTCGTCGACGTCATGCCCGCCGTGTGGCGGTTCGCAGGGAAGCCGCCCGCGTTGTAGATGACGTAGTCGGGCTCGCCGAACGAGTCGAGCTGCTGCGCCGACGGGCGAATCAGCATGTTGTGCATGAACAGCGCGTGATACGCGCGCGCGCACACGATGCGAATCTTGAGCTGGTACTTGGTGTCCCAACCGGCGTAGCCGTCGACGACGTAGAGGCGCTCGCGCGTGTTCAAGTAATCGACCGCGCGCTCGCGGTTGATCACGAAGCTGTGCGGGTCGAGCTTGATGTTGACGTTGCCCCACCACACGTCGTCTTTGACCTCGGGCTCGTCGACAACGCGCTTGTCGGTCGGGCTGCGACCGGTCTTCTTCCCCGAGTACGCGATCAGCGCGCCCGTCGAGGAGATGGTCGAGCCCTTTTCGAACCGGAGCGCCGCTTCGTAGAGAAATGCGGGCGAGGCATTGCGATGAATCTCGGCGACGGAGATTCCTTGCTTGTCGAGCGAGAAGGTCATGGCGTTGCTTATACCAACGCACGCGCCATGTGGGGGACGTCCGTGAAAGCGGATGCCTGTCAGATCACGTGCAGGGCGCGGCCACGGTGGCGGAATTACGCGGCACCGGTGTGCCAACCGTGAAGTCGGCGCTGTTGTTATCGGTGTCAGCGCAGCCGCCCATCCCGCGGGACTGGCCGGTCGTGTTCGTGCCGGCCGGTGCCTCGTCGGTCTCGGAACAGTTCGCCGTTCCATAGCCGATGAGGTCGATGATCAATGCGGTCGGACATGCCTGAGTGAGCGCATTTGTCCCATCAACGAGAGCGACCTTACCGTTCGTCGCGCTCATGTTCGTGGATCCGGTCGCATCGGGAGTCGGCAGGGCCGCGCCGACCGCACCTCCCGACCCGAGTCGCACGAGGAAGGACTTGCCGGGCGCGATCGAGGCGGCGGCCGGCAACGGCGTGACGACCCACGTCGTGCCCGCCGAGCTGCCGTACTGGATCGAGAGGCCCGAGAGCGCGACGGTCGCGTTCGACGGATTGTAGATCTCGACGAAGTCGTTCGCGAACGGCGCGCCGGTGTTGCCACCACCGCCGTAGACCTGACGGATCACGAGGTGGTCGGGGCCGGTCGCGACGCTAACCACGGTCGTCCCGGTGTCGCCACCGAGGGTCGCCGTGATCGTCGCCGACCCGGTGGTCAGCGCGTTGTCGAACGTGAACGCGGCCGACGTCTGGCCCGCAGGAATCACGACGCTCGCGGGCAGCGTGCCCGCGCTCGTGGGATTGACCGAGAGGGCGATCGTGGTCCCGCCCGCTGGTGCCGGGATGTCCACGGTCGCGGTGATCTGCACCGAGCCGCCCGGCGAGACGCCGATCGCCGCGGGCGAGAGCGTCACGTCGGTCGGGGCTTCGGCCGCACCGAGCACGCGCACGGTCGCCTGGCGCGACTGGACGCCGAGCGTAGCCGTCAGCGTCACGCCCGCGTTCTGCGCGACCGCCGTCACGGGGACGACCGCCGAGCTCTGGCCCGCCAGCACGGTCACGTTCGCGACGGTGAGGTCGCCGCTGCCCGACACGATCACGATCAGCGTGTCGTTCTGCGCCGCCGCGGTGAGCTGCACGGTGAGCGGCTGCGGGAACGTCGGCGCATTATTGGTCGTACCGACGCGCGCGAACTGCCCCGCCGGTCCGAATGACGCGAGGCCCGGCGCACCGGCGGTGAGATCGCCGGCGTCGCGCGGCTCGAGCTTCGAGACCATTTGCCGCAGCGTCAGGATGCCGCGGACGGCGGTAAAGCCCTGCCCGCTGAACGGGGCTGGGTTCGCCTTGAACAGGAAGTCGTCGACGATCAGCGTGTCGATGCCGTCGGAGAGCACGTACTCGCCGAACGTCTCGAACTGCGAGACGTCGCTGATCGCGGCCGCCGGCAGCGCCACGATCACGGCCTCGAGCTGCGCCATCAGCGTGCCGCCGGTCTTGATCTGCGCGTAGGTCGCGGGCGTCGGCGCCGGCAACGTCTCGGGTCCGGCGTTCTGCACCATGACCTCGGAGATGTTGTCGAGCTCGATCTGACCCTGGAAGTTCGTCACGCGTCCGGAGATCTTCACGCGCGCTCCGACGGTGGCGTTCGCGAGCGTCGGCGCCGCCGTGCCGGTGAACACGAACAGGCCGGAGAAGTTCGCACCGTTGTAGTTGCCGTCGGTCTCCTTCACCTGGACGAAGAAGCCGTTCGAGCCCTTGCCGGTGACGAGCGCGTTGTTGACGACGACGCTCGTGCCGAGCGGCACCGTGCCGTTCTTGATCTCGTAGATCGACTTCGGGCAGCCCGCGGCGCCCGGGTTCGCATCGCCCGGGCACGCATCGCAGACGTTGCCCTTGCCGTCGGAATCGGTGTCGGCCTGGTCCGTGTTCGCGTTGTCGGGGCAGTTGTCGCTCGCATTCGGAATCGTGTCGCTGTCGCGATCGTTCCCATCGACGACCGTGCATGACGTCGTGTTCGCGTCGAGCGGGCACACGTCGCAGGCATCGCCGACGCCGTCGCTGTCACCGTCGGGCTCGACCCCGTTGTCCATCGGGCGGATCGGATCGAAGACCTTGGGGCACTTGTCGGCTGCGTTCGCGAGGCCGTCGCCGTCGCTGTCGTCGGCGGTGATGCCGTTGTACGCGGGCGGGCGCGTCGGCGTGCACGACGGCTCCTTCACGGGCTCGCCGCACGAGAACGCGGGATAGATGTTCGCGCCCGCGCCGCTCTGGAGCTGAGCGAGCGTCTTGGAGATCTCCGACATCAAGCAGATCCGCTTGCCGGTGCCGCACACGTCGACGGTGTCGCAATCGTTCGCGAACGCCGCGACCGCCTCGGCATCGCCGTAGAGGACCTTGCCGCCACGCATGACCAGCACGACGTCCTGCGGCTCGGCATCGAGCACCGCGCGATACGTCTTGCCCTTGCCCTTGAAGATCGAGATGTCGGCGACGCGGCCCGGCGCGAGGATGCCGATCGCATCGTCGGTCGACGTCACCGACGCCGCGTTCGACGTCACCATCTTCCACAGCTCCTCGTCGGTGAAGTAGTTGTCGAAGTACTGCTTGTTCAGCGAGTCCGCGCAGCGCAGCTCGCGCAGGAGGTTCATCGAGCCGGTCGGCATCCAGTCGGTGCCGAGCGCGATCTCGACGCCGACGCGCGCGGCCGTGGTCACGCGTGCGGTGTCACCGTAGAGCGTGATGTTCGAGCGTGGCGACCAGATCAGCGCGGTGTTCTTCTGCGCCATCGCGGCGTAGTCGCCAGCGGTGAGACCGATGCCGTGGATCAAGGCCGTCTTCGGCAGGAGCAAGTCGTGCGACTTGCCAGTGCCCGTCGTGTCGAACGTCGTCGACGACTGGCAGAGGAACTCGTTGCGCGCGGTCTTGTCGATGCCCTCGGACGTGTGGGGCTCGTACGCGTCCTTGTTCATGATCTCGGCGGCGGTCGTCGGCGAGCCGCCGTAGTCACAGTCGCCATCACGGCGCACGCCCGACGAGTCGTCGAGCGGGAACGTGTCGAAGTCCACCGCGCCCTGACCGAGCCCTTCCTGATTGTTCGAGTCGAGGTTGCGGAGGAGGCCGACCTGTCCGCCGGAGCCGACGATCGAGGTCGCGCCACCCATGAGGAAGCGCAGCTCGCCCCAGCGAATCTGGTCGCCGCTCGCGGCGCCCGCCGACGGGATCTTCGGCTTGGAGTCCTGCCCGCGACGCCACTGATGGCGGTGCTCGTAGCGAACGCCCGAGTCCGTGTACGGCTGGTTCTGCGTGAAGGTGATGTGATCGTGCGTGTTGATGAGGCCCGGCGAGATCGCGCCGTCGGGACACGAGACGACCGTCTCGCCACCCGCCGCGCAGTCGCAACCGACACACGTGATCTGACCCGCGGCATCGACCGCAACTTGACCGCCGATGAACACCTTGCCCGGCGTGAGGATGTTGCCCGAGAGGATCTTGCGGCCATCGCCGGCGGTGACACTGCACGTGCCCGACGAGACCGGAGGGAGCGTTCTGCAGACTTCCTCGGTGGTTCCATCGGGACCCGCATCACCGGGTCCGCTGCTGGAGTTGTCACCGCACCCGAACAGAACGACCAATGCGAGCAAGATAGAACGACGCATGAAGGGCGCGGACCCTACCACGCGTGTCGAAATGCCCAGTCACAAATTGGCCGCACCGCCATGGCAACCAGGTGACCCCGTGGGCCACATCACGCGGATTGCAGTCAGTCGAGCGGTTGCTCGAGACTGTCGGCGACGAAGCCCATGACTTCCTGAAGCATCTGCCCGAAGTCGTCGTAGAACTGCTGGTCGAGCGCGTTGTCGCGAGCATCGAACAAGAGGATCGGATACTCGCCGTTCGCGCGCGGGTGGTTCGTGTCGAGGCAGAACCACTCCTGAAACTGCGCCCCCATGCCGACCACGACGAGGTGCTCGGCGAGCCGGCGCTGCGCCCGCGCCTCGAGCGTCTTGTGCACGACATCGTTCGTCGCATCTGCGGCGCCTGGGCCGGCAGCCGAGCCATTCACGCCGATCGGCACGCCGACGAAGTCGTGCACGACACCGAGATGCGGAGGAATCGCGATGCCTCCGAACGTGCGCAAGAAGTGGCGATACGACGGAGGGAACGTCACGCCGAGCGCTTCTTCGGCGGCGGAGATCGCAGTCTCCGGTGCAGGCCCTGCGATCTGGCAGCGGTTCTCGTGCTCGCTGAGTCGACGACGGACGCGTTCGACGAGCTCGATGGTGTCTGACGTCATGTGCGTTCCCCATTATGCACGGGAGCGATCGCGAGGACATCACGAAGCGGTTGCACGTTGTCGCTGCTACGAAATTCTCGACGACGTGGTTGACGATCAGCTCGGTCTCGGCATCGCTGCAGGAAACGTCAGCGCATCGACGACCGCGAGCTCCATGTCCGTATCTGTGATCTGAAACGCCGCCTGCATCACGCCGACAAACGGAATCACGCGCCAGCTCGGCACGGTCGCGGGCATCTCGGCGGCGAGGGTGTAGACGAGAATCCAGTAGCGGTCCACGGGATCCGGTAACGAGCTCGCGACGCGAGCGAGCTCGCTGAACACCTGCGCGTCGGGCGCGCGCGGTCGGCGGAACGCGCGATAGAGCTCGGAGTCGAGCTCGTCCTTCGAGAGTTGCAGATCGGGCATCACGGCGAAGAAGTCGCGAATGCGGAAGCGCTGGTCGTCGTTCGCCATGCCTTTCGCGAACGCGCGCAGTGCGAACACCTCACACGCGACCGGTATCAAGCCGCGGATGCGAAGGTAGCGATCGTCGAGGTAGTACGCGATGTGCCCCGCGCGCGCGGCGGCGACGATCGACTCGGACTCCATCGGCGCGATGCGGAGCTGGACGCGCAACGCCTCGAGGAACTCGATCTCGCCCTCGTGGACATACGCGTCGGCGACCGCGACCTCCGCCGCCATGCCGTACGCGGCGAGGCGATGGATGCGCGCGGGCAGGCCCTTCGCGATCGCAGGCGTGCGGCCGAGCGCCTTGCCGGCGAACTTGATCGCGTCGTTGGAGAGCTCGATCAGCGTGCGCGCCGCCGTCGGTGCGAGGCCGCGAAACAGATCGTGGTGGTGGATGTGCCGCTCGAGGACGGCCATCTCACGCGGATCGACAACGCCGTCCGCGTTCATCGATCCGATCATCGCTTCGATCAAGAACCGTCGCGGGTCGTTCGGCTTGAGGCCGCCGCCCAAGAGGTCCTTGACGGTGCGTTCCATCGGAGGGGCAGTCTACGCGAAGGCAGCGTCGATCGCGATCACCAGCGCGATCGACCCGGCTGCAATTGTTGCGACGACGAGTACGAGTCGCCGCGGAATTTCTCGGAACGGCCAGAGCGACTCGCCGCCGGGCCGTGCACGCCACGCGCCCGCGCAGATCGCGACAAACGTGAGCACTCCCAAGATCACGCCGAACGGCAGCTCGCGGTGCTTTGCGGCAAGCGCCGCCTCACGCGCCTTGCGTGCCGCGACATCGATCTCCACGCCGCGCTGCTTCTGCTCGCGCTCCCACTGCCTCATCTCGCGCGCGACGACTCGTTCGCGCTCGGGCTTCATCACCGCGCCGTACGCCTCGTCGCGACGCACCCGGACCTCGCCGATCGCGAGCCCGACATGCAGGGTTGCGGATAGCGTGACCGCGAGCACCACGCCCGCGGTCTGCGCGCGCCGCCCGCCCGGAATCGTCGCGCACAGCACGCCCCAGATCGAGCGCGCCGCGAAGAATGAAAACGCGAGCACGACCGCGCCCGCAGCGAACGCGATCGCATAGCGCTTGTCGCCGGCCCACCAGCGCAAGAACGCGCCATCACCGAAGCCGTGATACGTGCCGAGCGCGAGGTACCACATCGCGTGGATCGCGATCGCCGCGCCTGTCGCACGCACGAGCTTGCCGACCAGGCTCTCGCGTCGCGCCAATGCGAGCCACACGGCGAGCCCGACCACGAATTCGAGCGCGATGCCGCCGAGCGAGGCCGCCAGCGACGCCGTCACCGTGTACGGCTTTGGCAGGTCGTAGTCGATCCAGCCGCCCGCGAACCAGAACAGACGCACCTGCTCCACCCGGCCGCCAAACGCGATCGCTGCCCCGCCGTGACCGACAAACTCGTGCGCGATCAGGCCCAAACGGGTCGTGGCGAGGCCGACACCCGCGAGAATACTCGCGAGACGGGCCGTGTGGACCCACCAGCTCATCCGACTGTGCACCTGCATGATGCGCGCGTTATCATTATGTAGTGACTCGCCGCTTCGTGCAGGTGTCGGTTGTGGCTGTGCTCGCGTTCGCGAGCAGCGCCGAGGGTGCGCCCAAGAAGCGGGTCAAGATCGACAGCGACCCCCAGAACGCCACGGTCTACTTCAACTCGAAGGAAGACGGCCCCGTCTGCACCACGCCGTGCACGGTCGATGCACCGGTCGGTGACACGCCGGTCATCATCGAGCTCGAGAACCACAAGCAGCTGTTCGAGAACCTCGTCGTCACCGCGAGGAAGCCGGTCGCGGTGAAGTACAAGCTCGTCCCCGCGATCGGCACGATCAACGTCAAAGGCCCGATCGGCGCGAAGATCACCGTCGACGGCGAGGACAAGGGCAAGGCGCCGAACAGCTTCTCCGTCCCCGCGGGCACGCGCACCGTGATCCTCACCCTCGACGGCAAGAAGATCGCGACCGAGTTCGTCGACGTCCCCTCGAACGACGAGGCCGATGTCGACGTCAAGGTGCCCACGAAGCCGAAGACCGTGGTGGCCGTCAAAGAGGAAGAAGAGGAAGAGACCCCGACCGGCGGCGCCACGGCGCCCGCCGTCACCGCCTCGACCACAACCGTCGCGCCTGCCCCGGCGCGCGGTCCATACGTCTCGCTCGGCGTGGCGATGGACGTCGGCTTCCGCAACTTCTCCTACGACAACGCCGAGACCGACAACCTCTCGCCCGAGAAGGAAGGCGGTCAGGTCCTCGTCGGTCCCGTCGCCGAGATCTGGCCGGGCACGCTCGCGGGCGTTCGCTTCCTGCGCGGTCTGTCGCTGTTCGTTCGCTTCGGTTACGGCGTCAACTCGCAGGCCGTGAAGCAGAAGATCAACATGACCACGACGAGCGCGAAGACGTTCTGGCGCGCGTTCGAGGTCAGCCTTCGTCATCGCTGGACGATCAAGAACGCGATGACGGTCGAGGTCGGCGGCGGCTACGTCCGCGACCAGTACCAATTCTCGGGCATGGAGGAAGACATCGACCTCGTCCCCGACGCGGACTACCACAACGTTCGGTTCGGTCTGCGCGCGTCGGTCCTCCTCGGCACCATCGAGCCGTACGCCTCGATCGAGAACCGCCTCGTCCTCTCCGGCGGCAACCTCGAGAAGCGCTTCGACGACGCGAGCGCGAGCGGCGCGCGCGCCACCATCGGCGCGGAAGCGAAGTTCGGCGCAGTCAAGGTGCGCGTCGAAGGCGCGCTCAATTACTACAAGTGGTCGTTCACGTCGAACGAAGCCACCGACAAGTGGCGTGCGGACGGCGGGACGGACTCGATCAAGTTCATCACCGCCGCCGTCGGCTACGCGTACTAGTTCTCGCTGAGGTACTTCTCGAAGGCCTTGAAGTCGTACTTCCGGCCGAGGAAGTCCCGCACCAGATCAGCCGAGTCCTTCGTGAACCCCATCGCGAGGATCTTGTCGCGGTACTTGTACGTGACGGCCGTGTCGAGGAGGTTGCCGCTCTTCTGGAACGGCGTCAGCAGATCCTTCGCGATCACGAGCGACCACATATACGTGTAGTACATCGACGAGTAGCCGACGAGATGGCCGAAGCTCGTGTGGAACTTTGTTCCCTCGACGAAGCCGAACGGCGTGATCTTCGTCTGCAGCTTTTTGACAAGCGCCGTCTGGTCGAGCTTCGCGGGGTCGGCCGTGTGGAACTGCAGCGAGATCGACGCGTAGAACATCTGCTGCAGCGTCGCCGTGCCGAGCCCGAACTTGTCGGCCTTGCGCATCTTCGCGACGAGCTCCTTCGGGATGACCTCGCCGGTCTTCTCGTGCTTCGCGAAGCGCGAGAGCGTGTCGTGGTTCCAGCCCCACTCCTCGAACATCTGCGACGGCGCCTCGACAAAGTCGAGCTCGTTCGCGACGCCGGTCATGCGGATCCACTTCTGCTGGCCGCCGAGCACGTGGTGCATGAGGTGACCGAACTCGTGGAACATCGTGACGACGTCGTCGTGCTCCATGAGCGCCTTGCCCGCGGGGAAGTTGCAGACGAGGACACCTTCGGGCAGCTGCTTGCCCTCGACGCCGTCCTTGTACGTGAACTGCGCGGCGTGCTTGTACTTGTCCGCGCGCGGATGCATGTCGAGGAAGATGCGCCCGAGCTTCTTGTCCTTGCGCATGACGTCGAAGACCTTGACCTCGCCGTGCCACGGCTTCGCGTCGGTGACGGCGACGTACTGGACGTCGTACATGATCGACGTGATGTCGAGCAGACCCGCGAGTGACTTCTCGTACGGGAAGTACTGGCGCACGACCTCGGAGTCGACCGCGTACTTCTCCTTCTTCACCTTGTTGTCGAGATAGGCCTTTTGCCAGTCGCCGACGGCGGTCGCCTTCGGGTCCGTCTTCTTGAGCTGCGCGAGGAGCTCGGCGTAGTCCTTCTTGCCACGCGCCTGCGCGAGCTTCGTGATGCGATCGATGAACGCGGTGGCGGCCTTGCTACCGCGCAGCATCTTGTCGTCGCTCTGGTAGTCCGCCCAGTTCTTGAAGCCGAGGAGCTTCGCCTTCTCGGCGCGCATCGTGAGGAGCTTCGAGAACAGAGCCTCGTTCTCCTTGTCGCCGCGCGCGCGGAACTTGATGTAGAGCTCCTTGCGGAGCGCATCGTCGTCGGCGTACGTCGAGAACGGGATGTAGTCCGGATAGTCGGTCGTGATCTTGATCATGCCCTTCGCGTCGGGCTTGTGCGCATCGATCCAGTCTTGCGGCATGCCCGCGAGCTTGGTCTTCGCGTCGGCGGCGGGCACCTCGATGAAGCGCGTGTCCTCGGCGATCGCCTTCTGGATCGCCTGGCCGAGCTTCGTCTCTTCGTCGTTGAGCTCCTTGATGCGCGCGCGCTTCGCATCGTCGAGCGCGACGCCGGCGCGCTTGTAGTCGCGCAGCATGATCATCGCGAACCGCTTCGTGTTCGCATCGGCGGCCTTGACGTCGACGGCGGCGAGCGCGTCGTAGACCTTGCGGTCGAGGAGGAGCTCGCTCGAGAACTGCGCGTATTCTGCCTCGCACGTGCGGGCCGCGTCGCGCACCTTCGCGTCGGGGCTGACCGACTGGAAGAGGCTCGCCATCGCCGCGGCGTTCGACATGTTGCGCGCGAGCTCGTTGAACGTCTCGAACGTGTTCGCGACGTCGCGCTTGGTTTCCTTTGGCACGCCGAGCAACTTCTGTTGCTCCGCCTTCGCGCCCGCGATGTGACCGCGACACTCCTGGAGGAACGCGGCGTCGGCGACTGACGCAGTGGGCGGCTGCGGCTCGACTTTCGGCGTCGTCGGGTTCTGCGTCGTGACCGGCGTGGTCGACGGTGCCGGATCGGGCGCGGGAGGCGTCGACGACGTCGTCGTCGGCTTGGAGGAGCTACCGCACGCGGCGGCGAACAGGAGAGATGCGAGCAGGAGTGATTTCATGATTCACCAGACCGAGCAGGTTTTTGCGGGATTCATCGGAGTGCCCGGCGCACACGAGAAGGCCTCGGAGAACTCCTTCATGTTGCGAAGCGACCCATAGACACGAAACTTTGGCGGCGCGTGGGGATCGCTCGCGAGCCGCTTCGCCAGCTCCGCCGGGCGATCGCGCGTGCACCACGCTTGCCCGACGGCGATGAAGAACTGTTGATCCTCGGTGAAGTTGTCGGCGACGTAGACCTTCGCCGCATCCTTGCGCAGCGAGCGATACGCCTTGAACGCCATCTTCACGCCACCGAGGTCGGAGACGTTCTCCGCGAGCGTGAGCTTGCCGTTGACGTAGGACTTCGGCATCGCTTCGAACCCGGTGTACTGCGCCTCGACGCACTTGGCACGCGCGTCGAACTTCGCGAGGTCATCTTTGGTCCACCACGTCTTCAAGTTCCCGTCGCCGTCGAACTGCCCGCCTTGATCGTCGAAGCCCTTCGTCAGCTCGCGGCCGAACAGAATGCCGATGCCGCCGAGGTTCGCGGCGATCGAGCGGTCTTGCCCGAAGAACGGCGGCTGGAGCACGCCGGCGGGCAACACGGCGCTGTTCGCCTTGTAGTCGTAATACGGCTCGATCGAGAACGTGTTCATCTGCCAGTCGCCGCGGTCGACGGGCTTGCCCCACCGCGCGAGCTGACGGTTCGTCTCGAACCGCGACGCGCGCAACAAGTTGCCCGCGAAGTCGTCGCGCTTGATCTCGAAGTCGTAGGTGCGCCAGCGATCGGGGTAGCCGATCATGCGGATCACCTTCCCCAGCTTCGCGAGCGCGGTCTGGCGCGTGGCATCCGTCATCCAGTCGACGCGCGCGATCTCGTCGCCGACCGCCTGCGCGAGCGCATCGACGAGCTTCGTCGCCGTCGACTTCGCCTGACCCGGGAAGTACTTCGTGACGTACTGCTGGCCGAGGAGCTCGCCGAGCGCGAGCTGCGTCGCGTCGATGCAGCGCTTGCTGCGATCCGGCGCCTTCTCGACGCCCGACGCGATCCTCTCGAGCTCGAACTGCTGGTCCGCGAATGGCTTGCCGAGCGCGACCGCCGTCTGATCGACGACGTGAAACGTGAAGTAGCTCGACCACTGCGCCGGCTTGAACCGCGCGCGCAGCTTGTCGACGGAGGCGAACAGCTTCGGCGCCTTCACGACGAGCTTCTTGCCGGGCTCGACGGCGAGGGCCTTCCAGTACGCCTTCCAGTCGATCGCCTTCGTCTGCTTCGCGAGCACCTTCGCATCCACGGCGTTGTAGAGCGTCGTCTCGTCGGCGTTCGCGGCGGGCGTCACGCGCGCGATCTCGGTCTCGATCGCGATCACGTCCGCCGCGCCGGCCTCGGCCTTCGCGATGCCTGCGAGCCCGAGCATCTTCGCGACGTGCGCCTTGTACGCGTCGACCTGCGGCTTCGCTTTCGGATCGAGGTAGAGCTCGCGCTCGAGGCCGAGCCCGCTCGCGTCGAGGTAGAGCGCGTGCGTCGCTGCGTCCTTGAGATCCGCGTGCGCCTCGGCGCGAAACACGACCCAGTTACCGTTCTTGTGAAGCTCGGTGACCGCGGGCATCCAGCCCTTCACATCCTTGAGCTTCACCTTGGTGAGCAGCGGCTTGATCGCGGCGAGTCCTGCGCGATCCGCCGTCGCTTCGTCCATGCACGACGCGTAGAAGTCGCCGAGCTTCTTCGTCGCCGCGTCGGCGCCGATGCCCTTCGCGGCTTCTTCGAGCAGCGCCTTGATGTTCGTCTTGTTGCGCTCGTCGACCTCGTGGAACCGACCCCAGCGCACGCGGTCGGGCGGGATCTGGTTGTTCGCGAGCCAGCCGCCGCACGTGAATTGATAGAAGTCGACGCACGGATCGATCGAGCGATCGAGCGATGACTGCTCGAGCCCGACATCCGCGAGCGTGACCTTCACACCCGGCGCGCCCGACAGCGGCGCGGTCGCAGGACCGACGGGCTTGGTAGCCAAGGGATACGGGTTCGGCTGCGCGCTTCCCTGCGCGACGGCACTTCCCGACGACGACGTGACCGTCGTGGACGCAGGCTTTTTGGAGCACGCGACGGCTAACAGCAGCGCGAGCGCGTTCGTGAGACGCATCGCGCGGACCGTATCATCGAGGAGCTAGCCCTGCTGGCGCTTCTGGCCGACTTCGGACTGGTGCGCGACGCACGCCCACTCGATCCGCTGCGGCGTCGCGAGACCGAGCGTCACGATTGCCGTCGTGAGCTGGACCTTCATCGAGCGCTGATACGCCTGCGCGGCGCGCAGTCGTTCGCGGGTGAGGATGCCGGAGGAGACGAGGTAATCGCCGAAGCCGGGGAGCTCGGACATCGACTGGCGCGTGATCGGGCGCGGCGACGAGATGCGCGGCGCGGACTTCGCGGGCGTCGGTGCAGCGGGCCGGCCGGGGAGCGTGGGCTTCGGCTCGAGCTCGACGGTCGGCGCGATCGGCGGCACGTGCAGTTGCATCGGCGCCGGCGTGAACGAGCGGTCGGAGCCGCGCGGGAACGGTTTCGTCGGGCGCTCGAAGTGATCGTCGGGTGACTGCGTGCCCTTCGCGAAGCGGGGCTGACTGTCGGGACGAGAGAGACGACCAGCCGCGGCAGCGGGTGCCGGGAGTTTTGTTGCTGCCGCGGCTGGTCGAAGCGATTCGACGATCCCGAGCCAGTCGCTGGCTTCGTGATCGCCGGGGTTGAGGCGGAGCGCCTCGCGAAAGAAGGTGATGGCCGAGGTGTTCTCGTCGCGGCGGGCGGCCAGCTCGCCGAGCAGGCGGAACGCTGTGCCGCAGTTCGCGTCGATGCGGATGACGTCGCGCAGGTCGGCCTGGGCATCGAGGTCACGCCGCAGTGCGATATGCGCGCGGGCTCGGATCAGAAGAAGCGGTACACACTCGGGCTCGTCCTCGAGGGCATCGGTGATCATCGCGACCACCCCTGGGTAGTGCCGCGCTTCGAACAGCTCCGCGGCTGTCGCGATGACTCCTCGATCCACGATTGTCAGAATCAGCAAGCAACGGGCCAGGGGTCTGAGCGGGGCAAGCGCCTGAAACTCGACGGTTTGCGACAGATCCCGATCGGGGCCTCGCCCCCTGGTTCGGGTGCCCACTGCCCCAGGCAAACGCGTGCTCCCGACGCAGCCGATCCTGGCAAGGGCGCCGACCTGCCGGCATACTCGAACCGTGCGCTGGCCCTGGGTTTTTGCGATCGCGACGGCGGCCTCGCCGGCCCTCGCGCGCACCGAGCCACCCGTGCGCGCCGCCGCTGCGAATGTCGACTTCTGGAAAGAGATGATCGACCCGAACGCCGACGAGGTCGCGGCGATCGTCACCAAGGTGCGCGAGCTGTTGATGCGCCCCGATCACGCGCTCAACGGCGACACCGACTGGGCGGTCGATCAGCGCGCGAAGTTTTTCCGCGACGCGAAGAACATGCTCGTCCACGCGCGCAAGCTCTCGCCGCAGAACGCCGAAGTGCTCGCCCTGCTCGGCCGCGCGAGCGACGAGCTCGGTGACACGAAGGCCGCGATCGAAGCGCTCGAAGCCTGCGTGCGCGTGACCGGTCTCGACAAGATCCCGATCGATGTCGCCGGCCGGCTCGGCGCGATCCAGATGCGCATCGGCGATGTCGATGCCGCGCTCAAGTGGCTCCGTCTCGCGCAAGCGCCGCTCTCGTTGGTGAGCGCGCCGTCGATCGTGAACCTCGCGAGCGCGCTCGCCGAGAAGGGCGACACGGCCAAGGCGATCGATACGCTGGTCAGCGCGATTCCGCCCTCGATGCTCGGGAACTTCTCGAACGACGTCACGCTCGCGAGCTTCGCGCTCGCGGTGCTATACGATCGCGACGAGCAGCGCGCCGCCGCGTTCGCGGTGCTCGACCAGATGCAGAGCGGACTCGGACAGCAGTACGCGATCTTCGTGCAGAACGAGCTGGCGAAGCTCCGGTTCCCACACGCCGAAGATCTGCACTACTACCGCGGCCTGCTCTACGAATCGGTCGGCCAGTACGTCGAAGCGCGTGCCGAGTGGGCTCACTACGCCGCCGCCGGTGCCACGCCCTGGCGCGCACGCGCACTCGCACATGTCGCCGCGATCGATGCGCAGCGCCGCGCGAACCCGGGCGCGCCGCCGACGCCACTGGCGCCCGGGGTGCCGAATTCGCGCCGGAGGCATCCGTGAAGCGCGCGCTGCTCTTGCTGGTGTTGTTCGGCACCGCCGAGGCGAACGTGTGGGAGCAGGCAATCACACCCGCCGATGCGTCGAAGGACATCTACGAACGCGCGATGATCGAAGGTGACGAGCACCTGAAGCAGGCGAACTCGGAGTCGTCGTCGCTCGCGCAGCGCAAGCGCCAGATGCACATCGCGATCGAGAAGTACAAGGTCGCCGCCGCGGCGCGCACGAAGGAAGCCGAGCCCCACTTCCGCATCGCCGCGACGCTCAACTCGTTCTATCTCGAGACGTGCGTGGACATGCCGCACTTCAACATCACGAAGTCGCCGTTCAAGGACTGCTCGCAGGTCGACTCGATCGACAAGAACATCGCGAAGCAGACGATCGACGCGTGGGACGAAGCCGAGAAGCGCGCCCCGCTCGACCCGCGGTTCTCCGCGAGCGATGGCGACAGCGTGCTGTTCGAGCGCGCGATCCTCAACACCAAGCTCGCGACCGACGAGTCGCTCGCCGCCGCCGCGAAAGACTACGAGCGGTATCTCGATCGCAGCGACGGCAAGGGCGCGAACCTCGAGACCACGTTGTCGAACCTCGCCGAGACGTACATGATGCTCGGCCGGCTCGACGACGCGATCGATGCGTACAAGGAGATCGGCACGCCGTCCAACACCTCGACGGTGTTCGGCGCCGCGGTCGCGCTCGATCGCAACGACCGCACCGCGCTCGCGCTCGACTTGATCCGCGGCCAAGGTCGCAACGGCTACGAAGCGTTCCGTCGCAGCGTCGACACCAACCAGACATTCTTCGTCCCCGCCGGCGAAAAGTTCTACTACTTCGCGCTCTCCGAGGAAGCCTTCGGCAACAACGACGCCGCGCTCGGCTACTGGCGCATGTTCGTCTCGAGTGGCGCGCACAAGAAGTTCCATCCGCGCGCAAAGCAGCACATCGATGCGCTCGTGAAGAAGCGCGCGCGCCCCGTGCCGCCGCCGGACCCGTTCCTGGACATTCGCTGACGACCTCTCGGTAAATCGCTTGGTGGCGATCGTGCGGTGGTCAGCACACGCACGCACCTGCGGTAGCTGCAGACACCCGGGGCACACCCTCACAACCTGAGGAATTGGTCGACCTCTCCATGAATGGATCGCGAGATTCGCCCAGGACCGAGCATCTTCCAGAAGCTCGCCGGACTGATCGTGGTTGTCACGATCGTCATCGTCGGCGGGCTCTCGATCTACTTCCCGGCGCGCGAGATCCGCGACCTGCGGCAGGCGCTCGCGGAGAAGGGCCTGACCTACGGTCACTTGCTCTCGACGCAGATGCAGTCGGCGATCGCGTTCGACGATCGCGAGACCGCGCGCGAAGTCGCCGCCGGGCTGAAGACGGATCCGCAGCTCGCGAGCATGTTGCTCGTCAACGCGCAGCGTGAGGTTGTTCACAGCTTCGGGACCACCCTCTCGCGCCCGCGCCACGACATCGACAAGATCGTGATCGAGACGGTCGACGACCGGCTCACAGTCTTCGCACCCGTCATCTCGATCGAAGGCCCGCGTGGGGCGCTCGTCGTCGAGCTCTCGACGGCTCGCATCAGCGATGCGAAGACTTCGATCATCGTCTCTGCAATCGTCGCCGCCTTGCTCGCGCTCGCGCTCGGCGTCAGCGCTGCGTGGTGGATCGCCCGCTCGCTCGCGCATCGCTTGCGCAACATCGGGAGCGCGGCGCGGCGAGTCGCGAACGGCGATCTGACGAGCACGATCGAAGACCCGCGGGCGGACGAGATCGGCGCGCTGGCGTCGGTGTTCACCGTCATGGTCGGTCAGATCCGCGAGCTCCTCGCGAGCCGCGAAGAGCAAGCTCGTCTCGAACAGCAACGCCTCGAGACCCTCGTCGCCGAGCGGACGGGCGCGCTCGACGCCCGCACGCGCGCACTCGCATTCGTTCTGGACAACGTCGATCAGGGACTGTTCACGGTCGACTTCGATGGCCGACTCCGCGGCGAGACGTCGGCTGCGGTCGAGAGCTTGCTCGGACCGATTCCGGCGGATCGCATGCTCTCGTCGTACGTGGCCGCATTCGCGTTCGAGCAGGCGGCGTGGTTCGACGCGTGCTGGTCATACTTGCGAGATGATCTCCTGCCGCTCGATCTCGCGCTCGACCACCTTCCTCGCCGCTTCGTCGTGAACGGCCGCGAGCTCGAGGTCGCTTACAAGCTCGTCGACGATGGCGGACAACGTCGGGTGCTCGTGGTTATTACCGATATCTCCGGCCGCATCGCACGCGAGCGCGCCGAGCGTGATCAGCAAGAGCTCGGCGGACTTGTCACGCGACTCCTGACCGATCGCCAGGGCTTCTTCGACTTCGTGTCGGAGATCGAGCAACGAATCGCATCGGTCGGCCGGGATGCGCGCGATGCGGCGTCGCTCGCGTACGACGTCCATACGGTGAAGGGCTCCGCGGCCGTGTTCGGACTCACATCGATCGCCGAGCTCTGTCACCAGATCGAGAACCATCTCGCGAAAGAGGATCGGGAGTGTGCCGAGCTGGTGATCGGCCGGCTCGTCGATCGCTGGCAGCACATCGCCACGCAGCTGAAGCCGCTCACGTCGGTGCGCGCCGATCTCGTCGAGATCTCCGAGGCCGACATCAACGAGCTCCTCGAGTGCTTGCGGCAGATGCCCGACGGTGCGCCCCTCGTGCGCCTCGTCCAGATGTGGCGCCACGAGCCGGTGCGGCTCAAGCTCGAGCGCCTCGGCGAGCACATTCGCAATCTCTCGGCGACCCTCGGCAAGGAGCCCGTCTCGGTCAACATCGAAGCCGATCGCACGCGGGTGCCGCAGGAGCGCTGGTCGAGCTTCTGGTCCTCGCTGGTTCACGTCGTTCGTAATGCGGTCGATCACGGACTCGAGAGTCCTGAGGAACGCGCGGCCGTAGGCAAGCCGCTCGAGTCCTCGATCGCACTGCGGGCTGGCAAGCACGCGGACGATCTCGTCATCGAGATCGAAGATTCGGGGCGAGGCATCGACTGGCAGAAGCTCGGCGAAGTCGCACGCAGCGCAGGCCTACCGGCCACGACGCACGACGACCTCGTCGATGCCTTGTTTCGTAGTGGCCTGACGACGAAGTCTGAAGCGTCGTTGATCTCCGGACGTGGCGTCGGCCTCGCCGCGGCGCGCGCGGCCTGCTTACAAGCCGGCGGCGAAGTGTTCGTCGACAGCGAACTCGGCCGCGGCACGCGCTTTCGCTTCGTGCTGCCGGATCGCGAAGCGGAAGCGTCTCGATGGAATGAACAAAGGAGAACCGCGTGATGCGTCACATGTTGTGGATGGCCGTACTCGCCGCGTGCAGTGGCGAGCCCAAACCATCGGCACCGGCGAGCGTGCCGGCGACGACCGCGGCCGCTGCCGTACAGCCTGCCGCGCGCAGGATCAATCCGCGGTTGTTACGTAGATTTCCTCCGCTCGGCTCCTCGATGGGCGCGCCGGCTCCCGCGCAGCTCGTGAACCTCGGCCGACAGCTGTTCTACGATCGCCGCCTGTCGCGCGATCTCGATCTCTCGTGCAACAGCTGCCACCGCCTCGACAGCTACGGTGTCGACGGCGAGGTAACGTCGATCGGCGCCAACGGTAAGCGCGGCCGCCGCAACTCGCCGTCGGTCTTTCATTCAGCCGGTCAGTTCGCCCAGTTCTGGGACGGCCGCGCATTGACGATAGAAACGCAGGCGACGATGCCCATCTTCAATCCTGACGAGATGGCGATAGCTAGCCCGGAGGTCCTCGTGGCGCGCCTGCGCGCGATTCCCGACTACCTCGCCGCCTTCGAGGCTTCGTTCCCCGGCGGCGATCCGGTGACGGTCGAGAACGTCGCCTCCGCGCTCGCCGCGTTCGAGCGCGGGCTCGTGACGCCGTCGCGGTGGGATCGCTTCCTGACTGGTGACGAAACAGCACTCACTGACCGCGAGGTCGAGGGCTTCAAGGTGTTCTCGGATCTCGGCTGCGTCGTCTGTCACACCGGCGAGCTCATCGGCGGCACCAGCTACCAGCGCGCCGGTGCGATCGAGCCTTGGCCGAACCAGACCGACCCCGGCCGCTTCGAAGTCACGAACTCCGAAGCGGATCGCATGATGTTCAAGGTCCCGAGCCTTCGCAATGTCGCGAAGACCGCGCCTTACTTTCACGACGGCTCGTCGAGGACCCTCGATGGCGCCGTCCGCGTCATGGCTCGGCATCAGCTCGGTGTCGACCTGTCGGATTCCGAGACCGGAGCCGTCGTCGCCTGGCTGGGCTCGCTCAGCGGCGACATTCCCTCGACCTACATCAAGGAACCGGCGCTGCCGTGATAGCGCTGTCGAGCGTCTGAGCACCGTCAGGGTAGACGTGTCAGACTGACACCGCGTGCGGATTCTCTTCGTCATCATCCTATTCGCCCAGAGCGCGTGGGCGCAGTCGAAGAAGTATCCGGCGCAGCCCGTCGACAAGGACGAAGAGGAAGCGCAGAAGTCCACGCTCTGGGATCAAGCAACCAATCCGTCGCAGGTCCCTTACCAAGCGCTCGTGAAGGACGCGACGAAGCTCCTCGCCGAGAACCGTCCCGACGCGGCGAGGGACGCGATCAAGAAGCTCGACGAGGCCGTCCCACTCCTCCCGAACAACGCCGAGGCCTACCGCCTGCGCGGCGACGCGTACATGACGCTGCAAGACTGGCCGAAGTGCGCCGCCGATTACGACGCCGCGTGGACGCGGATGATGCGTGACGTCGACGCCAAGAACACGCACGAGCTCCGCCGCCGTCTCGGCCTCTGCCAGGCGCGCGACGGCAAGCTCGCCGATGCCGAGCGCACGCTGGCCGAAACCGCCGCGACCGGCGTCAACAGCGTCGAGATCTGGATGCGTCTCGGCGAGGTCCGCATCGCGATGGGCAAGCTCGAAGGCGCGATCGCCGCGCTCGAGGCCTCGCTCCAGCAAACCGACATGGCCGGCCACGCGCTCGTGCGCTGGCTCCTCGCCGGCGCGTACGACCGCGCCCGCCAGCCGAGTGAAGCGCGCCGCGCAGCGATCGACGCCCTCAGCGCCGACCGCTCGATGTCCACGCTCAAGACGCCATCGCTCCCTCTGCTCGGCGCCGCCGAAGAGAGCTACCTCCTCGGCCTCGCCTTCGAAGCGCACGACCCACCGCGCCCCGAGCAAGCGCTCATCCAGTTCCGCCGCTTCGTGAAGCTCGCCGGCGATTCGCCGTGGAAGAAGCGCGCCGAAGATCACGTCCGCGAGCTGCGCACCGCGCGCCTGCCCGACATCGTCGAGCGCCTCACCGGCAACGCGCCCTACGAGGAAGCCGCGATGCGCGAGCTCGTCCGCCGCGGGATGCCCGCGATGCGCGCGTGCCTCGCGAAGATGCCGTACCTGGTGCTCAAGGTGAAGGTGACGAAGACCGGCCCCAAGGGCCCCGATGGCGCGCGCTGGCGTGCACCGCCCGAAGGCGTCTCCGTCGAGCCCGACGAGATGTACGAGACCACGGCTGCCGAGAAGGACACCGCGATTCGCTGCGTCGAGCCGCTCGCGATGAAGCTGCCGATGCCGAAGCCGAAAGAGCGCGAGACGTACTATAGTCTCGTGTTCCGTGTCGTCGGTCCCTGACGCGGCCGTGCGGTCCGCACGTGCGTGTTCGGTGCGTTAATTGGTGCGACCACGCGCGGTCGGAGCACGTCGCGATCGCCGTTGGCGGCGCCTTCGCGGGTGGTGGCGCCTTCGACGAGCAAGCGGCGAGCAGCGCGACCACGACGTGGAGCGCGAGCTTCATGCCGCGCGCAGCTTCGCGGCACGACGCGGGCGCCACGCCCACCACACGCCGAATGCGAGCATGCCGAGCGCGATGACCGTGATCGCGGCGCCCCACAGCAAATAGTGACCGCCGAGGTTCTCGGTGATGTGGCCAACGTCCGAGGTGCCCGTCGCGATCTTCTTCTTGAACGCGTAGGACACCATACGCGTGAGCGTGTCGACCGCGAGGATCACGGCGAGGAACTGCGCGAGCAGCACGCGGCGTTCGGGCTTCTCGCGGAAGCCGACGGTCGCGACGTAGCCGAGCACGACCGCGAGCCCTGACATCGACGCGAGGCCGACGACCGAACGAACGTAGAAGATGAGCGAGAAGACGATCGCGGCCGCGAGTGCGCCGAGAAACCAGCGCGCCGTGCGGGGCTTGTGTACGGTCGCGAGGATCACGGTGCCGAGGAGCGGCGGTGCGAGGAGGCCACCCGCGGCGACGAGCGCGTCAGGCCAGCCGTGTCCTGCGCCCGCGCGAGCGAGGCCGCCGGCATTCGCGTGGATCTCGAGCTCGAGGAACTGGCCGCCGCACACGAGCGCGGTGAGGCCGTGCCCCATCTCGTGGACCCAGGTCGTAAACAGCGTGAGCGGATAGAGCAGCGTCGAGCCGAACGGCATCCAGGCGCTGACGACGAAGTAGACGCCGGCGGCGATCAGGATCGCCGTGCGCGGCTGGAGTCCACCATCACGCCTGTCCATGCCGTTCGGTTTACCATGTGTCGAGGCGGGATCCAGCGCAGCTATCAGCGCACGACCACGTCGTAGAGCTCGACGAGATACGGATCGGCGACGGCCTGGATGATGCCGTAGCGCTCCGGCATCGGATGCTTGTAGTAGACGCCACGCGCGGTGATGCGCTTGCCGTCGATGTCCGCCGTCAGCTTCGCGTGCTTCGCATGCAGCACCATACTCGTGCCGTCGGCGAGCGTTAGCCGGTAGAGGTGCTGGCCCTTGCGCTTGGGGTCGGGCGGGAACACGAACGTGCCCTCGACGTCGATCACCTTGCCCTCGTTCGCATCGAGGCACGCGAGGTCAGAGCACGTGGCGGTGGCGGTGGGCATGGCGGGTTGTGGCGTCTTTGCCGACGAGCACGCCCCGAGCAGCGTGGCGGCGAGAGCGAGCTTAGTCATGCTCGTACATGTTCATCGCGATCCAGCCGCGCTTGCCTGCATGCGCGCCGGAGAGAACCTCGACCTCGAGGCTCGTGGCGCCCTTCAGGAGGATCTTCACCTTCGTCGCTCTCGTGAGCGTCGCGAGCGTCTTGCCGCGCGCATCCTTGAGCGGCGTCTCGGGCTTGACCTTGCCGTCGAGCGAGTGCGGATGGACGACGACCATCGCAGTGGCTTTGTCGGCGACTGCGACCTGGTTGTCGGGCTCCTCGGCGAACGATTGGCCCTTCGAGGCCGGCCCGTACATCTTGAAGTAGTACTTCACCTCGGAGTTGTCGAAGTCTTCGAGCGCGAGGTAGTCCTCGCCGGCCGACATTAGGTTCAGCGAGAAGTGGAAGTTGTAGCCGCCGGACTTCGCGTTCGGCGCGTCGCGCTCGCTGCCGATGGTGACGCCCTCGCCCATCTTCGGCGCGGCGTATTTGTTGATGCCGTACTTCTTGCTGAGCTCGTCCTTCTTTGTCGCGGAAAGCGCGTCCCACTCCTTCAGCGCGTCGACGCGACCGAGCGTCTTTCCGTACTCGCGCTTCATGATGCGGATGTAGATCTCGCCCGACATCTGCTCGGTGGTGGAGACGATGCCGCCGGGCTTGTTGTCGTCGGCCTTGTAGTCCGACGGATTCGTGTATTCCTTCACGCTGCCGTACGCGTTCGTCGCGGCGGAGAACCGGCGATCGCGCAGGTGCTCGCCACCGTTCATCTGCTGGTTCGCGCCGCCGCAATCGTCGACGAGGTTGACCTCGTCATCGCCGAAGTTACGATCCCAAAAACCGGCGCCGCGATCGACCATCTTGAACTTCTTGAGGTAGTGCTCGCGGCCGGCGGCCTTCACTTTTTTGAGGCCGCCCTCCATGTCGATCTTCGCGCGTGACTTGTTCTGATCGAGGACCTTGTTCGCCTGTGCGATCAGATCGGGCTCGGCCCACGCGTCGCGCTCGTGATCGGAGACCGCCATGCGGCCGTCGTCGGACATACGGTCCCACGGAAGCTTGTCGTTCTCGACGACCTGGTAGAGCTGCACGGCCTGGCGCTGCACGCCGCCGCCGCTACTCGCGCCTCCTGCATATGGTGCAAGCAGATCTTCTGCGGACTCGCCTTTCACGACGCGATCCGCGACCGCGTCCGCGTTGCGCTCGTACTCGTCGCCTTGCTTGCCGATTCCGCTCGCGAGCTGCACGCCCGAGCGCTGCTGGACGATGTGCGCCGCCTCGTGGGCGACCGTGTGCAAGCTCGCGCCGGGTTGGAGTGCGATGTCGTTGCCCGTCGCGTAGCCGGCGGCACCGAGCTGATCCGCAGCTGCAGCAGCCTTGCCGCCGACGTGCGCGCGCACGTTCGAGATATCGAAGCGCCCGAACGAGCGCTGGATCTGTTCGCGATACGGAAGCGCCCCGCCGCCGCCGGCGACGCCTTCCTGCGCGACGCCGTGCATGTGCTCTGACGGATCGATGTCTTCCCACTGCGGCGCACCGCCGTCGAACATCGGCGGTGCCGACGAGTCGCTCGCGCGTGTCGCCTTGCCCGGCGTCGCCCCGGCTGGCGCCAGGCTCGCGCTCGCCCGTCCGACACTACCCACGCCCCGTTCCCGTTCTCGCATCGCTGCGCGCGCAGTCTAAGCGAAGTCTCTCGCGCGCGAGAACCTTTATCACGCGTCGTAAGCAGTGTGGGCTCGCCGACGCTATCCCTTGAGGAACGCGACCGTCACGCCATCGCCGCCTTCGTTCTGCTCGCCGGCGCGGTGCTTCTCGATGCCCTTGTGCGACGTGAGGTGCGTGCGGATCGCGCTGCGGAGTGCGCCGGTACCGTGGCCGTGGATCACGAAGATCGCGTCACGGCCGGCCATCAGCGACTCGTCGATGAAGCGATCGACCTGGATCACCGCCTCGTCCACGCGGTTGCCGCGGATGTCGACGGTGGTGTCGACCGTGCGCGCGTTCGCGCGGCCGCCGGCGGGGAGACCGTCGACGAGCTGGATGTCTCCCTGCGCGCCGTGACCGTTGGTCGGCGCGGTCGGCTCGGCCTCTTGCTTCGCGCGCGTCGGGATGCCCGCGCGGCGCGCGTTGCGGTGCGAGTCGAGGAGGACGTCGGCGATCGCGACCGTCGCGCGCATGCCGCCCGCGCGGACCTCGACCTTGTCGTCGGCGAGGAGCTCGACGACCTCGACGCGGCCGAGCTTCGGCACGATCACGGGCGCGCCCGGGATCAGCTGCTCGCGGCGAGCGGGCGTGCCCGGCGGAAGCTGTCGCTTCGGCTCGTGCTGCGCGACCGTGGCACCGGGCGCGACGAGCTTGCGCGTCGCCTGCTTGATGTCTTCCGGCGTGGCAGTCGCCTGGCGCGCCTTGACCTCGCGGCGGATGTCGTCGATCTCGCGGCGCGCGGCCTTGAGGGCGGCGAATGCTTCACCGTGTGCGGCGCGCGTCTGCTTCTCGAAGCGCGCCTGTGCGCGCTCGCGGAACGCGCGGTGTGCGGCGCGATCAGCCTCGGCGGCTTCGAGCTCGGCGAGGAGCGCGGCGCGCTCTTCCTCGATGCGGCGGCGCTGATCTGCGACGGAGGACAGCAAGTCCTCGACGCGCGTCGCCTGCGGACCGAGGAGATCGCGCGCGCGATCGGTCACCGACTTCTCGATGCCCATACGCGTCGCGACGGCGAACGCGCCCGAGGTGCCCGGCGTGCCGAGGAGGAGCTTGAACGTCGGCTCGAGCTTCGCGAGATCGAAGCCGACCGATGCGTTCGCAAATCGCTCGTCCGTCGCGCCGAGCGACTTGAGGCGCTCGTAGTGCGTCGTCACGATCGCGGTGACGCCCCGCGCCGCGAGTGCTTCGAGCACGGCCTGCGCGAGTGCGGCGCCTTGATCCGGATCCGTGCCGACCGCGATCTCGTCGATCAGGACGAGCGTGCCCGCGCCCGCGCCCTGGAGCAGCTCGCGCAGGTTGACCATGTGACCGGAGAACGTCGAGAGATCTTTCTCGAGCGACTGCGCATCGCCGATGTCCGTCACGACCGACGTGAACCAACCCATCACGCTGCCGGACTCAGCGGTGAGGTGGAGGCCGGCGCGCGCCATCACCGCGGCGAGGCCGACCGTCTTGAGCGCGACGGTCTTGCCACCGGCGTTCGGGCCCGAGACGAGCAGCGTCGCGCTGGCCGCGACCGTGACGTCGTTCGCGACGCAACGGCGCTCGCCGAGCAGCATCAGCGGGTGGCGCGCGTGCAAGAGGCCGACGCGCGGCGCCTCGTCGAGGATCGGCTCCGCGCTGATCGTGTCGTCGGCCATGACGGCGGCGGCCGCGATCACGTCGAGCGTCACGGCGACGGCGGTCGAGGACTCGAACGCATCGGCCTCTTCGGCGACCCAGTTCGAGAACTTCACCAGGATGCGGCGCTCCTCGTCGAGGACTTCCGCTTCGGCGAGCTTCGCGCGGTTGTTGAGATCGACGATCTCTTCGGGCTCGATGAACAGCGTCTGCCCGCTCTGCGACGAGCCGTGCACGATGCCGCGCACGAAGCCCTTGCCGTCGGTGCGCACCGGCAGCACGTAGCGGTCTTCGCGCTGCGTGTAGTAGCTGTCTTGCAGATACGGCGCGAACCGCTCGTCGGTGAGCAGGCTGCCCATCGACTTCTCGAGCTGTGCCTTGATGTTCGCGAGCGCGCGGCGCAGTGGACCGAGCGCATCGCTCGCGTGATCGACGAGCCGGCCCTCCGCGTCGAACGCCTCGAGGATCGGGTGATAGACGTGACCGAGATCGCCGATGCCCGCACCGTGCGCCGCGAGCATCGGGGCGACCTCCGCGTGCTCCTTGAGGTGCTGGCGCAAGCGCGCGAGTGCACGGCCCGTGGTCGCGACGGCGACGAGCTCGGCCGCCTCGAGCGCCGCGGCCTTGCGCACGCGTGCGAGCGAGTCCGCGATGTCGCTGATCCCGCCGAGCGGCAAGCGTGCGTCGCGCGAGGCGAGGGCACGCGCTTCGGTGACCTCCTTCGCCCGCGTGCGTGCGTCCTCGATCGCGTCGAACAAGATCTGCCCGCGCACGTGCGCTGCACCGCGCGTGGTCGCACAGCGCTTCACCCAGTGGTCGACGAACGTCGGCCAGCCGAGGTCTTCGAGCGTCTTGGCTGCGATCATGGCGGGCCACTTGCTTAGCAAGCAACCGCCCGCTCGGCGAGCTACAGCGTCTTCAAATACTCGATGAGGGCGTCGCGCTCGTCGGGGCGGAGGGCGTCGCCGTAGGTGTGGCCGCCGTTGCCGTAGCCGAGAATGGTCGTGTCATAGATGTAGCTGGCGCGCGTGCCCTGCGGCGGTGCGCTCTGGCCCGACGCGAGTGTGGTGGTGCGCCAGCCGACGGCCTTGCGGTCGTAGTCGGTCGAATCGAACGAGCGCGAGAAGAACTTCGCGCGGCGCGACGAATCGAGGAGTGCGGCGAGCGTCGGCACGGAGCCGTTGTGCAGATACGGCGCGGTGGCCCAGATCCCGTCGAGCGGCGGCGCGACGTAACCCGGCGCAGGCGACAAGAACGAGAGCTCGCCGAAGAACGACGAGTTGAACCAGTTGATGTAGCGATCGCCGAACTGACCCGCGCCTTGCGCGAGCGTGGCGTCGGTGCCGACCTCGGCCGTCGGAACGATCAGGTTCGGATACTGCTCGATGGCGCCGTACGTGCCATGACACGTCGCGCACTTGGTCTCGAACACGCCGCGTCCGATGTCGGCCTTCGCGCGGTCGACGCCGTACGGCCAGGCCGGCGGCTTCAGCGTCATCAGGAACGCGCGCACGTCGGGGAAGTACGCGTCGATCGCCCGCGCTTCCTCGACGCTGTCCACGCACAGCGTCGACGCCGTCATCATGATGCGCGCGTGATCGCCGCGACCCGCGCCGATGTAGAACATCGCGTTCTTCTTCTGCATGTGCCACCACGGCGGCACGTCGACGGGCACGACGATCTCGGGCGGCAGCGGCATCAGCGGCTCGTCGCTCCACGCGAGCGTGTCGGGATCGCGATGCGCGAACAGCACGGCTGCGAGGTTGTCGGCGCTGTTGACGCCGATCGTCGCGGTGATCGTGTACGGCGCGATCGCCTTCATGCGCGTGGCCCACTTCTGCCACTCGGCGCGTTCGGCGTCGCCTTCGACGAGCGAGCCGACGGCCTCCGCGAGCCCGCCGTAGTCGATCGTGTAATCCGCCGTCGTGCTACCGAGCCCGATCACGAGCTCGTCACCGATGTACTCGGCATGGCAGTGCAGGCAGTTCGGCGTGACGACCTCGACGCCGCTCGCCGTCTTGAACGCGGTCATGCGAAACGGCAGCTCCGCATTCGTGCCCGTGCGGCCCGGGAGCCGCGCGTGTGGGGGCGCCGGATCGAAGACCTTGCGATACGCCGTCAGCGGAACGCCGCAGCCGACGTAGCCCTCATTGATCAGGGCGGACCAGCCACGCGGCGCCTCGCCGGTGCGCTGCTCGTACGCGGGAATCGGGCCCGTCGGTGAGGTCGGTGCTTTCGGCTCGCGTACGTCGTCGCCGCACGCTACGAGCCCGACCAGTACCAACGCCCTCATCGACCCGAGGCGTACCACCGATCGCCTTAGCCGGGGATCAGATCTTGGAGGCTCGGGACCACGCGGTTCCGTCCTCCGCGCTTTGCCGAGTAGAGATTGTCGTCGGCACGCTTGATCAGTGTCGCAGGGTCGACGCCGGTCTCGCGATGCATGGTTGTTACACCAAGGCTGATCGTGAACGGGATCAGCTTGTCCTCGAACTCGCATGGGCGCTCTTCGCTCAGCGTGCGCAGGTGCTCGGCGAACACGATGCCGCCACCGAGCGCCGTCGACGGCAACACGCATGCGAACTCTTCGCCGCCGTAGCGCGCGAACAGGTCCTCGCGGCGAATCCGCGGGCGAATCCGTCCCGTGAGGTCTTTCAGCACCGCATCACCGGCGAGGTGGCCGTGGCTGTCGTTGATCAGCTTGAAGTGATCGACGTCGAACATGCACAGCGTCAGCGGGTGACCGTGGCGCGTGGCGACCGCGATCTCGCGCTCGAGGAACTCCATGAAGTAGCGCTTGTTGTGGATCCCCGTCATGCCATCCTGGATGGCCATGTTGTGAATCGCTTCGTGGTACGCGCTCTCGATGTTCGAGCCCGACAGGAACTTGTAGATACCGTCGCCGAACCGCACCTGATCGGAGTCCGTCAGGCGCTGGTTCTTGATCCGCACTTCGTTCACGAACGTGCCGTTCGTGGAGTTGAGATCCTCGACCCACCAGCCGCCGTCGTCATCCATGTAGAGCCGCGCGTGCTGGCGCGAGACCGAGCTGCGCGACACGACGAAGGCCGCTTCGCTATCGCGACCGACGATGTACTGCTGGTTGAGCAGTGGGATCCGCCGGCCGATGTCCGGACCGGGCGGATGAAGGTTGAGCAAACACGCGTCTCCCGCGGGCGGTTTCTTCTCGTCCGTCGGCCCCAAGGGGCGCGCCAGGATCAGCGTCCCGCCGTCGCGGTAGTCGTCCGTCACGTGTCGGATTCCCTTATACCCTCACCATTCGCAGCGTTTCAAACATTATGGCCGGTTAGCCGAGCTTCCCGACATCTCGTAGCTGCGTGCACCACCTCGACCGACGCTGACGCGAACGGTCCCGAGCATCGATTCGCTCAGCACCGACCGGCCCAGCTCTCGCTGATTTCCGTCGAGGAACCCGAGGATGCGCTCCAGCGCGACGCTCGCACTCGGCGCACTGACGGTCGCGAGCACGAGCGCACCTC
This sequence comes from Myxococcota bacterium, assembly GCA_030857175.1. Taxonomy (GTDB): domain Bacteria; phylum Myxococcota_A; class Polyangia; order Haliangiales; family Haliangiaceae; genus JABFXX01. Next base: position 537,050 of record JALZOJ010000001.1, on the reverse strand, counting down.
CAACCACCGCGTCGACCAGCGCTTCCGCTGCATCCGCCGACGAGATCACACCGATCGCGATCGCATCTGCCCCTTCGGCCAAGGCGGCCTCGACCCCCACCTTCACGCTCGGCACGTGGTCGCCGACCGCGCGCTGACTGATCGATGGCGACGCGTGATGCATCTCGATCGGGTGCTCGATCGTCACGATGCGCTTCTGGCGATCCGCCACCGCGCGCACGAGCGCTGCGAGCGCGACGGTCTTGCCGACGCCCGCGCTGCCCGTGACGAGCACGAGGCCGCGGTTGCCGAGCCACTCGCCCACCTTCGAGAGGTTCATGCGATCGAGGCTGGGTGCTTCTTCGGGCAACAGGCGCAGCGCCGCGTTTGGTCCACGCTGATCGCGGCCGAGTGTCACGCGAATGCGACCGCCGCCATCGGAGTACGTGAACGTGCCGACACCAAGCTCGCTCCACGCACCGCGCGCCTCGGCGGTGGCGACGATGCCGATCTCGCGCGAGATCGTCTCTTGATCCATCGCGCTCGCCCCGCCCTGCACGAGCTCGCCGCCGACGCGATGCATCGGCACCGCGCCGGTGGCGAGATAGATGTCGGTCGCGCGTGCCTGGCGCGCCGCGCGCGTGAGCTGATCGAGCGCGATCGATCCACTCGCGACCGGCGTCGACGATGCGGGACCTTCCGCATACTGCCCGCGCTCGATGAACAGCTCGCCTGCATCCGCGGCGACGGGCGGCACGCCGGCGGGCGGCGTCTGCATGCGAAACGATGCCACCGTCGGCGGTGGTGTCGCGGCGGGCGCTGCCGCCGATGCAGGCTCGATCGTCACCTGCCACATGCCCGGTCGTGGCGCGACGCTCAGCGCGTACCGCTTTCCTTCCGATTCCATCTCGAAGCGCGCGGGCCGATTTTGATCGATCGTGTCGAGCGCGGCCGGCGGCGCGAGCTCGCGCACCATCCCCACGAGTAGGTCGTGTGGCGTGACCTGCGTCGCATTGCGATCGCCCGTCGGAAACTTCAGTGTCACCGCCTGCCCGGAAGTCAGCACCGCACCCGCGGCTCCGAACTTCTCGATGCTGCGAAGGTACGCGTCGAGCTTTGCCATTGGCCGACTCATCCTACCCGTTTTCACTGGGGTTGAATTGGCGGTGGCGCGGCACGTCCACTGGTGTAGGTTTCGCCCCATATGAGTCGCGCAACGAAGGTCCTCGCTGGCACGACGGTTCTCGGTTTCTTGACTTCGATCTGGCTGTACCTCGACAACTCCTCGCTACGCGAAGAGGTGGCCGAGCAAACCGAAACGATCGCTGCCAATCCGCCGCGTAACACGGAGGATGATGCGTGGCTCGAGGCCGCGAAGCGCAGCGGAAAGATCGACTTCAAGAAGGTCACGCCGGCGCCCACGCTCCCCGAGGGTCAGAAGGAACACCGCCTCGACCGCCGCGTGCGCCGCACCGAAGAGTTCGCCGCGCTGTTCGGTCGCCTCGAGGGCGAGACCGAAGAGCAGTGGAAGGAGCGCGTCACGCCGCTGATTGCGGCCGGCCTCATGAAGGCTCGCCTCCGCACGAACGACAACCGCCGCATCGCCGAAGAAAAAGCGAAGGTCACGCCGGAGCAGACCAAGGCGATCGATCAGGCGATGGACAAGGTCTACGCGGACCTCCTCGACTACACGAACAAGTCGGTCAAGGACGGCCAGCTCTCGCCGTACGAGCGCAACGTCGCCGGCTGGCTCGATTACGCCGGCGGCCTCGGCGGCATCTTGAACAACGCGCAGGGCACGATCGGCACGATCCTCAAGCCCGAGCAGATGAAGGTGATGTACGACTCCGGCTTCGAGTGGGGCGAGTACCTCGGTGCAAACGCGCCGTGGGAAGCGATCGGCGCGCCGCCTCCGCCGAAGTAGCTAGCTACAGGCCGATCCAGTAGTTCGCCTTGACCATCACGACGTTCTCGCCGCGCGCGTCGAACAGGCCCTCGACATCACGCCGCAGCATGTAGCGGCCGTCGTCGATGAAGCTCGTGCGGCCGTGGCTCCAGATCGCGTAGATGTTCGAGCCCGGGCGGTACTCCCAGCGCATCACGACCGTCGAGCGGAGCTGGCGGAAGTTGAAGTCGGGGCGACCGAAGCTGAACGAGCTGCCGTTGTTCATGCCGGTGTACGTCTCGCCGTTGTCGGACAGGACGAGGTTGTTGCCGGTGAGGAGATCGAAGCGATCGCGGAAGCGTTCGGCTCGCGGATTGTCGACGTCCTTGAAGTCGCTGTAGCGGCCGCTCGCGATGAACGGCTGCGCATATGCCTGCAGGCTGAGCTTCGGCGAGAACGTCCAGTTCACGCGCAACGTCATCGCGGCCGTCTTCTGGCGAATGCGCGCCATGATGTAGTGCGGCTGGCCCATCGCGTCTTCGGTCGTGTCGACGTACTGCAACGAGCTCGAGCGCGAGGAGAAGCTCGGTCCGACGAAGATGTCGATGTTCGAGCGCGCCTGGATGTTCGCGCCGAGGTCGATGCCGCCGTCGATCGAATCGTCTCCAGGCGTGCGGCTGCCGTAGACATTCACGCTGACCCAGAGGTGCTTGCGCGTGTCGCTGTTGAGCCACGCGAAGCCGAACGCGTGGTTGTCAGCGTGGATCGTCGGGCCGCCGCGCAGCGCGCCGGGCGTCCACTTGTCGCGCATGAGGTTGCCGCCGCCGCCGAGCTGCCAGTAGTTCTCGAGCTGGACGTTCGCATTGAACTCGAGGCCGTGTGCGGCGAGGCGCGGGTCGGCCGAGATCTCGTCGAGGACGAGGAAGTAGTCCGCGTTCGCGGACCAGTTGAGGACGTTCTTGCCCGGTTCCTCGTCGTGATACTGGGCCCAGACGAACGGGATCGCGCGATCCGCTTGCGTCTGAAAGCCGGCGTCGTTGAGCTCGAGGCCCGGCGTGCGCAGATCGCCCGCGAACATGAAGCGCCAGTGCTTCGTGTTGCCGAAGCGGCCGACCTTCCAGTTGCCGCCGATGCCCGTCAGGCTGGTGCGCTCGGGATCGAGCTCGACGTGCGGCGCATCGGGACGCTGATAGAGATGATGCTGCAGCTGCTGCGTGCGCGCGATCGCTTCCTCGCTGCCGTGCACGAGGCTCGAGACCACGCGCGCCTCGAGCTGCCACGCGTTCTTGTCCCAGCGATGCGAGATCAAGCCGCCGGCGGTGTACGCCTGATCGTGGAGCAGACTCTCGAGGCCGGTGCCGTCGAGCGCGCGATGCACGGACGTCGCGGCGATGCCGACCGACGTCCTGCCCTCGCGGAAGTCACGCTTCACGCGACCGACGGCGTAGTTCGTGAGCGGCGCGACCACCGGCGACGTCTGCGCGCCCATCCCGTCGACGATCGTCGCGGACTCCTCGGCGGTGACCGCTTCGAGAAGCCCGATCGACCAGCCGCCGCGCGTCTTGCCGGTCAGCTTCGCGGCGCCGTAGATCGTCGTCTCGCGCGGCATGTCGATGTACTCGTAGTCGTCGGGCTCGACGGGCGGCGCCGCACCGATGCGGCGGCTGTAGAACGCGCCTTCCACGTTGTTGTCGCCGTTGCCGAGCGGGAAGCGAAACAGATCGACGCCCTCGAGGAAGAACGTGCGCTTCTCGGCGAAGAACAGCTCGTTCGCGGACAGGTTGACGCGTGATGGATCGGCTTCGACCTGACCGAAGTCGGGATTGATCGCGGCCGACAGCGTGAACGCGGAGCCGATGCCGTACTTGACGTCGATGCCCGCGTTGCCGCGGCCGGTGAGCTCGTCGTTGAGCGGATCGGCTTGATCGACGGGCATCGCCTCGAAGCCACCCGTCACGTACGGCAACAGCTCGAGGCGGCGCCCCGGCTTCACCTTGTCGATCCCGCTGACGACGCCGAACCGCGAGACCATCTCGTCGCTCGAGCGCGGCCACGGTGACCACGACGACTGCTCCTTCGTGCGTGCGACGTTGCGCAGGATCTGAAAGCCCCACTCGTGTGCGTCGCGGTTCGTGAACCGCAGCTGGTTGAGCGGGATCCGGAACTCCGCGGTCCATCCGCCGGTCGTGACCGCGACGCCGCCGGTCCACACCGCGTCCCAGGTGTCGTCGGCCTGCGTGTCGTCGAACATCAGCATGTCGCGCTGCACGCCGGCCGCGTTGAGCTGGAACATGTAAGCCGTGCGGCGATCGTGATAGCTGTCGATCGCGATCGCGATCGCGTCGGCGTTCGCGTCGACGTCACGGCGCGTGAGCAGCCGACGAATCTTGTCCGGATCCGGATCGCTACACCACACGCCGACGTAGATCGCGTTGTCGTCGTAGAGGACGGAGAAGCGCGTCTCGAGCGATGCCTTCGCACCCTCGAGCGGAAACCGCTGCGTGAAGTCCGCATGCTTCGGCGCGTTCCCCCACGCCGCCTCCTCGAGCTTGCCGTCGATCGAGATCGAGCCGTCACGGCGCACGGCCTTTGCGCGGACCGGCGCGGCATCCTGCGCGAATGCCGGAGATGCGGCGAACAGAGCAACAAAGGCAAGGCGAGTCACGGGCGCTTCGATCCTCGAGGCCGTAGGTCAGTGGACGCGAACGGGAACCAATGGTTGCAGATGTGGATTCCATGCGGAACTGCGACAGGCTGCGACAGGCGACCCGCTCGACCACGTACCGTGGGAAGCTCGCCGTCCATGCGAAGTCTGATCGTGCTCGCGTTCCTCATCCTCGGGGCGCGCGAGGCTCGTGCTCAATGCACGACATGAGTGAACCCATCGCTCCCGGGTGGAGCGACAGCGAGCACGGACCTCGACGACGATCGCTGGTCCGTCGGCGGTCGCGTCGGCTACACGTACGTTCCATACGCGCGCCTGCAACAGGGCACGTCTGACGCACCAAATCCGAGCGGGCTGGGGATCCAGGTCCAGCTCGCGACGATCCAGACCTACGCCGCGGCTCCGACCGGCACGTCGTTCGATCTCCAGCTTCCGATCGGCTCGCTCGCGACGCGCATGCTCGACACCGAGCGCACCGATCGCGGCACGGGTGACCTCGAGCTCCGCGTTCGCCAGGCGTTCCGCCTGCCCGTCAGGCTCGGCGCGACGCTCGGCGCCGTGCTGCCGACCGGCGACTACGCGGGACGCAGCGGCGCCGCGAACCTTCCGCCCGAAGCGTCGACGGTCACGCTCGGGCGCGGCGTCCCGTGGTGGCTCGTCGAGCTCGATGCGCGCCGCATGTTCGGCACCCGCACCACCGCGCTCGCGCAGCTGAGCGCACGCGGCCCGCTCGCGCAGACTCATGACGAGTTCGCGTGGGGACCCGAGGCGCGGCTCTCCGCCGGTGCGCAGGTGATCGTGATCCCTCGATTGTCGGCGCTGGCGATGATCGATCTGCAATGGCGTGGTCGCGCGAGCGAGCCCGATCCGTTCGCCGGCGGCCGCGTCGAATCCGCAAACGTCGGCGGCTGGCAGTGGACGCTGTCGCCTGCGGTCGCCGTCGAGCTCGTCCCGGGCCTCGCGGTCACGGCCGGCGTGCGAGCGGTGCTCCACAACGACGTCGTCGGGAACCAGCTCGTCCCGGGCCTCGGCGTGTTCGCATCGGTCTCGTACACGCGCGCGTTGACGCCTCCTCGGCTCGCCGCACCGACGATCGCGCCGACGGGCAAGCGGACCGTCGTCGACTACTGGGCGAGCTGGTGCAAACCGTGCGAGGAAATCTCAGCGGCGCTCGAGCAAGCCGCCGCACGTTGGCCCGACGTCACGATCATCCGCGTCGACGCGTCGAGCTGGCCCGACGCCGGAGCTCCGCGCTTGCCCGCTGGTGTCCAGGGGTTACCGGTCGTCGAGATCCTCGACAAGAATGGCGCCCGCGAGAAGCTCCTGATCGGCGATGATGCGAAACGGGTCGTCGAGATCGTCGACCAGCTCCGAGCCACTCCATGATGAAGATGCACAACGTCACGCTGGCGCTCTCGCTCCTCGCGAGCTGCGCGGGCTCCGACAGCTCGAAGAACCCGCTCCCCGATGCGCCCGGTATGCAGGGCGGTGTCGACGCTCGCAAGGTGACGCTACCGACGTGGATGCTCGAGGACATCCAGCCGCAGAGTCCACGCGTCGGGCAGACCTATGGCCTGCAGACGTTCTCCGGCAAGATCGTCGTCGTGACACTCCTGGAAGGGTTTTGAACGGTCTGCCGGTCCCAGGCTGGGACCCTCGAGATGCTCTCCGACTCGCTCGTCGCTGACGGCTATCCGGTGCAGTTCGTCGCGCTCTCCGATGTCAACGCGTCGGACTTCACGTCGCTCGTGTCCGTCCCGCTGTTTCGCGATCCATCGGGCACGCGCGCGGCGTGGGCGGAGATGGAGCCGGGCGCGGTCAAGCACGACACGTTCGTGTTCGCGCCGTCGGGTGAGCGCACGTTGTTCTGGGATGCGAGTGCGCGCGACCTCGGCGACTGGATGCGGGATATCCGCGCGGCCGTCGAAGCGCTGGGCAAGTAGGCTCCTCCGCTGCATAGGTGTTCGACCCTGGTCCGCGCGTGTTCCACGCGTGTCCCGCACGTGTTCCAGAATCAACACAGAGGGACAAAGGGACAGAGGCACACAGAGAAGAGATCTTTTTCGGCGCGCACCTGCGTCGCAGCCGACCCAGGGTCGAGGCCTCGTGGCGCCGCGCCTCGACCGTTCACTCGTTCACGCGTTGCCTGAACCCGAGCTCATCCATCGTCGGCGCTTCGCGCGTCGCCACGGGTCGACGCGGTGCGCGTTCGAAAAAAGTCTCGCGTGGGTGACACACGCGGTCGAGGCGCACGGCGAAGGATCTCGACCGCTGGGTTCGCTCGAGCACGAATGCCCCGAAAAAGATCTCTTCTCTGTGTACCTCTGTCCCTTCGTCCCTCCGTGTTGAAATCGGGAACACGTGCGGAACACGAGCGAACGAGCGCTGACAAACGGGTGGCGACGGGACGAGCGGACGCGCGCTAGATCGGACGACCCTTTCCCGTCTCTTCGTCACTCTTGCGCGCGTGCTCGAGCAGCAGCGCGGTGACCGTGACGCCGACCTCGTCCGGTCCGCCGATCGCAGCGGGCGAAAACTCGAACTGACCATCGCGCCAGTCGAGCAGGCGCATGAGCCGTTCCTTGGGGCGCGCGACACCGTTCGTGGTGTTCGCCTCGACCTTCAGGATCTTTCCCTCGGAGACGAAGATGCGCGCGATCTCGCCGTTGCGCAGCAGCAAGAGGATGCCGGACTTGCGCTCGAACTCGAACAGCGAGAGCAGCGTGCCGAGGCCGATGTCGACGAGGTTTCCGCGCAGGCCTTGCGACGTCGACGGGCTCGGCGCGGCGATCCGGTGCATGCGGATCACGAGTTCCTCGTCGAGGAATGGGATCGGAATGTAGTCGCGCACGCCGGCGCGAAACGCTTCGAGTCGGCCGAGGTCGCCTTCCTCGCCGGTGAGTACGAGCGGGACGTCGGAGAGCGTCGAGTGCTCGCTCATCGCGTACGCGAGATCGACGCCGGTCATCGTGTCCATCATGGCGGCGGCGACGATCGCATCAGGCCGCCACACCGCGCACATCTCGAGCGCTTCGGTCGCATTCGCGACAGCGCTGACCTTGAAGCCCGCTGCCTCGAGGCAACGCGCCATGCGCGTGCGCATCGGTGTGCTCGGCTCGCAGACGATCACCTGCGTTGTCGTCGAGAGACCGGGGCTCGTGATCTCGGTCTTGAGGTTGTCGATGTACGTGCGCAGGCGGATCAGCTCGGGCGTGTCGCGACCGACGAGCTCGAAGCCCATGCCGGGATGGCGGCCGAGTGCCTTGGCGGCGGACGGCGTGAGCATGTGCGCGACTCGCGCGCGAAGCGCGAGCAGTGTGCCGTCGGGCAGGACCACGCGGACCTCGGTCTCTTCGCCGACCGGCAAGAGTGAGTCGGTGCGGATGAACAAGCCGCGCGCGGAGAGATCCTCGGTCTCCGCTTCGACAATGCCCGAGGGCCGATCGAACGCGACGCGGCAGCGGCTGACCAGCCGCAAATCCCGTCCTCGTCGGGCGTTTGCCACTACCGAAAGTCTATCGAGGCCCGGTTTTGTTGTCCTCTTTACAGGGTCACCTGACTGGACCTCACGTTCGACGGGACAATGCCAAGTATCTCAGCCGGTTGAAGACGTAGAGACTTTCTCCTATTGCGGTTCATCGAACTTTCAAGAATCTTTGAAACAACTTTGGACATCGGAAGAGGGAGCCCCCATGACCCAGCTCGCCCTGTCATCGACACCTGCCGGCACGCCCTCTTCGGTGCTCGATCGCCTTTCGCGCGTCAGTGCCGCGCGCGGGGCAGCACCACTCAAGGATCGCCTCGCGAATCTCGATCGCTGGGTCAAGAATGACCTCGTCGACTTCGAGGCCGAGCTCGCTGTCGTGCCGCGCGGCGCGAAGGTCGTGCAGCAGGCCGCACATCATCTGCTCGATCTCGGCGGCAAGCATCTGCGCCCGCTGTGCGTCGCGCTCGCGAGCCGGTTCGGCGAGGGCTTCACGCCGCGTGCGCGCGGGCTGGCCGTCGCGGTCGAGCTCGTGCACACCGCGACGCTGCTCCACGATGACGTCGTCGATCTCGCCGAGCGCCGGCGCGGCGAAGCGACCGCCTCCGTGGTCTACGGCAACGCAGCCTCGATCTTCGCCGGCGATTGGCTGCTCGTGCAGTCGCTCAAGCGGATCGCGGCGGTCGGCGTCGACGGGATGCTCGACAAGATGTTGTCGGTGATCGACGACATGATCCTCGCCGAGAGCGTGCAGCTCGAACGGCGCGGCAAGCTCGACGAAGAAGCGCAGCTCCGCGCCGCGTACTTCGAGGTCGTCGAGGGCAAGACCGCGGCGCTGTTCCGCTGGGCGATGATCGCGGGCGCGCGTGCGGCGGGTCTATCGTCGTCGCAAGAGGCGGCACTCGAGCGCTACGGCCTGCATCTCGGCGTCGCGTTCCAGGCCGTCGACGACGAGCTCGACTATCGCGAGGGCACGGGCAAGGACCCGCTGGTCGATCTGCGCGAAGGCAAGATCACGTACCCACTCGTCGTCGCGCTCGAGCGCGACCGCGCGCTGCGGCCGCGACTGCAAGCGCTGCTCGCGAACGAGAACCCGTCGACGGCGGAGCTCACCGCCTTCGCGACCGCCGTGCGCGGAACCGGCGCGCTCGTCGCGACGCGCGCGCTTGCCGAGGAGCACGTCGACCACGCGCTCGCGGTCCTCGAGGAGCTGCCGGCCGGCCCGGCGCGAGAGGCGCTCGTCACCGTCGCGCTCGCGTCACTGGAGCGTGCATCGTGAGTGAAACGCAGATCGTTCCGCTTGGCAGCGGCCAGATGTTCGACCGCATCGCGCGGCGCTATGACTTCATGAACCGCGTGCTCTCGCTCGGCCTGGACAAGGGCTGGCGCAAGCGCACCGTGAAGTCGCTGAACCTCGGCGAGCGCCCGCGCGTGCTCGACGTCGCGACCGGCACCGGCGACCTCGCGATCGACATCGCGCGTGCACGCCCGCTCGCGCAGGTGATCGGGCTCGACCCGTCGCAGCAGATGCTCGCGATCGCCGGCGAGAAGGTCACGAAGCGGAAGCTGGCGGACCGCGTGTCGTTCGTCGTCGGCGATGCGCAGCGCCTGCCGTACAAGGACTGCGAGATGGACGCGGCGACGATCGCGTTCGGCATTCGCAACGTGCCCGATCGCCTGCTCGGCTTGCGCGAGCTCGCGCGTGTCGTGCGCCCGGGTGGCCGCGTCGCGGTGCTCGAGCTCGGCATGCCGCGCGGCGGTTTGCTCTCGCGCGCGGCGTCGGTGCACACGCGCTTCATCGTGCCGCGCCTCGGCGCGCTGCTGTCGGGCGCGCGCGAGTACAAGTATCTGCAGAGCTCGATCGCGGCGTTCCCGCCGAACGACGAGTTCGTCGTGATGATGAAGGAGGCCGGCCTGCACGTCGTCGAGGTCGTGCCGCTCGCGTTCGGTGCGTGCACGCTGTTTGTCGCGACACCGATGGAGGACGCGTGATGATCGCAGCCGCGCATCACATCGCACCGTCGCCGCACACGGGTCTCGCGTTCTTCGCATTCTCGACGCCGGTCACGTCGGCTGCCGCGATCGCCGCCGCATTCCCCGACGAGCCGCTCGTCACGTGGAGCTCGAGCGAGCTCGTGATCGCCGGCATCGGCATCGCGCGCGAGCTGCGCGGCACCGGCGCGCAGCGCTGGCGTCAGGTGATCGAGGCGAGCCGGATGCCGTCGGGTCCCGTCGTGATCGACGGCGTCGCATCGACGATGTCCGCGCTCGGCTTCGCGCGCCCGCGCTTCCTCGGCGGTGCAGCGTTCGCACCGGGCGCCGCGGATCGCGCGCCGTGGCAAGGCTTCGGCGATGCGTGGTTCGTGCTGCCGCGCTGGACGTACACATGCAGCGGTGGCCGCGCGATGATCGTGCTCGCCACCGACGCGAACGACGATCCGACGCGCTGGCAGAGCGAGCTCGCGCGCCTGCGTTGCACGGCCGCGTCGTCGTCGCAGCCACCGCTCGTCGAGCTGCAGCCTGCGCCTGCCGCCGAGTGGAGAAATCAGGTCACCGCGATCACCGACGCGATCGCGCGTGGTGAATGCTCGAAGGTCGTCGCCGCGCGCACGTGCGGCGTCGCGCTCGCGGGCAACGTCGACGCGTCCGCACTGCTCGCCGCGCTCGACGATCGCCACGCCGACTGCGTGCGCGTCCTCGTGCGTCCGCCGCATGCGGGCACGCTCGTCGCCGCGACGCCGGAGCGCCTCGTGCGCGTGACCGGCGGCACCGTCGAGTGCGATGCGCTCGCCGGTACGATCTCGATCTCCGCCGACGACGCGCGCGCGAAGCTGCTCGCGAGCACGAAGGATCGCCGCGAGCACGCGCTCGTCGTCGATGCGATCCGCACCGCGCTCGAGGATGCCGGCGCATCGGTCGCCGCGCCGGTGACGCCCGACGTCCGCGCGCTGCGCCACGTGCTGCACCTGCACACGCCATTTCACGCGACGCTGCGCGAGCCGCGCCACGTGCTCGAGCTCGTCGCGCGGTTGCACCCGACGCCCGCGGTGGGTGGCACGCCCGCGACCACCGCGATCGAGTGGATCCAGACCCACGAGCCGAGCGCACGCGGCTGGTACTCGTCGCCGGTCGGCTGGTTCGACTTCGACGGCAACGGCGAGTTCGCGGTCGCGATTCGATCCGGCGTGCTCGTCGGCAACCGCGCCCACCTCTATGCGGGCGCCGGTATCGTCGCGGGCTCTGACCCGGATCGCGAGCTCGCGGAGACCGACGCGAAGCTGCGCGCCATGCTCGGTGCACTCGGAGTCGTGCGGTGACGACCGCCGCGGTCCAAACGATCTGGGCCGACTTGATCGCGTCGTCGCTCGCCGACGCGGGCGTGCGAGTGTGCGTGATCTCCCCTGGCTCGCGGTCGACGCCGCTCGTCGCCGCGCTCGCACGCGAGCCTCGCCTCGAGCTCGTCACGATCATCGACGAGCGCGCCGCTGCGTTCTACGCGCTCGGTGCCGCGCGCGCGACGAACATCCCCGCTGCGCTCGTGTGCACGAGCGGCACCGCGGCTGCGCATTATCTGCCCGCGATCATCGAGGCGTCGCTCGCCGATGTGCCGCTCGTCGCGATCACGGCGGACCGACCGCCCGAGCTGCAGAACTGCGGCGCCTCGCAGACCATCGAGCAGCACGGCCTCTATCGCGCGTTCGTGCGCGGCGAATACGACCTCGGCACGCCGAGCGAAGCCGTGCGCGCGCTCCGTCGCACGATGATGCAGGCGATCACGCGTGCCCGCGGGCCGCATCCAGGCCCGGTGCATATCAACGTTCCGCTGAAGAAGCCGCTCGAGCCCGATCGCACGCGTGTGATGCCCGACCTCGGACCGGCGCTCGTCACCGCCGCGCCTCGCAGCGTCGCGGACGCGTCGATGATCGAAGCCGTCGCACGTGCGATCGCCGAGGAGCCCGACGGGGTGATCGTCGTCGGCGCGATGCCCGCGCAGTTCGCGGCCGCGCGTGACAACATCTTCGCCCTCGCCGTGCGCGCCGGGTATCCGCTGATCGCCGAGGCCGGCAGCCAGCTGCGCTTCGGTTCGCGCGAGCGTGCGGTCGCGTGCGTCGATCACTTCGATCTCGTGCCGGCCGCGGAGCTGCCGAGCGCGAAGCTCGTCATCCAGCTCGGCGCCGAGCCCGTCGCGGCCGGCTGGCCGGCGTGGCTCGCACACGCGAAGCCGGCGCGCATCGTGCTCGCTGGTCATCACTGGTACGACCCCGAAGGCAACGCGCAGGCCGTGATCCTCGGCGATGTCGCGGATGCGGTCGCGCGGATCCTCGAGATCCTCGAGCGCACGCCGCTTCCGGCCCGCACGACGGAGCGCTGGGCCGCGGTCGAAGAGCGCGCCGCACAAGCCGCCGCATCCGCGATCGAGCAGCATGCGCGCAGCGAGACGGCGCTGCTACGAACCGCGATCGATGCGATGCCCGAAGGCTCGATCGTCCAGATCGGCAACAGCCTGCCGATCCGCGTCGTCGATCACGCGTGTGCCGGCGGCGTGCAACGCACGGTGCTCACGCAGCGTGGCGCGGCAGGCATCGACGGCTTGATCTCGTCGGCGGCGGGCGCGACGCGTGCGGGCAAGCCCGTGCTGCTCGTGCTCGGCGATGTCAGCTTCGTGCATGACCTCGGCGGGCTGGTCGCCGCGCGCGCCGCCGTCGCGCCACTCGCGATCCTCGTCGTCGACAATCGCGGCGGTCAGATCTTCGCGGGCCTGCCGGTCGCAAAGGCCGAGCTCGGTGGCGCGTTCGCCGAGCACTGGCTGACGGCGCCGAACGTCGACCCAGCCGCGGTTGCAAACGCGCTCGGGATTCGCTCCGTCACCGCATCGTCGCCGAGCGCCGCGGCGAGTGCCGTCAGCACCGCACTCGCAGAGAGCGGTGTCACCGTGATTCACGCACCGGTTTCGATGTCGGGCGCGCACGACGTGCGCCGCACGGCCATCGAGCTCTTTCTTGCCGCAGGGCAACAGCGGAGAACGTCATGACAAGCAATATCGAATGGACCCAGGTCTCAGGTTACGAGGACATCATCTTCGAGAAGTCGAGCGACGGCATCGCGAAGATCACGATCAACCGTCCGGAGGTTCACAACGCGTTCCGCCCGCGCACCGTGACCGAGATGATCCGCGCGATGGACGATGTTCGTGACGACGAGAAGCTCGGCGTCGTGATCCTCACGGGCGCGGGCCCCGACGCGTTCTGCTCGGGCGGCGATCAGCGCGTACGCGGCACCGGCGGTTACGTCGGCAGCGACGGCGTCCCGCGCCTCAACGTCCTCGATCTGCAGATGCGCATCCGCTACCTCCCGAAGCCCGTCGTCGCGATGGTCGCGGGCTATGCGATCGGCGGTGGCCACGTGCTCCACCTCGTCTGCGATCTCACGATCGCCGCGGACAACGCGAGGTTCGGCCAGACCGGCCCGCGCGTCGGCAGCTTCGACGCGGGCTTCGGCAGCTCGTACATGGCGCGCATCGTCGGCCAGAAGAAGGCGCGCGAGATCTGGTTTCTCTGCCGCCAGTACGACGCGAAAGAGGCGCTCGAGATGGGCCTCGTCAACACGGTCGTTCCGCTCGCCGAGCTCGAGTCGACGACGATCCAGTGGTGCCGCGAGATGCTCCAGCACTCGCCGACCGCGCTGCGCTTCCTCAAGATGGCGATGAACGCGGACTGCGACGGTCAGGCCGGCATGATGGCGTTCGCCGGCTCGGCGACGCTCATGTACTACACGACCGACGAAGGCCGTGAGGGCAAGGAAGCGTTCCTCGAGAAGCGCGAGCCCGACTTCACGAAGTTCAAGCGGTACCCCTGACATGTCGCGGCTCTCGATCTGGCTCGCCGCCGCCCGCCCGCGCACGTTGCCCGCGGCGATCGTGCCGGTCGCCGTCGGCACCGCGTGTGTCGCCGCCGTCGGCCGCGTCGCGTGGCTGCCCGCGCTCGCCGCGCTGGCAGGCTCGCTCGCGATCCAGATCGGGACGAACTTCGCGAACGACGTGTTCGATGCCGAGCGCGGCGCCGACGGTCCCGACCGCATCGGCCCGACGCGCGCGGTGAGCGCTGGCCTCATCAGCGCGGCCTCGATGAAGCGCGCGATGGTGCTCGCCTTCGCGATCGCCGCCGCGTTCGGTCTCTACCTCGTCACCGTCGGCGGCTGGCCGATCTGCGTCGTCGGCATCCTGTCGATCCTCTCGGGCATCGCGTACACGGGCGGCCCCTACCCGCTCGGCTATCACGGGCTCGGCGATGTCTTCGTCATGGTGTTCTTCGGCATCGTCGCGGTCTGCGGCACCGCGTTCGTGCAACTCGGGCACGTGCCCGGGCTCGCGGCGCTCGCGGCGCTGCCGGTCGGCGCGCTCGCGACCGCGATCCTCGTCGTCAACAACCTGCGCGATCGCACGACCGACGCGCGTGCAGGCAAGCGCACGCTCGCAGTCAGGCTCGGCCGGCGTGGCGTGCTCGTCGAGTACGTCGCCCTCCTCGGGCTCGCGTACGCGATTCCCGCCGGGCTCGCCTTCTGTCACCACTGGGCAGCACTGCCGCTCGTGACCGCGCCGCTCGCAGTCGCGCGTGTGCGCGCGCTCCTCGGCGCGACCACCGGCCCCGAGTTCAACGACTGCCTCGCCGGTACCGCGAAGCTGATGATGCTGCACGGCGTGTTGTTCGCCGTCGGCCTGTGGCTGTCGTGATTCGCTCGCGGGTCGTTCGCTGGTCGATCGATCCACACGGCGCCGCGCGAGACCGGACCATTCGCGAAGCGGTCATCGTCGAGGTCACGCGCCCGTCGGGCGTCGTCGGTTACGGAGAGGCCGCGCCGCTCGCGCCCGGTGATTCGATCGGCACGGTACTGCGCGCGCTCGAAGATCCGCGCGTGCACTCGCCGTCCGCGCGCTTCGCCGTCGAGACCGCCGAGCTCGACGCGCTCGCGAAGGAGCGCGGCATCTCGCTCGCGGCGCAGCTCGGCGCGTCGACCACGACGATGCCGATCGCGGTCGTCGTCGATCACCCCGAACCCGTCGCGGCATCTTGCATCAAGATCAAGGTCGGCCCCGACGGCGATCTCGATCGCATTCGCGCGATCGCCGCCGCGAACCCGCACGCGATGCTCCGCATCGACGCGAATCAAAGCTGGCCACGCGACACCGTGCACGCGCGCTGCGCCGCGCTCGCCGACCTGCCGATCGAATTCATCGAGGAGCCCTGCGTCGACGCACACACGCTCGTCGGTCTCGCGCTGCCTCTCGCGCTGGACGAATCGCTCGCCGGCGATCCCGATCTCGCGAACGTCGCCGTCGTCGTGCTCAAGCCGACGCTGCTCGGCGGCATCGACGCCTGCCGCCGGCTCGCAACGCGTGCCCGCGAGCGCGGCATCGGCGTCGTCGTGACGCACGCGCTCGAGGGTCCGATCGGCATGGCCGCCTGTACCGCACTCGCACTCGCGATCGGCGGCGACCGTGCCGCCGGCCTCGGTCCACATCCCGCGCTCGAGGTCTGGGAGATGCGCGCGTGCGATGTCGACGCGCCCGGGCTCGGCATCGACCTCCGCGCGCTCGAGGATGCGATCGTCGCGCTGCGCGATCCGCTCTCGATCCGCACGGCCGCGCGCGACTCCGAGCTCGCCATGCCTCGTACCTCGCGTCGCGAGCGGTGCATCCTCGCGACGCCCGCCGCCGAGACCATCGATGCGATTCACGCCGCGCTCGACGAGCGGCGGCCGATCGCGCTCGTCCATCATCGCTTGCCCGAGGTCGAACAAGCGCGGCAGCGCGCGGTGGTCGAGCACGCCGCCCTCGACGAAGGCGACGTCGTGCTGTTCACCTCGGGCTCGACGGGCGCCGCGCGCGGCGTCGTGCTGTCGCGCGATGCGCTGATCGCCGCGAGCGAGGCGAGCGCTGCCCACCTCGGCTGGCACGACGACGATCGGTGGCTCCTCGCGCTGTCGATGGCGCACGCGGGCGGGCTTGCTGTCGTCGTGCGCTGCCTCGCCGCGCGCCGCGCACTCGTGCTCGCGGGTGACTCGCTCGCCGATTCGCTCGCGCGCTGCACGCTCGCGTCGCTCGTACCGACGCAGCTCGCGCAGCTCCTCGACGATCCTGCGTGGACTCCGCCGCCGAAGCTCCGCGCGATCCTGCTCGGCGGCGCCGCCGCACCGCCCTCGCTGCTCGCCGCCGCGGCCGCGCGCGGCGTTCCATTTCTCACGACCTACGGGATGACCGAGTCGTTCGGCCAGGTCGCGACCGCGCCGCTCGATCGCGCGGGCCAGCCGAGCGCGCCGCTCGTTCCGCTCGGGCACGTCACGCTACGGGCCGGCACGCCCGACGATCCGCAACCGATCCGCGTGCGCTCGTCTGCGCTCGCGCGGCGCTACCTCGACGGAGAACCCATCGCACCGGCGTTCACGACGGCGGACCTCGGCTACCTCGACGGCGGCGCGCTGCACGTCGTCGGTCGCGCGGACGACATGATCATCACCGGCGGCGAGAACGTGCACCCGCAGCAGATCGAGGCCGTGCTCGCCGCGACCCCGGGCGTGCGCGCCGCGTGCGCGTTCGGCGTCGACGACGAACGCTGGGGCCAGCGCGTCGCCTGTGCCATCGCCGTCGATCTCACGTTCGACCTCGGGCCTGCACTCGCGCGCTGGCACGCAACGCTGCCGCCGCATGCACGCCCGCGCGAGGTCGCGACCGTCGAGACGCTGCCTACGTCACCGAACGGCAAGCTCGATCGCCGCGCTGCATCGCGCATTCCTCGCGCGCGCGTCTGATCAGGGATGCTGGATCAGCGCGGTGCTGTCACCGAGACCGTAGAGGATGACCGTGCAGTTGCCGGTATTCGAGCCGGTGACGGTGAGCTCGTAGCGAGTGAGCTCGCCGCCATCATTGGCGATCACGACGGCGTGCCAGGGATAGGTGAGCGTGGAACTGCCACCTTGGGTGACTTGGTCTTGCCCACCCGAGTTGAATTGAAGATCGTTGAAGACCGCGATGGGCTCGCCATGGACGCGGTGGATGATCGTGATGTCTCCCGCCGTCACGCCGGGTCCCGCGAACCAACCCGCGCCGTTCGCGCCGGGAGCGCCGTAGTTGCAGTAGACACTGAACTCGGTGCGACCACTCGGTGAAGACAGCGAGAGGTATCCGCCGGCAAAGGTGCCGCCGAAACCGGGAATGACAAAGACGTCGCCCGTCATCCCACTCGGTCCTGCAATGCCCTGCGGTCCAGCAACGCCCTGCGGTCCAGCAATGCCTTGCGGTCCGGCGCTGCCTGCCGAACCAGCCACACCTTGGGGACCTGCTGCACCGGCGACACCTTGTATGCCTTGCGGGCCGATCGCACCGGCGGGGCCCGGATCGCCCTGCGGCCCGATCGCACCGGCTGTGCCCGGATCGCCCTGCGGCCCGATCGCACCGGCTGCACCAGGAGCGCCCTGCGGCCCGATCGCGCCCGGCGCGCCTTGGGGTCCGATCGCACCGGTTGGACCCGGCGCGCCTTGCGGACCCTGCGGACCGATCACGCCCACATCACCCATCTCGCCCATGTCACCCATCGTGCCGGGCGCGCCGCTCGCGCCTCCTTCGCATGCGGCGAGTAGCGTGGTCAGCAGCAAGGTCGTTCCGAGGCGCTTCGATGTCATCGAGTCATGGGTCGCCCGCAAAGCTCAAAGACTGATGTGCGTTCGACAGGAATCGTTGGACCCCGATGCTCCGTCGACTGGGGAGACAGCCCCAACCAGTGTGCAAGTCTCGGTCGTTCGAGACGACTCAACTCGAACAAACACGCGGCCCGGTCGATGGCGCGTTGCTTGTAATGACGAGAAGCGATGCGCCTCGCCGCCGTCCTCGCCGTTCTGGCGTTCGCCACCCCCGCCCGCGCCGACGACAGCTGCGACGTCCGCGTGGTTCGTGCGCCGAAGCACGTCCGTGCGGCGATCGAGGCGCGCGTCGGAATCGAGTCCGGGTGCACGCCGCTCGAGATCCGCGTCGTCAAGAAGCGCCGCAAGTACCAGGTCACTGCGAAGCTCGAGGACGGCGAGACCCGTAGCGGCGAGGTCCGCGATGCCGGCCTCGTCGCCGAGCTCGTCATGAAGTGGGCTGCGCCCGCTCAAGACCCGGCGCCCGCACCGGAGCCCGTCGCCGCGCAAGAGCCGCCGCCGCCGCTCGTCAGCGAGGCCGAGCCCTCCCCGTTCGAGCCGTCGGACCAGACGTTCGCGCGCGTCGAGCTCTCGGCACCATCGCGCGAGAGCGGCCGCGACATCGCGGTCGGCGTGCTCGCGACTCCGATCACGTACGGCATTCGCGCCGAAGGTGACGTCCTCGCGTGGCGCGGCTTCTCGCTCGGTGTCGCGCTCGGCGCCAGCGACGCGGTCTGGTCCACCGGCGACGCGATGACCGGCGCCTCCCTCGACCTGCGTGACATCACCGGTGCCGTCGTCGCGGCAAAGACGTTCGGCACCGGTGCGTGGCGCCTCCGCATCCAGGGTGGCATCGGCCTCGTGTACACGCGCTACAGCGCGAAGACCCGCACCGCGCCGTTCGAACCGATCGCCGAGGGTGACGGCACGACGAGCACGTTCGAAGCCGCGATCACGCTCTCGCGCGAGATCAGCTCGAGCTGGGCCGTGTCGGTCGGCCCACTGATGACGTACTTCGCGCAGCAGTTTTCCCTCGACGCCATGCGCCGCCCGCTCCGCGAGTACGACGTCGGCGGCTACCTCGCGATCCGCAAGCGCCTCTAAGGCAGCGGCAGCTTCTGGAGGAGGTCCTGGGCCTTCTGCGCGACGAGCTGCTTCGCGAGGTCCTTGCCGAACACGACGAGCTTCTCGAGCTCGGCTTTCGCGTCGTCGGTGCTCTCGATCTTCGGCAACACGAGCGGTAGCTCGACGGGCGTCGAGCCGAACAGCGAGCCCGCGGCGGTCAGCTTGCCGTTCGCGTAGTCGAGGCGCAGCGTGATGCCGGCCGGCAGCTCGATCTGCGCGCGCAGCGTTTGGAGGTTGAACAGAAAGGACAGGGGCGACTTGAACGTCGTCGGTCCCGCTTCCGCGTGCTCGATCCGGATCTTCACGTGGCCGAGGCTCGGCAGGAACGCACTCGGCGAGAACGCGAGGTCCGCATTCTCGATCACGACGCGTTCGGCCTCGAATGGCTTCCGCTTGGGTCGCGGCATCTTGAAGATCGCGATCGTCGAGAGCTCGAGCTTGACGCCCTTGATCTCGAGGTCACCGCACGAGCGATCGACAAGCGCGATGCCGAGCGGCGCGAGGTCACAAGAGACCTCGTCGACGTCGATCGAGAGCTTGCCGATCACGTCGTCGCGCCGCACCGAGAGCTTCTCGGCCGAGAAGCTGCCGAGCACGAGCCCGAGCGAGCTGTCGCCGATCGTCGCGGCACCTTGCACGGACTCGCCGAACCGCTTCGCGACCTTGTCGCCCGTAGATCCGGAAAGTACGAACCCGAGCACGAACAACACCGCGATCCACACGCAGGCGAGCGCAACGATCACGCGCGCGAATCGCTTCACGCCGCTGGTTCCTTTGCTTCACGCGTGCACAGCGACGTGACGAGCTGTCCGTCGAGGAGCAACGCATCACTCGCGAGCACGATCGTTCCGAAGATCGCGACAGCTACCCAGTAGCCATCGCCACGCACGAGCACGAGCAGCGCGAGCGCGCACACCGTGAACAGCGCAGCGCCGGGCCACCAGACGGAGCGGCCCTCGTGATTCGAGACGCGCCAGAGCGAGATCGCGATCAGCGCGGCTTGCGCGATCGCGACTGCTGCCCAGGCCTGCATCCCCTCAGTGTCGCACTACACGCCGGCTTCGGCGAGCACCTGCTTCGACGCCGTCTTGTCGAGCCAGTCGCGAATGAACGCGGCGAACTCGGCGGCCTCTTCCTTGGTGTCGGGCGGCGGGAACAGCGTCACGCCGAAGATCGGGTTCTTCGCGACGACCTTGGCGAACACGGCCTTCACGGCATCGGCCGTCTTTGGACCGATGAAGCCGTCCGATTGCAGCTTCGAGAAGCCGACCGCGTCCGCGAACTTGTTGAGGTCGTTCTGCAGGCCGACGAACTCGTCGTGCACCGGGCCCGCGCCGTACGCGATCTCGCCCTTGACGTTCCAGTCCTGGCCGCTGCCCTTCTTGTAGAGCCGGAACGGCGAGACGTTCAGCGTCTTCGCGGCGGTCGTGTGCAGCCAGTCGCGAACGCGCGGCGCGTACTTCGCGAGGTCCTCGGCCGAGTTGTAGGTGAACGCTGCAGGGACGAGCAGCTTGTTCTTCGCGAGCACGGCGTCGACCGTCTTCTTCAGCGCGTCGAGCGTGCGATCGCCGATGATGCCGTCGATGCGAACCGCTTCGAAGTTCGCGACCTGTGCGTAGAGGTTCAGATCAGCTTGCAGCCCGCGAAATTCCGTCTTCGCTTCGCCCTTTCCCGTGAAGTTGGAACCGCTGTTCGTGAAGTCCGTGCCCGATGCGTACTCGTTGTTCGACATGTGCGCACCGTAGTCCGGAGTGCATCGGAATAGTTCCAGGGTGCGCGACGTTGCGCCTTGATGCAGCTCCGTCACGCGAGTCCGTCGAGCCTCATGCTCCGACAGATTCGACTTACGCAGCTCCAGGCGACGCGGCTCGCACGCTGGATCATCGACCCGGCGTTTCGCGAGCCAGCGCGCGTCGCGCCGAGCGGACCGATCGCGCATTCGATCAAGATTCCGATCGCACGCGGCGGCGCCGATCCGCGCCTCGAGGCCGGCAAGCGCCACAACGTCCGGCTCGCCGCCACGGCATTTCACGGCGTCGTGATCACGCGCGATGCGCCGCTCAGCTTCTGGCGCGTGCTCGGTCCCGCAACCGAGGCGCGTGGCTTTGGGTGGGGGATGGAGCTGCGCTCCGGCTGCGCGGTGCCGGCGATCGGCGGCGGGCTGTGCCTGCTCTCGAACGCGCTGTTCGCGCTCGCCGTCGAGCAAGGCTGGTCGATCCTCGAGCGCCACGGGCATTCGATGGCGCTCGGCGACGCGAAGGCCCTCGACGCCACCGTCGCCTTCCCACACGTCGATCTGCGGATCGCGCCGCGCGCGGGCACGGCCGTCCTCGACGTGGCGGTCCGCGGTGACGTGCTCGTCGTCGCCGTACGGCACGAAGCGCCGCGCCTCCGCGTCGAGCTCGCGCGCGCGCAGCACGACGACGGCGAGACCCGCGACACGCGCGTGGTCCGCAAGGTCTGGCGCGAGCTCGAGCTGATCGAAGAGACCACGATCGTCGACGACCACCAGAAGATTCCCGCCGCCTTGAAGACGTGCCTCGACTGCGGCGAGACCGCGTGTCGCGCGCGCGTCAGCCTGCCTGCGCGATGATCCTCGTCGCAGCGGTGTCTCCGATCGTCGAGCCGCTCGTCGCGGACTACCGCCGCACGCGCGACGTCACGGTGCTCGCGCCGCGCCTCGTGCCCGCCGACCTCGCGCTACGCATCTGGGCGCGCGGCAAGACCGATCGCCGCTACCTCGGCGACTTCGCGCGCCGCGCCGCACTCGATGTGTGGTTCGCGCGTGAGGTGCGCCGCCTGCGTCCCGAGACCGTGATCGCGTGTAGCCTCGGCGCGCGTTGCACGTTCGCCGCCGCGAAGTCGATCGGTGCGCGCACGATGCTCGTGCTCGATCTGCCGCTGTTCCGCGCGCTCCATCGCGATCTCGATCGCGCTGCGACGCACTGGCCGGAGCGCAGCTTCCTTCGTCGCTTTCGCGCGCCCTCGTGGGCGATCGCGCGGCAAGAAGCCGAGCGCGTGCTCGCCGACCTCGTGTTCGTTCGCGGTCCGTACGCGCGATCGATCTGCCTCGCCGATGGGATCGCACCCCAGCGGCTCTCCCCATTACCCGCGCGCGCGACCGTCTCGATCGCGACGCCGGCGCGACCGACTCATCGGATCCGGCTCGCTGGTCTCGCCGCCGCGCGGCACGGGATCGATACCGCGCTCGAAGCCGCGCGCATCGCGGGCAAGACGCTGGTCGTGCGCATCGGCGATGGCACCGAACCGTCGAACCTTCGGCAGCTGGGTGTCGCGACAGATGACGCGCCTGTCGACGCCGTCATTTGCCCCGCCGTCTGCGAAACCTACGCTCCGGAGCTGCGGATCACGGGGATTCCAGTGATTGCCAGTCCGATGGCGAGCTTGGACGGCACCGGGCCAGATCCCTATGATGCTTCGGCTTTTGCTGCCGCTTTCCGCTGATCCACCTACATCATCGCCGGTAACGCAACGAGCCAGTGGCTAGCCGCGTCGCCCTGAAAAGCGGCTAGTGCACCGGCCTGCACAAGGGCAAAACCGATCCAACTCCGCGGACACCGGAGCTGATTCACCGCGGCACATCGGCTGCACAAGTCCTCATCAAGCCATCACCAAGGGGACTTCCAATGCGCGCTCTTCTGTTCACCGTTCTCGTCTCGTTCAACCTCGTTGCTTGCGTCACCGGCGATAACGCCGAGGACATGGACATGCCGGTCGGCGAGATCACCGCCGCGCCGCAAGACGACATGGTGGAACAGGACGTCGCGGATGAAGACGCGCAGCTCCGGCCGAACCGCGAGCTTCCGTCGACCGGCGGCGCGCAGCTCGAGAAAGCCGCTCGCGTGCCGGGCACCAACGGCCCGTCGCTCCAGCAAGACGGTCAGCTTCCGAAGATCGTCGAGGACACCGCGCTCGAGACGCTCAGCGACGAAGAGCTGGAGCAGCTCGAGCAGGATCACCTGCATGGCAAGCAGATCGACGCGAACCTGCCCGTGCTCCGCTAGACGTCGAGGTCGCCGATTTCTCCGGCGTTCTCCGTGATCATCTTGAACCGCGCCGCGACGTCCTTGCCCATCAGCTCGGAGATGACGCGGTCGGTGCTCAGCAGCTCCGATTCCTTCACCGTCACGCGCAGCGTCTGACGCGTCTTGCGATCGAGCGTTGTCATCTTCAGGGTGTCGGGGTTCATCTCTCCGAGGCCCTTGAACCGCGTGATGCTCGGCTTCGAGTTGCTCTTGCCGTTCTCTTTGATCAGCCGCTCTTTGTGGATGTCGTCGAGCGCCCAGTACGTTTGCTTGCCGATGTCGATGCGGTAGAGCGGCGGCTGCGCGAGGAACAGGTGACCGTTGTCGATCAGCGGCCGCATGTGGCGATAGAAGAACGTCAAGAGTAGCGTCGCGATGTGATGGCCGTCGGAGTCAGCGTCCATCAGAAGGAAGATGCGGCCGTAGCGCAGCTTCGACAGCTCGATCGTCTCGCCCATCCCGCAGCCGAGCGCGCTGACGATGTCCTGAAGCTCCTTGTTCGCGAGCAGCTTCTGCCCCGTCGCTTGCTCGGCGTTGAGCACCTTGCCACGGAGTGGCAGGATCGCCTGCGTCTTCCGATCGCGGCCCTGCTTCGCCGAGCCGCCTGCGGACTCACCTTCAACGATGAACAGCTCGCTCTCGGCAGGGTCCGTCGACGAGCAGTCGGCGAGCTTGCCCGGCAGGTTGAGCCGGTGCGAGACCGCCGTCTTGCGCGAAACTTGTTGAGCCGCGCGGGACGCCTCGCGTGCGCGCGCGGCGATGATCGTGCGCGCGACGACGGCCTGCGCCCAGTTCGGGTTGCCGTTCAGGAAGTTCTCGAGCGCAGGACGCACGAGGTTCTCGACCTGGTTCGCGACCTCGGGGTTGTTCAAGCGGTTCTTGGTCTGCGACTGGAACTGCGGATCGTGCACGTACGTCGAGAGAACCGCGACGACACCTTCGCGAATGTCCTCGGCGGTCAGCGACACGCCCTTGGGATCGAGCTTGTGCGTCGCGATGTAGTTGCGGATCGCCTTGACGATCGCGGTGCGGAAGCCGGTGTCATGTGTACCGCCGTCGGGCGTCGGCACCGAGTTCACGTACGTCTTGATCAAGTCATCGGGCGACTCGGTCCACTGCATCGCGAGCTCGATGCCCAGCCGCGCTTCCTCGTCGCGCTTCTCGACGTAGAACACGTTCGAGCCCGGTGGGATTGCCATCTTGCCGCGCTCGGCGACGAGCTTCGGCAAGTACTCGGCGATGCCCTGCGGATGCACGTACGTCTGCACGACCGCCGGCGACTGGGTCTCGTCGGTGAACACGATCTCGAGGCCACCGTGCAGGTAGCTCTTCGCTTCGAGGCGCTCCGCGATCCACTTCGCATCGAAGTGCAGCTTGCCGCCGAACACTTCGTCGTCGGGACGGAAGTAGATCGTGGTGCCTGTCCCGCGCGCGTTGCCGAGCTTCTTGATCTTGCCCTTCGTGTTGCCGCGCTCGAAGTTCATCTCGAAGCGCTCGCCATCGCGCTTCACCGTGGCGATCAGCTCTTCCGACAGCGCGTTGACGACGGCCGAGCCGACACCGTGGAGGCCACCAGACACCGCGTAGCTCTTGCCGCGATCGAACTTCGCGCCCGAGTGCAGCGTGGTGAAGATGACCTCGAGGGCCGTCTTCTTGTACTTCTTCATCACGTCGACGGGAATGCCGCGCCCGTTGTCCTCGACGGTCGCGCTCTTGCCGTCCTTGTGAAGCGTGACCTCGACCTTCGTCGCGTGCTTGTTGATGACCTCGTCGATCGAGTTGTCGACGACTTCCCAGAGGAGGTGGTGGTAGCCGTCCTTGCCAGTGCCACCGATGTACATGCCCGGTCGCTTGCGGACCGGATCGAGACCCTCGAGGACCTGGATCTCTTCAGCGGTGTACTTCGCCTGCGCCATGGTTAGTTGACCTCCTTGCCGCCCTCGGCATTTGCGAGCGGCTGGATCGCGACGGGCTTCGGAATCAAGACGAAGCTCACGCGCTTCATGAGCTGGTGGCCTTTACCACCACGCGACTTCGCCTGCTTCGGATCGGCGTTGATCGTGAACTTCTTCCCGCTCTTCTCCGTCTGAATCTCGAAGTTGTCGCTCTTCACGCCCGCGATGAAGCCGATGACGATGTCGTCGTCCTCGGTCTTGATCACCGTGACGCCACGGCCCGGGCCCTCGAGCTTCGCGATCTCCTCGGCCTTGCAGTGCAAGACGTGGCCATCGCGCGTTGCTGCGACGACGACATCGGTGTCGTTGCACGCGACGACGCCGATGATCTCGTCGTCCGGTGAAGGCTTCGCGTACCGGCGACCCGCCTTCGTCGTGATCTCGAGGTGCGCGCTCGATGCGAACCGGAGGCCGTAGCCACTGCGCGACACGGCGAGCAGCGTCGGCGGGACCATCGCGCGCGCGTCGAGCGTCATCGCCGAGACGATGCGTTCACCGTCGGCGAACTTGAAGTACTTCTGCGCCGGATCGCCGTAGCCGGTGGTCGCCGCGATGTCGTTGATCTTGATGACGTACGCCGAGCCCTTGCTCGTGAAGAAGATGACCTTCTCCTTCGTCGAGCCCGGCAGCACGAACATCACCTCGTCGCCTTCGCGCGTGCGCGTCTGGTTCGGATCCTTCAGCTCGCGGACGCGCTTGATCCAGCCGTCACGCGTGACGACGACGTGCGCGTCTTCGTCGACGATGAACGCGTCGTCGCTGAACGTAACCTCGTCGCTCGCGCCGCCGGTCTTGGTCCTGCGAGGCGTGCCGAGCTCTTCGGCGACGAGCTTGAGATCGTCCGTCACGACCGTCCACATCTTGTCTTCGCTCTTCAAGATGCTCTTGATGTGCTTCGCTTCCTTGGACTTCTCGTCGAGCTCTTCGCGGATCACGTTGATCTCGAGCTTCGCGAGCTTGTAGAGCTTGAGCTCGAGGATCGCGTCGGTCTGAATTTCATCGAGCTTGAACCGCTTGATGATCTTCTGCGCGGCGTCTTCCTTGCCGTCGCTCGCCCGGATGATCTTGATGAGCTCGTCGAGCGCATCGAACACCGTCGCGAAGCCGTCGAGGATGTGGATGCGCGCCTCGAGCTGGCGCAGCTTGTACTCGAACGCGCGCTGCGTGACGATCAGCCGGAAGTCGAGGAAGTGCTCGAGCACTTCTTTGACCCCGAGGCGGCGCGGCTGTGGCGGCGAGCCCGACGGAGCGCCGGAATCGAGGAGCTCCGGCGGCACGAGGCACGTCATGTTGACGTGAAAGCTCGCCTGGAGCGGCGTGTTCTTGAAGAGGTACGCCATGACCAGCTCGGGGTCGGCGTCCTTCTTGATCTCCATGACGATGCGGACGTCCGTCGTCGACTCGTCGCGCACGTCGACGAGGAACGGCAGCTTGCGACCGATGATGACGTCGGCGATCTTCTCGACGAGCGACGACTTGGTCATCGCGTACGGGATCGACGTGATGACGATGTCGGTGCCGCCCTTCTTCTTCTCTTCGAGCTTGTACTCACCGCGGACGCGGATCGTGCCCTGACCATCCTTGTAGATCTGGCGGAGCTCGACCTTGCTGTTCATCATCTGGCCGCCCGTCGGGAAGTCGGGGCCGTCGATGTGCTTCATCAGCTGCACGTGCTCGATGTCGCGGTTCTCGGCGAGCGCGATCAGCGCGGCCGTGATCTCGCGCAGGTTGTGCGGCGGGATGTTCGTCGCCATGCCGACGGCGATGCCGGTCGAGCCGTTCACGAGCAGATTCGGAAACCGCGCCGGCAGGACGGTCGGTTCTTCCGACGTGCCGTCGTAGTTCGCGCGCATGTCGACGGTGTCGAAGTCGAGCTCGCGCAAGAGCGCCATCGCGGGCAGCGCGAGGCGGCATTCCGTGTAGCGCATGGCCGCCGCTTCATCGCCGTCGATCGAGCCGAAGTTGCCGCTGCCGTCGACGAGCGGCACGCGCAGCGCCCACTCCTGCGTCAGGCGCACCATCGAGTCGTAGATCGAGGAGTCGCCGTGCGGGTGGTACTTACCCATCACGGTACCGACGACCTTTGCACTCTTGCGATGCTTCGCATCGGGCCGCAGGTGCTCGTCGTTGAGCATCCCGTAGAGGATTCGGCGCTGCACCGGCTTCAAGCCGTCGCGCACGTCGGGCAACGCGCGCGACGTGATCACGCTCAGCGCGTAGTTGAGATAGCGCCGGCGCGCTTCGGCCTCGAGCGATGCATCGAGCTCGCTCGGCATGGCGCCGCCACCACCACCGCCGCCGCCGCCACCGCCGCCACCGCCGCCACCGCCGCCGCCGCCTTTGCCCTTCTTGCGCTTGCCGGTCTCGATCGCGACGTCGGTCGCCGCGTCTGCGGCCAGCGCTTCCCCATCCCCGTCTGCATCACCGGCCGCGAACACGGCCTTTCGCTTCGGCTTGTCGTCAGCTTTTGACTTGGACTTCCCGTCCGCCTTCGACGCCTTCGAGGGCTTCTCCTTGGACTTCTTTGCCATACCAGCGTCGGCACCTTGCCCCGTCTGCGAGAAAAGTTCCAGCTGCTCGCGGGGCGGGAGATCGCTCGCAGCGTGTGGATCCGGTGTACTCGCCATTTCCTTGGTCCTCGAGAAGGCCCGTGATATTGCTGGCCTCTCGCACCCATGGTCGGTAGACGCAGGACACGGCGCAAGAAAACGTCAGGGCGACCCAGCATCGGGCTCTCGCACCTCGGCGGTGCACCGGCGCGTCGCGGCGGTGGTCTCGTGTTGCTCGTGCTCGCGGCACTCGTCGCCGTGAACCTCTACGTCTTCGTCTGGGACAAGGACACCTCGGTCGGCGCGATCAAGCGCACCGCCGAAGCGGCGAAGCCCGCCGCGATTCCGTCGCAACCACTCGACGCATCACCCGCACCGCAAGCAATGCCGAACGTCGCCGCGCCCGTCGGTCCGCCCGGCGTGATCGACGGCAAGGTCGGCAAGTCCGACACGCTCGGTCGCTTGCTGAAGAAGAGCGGCCTCTCTGCCGCGGAGACCGATGAAGTGATTCGCGCGCTCTCGGGCGTGCTCGACTTCAAGAAGATCCGCGTGGGCCAATCGTTCCGCATCGAGCGTGGCCCCGATGGTCGCGTGAAGAAGTTCGAGCTCGTGCTCGGCAAGGTGCAGACCGTTCGCGCCGAGCGCGCGCAGAGCGGCGAGCTGATCGGCACCGCAGATGTCGCCGAGACGCGCATCGAGGTGAAGTCGATCGGCGGCCGCATCGATTCGTCGCTCTACGCCGCGATCAAGACCTCGGGCGAGAGCGCCGCGCTCGTCGACTTCTTCGTCGACGTGTTCGCGTACGACCTCGACTTCTACAACGACACGCACGCCGGCGACACGTTTCGCGTCGTCGTCGAGAAGGAGCTCAAGGACAACGAGCTCGTTGGCTACAAGCGCATCCTCGCCGCCGAGTACCAGGGCAAGGCCGGAACATTTCGCACGTTCTATTTCAACGGCGCGTATTTCGCCCAGGACGGCACGTCCTCCGAGAAGACGCTTCTCAAGACGCCGCTCAAGTTCACGCGGATCTCGTCGGGCTTCGACCGCCGCCGCATGCATCCCGTGCTGCACACCACGTCGGCACATCTTGGCATCGACTACGCCGCACCGACGGGGACGCCGGTGTGGGCCGCCGCGAGTGGAACGATCTCGCATCGCTCGCCGGCGGGTGGTGCGGGAAATCTCGTGATGATCACGCACGACGGCGGCATCCAGACCGCATACATGCACCTCAGCAAATTCGCCGATGGCCAGAAGGTCGGTCAGCGCGTGCAGGCCAAGACCGTGATCGGCTACGTAGGATCGACGGGCCTCTCGACGGGCCCGCACCTTCATTTCGGGGTCAAGCAGAATGGGTCGTACATCGATCCCTCGAAGCTGGTGCCCGTGAAGGGCAAAGGCGTGACGGCCAAGGACCTCGAAGCATTCAAAGCCGAAGTTCTACGTCTGCAGGCTCAGTTAACGACTGTCACGATCGCCGCACGCTGAGTAGACATCCCTTGCCGATCGAGCACTTCCTGTTCACACTCGATAGGTGATCAAGCTGCTCGTCGGGATTCTGAAGGGTGCAGTCATCGGTGGTGCCCTCGGTTATGGCGCGTACGCGCTGGGACAGGCCACCGGGTTCGGGAATCCGTGGCTCACCTACGGTTTGATCGGAGCGATCGTCGGTCTGTTCGTGGGCAAGCCGATCTGGTCCCTCCTCCGCAACAAGGACTCGACGTCCTGGATCGCGATTCTGAAGTCGGCGTTCGGCTTCGGGCTCGGCTGCGGGCTCTACGCGATCGTCGCAAAGGCCTGGGGCCCGTCCTGGTACATCGAAGCGATCGGTCAGAACGTGTTCGCGTGGCCGCCCACCCTCGGTGGCGCGATCGGCGCGGTCTATGGCGGATTCGTGGAGCTCGACGACGCGATCGGCGACGACAAGACGCCGCCGAAAAAAGAACCGAAGCAGATCGCGAAAAAGTAGCTGTATAAGGCGGCGTGCGCCGCGCAGCTCTTGTTCTCGCTTTCCTGTTCGCGTGTGGTGACGATGTCCCCGCGACCATCACGATCAACGCGCCACCTGCGTGGGCGTCGACGATGGCCGAGTTCGTCGCGCTCACGCCGTACCGCGCCCTGACCCTCGGCGAGGGCGGAGCCTTCCCGATCGAGCTCGTCGAGGACGCGTCGATGCCGGCAGAGGGCTATCGCGTGTCACTCGTCGGCGAGACGATCGAGGTGCGCGCGGCCGATGGGCTCGGCGCGCAATACGGCTCGGCCGCGGCGCTCGAGGCGCTCGGCTTTCGGTTTCGCCATCCGCTCGATACGTTTGTCCCGCCCACACCGGTGCTCGACCCCGCAGGGCTCGACGGCAAGCTCCACGCACCCGAGACGCGCGTGCGCGGCATGCAGCTGCACACGCTGCATCCGATCGAGGGTTACTACGCATTCTGGGAGCCGTCCGCGGCGTCGACGAACGACGCGCATCGCACGATCGATTGGCTCGTCAAGAACCGCGGAAACTTCCTCCAGTGGGTCGCGCTCGACGACATCCTCGATCCGTCGCGTGGCGATCCGTGGCGCGCCTTCACGCGCGAGATCATCGACTACGCCCACGCACGCGGCGTGCGCACGGGCCTCAACATTCAGCTGTTCGGACAGAGCAACCTGCAGCTCGCGTACGATCTCGTCGATCGCGATCCGAGCTCGGTGCCGGTCGCGGACCAGATCGCGGCGCGACTGCCCCTGATCACCAAGGACCTGCCGTTCGACGTCTACGATCTCTCGTTCGGTGAGTTCTTCAATGCGGACCCGGCGCTGTTCATCTCGTCGGTCAACGAAGTGAAGAACCAACTCGAGACCCTCGCGCCGCAGGCCGAGATGCACGTGGCCGTGCACGTCGGCGCCAAGCAGATCGTCACGTACATGGGCGAGGACCTGCTCTACTACTTCCTCGTGAAGTTCGCGGATCCGGAGATCATCCACGACGTGCACACGACGATGTTCTACAACCTGTTCGAGACGACGAGCGGCGCGTACCACCACACCGACTTCTCCGAGCACCGCAATTACCTGTTCGAGCAGCAGTGCGCCGGCAGACGACCTGCGTACTTCCCGGAGACCGCGTACTGGGTCGCGTTCGACAACTCGGTGCCGCAGTTCCTCCCGCTCTACGTGCATAACCGCTGGCTCGATCTCGCCAAGCTGCGCGAGACCTCGCCGTGCCCTGACAAGCCGCTCGACAATCACCTGCTCTTCTCTTCGGGATGGGAGTGGGGCTACTGGCTGCACGACGTGACGGCGCTGCGCGCGAGCTACGAGCTCCCGAACGCGCCGTCGGAGCTCGTCGCGCATGCATTTGGCGCTGACCTCACACGCGCGACGGAACCGGTGCTCGCGCTCGTCGAGCTCCAGCGCGAACAGCTACATCTGGGCGATCTGATGGCATACATCGCGAGTCGCGACGTCGCGATCGATGCGGGCCGCCTGCTCGACATCGTCTCGCAGCCCGATCGCATCACGTTCCCAGACATGGTCGCGGGCAGCTACGATGCAGCGCTGCTCGATCGCATCCTCGAGCGACTCGACGCCTATGCCGATTCGCTCGATGCGATCGCGAAGCGGTTCTACGCGATCGACTTTCCGTCGGAGTCGCGCCGCTGGGACGAAGAGCTCTCCGACGGCTTCGAGATCGATCAGCTCCGGGTGCGCTTCATCATCGCAGCGTACGAAGCGATGCGCGCACACGTCGGGGGTGACGCGGCGACGGCGCGCACGCGGGCGGATCGCGCCGCCGAAATCCTCGACGATGCGCGCAAGGTCGTGGCGCGGCGGCACGGCGATCTGCACGACACGCACGGGCGGCGGCTCGTCGACAAGGCCGGCGAGACCACGTCGAACCGCACGTTCTATCAGTACGGCTATCTCTACAACGCCGACACGCTGTGCTTCTGGCAGCGCGAGCTCACGCAGATCAACGGGATCCTCGGCCGGACCTCCGCCATTCCGCCCGGCTGCCTCCTGCCGTAGTGGCTGCTCGACTTGCCGGTGATGCGCACGCCAGCCAGTGCGACAGTCCGGGATCCTGAGGGTTAGGTCGGCACGGGGCCTGCTCTTCAGCGGGCCATGCGCGACATCCGCCTCTTCATCCTCGGTCACCTGGCGTTGGTCGCGGTCGCGGTTCTCGGCAGCCTCTAGTCGGGCGCGTCGAATTCGGCGTCGATGAGGATGCCGATCTGATCGATCGATCCGCCGTAGCGGCCGACCGGCACGGCCCGATCGCCGGTCGAGAACGGGTTGTCGAGCGAGAGCGTGGTCGCGGCCTCCTGGGCGTTCGCCCACGTGCGTGACCACCCGAGGGTGAGCCCCCAACCGCCGGCGCTGGCTTCGAGGCCGAGCGCCATCGTGTGGCCACCGAGATCGCCGAACGAGGGCGACTGGCGCGTCCCGGCGACGCCGGCGACTTGATATGCGTAGCCGCCGGTCGCCCACAAGAAGCCGTCGATCAGCTCGACGTCGACCGCGCTGCGGATCGCGCCGTGCGTGCGCATCGACAGACGCGAGGGGACGCGTCGCAGATCCGTGGTGACACCACTGCGATCGATCACGCGCAGCCCGTCGACGACCCACGTCGTCTGCGCGGCGGACGCGGACGCGACCCAGACGTCACCGCCGAGCTCGACGACGAAGCGCTCCGCGATGTAGCGACCGCCGGCGCGAAGCGTGAGCGGCTGGCGAACGCGGAGGTGCGCGCCTGGATTGCTCGCGGCCAGCCGCGGCGCGAGCGGCGTGTCGGACGTGACAGCGCCGACGTCGGCATCGAGGTCGACCGTCTGGGTCCACGCGATCGATGCGCCGAGCTCGAGCGGCGCTTCGCTCGGTGCGAACAACACGCCGGCGGTCGCGCTCGGCACGAACCAGTCGGTGCCGGCGAACGACGCTTCGACGTCGAGCTCGGGGTCGCCGATCATGTCGCGGCCGCTGAAACCGGCCCACACTCGGCGGCGCTCGCTGATCGTCACGCGCGACGCGGCGAACGAGGCGCCGACGGCGAAGTTGTCGCCGAGCCGGCGCGCGACGCCGACCGTGACGGAGTCGCGCTGGAACGCGCCCGCGATGCCGGCGTAACGAAACTCGAACGCGTTCGCGAATTCGCCCGGCGGCAAGTCGCGCGGTGGACGCAGCTCGCGATCGGTGACGGATGCGGTCATCGCGCCGATGCCGATCACCCACGGCCCGATGCTGCCGATCGCCGCGCCCGTCGGTGCGAAGTCCGATGCAGACTGGTTGCGCGCGATCGGCGCGTCGTCGCTGACGAGCCACGCGATCTCGTCGTCGACGAACGCGAGCCCGAGCTGCGCGCGCTTGCCCTCGCGGCGCGCCATCGCCGCGGGGTTGACGAGCAACGCGCCGACGCCGTCGTCGCCGACGGTGCCTGCACCTGCCCGCCCGATCGATCGTGGAGAACCGCCGCCGATCACGAGCCCGCCTGCATACGAGTTGCTCGTCACCAGAACGGCCGCGCAGAACGCGCAAGTGCGGCGCACGACGCGAATGTACGCCAAGTACAGCGCGTGAAGACACGCGAGCGCCTGAACGTATTACGGGATATTTCCACGCGCGCCGCGGAGTTAAGCCAATGCGATACTGGAAGCGTGACCACCGAGTCGGAGATTCGCGTCGTCTACGTCGAGGACGACGAGCGGCTCGCACGGCTCACGACGCAGTACCTGACGTCGCATCGGATCGAGGTCCACCTCGTGACGCGGGGCGATCAGGCGGTCGCCGAGGTGCTGCGCGTGCGGCCGGATGTCGTGCTGCTCGACCTCATGCTCCCGGGCACCGACGGTATCGAGGTGTGCCGACAACTCCGCGCCCGCTGCCACGTACCCATCATCATGGTTACCGCGCGCACCGAAGAGGCGGACCGCGTGATCGGCCTCGAAGGCGGCGCCGATGACTACGTGAACAAGCCCTTCCAGTCGCGCGAGCTGCTCGCCCGCATTCGTGCACAAGCGCGGCGCGGCCGCGGCGAAGCGGGCCCGAAGGCCGAGCGCATCGAGGTCGGCGCGCTCACGATCGACGCGTCGACGATGGAAGTCACCGTCGACGGCAGGCCCGTCGCGCTCACGACGAGCGAGTTCCAGCTCTTGCTCGCGTTCGCGCAGCGCGCCGGCCGCGTGCTCGATCGCGAACAGCTCCTCCAGCTCCTGCACGGCACCGCCGATGACGCGTTCGACCGCTCGATCGACGTCGTGATCTCGCGGCTCCGTCACAAGATCGAAGTCGACGCGCGCAACCCGCGCCTGCTCAAGACCGTGCGCGGCGCCGGCTACATGTTGACGCCCGGCGAGCGCTGATGTACGCGACGCGGCTCAGCGCGACCTCGCGCGCCCAACCTCCGATGCGACCGAAGCGCTTCCGCTCGCTCGCGTCGAAGCTCGTGCTCGTCGGTCTCGTGCAGCTCGTCCTGCTCGGCGTCACCGGCATGGTGATCTCGATCCTCCAGGGCCCGCGCGACGAGGCGCACCCACGCGAGGTGCTCGACGCGAAGACGCTCGCGAAGCTCGAGGCGCTCGCCGACCGGCCGGCGGAGCTGACGGCCGCACTCGAGGAGCTCGAAGAACGCCGCGTCGAGATCTCGATCTACGACAACGACAAGCAGCTCGTCGCGAGCAGCGTCGATCCACCGCTCGCGATCCCGGAGCGTCGTCGCCGCCCATCGCAGCCGCGCGGTGAGGGTCCGCCGCCACGTCCGGCGGATCTTCCGCAGCCGCCACCCGACATCCAGCGCACCGGGCGCCGCGCGATGGTGATCGGTTTCCACATGCCGGCTGCCGAGCGCGGCTACCTCGTCGCGCGTGGCGTGCACAGCAAGCCATCGTTCGTGACGGGGCCGCTACTCGCGCTGATCTGCGGCTTCACGATCATGGTGATCGGCGCGCTCCTCACCGCTCGCTGGATCGTGCAGCCGATCGATCGCCTCTCGCGCACGGCCCGCGCGCTCGGTGCCGGCGAGCTCAGCGCACGCAGCCGCCTCGATCGCTCCGACGAGATCGGCGAGCTCGGGCATCGGATCGACGAGATGGCGGATCGCATCGAGCGCCTGCTCGTGACCGAGAAGGAGCTCCTCGCGAACGTCGCGCACGAGCTGCGCACGCCGCTCACGCGCATCGGCGTCGCGCTCGATCTCGCGGGCGAAGGCGATAGCGAGGCCGCGCGCGCATCACTCGCAGAGATCGCGATCGACATCGCAGAGCTCGAGACGATCGTTGACGACATCCTGACGGCGATGCGCTTCGAGGTCGCATCGTCGGAGTTCCCGCTCAAGCGCGCGGTCCTGCCCCCCGCCGAGATCGCGGATGCGGCCGCCTCGCGGCTTCGCGCGCGGCACCCGAGCCGGCCGTTCGTCACGAACGTCGCGCGCGACCTGCCCGCGATCCACGTCGACCGCGTGCTGTTTCGCCGCGTGATCGACAACCTGCTCGAGAACGCACACAAGTACTCGCCCGACGGCCGCGCGCCGCTCTCGCTCGAGGTCGCATGCGACGCCAAGCGCGTCGTGTTCGAGGTCCGCGACAAAGGCATCGGCATCCTCACCGACGACCTGCCGAAGGTGTTCACCGCGTTCTTCCGCGGCGACAAGTCACGCTCGCGCGAGACCGGCGGCGTCGGCCTCGGCCTCACGCTCGCGAAGCGGATCGTCGAGGCGCACGGCGGCACCATCGAGATCACGAGCAAGCCCGGCGAGGGCACGAACGTTCGGGTCGCCGTGCCGGCCGTCGACTGATTACTGGATCACGAGCGTCTGCGTGAGCGTCATCGCACGCACCTTGATCGGCGTCGTCTTGAACGTCGAGCCACTCTTCGATGCGGTCACCGTCATGTTGCCAACCGGCGCATTGAACGCGTAGCCAATGCCGTCCGCGGCCGTCGACGTGGGCACTTCGTCAGGTAACCCGTTCGCAGCGTTATATCGGTAGGGGTTCGAAGCAGGGCTCGTCGTGATCGTCGCACCGGCGACCGGTGGCGACGTGACCTCTGTGCCACCGACGACGATCATTGCGACCAGACCGTTTTGGGGCATCTGATTCCCCATCGCAAACGTGCTCAACGTGTCCCATAGATTGGCCTGCACCATGTTCATGGGCACCATCGCGAGGTTCCCAGTGATCGGCGTTGGGGGATACAGGTACGAAGTAATGAGGCCGCTCTTCTTGGCTTCGAGGTAGCCGTTGATGGCACTGCCGGTCGTAGTGATCGTCAGCGTGAACGCACCGGCAGCATCAGTGGTCGCCATCGCCAGCGGGGTCGCCTCGTCGGAAGTAGCATAAGCTGCGATCGTTACGCCCTGGGCGGGCGACGCGCCGCCGAGCCCACGCGTCGACGCCGTGCCGCTGATCGTCACCATCATCGGAACGGCTTCGCCGCCGGGATTCCCATCCATTCCGTCGTTGTTCCCGCCGCCGCCACATGCCGTTGCCACGAAGAGAAGGCAGAGGAGCTTCTTCATGCCTTTTCGTCTCACATCCGCGGGCTCGTGACTGCGGCAAACCGCACGCGAATCGCAACAAGTTAAAGACCTTGAATCTACACGGGCGGGCGGTGGAAGCTCTCTCGCAACCGACGACAATCTAGGGCGAGAGGCGTGTCCATGAATCACCGAATTTCAGTCGCTGTCCTCGCGATAATTTTGGGCTCTGGGTGCGGAACCCAAACCAAATCCAGCCGTTTGCTGCGTCTCACAGGCCGACTGCAATGCACTCGGTGTGGATGAGCCGATTCGCGAATGTGCAGACCGCTTGATTTGCGTCGACAACGCGTGCGTCCCGCCTGTCTGCGAACTGGATGTGGATTGCGGAGGTATGACTCCCTTCTGCGCGGACGGTGCGTGCGTCGGCTGTCGCGACAACTCGGATTGCAATGGCGCGACGCCCGTATGCGACGCGACGGCTGACGTGTGTATGGCATGTGTCGCTGATGCGGACTGCCTGAGCCAAGCATGTGACTTCGAGACGGGCGCGTGCATCGACGCGAACGCAGTGATCTACGCGAGCCCGAGTGGCTCCGACCAAGCCGACTGCTCCCAGCAAGCGCCATGCTCCGCCACGAAGGCCGTGATGGCGGCGAGTGTGTCAAAGCCGAACGTGCGGTTTGCACCAGGTGTGTACACGGCCGCACTCACGCTCGATCGCACGGTATCGATTCATGGTGCGGGCGCCACTCTCCTCGCGACGCTCGACGGCCCGAACCTTCGTGTGATCGATGCAGCGGTCGCGCGCGTCTACGACCTCTCCATCGTGAACAACAACACCGCTGCCGCGAGCGTGTTCGCGCAAATGGGCATCTACTGCGCCTCGGAAGACAACATCAACCGTCCGAAGTTGTCTCTCAAGCGCGTCGTCATCGATGCCAACCGCAGGCCAATGCATATCAACGATTGTGGGGTAATCGCTTCGCAGACGACCTTGCGGGCTCCGCGCACCACCGATGAGCGATACCTATTCATGGCCGCGAATGGTGGCAGCGCGGCGTTCGACCGCGGGCAGTTTATCGGTGGCGGCAGCATCGCCAGCCTGAGCGCTAGCATCACCATCACGAACAGCATTCTCGATGGTCAACTTGGAGCACCGACGGAAGGCGCCTTGATCGCCGTTGCTGGCTCTATCAGCGTCTCGTACAGCACGATCTTCAACTCACCGTTGCTGTGTTCAGCGGGGGAGTCACCCGCATGCGCCTCGGCAGCACGCACAGGCGTATGCATCGAGAATTCGATCGTGAACAAGCCGAGCTCGCTCAGCGACAGTCTGCCGGGTGACAAGTGCCGCTGTGACTACTGCATCGTTTCACCGCAACAGAGCGCAGTCGTCGGCTCGAACAACCTGATCGGTGAGAACCCGGACTTCAAGGATCCTGCGACGAGCGATTTTCATTTGAAGTTGGGAAGCCCGGCAATCAATGCCGCACATCCGTCGATCCCGGGCACAGCTGACTATGACGGCGTCGCACGGCCGCAGAACGGCCGCAGCGATCTGGGTGCGTTCGAATTCAAGCCCTAAGCGACGCGTTGCTACATGCAGCTGCAGCAGCGCTGCTTCGCGGCTTCGCAGCTCGCGTTGCCGCTGTTGCACTTGTCGTTCGCGTAGGCGTCGTTGCCGCCGAGGTCTGACGCGATCCGGCAGATCCTGCCCGCGTTCTCGCAGATCGAGCTCTTGAGCTTGCAGCTATCGGTGCAGGTCTGCGTCGACGCGGGCCTGCACTCGGCGGGCTGCGGCGCCGTTGCCGCGACGGCGGCGCCCGACATCTGCTGGGCGCAGGTCTCGCCGCTGCACGTCAGCGGCGGTGGGGTGGGACGGGTGAGCGAGAGGCGCCCCATCTCGTCGTTGATCGCTTGATCGAGGCGGTCGATCTCGTCGCGTGGCGTGGCGGCCCCGCCCATCGCGCCGGGCTCGGCGGCGGTGGTCGGCGCCATCGCTGCCGACTTCGACTTCGCAGCGCAGCCGATCGTGACCGCGAGCAATCCACCGAGA
The DNA here is from genome assembly GCA_030857175.1 of Myxococcota bacterium. Lineage (GTDB taxonomy): Bacteria > Myxococcota_A > Polyangia > Haliangiales > Haliangiaceae > JABFXX01. Next base: position 499,176 of record JALZOJ010000001.1, on the reverse strand, counting down.
ACAATTCCAACGAGGCTCTTCATAATTAGATGCAGCTGCAGCAGCGCTTTTTTGCGGCTTCGCAGCTCGCGGAGCCACGGTTACACACTTCGTTCGCGTAGGCGTCCTTGCCGCCGAGGTCCGACGCGATCGAGCAGATCTTGCCCGCGTTCTTGCAGATCGATTCCTTGAGCGTGCACGACGACGAGCAGGTGTCGCCCTTGCCCGGCTTGCACGTCGCGTCCTCTTGCGTCGCTGTCGTCGCAGCGCCCGACATCTGTTGGGCGCAGTTCTCGACGCATGCGGCGACCGGCGGCGCCGGGCGCGGCTCGGCGAGCTTTTCCATGTCGGCGGTGATCGCCAGGTCGAGCGCTTGGAGCTCGCTGCGCACGTCGCCGGGCGGCTTCGGCTGCATCGTTTCTGTGGCCCTCGCACCACCGCCACACGCGATCGCGAACGCGAGCAGGCCACCGATCAGGACACCCAGGAGGCTCTTCATGGCGCGGGCTCCTCCGAGCACTTCGTGCAGCAGCGCTGCTTCGCTTCCTTGCACGACGCCTTCGCGCTCGTGCACTTCTCCTGCGCCTGGTGATCGTCTTTGCCGAGCTTGTTCGCGATCTCGCAGATCGCTTCGGCGTTATCGCAGATCGCATCGGCGAGGCTGCAGATGTCCTCGCACTGCTTCGTGATCGGATGCGTGTCGGGACACACGCGCTGCGCTTCCTTGAGGTTGCGGTTCCGCATCTCGAGCATCGACTCGGCAGATGGCTCGACGCGCAGGCCCGCTTCGCGGCGCCAGTCGCGGATCTGCGTCCACAGCGCCGTCTGCTGCGTGATCAACGCGGAGCGATCGTTTGGCGTCGGCTTCTGCGGACCGGAATAGGTGCACGACCAGATCGCGACCGCGAGCAAGAACCCGATCGCGACTCCCCTCACTTCCCCCCCGACAGCTTCTTCTGGATCGCCTCGTTGATCTTGATCGACTTGTCGTACGCGCCGATCGCGGCGTGCCGCTCCTCGACCGCCTTGGCCTTCTCGCCGCTCGTGTCGTACGCGAGCGCGCGAGCCTCGTGCACTTCACCTTGCACCGTGTGCAAGTTCGCGACGAAGAAGCTCTCGCGCGGGCTCTGCGCGATGCCTTCGTTGACCGTCCTCATCGCTTCCTCGAGCTGGTTCTGGGCGACGAGCAGCTTCGCGAGCATCGCGCGCGCGTCGTTGCGGACGTCGTCGGCCTCGGGCGTGTTCGGCGGGAACCGGAGCGACAGGATCTGCCGGACCGCGGCGGTCGCTTCGGGGAGCTTGCCATCGGTCATGTAGACCTTGGCCTTGTGGTGAAAATTCTTTGCCTGCGCGAGTGCCATCATCAGCTCCTGGCCGATGACCTCGTCGGGCTCTGCGACGCGCGTCACGCCGGATTGTGTCGACCCGGAATCGCGCGTGGTCACGAACACGATCACGTTCGCGATCGTGAGCAACACGGCAAACGCTGCTGCGTGCCAACCGTACTTCATCGCTTGCCTCCACGGCTCAGTCTGCGATCGCGGTAGCCGTCCATGCGGTCCGCGAAGATGGTGTCGATGCGCGCGCTCGCATCACCGGCGCGCTCGCGATCGATCGGGCCGATCAACGAATCGGCCGGTCTCGAGGTCCACGTCGTCGGTGTTGCGGCGGCCGCGACCGGCGCGCCATTGGTCGACGGCGCGCGGAACCAGAGCATCGCGATCGCGGCGGCAGCGACGATCGAGCTGCCCGTCGCGATCGCCCACGGCACCCAGCGGCGGCGCGCGGCGGTGATCGGGGTGACGCCCGGCATGCTCGTTGCCGGTCCGCCACCGATCGCCTGACGGAGCGCGTCCTCGACGATCGAGCGTTGCTTGCCCGCCGACAGCGTCACGTTGCCGGTCGCCGCGCGGATCACCGTGGCGACTTCGAGCAGCGCGCGGTCATCCGCCGAGACGGCGGGCGGCGTGCGGCCCGCCAGCGTCTTGTCGACGAGGTCGGCAAAGGTCTTCGCGTGCGCGCGCTCCGAGGCGGTCGGCTCCGCGTCGGGATCGGGAACCGAGCTCGAGCTGGAGAAAATGTCGTCGTCGTTTGCCATCAGCTCGGCTCCTTGTCACTGGCGTGCCGCTCACCGAAGTGCTTGCGAAACGCGCGCACCGCTCTGAACAACAGCACATCGAATGTTCCGATCGTCACGCCGAGGCGCTTCGCGCATTCTTCGCGCGACAGCTCCTGGATCAAGCGCAGCTCGATCGCCTGGCGATACCGGTCTTGCAGCTGCACCATCGTGACCTCGATCTGATCGCGATGCGCGCGGCGCTCTTGATCTGCCATCAATTGCGCATCGGCGTGCGTCAGCGGATCGGACTCGACCGCGATCTCGTGCGCCATCGCATCGGCCAGCTTGCGCGAGCGCTTCGACTGGCGATGAACGTCGAAGACCTTGTTGATCGCGATCTGGCGCAGCCACGGATAGATCGACTTGCCCTGCCACGTGAAGCGCTTGATCTTCTCGACCGCGGTCGCGAGCGTGTCACGCAGCACCTCTTCCGCGCTCACCGTGTCGCCCAGGCGCGGCAAGATCACCGTGCCGTAGAGCGGCTGTGCATAGCGTTCGAGGATGGGGCGCATGGCGTCGAGGTTGCCTTGTTGTGCCTCTTCGATCAGACGCTGCTCCTGCGCGAGCTCTGCACGTTCTTGATCCCCTGCCGGTTCCGAGGCCACGGACACCCTTTTAACGCGAGTCGTGGTCGGGGCTTACACGCGTGCCGTCGTAGAACACTTCCATCAGCTCGAGCCCGTGTGCCGGAGCGGTCTCGCCGGCCAGGGTTCGGTCCTTCGCCGCAATGATCTCGATAACTTGGCCAGGCGGCCACCGACTTTCTCCCACCTCGACGATCGTCCCGACGAGGATGCGGACCATGTTCCGGAGGAAGGCATTTCCCCGGACATCGATGAACACCGTTTCGTCGCCCTCGACCACCTCGATCGAGTCGATCCGCCGGACCGTGGTCTTGGCCGCGCAGCCGGCCGCCCGGAACGCCGCGAAGTCGTGAGCGCCGACCAGGTGTGTCGCCGCTTCGCGCATGGCATCGAGATCGACCCGCCCCGGGTGGTGCCACGCGCGATCGCGCCAGCGCGGTGAGCGGTCACGCGCGAGCAGCATCGTGTAGCGGTAATGTTTTCCCGTGGCAGAAAAGCGCGGATGAAACGTCTCGTCGACTTCCTCCGCGGCGCGGACTGCGATCGCGTCGGGCAGCATCGAATTGAGCCCGCGCCGAAAGCCGTGGAGCGGAATCGCGCGCTCCGTGCGGAAGCTCGCCACCTGTCCGCGCGCGTGAACGCCTGCATCGGTGCGAGATGCACCGGTCACGGTGACCTCGTGCACGAGCATCTTCGCGAGCGCCTCCTCGAGGTGCTGCTGCACCGTCGCGCCGTTCGGCTGCCGCTGCCACCCGTGCAGCGTCGAGCCGTCGTATTCGATCAGAAGGCGGATGTGCCGCACGGCTCCGCAGTAGAACAAAAAAACCGCCGACGTTGTTACGTCGGCGGCTGACTCGCGCCCTCGCGGCAAGCTGCGCGAGTCGGGGAAGCTCTAGAGATCGGCTGCACGCACGTTGCCAATGTGATGTCCTCGAACAGCGTGCGCGCATGCACCAGCTGAGACGATCGCGCACGATGCCGTCGACGAGGATCAGAACATCCTCGCGTAGTTGGTTCTCTGGTACGAGCGTTGCTGACTCACGCCGCATGCGTATGAAAGCGTTCCTCGCCACGACCCTCGCGCTCGCAACGCCTGCCCTCGCCGACGAGGAGCAGCAGACCGCGCCGCCCACGCCGGAGGAGAAGCTCCCCGAGCCCACGAGCGACAATGATCCCGCACCGCCCGTCGCCGCGCCCACGGTCGATCTCGACGCCAACGTCGTCGAGCAAGCCGGCGTCGGCGGTGACACGGGCTATGGACGCAAAGGTGTCCTCGAGCTCGGTGGCCACGCAGGCTTGATGATGGCGCCTGGCTTCCGCAACGTGAACATCTCGCCGATGTTCGGCTGGTTCGTCGCCGACAACATCGAGCTGTCCGCGATCGTGGGCGTCTCGAACATCAAGGCAGGCGATCAGTCGTCGACCGTGTGGTCCGCGCTCGTGGAGCCCTCGTATCACGTGCCGTTCAACCGCACGACGTTCGGGTTCTTCGGCGTCGGCGTCGGCGCGGCGTACGTCAGTGGGCTCGGCGCTGGGGTCGCTGTGGCGCCACGCATCGGTGCAAACGTGATGGTCGGACGCAGCGGTGTGCTAACGCCGTCGCTGTCGTACGAATACACGAGTCACACCGTCGATACCGTCGCCGAGGACGAGATGAAGAACATCACCCTCGTCGCGGTCTCGAGCGCGTTGCGCATCAACATCGGCTACACGGCGATGTGGTAACGGTTTCGACTCATCCTCCCAACGGCGGCCTACGTTGCCGCCGTTTTCGTTTTCCGCGTTCAGTACATAAAATCACCGACGAGAAATCCACCTACGCAAAGAAGCCACGCGCGCCTCTGCTCATCGCGCTGTGTAGCAGACGTCGTGCGGGTGAATTCGAGGAGTTCGCACTCTGGCATCCGCGTTGCTGAACCCCTGTCTGCGGCAAGCGGCTTTCTCACCCCGCCGACTTGCGCAACCTAAAACCGCTTTCCGCGGAGAGAGAGTTAGAAAATGCGCAATCTCAGCAAGACTATCTTCACTTCGGTTTGCTTCATGGCGGCGGCGACGCCAGCGCTCGCCGACGATGAGAACAAGACGGCTCCGCCGACGGCGGGCGACAGCCTGCCCGCGCCGCAGTCTGACAACGACGTGGCTCCGCCGGTGGCGTCGCCCGCGGCGAGCCTGCCGGACGGCGGCATCGTCAAGCAGGCCGGTGTCGGCGGCACCGTCGGCTATGGCCGTGCGGGCGTCCTCGAGCTCGGTGGTTCTGCCGGCTTCATGGTCGCGTCGGACTTCCGTAACATCAACGTGTCGCCGTCGATCGGTTGGTTCCTCTTCGACAACTTCGAGCTCACGGGCATCCTGAGCGTGTCGAACATCAAGACCGGCGACGAGTCGGCAACCCTCTGGTCGGCGCTTGTCGAGCCGTCGTACCACGTGCCGTTCAACCGCACGATGTTCGCGTTCGGCGGTCTCGGTGTCGGCGCTTCGTACGTGTCCGAGATGGGCACCGGTCTCGCGATCGCACCGCGCATCGGCATGAACTTCATGGTCGGTCGCTCGGGCGTCCTGACGCCGTCACTGTCGTACGAATACACGACGCACGACGTCGACTCGGTCTCGGATGGCGACATGCAGAAGGTCAGCCTCGTCCAGGTGTCGAGCGCGGTCCGCTTCAACGTCGGCTACACCGCGATGTGGTGATCTTGGGTGATTGTTGATCACCCGCGAAGCAGCAGTGTCCCCACCGCTGCTTCGCATTATTTTCGGGCTAGAAGCCCCACTCCACGCCGAGCGTCAGCTGTTGCTGGCCTCGGCGTTCGTCGTCTTCGGCGAGATACGACGCGTCGTAGCGCAGGAAGACAGCGCCGCGCGGTGCCGGCGGGAGGTGGTAGCGCAAGCTGAGCGAGGCGGCCGGGCCAAACCCCGCGCCGAGCTCGACGCCGAGTGCGCCGCCGATCTCGAGGTACCGCGTGACGCCGTACTTGGAGAACGAGGCCATCACGCGACCGCGGACGTCGTCACCACCGACGACGAGCAGCGAGCCCTCGACGCCTACGAGGAACGAGCGGCCGTATTCGATGCGCGTGCCGATCGCGACAAGACCCGCGTTCTCGCCGCGGGTGCGCGCGAACCCGCCCGCGAACGTCGTGGTGAGACGGAGCCGGCGCGCGATCATGCCCGGCGGTGCGGAGCCTTCCGTGATGTAGACGTTCTCGGCCGATGTCGCTCCTGACATCGTCGTCGCGACGTCGATGCTCGGCGAGTCACGACCGGCCGAATCTTCTTCCTCCGACTCTTCGCGATCGCGCGACTGCTTCTTCAGCGGGACGTTCCGCGAGTAGTCGCGCTCCGCGTCATCGTCGCCGCGCGTCTCACCCGGTGCGGGTCGCTCGCGCACGGGCTCGGGCCGCGGTCCTTCCGCCGGTGGCCGTTTGCCGCGCCCGTCCTTCGCATTCTTGTCGACGGCCGGCTTGTCTTCCTGTTTCGTTGCGCCGAGCGACGAGGTCTCGACCGTCGTCTCCTTCTTCACCTGCTGCCACTTCATGCCCGCGGGCACCGAGACCGGCACCGAGACGCTGCGGCGCGTGCCGCCTTGCACGACGACCTCGTCGCCGATCGCGACCATCGACGTGTATGGCGACACGAGCCCGAACTGCATCGCGAGCGTCGTGACCGTGCTCGCACTCGCGTTCGTCGCGAGCAGCTCTTCGAGGCGACTCCGCGCCCAGCGGCGCCCGAGCGGACCGATGTTCGAGGTCGCGCCGTCGACGGACTTCGCCGCGGGCAACGTCTCGATCGAGAACAGCTCGCCACCAGCGCGCGCATTTGCGGTCTGCGCTTTCTTCACGCGCGCGAGCACGAGCACGGCTTGACCTGCACCGAGGCGCGGCAGCGTACCGGGCACGACCTCGCTCGCGGCGAGCGTGCCCCAGTTGACCGTGAGCGGCGTGGCCGGCGTCGAAGCATCGGCGACGACCGAGCGTGCGAGCGTGGGCAGATCGTCACCGGGCGTCGCGAAGCGTGCGGTGCCGCCGGTCGCGGTCGCGATCTGCATCAGCAGGCCGCGCGCGGGTGCCGGACCGACGGCGATCACGTGCACGGGCACCCCGAGCTTCTTCGCGGCGGCGACCGCGGCGCGGTCATCCGCGACGAGCCCGCCCGTGACGAGCACGATCGGCGCACCGTCGGGTCGTGCGGCCAGCAGCACGCGCGTCAGATCGAAGGCGGACGTCTTCTGCATCCACGATTGATCGAGCGCCTTCTGGATCGTCTGCGGTGCGCTCCATGCGAGTGCGTCGCTGCCGGTCACCGAGACGCGATCGTTCACGTCGAGCGTCGCGAGCAACTGGCGCACGAGCGGCTGCGCGAGCGCGTCGGCATCACCGCGCGATGACGCAGAGCGATCGAGCACGAGCAGGCAGCGCATCGCGGTCTTGCGTGCGAGCTGCGGTGCGCTTGCTTCGACGACCACGGCCGCGAACGCGCCGTTCGCATCTTGCTCGACCCAGCCCGCGACGTTCGAGGCTTTCCATCGCACGATCGCGTCGTGATCGCTCTTCGGGTCCGTGAAGGTCGCGGTGGCCCCGCTGACCTTGAGCTCGTGCGTCGGGCTCGTGATGTCCCACGCCTTGTCGGCGTACTTGATCGTCACCACGGTCGGCCCGCCCGCACCGGGCGCACCGCCGGGCGTGACGCGCGACGCGTCGGGTGCGCGATCGGTATCGGGCGCACGGCCGGCACCTGTCGTCGGACGCGAGGTCGCGGTGCCGGCGACGTAGCGCGGTGCGACGACCATCGGGATCGCGAGCCCCCACGCGCCGTCGTAAAAGTGTGCGAGCGAGTCGTAACGGATCGAGACCTCGACCGTGCTGCGCGGTGCGATGCCGGCGACAGTCTGCGTGAAGATGTCAGGCCGCTCTTGATCGAGCACCGCGGCGGTCACGCCTGCGCGCACGGCTTCCTCGTAGCGTTGCTGCGCTTCGTCGCGCTTCGCGATCTTCGCGCGGATCGTCTTGTTGCCGGTCTTGATCCACATCGCGGAGACGGCGGCATCTGGTGGCAACGGAAAGATGTACGTCGCCTCGATCGCGTGATCCTGACGGTTCGTGAACCGCTGCGTGACGATCACCTCGACGAGCGGGCCGCGCACCGTGACCTCGACTTTGCTGTCGAGCATCGGCAGCGGTTTCCCAGCCTGCTGATACATGCCCGCGAGTCGCGGGAGCTCGCTCGCGCGGGTGGGCGTCGCACAAAGTGCGATCACGACCACGGCAATCACAACGCGCAGCATGGCGTGAGAGGTTACACGCACGCGGGTGCACGAGGATCTACGCGCCTTTAGGAAGCTGCTTGTTACGGTGTGGAAGAAGATTGCGACTCACTCATATGACGGGCATCTAGGTCCGCATGCGCACTCGCGTAAATCGTCATCTCGGCGCACCCCGCAATTCCAGTCGCCCCGCTCACATCTTCTTCGCAGCGGCCCTGCTGGCCGGCTGCAAGGACCCGGTGGACCCGCTGGAAGTGAAGGTCACGGTCGAGGTCCGTAACGAGGCGGGCGGAACGATCAAAGGCGCGACCGTCACCACGCCGGATGGCGTGCTGAAGACGGATGCGAAGGGTCGCGTCGAGATCAAGCTGCGCACCGCCGAGCTCGCGGTGATCTCGAACACGGGCTCGCTCGAAGAGCCGGTCGTGATCGGCCGCGGCGATGCGAACAAGGTCGTCGCGGTGAAGTTATGGAACGCGGGAGGCAAGCGCTGGGTCATGCACTCGGCCGGCGACGTGATGTTCGGCCGCCGCTACAGCGCACCGAATGAAGGCGAGCCGCTGATCAAGGCCGACGCGCCGGCGGAAGGTGCACGCCACGTCGTCTCCGCGATCGCGCCGGCGTTCATCGCTGCGGACGTCCGCACGGTGAACCTCGAGACCGTGGTCAGCACGCTCGGCACCGCCGACATCTATCCGGGCAAGCGCTTCATCTTGAACAGCCCGCCCGAGACGCTCGCCGGTCTCGACGCGCTCGGTGTCGACGCGATCGATCTTGCGAACAACCACGGCCGCGACTACCTCACGCGCGGTATCGATGCGACGCACAAGGCGCTCGCCGACAACACGCTGCAGCACTTCGGCCAGGCGAACCGCGCCGACAACGCGCCCGAGCCGCTCGTCGTGAACACGAATGGGGACGTGAAGGTCGGCATGCTCGGCTTCACGAGCGTCGAGGGCTCGTTCGTCAACGACTCGTATCCGATCGACGGTCAGGCGATTCCGCCCGGCACCCTTCCGGAAGACATGTGGCAGTACCAGCCGCGCGTGTGGGGCTTCGAAGGCGCGACCCTGTCGGTGCCATCGGCCGCGCGCCGCATCGGCTCGGCGTGGCGGTTGTTCTCCGCCGCGGAGCCGACGTTGTCGCGCGCGGAAGCGAACGACGCATGGACGCAGCTCTCCGCGGTGTATCCCGAGCTCCAGGACTGGGTGCAGCGTCGCGGTCACGCGGGCGCCGCCGCATGGGACACCACGGCCTCGAGCGCGCAGATCACCGCGCTCGCGAAGACCAGCGACCTCGTCGTCGTGCAGCTGCACGCCGGTTTCCAGTTCCAGCCCGCACCGTCGGGCGGCGTGCGGTTGATGGCGCACGCGGCGATCGACGCAGGCGCGAGCCTCGTCGTTTGCCACCACCCGCACGTCCTGCAAGGCGCCGAGTGGTACAAGGGCAAGCTCATCATCTACAGCCTCGGCAACTTCATCTTCGATCAAGACTTCGGCGCGACGTTCTCGTCGATGTTCCTCCGCACGATCTGGGACGGGAACACGCTGCTCGAGGCGCGGCTCGTTCCGCTCGAGATCGAGGGCTACCGCCCGCGGCCGGTCGCCGACGAGGCCGCCGCGCGCACGCTCCGCCGCGTGTGGGAGATGAGCGCGATGGACGCGTTCTCCGAGCGCGATAGCGAGAAGGTGGTCCGCGTGTTCACGACGACGCTCGCTGCAAATGCGAAGCGCGCGACGCTGCGCCTCGAACGCAACACCGCCGTGATCACGACGGAGGACGCACCGGTGTCCGAGATCGACGTCCGCGCGCCCGCGGGGCAGATCGTCGCGATCGGTGCGAAGGGCCTCGTCGACCCGCGGCTCGCAGATCCGGATCTCGAGATCGGCCGCGAGCTCCTCCAGTGGGGCAGCTTCGAGGACAACCACGCGGACAACGAAGACGTTGCCGGTGCGCACTGGAACGCGGACAGCACGTCGGAAGCGCCGACGTTCGCGACCGATGCGTTCGATGGCATCGCGTACCTCAAGCTGACGCGGACCTCGGAGAACAAGAGCACGGTGCTCTCGCGCCCCGTCGCGCGCGTGACATTGATCGATCACCGCCTGTACCGCGATCAGAGCGGCATCGCGATCCCGCTCGACCCGACGCCGCGGTTCTCGTTCCGCATGCGCGCACGTATGACCGGCAGCGCGCAGCCGGGCATGCGCGTCGACCTCTACAACTTCAACGACACCGACCCGACGGAAGACCCCGCGTCGACGAAGATCGGCCGCGTGACGTTCCCGTTCGACCTGCCGCGCGACAACGAGTGGCACGTCGTCGAGCTGCCGATCGCCCCCGAGGCACTGGTCGGCGAGAACGGCCTGCGCGCGAACCAGCTCATGCCGTACGTGCAGCTCGAAGTGCCGGCGAGCGGCAAGAGCCGGCTCGATGTCGACGCGCTCGAGATCATCGAGTGGCGTCGCGCGAACGCGATGCCGGATCGCTTCGGCGTGTACGACTACATCAAGAACACGGGCACACGCGATCAGATGGTGCGCGTGAAGACGCAGCAATGAAACGTCTCTTGCTCGTGCTCGCCGTGGGTTGCGGGAGCATGCCGGCGAAGCCAATGCCAATCGTCGAGCCGACCGTCGAGATCGAACCGCCGACGCAAGGCCAGGAAGGCGACGACAAGGTCGTGATCCCCGAGACGACGGTCGAGCGCGACGTGCTCGGACAGGCGATGCACGTGTTCAGCTCGATGCGCGCGACCGCGTACACGCACACGACGACGATCGAAGCGTCGGCCGGCAAGTTCGAATTCGACTGCTCCGGCTTCGTCGGCTACGTGCTCGCGCAGTCGCAGCCGCGCGCGCTCGCCGAGCTCCGCAGCGCGACGAAGAAGCGGCCGCTCGCGAAACACTTCGTCTCGTTCTTTCAGAACCTCCCGCCCGACAGCGCGTGGCGAAAGATCGAACGCGCCGAGGATCTCGCACCCGGCGACATGATCGCGTGGCTCAAACCCGCCGACGTGGTCACGAAGAACACGGGCCACGTGATGATCGTGCGCGGGCCTGCCGCGCGCGACGAGAAACACCCCGACGTGTGGGCCGTGCCGATCATCGACTCGACCGCCGTCCCGCACGGCAAAGGTGACTCGCGCAAGGAGCGGGGCATCACCGGGCTAGGCACAGGCGAGATCCTGCTGATCGTCGACGAGAACGGAGTCCCGATCGGCTATCGGTGGTCGCGCGGCACGAAGGCGACGCTGCACCTGACGACGATCGCGCTCGCCGGCGTTCGAGAGCAAACGCGCGGCGCGAGCGATTCATTCGCCAGATAAACGCCTCGCCAAGCGTGTCTCGATTTTGTGTCTGCTCGGCCACCGCGTACGTAACGCCGTGAACAGGCAGGACACTCTTAGCGGCGTGGCTGATGCAACGGCGGGTTCGAATGACCCGTCTGCTGTTATTGAGCCTCGGCCTCGTGCTCGGTTGTGGGAGCGAAGCCTCCAAGAGTGAAGTCCAGGTCACTTCGTTCTCACCGAAAGGCACGGTCGATAGCGCCGAGACGATCACCATCCGGTTCGACAAGCCTGTCGTGCCGGCCTCGATGGTCGCCAAGGACGCTGGCAACGTGTGGAGCGCGAAGCCCGCGTTCCCTGCGAAGGCCTACTGGCACGACACCAAGACGCTGGTCATCGATCCGGAGAAACTCGCATCGTCGACGAAGTACGAGGTGAAGCTCGAGGGCGATCTCGCCACCAAGAGCGGCAAGTTCAAGCTCGACTTCGTGCACGACCCACTCGCCGTCGAAGGTGTGTGGGGTGTCGATCCGGAGATGCTCGCGCCCGAAGGCGAGCTGCCTCTCTCGTTCAACCAGCCGGTCGACGCGGTGCACGTCGCGAAGCACTGCAAGCTCGCCGGTGGCGAAGGCGCGATCGGCCTCGCGGCCGCGGCAGGCGAGCCATCGTCGAACGTCTCGCTGAAGCTCGGCAAGAAGCTGCAACCGGGAGGCGCGTACACGCTGACCTGCGAGGGCCTCATCGGTGCAGGCGGCAACGCGGCGCTGGCGTCGCCGTACTCGCTCTCGGTGCGCGCACGTCCACTGCTGTCGGTGGTCTCGATGCTGCCGACCGGCCGCGATGTGCCCGCCGACGAAGCGACGCTCGTGTTCACGTTCTCCACGCCGGTGACGCTCGACGTGGTCCGCAAGGCGATCACGGCATCGCCGCGCATTCGCAGTATCGGCGACGGCTATCTCTCCGGCGACGGCACCGAGTACAAGGTCACGGCGGACCTCGACACCGAGACCGACTACAAGATCAAGATCGGCAAGCTCGTCGACACGTTCGGCCAGGAGCTGGCGAAGCCACACGTGCTCGAGTTCCGCACGGGCAACGCGCTACCGCGGCTCTCGATGGAGCGCGGCATCTTCGCGCTCGAAGCGACGGCGAAGGGTTACCCGTTGTGGTCGCGGAATGTCGGCAAGTTCGACCTCGAGTGCGCTGCGATCCCGAAGTCTCAGATCGTCACCGTGCTCACGACCGACATGAACTACGACCCGTGGGGCGGCAACAACGATGACAAAGACATCGACTGGAAATCGATCAAGGTCAAAGCGAAGAAGTCGAGCCACAAGACCGCGGGCAAGAACAAGTGGCGCCTGAGCGAGCTCGCGTTCGGCAAGCTGTGTGGTGGTCCGAGTGCCGAAGCCCGCGGCGTGTTCCTCGCGGAGGTCAGGTCCGACGAGGTCGTGCCCGATTCCGGTCAGTACTGGCAGCCGCGCCGCAACCGCGTGCTCGCGAACGTCACCGACATGGGCGTCCTCATCAAGACGGGCGTGTCGTCGGGCCTCGTCTGGGTGACGTCGCTCTCGACGGGCCTGCCGATCGCGAACGCGAAGGTCACGCTCTACACGCCGCAAGGCAAGGCCGTACACGAAGGCGTGACGAACGCCGACGGCATCGTGAAGACGCCCGGCAGCGCGTCGCTGAAGCAGCAGAAGCCGACCCACTCCGAAGACGAGGAAGAGTACGAGGATTGGGACAGCTATCGCAGCCAGCGCATGATCGCGGTCGTCGAGAACGGCGCCGACATGGCGATCGTCGACGGTAACTGGTCGAACGGCATCCAGCTCTGGAACTTCGGCGTCACCGAGGACCGCCGCGGCGGCGTGGTGAAGGTGCGCGGCTTCATCCAGAGCGACCGTGGCCTGTATCGCCCGGGCGAGCAGGTCCACTTCAAGGGCATCGCTCGCGAGATCGTGACCGGTAAGGCGCCGCGCGTGCCGGCAAAGAACGGCGTTGCCGTCGAGATCCAGGACAGCCGCGGCCAGATCGTGCTGACGCAGAAGTCGAAGCTCTCCGAGTTTGGCGGCTTCGCGTTCGACATGAAGCTCGGCGAAGACGCCGCGCTCGGCGACTACTACGTGCAGGCGACGATCGCGGACCAGATCTTCCGCGAGAAGTTCACCGTCGAGGAATTCCGGCCGGCGACGTTCGAGGTCAAGCTGAAGTCGAGGAAGGAGAACCCGCGCCCGGGCGAGCGCCTCGCGTTCGACCTCGAGACCAAGTACCTGTTCGGGTCGCCGGTCGCCGACGCGAAGGTCGAGTGGGGGCTGCGCAAGCGCGCGCGCCGCATGAGCTTTTCGAGCTTCGAGCAATACACGTTCTCGGCGAACCCGCGCGAGTGGTGGTGGCACGAGCCCAACGATGACTACGGCGAATTCATCGCCGACGGCGACGGCACGACGAACGCGGCCGGCAAGCTCACGATCGCCGCGCGTGACAGCGCGAAGAAGTTCGAAGGCCCGGTCGACTACATCCTGTCGACGAACGTCACGGACTCGTCGGATCAGACGATGGGCAAGTCCGTCGTGGTCACCGCACACAAGACCGCGTTCTATCTCGGCGTGCACGCGAACGAGTACGTGCAGGCGGTCGGCATGCCGTTCGGCGTCAACGTCGTCGCGCTCGATCCCGAGGGCAAGCAGGTCGCGACGAAGGCGAAGCTGTCGTTCATCCAGACCAAGCAGACGTGCGTGTGGACGGATCACGGTCCGCGCGGAACGTACAAGTGCGACGGCAAGGACTTCACGATGATCGAGCGCGATATCGATCTCGCCGCGGCGGGCTCGCACACCGAGCGCATCTATCCGAAGGAGCCGGGCAACTACATCGTCAAGGTCGAGGCGAAAGACGCGCGCGGCAACTCCGTGGTCACGGCGAGCGAGCTGTGGGTGATTGGAAAGGGCGAAGCGTTTTGGAGCGGCGACGAAGGCGACCGGATGTCGCTCGTCGCGAGCAAGCAGAGCTACCTGCCGGGCGAGACCGCGCGGCTCGTCGCGATGTCGAACATCCACAAGCCGACGGCGCTGATCACGATCGAGCGCGACGGCATCATCGATGCGCGTGTGAAGACGCTCGACTCGGCGGCCGAGGGTGTCGAGGTCGTGATCGCGGATGCGTGGGCACCCAACGTGTTCGCGAGCGTCGCGCTCGTGTCAGGCCGTCATGGCGAAGGTGATCGCAATCGCCCGATGTTCAAGATGGGCGTCGCGGAGCTGAAAGTTTCGTCAGCCCACAAGCAGCTCGATGTCGCCGTCTCGCTCGAGCGCGCCGAAGTGCGCCCCGGCGAGAAGGTCACCGGCAAGATCAAGGTCACGCAAGGGGGCCAGCCGGTGCGCGCCGAGGTCTCGCTGTCGGCCGCCGATGAAGGCGTGCTGCAGCTGATCAGCTACGAGACGCCGAATCCGATGAAGACGTTCTACAAGACCTACGGTCTCGGCGTCGACGCGGGCACGAACTGGAACCGCGTCGCGCGGCTCGCCGATCCGGAAGCGGGTGACCCCGACATCGGTGGCGATGCGGCGTCGACGCTGACCGGTCAGCGCGTGCGCAGCAAGTTCGTGTCGTCGGCGTTCTGGGCGCCGATGCTCGTCACCGACGCGAACGGCGAGATTCCATTCTCTTTCACCGCGCCCGACAACCTCACCGCGTTTCGCCTGATGGCGGTCGCGAACGACGTCGCGGATCAGTTCGGTGCGGGCGAGCTTCGCCTGACCGTCAACAAGCCACTGATGGCCGCGCCTGCCCTGCCCCGCTTCCTGCGCTCGGGCGATGCAGCGTCGGTCGGCATCGTGCTGCACAACAACACCGCGGCTGCGGGCAGCGCGACGGTGACGGCGATGGCGAGCGGCGTGACGATGTCGATGCCGCGCCAGACCGTGACGATTCCGGCGCACGGCCAGGTCCGCGTGCGGTTCTCCGCGAAGGCGTCCGAGGCCGCGCGCGCCACATTCCAGTTCAGCGTGTCGATGGGCAACGAGCACGACGAGGTGAAGGTCACGATCCCGATCGATCGGCCGCGCGTGATCGACCACCGCCTGCTCCTCGAGAAGAAGCTCGGCGCGAACGAGTCGTGGTCCGGCAAGCTCGACATCGGCGCGGACGTGCTGCGCAAGGAGAGCGAATTGACGATCAGCGTCGACCGCAGCGGCATCGCGGATCTCGGGCCGGGCCTGCGCTCGCTCGTCGAATATCCGTACGGCTGCCTCGAGCAGACGATGTCGAAGTTCCTGCCGCTCGTGGCGGCGAAGGATCTCGCGAAGACGCTCGACGACCCGTCGCTGCAGGGCACACGTGCGCAGAGCTTCATCCGCGCCGGCGTGCAGAAGGTGATGCGGCACCAGCAAGGCGACGGAAACTTCTCGCTGTGGCCGCAGTCGCAGACGTACCCGCACCTGACGGCGTACGCGCTGTACGGCCTCACGGTCGCGGAGAAGTCGGGCGAAAAAGTCCCGGCGAGCGTGTTCGATAACGGCATCGCCGCGATGCAGACGTGGGCGCAGACCGCCGTGAAGCCCGACGGCGAAGGTGCGACGGTCGCGATGGGCGCGTACGTGATGGCACTGCGTGGCAAGCCCGACGCGTCGCTCAACGCGCGGCTCTACGCGATCCGCACCGGCCTGCCGAAGTGGGGCCAGGCGTTCCTGCTGCGCGCGCTCAAGCTGTCGAAGGCGAACGCCGATCAGGTGTACGAGATGGAGAAGCTCGTCGCGGCCGGCGTCACCGTCAAGGACACCAAGGCGATGGTGCGCGAGTC
Organism: Myxococcota bacterium; assembly: GCA_030857175.1. Classification (GTDB taxonomy): domain Bacteria; phylum Myxococcota_A; class Polyangia; order Haliangiales; family Haliangiaceae; genus JABFXX01. The sequence continues at coordinate 483,144 of JALZOJ010000001.1, read as the reverse complement.
GATGACGGCGCACGAGTACGACCACTACATGACGAGCGACGTGCGTGCGACGGCGATGACGCTCGCGGCGCTCCTCGAGGTCAATCCGCAGAGCGCGCTGATCGATCCGCTCGTTGCGGGTCTCAAGTCGGAGCGCGATAAGCAGGGCCAGTGGCATTCGACGCAGGAGAATCTGTGGTCGCTCGTCGCGCTCGCGGAGTACGGCCGCCGAGCGCAGAAGGGCGACACGACGGTCACCGTCACGCTCGGTGGCAAGCAAGTCGGCAAGAAGAAGGTGACCGGCAGCGAGGTCTACTCGATCAAGGTGCCGATCGGCACCGCCGACGAGCTGGGGATCCGCGTCGACCGCCCGGCGTATGTCAGCGCGCGCGTCACCGAAGCGCGCGTCGATGCGGGCGCCGCGATCTCGAACGGCTTCACGCTGTCGCGCACGTACCACGACCAGGCGGGCGCGGCGATCACGTCGATCAAGGCCGGCGAGATCGTGACGGTGAAGCTCGCGATCACCGCCGATGCGAACCGCAAGTGGATCGCGGTCGTCGACCCACTGCCCGCCGGCTTCGAGGCCATGAACGCGAAGCTCGCGAGTGGCGCCGATGTCTCGAACCAAACACCGCCGACCTGGCAGCAGCGTCAGAATCACTGGCGTGGCGTGACGTGGGACCACGAGGAGATGCGGGACGACCGCGTCCTCTGGTTCGCCGACAACATGCCGTCGGGCTCCTACGAGGTCGAGTACCAGGCGCGCGCGACGATCGACGGCACGTTCACGGCGATGCCCGCCCAGATCGAGGCAATGTACGCGCCGGAGCAGCGCGCGCGCACGACGCGGGCGACGTTCACCGTCACGAAGTAGTACGCTGCGCGCTGATGGCGAAGGCGCAGGCGAAGAAGTCGACCGCGAAGTCAGACGCTGCGATCAAGGAGCTGCGCGACTACGGCCTGAAGTTTCCGGGCGCGCATCTCAAGTCCCCATGGCCGGGTCACAAGGACCTCGCGGTCAAGGACAAGACGTTCGCGTATCTGCCGGTCGAGGGCGATCCGTTCTCGATCTCGTGCAAGCTGCCGAAGTCGTCGGGCGTCGCGCTGATGCTGCCGTTCTGCAAGCCGACCGGATACGGCCTCGGCAAGAGCGGCTGGGTCTCGGCGAGCCCGGCGGTCGATCAGATCAGCGTCGACATGTTCAAGCAGTGGATCGACGAGAGCTACCGCGCGCAAGCGCCGAAGACGCTCGTCAACGAGCTCGACGGCGTCGCGCCCAAGAAGCCAGCTGCGAAGAAGAAGAAGCGCTAACGCACGCCGAGCTCGTCGAGGTGGTGCAGCATGCGCGCGGGATCCGCGAACACGCGATACGCGCCCGCCCGCGCGAGCTCGTCCTCGCCATAGCCGCCTGACAGCAGGCCGATGCCGAGCGCACGCGCGTGCTGCGCGGCGAGCATGTCCCAGACCGCGTCGCCCACGACGGTGGAGTCCTCGATCGGCACGCCGAGCCGCTCGGCGGCGGCGATGAAGAGATCCGGATCCGGCTTCGCATGTTCGACCTCGTCGCGCGTGACGACGGGATCCTTGTCGACGGAGACGCGGATCAGCGCGAGCGTGGACTCCGCCGTCTCGAGCCGCGAGCTCGTCGCGATCGCCCACGGGATACGCTTCGCGGTCAATGCATCGAGGAGGTCACGGGCGCCGGGGAGTGCGCGAATATCGGAGCTGCGCCTCAGATACGCCGCCGCGTGCAGGCGCCCGATCCGCGCCATGCGCTCGGGCTCGAGCGTGACCCCGGTCTCGCGGAGCAACATGTTGACGAGCAAGCCGCCGCTCATGCCGATGCGCCGATGGATGCGCCAGATCGAGAGCGGGAGGCCTTCCTGTGCGAGCGCTTCGTGCCAGGCAAGGACGTGCTGGTAGACGCTGTCGACGAGCGTGCCGTCGAGGTCGAACAAGAAGGCGCGGGGCATGTGTCTACGAGGCCACAAGGCCGCCAACTATGCGAGAGGCCTGCGCGGATTCGCGGCATCCGGCTCGCATGATGCGGTGCCGTGGTTCGTTTGCAGCTGCGGCGCTTTTGGCGAATAAGCCGGTGGGGGCTCGTCGTTGCGTTCGTCCCGCTGATCATGGCGATCCACGCGGCGGTGATCGTCGTCGTGACGACGCCGTTCGACGAGGACACGCTCGTCGCGACCAGCGAGCCGCTCGTGCTGCTCGATCTGCGCGGTGAAGAGATCGCGACGTTGCCGGCGGTCGGTGTCGATCGGTCGCGGTGGACGCCGCTCGCACAGGTGCCGTCGATCGCTGTCGCGGCCGTCATCGAGTCCGAGGATCACAACTTCTACCGGCATCGCGGCGTCGATGGCGTCGGGATCGCGCGCGCGATGTATCTCAACGTGCGCGGTGGCCGCTACGGCGGCTCGACGCTGACGATGCAGCTCTCGCGCATGGTGCTCGGCACGAACGAGCGCTCGATGTCGAACAAGCTGCGCGAGATGTTGCTCGCGATGCGGATCGAGCGCGCCGTCGACAAGCGCACGATCCTCGAGCAGTGGGTGAACCGCGCGTACTTCGGCAACGGCGCGGTCGGCTTCGATGCAGCCGCGCGCCTGTACTTCGACAAGCCGGTCTCGGCGCTCTCGGATGGCGAGGCGCTCCTGCTCGCCGTCTTGCCGCGCGCACCGACGGGATACGACCCGCTGAAGCACCTCGAGCGCGCGCTGCGGCGACGCGACTACGTGCTCGACATGCTCGTCGCGCGCGGTGTGGTGACGGCGGAGCAAGCGCGTGACGCGCGCGTGACCGAGCTCGCGATCGGCAAGCACGTACCGAAGAATCACGCGCCGCACTTCGTGCAGTACGTACTCTCCGAGCTGCCTGCGAACGTGCGCCATGCGGGTGGAACGCTGCACACGACGCTCGATCTGCAGATGCAGCGCCGGCTACAGAAGCGCGTGAGCGAGCAAGTCGCGACGCTCGCGCGCCTCAACCTCGATCAAGCCGGCCTGGTCGTCCTCGACGGTCAGACCTCGGAGGTCCGCGTGATGGTCGGCTCGACGGGCTGGTCACACGCGGGTGGGCAGATCAACATCACGACGCGCCGGCGCCACCCGGGCTCCGCGCTGAAGCCGTTCGTCTACGCCGCGGCGATCGAGCGTGGCGCGAATCCCGCGTCGATCGCCTACGACATTCGCGAGACCAGCCCGGGTTACATGAGCGGCGAGGAGCACGGCCCCGTGCGCTATCGCGAAGCGCTCGCGAGCTCGTACAACTTCGCCGCGCTCGACGTGATCGAGGACGTCGGCATCACGCGTGTGATGAGCATGCTCAAGCGCGCGGGCGTCGCCGAGCTCGAGCGCCGGCCCGAGGACTACGGGCCGCGACTCGCGCTCGGCGCGGCGAAGGTGCGCCTGCTCGATCTCGCGGCCGGCTATGGCGCGTTCGTGAATCACGGCGTCGTCGACGTGCCGCATGGCATCGAGCGCGCGGTGATGCCCGATCGCACGACCTGGATGCCAGCGCGCTTGCCACCGCGCCGTGTTCTCTCACCCGAGACCGCGTGGCTCGTGATGGACATGCTCGCGGATCCGGAAGCGCGCCGTCCCGGCTTCGGCATGGAGCTTCCGGTCGACCTGCCGTTCAAGATCGCGGTCAAGACAGGCACCGCGCGCGGCTTCGCCGACACGTGGACCGTCGGAGCGACGCGCGAGGCGATCGTCGGGGCGTGGGCCGGCACGTTCGACGGCACGCCGACACAAGGCATCGTCGGCATGGATGCCGCGGCGCCACTCGTGCGCGATGCGATGCTCGCGATCGCGGGCGGCGAACCGCTCACGCTGCCGGCGAAGCCCGAGCGCGTCGACGACATCGAGGTCTGCGCGACCTCGGGCATGAAGCCCGGCGAACACTGCCCGCGCATTCGCGATCACGCGCATCACGACCACGCGCCGAGCGAGCCATGCACGTGGCATCACGACGGCATCACCACGTACCCGGCGCGCGCGAGCGGCTGGCTCCAGCGTCATGCGCGCACGCTCGGCGCGGTCGCGAAGCAGCACTAACGCGCTATGCTGTGCCCATGTCCCGTTACCTTGGCTTCTTGATCATCGCTGCGTGCGGCTCGGGCGACGGCGAGAAGCAGACGAAGCCGGCGGGCACGATGCACGATCCCGTCGAGGTCTGCGAGAAAGTCGCCGACGTCTGCCGGATCGACAAGGCGAAGCTCGGCGTGTGCACGCAGAAGCGCAACGGCAACGGCTTCGTCTGCGCGTCGCAACACTAGAGCGTTTTTTCGAGCACCTCGAACTGCAAGTCGGCGCGCTTCGGTACGCCGAACCGCTCATCACCGTACGGAAACGGCTTCTTCAACCCGGTGCGGGTGTAGCCGCGGCGCACGTAGAATGCGGCGAGCTCCTCGCGGATATCGATGACGGTCATCCGCATCACGGGCAGCTTCCACTCCGCGCGGACGATGCGCTCGGCCTCCGCGAGCACGCGGGACCCGATGCCGCCGCCTTGCTGCGTGGGCACCACCGAGAACATCCCGAAGTAGCCGGCGCCGTCTTCCTCGGCGACGTTCGCGCACGCGACGATCGCGCCGCCGTCTTCGGCGAGGAGGATCATGCCGCGCTCACGCTCGATGCAGCTCTTCACCTCGGCATCGTCGGTGCGGCGGCCCTCGAGGAAGTCGGCTTCGGTCGTCCAGCCGGCGCGGCTCGCATCACCGCGATACGCGGACTCGACGAGCGCGACGACGGCGGGCACGTCGGCGAGGGTTGCGCGACGAAACTGCACGAGCAAAACTCGACTGACTAACACGAGCGCAACGGCGAGGGAACACCAGATCTCGTGGCGTTTGCGCTCACGGCAACTCGGGTCGCCACCGGCGCGACGCCAGCGTCGCGGTCCGCATCGTCGGCGCCGCTCCGAACCACCACATTACACGCTCGTGACAGCGGAACAGTTGTTGCGTAGGGCGCGCACATCAAATGAAGACTCGCTTAGCTCTATTCACTCTGCTGCTGGTGGCGTGCGGCTCGGAATCGAAACAGGACGCGAAGGGTCAGGTCGACGAGAGCGAACCACCTTCGGTCCCGACGGCCCACGGCAAGTCCGACGACGCCGCGAAGACGGTCAACGTCAACGTGCAGTCGCCGCATCCCTACACGAACAACCTCGACAAGTCGTTCGCTGTGCCGCTGAACCTCCCGTTCTGCGCGAAGACCGCGCGCCTTCACTTCAAGGTGCTGCGCACCGAGGCGAACTACGACTTCGTCACCGTCGGCAACGAAGAATTCTCCGGCGATCGCGACAACACGTGGACCGAGTGGTTCACGAAGACCGGCAACACGGTCAACGTGCGCCTCGAGACCGATGGCTCGATCTCGCGCCACGGCTTCGAGATCGACAAGGTCGAGTGGGACGGTCTCCCCGACAGCTGTGCGCACGTGAGCTTCCCACCGTGCGCAGCGGGCACGGTCGATCTCGCGAAGCGCCCCGGCACCTGCGAGTGCCCGGTGCAGCCGATCTGCCAGCCGATCGCGAGCGTCGTGGTCTCGCACCATATGTACCTCGGCTTCGACAACACGACGAAGCGCGTGACCGGCGGCAACGCGACATTCACGCATCCGGGTCCGGTCGAACAGCCGATCACCGAGAACATCGGTACCGTCGACACCGTGCGGCTCGCCGCGCTCGTGCGCCGCGCGGCCGCGACCGGCCTGCTCCAGGGCGCGAGCTACACGAAGCCCGTCACCGTCGGCACGTACAACAGCCACTTCCGAATCAAGGCGGGCGCGCACGACATCACGTTCGCCGCGGGCCAAGGCAAGCACTCCGCCGTGGTGCAGGCACTGATCAGTGACTTCGAGGCACTGTTCACCTGCGAAGGCAACGGCGGCCTCACGTGCGGCAATGGCTTCACGTGCGAAGAGGGCACGTGCGTCGCCGAGCAGAGCTGCGTGTGCTCCGCGCAATACGATCCGGTCTGTGGCGTCGACGGTCACACGTACTCGAACGCGTGCACCGCGGGCTGCGCCAACGCACCGGTCGCGCACGCCGGCGAGTGCGGCATCCCCGGCGACTTCTGCGGCGGCATGCTCGGCACGCCGTGCGCCGACGACAACCGCTGCCGCTACGGCGAGTCGACGTGGACCGCACCGCACCCCGACGCGAGCGGCACGTGCGTCGCGCCCGATTACTGCGACGCGCCTGCCGACTGCAACGGCCTGCCGCACATCGCGGTGCCGGGCGCGTGGGCATGCAACGCGAACGCGTGCGCGTGGCAAGCAGGCTTCGCGTGGAAGGCGGTCACCAACGGTCACTTCGCGACGGCGAACCCCTACGCGAACGGTCAGTCCGTGTGGCACCAGCTCTACCTGCCCGCCGAAGCGCAGGCGCTGCGCCTCGTCACGACGCGGTTCCGCCTCGAGAACACGCACGACAAGCTCGAGGTCTGGACGTGGAAGAGCGGCGCGTGGACGAAGGTCAGGACGTACACCGGCAGCGCCGGCCCGTCCGCGACCGACGAGTTCCCCGGCCGGTATCACTACCTGCGCTTCGTCAGCGACAGCTCGGTCACGGACCAGGGCGTCGCGCTCGATGCGCAGTGGCGCTAGCGTCGGGCGAGGCTATCAGGGGCACGCGGCGGGAACGAATGTCGGATCGACCAAGTCCTCGGCGACGTTGCCCGCGCTGCCGAAATCACCGGGCGCCCACGGGTCGAGGTTCATCAGCTCGGCCTTGGTCCAGCCGTTCATCGCGTTGATGAAGCCTTGCGTCGTGAGGTTCGTAACGAGCGCCGCGCCCGGCTCGCCGACGTTCGTGATCGGCGGCCTGTGCGCCGTCTGCGCGAGCGTGCAGGTGTCGAAGCAGGTACCGAACGTGGAGCACTTCGACGCGTACTGCCCGTGCTTGTCCTTCGAGGCATAGAGGACGGGCCAGCCACCTTGCTTGTCGCAAACCTTGCGACCGTCGCCGCACGTCGAGCACTCGGTGATCTTTTCGCACGGGGTGTTCTGATGCGACGCGGTCTTGATCGCGAGGATGCCGGCGGGTGCGGGCTTCGCCGGATCGATCACGACGCCGAACGCTTCGTTGTCGCCGGTGTGACCGTTGAGGCCGCAGTCGGTCTCGAACAGGTGATCGTAGATGATGAGGATCTTCGTGGGCGCGGCCGGGTGCTTGCGCACGCGCACCACGAGACCGGAGCGCTTGCAGCCGTCGTTTGGATCGAGCGAGAGGAACGGTAGGTAATCGGTCGCGAGCTTGGACTCGTACGCGTCGTCGAGGCCGTCATTGTCCTTGTCGACAACGGCCGCAGGCGCATCGATCGACGAATCACTCGGCTGTGCGTCGTGGTCCGGTGTGCTGGACGCACCACTACACGCCGCGAGCGCGACGAGCGCTCCCCGTGACATCCTCATCGCGGTCACGGTAGGAAGTTAGAAGCGCTACTGTCAATCGGCTTCGTTTCCGTCACGGGAATGTAACGGGCGGTGCGAGTCCACGCCGCGCGGCGTCACGCGCGGCGATGCCGCCATCACACCCTCGACGATGCCGAGCGCGGTCGTCGTCAGGTCGGCGAAGGCATCCGCACCGTCGACGTCACGCGCGGCGGGATAGACGATCACGAGGCCTTCGAGCAGCTCGACCACGAGGTCGCGGCGGTCCGCGCGCCGGAGCGTCTCGTTCAGGCCGGCGACGACGAGCTCGTTCAGCACGAGCGGGTCCGTGCCGTACGCGCGCCAGTTCGACGCGAGCGTGACGTCGAGCAGTCGTCCACCGAGCGCGGGCGGCATCTCGGCCGGATGCGATCGCGCCATGCCGAGCCCGCCGCGCGCGAGCTTCGCGATGCTCGCGCCGCGCTCGAGGAGATCGTCGTCGTGCATGTCGTCACCGTGCCCGGCGCGCTTCAAGACGAAGTGCGGGAACATGCGATCGATCTCGCACACGACGATGCTGACGGTGCCCGCGATCCGGAATGGCGGCTCGACCGGAAGGTACGCCCATTCGCCGCGACGCTCGCGTAGCGTCTCGAGATCGAACGCGGTGACGTCGACGTCTTCCGCGCCCTTCGAGATCACGCCGTGCACGACGCGGCTCTCGAAGCCGCCCTCCGCCATCGACCACAGCGCGCTGCGCTGCAGTGCCTCGGGGATGTGGCTCAGGTCGCGCACGGGCACGAGGCCCGATGCATTCGCCGCGGCTTCGGTCTGTCGTCTCCCCAACAGCCCGCGCCCCGCGAGAAACGCTGCGCCGGCCGCAAGCCCCGCGAAGAAGACCCAATCAGACACGGTCGCACCGTAGCACCTCAGGCGAACATGCGTTGCTGGCCGCTCGCGTGACGCTGCTCGTGCTCGAGGAGCCACTTCTTCGTCGGCAAACCGCCGCCGTACCCGGTCAACTGGCCAGTTGATCCGATCACGCGGTGACACGGCACGATGATCGCGATCGGGTTCCGCCCGTTCGCTGCACCGACGGCGCGACTCGCGGCCGGGCGACCGATCGCCTTCGCGACCTCGCCGTAGCTGCGCAGCGCGCCGTAGGGAATCGCGACGAGGGCGTCCCACACGAGCTGCTGGAACGGCGTGCCCTTCGCCTCGAGCGCGACGTCGAACGTGCGCCGCTCACCTGCGAAGTATTCGCCGAGCTGATCGGCGACGCGCTCGAGCAGGCGTGTCTTGCCGAGCTCGCCCTCGGGCGCTGGGTCGTCGCTGCCCGGCAGGTGCAGCGCGACGAGCACGCTCGAGCTGCCGAGGAGCGTCAGCGCTCCGATCGGCGACTTCACGATCATCTTCTTCAGCATCCGATCCTCCCAACGAAGTCCACAGATACATGACCGCGTACGACCGGAACGGACGCCACGCTTCCGCGCGCTCGATCGCGGCGCGCGGTGCAGCTCCGTTCAGCGCTTTCTTGACGCCGAGGTCCGCGGCCGGAAACGCATCCGGCAGGTGCAGTGCGCGCATCGCGAGGTAGTGCGCCGTCCATGGTCCGATGCCCGGCATCTCGATGATGTTCGCGACGAACGCATCGAGATCGCGCACGCCGTCGAGCGCGAGCTTGCCGGTCGCGACCGCGCTCGCGAGCGCGTGGACGGCCGCCGCGCGTGCACCCGGCAGGCCGATCTTCGCGATCGCATCGACCGACTTCGCCGCGACCTCGCGCGCCGTTGGAAACCGCACGCGCAGCTGATCGTCGACGAGAAACGGCGAGCCGAACGCCGCGGCGAACCGGCCCGCGAGTGTCGTCGCCGCCGCGACCGAAACTTGCTGGCCGAGCATCGCGCGGATCGCGGCCTCGAACCCGTCGATCGCGCCCGGTACGCGCAGGCCCGGCTTCGCGGCGACGTGACGCGCGAGCACGGGATCGCGCGCGAGCACGCGGCCGATCACGTCGGGCCGCGCATCGAGATCGAACAGCCGGCGCACGCGAGCGACGAGCGGCATCAGCACGGGCAGCAAAGACGGCGATACGCGCAGCTCGAGCGCCGCGCGCTTCGCATGCCGCGTCACATCGATCGTGCCGACATGTTTGCCATCGCGCACGACGCGGCGATACCGGCCGTCGGCGACATGCTCGACGCCCGGAATCGCGCGCGCACCGAGAAACGCGAGGATGCCTTCGAAGTCATACGGCGTGCGGAAGTCGAGCCGCATCACGAGCGCCGCGGACGGTGCCTGCCCGACGTGCTTCCGGCGCAGCTTGCCCGGCGCGCTGCCCATCACGTCCTGGAACACGGCATTGAACCGGCGCACGCTGCCGAATCCGGCCGCGAATGCGATCTCCGTCAAGGACAGCGCGGTGTCTTGCAGCAACTGCTTCGCGAGCGCGAGGCGCCGGCTCTGCGCGAGATCGATCGGCGTGACGCCGAGCCGCGCTTCCATCGCGCGACGCAGATGCCGCGCGCTGACGCCGAGCTCCGCTGCGAGGTCATCGACATTGCCGTCGTTCAGCGCGCCTTCCGCGATCCGCTTTGCCGCGACCTCGACGAGCTGGACGATCGCATCGACTTCTGCGGCACGGGGATCCGCGTTCCCGGGCGCGAGCTCGGGCCGACAGCGAAAGCACGCGCGGAACCCGGCGGCCTCGGCTTGCACGGCGGTGTCGTAGAACGTGCAGCGCGTGCGGCCGGGCGTGCGGGCCGGGCAGATCGGCCTGCAGTAGATGCCGGTCGTCGAAACTCCGACGAAGAACACGCCATCCCAGCGCGCATCCCGGGCGAGCAGCACCTCGTACTTCGCATCGTCGGTCATCAGCACGAGGTACGGGGTACCACGCACCCATGACCCTGACTGGCCGTTTCCGGACCAGGCAGCAAGTTCGCGTTCACAACGATCTCAGAGGGAATTTGTCACAGAGCCACAGAGCCACAGAGAAGAGATCATTTAACTCTTCGCTCGTGTTCCCCGACCAGCTTCGTACGAGTTGGTGTTCCCGCACGTGCATGGTCGGGCGAAGCCCGAAAAGGTTCTGGCTCTGTGGCTCTGTGGCTCTGTGACCGAAATCGGGCACGGAAGTGCGCCGTGCGAACGGACCCCGAGAACTTGGTCGTTCGGGCCTATCTGATCGGCATTGCGCTCAGCGGGGCGCTTCTTCGTCGGAGATCGGCGCGGTCCCGACCGCGAACAGCATCTCCATCTGCCCTTCGACCGGCGTCTCGTGGACCTGAAGCCTTGCGAGCTCTTCGGGTTTCGTGGCGATCGCCATCAGCAGTGCCCGCGACGGCGCATCCAGTGCTTTCCACTCGTCGGCGGTCATCATGAACCCCGCGAGCGCGATGTCTCCCTGCATGGTTTCACCTTCGCGGTGACCCGAGATGCGGGCAAGTTTCCGGATAACTGTCAGATCGTGCTAGACCGCACCGGCTCGTGGCCCGCGACATTACACATCGCTACATCGATCCGTTCGCGCAGATCTGGCTCGGCGCGGCGCGGCGGATCGGCCTCCGCGTCGAGCGCACGCCCGATGCGTACGCCGCGACGGATGGGGGCGGCACGCTCGCGATCGGCAACGACAAGACGCTCGACGCCGACGACAGCCTCGCGCAGATGATCTTTCACGAGCTCTGCCACTCGCTCGTCGAGGGTGAGGACTCGTTTCGCAAGCCGGACTGGGGCATGGACAACACCGGCCTCGATCACGACTGGCGCGAGCACGCGTGTCTGCGAACGCAGTGGGTACTCGCGGGTCGTCACGGCCTGCGCGGCGTGTTCGCGCCGACGACCGACTTCCGAGCGTTCTGGGACGCGCTGTCTGGCGATGTGCTCGCGGATCGCACCGATCCAAGTGTTCAGTCCGCGATCGCCGCGATTCGCCGCGCGGAGCATCCGCCGTGGGCACCACATCTGAACCTCGCGCTCGCCGCGAGCGCGCGCATCGCCGCCGAGGCCGCCGCGTTCACGCCCGAGCCCGACGTGTTGTGGACCGCGGTGACCGCACGGCCCCGTCACCCGACCGGCCTGCACGCCGGCGACGCGAGTGGAACGTGTGGCACGTGCGCGTGGCGAACGAACGCGTCGAAGTGCCGGCAAGCCGACAAGCGCGTCGATGCGACGTGGCCTGCGTGCGAGCGCTACGAGGCGGCGCTCGATTGCCAGGACTGCGGCGCGTGTTGCCGTGCCGCGTATCACTCCGTCGAGGTGAAGCCGCGCGATCCGGTCGTGAAGAAGCAGCCGTCGTTCATCGTCGTGCGTGACACGTATCTCGAGATCCGGCGGGAAGGCGATCGCTGCGCGGCACTCCAGGGCGAGTCGCGCTATCACTGCGTCATCTACGACGATCGCCCGAAGACCTGCCGCGACTTCACGCTCGGCTCCGCGCACTGCCTGACGGCGCGACGCCGCGTCGGGCTCTCTCTATGATCCGCGTGCTCGTGCTTTTACTGCTCGTCGCGTGCCCTGCCGCACCCGAACGACCTCAACCGCCGCGGCCAGTCACGGCGCTCTCGATCATCGAGACGAGCCTGGACCTCGACGGCAAGCTCGTCGGGCCGAGCAACGCACGCGCGACGATCATCGTCCTCATGGCTTCGTGGTGCGGTCACTGCAAGGCGCAACTCGCGCAGCTCGCGGAGATCCGCGCGCGGCATCCGTCGACGCGCGTGCTCGGCGTGAACTACAAGGGCCACGAGGAATACGACAACCGCGGCAACGCCGCGCTGCTCCGCGCGTACCTCGAGCCGATGCCGTGGCTACGCGTCGTGCCCGCGGGCGAGAAGCTGTTCGACGCGCTCGGCCGACCGCCGTTCGTGCCCGCCGTCTGGGTCTACAGCGCGCAGGGCGAGCTCGTGCGGTTCTACGATCGTCGCGACCGCGAGCCGCCGTCGGTCGACGAGATCGAAGCGTTACTTGTCCGCCTCGGCGCCTGAGCTATCCTCCCTTCCGCCTCCTCCGGCGCCTTCTCCGGCGCGCCGGGTCGACCATGGCACTCACAGGGTTTGACCCGTGCAACATCACAATGCGCTCCAGCAAGTCACGCTTCCGCTCGACGGTCTGACGCTCACCGGCTTCTCGATCTCGGGCCTCGCGACGTATCTGCAAGTCCCCGAGCTCGGCATCTGCTTCGACATGGGCGAGTGCCCGCTGTCGGCGCTCTCGATCGATCACGTCTTCTTGACGCACGCGCACGGCGATCACGCGCGCTGCTTGCCGCGGCACTGGCAGCTGCGGCGCATGCTCGGCAACGCGAAGCCCGCGGCGTACTTCCTACCGGAAACGATCCGCGCCGGGTGTGAAGGCTGGATCCGCGCGGAGGCGGTGTTCGAGGGTGTGCCCGACGAGGTCGTCGAGACGCCCGTGTTTCACGGCCTCGCCGGTGATGCCGAGCTCGTCGCGCTGCCGTATCGCAAGGACCTGCGCGTGCGGGGGTTCCATGTCCAGCACAGCGTCGCCAGCCTCGGCTACACGATCCTCGCGCACAAGCTGAAGCTCAAGCCCGAGTACCTCGCGTTGCCGGGTCCCGAGATCGCGAAGCTGCGCAAGGCGGGCACCGCGGTGCAAGTCGCCGTCGACGAGCCGCTGCTCACGTTCATCGGCGACTGCAACGGCGCGACGCTGCTCGAGCAAGATCACATCTGGGCATCACCGATCCTGATCCTCGAGGCGACGTTCCTCGAGCCGGGCGAAGAAGCGCTCGCAGTCAAGAAGGCGCACACGCACCTCGCGGAGATCGTATCCGCGCTCGACACGCTCGGTGATCGGGTCCAGTGCAAGCACATCGTGCTCAAGCACTTCTCGATGAAGTACACGCGAGAGCGCGTGCTCGAGCTCGTCGCCGCGGGCATTCCCGAGCGGTTTCGCGAGCGCGTTCACGTCTTCTTGTGACGTGACCACACGGCGTAGACGATCGCACCGGCCGCCGTGATCGCGAGCCCGATCGACGACAGCTTCCACGACGTGATGATCGTGTTCCCGAGCAGCAGGACCGAGAGCAAGACGAAGACGATCGGAACGACGGGATAGCCGGGCACGCGGAACGCGCGCTCGCGATCGGGCTCGCGCCGTCTCAGCATCAGCACGGTGCCCGCGTTGAGCGCGTAGAACATCCACGACGAGAACACGACCGCTTCGGTCAGCTGATCGAACGTGCCCGATAGCGAGAACACGCACGCGATCGCGCCCTGCACGAGCACCGAGACGATCGGGATGCGCGCACCAGCTGACACCGTCCCGAGCACGCGCGGCGCGAGGCCGTCTCTCGCCATCGCGTACGGTACGCGCGCGCCGGTCAACATCGAGCCGTTCATCGCGGACAGCGCGCAGAACGTGATCGCGATCGCGAACAGCGTCGATGTCGTGTCGCCGAGGAACGACGACGCTGCCTTCGCCGCGACGGCGGGCGCTTTCGGATGCGTCGCGGACGCGCTCGTCACGATCTCCTCGATCGATAGCGCGTGGAAGTAGCCGAGGTTCACGATCGCGTAGACCGCGAGCACGATGAACATCCCGTAGATCGTCGCGCGCGGCACGTTCTTCTGCGCATCGCGCACCTCGCCGGCGGCCATCGGCAGGTTGTTCCAGCCGTCGTACGCCCACAGTGCCGCGAGCACCATCGAGCCGAACGCGCCCCAGCCCGGGAACGCGCCGGCCTCGGTCACGCGCGACCAGCTGCCGTGCGGCGCGAAGATCGCACCGAATGCGACGACCGCGATCACGATGACCTTGAGCCCGGTGAGCAGCGCATTCAAGTTGCCGCCCGAGCGCACGTTGATGCAGTTGAGCGCCGTGAACGCGACGATCAGCGAGAGCGCGACGGGCACCTGCGCGTCGAACGGCAGCACCGGTGCGAGGAACGTCGACGAGCCGACCGCATACGCGGCGATCGATCCGGGCGTCGCGATCCAGAACCGATTCCAGCCGAACAGAAACCCGACACCCGGTCCGTAGCCTTCGCGCAGGTAGACGTATTCGCCGCCCGCCTTCGGAAACATCCCGCCGAGCTCCGCGTACGTCATCGCGCCCGCGAACGAGAGCAGGCCTGCGACGCCCCACGCCGCGAGCACCCATGCGGCCGAACCACCGAGCTGCGTCATCAGCGCCGTCTTGAGAAACACGCCGGTGCCGATGATCGTCCCGACGACGATCGCGGCCGCTTGCCACGGCCCGAGCCCGCGAACGAGCTCGTTGTTACTCACCGCTCTTCAGCCGCGCCGACGCACCTGCGATCCATCCGCGCACGCGCTCGCCGAGGACCGGCAGCGTGACCGCGCCCGCACTCAGCACCACCGCGTGGAACGCCTTGATGTCGAACGCGTCACCGAGCTCGGCCTCTGCTTCGGCGCGCAGCTTCAGCATCTCGATCTGGCCGACCTTGTACGCGAGCGCTTGCCCGGGCCAGCCGATGTAGCGGTCGACCTCGTTCGAGATGTTCACCTCGGTCAGCGCCGTGTGCTCGCGCATGTACGCTTCCGCTTGCGAGCGCGTCCAGCCCATCGCGTGCAGGCCCGTGTCGACGACGAGGCGCGATGCACGCCACGCGTCGTACGACAGCTTGCCCATCCGATCGAGGTCCGCGGTGTAGAGGCCCATCTCCTCGGCGAGCCGCTCGGTGTAGAGCGCCCAGCCTTCGACGTACGCCGTCGAGCCGTCGAGCTTGCGGAACGCCGGCATCGCGCCGAGCTCCTGCGCGATCGCGATCTGCGTGTGGTGGCCCGGAATCGACTCGTGCCACGTCAGCGCCTCGAGCTCGAAGCGCGGCCGCGTCTCCGGCTTGTACGTGTTGATGAAGTACTCGCCGGGCTTCGTGCCGTCGTAGTGCGGCTGGCGGTAGTACGCGATCGTCGTGTACGGCGCCTCGTGCGCCGGAATCTCGCGCATCACGCAGTCGGTCTTCGGCAGCACCGCGAAGAACTTCGACTGCGCAGCCTTCGCGCGATCCAGCTGGTCCTGCGCGGCCGCGAGGATCTGCTCGCGCGTCTCGAAGTAGAGCTTCTTGTCGGTGCGCAGCTTCGCGATCGTCGCCGCGAGATCCGCCGTGCCGAACAGCTTCTTGCCGAGCGCGGCGATCTCGCGATCGTTGCGCGCGATCTCGTTCTGCCCGAGCTCGTGCAGCGCCTCGGGCGTCATGTGCAAACCGACGTGATAGAAGATCG
This sequence comes from Myxococcota bacterium, assembly GCA_030857175.1. Taxonomy (GTDB): domain Bacteria; phylum Myxococcota_A; class Polyangia; order Haliangiales; family Haliangiaceae; genus JABFXX01. The sequence continues at coordinate 467,567 of JALZOJ010000001.1, read as the reverse complement.
CCGCGCGATAACACGCCTCGCCGTCGGGAAGCCCCGCGAGCCCTTCCTTGCCCGTGCGCGCCGCGGGCATCACGCGATCGCGCAGGAAGTCGCGCAACGCGACGACACCGCCGAGCACGTCGCTCGCGATCACCTTCCGCAGCTCCTGCGCGAGGCGATCGCGCTCACCCGATGGCCAGGTGTCCTTCTCGACCGTCGCCCACGGCGGTGTCGACATCGCCCAGCCATCGACCGGCTTCGCGAGCTCGCCGTCGAGCTGCTCGATCGCGCGGCGCAGCTTCTCCGACGAGGTCACGCGCTTCGAATCGAGGCCGCGCTCGAGGTTCGCGATCGTGTCGTCGATCAGTTTTCGCGCCTGCCGCATCCGCGCGATCAGGTTCTCCGCATCTTTCGGTGTCTTCACCGTGTGCGACTCGACGATGTACGAGAGCTCGCCGAACAAGCTCGAGCCGCCACTGTCGACGGTCCACTCGTACGTCTTGCAGACATCGAGCGCGACCTCGGACTCGAGTCGCTGCGCGAGCAGCGCGTGCGTGACGCGATCCGTGTCGTCGAGTTGGGTCGCGGTCATCGCGCCGAGCCGGCCCAGCATCGCCTGACGTTCGCCGATCATCTTCTCGACCGCGGCCGGATCGCGCGGCGCGAGCTTGTCGTCGTAGCGATGATCGCCGAGCGTCGTCGCCCACGTCGGCGCCCACCGCATCATGTGCTCCCAGTGCTCGGCGACGACGGACTTCAGCGCGGGATTGGTGATGCCTGCGACGGCGTCGGCGGCGAGCGGCGAAGGCGTTGGTGCTGGGGTCACGGTCTTTCCCTTCGGCCCACACGCCAGCGCTAAGCATGCGGCGAGCACGGTGAAACGCATGCCGCAGTTGTACTCTCCACACCGTGCAGGTTCACCTGATCGATGGCACGTACGAGCTGTTTCGCGGCTGGTTCGGTGCACCGCCCGCACAGCACGAGGGCCGCGAGGTCGGTGCCACGCGCAGCATCCTGCGTAGCTTCTCGACGCTGCTCAACAAGCGCGTGATCACGCACGTCGGTGTCGCGTTCGATCACGTCATCGAGTCGTTCCGCAACGATCTGTTCCCCGGCTACAAGACCGGTGAGGGCTTACCCGAGGCGCTCGTCGCGCAGTTCGAGCTCGCGGAACGCGCGTGTCGTGCGCTCGGCATGATGGTGTGGCCGATGGTCGAGTTCGAGGCCGACGACGCGATCGCGACCGCGGCCGCGAAGCTCGCGACCGACCCCGCCGTCGAAAAAGTGCTGATCACCGCCGTCGACAAGGACATGTGCCAGTGCGTGATCGGCTCGCGCGTCGTGTGCTGGGATCGCTTCAAGAACGAGACGCTCGACGAGGCGGGCGTGATCGCGAAGCACGGTGTGCCGCCGGGCTCGATCCCCGACTTGCTCGCGCTCGTCGGCGACACCGCCGACGGCATCCCCGGCCTCCCGGGCTGGGGCAAGAGCTCCGCCGGCAAGGTGCTCTCGGTCTACGGCCATCTCGACGCGATCCCCGACGATCCGCGCAAGTGGACCGTGCAAATCCGCGGCGCTGATCGCCTCGCCACCGCGCTTCGCGCGCAACGCGCCGATGCCACGCTCTACAAGACGCTCGCGACGCTGCGCACCGACTGTCCGATCACATGTGAGGCCGACGCACTCGCCTGGCGCGGTCCCGATCCGGCGGCGCTCGACGCGATCGCGCTCGAGCTCGGTGTGGGTTCGATTCTTTCAGCGCGGTCCTGACACAGAGCCCGTGTCGACCGGCCCACTTCAGCCTCAGAAGACCTAGCACCCCGGAGGCTTTCCCCGTCGACACGCGGACTTCCAGGGCCCTCACGACGGCCCACGTCTTGCGTCAACACCAAGCGTGCGCGCACTGGTTGTCTCCATCATCGTCCTCGCGACCGCGCGCACCGCGCTCGCGTGTCCGCCTGGAGCACGCTGCGTCGTCGAGGCGCCCACGATCCAGGAAGCACCTCGTGCATCACTTCGGTCTGCACCCCCAGGACCGAAGCCCGCACTGCGCCTGGACATCGAGCTCGTCGACACGCGCGGCCCGTGGACGTTCGACGCGCCGAAGAAGACAGACGGCATCGAGATGCCCTGGATCTGGCAGGCGCTTCGCGCGCAGGTCTACGACCACATGCCGCGCTATCACGGCGAAGACGACCTGACGTTCACGTTGTCGCCGGTCGTCGTGGCGGGCTCGTTCGACACCGTGCCGGGCATCGGTATCGCGGGCGACTTCTAGTCGAACTTCAGAACAACATCGAAGGTCGTGCCCTTTATGGGCCACTCGATCTTCTGCGCGACCGCATCGACACACGACCGCACCTTGTCGGTGATGTTGCCCGGTCCCGCGAGCGAGACCGTCGTCTTGTTCATGCGCACCTTGAGCGTGACCGTCACCTTCGACGCCTGCGGATCGAGACACTTCTGAAATTCCGGTCGCTGACGATCCGCCATCTTCTGCGGCGTGATCACGACCGCGGCCTGGGTGTCGGCGCCACCGCTCTCCATGTCACGCTTGTCCTTCGGCGCCTCGTCCGACATCGGCAACGGCGCACTCTTCTTCTCCATCTTCGGCGAAGGTGGTGGTGGCGGCGGCGGAGGCGGCGCATTCCCGGAAGGCGCGCCCTTTCCGCCGCGCGGTGCCGCAGCCGGCTCCGGTGCTGGTGCGGCTGGCGCGGCTTCGGTGATCGGTGCGGTCGGCGCCTGCATCGCGCCGGGCTTGGCTGCTTCCGTCATCGCCGTCGTCGACGCGGTGTCGGCGGCACTGCGCTCCGCGTTGCGACCGGCCGCGGCCGAGTTGTGCTCGACTGCGGTGGACGCTGCTTGCTTGTCGAGGCCCCACGCGAGCGACGAATCGACGCGCGCTTGTTTGTTGCTCACGACGGACCACTTCGCGCCGTTGTGAAACAGCTCGATCGTGACGGATCCATCAGCCGCGGTTGCGATCTGGTCATCTCGGAAGATGTCCCCACCCAGCGCGAGCGTCCGCGTCTTGCCGTCGCGCGTCGCGTCAACCTTGCCCGTGATCTCGACGACCTTGCCGGCCGAGGCACCGACGGAGGCGGCGGGTGCGTCAGCCTTCTTCGAACATGACGCACCTGCAGAAACCGCCAGAACGCCTAGGAGCACCGCGCGAAGCATCCCTGGATTCTACGCACATGCGACGCCTGCGGTCTTCTTGGTGAGGTGCCGGACCTTCGCGTCATTAGATACTGACAGGTCTCGCGGCCTTGGCCGTGGGCCGCCAAGAGTCCATCCTGGCTTCGTGCGCATCGCCGTTGTCGTTCTTCTCCTCGCTGCGTGTGGTGGCGCCGCCACACAAACGGCCAAGTCGCGCGCCACCACCGGCGGCATCGCGGGGCTCGCGCGCGATCACGACAGCGGCGATCCGGTCGCGAAAGCAGAAATTCGCGTGCGTGCGCCCGGAGAATTCAAGCCGCTCGCAACCGTATCGAGCGATCGCGGACTGTTCGACATCCAGCAGCTCTCGCCGGGCCGCTACACGCTGTCCGCCTTGTTCGCCGGTCAGCCCGTCGAGGTCACGAACATCGAAGTGCGCGCCGGCGAGATCACGATGGTCGACGTCAACTTCACGCTCGGCCGTCCCGAACCGCTGCAGTACGACTACAACACCAAGGGCGCCGAGATCGATCGCTACCGACCGAAGTCACTCGCGACGCAACCGATCGCGCTGATCGAAGGCACCGTCAACGACTCGCAGACGCGCCAGCGCGTGGCCGGCGCCGTCATCACGGCGGTGCAAGACAACAACGACCAGACCACGCAGCAGACGGTCAGCGACGACCACGGACGCTACCGCTTCGAGCAGGTGCGTCCCGGCATCTACGCGATCAGCGCGTACTACTCGATCGGCGGTCGCGCTCAGATCGAGGTGCGCCGCAGCGGCATCGAGGTCGATCGCGCGGAGGCAGTCGTCGTGCCGCTGTGGATCGAGATGCAGCGCTAGTCAGTCGAACCAGAAGCGCGCGCCGAACGAGCCTTCGAGGTGAAGGCCGATGCGGTCGTCGCGATAGTCGTCGACGTAGAAGTCGAGGACGAACGTCAGCTGGATGAAGATGTCGAGCGGGATGTTGTTGAAGTCGAACGCGAGGCCGAGCGGCGCACGAACGCCGATCGCGGTGCCATCGACATCGTCGCGATCATCGAAGCTCCACACGCGCACGCCGACGCCGACGTAGAACGGCAGCTTGAACGGCTCGGTCTCCGTGAGCATCACGGGATGCCACAGGTGATCGATGTAGAGGTGAATGCCGCGACGGCGATTGCGATAGCCGTAGTAGCGCTCCTGGTCGTAACCGATGCCGAAGTTCAGTGCCGTGTTGCCCGAGAGGAAGTACTTGCCGTTGAGACCTGTCGGTCCGCCGAGCTCGATGCCGAGGCCGAACTTGCCGTTCGATTCGTAGTTCGACTGTCCACCGCTGAATGAACGCTTGCGTCGTGCTTCAGCGTCGGGAGCCATCGCAACGAGCAAGGCCAGAGCCACTAACGAAGTTCGTAGCGTCATGAGCACGATCCTAAACGTCGTCTTCCTGCGCTTCGATCGTTCGTGACACAATAAGGTGTGGTTCGTTTCCACACGGTCGTCTTCGTCTTGACGTGGACTTTCGCTTGTGGCTCGGGACCGAGCGGCCCGAACACTGCACCCGCGCAGCCGCCTACACGTGCGCCACAGTCATCGACGACGAACGATGCGAACACCGACGCACCACCGAGACCCGTGCTCGCGTGCGATGCAGGCACGATGCTCGTCGCTGCGCCCGCGCCGGAGTCGACGTGGTTCTGCACGAAGCCCGATGGTGTGAAGCACGGCGCGTTCGTCTCGCTGTTCCCCGACGGCACCACGCAGACGCGTGGCTTATATAAGGACGGCGCGCTCGACGGTACGTGGGAACGCCTATCTCCCAGCGGCGGCGTCACAGAAGTCGGCGCGTACGTCGCGGGTCAGAAGCACGGCAAGTGGAAGCAGCTCGGACTCGCCGGCAACGTGCTCGGCGAATACGAGCTCGCGAATGGCACCGGCATCGAGCGCCGCTGGTACGACGACGGCACGCTCTACTCCGAGATCGCGCTGACGTCTGGCGCCTTTCACGGACCCGCGAAGTACTTCGCACCCGACGGCACGCTGCTGATGTCGTCGCGGTTCGCGAGCGGCAAGCTCGATGGACCGCACGTGATGGGCACACATCGCACGATCGGCTTCGACGAGAAGTATTCGAACGGCGTGCTCACGGGCAAGCGCGAGATCTGGCAGTCGACCGTGATGATCGCGGACGAGAACTACGATCGTCGCGGCAAGCTCGATGGCGCCTACAAGCTGTGGCGCTCGAAGAAGGTCACGCGCGCCGAAGGTCAGTTCGCACACGGCAAGCGCATCGGCGCGTGGGTGTGGCACGACCGCGACGGCAACAAGGAGAAAGTGGGCTCGTACGTCGATGGCAAGAAAGACGGCGTGTGGACCGAATACGTCGAGAACAAGGTCACGTTCACCGCGCGCTATACCGCGGGCAAACCAACCGGCGAGATCGTCTACTTCGATCGCAGCGGCAACGAGCTCGGCAAGTTCACGATGAACGACGGCACCGGAACGTGGCAGACGTTCTGGCCGAATCGAAAGGTCTCTTCGAAGACGCGCATGTTCAAGGGCGTCGAGGACGGCGTGCACCAGGAATTCACGAACCGCGGCAAGCTCGTCATCGACGGTCGCTATCGAGGTGGCGTGAAGCACGGGATCTGGAAACACTGGACACCCGACGGCATCCTGCTCGGCGTTCAGACGTGGAAGCGCGGCAAGCTCGACGGCGCCGTGAAGAAGTATGTCGATGGCAAGATCTCACTTGAAGCGACCTATCTCGACGGTCGGGTCGCAGGCGTGTACACGGAGCATCGCAACGGTAAGCCGGCGGTGACAGGTTCGTACGTGGCCGATCGCAAGGACGGCACGTGGACGCACTACGCGGGCGACGGCACGGTCGTGTTGACTGCAACGTACAAAAGCGGAGCGCTCGACGGACCTTGGCGTCAGCTCGTCGATGAAAACGTGCTCGAAGGCACGATGCTCGCCGGTCGACGATCAGGCACTTGGACGCGAACGGACAGGGCAGGAAGCGTCCGCAAGCTGCATTACGGGACCCCGTAACGGTCTCCGAAGCCGCAAAAACAAGCGCGCGACCCAAGGTATTCCCGTCGAGGTTTTCGTCGGCGGAGTGCAACCCTTCGGCTTGCCGCGCGTTCTATCCGTACATAAGCAGTGAGTACCGCCGTGAACCGTGACGCCAAGACCCAGTCCGCTTTGATCGCGCTCGCCCGCACGCGCCGCATGCAGCGCGCACTCGCGCATGCCTATCTGCATCGCGGCGCGCCGATGCCGACGCTTCGTAGCTCGCTCGGCTTCATGGTCACCACTGCGAGCATCGCGGATGACTCGGCGGAGCTCGGTCACACGATGAGCGTGCTCGGCATCTCGCGGGAGGAAGGCGTCGCGTACGTTGTCGAAGAGCTCGGCGCGAACGAAGCGCCGATCGTCTATCGCTTGTGGCTGCGCGGTCCGCGCCAAGGTCATCTCGTTCCGATCCACGCGTGGTACGAGCACACCGCGCGCGTCGAGGAGATTCGCGCGCGTATCGCTGCGATCGAGCCGACGCTCGAGCCCGTCATGCAATCGACGACCGAAGCGTGGATGTTATCGACGCGCGTGATTCAGCGCCGCGCACTACGCGTCGCGGGCCCCACGCAGTGTGGCGACCTCCCGATCCGGAAGTTCGCGCTGCAGCTGATGGTCGAGCCCGTGAGCGGCGTCGGTCCGTCGGGCAAGACCACGGTCACCGCGTTCCTCCGCCCCGGCGCGCACCTCGCCGAGGTGTGGTCGCTCTCGAGCGGCGAGGCCCTCGCGCGCGTCACGTATACGGGCATCCCGAGCGGTATCGGACTGGCAAAGGACACCGTCCTCTTGCTGACCGGCCTCGGCGATGACTACCCCGATACGCAAGCCTGAATCAGCTGTTAGCTGGCGTCGAAAGGCCAACTACCCGCCTCGCTCGTACTTGGGTAACCTGCCTCTAGGTTCCACGTATGAGCACCATGCGCATCGTCACGGCTCTCAGTTTGTTTGCGGCCGCGTGCTCGAGCGGTGGCCATGGCGATGACGAACAGCCGGTGAACTGCGCCGAGGAAATGCGGGACGAAGATTTCGTCGCCGGCATGCAGAAGACGGGCACGAGCGGCAAGCTCGTGTTCACGCTCGTCCAGGCAACGCCCGCTCCGCCCGCGCGCTTCGACAACACGTGGGTGGTGCAGCTGACGTCCGCAGGCGCTGCGGCGCCGGTCACGGGCGCCACGATGGTCGTGACGCCGCACATGCCCGATCACACGCACACGCCGATCAGCGATCAGGGTCAGGCGATGCCCGAGGCGGGCAAGTACCAGGCGCCGGTGAACTTCTGGATGCCGGGCCTCTGGCAGACGACGATCCAGGCGACGGCCGGGACCGACACCGACAAGGCCGTGTTCGTGTTCTGCGTCCCATCTTAAGGCAAGCAGCCGTCAGCCGGCGTGCAGCAGCCCGAGCCGGGATCACGCGCGCTCTTCTTCCACACGCGATGGCCACGCGCGATCTCGAGCGTCGGCAGCTGATCGCGAATCGCGGGCGCGAGATCGCCTGACGCGATCAGGTCGTCGATCACTTCGTACGGCAGCGCGCGCATGAACATGCGCGTCTCGACGCGCTCCACGATGTTCTGCATTCCAACGATCGGATACTTCTCGGTCCGCGAGTGATCGGCGAGCGGGCTCAGCGGGTCGAGCGTGACGGGCGGCCGGAGCAACCAAGCGGAGTCGACGCGCGCGATCTCCCAGAAGAAGTGCGCCGGTGTGTTGTCCGCCTTGTAGACCTGATCCCACATGCCGAACAGCTCTGGATCACCGATCTGCTCGGGATCCATTCCATTCGGGACGCGGCCGCTCTCGAACAACACGTTGTTCGCCGCGTCGTACGCGATGACCTGCACCCACGCGCGACGATCTTGCGCGGCGCCGCTCGGAAACGCATGCCCGACATTGATCGAGTCGACGCGCACCGTGATCTGGCCGCCGGCCTCGGCGTTGACGCAGATGCCGCCGATCCCCGGCGTACCGCCGAGCCCTGTCGGTCCGGTGACCGCGACGGCGTTCTTCAGATCGCGGTTGATCTGCGCGGCCTGCACGTCCATCTCGGGGAACGGCGTGAGCGCTTGATCGATGCCGGGCCACGTGTGCTCGTGGACACCGTTCGGCCGGTTCACGACGCCGTCGAAGTCCGCGACGAGACCATCCGACGACTTCATGTGGCACTGGCCGCAGGTCAGGTGGATGGTCGGCCTCTTGTCGGTCGCGAAGATCGTGGTCTTCCACTCCTTGAACGTACGCTCGACGTCGACGCCGCCGGGCACGCCGTTGATCGCCTCGGGGACGTTGATGTCGTGGCACGCGCCGCACATCTCCGACTCGTTGCGATCGGAGTCCATCATCGCGTCGTACTTCGAGTGATGGCCCGGGTTGCCCTTCGGATCCTTGAGGCCGCCGCGCATCGTCTGATCCATCGCGAGCTTCAGCGGGTTGTTGTGAATGTCGGTGACGTTCTCGACGTTGTGGCAGAAGTAGCAAGTGACGCCCTTCGCGGCGGCGGGCAACGCGGCGGGATCGAAGTTCTCGCCGGTCGCGAGGCCGAGCGCGACGGCCATCGGCGCGTGACAGGAAATGCAGAACGTGCCGAGCTTGCCATTCGTCTCGCGCTGACCGCGGTTGTTCATCGCGACGAAGACGGGATCCTCGGCCGCATAGGCGTGCATCGAGCCCGACCACTCCTTGTAGTGCTGCGGGTGGCACTCCATGCAGGTGGCAGGATCCTGGAGCTCGGCGACCGAGAGCTTCGGACCGTCCCCGCCGCCGCACGCGACGAGCAAGACTGCGACGAGCAGGTACTTCATCGAGGAGCTCCGGCTTCTACCCATTGCAAGAGCGCGCAGCGTGCCGCGGGGTTGAGGCCACCACCCGGCGGCATCTCGTAGTCCGTGCCCGGCGACGACGACCGCACGATCATCTCGCTGCACCCCGGATCGCCCGGCGTCACGCGCGTGTTGAGGAGGCCGTCGTACGCGGTCTGCTCGTCGGCGAATGACAGGCCGCCCTTCGCGCCCGCCGCCGAGTGGCAGGATGAATTCATGGCGCCGCAGCTCGGGCGCAGCGTCATGCTGTAGACGTTCGCAAACGTCGGTGGATAGAGCGGCGCGCACGCGGTGTCGACGGTGATGCACATCGGGGGCTGCTCTTCACCGGGGCAGCCCGCGAGCGCACATGCGATCGCGAACACCACGAACCGGCGAACCATGGCCCACTCTACCCAGAAACCCACGAGACGGCAGTGACTCAAGTACCGTCCCGGTGCCACGGCTTGCTGGCAAGTGGTGCCAGCTGGGCGACCAGCTGCTGATACCGGGCGTACGCATCGTCCTGTCGAGCAGACGGTGTGAACGATTTGGCCTTACCGGGCAACTGCGCGGCAGCGGCGGCGAGATCGCTGTGAACGCCGGCGGCGACGGCCGCGATCATCGCGGCGCCGACGGGACAGGTGTCGGCGCTCCACGCGACATCGTGCGGCTTGCCGAGCACGTCGGCTCGGATCTGCGACCACGTGTCGCTGCGAGATCCGCCACCGAGGAGGAGCACGCGGTCAGTCGCGAGGCCCATGTGCGCGAGACGTTCGGAGACATCGCGGCACGCGAACGCGAGGCCTTCGAGCACGGCGCGTGCGAGGTGCGAACGCTCGTGCGAGACCGAAAGTCCGTGAAACGTGCCGCGCGCGTGCGGCCGCCACACCGGGGCCATCGCGCCGGAGAGCGCGGGGATGAAGGTCACGCCGCCGGCGCCCGGCGGTGCAGCCGCGGCGAGCGCATCGAATTCTTTGTCGTCGGCGACGTTCAACGCGCGCAGCGCCCACCGCACGGCGCCGCCCGAGAGCCAGCCCGGGTTCTCGATGAAGTACGTGTCCGTCGGATAGAGGTGCGTTTCGACCATCGGCTCGGGTGCGTCGTCGAGGACGAGCGACATCGAGAGCGCACCGACGACCTCGGCGGTGCCGATCGCGCAGATCAACACGCGCTCCGCCGCGACGACGCCGGCACCGAGCGGCGTGCAGAAGTCATCGCCGGTGCCGACGGCGACGGGCGTGCCGGCGCGAAGGCCGGTGAGCTTCGCGCCCGCAGCGGTGATCTTGCCGGCGATCGAGCACGTCGGCTCGATCGCCGGCAGCATCGCCGGATCGATCTCGAACGCGGCGAGCAGATCCTTCGCCCACGTGCGATCGGCGAGCGAGAACAGCATCGTCGTCGATGCGAGCGCGGGATCGATCACCGCCTCGCCGCACAGCCGTTCGACGAGGAACGTGACCGGTTGATGGAACCGCACGGCCTTCGTGTGCGCCTTCAGCCAGCGAATCTTCGGCGCCATGTGGCTCGCGTCGGCGACCTGCCCGGTGCGCGCGAACAGCGCCCGCGCCGGCACGACCTCCGCCTCGCGCGTCGCGCGCTTGTCCTGCCAGATCAGCGCGGGATGAATCGCCGCGCCCTGCGCATTCACGGCGACGCAGCCATCGAGCTGACCGGAGACCGCGACCGCCGCGATGTCCTCGGGCTTCGCGCCGGCTTCCTCGAGCGCCTTGCCGATCGCGGGCGCGAGCGCCGCTTCCCACACGGCGACGTCTTGCTCCGCGTGATCGGGCTCGGGGTAATTCGTGCCGTACTTGATCGAGTGCTGGCCACGCACGGCGAGCGTTTCGTCGCAGACGACGGCCTTGCAGCTCTGGGTTCCGAGATCGAGGCCAACGACGAGCACGCAAGGATGCTACTAGAGATCGGTGAACTTCTTCGGTCACGCGGCAGTCGCGAGCTGGTCGAGCGATTCGCCGGCCGTCGTGCTCGGCTCGATGCTACCGGACTTCGCCACGATGTCTGGCGCGCGGATCGCGAACGACGGCGCGCACGAGCCCGCGATCGGCCGCGGCATCGAGCTCCACCACAAGACGGACTCCACGTTCCACCAGCTGCCTGTCGTCACCGGCCTCATGCGCGAGCTCGACACGCTGCTCGAGGAGCGCAGCTGCGCGCGCGGGCCGCGTCGTGCGGTCGCGCATATCGGCGTCGAGCTGCTGCTCGACGGTGTGCTCATCGACGAGCCGTCCTATCGCGACGCGTACACGCGCGCGCTCGCGCACGACGGCGAGCCGGTGTGGCGCGAGCCCGACGACCCGGCACGCTATGCGGCCCTGCTCGCACGCCTACGCGCGCACGGCGTGCCCGACGATCTGCGCGAGCCGGTGAAGATCACGCACCGTCTCGCGCGGATGCTCGCGCACCGCCCGCTACTCGCACCGTCACCGTCGGACCTCGCCGCGATCCGCGATGCACTCGTCGTCTACAAGCCGCGCGTCGACGTCGCCGCCGAGACGGTGCTACGGGCGTTGCGGGCCTCGTAACGATTCGTTACCCGCGGCGCGCGTACCATCAGACCTTTCAGCCGGTTGGGCGCGGCATGTCGGTTGCTGCTTTTCCCTGCATGCCATCCCGCACCGCCCTGCTCGCGCTCCTCGCGTCCGCTTGCACCACCGAGATCTCGGAGCCGATCGAGACCGACAGCGCGATCACGTGCTGGATCGAGACCGCGCATCGCGATGTCCCGATCTTCGGCGCCGTCACCGCATCCGGCGTGCTCGTGCGTCATCCCGACGGCGATCTGCTGATCGATGGCGGCAACAGCACGCACATGAAGCAAGAGATCGAGGTTTATAGCGGCGGCGACAAGCTCTTCCTCGAGACCATCAGCGCGCAGCTCGCGCCGATGCGCCCGCTCCCCGATGCGCTCGCCGCCGCGGGCCTCCCGAATGGCGAGCTCGACCTGTTCCTGCCGTCGCACATCCATATCGATCACGTCGGCGGCTTGATCGATCTGCCCGATGTCCCCGTGCTGATGCCCGCCGCCGAGCTCGCCGTGATGCAGCGTGGGCTCGCGCAGACGATCTTCGAGGTCGTGCCCGCACACGCGCAACGGATCGCGCCGCTCGCGCGCCAGCTCGTGTTCGACGGCCCACCGATCGCGGTGTTCGGCGAGAGCGCCGACATCTTTGGCGACGGCTCGGTCATCGTCGTACCGCTCCCCGGCCACACGCCCGGCTCGGTCGGTACGTTCTTCAACGTCGGCACGACGCGCGTGTTCCACGTCGGTGATGCCGTCTCCACGCTCGATCAGATCGACGCGAACACCGGCAAGCAATTCCCGATGAACCGCACCGACTCCGACCCCGACGTGACGCTCGAGACGGTGAACCTCTTGCACGCGCTTCACGCGTTCGACCCGGCGCTGAAGATCGTGCCCGCACACGATCGCGTCGCGTGGGAGCAGGCCTTCGGCGCTCCGGGCGCCTGCCGCTAATCGCGCGCGATCCGATACGCGTGGTGAATCTTCTGGTCGCGGAAGTCGGGTGGAATTGTCGCCCGCGTCTGATCGACGACGGTGTAGCCGGGTTGCGACCACTCGAGCTTGAAGCGCCGGCGGTTCGTCGAGAACCACACGATGTTCGCGACACGCGTGACGTCGTCGAGCAGCGCCGCGTGATCGCGTTGAACGTCCCAGGTGTAGTCCATGCGCTTCGAGTTCGAGAACGTCGGCGGATCGACGACCGCGAGATCCCAGCGGCGATCGGTCGTCGATAGAAACTCGCGAACGTCGGCGTGGATGATCTCGCCGTCGAGCTTGTTGAGCGCGAGGTTCTCGCGCGCCCAGTCGAGGTAGGTCTTCGAGAGATCGACGGTCGTCGTCTGCATGCCCGCCGCGGCGCCGTAGACCGAGAACGAGCCGGTGTACGCGAACAGGTTCAGCATCGACTTCGCGGGCTCGGCCGCGGCACGCGCGCGCGTGATGCGGTGATCGAGGAACAGGCCGGTGTCGACGTAGCCGCCGAGGTTGACGCGAAACGCGTGACCGCCTTCCTGCACGGTGCGCCACACGTCGTTGCCCGTCGCCTCGTATTGGTGACCTTCGCGGCGGCCTAACATGCGCTCGCGCTGCTTGACGAAGACGTCCGGCGCGTCGAGCGCGGCCTTCGCGGCGGCGGTCATCTCGTCGAGCCACGCGTCGCCACCGCCGCGCTCGCCGGCCTCGTCGACGTGGCGGTAGTCGTTGATGACGAGCGTGCCTTCGTAGGTGTCGACGGTGATCGGGAGCTCGGGGATGTCGCGGTCGTAGATGCGGTAGCACGTGATGCGCTCGCGTTTGGCCCACTTGCCGAGGTGGCGCGCGTTCTTGCGAACGCGATTGGCGAGCATTTCGGTCTGAGACATTTACAACTCGCGCTCTCTCGGCCAGACGGCCTCGCTCGCCTCGGACACTAGACGCCGGCGACGCCGCGCTGACTGCGCACGCGGTACTCGAGCGTGACCGCGCGGCGGCCGAGCGGCGGAAGCTCGACCGACCACGAAACGAGACCGCGCTCGTCGAGTGCGCGGGCAGTGACCTGCGTGATCTCTTCACCGCCGGGTTGATCGTCGGCGCCGAGCAAGTACGCGTCGGGTGCGGACGCATGCACCTCGACCTGCTCGACCTCGCTGATCGGGATGCGCTCGGTGACGACGACCTCGCGCGTCTGCGTGCCGAGGTTCGAGAGCCGCACGGCGACGCGCACGGTCTGCACGTTCCAGCCGCCGAGGAGGCCCGCGTCGTCGCGCTCGCGTGTCTCGTCGCGATGGATGCGGATGTCTGCTTCGGGACCGAAGCCGACATAGAACTTCTCGTTCGCGGCGACGAATCCAATCTCCGCGCGCCCGACGTAGCCCGACGACATGATCAGATCGACGGGACCGGCGAGGAGTGGCGCGGCACTCGTGTTGATCATGCGCGCGCGGACGTGCACCCACGGCGAGCGCAGCGGGATCGCGACGAGCGAGAGCTGCGCCGTGGTCGTGAAGCTGCCGACGGGAATCCGGTGCGGTGCGCCGTCCGACTTGACCGAGCCCTTCGGCGCGACGAGCACGAGACCGAGGCCACCGTCGTCGATACCCGGCACCTGCGCGGTGCCGCCGCCGAGGCCGGTGTTCTGTTGCTCCTGCTCGCGCGCTTCGACGACGACGTGGTCGGGCCGGCGGCGCGTGTGCAGCTCGTCGTCGGCGAGTGATGGCGGCTCGACGCCAAGCGACGGCCGCTCGAGCGAAAACGTGAGCGCGGCGTCGGTCCAGTCCTCGCCCGTGGCTTGCCACACGCACGCGGTGGTCTGCCACTCGACGCGCGCGTCTGCACGGGAGAGCACGGCGCGGTGGTAGGGCCGCCACGCCGCGCCCGGCACGACGTAGCCGATCGTCAGCACGATGTCGGTCGCTTGATCTGCGATCACGTCGACGATCAGTCGCGCGGCTTCGTCGACGGACTCGGCGTCGGCCGCGGAGATCCGCGCGTCGAGGCGCGCGAGTGCGCGGTCGAGATCTTCGGCGTCGAGCTCGGCATCGATGCGGCGTGCACGTGCTTGCGCCTCGATCTCGTCGAGCTCGGCGAGCTGCGCACCGGCCGCGTTGACGGCGGTGCCGCGACTCGCGCCGACGGCCATGTCGTGCAGCGCAGCCGCGACGATCGCGGCGAGGCCGTCGATCTCCGCGCGCGCTGCCTCGACACGTGCGAGCGCTGCATCGCGATCGCGCTCGAGGCGAACGCGCTCGTCGCGGAGCGCTGCGGGCTTGTCCGTCGAGCCCGACTTGGGATCGCGCCACGGTGCGAGGTAGCGCTCGCAGCGCACGTCGAGGACACGTGCGCCGGTCGCGGCCGCCGTCAACGTCTTGTCGACGAGCACCGGCGAGACGCGCTCGATCACGATGCGGTGCTGCCCCGCAGCGACGGGCTGTGCATGCTTGCGCGTGATGTTCGCGCGATCTTCGAGGACGGTGACGGCGGTGATCACGACTCTCTCCGGTTTCCGCCGACGAGCTCGAGCTTGCCCGCGATCTTGACCTCGTAGCCGGCGCGCATCTGCTTCTTCTGTCCCGCCGGAACCGCGACCCGCCAGCGATAGCCACCACGCAAGCGCCGCTCGTGCGGACTCCCCGCCTCTGGTGTCCAGCGTTCCCACGCAGGCTCGATCGACTTGAGCGTGACCTCGACCTCGTCGTCGCCATCGCGCGCGACCGGGATACGCTCGCGCACCTCGACCTCGATCGCGCGGCCCGAGAGGTTCTCGACGTCGATCGTGATCGCGTGATGCAGGCGCAGCGCGCCGCGCAGCATGCCGGTCGCTTCCTCGCGGAACTCCGTGTTGCGCGCGACCTTCACGGCCGCGTCGACGCCGAGCCCGATCTCGACGGTCGCGCCCGGCGGCGTGTAGTCGACCTCACTCGTGACGAGGAAGCGGCCGTGGTCGTAGATGTCGATCGGCCCGGGCAACAGCGGCCCGACGAACGGGTTCGCGATCGCGGCCATCCGAAACACGTCGGCTTGCTCGCGCGGAACGCTGACGTGCCGCAGCTTCGCCGTCGAGACCATCTGCGTCACCGCGATCGAGTGCCACGCCCCGTCGGACTTGACGTCGACGGCGCCGTCGGTCGCGAACGCATAGTCGTACGCGTGTGACCAGTCCGCGATGCAGCCCGGCGGCAACGGCAGCGCGACGAGCCGCGCGTGTGAGGTTGTGACCTCGCCCTCGATCGTCATCGCCCAACGATCGCGATCGACTGGGACCAGCGCCCCGCGCGATGGTGACGTCGGCGGTGCCATTCGCAGATTCCCGTAGTCGAGGCGCGCCACGGGCTCGCGCGGCCTTTGTTCGACGGCCCCGCCACCGCCTTCCGTCGAGGCGCGACTGGAGTCGTCGGCTTTGCCCGCACGCTTCTTCAGCTCGGGCGCGTTGCGTGCCGGCGCGGCCTGCGCCGGCGGTGCATACGCTTGCTTCGACATGGCGCGCATGTCCGTCGAGAACGCGTCCTTCGCGCGCGACGACTCCTCGTCCCAGTTCTCGTCGGCGAGCTCGCCGAACGCACCGCGCGGCGCCGGCTCGGCGGGCGGCGCACCGACGTACATCTCGTCCTCTGCACCTTTGCCGCGCGTGACCGGCAGCTTCTTCGTCGCGACGATCGTGCGATCGCGCTTGAGCCCTCGCTCGTAATCCGCGTAGAGCGCGGCTGCACCGACGGGCGGCGCACGAAAGCCAGGCCTCGCCGGTTCGCTTTGCCGGCGGCCGATCCGCTGCGCGTGGAGCTCCGGCAGCTGCGAGAACCGCTCCGGTTCCGCCGTCGACAGGCGCAACGGAACATTGACCCAGTCCTCGCCGGAGTCTTGCGCGACCACCGCGCGCACCTCGACGATCGCGCGCTCGCCCTCGAGCCGCGCGACGTAGCTCGGCGCCCACCGCGCCGCGCCAACTTGATACTCGAGCCAGATCTTCGCCTCGCCGCTGCCGGTCCACGCGAGCTCGAGGTCGACGTGCTTGCGCAGCTCGTGCAGCTTCGCCGCGCGTGCGCTTCCGCTGCGCCGATCGCGATCGCGCTCCGCTTCGAACGCACGCCGCGCCTCTTCGAGCACGTGCCGCGCGGCCGCGAGCTGTTCGCGCAGTGCGAGCTCGCGCTCCGCTCGTAGCGCGACGACCGTCCTGCGCGCCGCGACCACCGAGGTCCACGGCGGCGGGGGATCGTCAGAGGGATCGGCCTCGACGATCGGCGCCTGGTCCATTCGCTCGAGCGCACCCGACAGCCGCTGGACCTCGGTCTCTGCGAGCGCGACGCGCTTTGTTGCCGCCCGGACCGCGGGCGTCGATTCATCCGCTGCTTCGGTCGCGGTCGGTGCTTCCACGGAGACGCGCAGGTTCGTGGCGATCGCCGCGCCTTCGACCTCGACGCGCACGGTGTCGTCGATCACGGCGACGGGCAGCCCGATGATCCGCACATGTGAAGGCGCGCCGTTCACGGTCGTGACCCGCCGCACGCGAGCACCGCTCGCATAGACGGTCACTTGCGCCAAAACCGCTTCAACCGAAGCCACCTCCATGGGGCGTCAGCCTACCCCACCGTTAGGCGTTCCAAGCATTGCCCGCGGCACGATGCATGTACTAGTGTCTGGCACGTCTAATCCGGCCGTCACCACCGGGAAGGAACACGACATGCTTCGTAAGCTCACTGTTGGATTTGTTTTGGTTCTTGCTGCATGCGGCAGCGCGAAGGTTATCAACCGCACCCAAACGGGCGGCGTGATTCAGCTCGATGGCGATCGCGGTAAAGCGATGGAGCAGGCGAATGGCGAGATGTCTCGCCACTGCGGCCCTGGCAACTACACGATCACGCAGGAGGGTGAGGAGGCCATCGGCACCGATACCTTCGCGCAACAGGACACCGCCGAGGATACGGCCGTGTCGCGTAGCGGTCGTCGTGCGAGCACGGACTCCACGACCACGACCCAGCAGAGCACGCGTACCGCCACGGCGTGGCGCGTTCACTACGTCTGCAACGGCGCGGGTGGTCCCCCGCCGGCCGGCCCCGCCGCCGGTGGCCCCCCGCCGCCGCCCGCTGGCGGCCCCGGCTACTAAGCCCTGCGCGACGAAACTCTCGTCGCGTAGATCACCAATTCCGAATTCGACATCGTCGGCAGCATTGCCGGCGATTTCGCATTTTCGGCGCACGATGCGTGGGGTGTTTCGCCCCGCGCGCTATGCGAGTAGCTTGGTGTCTTGAAGCGGCGCGTCGCCAATCAGGTCGACGCCGTTCTGCGCGAACCGGCGCGCCGCCGCCATCATGCGGGCACCGTCGTGCTGGTTGTCGACGCACCACTGCGCGTGACCGACGAGCAACGCGAGCTCGAGGCTGCGCCCGAGCGTCAGCGCGAACCGGCGCGCACCGGCCTCGAGGCGATCGGGCTGTGACATCGCCTCCGAGACCCACGAGATCGCGTGGCGAACGGCCGCCCGCACGGCCTCGACCGGCTTCGCGAGACCGCCGTCCTTGCCAGCCGCGAGGTTGTTCTCGATCTCGCCCGTGAGCGCTTCGATCGCGCCGCCCTTGCCGAGCGCGCGCAACGTGTCGAGCGAGAGCACGTTCGTCGTGCCCTCCCAGATCGGCAGCACCTGCGCGTCGGCCAGGATGCGCGGCAGGCCGGTGTCCTCGACGTAGCCCGCGCCGCCGCACGACTCGATCGCTTCGGAGGCGATCGCGACGGCTTGCTTGGCCGTCGTGAGCTTCGCGATCGGGATCAGCGCGCGCGAGAGGCGCTCGGCGGCATCGCGATCGGCGGTCGTTCCGTGCTCGAGCTGTCCGAGCAGATCGACGGAGCGGAACGCGAGGCAGAACGCCGCCGCGTATTCGGCCTCGAGGCCCGCGAGCGTGTCGGCGTGCAGCGGCTTGTCGACGAGCAGCGCCCCGAATGCCTTGCGGCGGCGCGCGAAGTCGCGTGCGAGTGCGAGGCCGCGGCGCATGCCGCTGACGGCGCAGACGGCATTCCACGTGCGCGTGACCGACAACATCGGCGTGATGCTGCGAACACCGTCGGTCTCCGCGCTGACCAAGATCGCCGGCGTACCGTCGAGCGTGAGCTCCGCGGTGGGCACCTTGCGCGTGCCGAGCTTGTCCTTCAGACGGTTGACCTGGATGTTACGCAGGCGGCCGTTCGGCTCGCGAAGCTCGACGAAGAACAGCGCGAGCCCGCGGCTGCCTTCTGGGTTGCCTTCGGGGCGCGCGAGCGTCAGCGCCATCTGCGACGTGGTCGCCGACGTGAACCACTTCGTGCCGTAGAGCCGCCACTGATCGCCGTCCTTCTTCGCGACGGTCTCGGACTGGCTGACATCGGAGCCACCGGTGCGCTCCGTCATCCACTGCCCGCTCGTCCACATCGTGAGCGGATCGCGCGTGGTCAGTAGCGGCACGATGCGCGAGGCGAGCTCCTCGTTCTCGGACGCGAGCAGCGTGCGCGCGGCGCCGTCGGTCATCGCGAGCGGGCACGAGTAGACATCGAGCGACGGTCCGAGCACGTGGACGATCGCGAACTGGTGCGTGCGCGCCTGCGCGCCGAGGCGCGGCTCGTACGCGGCGGCGACCATGCCGTGATGCGCTGCGAGCGCCTGCGCTTCGACCCACAGCGGCGAGACATCGATGCGATCGATGCGGTTGCCCCAGGCATCCCACTGGGTCAACACGGGCTCGTTGAGGCGATCTGCGAGCTGCTTGCCGTAGTAGTCGACGGTCAGGTTGCCGAGCATGCGCAGCTCGTCGATGATCGGATCGACCGCGCCGACGTGCCGCACGATCCACGAGTGCAGCAGCGGATCGTCGTCGTACTGATTGCCGAGGCGTGGAGGATCCTGGAAGAACGCCATGCCGGGAACCTACCGCGGTAAGGTCGCTGCGTGAACCTGTTACTCGTCGCGCCGAACGAGGTCGAAGGCGACCGCATCGTCGTCGACGGACGGCGTGCCACGCACTTGCGCGAGGTCCTCGGCGTCGCGGTCGGGTCGCGCGTGCGCGCGGGCATCGTCGGTGGCGGTGTCGGCTCGGCCGAGGTGGTCGAGCTCGCGGACTCGATCACGCTGCGTCTCGAGATCACCGGTCCGGCATCCGAGCCGCTGCCCGTCGAGGTGCTGCTCGCGGTGCCCAGGCCCAAGGTCCTGACGCGCGCGATCGAAGCGATGGCGTCGTTCGCCGTCGAGCGCATCACGCTCACGAACGCGTGGCGCGTCGACAAGAGCTACCTGTCCTCGCCGCGCCTCGAGCCCGACGCGATGGCCCACGCCGCGCGCCTCGGCGCCGAACAAGGCGTGACGACGCACGTGCCCAAGCTGCTCGTCTACAGGCGCTTGATGGAGCTGCTCGACACGCGGTTCGCAACACCGGGTGCGGGGCTGCGCTTGATCGCGCATCCGACCGGCACACCGCTGGAGCAGGTCATGGGGAGCGAGACGCCGATCACCGTCGCGATCGGTCCCGAGGGCGGATGGATCCAGCGCGAGCTCGACACGTTCGTCGCGCGCGGCTTCACGCCGGTCTCGCTCGGCGCGCCGATCCTGCGCGTCGAGACGGCGATCGCGGCGCTGCTCGGTCAGATCTCGATGCTGCGCCGGGTCAGCGAGCGCTGACCGCATCGAGCGCGTCGAGCATGAGGCGCAGATCGCGCTTCATGTCGTCGGTGATCACGATGTCGTGCTCGCCGTCGATCTCGACGATGACCACCTTTGCATCGAGTGCATCGCGCAGCGCGCGGCGCAACGACCGGAGGTCGGGCATGGTCGCGACGGTGCAACCGCCGACCTCGTTGCTCGTCACGTTGCCGCTCCAGCGCTTGCGATCGGCGACGAGCGTGATCGAGTCGAGCGCGACCGTCGTGCCGCACGCGACGATCTCGAGCTCGACATCGGAGCGGTCCGCCGCGAACGTGCCGCGGTACGCGACGTACGAGCCGCGATAATCGCTCGGCCGCGCGACGACGACGTGGCGGTCGGCATTGCACGTGGTCGCGTACCGCGCGAACACCGCGGTCAACGCGCGCCGCATGTCCTCGCCGCGCGCCTGCACGTAGTCGCGCACGCACGGGCTCCACAGCTCGTGCTCGGCGAGGTCGATCTCCTGCGGCCACTGGTTCGTACGGCGACGGATCGGCGGATCGAGCTCGTTCGGGGCGACTCGTACGCCGCGCACGATCACGAGATCGCCCTCGCGCTCCTGCGCGGTCGGCGTCAGCTGTTTCGGCGGCGGCTCTGCGACGGCGAGGTCGCGCTGCGGTGCTGGCGCAGGCGCGGGCGCGGGCGGCTTCGGCGGCGCGCTACACGCGACCAACAAGCCTGCGAAGACCATCGAACGCACGCTCGAATCCTAGCGCGCGCGGGGTGCCGAGGCACGACACGCAGACGAGCGCGAAGGTGTTGCATGCAACGACGCAATCAGTGCTGGGGGACGATCAAGCACGCGTCGCCAAGCTCGTGCCCGCTCATCCCAGCGCCGGCCGCGACGGCGAGCGCGCGAGACAGTCGTGCATGCGACGCGAACGCCCGGAGCAGCTCGTAGTGACTCTCGCCCGGCACGTGCAGCCCGCTGACGAGCCCGTCGACCACGGACGGCCGATACGATGGATCGAGCCGCAGCGTCGCGATGCCCGGCCCTGCTCGGCCGCCGCTCGCCTCGAGTGCGCGTACGACCGTGGTCCCGATCGCGATCACGCGCCCACCGACCGCACGTGTCGTCGCGATCGCACGCGCCGTGCGCTCGGGAATGTCGTAGCGCTCGGGCCATGGCAGCGTGCGGTCTGTCTCTGCATCGCCGATCGATCCGAGCCCGGCCGCATGCGTGAGCGACGCGATCGCGATCCCGGCGCGCTTGATCGCGAGCAGCACGTCCCACGTCAGCGGCCGTCCCGCCGACGGCATCTCCGCCGCCCACGGCCGGGCTGCATACGCGGTCTGCACCGTGTAGAGCGGCAGCTGCGCCGCGCGATGCGCGTACTGCACCGGCACGCCCGCCGCGTACACCGCTTGCCACAGCGCGTCGGTCGACACCACGTCGTGCGGTGCGCCCTTCGCGTCGAGGATCTCGTCGACCTCGAGCATCACGCGCCGGCCGTCGGTCTCGCGCACGCGCGCGATGATCCGTCCGATCCGCACGAGCGAGCCGAGCGGCAGCGGCGGCGGCAGCGCGCGAAGCTCGGTGCGCGTGCGCCAGTCGCCGGGGCCGAACGCGACACCAACGAGCCGCGTGCCCTCGATCGGCCCCGCGAGCCGCAGCTCGAAGTCTTCGCCGGCCGCGGTCCGCCCGTGGAGCGAGCCCGGCAGCGTCCCGGCGTCGTTGACCACGACGAGGTCACCCGCGCGCAACAGCTGCGCGAGCGCGGCGAACGGATGCACCGCGACGTGATCTGTCGTCGGATCGATCGTCACGAGCCGCACCGCGTGCCGCGAGACTTCGTTCGCATCGAGCGTGACCGGCGTGCTCGACAGCGACGCGAGGTGCGAGTGCCAGCCGGTGCTGCGTACCAACGCCGCGCTCTTCACGGCGCCACCTGCCAGCTCGGCGCGACGAGCCGCTGCCCGCTCTTCGCGCGCGCGTCGTCCTCGATCATCGAGACGATGCGCGCCGCGATGTCTCTCGGATTTCCTAGCGTCGAGCGATCGGCATCCGGGATCGCAGCCGCGTGCATCACCGTATCCATCTCTCCCGGATCGACCGCGAGGATGCGAACGCCCGTGCCGTCGAGCTCCGCGGCGAGGACGCGACTCAGGTGGTCCTGCGCCGCCTTCGAGACGCTGTACGCGCCCCAGCGCGGATACGCCTCGACCGCGGCGTCGGAGCTGATGTGCACGACCGTCCCGCCGCCGCGCAGCGCCATCGCGCCCGCGAGGACCTTCGTCAGCCGGAACGGACCGACGAGGTTGGTCTCGAGCACGGCGGCGAGGTCCTCGCAGTCGGTGTCGAGGAGGAGGCGCAGCGGCGTCGGGCCGAGCGTGCTCGCGTTGTGGATCGCGATCGCGATCTCGCCGACGAGACCTTGGGCCTGGCCGGCGATCTTGTGAGTCGCGGACTTGTCGGAGATGTCCGCGGCGACGGCGTGGGCGGCGCCACCCGACGCGCGAACCGCGGCGCTCGCGTTGAGCGTCGCGACGACGTCGCCGAGCAGCTTCGCGTCCCGCGCCACGAGCGCGACTCGCGCACCCTTCGCCGCGAGCGCTTCCGCGAGCGCGCGACCGAGGCCGCGGCTCGCACCGGTGATGAGAACACCCTGTCCTTCGATCTTCATGACTACAGTCGTACGGCCGCGCCGCCAATATGTCATCGGGCATGCTAATAGATTGGCAGGAGGCTCTTCCATGGGCAGCAGCGAGCACGACCACCTCGCCGACAACATCCGCGCCGTCCGCGAAGCCCGCGGACTCTCGCAGCAGCAGATCGCGAAAGCGGCTGGAATCCCACGCGCCACCTGGACGCACCTCGAGTCGGGCGCAGCGAACCCGACGCTCGCCGTTTTGATCAAGGTCGCGAACGTCCTCCAGATCCGCCTCGAGGAATTACTCGCCGCACCTCGGCAATCCGCACGACACCTCAAGGCCAGCGAGCTCACCGTGCGCGAGCGCGGGTCCGTGCGCGTCCGCAAGCTGTTGCCCGAGCCGCTGCCTGGCCTCGACCTCGAGCGGATGGAGCTGCCGCCGGGTGCGCGCATGGCCGGCGTTCCGCATACGCCGGGCACCCGCGAATACCTGACGTGCGAGCGCGGCAAGGTCGAGCTCGCGGTCTCGGGCGAGCGCTACACGCTTGACGAAGGGGACGTCGTCACGTTCCGCGGCGACCAGCGCCACAGCTATCACAACCCCGGCAAGACGACCGCGATCGCCTACTCGGTGATCGCGTTCTCGCCGGTCACGTCGTAGGGCTGTAGCCGCACTCGGCGCACTGCCAGTGCAGCGGGCGGCCATGGCTGATGTAGTACGAGCGGTACGCGTTGAGCCCGCACGACGGACAACGCTTCTCGTTCTCGTTGTCTTCCATCGCGAAGAGCATGATCACGACCACGACGCCCAAGAGTCCGACGAGCAGCCTCATGTCGCGAGCATAGCAAACGCTAGAACTTGTACGTCAGGCCGATGCGGCCGTAGAGGTTCACGTCTTTGTCGGGCATCGAGCCCGAGAACAGATTCGTGAACAGCGCGCGCTCGTCCTGGAACGGCGCACCCTCGAGGTGACCGTAGACGTTCCAGCGTTGATCGATCGCGATCTCGGCGATCACGGAGATCAAGAACCGTGCGCCGTTGTCGCGGCCGAACATGTCGACGCCCGCCTCGTCGGTGAGCAGCTCCATCTTGCGGCGATCCTTATCGGTGAACGTGCCCGGTAGCGCCGCGCTCGGATCGTTCACGAAGCCGCGATAGGCGTCGCACTCTTCGGTCGCTTCCGCATCGTCGGGCGTGAACGTCAGAGACCCAACGGAACCCCGCACCTCGGGACAGTGGCGATCGCTCCAGAACTGGAAGTACGCGCGGCCGCTGATCGTGACGTTGGTCAGCGCGGTCAGCGACGCGAGTACGCCCGTCTCGAACGTGACGCCGTTACGATACGAGTTGTCGAGTAGCGAGCTGCCGAAATAGAAGTTCGCGAACAGCGCGGCCGAGAACGGGTTCTGATTCGCGACCATCATGCGGCCGCCGAGTCCGAGCTCGTTGCGGGAGAACATCGTCCGCGCCGAGACGGTCGCGTCGAAGCCCCATTGTTTGGTGAGACGACCTGCGCCAACGGTGATGCGCAGGCCCGCGTAGTACGGATAACCCGCGTCGAAGTCGACGGTCGAGCGACCACGCGGCAACGCGCGCGCACCCCACGACGACAGACCCTTCTGCTCGCCCTCGAGCTCCTCTTCGCTCTTGCCCTGCACGGCGAGCTCGCGCGAGATGGTCTCGGTCTGGCCGCCCTTGATGTCGAGAGTCTCTTCGAAGGCGACGCGGCCCGGATATTCGAGGCGCACGATCGTCTTGCCGGTCTCGACCTCGATGTCGATCGGGGTCTTGTCCTTGCCGTCCTTGTCCTTCGCGGGCAGGCCGTTGACCAGCACCTGCGCGCCGCTCGGCGACGACAGGATGCGCAGGCGACCGACGCCCTTGAGCTCCGCGGTGACCGTGAGGGTCTGACCCGCGGTGATGTTGACGGTCTCCTCGTACGACTTGTAGCCGGAGAGGCGCACCATGATCGGGTGCTTGCCGGCGGAGAGCTTCTTCTCCTGCGGCGCCTTTCCGACGACGGCGCCGTCGATCACGACCTCCGCATCGGGCAGCGTCGAGATGACCTTGAGCGTGCCCGAGTCCTTCGCCGCTTCCGCTGCGAGATCGAACTTCACGACCTGCGGCGAGCCGCCGGCGATCACGGTGATGCGCTTCTCCATCGGCGCGAAGTTCGGCGCCTTGACCTGGAGGATGTGCTCGCCCGGCTTGACGTCCTTGATGTCGACGGGCGCGGGGCCCATCTCTGCACCGTCGATGAACACGCGCGAGCCCGGCGTATCCGAAAGCACGCGCACGATGCCGAAGCCTTGCGCGGCCAGCTCGGCGCGGACCTTCACCTGTTTATCAGCCTCGACGGTGACTGACTGCTTCCACGCTCCCGGCCCCTTCTTGACCTCGAGCATGTACGTGCCCGCGGCGAGGTTCGAGACGATCGTCGGCGTGGTGTCGGGATGTTTGTTCCCGTTGACGTAGACCTCTGCATCCTTGACGTCCGCGTCGACGACGATCGCGCCGGTCGCTTTCTTGAGCGCCTTCAGCGTCGGCGTCAGCGTGAGCGCCGGTGTCGCCGTCAGATCGACCCACTGCGTGAGCGTCTCGAAGCCTTCCTTCCGGATCTCGAGCTGATGACGACCGGCCGTCGTCTTGATGACGACCGCTCCTTGAATCACGCCTTGCGAGACGCCGTCGACGAAGATCTGCGCGCCGACCAGGTTCGGATCAGATGCGGGGTTGATCTCGATCTGCGGCTGCCGGTTGAGCGGCACGAACAGCGTCTGCACCTTCCGGACGGCGCCGACCTTGAACGTCTTGGTCTCGGGCGCGTAGCCCGCGATCTCCAGCGTGACCTGCACGCTGCCCTTGTTGAGCTTGCCGGTCCACGGTGTGTTTCCCACCGGGCCACAAGCCTTGTCGCCGATGTAGACCGCGGCGCCTTGCGGCGTCGAGTCGATCTTCACGGCGTATCTGCCCGGCTTCGCAGCGGGGCAGTTCTGTGCGCGTGCGGTGCTACCGAGCACCACGGCGAACAGGATCATCAGCGGCACGAGACGCGAAATCCTCATCAATAACCCTCTTCGGTGCGGACGAGACTGAAGGTATCAGGAGTTCATTCACGCGTGGTCGTAAGCGCCTGAAATGATCGGGTAGATCACACCAGGTGGCATTCACAACAAGCGCGAGGCGAGCGCGCCCAGCAGCGCCAGGCCCGCAATGATGCGGTAGATGGCGAACCCGATCAGATCGTGCGAGCCGAGCCACTTCAATAACCAGGCGATCGAGATGTAGCCGCTGATGGCCGCGGTGGTCACGCCGATCATGATCGCCGGCATCGCATCGCGCCCCAGCAGCCGGAACGCGTCCTTTGCCTCGAGGATGCCCGCGCCCGCGATCGCCGGAATCGAGAGCAGGAACGAGAACCGCGCCGCATCGCTGCGCGCGAAGCCGAGGCAGAGCGCCATGCAGATCGTCGCACCGGAGCGAGACACGCCCGGCACCAGCGCGAGCGATTGCGCGAGCCCGACGAGCATCGCGTCTTGCCAGGTCAACGCCGACAGCGGCCGGTGCTCCTCGCGCCCCGACGCGTAGCGATCGATGATGATCATGACGATGCCGATCACGATCAGCGTCGTCGCGATGACGTACAGCGAGCGCCAGCGATCGCCCTCGATGTGCTTCTTCAGCAAGAGTCCGGCGATGACGATCGGCACCGTGCCCGCAGCGAGCAGCCACGGCAGCCGGCCCTCCGGCGTCGACGGTGACTTCACCATCTGCACGCCGAGATTGACGAGGTCCTTCGCGAAGTACGCGAGCACGGCGGCGAGCGTGCCGAGCTGCAGCACCGCCGTGTACGCCGCGCCCGGATCGGGAAACCCGAACAGCGCGGGGATGACGCGCAGGTGTGCCGTCGACGAGACCGGGATGAATTCGGTGAGGCCTTGCGCGAGGCCGAGTAGCGCGGCGAACCACAGCGCCATGGCGACACGCTAACATTACCGTCGTGCGATCGCTCCTTGCCTGCTTGGTCTTCGTCGCCGCTTGTGGTGCGCGCTCGGGCACACCAACGCCGATGCCGAGAACCGGCTCGGTCGCGGAGCCGCGAACCACGCCACCGCCGAACCCGAGTGGCCCGACCGAGTCGGAGTGCGATGCGCTCCTGTCGCACGTGCTCGCGCTCGCCGTCGTCGACCGCAAGCAGCCGCCGAGCGATGCGGACATCGCCGCGCTACGGGAGGAGCTGCGCGCCGGATTTCTTCCCGACTGTCGGGCCGGAACGCGGGCCTATCATCAGTGTGGTCTGGCCGCGAAGAAGCGCGCCGACCTCGAGACCTGCCGCTAGCTGACGCCGAGCAGCTCGACTTCGAACAGGAGCGTCGCGTTCGCCGGAATCACGCCGGCGGCCCCCCGCGCGCCGTACCCGAGGGCCGGCGGAATCAGCAGCGTGCGCTTGCCGCCGACCTTCATGGTGGACACGCCCTCGTCCCAGCCCTTGATGACCTGGCCGACGCCGATGGCAAAATCGAAGGGCTCCCCGCGGTCGACCGAGCTGTCGAACTTGGCGCCTTTCGCCCCGTTGACCCACAGCCAGCCCGTGTAGTGCATGGAGCACGTCTGCCCCTTCGACGGGCTGCTGCCGGTGCCCACGACGGTGTCCTCGTACTGAAGTCCTGAGGCGGTCGATTCCATGCGCGACATCGTACACACACGAGCAACGTGAGATCGGGCACGGCTCGGGAAATCCCGGGGCATGTGCTCGCTTTTCCGCGTTCGGCGAACCTTGTACGATTCGAGGCAGCGGGATGAACAGGGCACACGTTTGCTCGGTCGCAGTACTCATCATGGTGGGTTGGTCGGGCGTTGCTCACGCAACTCTGTCCGTCTCACCAGCGCCGGCCTTCGGCAACGTCGGCGTGAGTGCCGGCGCCACAACGATCAACGAGACGATCGAGAGCACGAGCGCAGCGGGCGAGGAGCTCGTCGCGATCGAGCCGGGGACGGGCTGCGGCGTCTTCACGTTCACCCCCGACGAAGCACTGCCTCGGCTCGTCCGCAGTAGCGATGCGCTGCCGGTCACGATCACGTTCAATCCGGCGACGCGCGGTGCCGTCACGTGCAACGTGCGCCTCGTCGGTCTGCTCGACGCCACGCTCGGCACGGTGCAGCTGACCGGCACCGGCATCGCGCCCGAGGTGTCCGTGCCCGCGTCGACGAGCTTCGGCACGGTTCCGATCGCGAGCGGCTCGGCAACGACGAACGTGGTCATCACGAACAACGGCGAGCAGACGCTGACGATCAACGCGCTCTCGATCACGGGCGCGGGCTACACGATCAATTCGCCGACCCCACCGGCCAACATCACCGCCGGCAACGCGCTGAACGTGAACATCACGTTCGATCCGAGCACCGCGGGTCCGAACAACGCGACGCTGAGTATCAGCAGCAACGATCCGATCACGCCGATGGCGAGCGCGGGGCTCACCGGCGTCGGCAGTGTCGCGCCGGGGATCAGCGGGCCCGCGAGCGTCGCGTTCGGAAACGTCGACGTCGGCACGACCAGCGGCGCGATGCCACTGACGATCACGAACACCGGCGACGCGACGCTGACGATCACGAGCGCCGTCGTGCAGACTGGCGACTACGCGGCGACGGGCACCGCGGGCATGCAGACCGTCCCCGCGGGCGGCATGGCGACATGGATGCTGACGTGCACGCCGCTCGGTCAGGATGCGCGGCCCGGTACGTTCCGCATCCTGAGCGATGCGCCCGGCGCGAACACGCTCGACGTGCCGCTCACGTGCAATGGCACGCGCGGCTTCCTCGAGGTCGATCCGACCACGCTCGCGTTCGGCAGCGTCCCGCAGGATGCGACGTCGACGCTGAGTGTCTTGTTGAAGAACACGGGCAATCTGCCGGTCAACGGCATCACGGCCACGATCACTCCGAACAACGTCGGCTACACGATCGTCGGCGCCGTCCCGGCGACGCTCGCTGCGAACACGAACGCGACCGTGCAGGTGCGGTTCGCACCGACGGCGACCGCGGCGGGCGGCAACGCGAACATCTTGTTCCAGGGCACGTGGGGAACGACGCCGAGCGCGACGATGGCGACGCTCGCGGTCACGGGCACGCGCCTGACGGTCGGCTACACCGTCAGCACGCCAACGCTCGCGTTCGGCGACTTCCGCTACGACCTCACGCCGACGCGAACGTTCTGCATCGAGAACACGGGACAATCGCCCGTCACGATCCAGAGCCCGATGTCGTTCGTGCCGAGTGGTGGCACGGCGTCGAACGAGTTCGTCGTCGCGGGCATCAAGAAGCAGGCGACGTGCGGCTCGGCGGGCACGACCGTCGTGCTGCCGCAGACGCTCGCGACCGGCGAGATCCTCGAGGTCACCGTGCGCGCGCAGCCCGCGAACCGCACCGGCCCGCTCACCGGCGATCTCCAGATCACGAGCAATCTACCGTCGAACCCGAACCGTACGGTCGCGCTGTCGGGCAATTCGATCACCGCGATGCTGACGGTCACGCCCGGCAGCACCGTCGACTTCGGCAACGTCGACATCCAGGGCGCGCCCGCGATGGTGACGGTGCGGCTCCGCAACACGGGCGCAGCGCCGCTCGATCTCGGCAGCTTCACACGGACGGCGAACGCGGCGTTCACGTTCACGCTGCCCGCGACGCAGACGGTCGCGCCGAATGGCGAGGCGATGTTCGTCGTGACGTATGCGCCGACGGTCGCGCTCGCCGCCGACGAGACGGTGACGATCACGCACTCGATCGCCGGCGATATCGCGCTGCCGGCGACCGGCATGATCGTGCTGCGTGGCCGGCCGACGGATCGCGACCTGTCGGTCATCGGCGGAAATCCGATCTTCCCGGACACGTTCCGCAACCCCGGCACGCTCGGCCCGGTACGCACGGTCTCGATTCGCAACACCGGCACGGCGCCGTTGCAGATCGCGTCGGTGACGTCCTCGGATCCCGACGTGTGGAAGGTGCTCGACGCCGACGCGATCACGGTCCCGCCCGCCGCGACGATGGACATCCGCGTGCGCTTCGAGCCGACCGGTCCCGGCCGCTCCGATGAACGCCTCCTGATCGTGAACGACGACGACGATGACGGTCCGCCGATCACGCAGAAGACGACGGAGGTCGCGCTCGCGGGCAACTGCGTCGATCGCCGCGTCTCGTTCAACCCGACGACGATCAACGTCGGCTACGTCGAGATCGGTGAGACGTACACGATCGACGAGGCGCTCGTCGTCCGCAGCATGGACGAAGCGAACGCGTTCAAGATCACGCGCATCGACGTCGCGGGCGGCGACGGTGCATTCACGGTCGACGGCGCCACGAACATCACCCTCGACCGCATCGCGATGGAGCGGCGCTTCGACGTGACGTTCACGCCGACGACGGCCGGTCCGATCACGGCGAAGGCGCAGCTGTTCCTCGACGAGGATCCGGTGCACCAGTCCGAGATCGAGCTTACGGGCACGGCCGTGTTCGTCGACGCGCGCGGCGGTGGCGGCTGCGCGACGGGGCATGCGGGAGGTCTCGGGGCGATCGTGCTCGTGCTGCTGATCGTGCTGCGTCGCCGGCGTGCAGCAACGCTGGTCGTTGCGATCGCCGTGGCGCCGATCGCGCAAGCAGATGACAACGTCTTGCTCTCGGTGTTCGAGCCGACGCCGCAGACGATGAATGACGGCTTCCAGCTGCAGTCGCCGGTGATCGGCGCGCACGGCGCGTTCGCGGGACACGCGGTGTTTTCGTATGCGTCGGATCCGCTGCTCCACCTCGCGAGCACGGGCACCGAACACGGCGTCATCACCGGCTCGTCGATGCTCGAGCTCGGCGTCGCGGTCGCGCTGCTGGGCAAGTTCGAGCTCGGTGCAGCGATGCCGTTCTACTCGCAGACCGGCGAGGAGCTCGGCGATCGGAACATGGGCTACACGACGGCGCCCGCCGACGGCACCGCGACGGGCGACCTCCGCGTGAACGGCAAGGTCGCGATCTACCAGCGCCTGCTCGACGGCGGCGGCTCGTTCGCGCTCGCGGGCAGCATCGGCTTGACGCTACCGACGGCGACGGACGGGATGCTCGCCGGCGTCGATGATCCGAGTGCGCGCATTCTCGCGATCGCGGCGCTCGTGCCCGGCGCGTTCTCGAACCGGCTAACGATCTCGACGAACCTCGGCGCGGTCGTTCGCGCGGCCGCCGAGTACAAGAACCTCGAGCAGAAGAGCGGTGTGATGTGGGGGCTCGGCA
This sequence comes from Myxococcota bacterium, assembly GCA_030857175.1. Classification (GTDB taxonomy): domain Bacteria; phylum Myxococcota_A; class Polyangia; order Haliangiales; family Haliangiaceae; genus JABFXX01. The sequence goes on along the minus strand of JALZOJ010000001.1, from coordinate 436,531 downwards.
CGTCGGTGCGCGTCGCGGACCCGCTGTGGATCACGGGCGAGATGTTCGGCGAATTCGTGCCATCGGGACGCGAGAAGATGGATGGCTCGTCGACGCTGCTGGCGCCGATCGAGTGGCTCGCCGGCCTGCGCTGGAAACCGGACCGCCGCTTCATGGTCTCGGTCGCGGCGGGCCGCGGCCTGACGAGCGCGGCGGGTGCGCCCGCGCTGCGCGGCGTGGTCGCGCTGACGGTCACGCCACGCGCGGATGCGATCAAACCGCTCCACGCGCCACCGCCGCCAAAGCCCGATACCGACAACGACGGCGACGGCATCGTCGATCGTCTCGACAAGTGCCCGAACGAAGTCGAAGACGTCGACGTCTTCGAAGACAGCGACGGCTGCCCCGACTTCGACAACGACGCCGATGGTGTTGCGGACGCCAACGATCGCTGCCCGATGGAGACCGAGGACAAGGACGGGTTCCAGGACGACGACGGGTGCATCGAGAAGGACAACGACAACGACCTGATCCTCGACGTGATGGACAAGTGTCCGAACGAGGCCGAGGACCAGGACGGCTTCCAGGATGCGGACGGATGCAACGAGCCCGACAACGATGGCGACGGCATCCTCGACCTCCAGGACAAGTGTCCCGCGCAGAAGGAAACCATCAACGGCAACCAGGACGACGACGGCTGCCCCGACAAGGGCATCTCGCTCGTGCTGATCACCCTCGAGCGCATCGATCTGATGGAGTCGATCCAGTTCACGAAGGAGAAGATCAAGCCGGCCAGCTACAACCTGCTCGGTCAGATCGGCGCGACGCTGCGTGCGCACCCGGAGATCCTGCGCGTGCGGGTCGCGGTGCACGTCGGAGCGACGAACGCAAAGGACGAGCTCTCGGCCCAGCAGCTCTCCGACAAGCGCGCGCAAGCGCTGCGCGAGTGGCTCGTGCAGTGGGGCGTCGCGGACAAGCGTCTCGAGGTCCGCGGGTTCGGCAGCACGAAGCCGCTCGGCGGCTCGGCCGCGGCGGACGAGCGCGTCGAGATCGTCATCATGGAAAAGAAGTAGCGCGCGCGAGCGCGACACCGACGACACGCGTCGCGCCGGCGGCGAACAGCGAGCGCGAAGCCGAGGCGATCGTCGCGCCCGTCGTGACGACATCGTCGACGAGCACGATGGCGCGGCCGCGCACGGCGTCGGGGGAGCGGACCGCGAACGCGTCGCGCAGGTTGTTCTTGCGGCGCGCTTGATCGAGCGTGCTCTGCGGCGCGCCGGCCCGGATGCGCCGCAGCGCGGAGACCGGCGGTGCGAGCCCGGCGTCGGCGCACGCGTGCAGCGCGAGGTGCCACGCCTGATCGAAGCCGCGGATGAAGCGGCGCCGCCAGTGCAGCGGGACGGGCACGACGAGCGCGTCGTCGTCCGCTGCGGCCGCGGCGACGAGCGGCGACCACAGTGGCGCGACCGCGCGGGCGACGTGTGTCTTGCCGGTGAACTTGAGACGGCGGATCGCGATCGCGAGCTGACCGCCGAACCGCCACGCCGAGACGATGCGATCGATCGGCAGCGGCGCGATCGCACAGCGCGCACACCGCGTGCCGCCGCCGATCGGCTCCGCACACTTCTCGCAAGCCGTGCCGAGCTCGAGCAGCGTGCATGCGCAGTCTTCGCACAAGGTTTCAGCGGGAACGCCACACGCGGCGCATTGTGGACGAAAGACCAAATCCAGCATGTACCGGGCCTCTCGGCCGCGCCTCTGATAGGTTTCCGATGACGTGCGAGACCGCTGTTATGTCTACGAGCCGGACTTCGTAGATGCGACCGCGCGCGCCCAGATCCTCACCTGGCTCGGGGCGTTACGGCCGCTCTGGGAGATGCGCTACTCGACGAAGCGCCCGCCCCCGCCGGGCAAGGAACAGCGGCCGCTCCTCCGTCCGGTCTACTGGCTCGGGAACTGGCAGTTCGCCTGCCTCGGCTACTACGAGCCGCCGAAGCGCTTCCGCGATGTCGCCGTGGCGGCCGAGCCATTCCCGAACGTCCTCGCGCGGCTGATCACGATCGTCGAGCGGCGCGTGCGCGACGAGTTCCCGCCGCCGACCGTGCCGCGCCGCTGGCACCTCAACACGTGCCTCGTGAACTTCTACGGTGATCGGATCGAAGGCGGGCGTGAGGTCGATGCGGCGCGCGTCGGCGAGCACCGCGACTTCGAGCCCGGCCCGGTCGCATCGATCTCGCTCGGCGAGCGCGCGCGGTTTCAGTTCGTTCGGCGCGGCGCGCAGCGTGATGCACCGCCGGTGCGCACGCAGTGGCTCGAGGACAACTCGCTGCAGATCTTCGCCGGGCCGGTGTGGAAGGACGACCTCCTCCACCGCGTGCAGCGCGTCGACGACAAGCGCGCCCTCTCGCTGCCGCCCGCGATCGAAGGCTTTCGCACGCGGCGCGTGAACTTCACGTTTCGCTACGTGCCCGACGAGCACGTCGTGCCGTTCGGCCTGTTGCCGCCGACCGCGCGCGAGGACGTTCGTGACTACGTCGCCACGCTCGCGAAGCACTCGGTGTTCTTCGCGACCGCGCTCGCTAGCGAAGGCCGAACAGCGCGGGCTCGCTAGCGCCGCTCGGCGGTGGAACGCGTAGCAGCGCGCAGACGGTCGGCGCGACCTGCATCATCGTGCCTTCGCCGGTCTGCTGCTTCACGCCTCGTCCGAAGACGAGGATCGGGACCTGACGGTTCTCGTCGAACGGGGCGTCGTGGTGCGTGCCGCTCTTGTAGTCGCTGATCAGCGAGCCTGCCATCGGAACGACGTAGAGATCGCCCGACTCGGCGGGGAACGTCGACCAGCACAGCGCGCGCTCGAGACCGCGCCGCTCGCCGCAGCGTCCGCTGATCTGATCGACGCGGCCGGCGATCGCGACGCCCGGCAGCTTTGCGATCGCGGCCGCGGCGGCATCGAGCGCCTCGCCGCGCATCGTGTGCTGCGCGACCGCCGGGGCGAGATAGACGTTGCTCGCGATCACGGAGGTGACCCACGGTCCCTTGCCGAGCTTGCCTTCGATCGCGAGCTCGGCGGCCTCGATGATCTCCTTCGAGCGAATGCGCCGGGCGCCCTTCGTCGGGCTGCGCTCGACGACGCGCGTCGCGCCGTGGTCGCTCGTGAGCACGACAGCCCACGCGCCCTTGCCGACGCGGGTGTCCAGCAACTCGAAGAAGCTGCCGAGCCGCTCGTCGAGGCGCATCGTCAGGTCGAGCACTTCCCACGAGTCCGGGCCCCACAGGTGTCCCGCGTAGTCACGCGCGTTGAAGCCGAGTGCCAGCAGATCCGGATCGTCGTCGGCGCCGAGCTGCATCGCATCGATCGCGGCGGTCGCGGCGTCGAACACGAGCTCGTCGCCGTATGGCGTGTGCAAGAACGCACGCTCCGGTTTGTCGCTCTCCGCGAGGCTGTGCGGAAACGTGGTGTCGAGGCCGTGCACGCCACCTTCACCCGGCGCGTCGTCGGCGAGGCCGGTCACGCGCGCGAGCAGCGCGGCATCGCGCGCGGCCCACTCGACGGCGAAGAACCGGCTCGCCGGCTTGTCGTTCGCGAGTCCGACGAGCCACGCCGGCGCCTCGGCCGCGTACGCTTTGCTCGTCGTCATCCCGCCGGCGTCCGCCTCGTACCAGACCGCGAGGTCGGGCTTTCGCCCCGCCATGAACGCGGCCGCGCGGGGCTTGAGTCCGATCGCGATCGACTTCGAGCGTGGTGACGCCTTTCGGAGCGCGTCGGCCACGCCGTCGACGAGCAGAGCCCGCGACGATGCGCCGTCCTGCGTGCCGATCTTATCGGCGTACGAGGTTCCGACCGGGACCAGCGGAGCAGCAACGTCGTACTCCGCATCGCGCTCGCGACCTTCGGCCCGGCGGTACCAGCTATTGCCGATGATGCCGTGCACGCTCGGGGGCGCGCCCGTCCCGATCGACGCGTGGCCCGGTGCCGTGAACGGATTCGCGTACGGAATCTCGCCCGCGCGAACGAAGCCGCCGCCGCCGAGCAAGCGCGCGAAGCCATGCGTGAAGAGCGCGCGATCGCGGTCGAATGCCCAGGTCGGCAGCTGGTCGACGACGATCAGCACGACGAGCTTCGGTTTCGGCGCAGCGCCACCGGCGCGCTCCGGCCCGGAGCAGCCGATCACGAGTAACGAGACGATGAGGAGCGCGCGCAAGCATGGTGATCCTACACAAGACGGGGGTATGTTCGTCACATGGCTCTCGACGATCGAATCGGCCCCATCTGCGATCTCTTGATGGGCGCTGCCTACGCCGACCAAGAGTTCAAGGATCGGGAGCGCGAGGAGGTCCGTGAGATGCTCGCCGACCTCTCCGGCGCCAAGCTCACCGCCGACCTCGAGGACCGGATCAAGAACTTCGACGCCAAGGCGTTCGACCTCGACAAGACCGCCGGTGTGTTCAAGAACGACACCGAGGACGAGCGCCGCCGCCTCCTGTTCCTCGTCGCCGCGATCAACGATGCCGATGAAGAGGTCGATTTCGCCGAGGACGACTACCTGCGCTCGGTCGCAAAGGCGCTCGACCTTCCGGCCAGCGCCCTTCAAGGCATGACGCTCGATGTCGAGGTCGAGGAGCTCCGCGAGGACTTCCAGCGGGTTCGCAAGGGCCCGCCACCGCCGCCGCCCTCGAAGATTCCCTCCGTCGACGTCGACATGGACTGATGACCCTCGAGGAAGAGCGCCGGCGCGATGCGTTGTTCGCCGCGCGCGGCCCCGTGATCGCCACCGTCGGCTTTCCGCGCGAGGTCATGGCGGCATGCGCCGAGCTCACGCACGAACCGAAGACGCTGACGTTCGAGCCCGGCGAATACGAGATCCTCGAGGACAACGAGGTCGCGATCGCGCTCCGTCGTAAAGGCCTCCGCCCCGACACCTGGGCCTATCTCGACGAGTCCGACCACGACTACGTCCTGTCGGCCGCAACGGACGAGCTCGCCGACGTCGAATATCCCGAGTCGGTCACGCGAGCACTTGCGATCGGGCCCGAGCTCGTCTGGCTCACGAACCCGGCCGGCAATCCGCTGCGCCTGTTTGTCGGGCACACGCGTAGCGGCAACGTCGTTGCGGTCTACGTACAGCTCGTGCGCCACAACTGAAGTGCCACCGGGTGGAGTCGAACCACCTCTTTGGATTTCGGAAACCCAAGCCGCATCCGCACGCGGAGGCATGTGAGGTCCGCGAAGCGCGGACCGGATCGTAGAGCACTCGCTCGGATTTGCACCGAGGTATGCGTGGGTTGCAGCCACGTGCCTTGCTACTTGGCGACGAGTGCAGATTCAGTGGACTCGACGGGAATCGAACCCGTATCGCAGCTATGCGAAAGCCGCATCCTCCCGTTGGAATACGAGCCCAGAATTTTTTTAGTCGCGCTCGTGACGAGGATCGAACTCGCCTGAACACTGATAGACAATCAGCGAACGTCACCAGACGTATCCACGAGCAGAGAGAAGGGGAGATTGGATTCGAACCAATAACCGTGCGGCTTCAGAGACCGACGTTCTACCAATTGAACTACTCCCCCAGATGAGAGCGATGAGTTGTGGACCACACGGGGATTCGAACCCCGATCTCACGCGGTGCAAGCGCGGCGTCTTACCGTTAGGACGATGGGCCCAGATGAACGGATGCAGTACGGGTGGAAGGATTCGAACCCTCGCCGTTGGTTTCAAAGACCACCGTCCTGCCATTAGACGGACACCCGTTCGAGCAAGAGTGATGACGATGTTGATGAAACGAAAACCTGGAAGACGCGGCTGGCGTCGGCCTGCCGGCCGTACGCCGCCGCCGTCTTCACTCCCACTCCTCACACCGCGCCCGTACCGTCGTCACCGTCGATCTCGCCGGTCCAGTACACGTAGTCGCGCCACGCGTCAGGAACCGACTTCGTGCTGACTCTGATCTGCACCGACGGGATCCAGGTCGGCCGCGACGGCGTCGAGAGCAGCTTCAGGCCTGCCTCGGCCGGCGTGCGGTTCGCCTTGTCCGCGTTGCAGTCGTAGCAACACGAGACGATGTTGTCCCACGTCGTACGTCCACCGCGCGAACGCGGGATGACGTGGTCGTACGTGAGCTCGTCGATCGTGCACTTCACGCCGCAGTACTGGCAGCGGTGCTGGTCACGCGCGTAGATGTTGACGCGCGAGAACTTCACCGGCTTCGCGTGCCGCCGGAACGCCTTCCGGAGACGCACGACTGCGGGAACGTTGATGACCATCGAGGTCGCACGGATCGCGGTCTCGTACTCCTCGACGACCTCGACCTTGTCGAGCGTGAGCAGCGTCATCGCGCGCTGCCACGAGATGATCTTGATCGGCTCGTAGCCCTGCGAGAGCAGGAGCGTACGCGTTGCATCGACATGCAGTTGCATCATGGGGTCCTTCTCTCTTCGGGTTGTTTGGGTTGGGTGAATGGAGTGCCGCCGAGTGGATTCGAACCACCACTGCACGCTTTCTGAGAACGTTGACTCCTACCGTTGGTCTACGGCGGCAAGATGAAATCGCTGCGTGCCGCCGGAGCGATTCGAACGCTCACTCGACGAGGTTTGAGCTCGTTGACTCTGCCGTTGGTCTACGGCGGCATGGGTGCGGAGGCCGGAGTTGCACCGACGTGGACAGGCTTATGAGACCTGTCTGAGAAGACTCGCACTCTCCCCGCATAAACTTTCCGTGCCGCCGAGAGGATTCGAACCTCCACTACGCGCTCTCTCAAAACGCTGACTCTGCCGTTGGTCTACGGCGGCATGGTGGGGACGCTCGGACTTGCACCGAGTTGGCATGTGCAACCGTTTTACAAACGGCTTCGTTCAACTTTAACGTCAACGTCCCCTTGGGGTGATCGATGGGACTCGCACCCATTTACTCGAGGTTCACGGCCTCGCGCCTCGACTGCTTCGGCATCGACCACAGTCCGCTCTGAAGGAATCGCACCTTCGTCACTCGCTTATCGGGCGAGCGCTCTGCTGTTGAGCTAAGAGCGGGAGGGCTGCGCCTAAGGATTCGAACCTTGGAAGACCGATAACCGTTTCGCGATCGGCTCGACGAGCGAGCGAGAAGTTTGCAGAACGGGTTCAGCGCAGCATGAGTGCAGACGGCCGGACTCGAACCGGCATCCCTCGATTTCAATTCGATAACCCTCGTTCAACGGCCCGACGAGCGGGCGAAGAGCGAGCGAAGGAAAGTTGCTCTACCCAATTGAGCTACGTCCGCAGCAGTCTGGGTGACTGGAATCGCACCAGCGGCCTCGTGGATCCGAACCACGCGCTCTCGCTCCTGAGCTACACCCAGATAGAAAAAATCGCCGTGCCAAATGGCCAGAAGTGATCTAGCGGCTGTCACACCGCACGGCGGCCCAGACCGAATGATCTAGGCGAGGCACGCCACCAGCGAATCGAACGCTGCACGCTCTCATTTGGACTGAAAGCTCGTCCCAGACGGTGGCGTATGAACCCTGCGTGCCACTGAGAGGATTTGAACCTCAACCATCGTTCTTCGCAGAAACGTGTCCCGTCCTTGGAACAGTGGCGTGAAATGAAAAAGCGGAGAGCACGGTTTCGAGCCGGCACTTGCGGTGTGGCGATAAGCATCGAGCGTCGGCCCGCACCGCGGGCGAGGAAATACAAGACGCATAAAACCGCCGTCCTTCCATTTAGACGACCTCCGCATTTCGTCTGGATGGCTGGGATTGCACCAGCGACCTCATGGTTGTCACCCACGTGCTCTTCGGCTGAGCTACATCCAGAAACACTTCGTCCGGGAGGCTGGACTTGCACCAGCGATCTTGTAGGCGTGAGCTACATGCTCTTGCTGCTGAGCTACACCCGGAAATGGATCTCGTCGTGCGCAGTCGTCGTCGAGAGGAATCGAACCTCTCCCGAGCGATTGTGTGCGGGCCGTGGCATCTCTCGCGGAGTCAAACCTCGAGAGCAACCTGCATCGCCTGTCCCCGACGGACCGACGAGCCGAGTGCACACGCACGAAAAAACTTTGTGCCACCAAGAGGAATCGAACCTCTCCCGACCGCTTAACAGGCGGCTGCCCCCGCGGACTGGTAGCAAACAAGAGCCACCGAGAGGAGTTGAACCCCAGCCAGTAACGTTCGAAGCGTTGCGTTCCATCCGAGGAGCGGTGGCAATCGAACCACCGAGAGGACTCGAACCTCAGCCGCCGGAGTTAGAAGCTCCGCGTTCCATCTTGGAGCGGTGGCAGTAAACGAGCGAGCACGTGAATCGATCTGAGTCTGGAAGACTGGAATCGCACCAGCGGCCTCTTGCATCCCGAGCAAGCGCTCTCCTCCTGAGCTACATCCAGATAGTTTGAGGTCAAACAGTCCGACCAGCTGGACTTGCACCAGCGCGCGGGTGGGTAAAAGCCACTTGCTCTGCTGCTGAGCTACGGTCGGTCGCGGTCCGGGCGGCTGGACTTGCACCAGCGCCAACGTGGTTAAGAGCCACATACTCTGCTGCTGAGTTACGCCCGGATAGTTTCGTCTGGGAGGTTGGACTTGCACCAACGCCATCGCGGTCCCAAGCCGCGAGCTCTGCTCCTGAGCTACACCCAGATACTGCTTCTTCGCCTACGAGAGTCGCGGTGGAGGGACTCGAACCCATCGTTCGTTCGCGCCTAACGAGCGGACCGAGGCGCGGTTAGCGCTGTTGGTCATCGCCTCACCTGAGGCACCGCGTCGAGGGAGAGAAAAATTTCTGCGCGTCCGAGTGTCGAAGCCTCGAGGTTATCACCTGTGGAAGAGGATGCCTTGCGGCGTGCGTGTAGGGCTTCGACGAGTGGTCGCGCAAGAAGTATCGGTGACGGGAATCGAACCCGTGTCGTCCGTTCGAGAGACGGAGGTACTGACCGCTGTACGACACCGACAAAAAGAACCAACGCTCGAGTGTAGAAGCCGGCGATGTTTCGAACGCCACCCTTGAGGGGCAGCGTGCTTTGCGTGTAGGGCTTCTACGAGTGAACGTGTGGCGTAGTCGCAGCCGATGGAATCGAACCATCCGATCCGCGGATATGAGCCGCGACCATGCACCAGCATCGACTGCGAAATTTTGCGCGCCCGAGTGCACAAGCCACGATGGGTTGTTTCCATTTGCAGGGAAGTGCCGGACCACCGGCGTCGGACCCACAGGTGGATCCGTCTGGAGTCGAACCAGAAATTTTGCGTGTAGGGCTTCTGCGTTGGGCGCGCAAAGCGTCGATGAAGGGAATCGAACCCTTGTTGCCCGTGTGAAAAACGGGAGTACTTGCCGCTGTACTACATCGACAGAAATGACGGGCGAGTTGACGGAGTCGGAGATGACCTCGGCGCTTGCGCGCTCCGGTCAGTCGCTCTTACGCCTTTCGGCGCAGTGGGCACGCGATGAGCTGTAGCCGAAGCCTTTCTCTTGCGAGACAGCCTGCCGCTTCGCTATCTGGGTCACCCCAGCGTCGCTACCTTAGGACCGTTATAGTTACGGATAACCGACAGACCTGCCGGCCCAGTCGCGGGATCGGTTGGACTCGAACCAACACCAGTCGGGTTAACAGTCCGACCGCTCTACCTGTGAGCTACGATCCCAAATACCGACGGTTTCCCGTCGGCAGCGGTCGCGGGGCCGCGCCTTCGCTCAGCTTCGTAGTGCACTACGCGCGAGCGAAGTCGGCAATGACGGGCGGCGTCGCCGTGTCGAAACCGACAACGTCGAGCATGCCCGCGTCGTTCGGATCAGCAATGCTGAATCCGCCCGACGTCATTCCGACCACGACCAGCTTGGCCGGAATGCCCCGTGCGTCTCGGTACGCCCGCAGAGCCTGAGCTGGGTGCACGTTCCCTGCCCAGGTCTCGTTATCGGTGTAGACACAAAACGTGTCGACATCGATGCGGTGCTTCTGTGCCCAGATCATCGGCAACCCACAGTCCGTGCCTCCGAAGGGGAGGCGCGAGACCTCGTTCACGACGTCGTCGAGACGCTGCCGCGGCGAGATCGCGAGTGGCGTGAGCTCCGTCGCGAAGCCAACGAACGTGTGGTCCTGCTCCGTCGCTGCGGTCACGAGAGACATTGCTGCACTCGCAACACGCGGCGTCAGGTTCGGAACACCGGCGACAGCACCGCTTCCCATCGAGCCCGACACGTCGAGCGCGAGCAGCATGCGCTTACCCGCCGGCTCGACGACACCGAAGCTCGCGTAGAACGCGGCATCGAGCGCGTCGACGATCTTGGCGAGCGGGTTCCACGTCTCCTTGCCTCGCACGCCGCGTCCCGACTTGTACGTCATGAGCGCGGAGAGCACGGCGATCGGATGAACGCGTGCCTTCTTCAGACGGTCACGATCCTGGAGCTGGGCGACGACCTTGGTCGAAGCGGCGCTGCCCGTTGCGAGCAGTCCGACACGCGTCATCGTTGCCAGGTTCCGGATCATTGCCGTCATCGGCATCGTCTCGAGCAGCGCCTCCCAGATCTCGGGGAACTTGAGGAACTGCGTCGGGACACACTCACGTGGCATCCGGTGCTCGCGGATCATCCGCGCTGCCGTCACCACGTCGTCGATCTTCTTGAGCTCCTCCATTGCGACGATCAGCGCGAGCGCGTTGTCGTCTCTTGCGCCATCCGGCAGCTCACCCTTCACCGACCACGAGAACAGACGGTCGTGGGAGGGAGATGCCGCGCGCGGGTGCGCGAGTCGCAGGAGGTCTCGGTTCGACCAACCGTCACGCGACTGGTACTTCGCGAGCTGCAGTGCGAGCTCGGCCGGAGGGCGGGCATTGAACCACGCACCAACAGCCTTGCGCATACCGCGGCCCCAACCACCGAATGCCTGCGCGTACTCCGCGAAGTGCATCAGGTGCGTACCGATGCGGCACACCTTTGGTAGTGCCGCATATGCCGCGCGACGCGTGTGCTCGTCACCGAGCTTCGCCGCCATCGCGAGCGAAAAAATTGCCGGATCGTTCTTGGGTGCACGCCCCGCATCAGAGATAGCAACGATCCGGGAAACCGTTCGAAGTCCGTCCGCTGCGATACAGCGTCGAACTGCATCAGCGTTGTCGACCGTCAGGTCGCGCTCGCTGGCGTAATACGTTCCGCCCTCGCTACCGAGGATCAAGAAGCGATCGAGCCGCATCCAGTCATCGACTTCCCAGACGTAGCCACCCGCAGCATTCTTGACCTGGGTGGATCCGGGGATCGGCATCGTCTGAGGCGTGGTCTTCGTCGAGAACAACTTGGATAGCTTGAACATGATCGTTTCCTTGTTTCGGCCCGCGTTCGTGCGGACGTTGAGAGCCTCCCGTCGGATTCGAACCGACGACCTGCTGCTTACGAGACAGCCGCTGCTACCAGCTGAGCTAGAGAGGCAAATGACCCGTCGCGCCCGGCGGTGAGGCCAGGGACAACGAGACACATCGAGCGGTACGAATCTCCTGCGTACGCGCATTCGGAGAGGGCCGCGGGAATCGAACCCGCATCGGGTGGGTGGAAGCCATCTGCCTTGCCAGTCGGCCAGGCCCTCTAAAATTAATTGTGTCGGACAGGTCGGACACGCCGGACAAATCTGTTGCGAACGTCCCTACCGGTCTCGCTCGAGCGCGGTTGCTTTACCGCGCGTCGAGCTCGCAGCACTCGATGGTGGGAGCGCTCCTCGCCGGAATCGAGCAGGTGGTGGGAATTGAACCCGACGACTCTGGTGTGGCGCACCAGCGTGTCACCTCAACACTTCACCTGCTTGGCGGTCTCTCGCGAGACCTGGTTTTCGAAGCACCTTGGCGTCGGGCGACGCGGTCGATGCTTCCTGCGTGGGTCGGGTGGGAATCGAACCCACGTCGTGACGGTGTAAGAAACCGCTACAAAGCCAGCGTTTGTTACCAACCCAAAAACCGCCGAGGCATGTGCATCGCGATCCAATCGCGAACGTGCACATCACGGCATCGTCCTTCCCCCAGGAGTCGAACCTGGACCTCTCGGGTTTCAGCCAAGTGCGCTGACCAATTGCGCCAAGGAAGGATGTGGTGCTGCGCGCGTTGGGAGCGCACGCAGCACCTGTTTCATCAGGTGCCTTGCCAGGCACCTCATCATCATCACTCTTCATTTTTCATAGACCGCCCGCCGCTCCCTCATCGGGCGCACCTCGGGCGTCAGCGCCTCCGCGGTCATCGCGGGTGCACCAATCGCGTTTCGAGATCTGGATTGCTAATCCACATATCGATTACGCAAAGCTGTATTGTATTGACCATCATCCGAGTCTGCGGCGTGTCCCAGGAGCGACAGCTCGTGGGACAGGTGTGCGGCAGGTCGGTGCGTCAGCGGATGCTTCGGCGATGGTCGTGTCGTCGGGCGACGTCCGGCCCGGCGGGTTTGGGGCGCAGCCCCAACAGAAAAAGGGCCACCTGGTTTCCCCGGGTGGCCCTCACGCAGTCAACGCTCTCATGAGCGGGGACTAGCGGGTGGAACCCTCCAGGGAGGACGTACCTTCGCCGGTATCGAGATCGACAAGACGGCTAAACGCATAGAATGCTTTCGATCCGACAGGACGCACGGGCAGCGACTTCCGGGCACACGGGGTTGCCCCGGTGGCCGAGATGGCGCTTAGCCATTGCATCGTATGTGGATTGAAGGAGCTCACGGCGTTTGCTTTGGTTGGTGTGGTGCTTGAGACGTACGAGGTCGGGTTTTAGTTCCGACTTTTTTCGACCGGCGATTCGCGGTGAACGAGACCGCCGATGGTTCAAACGAATAACCGGGCGGCCGCGATCTGTCAAAGCTTTTCCCGAGAAGATTATAATTAATTTCTAATTGCTCATTACCACTCTGGTTCCGTCAGAGCGGATGTTTCGCCAGCGCGACGAGGGTCACGGGAGGTGCGATCGCGAGCTCGACCCGTGCCCGTCGACCCAGCAATTCGCCCCCCGCCTCGACGGAGACCTCGGTGTCGAGCTCGATCGCGACGTGGTCGCACAGGAAGTCCTGCACGTTGCCGGAGAAGTATTCACCGCGCCACGCGGCGGGCAGATTACGCAGGATCTCGAGCAATCCAACATCGCCACACCGCAGGTGAAACCGTCCTTCGTGCGAGCCCGCGAACGCGAACATCTTGAGCCCGAAGCCGAAGAACGGAATCGTCGCGCCGGCCACGAGCGTGACCGCACCGCTCCAGATCGCGGTGTTCGTCGGCATCGTGCGTCCCGTCGGACCTTCGCGCGACATCTCGAGCGCCGGGGAGCCGAGGTTCGTGACGATCGCGTTCGGCCGCTTCTGCGTCGCGTAGCGCGGAATCGATCGCGTCGCGACGGAGAGTGCGTAGCGTGTCGCGCCACCGACGAGCCGCTTCGCGCCAGGTACGCGATCGACGATGCGACCGACCGCTTCTTGATCTTCGAGCAGCTGCGCATCGACGCCGACGCCGACGAACGGCGCGCGCACGCCGAGCACGTCGAGCATCGGCGTCTTCTTCCAGTGCCCTTCGCCGCGCATGAGCCGCACGAGATCTTCGAGCGGCTCGTCGGTCGCACCGACGGTGTCCGCGATCGCATTGCCCGAGCCGAGCCGCAAGATGCCGATCGCGGGCTCCGGCTTGTTACTGCCGCGGCACGCTTCCGCGATCAACGTGAGTCCCATGACGACCGTGCCATCGCCGCCACCGAGGACGATCAGGTCGAGACCGCGCGCGATCTCCGCGCGCACGACTTCGCGCGCGTGAGCGAGCGACGTCGTGAACCGCACGGCGCCGGTGCGCTCGAGCTTCTTGCGGAGCCGGCCGCGCACGCGGCGCGCGCTGCCATTCACGATCGCGACGGCTCTCACTATTCGCCGACCACCGTGTAGCGGAACGTCTCGTGACGTGCCCACGTCGCGTCGCCAGCGTCCCCGCGCTCCTCGAGCATCTCTTCGTACCGCGAGTCACCGCCGACGAACGTCTTGCCGAGCGCCTTCCTCAACGTGCGCTCGAAGCCGTCGGTCAGATAGTTCTCGGAGAGATCGAGCCGCTTCAGCTTCTTGAGCAACGCCATGTTCTGCACGATGGGCTCGACTTGCTCGTCGACGAGCGTGCCCTTCGAGAGATCGAGGGTCTCGAGCTGCTTCACGAGCGACGACTTCACGACCTCGCGGACGACGTCACCTTGAATCTCGGCATTGCAGATCGCGAGCGACTTTAGCTTCGGAAAGTGCGCGGGATTCGCGAGCAGCGTCACCAGGTCCGCGCGCTTCGCGTTGCCGCCATAGTCGGTGCAGCCGAGGAACAGCGTCAGCTCCTCGAGTGCCGGCCACTTGGCCTTGCCGATCGCGAGCAGATTCTTGCGATCGAGCCCTCCGGTCGCGATCACGAGTGATCTCAGGCGCGGCAGATCGATCTGCTTGCCGAGCTCGACGTTACCCATGTCGATCGAGATGTGCTCGAGATGCGGCGCTGCTTTCCAGAGCGGGCCGAGGTTGCCGGTATACGTCCAGGACAGCTGATATCCCGACGAACCGAGCGACACCGAACGCAGCGCCGTCGGCTTCGCGCGCGCGATCGCGGCGATCGCAGCGCCGGCATTCGGTTGGCCGCTCGCGCCCGTGTATGACTCTCCGTTCGCCGCCTCGATGTTGATCGACCGGACGAACCTGCCGATCGGTGCGGTCAACAGATCGTGCAGCGCCTTCGCGACGTGGCCGTCCTCGTCGAGCCCGGTGATCGTGATCGACTCGACGAGGCCTTCCTTGCCGAGCGTGTGCATGAAGGAGACCTCGAGCGGCAGGGGCTGCTTGCTCCAGGTCGGCTTGTACGTGAGCTGCGAGAAGTAGTCCTCGTCGAGGAGGCGCTTCGCGTCGCCCCACAAGGCGTCGACGTTCGCGGCCGCCAGCTTCTTCGCCGCCGGCTTCTTCTTGCGAAGGTTCAGCGTGATGAGCTCCCCGCGGACGTCCCCTTGCTGCTGGAGCCAGTCGGCGTACACGAGCCAGCGCTCGGCGTCGTCGATCGCTTCGTACAGCGTCGCCTCGAGCCCGGGGTTCGACGCGGCAGGCTTCGCCTTCGCGGGGGCAGCGGCGGCGGGCTTCGCTTTCGACTTTCCCTTCGACTTCGTCGCGCCGCCCGCAAGCGAGTAGCCCTTCCTCAGCTTCTCGTCGACGAGCTTCTGGTGCTGCGCGGCCGACAGCTTCTTCAGCTGCGTCTGGCCGGCCGACCCGATGCGGCCCCAGCGCACCGTGTAGCTGTCGCCTCTTGCCTGTTCGATCTCCCAGAACTTGGACGAGGTTCCTTCGACGAGCTCGTAACGCGGCATCCGTGGCGCATCGTATCATTCGTGGCGATGGCTCGACCCGCACCGAAGCGCCGCTGGTTGCGGGTGATCGGACGAGTGATCGAGTACGGCACGATCGCGGTCGCATTCGGCCTCTTGCTCCTGTGGTGCTCGGTCCCGAGCACGGACGCGCTCGCGACCGAAAACCCGACGACGACGGCCTTCATCGACCTCCGACGCGAACAGGGTGGAGCGAAGTTCCAGCTCGAGTGGAAGTGGAAACCGATCGGGAAGATCTCGCGGTACCTGCGCGCCGCGATCATCTACGCCGAGGACTACAACTTCTATCGGCACGACGGCGTCGACTGGGCCGCGATCGAATCTGCCGTCGAGTCCAACCTCGAGAAAGGCGGTCTCTCGATCGGCGGCAGCACGATCACGCAGCAGCTCGCGAAGAATTTGTACCTGTCGCCGAGCCGCAGCTTCCTGCGCAAGCTGCGCGAGCTCCTGATCGCGTATTCGCTCGAGGACAGCCTCAGCAAGCAGCGCATCCTCGAGATCTATCTCAACGTCGTCGAGTGGGGCGACGGCGTGTTCGGCGCCGAGGCCGCGGCGCGGCACTGGTTCGGCAAGTCGGCGCAGTCGCTGACGCCGGCCGAAGCGGTCCGGCTCGCGATCGCGCTGCCGAATCCGTTCAAGCGCTCCCCGAACATCAAGTCGGCGGACCTGACGAAGAAGTCCGTGCGGATCGTGCGGCTGTTGCGGTTGCAGGGCCTGATCGACGAGCCACAAGAGCGCGCGACGCTCGATGCCGTCGGCGCGCCCGAGGTCGCGACGCTGCCGTCGAAGAAGCCGGCGATCATCGTCGTGCCACCGCTTCCGCCCGATGCAGCAGAGGTCGAGATCGATGCGGCCGAGGACGATCAGAGCAGCGGCGGAACGCAGTAGCTTTCGAGCACGACCTTGTTGATCGTCGCCTTGAGCGACAGCGTGCCGGACTTGACCTGATCGAGATCGAAGTTCGCGCCGTCGGTCTGCGTCGGAATCGGAGCCGCGCCCTTGTAGGGCGTCGACCAGCCGTCGGTGATCGAGGCCCACGGCATGCGGCGACCGGTGCCGCAGCGCTCGAGGATGCTCGGCTGCGTGATGCGCGAGAAGCTGAACACGCGTGCGCGCGCCCCCTTGAGCGCGGTGATCGTCTCGCTGAGGTTGCGCAGCGCCGGATAGTGACCTTCGCGCGGGAAGTCGGTCTTGTTCGTGAGGCCGTCGCCGTCGCGGTCGCCGTAGTTGTCGGGCTTCTCGAGGAAGGTGTCGTCGGTCACGAGGATCACGACGCGCGTCGCGTTCGCGCGCCACGGGAAGTCATTCGCCGCGGCGTACAGCGCGTCGAGCGAGTTCTCCTCGCAGATGGGGTTCTGCGTCGTCATGCCGGTGATGCCGTCGCCCGGGTTGCGGTTGTTGTTCGTGTAGTTCGTGCGGTAGTTCGCGAACGCGGCCTGCATCGTCGACGCGGCCGTGTGAATCACGCCGCCGCCGAGCGGGCCCGTCGGATCGAGCTTGTGGTTGTCCTGAAACACGATGAGCCCGAAGTGCGCATCGGGTGCGAGCGTGTTGCTCGCGCTGACGACGTCGGCGATCTGCTGCTCGAGCTGCTGCAGCACGAAGCCCATCGAGCTCGACGTATCGAGCACGAACACGACATCGACGACGTCGTTGCACGGTGCCGAGTCCACCGTCGTGCCGTCGTTCGTGGCGGCATCGGTGCCGGGCGATCGCGTCGAAGGTCCGCAGGCAAGGACACCGAGGGCAAGCAGGACGGCTCTCATCGCGCGGCAGTATGCCCGCGCGGGTCATCGGCCCCGATGACATGCCCTGTCAAAGAGTGCGGACTGCCGCAGCAAACGCATCTGGCTGATCGATAAAGGGCCAGTGGCCCGCCGGCTCGAGGCCGACCCACCGCACGCCGTGTTTTGTGAGCAGCGCGCGGCTGCGCTCGCAGATGCCGCTCGGGACGCCCGCCACGAACAGCACCGGCACGCGGAGCGCGGCGAGCCGCCCGACGAGGGTCTCCGCCTCGCTCATGGCGACCAGCTCGGTCGCGTGGCGGTGAAACACGTGCGCGTCCGCCATGCGCATCCCGGCGTAGTAGCCGCGCAGCGCGGGATTCGCGATACCGCGCTTGTAACAATCGTCGCGCAGGACGTCGAAGCCGTGCGCCGCGAAGTCATCGCGCGAGTACTCGATCGCCTGTGCGCTGAACGTGCAGTCGCCGCGCGTGAGGTTGCCGTCGATGTCGATCACGCCGGCGACCGCGATCTGCTCTGCGACGAGCTGCGCGAGCACACCGCCCATCGAGTGTCCCGCGAGCAGCGGTGCGCGATCGCCGATCCACGCCGTCAGCCGGACCGCGGTCGCCTCGAGCGATTCGTCGATCGGCGCGGAGCGGCCGTAGCCCGGCAGATCCGGCAGCACGTGCGTGAAGCCCGGCAAGCGCCTGGCGACCGCATCGAAGCTCGCCGACTGCTCGCCGAGCCCGTGGATCCAGACGAGCTCCGGCCCCTCACCGAATCGCCGCACGACCATGTCGTGCTCGAGCGTCCAGGTCATCGGCCGAAGTCTTGGATGATCGTGACGCGACCGCCGGACTCGTAGAGGCCACATCCGAGCGTGGCGTAGTTGCCGAGCATGTTCTCGTAGTGTCCGCCGCCCGGACCTTCCGACATGAACGCGGCGATACACGCAGCGATCAGCATGTTCATGTCGCCGCCACCCTGTTGCTGCAGGCTCCACTTCGGGCACTCGTTCTCGGCGAACGCGATGCCACCGCCGCTCGTCTGGCGGAAGTGATCGTGCGGCTGACCGTTGAAGTCGATCATCGCGCCGGTATCGGCGAACTCCTCGAGCTGCGGCGAACGCGTGACCTTCGCCTTGCCCTTCATCTCGCGATAGCGGTTCGTCTCGTCGACGCAGAACTGGTGCGCGGATGAATCGCCGGGCGTGCCCGCGCCATCGTCACCACCACATGCCGCGAGAACCAGGAGCCATGCGCATCGCATGAGGCGAGTGTATCAGCCGAACACTTTGCGGATTCGACCGATCGCTTCCTCGACGTTCGCGCGCGAGTTGAACGCCGACAGCCGGAAGTAGCCCTCGCCCGCGGGGCCGAAGCCCGCGCCCGGCGTGCCGACGACCTGGGCTTCGTTCAGCAGGCGATCGAAGAACTCCCATGACGTCGCGTTGTTCCGCGTGCGCAGCCAGATGTAGGGCGCGTGGACGCCGCCGAAGATCGTGAAGCCCGCCGCGCCGAGCCCCTCGCGCAGGAGCCGCGCATTCTCCATGTAGAACGCGATCTGCGCGTTCGTCTGTGCGAGGCCTTCAGACGAATACGCCGCCGCGGCGCCGCGCTGCACGACGTACGACGCGCCGTTGAACTTCGTGGTGTGCCGGCGCGACCACAGCGAGTTCAGGGACACACGCGCGCCGTCTGCACCGGTACCCATCACCGTCTTGGGCACGACCATGAACGCGCAGCGTACGCCGGTGAAGCCCGCGCGCTTCGAGAAGCTGCGCAGCTCGAGTGCGCAGTCGCGCGCGCCCTCGATCTCGTAGATCGACCGCGGCAGCGACGGATCCGAGATGTAGGACTCGTATGCGGCGTCGAACAGAATGATCGAGTCGTTCTTGCGCGCCCACGCGACCCAGTTCTCGAGCTGCTTGCGCGTCGCGACCGTGCCGGTCGGATTGTTCGGCGAGCACAGGTACACGACGTCGACGGGCGATGCGGGCGGCTCCGGCTGGAAGCCGTTCTGCTCGTTGCCGACGAGATACGTGAGCCCCGGATAGCGACCATCGGTTCCCGCGGCGGGCGTGCGGCCCGCCATCACGTTCGAGTCGACGTAGACCGGATAGACCGGATCGGTGACGGCGACCTTCGCGGCGAGCGCGAAGATCTCCTGCACGTTGCCCGAGTCACACTTGCTGCCGTCGCTGACGAAGATCTCGTCGGCGGCGATGTCGACGCCGCGCGCCTTGTAGTCGTTCTCGCGGATCGCCTCGACGAGAAAGTCATAGCCCTGCTCCGGGCCGTAGCCGCGAAAGGTCTCGCGCTTGCCCATCTCGTCGACGGCCGCGTGCATCGCGGCGACGATCGCGGGTGCGAGTGGCTCGGTGACATCGCCGATGCCGAGGCGGATCACCTTTGCGTCGGGATGCGCGGCTTGATACGTGCGCACGCGACGCCCGATCTCGGGGAACAGATAGCTCGCGGGCAGCTTGGCGTAGTGCTCGTTGATACGCGCCATAGGGCGCGACCCTATCTTGTCGAGAGGTGACTCGCCAACCGCAATGGACGTTGCCCGAGCAACCGCGATCGCCTTTGCGAGAACCAACGAGCATGCGCTTGGTCTGGCTTTTTGTGTTTCTTCTCGGCTGCGCTCACGACGTGCGTGTCGACTACCCTGCCCCGCCCGATGCACCGACGGGGACACTCGTGCTGCGGCTCACCACCACGGCAAACGTGTCTGTCTCGGTCAACGGCATCCTCGTCGTCGAGGACGAGAAGACCGACAAGATCCGCATCGATCACATCCCGATCGGAGGGAACGATGTGGTGATCGCGGCGAACGGCGGCGACAAGGCGTTCCGCGCGTTCGTGACGTCGGAGCAGTGGACGACGGTCCCGATGGGCGTGCCCGAGGAGAGCACGGGATTTCTCAAGAGCATCTTCGCGACGCTCGTGTCGATCGTGGCTTACAGCATGCTCAATTAGTCTGCGGTAGAGTGCGCCCGCCATGGCCGAGCGCAACGACTTCATCCGGGACATCATCGACGACGACCTCAAAGCGGGCCGCCATAGGAGCGTCGCCACGCGCTTTCCGCCGGAGCCGAACGGCTATCTCCACATCGGCCACGCGAAGTCGATCTGCCTGAACTTCGGCCTCGCGCAGGACTACCAGGGCATCTGCAACCTCCGCTACGACGACACGAACCCGACGAAGGAAGACGTCGAGTACGTCGAGTCGATCGAGGCCGACGTGCGCTGGCTCGGCTTCGCGCCGAGCGCCGTGCTGTTCTCCGCCGACTACTTCCCGAAGATGTACGAGCTGGCCGAGCGGCTCGTCGAGGAAGGCAAGGCGTACGTCTGCGATCTCGACGACGAGCAGATCCGCGTCTATCGCGGCTCGCTCACCGAGCCCGGCAAGCCGTCGCCGTTTCGCGAGCGGTCGGTCGCGGAGAACATGGATCTCTTGCGCCGCATGAAGGCCGGCGAGTTTCCAGACGGCGCGCGCACGCTTCGCGCGAAGATCGACATGGCGTCTGCGAACATGAAGATGCGCGACCCGCTCCTCTATCGCATCCGTCACGCACATCACCACCGCACCGGCGACGCGTGGTGCATCTACCCGATGTACGACTGGGCACATCCGCTCGAGGACGGGATCGAAGGCATCACGCATTCGATCTGTACGCTCGAGTTCGAGAACAACCGCGAGCTCTACGACTGGGTGCTCGACAACACGGGACCGTGGAATCCGCGCCCGCATCAGTACGAGTTCGCGCGGCTCGCGCTCGACTACACGGTGATGAGCAAGCGCAAGCTGCTGCAGCTCGTCGAGGGCAAACACGTCGACGGCTGGGACGATCCGCGCATGCCGACGATCGCCGGCCTGCGCCGGCGCGGCTACTCGCCCGAGGCGATCCGCGCGTTCGCCGACATGATCGGCGTCGCGAAGGCGAACTCGATGGTCGACATCGGGAAGCTCGAGTACTGCGTGCGCGACGATCTCAACCAGAACGCGCCGCGCGTGCTCGGCGTGCTGCGACCGATCTCCGTGACCCTCGTCGGTGGCTCGGACGTTCGCGTCGATGCGCCCTCGTTCCCGCCGGACATCGGCAAGCCAGGGTCGCGCGAGCTCGTGCTCGGTAGGGCGATCTACATCGATCGCGACGACTGGCACGAGGAACCGCCCGATGACTATCAGCGGCTCGCGCTCGGTCGCACGGTCCGGCTGCGTCACGGCTTCTGCATCACGGCGGACGAGGTCACCGAACGCGATGTCGGTGGCAACGCGATCGCGATCCGCGCGACGGTGCACCCCGAGACGCTCGGCGGCAAGAAGCCATCGGATGGGCGCAAGGTCTCCGGTGTCATTCACTGGGTGGATGCGGCCACGAGCATCGAGGCCGAGGTGCGGCTCTACGATCGGTTGTTCACAGCGCAGAAGCCCGAAGAAGGCGGCGGCAACTTCCTCGACAACCTGAATCTCGAGTCGCTCGCGACGGTCACGGCGCGAGTGGAAGCGAGCCTCGCGAACGCAGCGATCGGTTCGCGCTGGCAGCTCGAACGCGTCGGGTACTTCATCGTCGATACCGACGCGAAGCCCGGTGCGCTCGTGCTGAATCGCATCATCACGCTGCACGATCAGCGCGTGACGGCAGCACCGGCGATCGCGAGGGCGGCGACGCCGAATCCAAAGAAGCAGACGCGACCGAAAGGAAAGTCGCCGGCGGAGTACCGTGCCGAGGCGCGTGCACGCGACGAGTCGCTCGCGAAGGACTTCGAGCGCATCACGGCGATGATCGGTCCCGAGTCGGCGGATCTGATCGCGGGTGATCGCTACACCGCGACGTTCTTCCTCGACGCGATCTCGCACGCGAACTTCCCGGAAGTGGCGTCGAAGTGGCTCATCAACGAGCTGCCACGCGCGCTCGACGGGCGCGAGCTCGAGGAGGTGGCGCTGCCGCCGAGCGAATTCGCACTGCTCGTCGGTGCAGTCGCGGAGGGCAAGCTGGGCGCGAATGCCGGCAAGTCGGTCCTCGCCGAGATGGTGCACGGCAAGTCGTTCTCGGCTGCGCGGATGGCGACCGACGCGGCGCCGAAGGTCGACCTGGGGTCGGCGATCGACGGCGTGATCGCTGCAAACCCCGAGAAAGCCGCGCAATACAAGGCCGGCAAGACGGGCCTGCTCGGGTTCTTCGTCGGGCAGGTGATGAAGGTTACGCCGGGCGCCAATGCCTCCGAGGTCAACGAAGCGGTCCGGACGCGGTTGGCGTAATGACCTGGGGCTCCGGCCCCATCCTGGTGGATCGGCCCCCAGTTGGCGAACGTCGCCGACTAGCGCAAGATGTTTGTATGCGCCGGGAAATCGTTGTTGCTTGCATGCTGCTTTGTGCGGCGTGTGAGGCCTCGATCGACGGCGGTCGCAAGAACAGCGACGTGACCGATGCGAGCTCGAGCGGCGACGACGGGTCCACCACGCAGATCGATGCGGCACCGACGTGCTCGAGCCGCGTCGTGTATCTGAACTTCGAAGGTCAGACGTTGATGGATGCGGTCGCGAGCGACGCCACGCTGAATCGCGCGAGCTGGCTGAACAAGGCCTCCGGTACGGCGACACCGTTTCAGCAAGGCGTCGGAAACCGTGCGCAGATCATCGCGGACATCACGACGGGCGTGCGCGGTGCGCTCTCGCAGTTTCCGATCACCGTCGTGACGACTCGTCCGGCGACCGGACCGTACGTGATGATCGTGTACGGCGGTAACGCGACGGACGTCGGCTCGAACTACGGCTTCGCGGTCAACGAGCTCGACTGCAACGAGAGCGAGAAGAGCGACGTCGCGTGGATCTCGAACAACTACACGACGACGCTGCGCCACGTGAATACGACGCTCGGCGCGATCGGGTTCGGTCTCGGCCTCACCGCGACGAACGACGTCAACGACTGCATGTGCGGCTGGGCGAACGGCTGCGTGAAAGACCACTCGCAGCTGTGCACGCTCAACACGAACATCGCGCGTGATCCCGGCGCGCAGCAGACGTGTCAGGGCGTGGGCGCGACGCAGAACGAAGTGGCGGCGTTCACCGCTGCCTTCTGTCAGTAGCTCTCTGTCGTACACGTAGGCTCGCGAACGCAGCCACGGATCGGTTTGACAGGTGCGATGGCGCCCCGGATGATCGAGCGGTGATCGGGGAGACCGTCGGCAATTTCAAGATCGTGAGCAAGCTCTCGATCGGTGGAATGGGCACGGTCTACAAGGCGGAGCACACGCTGATCGGCAAGGACGCGGCCGTCAAGGTTCTCCATCCCGAGCTCTCCAACGATCGCGACATCCTAAATCGCTTCTTCAACGAAGCGAAGGCGACGACGACGATCAAGCATCCGGGCATCGTCGAGATCTTCGACTACGGCTTGATGGCGTCGGGCAGCGCGTATCTGACAATGGAGTTCCTCGAGGGCGTGTCGCTCGCCCGCGCGATAAAGAAGCGCGGTCCGATGAGTGAAGGCGCCGCGGCGATGCTGCTCCGCGCGGTGTGCAGCGCGCTCGGCGCCGCGCATGCGAAGGGCATCATCCATCGCGACCTCAAGCCCGACAACATCTTCCTGACGCCCGACCCCGACTCGGCGACCGGCGAGCGCCCGAAGCTCCTCGATTTCGGCATCGCCAAGCTCACGGACATCGGGCTCGCGGGCACCGCGACAAAGACCGGCGCGGTGATGGGAACACCGACGTATATGTCGCCCGAGCAGTGCCGCGGTACGGGCGACGTCGACGAGCGCGCGGACCTCTACTCGATCGGCTGCATCTTCTACGAGCTCGTCACCGGTTCGCCGCCGTTCACGAACGCCGGCGCGGGCGAGCTGATCGGCGCGCATCTCTATCTCGAGCCCGAGCCGCCGACCGTGCACCTGCCCGACCTCTGCCCGCACACCGTGAAGCTGATCATGGCGCTGTTGCGCAAGAACCCGAGCGAGCGACCGCAGACCGCGAAGGAGCTCGGCCAGCGGCTCTCGGCGCTCGCGCAGACGCTCGGATGGATCACGGCGTCGAGCCCGGCCGGTGTGACGGCGCCGGTGCTGAAGGATCTCGCGACGCGCGCGGAAGCGGCGGCGTCGTCGACGTCACCGCTGTACACGCCGGACGGTTCGGAAGATGCGGCCCATGACACCGCAGCGCTGCAGCCGACGACGCTGTCGGGCGCGGCGAGCCAGGTCGATCTGCAGCGCAAGCGCTCACGGCGAGGCCTCGGTCTCGCGATGGTCGCCGCCGCGCTGCTCGCGGGTGGCGGCGTCGCATTCTTCAAGCTGCAGCGTCCGAAGGAAGTCGCGGCCGCGGCGCCAGCGCCGACACCAACCCCGATTCCGACGCCTGCACCCACGCCCGTCGTCGTGCAACCGCCGCCACCACCACCGGTCGTCGAGGAGCCGACGCCGGCAGTGATCGTCGAGCCGGTGAAAGAAGACGTCGTTGTCGTCGAGAAGAAGCCGCAACAGCAGCGCCGGCGCACGGTCGTGAAGAAGCCGGAGTCCGCGAAGCCCGTCGAGACGAAGAAGCCCGAGACGAAGCCCACCCTCCCGATCGAGCGCGACATCGAATGAAACCATTAGCCCTGCTCGTCTCGAGTGTCCTCGCCGGTGGCGTCGCCTTCGCGCAACCGGCGCCGCAGCCGTCATCGGCCAACAAGGTCGATGCGAAGTCGCTGATGCAATCCGGCATCAAGCTGTTCGAGGCGAAGGACTACCTCGGCGCGCTCGCGGTCTTTCGTGATGCGTACGGGCGATTCCCGAGCTCGAAGATCCTGATCAACATCGGCACGACGCTGAAGGAGCTCGGCCGCGATGCCGAGGCCGCGAACGCGTACCAGGCGTATCTCGATTCGCCGGATGCGGACGCCGCGAAGAAGCCGCAGATCGAGGCGATCGTCGCCGACATCGACAAGGCGGTCGGCAAGCTCGAGATCTCCGTCACGCCCGCCGACGCGCAGGTCCAGGTCAACAGCGACGACTGGACGACCGCGGCGAAGGCAAAGCGCTACCGCGTCCCGCCGGGCTCGTTCACGGTCAACGCGCGCAAGGACAAGTTCCAGTCGGAAGCGAAGCAGGCGCAGATCACCGGCGGCGAGATCGCGACGATCTCGCTCACGCTCAGCGCCCTGCCCGAGGAAACGCGCGTCGTCGAGGTCCCGGTCGCTCGCGACAGCGGCGTCGATAGCGGCGTCGATAGCGGCGTGCGCGCCGACAGCAGCACGCGCTCGCGTTTCGGTGTCCTCGCAATCGCGCACATCGATGTTCCGTTCGACGACCGACCGCGCGGTGGCGCGATGCTCGTCGGCGCGACCGGCGATCTCACCGAGCAGCTGCGCGCGCAAGCCGCGTTGATCATCGGCCCGACGGCGGAGACCGACGTCACGCTCTCGGGCGCGTTCGTCGGCGCGAGCTACGCGTTCCTCTCGGGGAACCTCAGACCGGTCGCGTCGGCGGGGTTTCCGGTGTTCTTCTCGAACGGCGCGCGCTGGGCCGTGCGCGCGGCGGGCGGCGTCGAGTGGCAGATCAACAAGCACATCTCGCTGATCGGCGAGCTCGGGCTCGAATACGTGTTCAATCCCGAGCCGATGTACAAGACGAACGTGTTCGTGCCGGCGATCGGCGCGTCGGGCCGACTCTAGATCGCAAGTTGCGACCGATGCCCGGCTGACCGGCCCCACGGCCATAACGCACGGGCATCACGCACGGCCGTCGCGTGTCCCAGATTTTGGGTCGCAGAGGCGCAGAGGCGCAGAGAAGAGTTTTCGGCGGCGCTTCGCGCCGAACAAGATCTCTGCTCCGCGTCTCCGCGTCTCTGTGACCCAACGATCTGAGATTGATCCGCGTGCGGAACACGTGCGGAACACGTACGGAACAGGTACCGACCGCCTACGGACCTAGGTCTCGATCACACGAAGCTTGCCGCCGCTGAACACGGGTTCGGCGGCGTGGTGCTGCTTGCGCGGCGCGGGCGTCGCGGCCGGGCGAATGTCGTCGGTGCGCTGCGCCCACGCTTGCGCGACCTCCTTGTCGAGGAGGTGCGTGGGACGCACGTTGCGGAGCGCGTTGAGCATCACGCTACGAACGTGCGGGTTCTGCTTCTCGAGATCCGCGAGGAGCTGCGTCATCGCATCGCGCTTGAGGCCTTCTTGCGAGCCGCACAGATTGCACGGGATGATCGGGAACGCGAGCTCGGCGGCGAACGCGGCGATCTCGGACTCCGAGCATTCGATCAGTGGACGGATCACCTCGAAGCGGCCGTCGTCGGTGCGGTACGACGCGGGCATCGCCTGCAGCTTGCCGCTGTAGAACAGGTTGAGCAGGAAGGTCTCGAGCGAGTCGTCGCGGTGATGACCGAGCGCGATCTTGTTGCAGCCGAGCCGCTCGGCCGCCGTGTAGAGGATGCCGCGGCGAAGGCGCGAGCACATCGAGCAGTAGGTCGCGGAGTCCGGGAGGTGCGAGGTGACGACCGAATACGTGTCCTCGCGAAGGATCTCGAACGGGTGACCGGTGGACTCGAGGTACGCGCGCAGCGAGGCGCCGTCGTAGCCCGGCTGGACCTGATCGAGGTGGACCGCGATCAGCTGCACCTCGAAGGGCAAGCGCGGGACGAGCTTGTTCAGGAGGTGGAACAGCGTGTAGCTGTCCTTGCCGCCCGACATCGCGACCATGATGCGATCGCCCGGTGCGAGGAGCTTGTAGCTCTCGCAGGTCTCGCGAATGCCGCGATAGAGGCGTGCTTCGAGCCGACGAACCGCATCGGTCATGGCCGGGTTCCTAGCACGAGTGGGGACCACTCGTCGGGGGTAAGTAGCCAGAGCCAGTCCCGGGCACGCGTTGCCGCGACATAGAGGGCGCGCGCGAGCTCGGGCGACGGCGGATAGAAGCCCGGCGTCAGGTCCGGGATGATGACGGCGTCGAACTCGAGGCCCGAGATGGCGGTCGCGGTGGTGACGAGGAGACCGGGCTCGAACCGGAAGTCACCGTCGAGGACGAGGATGGGGTCGAGCCCACGCGAGAGGTCGGCGTGCAGGCGGCGCGCGTGCTCGGGGTTGCGCGCGATCACGCAGATCTGGCGCCACGGGTCGCGGGTGATCAGCGCGTCGAGGTGCCAGCACAGCTGGGCCGCCTGCGCGAGCGCGCCGTCGGTCTGCGTCGTCCACACCGCGCCCTGCTCCGCCGGGATGCGCATGTCGCGCGCGAAGTCCGCGATCGCCGGCACCGAGCGATACGTGACGGCGAGCGTGACGTCGGACCAGCTCGCGCGGCGCAGCTCTGTCCGAGCGGCGGACCAATCGATGAACCACGCGGACTCGTCGGTGGCCTGACGATGATCGCCCGCGACGGTGACGGTCCCGCGCGGGGCGAGTGCGTCGGCGATCGCGGCGAGCTCCATCGGTGCGCGCAGCTGCGCCTCGTCGATCACGATGTGATCGTAGACAGGGAGCTTCGCGCCCGGCAGCGCGCCGCGGCGCACGAGCTCGAACAGCACCGGCAGGTCCTCGGCGTCGAACGTGTTCGCATCCTGCGTTGGCGTGCCTGCGTCGAGCTTCTTGCCGTCGAGCGCGACCAGACGATCCGCATCGACGTGCGCCATCTGCTTCTCGGTCGTCGTCTCGAACTGCTTTCGCGTGTGCTGCATGGTCTGCGCGATCGCGCGCGCCGGGAGGACACGCGATGCATCGGCGATGCGCTGCAGCCGACTGGCATCGCCCCAGAGATGAAGCAGGCGCTGTCGCGTGCGCGAGATCTTGTCGTCGTCGACGCCGCGCGGCGGCTTCCAGTCGATGAAGTCATCGAGCACGGCGCGCACGGCCGGGTTGCGCTTGAGCGCGATGACCTGTGCCGATGCGCCTTCGCTCGCGCGCTTCGGCAGGCTCGGGAACACGGTGCGGGCGCGCTCGAGGATCCAGTCGTCGAAGACGGCGATCTCGAGCTTGTCGACGCCGAGCCGATCCGCGATCAAGCGGACGAGTCTGCGGAGTCCTTCGGTCGGAACGAGCACGAGCGCGCGAAACTGCGGCGAGCGTCGCGCGAGCTCGGCGACGCGGTAGAGCGCGACGAGCGTCTTGCCGACGCCGGCCTCACCGTCGACGACGAGCGACGTGTCGCTCGGCAGATCGACGGCGCGTTGCTGCTCGGGATCGAGGATCACGAGCTGGTTGCGATCGGCCGGCGTGATCGGCGTGGGCGACGGCCGCGGCGAGCTGTCGGGCCCGAGGCCGCCGCGCAAGATGCGCTCGCTCACCTCGCCTTCGAGGATGCGTCCGTCGTCGAGCTCGATCGAGTAGGTCGGACCGGGGCGGAAGAACGCCTCGGCGAGTGGTGCGGTGCGCCAGTCGAGCATCGGTGGTTCGCGATCGAGCGCCGTTCGGCCGCCGAGCAGGTACGCGCCTTTATCGAGAACGAGGTATGCGCCCGCACCGGTCGCGAAGTGCTCGTCCAGCATGAGGCGCAGTCTGCGCGAAACGCGAGCGAGAACAAGTCTCCCAACCGGCGAACGGACTTGCTCGGCGTTAACGCGTCGCGACGCCGCAGATCTGCTCGTCCTGTGCGCGGTGCGCGAGCAGCTTGTCGACGAGCACCTCGTACGTCGCCTCGACGATCCGCGCGCAACGGTCGCGCTTCTGGCCGAGCCTCTTCTCACATGCCTCGATCAAATGTGGCCGGAGATGATCGCGACGCTGCAGCGCCTGCTCGCGCTCGACGCCATCGGTCAGCTTCCACACGAGCATCTGCTTGCGGCCGTCGTCGATCGTCTGGTGCTCGAGGCACGCGGCGAGGCGCTGCAGCTCGGGCTCGGCGATGGCGAGCTCGAGCCGATCACTCGTGCTCGGCGCCGCACGGTGGAAGCTCGCGCACGCGGTCGCGAGCGTCAGTGTCTGCGACTTGCCGCGATCGATGCGCGCGGTCGCCGTCCTCATCACGACCATGTACGCCCGCGTCGGCGCGAAAGTACGTGCCCGCCGGGATCACGAGATCGACGCTGGCGTGCGCGTTGACCTCGAGCGTCATGTTCTGGACGCCGCCGCCGCGCGCGCGCACGGTGACCGCGCCCCGCGCGACCGCCTCCGTGAGGGAGAGCGTCTCGCGTGCGACGGGTGGTTCACTCTCTGCGGTGGCCACACTGCAAGCGACACAGAGCATCAAGATGCCGATGTAACAAAACCTCATACGTAGGGGATTCGCGACACGGGCGCTCGGTGGACGCGCGTGGGTTGGCAAACCTTGGCGCCGCAGATCGCAGTAGTATAGACCGATGGTGCGCGTGCTCTTCGCTACTAACCCGGGCACCATCAGTCATCTCAATCCACTGATCGGGCCGGCACAGCGCCTTCGTGCAGCAGGCCATACCGTCGCCTTCGTGGCCACAACTGCGGGGCGTGCCGCGGAGCTCGCGCCCTACGACTTCAACGTACTGCGCACCGAGCGCGAGCAGCCAAAGTGGGCTCCGCCGAGCACGGGACAGACGTCGACCTCGCAGATGGGCTGGTACGACAACGACGATCAAGTTCGCGAAGCACTTCGACAGACCATGCTGCATGCCGTCGACGTGCTCGTCGAGGACATCCGCGCGCTCGTCCGATCATTCCGGCCGGATGTGATGGCGATCGACTGCGTGACGTATGCGGGCATGATCGCGGCCGCACTCGAGAAGGTGCCGTGCATCGGCATCGACATGGCACTCAAGACGCTCGCGCCTCCCGGACTCGACTTCCGGTTCGCACGCATCGTGCGCTCGATCGAACGCGAGATCGCCGAGGTCTTCGCGCGCTACGACCTGCAACCAAAGTTCTGTTTGATGGAGTGCTTGTCGCCGTACGAGAACGTGGTGTTCTCGACGAAGGCGCTGGTCGGCAACGTCCCGAAGTCCACCCGTCTCGTGGGGCCATCGCTTCCGTCGGGGGCACGCGGCGACGTGCCGTCCGCGTTTCCGTGGGACCGAATCGATCCGGCGCGCCCGCTCGTGTACGTCGCACTCGGTACGCTCGTCTGGAAGATGCGAGGCGACGTCTTCCCGATGGTCGCCGCCGCATCGCGCGGCCTCGGAGTGCAAGTCGTGATGGGGGTGGGTCAAGCGCAGGTCGCGAGCGATGATCCGCACGTGATCGCCGTGCCGTACGCGCCGCAACTCGAGCTGCTCGCCAAGGCCGCCGCGTTCGTGACGCATGGTGGTGGTAGCTCGGTCATGGAGACGCTGAACGCGGGTGTCCCGATGATCCTGTTGCCCACGATGCTCGACTCGCCGGTGCAAGCGCACTACGTGACCGCGTCGGGCTGCGGCCTCGTCAT
This sequence comes from Myxococcota bacterium, assembly GCA_030857175.1. Taxonomy (GTDB): domain Bacteria; phylum Myxococcota_A; class Polyangia; order Haliangiales; family Haliangiaceae; genus JABFXX01. The sequence goes on along the minus strand of JALZOJ010000001.1, from coordinate 406,217 downwards.
CGAGCCCACCGCGATCACCGAGCGTTCGCTGCGCGCGGCGCTGCAGGCCGTGCTCGCACCCGACGGCGGCTACCGGGCCAACGCGCTCCGCATCCAGGCCGACTATCGCGCGCACGACGGCGCTGCGCTGCTCGCGGAAGCACTCCTCGAGCGTGCCAGTGCGGGACACGACGAGGCCGTCTGGCGCAGGTGAGCTCAGAGCGTCTCGAGAAACGCGATCAGATCCGATAGCTCGGCCTCCGAGAGCTTCGTCGCACCCGCCGACATGCCGTGAATCTTGCCTCGATCGCGCAGTACGGTCGCGAGCGTCGCCGCGCTGCCGTCGTGAAAGTACGGCGCGCTCGCCGCGAGCGCGCGCAGGCTCGGCGTATCGAACGCGCCCTTCGCACCGACGAGCTCGTGCTGCTCGCGATCCGTGTATGCGGGCCCGTCGTGACACGACGTGCAGCCGGTCTGCTCCGACTCGAACAGCTTCTTGCCGCGCGCGACGGCCTCGGCGCTGCGCGTCGGCGTGCGGATCGCGGGCATCGTCTCGACGTACCCGGTGAGCGACGCGAGCTGCTTCTTCGAGAGCCCGCTGCCGCCGAGCCGCCCGATTGTCGCCTTGAGGCTGTGCGAGAGATCCTTCGCGCCGCCGTCCCACTTGAAGGGCTCGGTGCCGGCGACGCGGCCGGCGAGGACCGGCGTCTGCAGCGCGTGCGTGCCGATCTTCCACGACAGGCCGTCGGCGCGGCCGTCGAGGTGGCAATTGCCGCACGACATCCCGCCGAAGCCGGAGATGTGGGCGTTCGCCGTGTGAAACAGCACGAGCCCCTCGTGGTGCGTCTTGTCGAGCTTGGACGCGACGAGCTGCGGACCCTTCGCGACCTTCGCGAGCCCGCCGTGCTTCGTCAGGTCGAAGCGCGCGACGGAGCGCGTGAACGAGCACCACACGAGGACCGCGCCGTCGGCGGCGATCGCGATGCCGTCCGCACCGCAGCGCTGGCGGAGGTTCGCGGGCTGGCCCTCGCCGATATCGACCTGCGACGCTTTCGGGATCGCGACGAGCTCGTCGGTCGCGAGCCCCGCGACGTAGAGCACATCGCGCGCGCGATCCCACGCGAGTGCGCGAGGCTCGTGGACGCTCGTGCGACCGGAGGCCTGACGGCCATCGGCGGCGAGGAAGCCCACGCCGTGCACGATCGGTGGTGTGAAGCTGCCGCCGTACTGACCCGACGCATCGGGGTTCTTCGCGATCGGAATCTCGAGCTGGTACGGCGCGACCGCTGTCGAGCCGACGAACGCGACGGCGAATGCACCGCGGGCGCGCTGGCCTTCCGTGTCGACGGGGAGCGAGACGCGGCGTACGAGGCGGCGATCGTCGAGCGCGACTTGCTCGAGCGTGCCGGTCGCGAGCATCGCGATCACTGCGCGCGTTCCATCGGGCGAGATCGCGACGCCGCGCGGCTCGGCACCGAGCGGCGTGCGCCACATTTCTGCCCCACGCGTCACGTCGTACGCTGCGAGCGCCCGATCCGCGATCGTCGTGACGAGCAGTGTCTTGCGATCGGCGGCGAGCGCGACGCCGTACGGCTCGGCAGGCGTCTTCCAGGTCGCCGCGATCGCCAGCTTCTCTCCGACGTTCACGGCGATGATTCGATCGCCGAGGCGATCCGCGATGTAAGCGCGGCGCGCGACCTCGTCGTAGACCATAAGGCCCGCCTCGACGCTGATCGGCAGCTGGCCGGTCAGCGCGCCGCCGCGATCGGTACGCAGGAGGTTGCCGCTGTCTGCGTCGATCACGAGCGCACCGCCATCGATCGCGACGATGCGCGAGCCGGCAGCGTGTGCCGGTGCTGCGCTGGTCGCGGGCTTCACATCACCGATGTGCGCGCCCGTGATCTCGAATGGAGGCGGCGGCTCGAAGCCTTCGTCCCAACCCTCCTCGTCACCGCGCGCGGTGTGTGCGAACAACCCCGAAGCAAGAGCGACGCAGATGGGAATCGACGGACGCATGGGACCAAGACGACACACGCGCGCCTGCTATTCCGCACGCGCTCAAGAGTGTCAGGGCGCCTCGCATTGCGTGGACGATCCGAAGCCTTCAGGCTCGTCGAACCACTTTCCGAACCGCCACCCGCACTGCCGTTCGAGGATCGCACCCGTCTTCACGTCGAGCTCGGCGATGCCGGCGCCAAACGCGACGAGCCGGCCCGACGCGGTCCACGTGACGTTGGTCGCCGCGTGCGCCGGCACCGTCCACACCGTGCGGCGCTTGTCGTCGGTAAGTCGAATGCGTGCGCCGGTCACCTCGGCGGCGTGTTTACCGTCGGGACTCTTGATGCGCGTGGGCGCTCGCATCGAATCGACGAGCTTCGTGACGTGGCCGACGTTCTCCCACCACCATGCGGTCAGCTGGACGGTCTTCTCGCTCGCGACGTCGTACGGGTCGCTGGCGCGGTCGGGATGGAGCGCGCCGAGCACCTTCACGTTCGCGCTCGTCGACGAGCTCGTGATGATCGCCGCGACGCTTCCGTTCGCGCGCGCGGCGTCGAGGAGGACGAACTCGGTGCTGACGAGTGGATCTACCGGAATGGTGACGGGCTTACCGATGGTCCCGGTCTTCAGGTCGAGCTCGATGAGGGTGAAGGTGCTGCCGGAGCGGTACGCCAGCACATCGCTCGAGAGCTGATAGGAGTGCAGATGGACGTCCTTGTTGACGAGCTTCGCCTCCTTCGCGTCGAGATCGATCATGTAGACCGCGTACCCGTCGCCGAAGTGTGTCGTCGCCAGCACGTGCCGCTCGTCGATGATGCGGATGTCCGACCAGCCCTGCGCCATCTCCTTCGGCTTGGTCAGCTCGCGGACCTTCCGCGTGCGGAAATGCTCGTCGAGCTCGACGAGTGAGCTCGCATCGCTCGCGAGAAACCGGTTGCCGACCGGATGCAGCATCTGCGGTCCGCTCATGCGGTAGCCGAGGAAGTGCGTCTCCTTGTCGAACGCGGCGATCTCGAGCGATGTGCTCATGGTTCCGACGACCACCCCATCGCCGGCAGTGATCGCATTGTCGCTGGAACCGATCGGTTCATGTGTCTTGCCGTTCCACCACTGCATGCCCACGCTTTGATCGCTGAATGCCAGCGTCTTGTTGTCGACCCAGCCGACGGGGCGCAGCCGCGGATCGACGTGGTCCCAGTCGGCGGCGCGTCCCACCTGTCGGCCTGACTCGACGTCGACGATGATCAGCCGCTTGCCGCTTCGCGTGACGCCCGCGATGCGCTTGCCGTCGGGGCTGATGGCGACCCGCTCGCTCGTGATCGGAAGCGTGGGCGTCGGCGCGCCCCAGCGTGGCTGGCTCGCGAGCTCGATCCACCGGCCGCTGACCTTGCCGTCGCTCTCGATGATCGCGAGCGCGCGCGTGCTGCGAACCGCGAGCGTGGCGACGTGCTGTTCCGGATCCGCGACGAGCGGCGCGCTCACCGTGCCGTCGGCGCCGATCGCGTAGACGGCACGGTCGTCGTCGAGCGCGAGGAAGCCGTCCGGAACCGCATGGAGCGCCACGAACGGGCGTGGTGCTTCGATCGCGAGCCGGCGCTCGGATTCGCCGGTCGACTTGGTGACCACGAGCTCGAGCTGCCCGGCGGCATCGAGCGCGCCGATCACGAGGCGGCTGCCGTCACGCGTGAGGGCGAGCAGCGCGGGCGCCCGCAACGTGACGACGACGGGCTCGCGCTTGCCGTCGAGCGTCGGCCACACACGTGCGGAGCGCGAGAAGTCTGCGGTCACAGCGGCGAGGCCGTCGTCCGTGAGTGCGAGCATCGCGATCGGCGCCGTCGGCATCGCCGTGATCAGGCGTGGTGTTGGCTCGGCGATCGGCTCGTTCGTGCCCGGTGGCATCGCGATCCGCGCCGGCACCTCCACGGGCACGGGCACGGGCACGGCTGGCGGCGCGGGCGGTCGCTCGTGCGGCGTCACGTCCCATGGATCCGGCCGCGCGACCACCGGCTCGATCGCGGTCGCCTGCGGCTCCGTCATGACAACCGGCGCCTGACACGCGGCGATCAAAAGTGTGCAGACCAGCGGACGCATGCCGCGACAACGCTGCGGCGCGATGCCGTATTGCCGTCAAAGCGAGCGCAGCGCGAGCACCGCGCCTGCGACGAGCAGCACGACCCACACGACGCGCTCGAACTTCTGTGCGTCGAGCGCGCGGTGCAGGTACTCGCCCAAAAGTCGGCCCGGAATGATGGCGGCACCGAGGACGAGCATCAGCTCCGGCGACGGGTAGCGCTCCATCGCGACGAAGTTCACCATCAAGATCGTGTTGAGCGCGATCCAGAGCACGGCGAGCGTCGCGCGGAACGCGCTCTTGTCGGCGATCTTCTTGCGCGTGACGTAGACGATCATCGGTCCACCGGTGCCGAACAGGCCGTGCACGATGCCGCCGATCGCGAGGAGCGGCGTCGACCACCGCAGATTTACGCGCGTCAGCTCGAAGACCGAGAGCGCGACGACGAACGCGCCGAAGCCGACGAGCAAGAACCGGCTCGTGAGCACGTGCGAGAGCAAGAGGCCGCACGCGATGCCGACCGCGACGAGCGGCACGATCTCGACGAACAGCGTGCGCCACTGGACCTGGCGGCGGCGCAACAGCGTCAGCGAGAGCACGATGTTGAGCGGAACGAACGCCGGCAGCAGCACCTCGAGCGGCACCAGCTGCGCGCCGAGGCTGACCGCGACGACGGTGCTGCCGAACCCGATCGCGCCTTCGACCGTGAACGCGAGCAAGCCGACGAACGCGAGCAGGATCATGCGTGGAGCGCGGGCTCGATCGCGGCCGCGACCTCGGGAAGGCCGCGGCGCATGCGATCGCGCGGACGCCAATCGTCGACGACATCGCGCGGATGCATCGGCCCGTCGAACACGAGCTGAAAGGCGGCGTCGAAGTCCGTCGTGCCGTTCGTGCGCACGAACAGCGTCTTGCGGTTGTACGGGAGGAAGAACATCAGGAACGGGAAGAAGTTCTTCACCACCACGATGTCTGCTCGCCACGGCGAGAGCCCGACGCCCTTGTAGAACGAGGGACGCATCACCATGGACGGGCCCTCGGTGATCACGATCCGCAGATGTTCGACGGCGAGCACGACGGTCTTCCCGAAGCCGTGCTGGTCGTGCTTGCTGAGGACGTTGCCGACGACAGGCAGCGGCTGCGACCGCGCCGGATCGAGGGTGCCGCCGATCGGCAGCGCGACGCGATCGCCCGGGTCGTTCGTCCACAGCCGCGCGATCGCGTGCGGGTCACGCACGGCACAATAGGTGATGAGACCACCGGCATCGGCGAGCAGGGCTCGCAACAGGTGCGTCGAATCGCCGGGCGCGCCGGCGGTGACCACGTCGGAGGCGTCCGCCATCACGACGCAGCCGAGCTTGCGGCGCACCTTCGCGCCGCGCGCTTCTTCGATCGCCTGCTTCGGCGTCGGGAACGCGGGCGGTTGCTCGTGCCGGCGTTCCCAGCACTGCTCCGCGAGCTCGTCGGCGAGACGCTCCGCCGCGCCAGGATCGTTGTCGGTCACGACGACGGTCGACCAGCCGAGCGCCGGGTCGTCGTTCCACGGGTGACACATCAGCGTCGAGGCTGCGAGGACTTCGCCGGACTTCTCGGCGCGCCGCATGCGCCGGAACACGGCGCGCATCGGTGCGAGAAAATCGATGGTCTTGCCGCCGCCGAGGATCATCGGCAGGGTGCGCCAGGCCATGGTCGGGTTCAGCTCGCCGAGTGCAGTCCCGATGACGATGCGACCGGCCTTCGCGCCGACCTTCGCGTGATCGCGGTGCGGGTTCGTCTGGTACGCGACGATCGCATCGGCCGCGAACGCGCGAGCCCGTGTGATGTTGCCGTGCAGGTCGTGCGAGACCACGACGGGCACGTTGCCGATCACGGAGCGCACGCTCTGGAGGAGCCGGCTCTCTGGATCCGCGATGCCCTGCGCACCCATCGCACCGTGCAGACAGAAGTACATGCCGTCGATGCGGCCGGCGCGGCGCAGCTGCTCGAGCAAGCGATCTTCCAGCGTCTCGAAGCAGTCTTTGGACAGCGGGCCGCCCGACGACGCCCACGCCGAGAGCAGCGGGACCGGCTCGATCTCCGCCTTGCGGGCGTGCGCCGCTTGCACGAAGCCCGCGAGCTCGGCGCGCTTGAAGAAGCCCGGCACTTCCGGACCGGCGGTGACCGCGCGCAGCAGCGCGTCACCCTCGAGGTAGTGGCTGGTCTGGAAGTCGTGCAGCACCGTGGGCACCGGCGACAGCGCGTTCGTCTCCTGCGCGATACGTGCGAATGCGATGCGCTTCACGAGGCACCGCCGTACATGTCCGCGATCATCTTGCGCACGCGCGACGCGACGAGCCCGCGCAGCGGCAGCTTGCCCGCCATGCCGTACATCGGCGCGCTGCCCGACTTCGCGAGCTTCGGGTCGCGGCGCACCTCGGCGACCGACGCGGCGAGGTCCGCGAGGTATTCGTCGACGACGCCGGCGTGATTCGCGGTGACCGTCAGATGAATCGCCGCGGGCCGATGCATGCGGTCCATTGTCCAGCCGCGGGTCTCCATGCGATCCGCGACCGCATAGACGTCCATCCCGACCGCGGCGTACGCGACGATCGTGAGCTCCCCGCCGATCACGGCGAGCCCCCGAATCTTCGAGATGCCCGCGCGAAACCGGTCCGCCGCGTCGACCGTCGTGCGCGCGAGCTCCACGTAGCCGGACTCGCCGATCGTCTGCAGCGCCGCATAGGCCGCGGCGATCGGTCCGCCCGGACGCGTGCCGATCATCGTCGGCGAGGCGTAGATGCCGCCCGGGAAGTTCGTCTCGACGAAGATCTGGTGGCGCATCTGATCGATCGAGCGCCACACCAGCAGCGAGGCGCCCTTCGCAGCGTAGCCGTACTTGTGAAGGTCCGCGCTGATCGACGTCACGCCCGGCACGCGGAAGTCCCACTTCGGAATCGGCCGGCCGAGCCGCTCGAGCCACGGCAACATGAAGCCGCCGACGCACGCATCGACGTGCATCGGGATCCCGCGCTGCTGCGCGATCGCGCCGAGCTCGCCGATCGGATCGATCACGCCGTGTGGATACTGCGGCGCACTCGCGACGATGCCGATCGTCCTGCGACCGATCGCTTTCTCCATCGCGCGCACGTCCGCGCGCAGATCCGCGCCGACGGGGACCTTGACGAGCTTCACCCCGAAGTAGTGCGCCGCCTTGTCGAACGCCGGATGGATCGTCGTCGGAACGACGAGCTGCGGGCGGCGAATCCACGGTCGCTCGCGCCGTGCGCGATCGCGATACGCGGCGACCGCACACAGGATCGACTCGGTGCCGCCCGACGTCACCGTGCCGACAGCACCGGCGCAGTGGAACAGCCGGCCCGCCATCTCGACGAGCTCGCCCTCGATCGCCTTCAGGCTCTTGAACGCCATCGGGTTCAAGAGGTTCGTGCTCGCGAACATCGCGTGCGCGCGCTGCAGGAGCTGCTCGTGCGCTTCGCCGGCCTCGCCGGGAATCTTGTAGACGAGCGAGAACACGCGCCCATCGCGCCAGTTCGTGTCGGGCGCCGTGCGCGACGCGAGATCCGCGAGGACCTCGTCGGCCGAGCGGCCTTGCTTCGGGATACTGCTCATAGCGTCGCCTCGACGGAAACCGTGAAGATGTTGTTCGAGCCGCTGCCCTTGATGTTCGACGGCGGGCCCGTGATCGAGTCCTCGATCTTCGGGATCAGATACCAGTAGTGGATATAGCTCGCGCCGAAGCGATAGCGCCCCGCCGAGTAGCGCACGCCGAGGTGCGCCGCCGGATGCGAGAAGCTCGGTTGATCGAGCGTGACGGTCTGCTTCGGTGCCGGCGACTTGTCGTACTGCGCGCCCGCCATCAGCTCGAGCTTCGGTGCGAAGTCGAGCGAGTGCACGCGCGCACCCGCCGACACCGCCCACGAGTCGTTGTAGTTCTTCATCGTCTCGAGCTCGCGCACGAGGAAGATGCCGACGACGTCGGTGTGCTGCTTCTTGTACTGGCGATAGAGCCAGTAGCGAAACTCGGTGCCGAGCTCGACGTTCTCGTGGACATCGAAGTTCGCGCCGCCCATGAACGCCCACGGCAACATCTGCGTCGTCGTCTGCGAGCCCTTCAGCATGTCGCCGGGCGCCGGCGAGTCATCGCTGTACTTCACCGAGATCGGCCCGGTCAGCTCCGCGTCGACGCGGCCGGTGATCGTCGCGCCCCACGTGATGCGCGGGTGCGGCTGGCCGAACGCGCCGAGCATCCACGTCGGTGCCCAGCCGCTGCCGTCGAGCGTGAGCTCGGGCCGCGTGCCGGTGATCATGCTGACGTCCATCCCGTTCACGATTGGAAAGACCTCGCGCTTGCCGTGCACGCGCAGGTTGAGCACGCCGACCGATGCGCCGAGCGAGAGCGTCGGATGCACGCGATACGACGCGGCGAGCACCGCCTGCGGGGCGACGACGTAGCCATCGATCAGGTGATAGCGCGTGACCGCTTGTTCCTCGAACTGCGCGCCCGTCGCGTTGCCGACGAAGATCGCCGTGCCGAGCACGAGCTTGTCGGGCAGGACCTCGTACGTCGCCGCGATCATCGGGATGACGCCCATCGCGCGCGTCGGCTTCACGGGGGCGTAGTAGCCATCGCTCTCGGGTGACGTACCGAGGAAGCGATCGCTCTGGTCCCACGGCTGGAGCCGGAACTCGGTGTCGATCATCGACAGACCGAGCGAGATATAGAGCCCCGCGTCGTGCTGGAGGATCAGGCCCGCGGGGTTGTGATAGATCGCCGACGCGTCGTCGGGCCGGCCGATGATGGTCGCCATGCCCGTGCGCCGCACGCCAACCTCGGGGATGCCAAACCCGCCGGCGACCACCGGCGTTGCGGTCGACATCACCGCGAGGAACGAGAGCACACGAGCATGCGAAGCCATGCGCCCACTCTCCACACATGCGCCCACGAAGACCAGCATCACCTGGGGACTGGCAGAAAGTATGTATGGCCCGAAATATCGCTATTCTGCGCGCATGTCCGACGAGGAATTGACCTGGCGACTCGGTGCCCGCTCGCCCGGCAACGATTACCGCATCTTCAAGACCGCCTTCGTCGAGGGCGCGCATCCACAGACGGGCAAGGTCAAGAAGTTCTCCCTGATCGAGTGTGTCGACTGGGTCAATGTCATCGCGTTGACACCAAAAGACGAGGTCGTCCTGATCCGCCAGTACCGCGCCGGCTCGGCGTCGATCTGCGTCGAGATTCCGGGCGGCATGGTCGACGACGGCGAGGATCCACTGACGGCCGCGAAGCGCGAGCTCGAGGAAGAGACCGGCTACACCGCGCACCACTGGCGTTCGATCGGCACCGCATCTCCGAATCCCGCGATCCAGAACAATCGCCTGCACACGTATCTCGCGCTCGATGCGAAGCCGACCGTGGCGCAGCGCTTCGACTCGAGTGAGGTGATCGAGCTGCAGACCATGCCGCTCACCGAGGTGCGCATGATGCTGCGCGACGGCGGCATCGACCACGCGCTCGTCATCACCGCATTCGCGCACCTCGCGTTCGAGCTCCACGATCTCCGGCGGCCCTGAGCGATCCGCCGCGCTACCATCGACGGGATGTCGATGACGCGTTACCTGGCGTGTGTGCTCGTGGTGGCGGCGTGTACCGGCAAGAAGCCCGCCGGCAAGTGTGACAATGAGGTCGCGAGACTCGAAGCGTGGATCGCGATCCTCGCCGCGGAAGGTCACACCATCTACCCGTCGTCGCGATTTCTCACGCCCATCCTCGTGACCGAGGTTGCTCCGGCGACGCCGCCACAGCTTCCCGTGGTGCAGATGACGGATCGCGAGGTCAGGTTCCAGGGGCGGCTCCTCACGACCCACGATCGGATCGACGAGCTCCACGTCGCCGAGCTCGAGGAGCTGCGGGCCGCGATGGGCAAGGACGCGACCGAGATCGCGGTGATGGCCGACGGCAGTGCCCCCTGGCGTTCGATCGCCGTGGTCGGCCACGCCGCAGCGGCCGCCGGGTTCACCCGGCTGCGCTTCGTGTTTCGCGGCGTCTCGAAGCTTCCGCCGCCGGCGCCGTCGTGGATCGACGCCGAGCTCGGTCCTCTGCACGAGGTCCATGACGACAACGCGCCGGTGCCCGATCTCGAGGCCGCGATGCGGCGCGCGAAAGACCCGACGCGCCAGCGCGTGTTCGGCCGCTGCCCGAGCGGTCGCGCTTTCCTCGAGCGCTCGCTCGCCGACAGCGGCGACGAGACTACGGACAAGTCGGCAGTGCTGCTCGCCGGCATCGCCGAAGCCCACCGCAAGTGCGGGTGTAGCGAGGACGTTGCCGCCGTGCAGCGCTGGCTCTGGGCGTTATGGAATCGCGAGCAGAGCAACATGCCGCATGCGTCGGTCGTCGTGACTCTGTCGGCCGAGGCGCCTCGCGTCGAGCTCCCCGCAGCGATGCCATGGTCCGACGCCCACAAGACCATCCTCGCGCATGCGCGCGACAACATCGCGGTCCGCTTCGGCGATTGAGCATGCCGCATTCGAGCAACAACCGCGGAGGTTCGAGTAGCATGCGGGCGCTATGCCACCCAAAACTGCGTGCCCCGTCAATGCTGCACAGTTCGCCGAGAAAGCTGAACCGCTGAAGATCAGCATCAACGGCCAGGAGATGCTCGCCGAGGTGAAGCAGTTCTCGACGGGCAGCTTCGGCTGGTACCTCAACGGCAAGACCGTGATCTCGATCGACGGCAAGGCGCTGTCGGTGCAGATCGGAATGAACATGACGGTCGTCGGGAGCAAAGAAGCGGCACGCGAGTAAGCCATGGCCACACGCATCGCGGACATCCTCGCGGGCAAGGTGGCGGTTGGAGAGCGCGTCACCGTCGAAGGCTGGATCCGGACCCGTCGCGACTCGAAGGCGGGCCTGTCGTTCTTGGCGATTCACGACGGTAGCTCGTTCGATCCGCTGCAAGTCGTCGCGCCCGCCGAGCTCCCGAACTACGAGAGCGACGTTCTTCGCATCACGACCGGCTGCGCCGTGCGCGCGTCGGGCGAGATCGTGGCGTCGCAAGGCAAAGGGCAATCCGTCGAGGTTCGCGGCGAGAGCATCGAGGTCGTCGGCTGGGTCGATGACCCGGACCACTATCCGATGCAGCCAAAACGCCACACGATGGAGTACCTGCGAGAAGTGGCGCACCTGCGCCCGCGCACGAACGTGATCGGTGCGGTCACGCGCGTGCGCCACACGCTCGCGCAGGCCGTGCACCGGTTCTTCCACGAGCGCGGCTTCTTCTGGATCCACACGCCGATCGTCACGGCGTCGGATGCCGAAGGTGCAGGCCAGATGTTCAGGGTCTCGACGCTCGACTTCGCGAACCTGCCGAAGACGCCCGATGGCAAGATCGATTTCGACAAGGACTTCTTCGGTCGCGAAACGCGGCTGACCGTCTCGGGCCAGCTCAACGTCGAGACCTACTGCCTCGCGCTGTCGAAGGTCTACACGTTCGGCCCGACGTTCCGCGCGGAGAACTCGAACACGCGGCGGCACCTCGCCGAGTTCTGGATGATCGAGCCCGAGATCGCGTTCGCGGATCTCGCGGCCGACGCGCAGCTCGCCGAAGATTTCTTGAAGTTCATCTTCAAGACGCTGCTCGACGAGCGCAAAGACGACATGGCGTTCTTCGAGAAGTTCGTCGACAAGGAGTGCATCACGCGCCTGAACGCGATGATCGAGTCGAAGTTCACGCGTATGGACTACACCGACGCGATCAAGACGCTCGAGCAATCCAAGGAGAAGTTCGAGTTCCCCGTGAAGTGGGGCATCGATTTGCAGAGCGAGCACGAGCGTTATCTGACGGAGAAGGTCGTGAAGGGTCCGATCGCGGTCGTGAACTATCCGAAGGACATCAAGGCGTTTTACATGCGCCTGAACGACGACGAGAAGACCGTCGCCGCGATGGACGTCCTCGCGCCGGGCATCGGCGAGATCATCGGCGGCAGCCAGCGCGAGGAGCGGCTCGAGGTGCTCGATCGCCGCATCACCGAGATGGGCCTGCACCCGAAGGACTACTGGTGGTACCGCGACCTGCGTCGCTACGGCACCGTGCCGCACGCCGGCTTTGGGCTCGGCTTCGAGCGCGCGATCCAGTACGCGACCGGTATGGAGAACATCCGCGACGTGATTCCGTTCCCGCGCGCGCCTCGCCAGGCCGAGTTCTAGTGGCCGACTGGGTGCTCGCCGTCGAGCGCGCCTATGTCGCGCAGGCGACGAACCAAAATCCGCGGCGCGGTGGTGACATCGCGCAACTCGCTCGCGCACGCGCCGCCATCGGTGCGATCGCTTCGCACTACCTCGCCGTCGGCACGCCGCGCACGCTCGGCCTCGTCGCCGACGCGTCGACGATCGACGAGGCCGCGCTGTCGGTCACCGCACATCGCACGTGGTTCGCACCGCGCGAGATCCGGTGCGCCGACCTGCCGGAGCTCGCACGCGGCGCCGGGGGCACGCTCGCGACACTCGGCGAGACGCTCGCCTGCGATATCGTTTGTGTACATACGAAGATCCAGGTCAGCGCGTCGCAGCTACGGCGCGGCACGCACGTCAATCTGCTCGCGGGCACGATCGACGACGAGCTTGGCCGCCTCGCTTCAGTGTGCGATGAGGCGCGTGACCTCGGCGCGCTCGCTGCGGGGCTCGTCGATGGCCGCCAACTCGACGAGCTGACCGTGTTCATCGCCGGCGATCTACAGATCGCGCTCGGCGCGCTACTTGTCTGACTTGCAGGTCTTCGCCTGTTCGGCGCTCAGGGCCTTCTTCGCCTTGAGGAAGCTACACGCGTTCGTGCGGACGTAGCCGTTCTCCGAGTCCTCGTTGAACGCCTCGACGATCGGCTTCTTCAAGTTCTCCCAGCACGCGCCCTGCGCGACTTCCTTCGCGATCGGCAGCGCGTCGTAGGACGACGGCAGCGCGAGACCCGACAACACGGCCATCTCGATGTCCTTGTCGGCGCACATCGCCTTGGTGCTCTTCGCGGTCAGCGCCTTCTTGAAGTAGCGCAGCGATGCCCAGTGCTTCGCATTCAGACGCACGAGCTTGCCCATCTTGAACGCGAGGTCGGTGTTGTCGCTGTCGGCCTCGATGAACTTGTAGGCGTGATCGAGACACTCGTCGATCCAGTAGCTGTTCTCGAAGCAGCCCTTGTACGCCTTGAGGCCGACCTCGCCGCGAACCTTCGTGTACTTCGCCGACTTCAGGATCGACGGGTACTCGCTGTCGACCTTCTCGATCTCGAGGACCTTGGTGACGAGGTTGTCGTCCTTCAGCGAGCCGATGTAGCCAGCCGCGGCGTCGGCCGCGACCGCCTGCCAGTCGGCCGTGCGCTCCGACGGCGAGACATCCTTGAGATGCTCGACTGCTTCCTTGAACGACTTCTGCGCGACCAGCGCCTTGAGATCCGCGAGCGTGTACGGCTTCTTTTCGGCGAACGCGACGGTGGACGACGCCAGGACTCCCAGCGCGAGAGCGATGTGCTTCATGGCAGGGGAAAAGGCTACCTGCCTACGGTTATTTCAACTGCTGCAAGACCACGAACGCGCTCGACTTCTCGACGACGAATCGTCTGGGAAGCTTCGCGCGAACGCTCACGTAGGCCAGCCGTTTTCACGCAGCCAGGTCTCGAGGCGCGCGCAGTACACGAGGTCAAGCACGGTGATCGCTTTCATGTCGTGCGTGTTGATCGTGAGCGTGAGGCCCGCGTACTCGAGGACGATCCGCGGGTGGTGATCGAGCTCGTCGGCGAGCTTGCCCGCGAAGGCCGCGGCCGCACCCGTGCGCGTCATCGGCCCACGCAGATAGAGCTGCAACTGGTCGCCGGCAATGCTCCATCGCGCACCCAGCGCTGCGACTTCTTTCGCGAGCTCGGACGCGGTGAACTGCTCGCGGCTGACTGTTTGATTGGCGAGGGCGTCGAGGTCTTGCTCGCTCACCGCTCGACGCTACTACGCATCGTCCTGCGTAGTATCCTCGACCCGCGTTGATCTCACCGGGGTTACGGATCGGGCGGTACGAAGTCGGCATGCGCCTCGGCAAGGGAGGCTTTGGCGTCGTGCATCTCGCGCGCGACGTCGATCTCGATCGCGAGATCGCGATCAAGGTCTTGAAGCCCGAGTACCTAACGAAGCCGCAGATCGAGCGCCCAAAGAAATCGGAGCCGCCGAAGTCAGAGCCGCCAAAGGTCGCCGCGAACTGCGACCGATTCGACGACCTCCTCGCGAAGGCACAGGAGGCGTTCACGAGCAATCGTCCCGCCGCCGCACTCGTGCTCTACGGTCAGGCGCACCTGTGCAAGCCGAGCGAGTCCACCGTCCTTCGCTTCGCGCTGGCCGCCGCTTGCAAGTCGAAGAACGTCGCGGAGGCGCGCATCTACTGGAAGAAGATGAGCGCAGCGATGCGGACGTCGATGGAGACGTTATGTGCTGGCAACGGCATCTATCAAAAAGATCTGAGCGAATGAGGCTATGATCCGCCGCTGATGGCTGCAGGCCTCCGGATCGGACGTTACGAGCTCGGAGAGCGCTTGGGCACTGGCGGGTTCGGCGTCGTCTACCACGCACGTGACACCGAGCTCGGTCGCGAGCTGGCGATCAAGGTTCTACGGCCCGAATATCAGACGCAGCCCGATGTGATCGCGCGGTTTCTCAAGGAAGCGCGTGCGGCCGCGAAGATCGACCACCCCGGCATCGTCACGGTGTTCGAGTGCGGAACGATCAGCGGCAGCGGCACCGCGCAGGATGGCAACGCGTACATCGCGATGGAGCTGTTGCGCGGCTACTCGCTGACGCAGCACCTCGAGCAACGCGGCCGGCTCTCGGTCGCCGACGCGATCTTGATCGGGCGTCAGATCGCCGCCGCGCTCACGGTGGCGCACGCGGCGGGCATCGTCCATCGCGATCTCAAGCCCGACAACGTGTTCCTCCTGCCCGATGCGCTCGTGAAGGGCGGGTTCCGGATCAAGATCCTCGACTTCGGTGTCGCGAAGCTCGCCGAACCGAAGGAGGCGGGCGTCAACACGCACTCGCAGATGATGCTCGGCACGCCGAAGTACATGTCGCCCGAGCAGGCGCGATCGGCGCGCGCGGTCGACCAGCGCACGGACATCTACACGCTCGGCTGCATGCTCTACGAGATGCTTACCGGCCAGGCGCCGTACGAAGGTCCCGGTGCGATCGACATGATCATCCAGCACACGACCGCGCCGATTCCGTCGCCGCGCGCGATCGTGCAGGGCCTGCCCGAATCGATGGACGCGCTGATTCGCAAGATGCTCGGCAAGGAGCCCGAGGATCGTCCCGACTCGATGAAGGCGCTCGACAAGGCGCTCGAGGAGATCCAGACCGAGCTCGTCCCGCCGTCGGGTCCGCAGCGACCGAAGCCGCCGACGCAGCCGCCCGCGATCCCGCGCACGCCTGCGCGCCCCACGCCCGCGCCGCCGACCGGGCTCACACCGACGCCGCCGGTGGCGACGATGCGAAACACGAAGCCGACGCCCGCGCCTCCCATGCCGCCGATGCGGCCGACCCCGCCGCAGCGGCCGGCACCTGTCGCGGTCGGGACGCTCGTCGATTCAGCGCCGTTCTCGACGGGCGGGCGAACACTCGAGGAAGAGGTCACGACGAGCGCCGAGCCGCGCACGACGATGCGGCGCGCGTCGGCGTCGCGCATGCCGCTGCTCGTCGGTGCCGGTGTGCTCGCCGCGGCGCTCGCGGCGACGGTCATGTTCTTCGCGCTGCGCAAGACCGAACCCGAACGGGACACACGCGGCACCACGGCGAAGACCACGACCACGATGCCGCTGTCGCCCGACGAGATCGCGCGGCTGAAGCAGGACTGCGAGGACCTCGAGAAGGCGCTGTTCTGGAAAGAGCTCAAGGAGTGCAGCGAGCGGCTGAAGCCGCACGACCGCGCACGCGCCGATGCGCTGCTCGTGAAAGCCGTCGACGAAGCGGCGAACGAGGACAAGTTCAAAGCGCTGCAGAAGTTCATCGCGCAGAAGGACTTCGAGCGTGCGCGTGTCCTCGTGAAGCGCATCACGGGCTCGGTCTACACGGACCGCGCACACAAGCTCCTCGAAGACGCCGAAGCGCCGAAGTGACTACCAGCTCGACTGCGTCGCCTGGATGAACGCGTACGGGTAGCCGAGGTCGAACGCGCTCGCTTGATCGAGCGTCGCCATGTGCTTCGCACCGAGCTCGAGATCTGCGGCCGCGAGGTTTGCTTCGAGTTGCTCCATCGTGCGCGCGCCGAAGATCACCGACGACACGTGCGGCCGATGCAGCAGCCACGCGAGGCTCACGACCGACGGCGTGGTGTTCAGCTCCGACGCGACAGCGCGCACGGCGTCGAGGACCTTCCAGTTGCGCTCGAGGTCGTAGCGCGCGAACCGCTCCGCCTTCTCGCCGAGACGCGTGCCGGTCTGCGGCGGCTTGCCCTTCTCGAACTTGCCGGTGAGGAAGCCGCCCGCGAGTGGTGACCACGGCAAGATGCCGAGGCCTTCTTCGCGACACAGCGGCACGTGCTCGCGCTCGATGTCACGCACGAGCAAGCTGTACTGCACCTGCAGCGACACGAACGGCGACCAGCGATTCGTGCGCGACAGCCACAGCGAATGCATCAAGCGATACGCGGCGTAGTTCGAGCAGCCGATGTAGAGGATCTTGCCGGCGCTCACGAGATCGTCGAGCGCGCGCAGCGTCTCTTCCTCCGGCACCGTGATGTCCTGCATGTGGATCTGGTAGAGGTCGATGCGATCAGTCTTGAGACGGCGCAGCGAGTCCTCGCAGCACTTCACGATGCGATAGCGAGACGCACCGCTACGGTTCGCGCCGTCGCCCATCGTGAAGCGAAACTTCGTCGCGAGAACGATCTTGTCGCGCGCACGGCGCTGCTCGAACCAGTTGCCGAGCACGCGCTCGGACAGTCCGTCTTGCCCGTAGACGTCCGCGGTGTCGACGAAATTGATGCCGGCCGCGACCGCGCGATCGAGCACCGCATGAGCGGTCGCCTCGTCGGAGCCGACCTTGTGCATGAACGATTTCTCGTCGGCCTCACCGAACGTCATCGCTCCGAGGCAGAGGCTCGATACTTTTACGCCGCTGGAGCCGAGGTTCTTGTATTTCATCGGTGGAAATCCTCGGCCGCACCCTACCACTGCGCAAAGACGGGACAGGTGACTGGGGAGTCGCCTCTCCACCCCGCCCGGGTAACACCACAGCAGACCCGCGAGAGCACGTCGAACCCGGAGGCACGACGCGTGCACTCTCACTCTGGCGTGAACCGTTTCGTGGTGCGCCGAGTCAAGGAAGTTCAAGCGCCCGATCTGGAAGTCACGCAGCCGCGTGCCACCGGCTTCCAGGAGGACAACGCGCGGACCGTCATCCGTCCGGTAGCGCCGACCCTGCCGCCCGGCACCTCTCAAGAATTCGCGGCCCAGAAGAGCCCCGCCGACGGATTTGTCGCAACAGCCGGCAAGACGATCGCAGGCAGATACAGACTCGGCGAGAAAATCGCGCAGGGCACGTTCGGCGTCGTCTTCACGGCGAAGGACCAGCACCTCGATCGCGACGTCGCGATCAAGCTGCTCAACTCGGCGCACATCTCGAACAAGGAGATCGTGCAGCGCTTTCTTCAAGAAGCGCGCGCCGCGGCGCGCATCGCGCATCCCGGCATCGTCACGATGTTCGACTGCGGCATCATCGAGGGCTCGTCGGGCGCGTACATCGCGATGGAGCTGCTCCAGGGCGAGTCGCTCACCGCGCGGCTACAGAAAGCTGGCCGCCTCGCGCCGCCCGTCGCGATCGAGCTCGTGCGACAGGTCGCGTGCGCGCTCGACGCCGCGCACAAGGCCTCGGTGCTCCATCGCGATCTCAAGCCCGACAACATCTATGTCGTGCCCGATCCCGCGACACACTCCGGCGAGCGCGTGAAGGTTCTCGACTTCGGTCTCGCGAAGCTCGGCAACAACTGCCAGACGCAGATGAACACGGTGTTCGGAACGCCGCGCTACATGTCTCCCGAGCAGTGCCGGTCCGCGACGCAGATCGATCACCGCAGCGATATCTACGCGCTCGGCTGCATCCTGTTCGAGCTCGTCACCGGTCGGACGCCCTTCGAAGGCTCGTTGCGCGAGCTCGTCGATCGCCACCAGCGCGCACCGATTCCGCGTGCGTCGAGCTTCTCGATGGAGGTCTCGCCCGCGCTCGACGACGTGATCTTGATGATGCTGCAGAAGGACCCTGCCCTGCGTCCGCAGACGATGGCCGCCGTGCAGCGCATGCTGAAGAGCGTCGAGCACGACAGCCTCCTGCCCGCTTCGGCACACATGATCGCGCTCGGCTCCGCACCACGCCCGTTTGTTCCGCCGCCGACGATCGCGCTCGCACCCGCGAAGAGCTCGTCGTGGCCGCGTCTGCGTCGCGCGCCGGTGGTGGCGGCCGCGATCGCGTTCGTCGTCGCCGGTGCACTGACCGCGATCGCCGCGCGTGGCCCGACGAAAGCGAAAGCCGCGCCGCCGACCGCGCAGGTTATTTCGCCGTAGCCCTCTCCAGACACAGTCTGACCGGATCGTGACAGAGGGCGTGAGGCCCACCGCGCGGCGGGCGCGCTAGCCTTAGCACGATGTCGAACCCGGTCGCTGCAGCGCAGGCGCGTGGCTTCTGGCGCGTCTATGCGAACCCGTTCACGATCCCGTACTGGGGCGTGCATCTCCTCGCGATCGTTGGCGTCGCGATCACGGGCTTCTCGTGGTCGGGCCTGGGTCTCGCGTTCGCGCTCTACCTGCCGCGCATGTTCTTCGTGACCGGTGCCTATCACCGGTACTTTTCGCACCGCAGCTTCAAGACCTCGCGGTGGTTTCAGTTCGTGCTCGCGTTCGGCGCGACCTGCACCGGCCAGAAGGGTCCGCTGTGGTGGGCCGCGCATCATCGCTTGCACCACAGGCTGTCGGATGCGCCGGGAGATCTGCACAGCGTCATCCAGAGCGGCTTCTGGTGGGCGCATCACGGCTGGTTCTTGTCGAACGACCTCGAGGAGACGGACATGTCTCGCATCAAGGACTTCTCGAAGTATCCCGAGCTGCGCTGGCTCAACGCGTTCTGGATGATTCCGCCGGTCGCGGTCGGTACGGCCACGTTCTTCATCGGCGGCTTTCACGCGCTCGTGTGGGCGTTCGCGGTGAGCCAGGTGATGACGTGGCACGGCACGTTCACGATCAACTCGCTGAGCCACATCTGGGGCGGCCGTCGCTACAAGACGACCGGCGATGACTCGCGCAACAACCTCGTGCTCTCGTTCGTCACCCTCGGCGAGGGCTGGCACAACAATCACCACCACTATCAGGTGTCCGCGCGGCAGGGCTTCTTCTGGTGGGAGATCGACATCACGTACTACGTGCTGCGTGTGCTGTCTGCCGTCGGACTCGTGTGGGACCTGCACGGGGTGCCCGATCACGTTCGGGTTCCGGACGGCGAAGCATCCGCTTCAGGGACGCCCGCACTCGACGTGGCATAGTGCCGCTCGTGCGATTTCCTCCGGCGAATCTCCAGCTCAGGCGAGCGAAGCTCGTCTTGCTGCTCGCCGTGCTCTTGCCGACGGTCGGGATGCTCGCGATCGGCATCATTCTGTTGTCGATCGGCAGCACCGCGACGACGGTGATCTCCGGCGTGCTCGTGTTGACGTTCTGCACGAGCGGCATCACCGGCTACATCCTCGGCACGATCTTCATGGGCAAGGGCGCGTCGCTCATGCGCCTGCAGAGCGAGTTCGTGTCGAGCGTCTCGCACGAGCTGCGCACGCCGATCACGTCGATCCGGCTGCTCATGGAGTCGCTGGGTGACGGCCGCCTCGAGGACACCGACCGCAAGCAAGTTGTCTCGCTGCTCGCGCGCGAGACCTCACGCCTCGAGATCCTCGTCGGGCGCGTGCTCGAGCTCTCGCGCTTGCAATCGATCTACGAGTACCGGCGTGAGGTGATCGACGTGGCCTCGCTCGTCGACGAAACGATCGCCGCGTTCGACGCGCTGACGCTCACCAACCCGACGCCGATCCGCCGCACGGTCGAGCCCGGCCTCGCCGTGACCGGCGATCGCTCGACGCTCGTGCGCGCGCTCGTGAACCTCTTGACCAACGCGTGGAAGTACACGGGCGAGGACAAGCAGATCGAGATCGAAGCGCGAAGTGCAGGCCGCTGGGTCGAGCTGTGCGTGCGCGACAACGGCGTCGGCATCGATCCCGCCGAGCAGCGCGCGATCTTCCAGCAGTTCAAGCGCGGGCGCGCGGCATACGAGGGCGGCCAGCCCGGCGTCGGCCTCGGGCTGTCGTTCGTGCGCGCGATCGTACGCGGGCACAAGGGCAAGCTCGACCTCGACTCGAAGCCCGGCGAGACGATGTTTCGCATCCGGCTCAAGCGGCGCGGTGAGAAGGTGACCGACCCGCAAGAAGTCGCGCAGCTCGGAGAGGTCTCGCACTCGTGATCGAGCGGATCTTGATCGTCGAGGACGACGAGGCGATCGCGACCGGTCTCTCGCTGAACTTGAAGCTCGCGGGGCACGCGGCGTTGATCGCGCGCGATGGCGAGGAAGCGATTCGCCGCGCCGAGGCCGAGGACTTCGCGCTGATCCTCCTCGACATCAACCTGCCGAAGAAGAACGGGCTCGAGGTGCTGTCCGCGCTGCGTGCCGCCGACAACCTCGTGCCGGTGATCTGCGTGTCGGCGCGCGAGGGCGAATACGACAAGGTCGCGGCGCTGCGTCTCGGTGCAGACGACTACGTGACGAAGCCGTTCGGCCTTGCCGAGCTACTCGCACGCATCGAAGCCGTGTTGCGGCGCGCGGGCCAGGCCGTCCCGACCCCTGTCGCCGAGGTCGTCGGCAACGTCTTCGAGTTCTCCGATATCGCGATCGATCTCGGCCAGCGCACGGTCACGAAGCGCGCCATTGGCGAGCTCAAGCTGACGCACCTCGAGTTCGAGCTGCTCGTGTTCTTCGTGCGACATCCGAACCAGGTGTTCTCGCGCGCGCAGCTGTTCAGCCAGGTGTGGGGGCAGTCGGCCGGGTCGGTCCGCACCGTCGACAACTTCGTCGGCCAGCTCCGAAAGCGGTTCGAAGAGAATCCCGAGCAGCCTCGGCACTTCATCACGGTGCGTGGCTCCGGCTACCGCTTCGATCCGTAGTAGCCTGGCCACATGGCCGAGACGATCTTCTCGAAGATCCTGCGCGACGAGATTCCCTGTCACCGCGTGTACGAGGACGACCACGTGCTCGCGTTCCTCGACATCAATCCGATCTCCAAAGGACACACCCTCGTGATCCCGCGCGAGCCGGCCGAGACGCTCGACCAGCTCTCCGAGGAATTCGCCGCCGCGATCGGCAAAGTGCTGCCGCGCATCGCGCGCGCCCTGATGGAGGCGACCGGCGCCAAGAGCTACAACATTCTCCAGAACAACGGCGCGTCCGCACACCAGGCCGTGATGCACGTGCACTTCCACATCATCCCGAAGTACGACGACGGCTCGGGGCTCGGGATCGGCTGGAAGGCGACGAAGCTCGGTGACGATGCCGAGGCGCTCGCTGCGGCGATCGCCGAAGCGCTATGAAGCACGCCCTTATCGCGCTGGTGGTCATTGGCTCGGCTGCGGGCTGCGCGCGCGAGCGCTTGATGACGCGTTACCTCGCGCAAGCCGCGTACGGTCAGGCCGAGCTGCTCTCGAAGGCGCGCCCGATCGACGAGGTCATCCGCGATCCCAGCACGTCGGTCCGCACGGCGATGCTGCTCGCCTCGATCGACGAGATCAAAGCCTACGGCCGCACGTTCGGCCTCTCGATCCGCCGCAACTATCGCCACTACGCGGCGCTCGGCCGCCCCGCCGCCGTGTGGTTCGTCGGCGCCGCCGATCCGCTGCAGTTCAAGCCGCGCAAGTGGTGCTTCCCGATCGTCGGGTGCTTCGCGGGCCTCGGCTGGTTCGACGAAGGCGCGGCCGTCAAGCACAAGCTCGATCTCGAGGCGCAAGGCTACGACGCGATCGTGCGCCCCGCGTCGGCGTACTCGACGGGCGGCTGGTTCCCGGACCCCGTCCTCTCGACGATGCTCGGCGGCGGCGACGACGCCCTACCCGAGCTGTTCAACGTCATCATCCACGAGTCGGTGCACGCGACCGTGCTGGTCACCGACCAGCCGTTCTTCAACGAGAGCTTCGCGACCTATGTCGCCGACACCCTGACCGACCACTGGATCGCCGAGAAGTTCGGCGCCGGCTCGCCGGAGGACCTCGCATGGACGCTCGGCCAGGCGGTCCACCTCGCGCGGACGTCGCGCCTGCTCGCGGGCTACAACCAGCTGAAGGAGCTCTACGAGGGTAAGCTTGGGCGCGAGGAGAAGCTGAAGGCCAAGGAGAAGATCATCGACGAGCTCGTCGACGATCTGCGGATCCGCCGTCGCCCGAACAACGCCTCGTTGACCGAGACCCGCGTCTACAACGGCGGCGTCGCGCACCTCATCGAGGCGCACCGGACCTGCGGCGACCTTCGCAAGCTCGTCCTCGCCGGCCGCACGTTGACGCGCAAGGACTTCTCGAAGACCTTGCAGGACGACCTCACCCCGATCGGCAAGCTCCTCGGCGAACGCTGCAAGTCCTTAAAGAAGTGAAACTGAGAAAACTGGCGCACACGCGGCGCGCCTCGCAGGATTGCTGTGATGCGCGTGCTGCTGTTGGTCGTCACCCTCGGACTCCTCGTCTCGACTGCACCCGCCGACGCGCGCGGTAGATCCAAGACGAAGAAACGCGTCGCGATCGCGACCAGCGTCGAGAAGCGACAGGTCGTCGAGAAGAAGAAACCGAAATCACGCGGTCAATCGATCGGTGCGCCGTGGTCCGGCAAGCTCGATCGCTCGACGAAGTTTCGCGCCCCCGAGCGCACCCACCTCCGCCGCCCGCACCGCGCGTTCGGTACGCGCACGACCGTCGATCACACGCGCCGCGCGATCATGGAGACCCTTGTGTCTTTCCCGAAAGCCCACACGTTCGCGATCGGCGACTTCAGCGCGCCGCGCGGCGGCCGCATCAGCGAGCACAACTCGCACCAGTCCGGGCGCGATGTCGACCTCGGGCTGTTCTACAAGAAAAAGCCAGCCGGTTATCCCGCGAGCTTCGTCGAGGCCGACGAGGACACGCTCCACAAGGCCGCGATGTGGTCGCTGATCGCGAACCTCGCGTCGACGCGCGATGACGATGGCGGCATCCACATCATGTTCCTCGACTTCGACCTGCAGGGCGTGATCTACGACTGGGCGAAAGAGAACGGCGTCTCCGAGGGTCGCTTGAATCGGATCTTCCAGTACCCGCACGGCCGCGGTGCATCCGCCGGCCTCGTGCGCCACGAGCCGAACCACGGCAATCACCTGCACGTGCGCTTCCGCTGCGCGGCCGCCGACGTCGCCTGTCGCTAGCTTTGCGTGCGGCGCAAATCAGTCGACGCACACGAGTTGCTGCGCAGCTTGCGGATGAAGCGTTTACGAGTCGTACTCGTCGACCGCGCGAAGCGATGAGGAGATCGCGAGCACGCGTGCGGCCGAGGCGGTGGGTGGGGCCCCGTCGCGCGGCGCCCGAGTGGCCTCGCTGCCGACCTGATTGCACCGACGAAGTTCTTACGCGCTCGGAACCCCACCCACACGCCTTCGGCGCACGCGTTGGCGTGATCGCATCGTCATCCATCACTTCGCGCTCGTGGACGACGCGCTCGTCAGCGTGCGCCGGTTGCGCGAGCTCGCGCGTGTTCGCTGTGCGCAGCGATAGCTCATGTCGTCGACGCGCGAACGTCCGAGGCGATGGAGACGCGAGCACGCGCCGCGGGTGAGTGGCGCCCGTAACCGGCTACGCGATCTCGTCAACGCGCGCGCAGAGGCGGGATGGGTGGGTTCCGAGCGCGTAAGAACTTCGTCGGCGCAGTCAGACCGGCGCCGACGTCACTCGGCCGCCGCGCGACGGGGCCCACCCGTCCCGCCGGGCGCGCGCGTGGTCGTGATCTCGTCCAGCGTCCGCGCTTCCGTTGGCTAAGCGCAAGCGCGCGGCATGTCAGTAGCGCAAGTGCGCGGCACGTCGGGTAGCGCAAGCGCGCGGCATGTCGGTCGCGCAAGAAGCGTACCTTAGCTGCGCAGCTTGCGGATGAAGTCGCCGGCCTTCGCAACGACGCCCTCGCCGTAGAGCTGCTTGATCATCCCGCGCAGGCGCTTCGTCATGTCCTTCGGCTGACGGAACGACATCATGTTCATCGGGATCGACATCACCTGCTCGGCGGTCGACTTCACGCGCGTGAACTCGCGGATGCCTTCGTCGCCGTGGATGCGGCCGAAGCCCGATTCGCCGATGCCACCGAACGGCAGCGCGGGAATACCGGCAAAGCCCATCACCGAGTTGACCGATGTCATGCCGGCGCGCAGCCGGTCCGCGATCGCACGCGCGGACTTGCCGCCGAACACTGACGAGCCGAGGCCGTAGGAGGTGTCGTTCGCGAGCTTGACGGCCTCGTCGAGCGAAGCGACGCGCTTGATCGGAATCACGGGACCGAACGTCTCGTCCTTCATCAGCTTCATCGTGTGCTCGACGTTCGTGACGACCGTCGGCTGGATGTAGTTGCCGCTGATCGCGTCGGGGCCGCCCGTCAGGATCTTCGCGCCCTTCGAGACCGCCTCTTCGAGGTGGTCCTTCACGATCGCGACCTGCGCGGCGGACGTCATCGCACCGATGTGGCCATCGTCGCCGCCGGTCTTGAGCGCGCGGACCTGCTTGACGACCTCTTCGACAAACTTGTCGTGCACCTGATCGAGCACGTAGACGCGCTCGACGGAGATGCATGCCTGGCCCGCATTCGTGAGCCCGCCGTAGACCGCGGCTTCGGCGGCCTTCTCGAGATCCGCGTCCTCGGTGACGATCATCGGATCCTTGCCGCCGAGCTCGAGCAGCACTGGCGTGAGGCGCTCGGCCGCCGCGATCATCACGCGCTTGCCCGTCGCAGCGGAGCCCGTGAACGCGACCTTGTCGACGCCGCTCTTCGCGAGCGCAGCACCGGTCGGCCCCGCGCCCGTCACGACTTGCAACAGATCGGGAAGCGCGAACGTCTTCGCCGCGATCTCGGCGACCTTGACCGCGACGAGCGGCGTGAGCTCGCTCGGCTTGAACACGACTGCATTGCCGGCGGCGAGCGCGTACGCGATCGAGCCCATCGGCGTGAACAGCGGGTAGTTCCACGGGCCGATCACGCCGATCACGCCGAGCGGGTGATAGCTGACCGTCGCGCGATAGTTCGCGAGCATGCCGGCCGAGACCTTCTTCGGCGCCATTGCATGCTCCGCGCGCCCGGCCGCGTGCTGCACGTGCCCGAGCGCCATCATCACTTCGACGAGCGCCTCGAGCTCGGGCTTGCCGTTCTCGCGATGGATCAGGGCGGCGAGCTCGTCGGCGTGTGCTGCGAGCGCCTTGCGAAATGCGGTCAGCTCTTCGGCGCGCGCTTGAAACGAGCGCGTCGACCACTGCTGCGCCGCGATGCGCGCACGTGCAACCGCCGCATCGACTTCCGCCTGCGTGTGAATCGGCACGGTGCCGACGAGATCGCCGGTGGCCGGGTTGAAGCTGGAGAGTCGTTCGGTCGAGGACGTGGTCGCGACGGTGGCCATTGGGCGCACCATGGCACCCGGCGTTTACTCGCTCAAGTCAGATTCTACGTATGACAAAGTGGACGCTCTTCAGAACGTTACCCACTCGAGGCTGATCGCCGCGACGGCAGCTCCCGCCGCGAGCACGAGGAGGATCGCGAACACGAGCCACTTCGTGTTCGTGCGGATCTTGTGGTCCTCGCTCGCCTGCGTCGACAGCCGCGTCGCACCGGCGTGACTGCCCGCTGGCTGGATCCTCTTGTTCGAGGGCGACGTCTCCCAGCCGAGCTTCGCATCGTCGATCAGCGGCTGCGCGCCGACGTCGCTGACCTCGCTATCGGGCACGAGGAAGGTCTGCGGAGGTCCGGCGCTCGCGAACGGCGCCGGCGTCTGGCGGATCGGCGGCGCGAGCTCGGCTTGGCTGCCAGCCACGGGCATCGACTGCGGCGTTTGCCGGTTCGACGGCACCGCGCGACCGGTGCGCGGCTGCTCCGATTGCCACGACTCCGCGCTCGGAGGCGGATGAAGCGGCGCCGTCCCCACACGCTGGATGTCGTGTGAAGGCTCGACGACGGTGGTCTTCTCGTTATCGACGTCGAGCTCGCTGATCTCGGTGCGATCGCCGTGACCGCCGTCGACCCATGGCTCGCGACGCGAACCGAACAGCTGCAGCATGAACCGGCCCATCGCCGTGTTCGATCCGGTGAGCTTCGCGCGCACCGCGAATGCATCTAGCGCTTCGATCAGCTCCTGCGCGGTCTGAAAGCGCTGATTCGGATCGTTCGCCATCGCGGTCAGGATGATCGCCTCGAGCTCGCGCGGATAGCCGGCCACCGCGACCGACGGCAGCACGACATCACCGGCGACGATGCGCTTCATCGTCTCGAAGTCATCCTTGCCCTTGAAGGCGCGGCGCAGCGTCGTGAGCTCGTAGAGACAGATGCCGAGCGCGAAGATGTCGCTGCGGCGATCGATCGGCTTGCCCTTGCACTGCTCGGGCGCCATGTACCCGTACTTGCCTTTGATGGTGCCGCCGACGGTCTTCGTCGCGCGCTCCTCGGCCTTCGCGATGCCGAAGTCGAGCACCTTCACCGCGCCGTCGTAGCCGACCATGATGTTCGCGGGCGAGACGTCGCGATGCACGATGTTGAGCGGCTGGCCGCCCTTGCCCTTGCGCTCGTGTGCGTGATGCAGCCCTGCCCCCGCGCCGCTGACGATCATCACCGCGAGCTCGAGCGGAATCGTCCATCCGCGCCGCAGCGAGGTCTCGAGGATCGCGCGCGCATTTTCGCCGTGCACGTATTCCATCGCCATGAAGTACGCGCCATCGGCCTGATCGACCTCGTAGACCTGCGCGACGTTCTGGTGGTTCAGCGTCGCAGCGAGCTTCGCTTCGTCGAGGAACATGTTGACGAACCGCTGATCGCTCGCGCGCTCGCGGAGGATCGTCTTCAAGACAACGTGCCGCTCGAACGAGCCGAGGCCGGTCTGACGCGCCAAATAAATCTGCGCCATACCACCGGTCGCGAGATGACTAATCACCTCGTAACGGCCGACCCGGATCGGCGTGGCCGCTGTGGGCTCCGGCGGCACCACACGAGAAGGATCGAATGCTTAGCCCACAGTGTCAAGCCACGGCCCGGCGGCGCTCGGGCATACTGCGAACGGTGACAAGCACGCATTTGCAGATCGCGCTCTCGGGCGCCCTGCCGGCGTTGTTGGCGATGTACTTGGTGGACCGACTCGACGCCAAGAGGCCCGAGCCGCCATCACTCCGCCGCAAGGTCGCCATCTTCGGCGCGCTCTCGGTGATCCCGGCGATCGTCATCGAGATGCTGCTGTCGAACAACGTCGGCATCAACCTCGACCCGGAGTTCACCTACCAAGGCTCCAGCTTCAAGGCGTTCGTCGTCGCGGCCGGTGTGGAAGAGGCCTGCAAGATCGTCGTCGTCTACTGGATCGTCTGGCGGCGTCCGGAATTCGACGAGCGCATGGACGGCATCGTGTATGCGTGTCGTGCGGGGCTCGGCTTCGCGCTCGTCGAGAACGTGATGTATTTACTGTTCCTCGCACCGACGGTCGAAGATCAGGTGCAGATGTGGATCTTGCGCGCCGTGCTCGCCGTGCCGGGTCACGCGATGTGGACCGGCATGATCGGCGCGATGGCCGCGCGTCGCCGCTTCGACAAGGCGGGGCTCGGACTCATCGGCGGTTACTTGCTCGCCGTCGCGTTCCACGGCGCATACGACCTCGCGTTGTTCGTGCAGCAACCGCTCAAGCTTGAAGGTCACGAGGATCTCTCACGCCTGATGATCCTGGTGCCGATCGCACTGACGATCCTCGCGTTCATCGTGTTGCGCGTGATGGCGCGCAATGCACTTCGGCTCGACGACGCAGAAGCCGCGAGCGCCGCAGCGCTCGCAGCGGCTAACCGCGTGCCGCCGGGTTAGATCGCAGCACGCGAATCGCGGCGACGAGCGCGAGCACGACGCCGATCGCAAACAACCACGCACCGCGCGCGAGACTCGCGCCTTGAAGGCCCGGGAACGTCGCGACGAACACCGTGCCCGCGAGCGAGGCCGTCGCGATCGCGACGAGCACAGACTTCGCGACGAGCTTCGGAACTTTGTTCGCCGCGAGTCGCGCCGACATCACGACGAGCATGAACGTCGCGACGAGCCCGCCGGCCCACGTTGCCATGCCTAGCCGCATCCAGCGATCACCACCACCGACCCAGTCGAGGTCTGCCATCTTGCACGGGCCAACGCCGAAGCAGTGTCGCGATCCGTACGGACCGATCTCGACGTCACCGATTGCCCACCATCGGCCGAGCTGTACGGAAAATGCGAACGCACATGCAGCAGCAAGTGCGAGAGCGACAATGATCCAGCGGCCTTTCACGGCGCGGACACTAACAGCGTGATGCGCACACGCAACGCCTATCTGGCAGGTCCTCACATGTTGGAGAAACCGTTCACACCTACATTGCTTGGCAGTCTATTAGCGGCGACAACAACTCCCGATGCGCGCCGCTGCCTCACTCGTCGCAATCCTCGCGCTCCAGAGTGCAGCACAAGCGAACGAGCTCGACGATCGCCTGAACCGCATCGCGCACGTCTTCGATGACGTTCGCTTCGAGCTCGTTCCCGGCGGCATCAGCCAGCACTTCGTGCGCTGGGAGATGTCGATGCGCGACTTCGTTCATCACGCCGCGCACGGCCTCGCGATGCTCGCGACCCACGCGCCGCAAATCCCAGACGTCTCCGTCCTCACGACCGAGCCCGTCGCGAACACGGAGTCCTCGGGCTTCGGGTGGCGCGACGATCCGATTCGCCACCGTCCGAAGTTTCACAGCGGCACCGACTTCCGCGGCAAGCACGGAACGCCCGTTGTCGCGGCCGGTGATGGCGTCATCAAGTTCGCGGGTCGCCGCGGCGGCTACGGCAACTTGATCGAGATCGATCACGGCGGTGGCGTCATCACGCGCTACGCGCATCTTCGCCGCATGCACGCGAAGGAAGACGCGGTCGTGCTCGCCGGTCAGCAGATCGGTCAGGTCGGTTCCACCGGTCGCACGACCGGCCCACACCTGCACTTCGAAGTGCGTCTCGCCGACAGCCCGGTCGATCCGGTCACGGCGATGACGGTCGCGCAGCTCGCGCGCGAAGCCCCGGAGCTGGGTCGCATCGCCGCGTTTGCGCTCGCGCCCGAGGTTCAGGCCGAGCTCGCATCGAAGCTCGATCCGCCGAAGAATCGTCGCGCGAAGAAAGAATCGCGGCCCGACCGTCCGGGTCGCGTGAAGCGCACGAAGCCCGTTTCCTAAGTGCGCTAGAGCCGCTTGCCGTCGGGCGACCAGCGATAGAAGCCTTCGCCGCTCTTCTTGCCGAGCTTTCCCGCTGCGACCTTCGTGCGCAGGATCTCCGGCGGCTCGAACGCCGCCCCGAGCGCATCTGCGAGGTAGTTGGCGATCTGCAGCCGCACGTCGAGCCCGACGAGATCCGTGAGCTCGAGTGGTCCCATCGGATGGCCGTAGCCGAGCTTCATCGCGGTGTCGATGTCGGCCGGAGATGCGACGCCTTGCTCGACCATGCGCATCGCTTCGAGGCCGATCACGAGACCGAGGCGGCTCGATGCAAAGCCCGGCGAGTCGGTGACGGTGATCGGCGTCTTGCCGAGGCGCTCCGAAAACGCGACCGCGCGCGCGACGGCGTCTGCATCGCCTTGTGGCTGCCGCACGATCTCGACGAGCTTCATCACGTGCACCGGATTGAAGAAGTGCATGCCGACGAGACGCTCCGGGCGCCGCAACACCTTCGCGATCTCGGCGACCGGTAATGACGAGGTGTTCGTCGCTAACAATGAATGGTCGGGTACCGCGCGATCGACGTCCTCGAAGATCTCGCGCTTGAGCGTGATGCTCTCGGGCACGGCTTCGATGACGCAGTCGCTCGTCGCACATGCGGCCTCGAGGGCGTCGACGGCGCGTATGCGCGAGAGCGCGAGGTCACGCTGAGGGCGGTCGAGCTTGCCGAGCTCGACGCCCTTGTCGAGATTCTTCGCGATCTTGGCAATCGCGGCGACGGCCGCGCCCTCGAGCGCGTCGTAGAGACCGACGTCACAGCCGGCCACCGCGGCGACGTGTGCGATGCCGCTGCCCATCGTACCGGCGCCGATCACGGTCAGCGTTTTGATGTCTCGAGATGTCACGCCGTGACCCTACGCCAGGGCATCGCGGTCGCGGTAGTATGGCCTGGTGCGATCGTCGCTGTTGATCGCGTTCGTTGCAGGCTGCAGCTTCTCGACGAGCGTGAATCCGTCGGCCGGCGATGACATGCCGCCGGGGGACTCGTCGATCGATGCGCGGCCCGATACCTCGATCCCCGTCGACGCGCGCCTCTGCTTCGGCGCGGGATTCGGCATGACGTGCCTGCCGACCGCGCCCGCATCACCGCGCCAGCTCTCGAGCACGACCTCGTTCGACACGAACGTCGCGGCGAACTGCTCGCACATCATCACGATCGGTGGTGTCGAGACCTGCGTGCTCACGGGCACGACCGTCACGATGCCGAGCGGCGGCACGTTCCGCGCGATCGGTGCGCGACCGCTCGTGATCGTCGCGTCGCAGATGGTCGACATCGTCGGCAACGTGAACGTCTCGTCGCTGCGCGGTCAGGGCAACGGCGCCGGTGCATCGACGTCCGGATGTAATCCGCCGGCCGCGGCCGAGAACGATGCGGGCGGCGGTGGTGGCGGCGCGGGCGGCAGCTTCGGCGGGCGCGGCGGCAGCGGCGGCATCGGCGACACGAACGATAACGGCGGGCAGTCGGGCACGGGCAGCGGTACGACTTCGCTCGTCGCGCCCACAGCACCGACGAAGATCCGCGGTGGTTGTCCCGGTGGCGACGGCGGCGATGGCGACGGCGTGCGCGGCCCGGGCGGCACGGCCGGCGGCGCGATCTACATCATCGCAGGCGAGCTGATCCGCGTGAGCGGCGTCGTCGCGGCGGCGGGCATGGGCGGCGGCAACGGCGACAACTCGAGCGGCGGTGGCGGCGGCGGATCGGGAGGCTTCATCGGCCTCGATGCGCCGACGATCGAGATCGTCGGGGCGGTCGCCGCGAACGGTGGCGGCGGCGGCGAAGGCGCGGGCTTCGGTCCCGGCAACCCCGGCGCCAACGGCACGACGAACGCCATGCGCGCCGCGGGAGGCAACGGCAACATGAATGGCGGCGACGGCGGCGCGGGCAGCGGCGGCGGGACGATGACCGGCGATCTCGGCGGCGACGACGTCGGCGGCGGCGGTGGTGGTGGCGGCGGCGGCGGCTACATCTATGTGAAAGGCACGCTGTCGGGTGCCGGAACGATCTCGCCCGCCGCATCCGTGTTCTGAGCAGAGAAATCCGGTAGGGTTCGCGCGATGGAGCGCGTGGCGATCGCAGCGCCCCGTAGGGGCGCGCGGTGAAGATCGACGTCGATCGATTGCAACGTGATCTCGAAGCGATCGTCGGACCGCGGCGGGTGTCGATACGTGCTGTCGACCTCGACACGTATGCGCGCGATATGTGGCCGCGCCTCCTGATCGCGTATCGCGAAGGGCACGCGATGCCGCATCGCCCGCACGCCGTCGTGTGGCCGGAGCACATCCGCGAGGTCGTCGCGGTCGTGAAGCTCGCGCGCGAGCTGCGCATCCCGATCGTTCCGTACGGCGGTGGCTCGGGCGTGTGTGGTGGCGCGGTGCCACTGTTCGGCGGGATCACGATCGATACGAAGCGCATGCAGACGCTGCGCTCGGTCCACAGCGAGGAGCTGCTCTGCGATGTCGAAGCCGGTCTCTCGGGCGAGCGCTTCGAACGCGAGCTCGCGCGACGCGGCTACACGTTCGGTCACTTCCCGTCCTCGATCTATTGCTCGACCGTCGGCGGCTGGCTCGCGACGCGTGCCGCCGGGCAGCTCTCGACGAAGTACGGCAAGGTCGAGGACCGCGTCGCCGGGCTCACCGTCGTCACCGGCCGCGGCGACATCATCGAGACCGATGGCCCACAGCGCGCCGTGCGCGGGCCGTCGTGGACGCAGCTGATCACGGGCAGCGAGGGCACGCTCGGGCTGATCGTCTCCGCGCGCCTCCGCGTGTCACCCGCGCCGCAGCTCAAGGTCTTCCGCGGCTTCGAGGTCGACGATGTCGCGACCGGCCTGCAGGCGATCCGCCGCGTGCTGCAGCGCGGCCTGCGACCCGCGGTCATCCGCCTCTACGACGAGCTCGACACGCTGATGAATTCGTTCGGCTCGCACGACGACGTGCCCGAAGCGGCCGACGCCGATCGTCACGCACCGCTCCCTCCCATCGAGACCGGCGCCCTGCCCGCGTGGCCCGGCCCCGCGCCGAAACACGACGATGGCTTCTTCGCACGCCTCGCCAATCTCGCGAAGGGCAAACATCTCCGTCGCGATGCGATGCACGCGGCGCTCGGCAGGAGCAACCTCGTCAACCGGGTCGTCGGCACGGTCGCCGAAAAGATCGCGCGTCGCGGCTGCCGCCTGATCGTCGGGCTCGAAGGCGCGCGCATTCGCACCGAGGTCGAGGCCGCGCTCACGTTCGGAGAGCTCGAGTCGGCCGGTGCGCGCGACAAGGGCGAAGACCCGGGCTGGCGCTGGCTCGAGCATCGATACGCGGTCTCGTATCGCATGTCGCCGATGTTCCGCGATGGCGCGTTCGTCGACACGATGGAGGTCGCCTCGAGCTGGGAGCGCCTCGACGATCTCTATCAGTCAGTCCGGACCGCGATCGGTCAGCACGCCGTCGTGATGGCGCACTTCTCACACGCCTATCCCGACGGCTGCTCGATCTACTTCACGTTCGCGGGCACCGCCGACACCGCCGAAGCCGCGGAGCGTGTCTACGACGCGATCTGGCGCGACGGTCTCGAGGCCGCGACGCGCGTCGGCGGCACGATCAGTCACCATCACGGCGTCGGTCTCCTCAAGTCGCCGTACATGGCGGGCGAGCATCGCGAGGCGATGGCGATCTTCGAGGCCGCGAAAGCCGCCCTCGATCCCGACGGCATCTTCAACCCGGGCAAGATGGGCCTCCGCGGTCGCGTTCGCCCGGCAGGCAAGCCATGACGCTCGAAGCCGATCTCGTCACCGCCGTCGGCGAAGAATTCGTCGAGTCCGTCGACGAGACGAGCTACCGCGTTCGCCCCGGCTCTCCCGCCGAGGTCGCCGAAGTGATCCGCCGCGCGGGCACCCACAAGGCCGCCGTCCATCCCGTGGGCGCTGGTGGCAGAGCCCAGCTCTCGAATGAGAAGCGCGCACGCGTCTTCATCTCCACGCGCCGCCTCGATCAGATCCTCCAGATCGACGAGACCTCGCTCCTCGTCCACACACAAGCCGGTCTCACCGGCCTCGAGCTCGAGCGCATCCTCGCGCCGCGCGGCCTCTCGATCGGCGACTACCCACCGGTCGTGCTTACGTCCTCGCTCGGCGGCATCATCGCTGTTCGCACGCCCGGCAAATCGAGCGCCCGGCATGGCTTCTTCGAGGACGCCGTCGTCGGCCTCTCCGCCGTGCTCGCCGACGGCCGCACCGTCCACACGCGCGTCGCCCCACGCCGCGCGACCGGCCCCGATCTCTCGCGCGCCCTCTGCGGTAGCGAAGGCACGATCGGCTTCATCACCTCCGCCGTCCTCCGTATCCACATCAGACCCGAAGCCCGCCTCGTGGCCGCCTACCAGCTCCCCTCGGTCGACGCCGCCGTCTCCGCCGTCTACCTCGCCCTTCGCGAAGAGGCCGCCCCCTCCGGCCTCCGCATCTACGACGCGATCGAAGCGAAGCGCCACTTCGGCAACCTCTCGACGATCCCGCAGCAGCACGCCCTCCTCGTCGCGGCCACCGCCGGCCCCACCGATCTCTGCGCGTGCGATCGCGATCTCATCACGAGCGCCGTGATCGCCGAAGGCGGTGAAGCGAGCAACCAAGCACTCGCCGATACCTGGTGGCGCCGCCTCCACCTTGGCGAGCCAACGCCCGGCCCCACGCCAACGCTCCAGGTGATGGCCACACCGTCGAAGGTGCGGGCCGTCTATCACAAGGTCGTCTCGGAGATGATCGCGAAGGGCGCCTCCGCTCGCGCGCACATCTCGCGCTTCGACGCAGATGGCGCCGTCCTGTTCTTCACGTTCGAACGCTCCGGCGAACCCGCCGATGATTCGCTGCTCACCGTCGCAGAGCGAGCCGCGGAGTCCGCCGGTGGCTGGCTGCTCGGTGCGCGGGCGCACAAGCTCGATGTCTACTTGCGAGCGCTGCGTGATGCGATCGATCCCGATCGGATCATGAATCCGGGCACGCTGGCGTAGCCGAGCCGCAGAGCGCTGCTCGGTCGTGCGTCGTGCCTGATCCGTTCGCTCGTGTCTGCACGGTCCTGTTCGCGCGTGTTCCGTACGCGTTCCTGATCGGTCACAGAGCCACAGAGCCACAGAGCAGAGACGTTTTTCAGTGCTCGCGTGCTCCGCACCTGTTCCGCGCGTACCGAGAACGTGGAACAAACAAAATGACCGTGAACGAACACGTGCAAACGGAAAATAGATCTCTTCTCTGTGGCTCTGTGGCTCTGTGACCAATTGGGAGCACGAACCGAACACGAGCGAACCGAACACGTGCAAACGGAAAATAGATCTCTTCTCTGTGGCTCTGCGGCTCTGTGACCAATTGGAGCACGAACCGAACACGAGCGAACCGCAGACGGGCGGAACACGCGACACACGCACGAACGGATCGAAGCCTCTGCGGCTCGCGATCAGCCCGGCGACGAATCGGTCTTCGACATATCCGCCACGAGCTTGCGCATGAACAGCTCGATGTTCCGCCGCAGCGCCTGGTCCTCGCACACCGGCAACGCGCGACGCCACGTCTCGACCGCGCGCGCGTGCAGGCCTTGGCGGAAGTAGAGATATGCGAGGCGCGTGAGCGCGGGGAAGTACGCGGGCTGCAGCTCGACGACGGACTCGTATTCGTCGACGGCCTCGACCCAGCGGGACGCGCGCTGGAGCATGTTCGCGAGCATGAAGTGGAGCTTCGGGCTCGCGGGATCGGTGACGAGTGCGCCGCGCAGGCGGGCGATCGCGCCCTCGATGTCGCCGGCGTGATAGCGACCGAGGGCATCGGCGAGGAGGTTGTCGTGATCGGCGCGCTCTTCGGTGGAGAGCTCGCGCAGGAGGCGGTGGAGGCGGCGCGTATCGAGCGGCTTCTCGAGGTAGCCATCGACCTGGTGTGCGGCGAGGACGTCGTCGGGGATCTGGCCGGAGTCGACGACGGCGGTGCTGACGACGACGCGGGTGCGAGCGAGGCGCTTGCTGCGCTTGATCGCGCGGCACATGCGGAGACCGTCGATCTCGGGGGTCGCGATGTCGGCGAACACGATGTCGAACATCGGGCCGGCGAGGAGATCGATCGCCTGGGTGCCGGAGGCGACGGCCTGGCATCGGTAGCCGAGCTTCTCGAGCTCGGCGACGAGCTGGATGCGGCCTGGTGGATCTGGATCGACGACGAGGACGCGGTGGCCGTTGCCCTCTTCGGGCGTTTCTTCGTCTTGATCGATCTGGGCGGCGAGGACGAGCGTGCGCTCTTCGGTGGCCTCGTCGAACTCGGTGCGCTGGCGGCGCTCCTGCGTGGTGGTGATGGACTGCCAGTCGCCGCTGAGGCCGGGATGCGATCCCGAGAGGCCGCTAAGGCTGAGGTCTTCCGACGGCAGATCTTCTTTGGATTCGATCGAGCGCGCGGCCTCCTCGGCGAGGGCGCGCTGCGCGCGGCGATGTTCGTCTTCGCCGCCGTCGGGATGGACAAACGCGAGGCGCGGGAGATCGATGTCGTCTTGCGACTCGGAGCCGCGCAGGTAGGCGTCGCCGGCTTTCCAGCGCTTGAAGGCGACGCGAATCGTGCGGGCGAGCGTGACATCGAGCGCGATGCGGAGCTCGACGTGTTTGTTGCGGCCGGCGGCGAGCTCGCGCGCCGGGACGATCGCGTCCTCGGGGCGGGCGGCCGCGACGATGATCATGTCCGCGTCTTCGTAGACGACGAGCGCGTTGAAGATGCGCGCCCACTCGATCGTGACGTGCTCGAGGACATCGAGTCGGATCGTCGATTCGTCCAGGACGATCGCCGGCCAGCCGGTCTGGGAGGACAGCGCGGTGGCAAGCTCGCGCTCGCTCGCGTAGCCGAGCATGTAGAGCTCGGAGGCGACGGGGTGGCGTCCGCTCTGGCGCGCCAGCGCGTCCGACAATCCCGCAGCATCGATGACCCCCTGTTGGATTAGGATCTGGCCGATCGATCCGCGCACGCAACTGTCAGCGTATCAGACCTATCAATCGCGCATCTGATGTGAGGCATGCCAAGTATGCGATTTCTCAACCGCCGCCGGCTACTCGACCCGCCGCGTCGTGTTTTTGTCTGGCAATCGCATCATTGGTTGATATCCTCCGGGCCCCGTTGGGAAAGCCCAGGATCGCCGGGTTCCACACGTTTCCAGCCGGTGTGACAGCGTGGCGCAACGTGGTCAGTAAACCCATGAAAACTCTGGTGGCACCCGCATTGCTTGAACAGCGGTCGCCACGACGCTAATCGCCCCCGAGGAGCTGCCTAATGAACAACGACTTTAGAATCGGCGAGAAAGCCGTCTACCCGGCCCACGGTGTGGCCGAGGTCATCGGCATCGAGAAGAAGGAGATCAACACGACGGTCTGCTCCTTCTACGTTCTCAAAGTCCTCGCGACCGGGATGCAGATCCTCGTTCCCAAGGACAAAGCTGATCAAGTCGGGCTGCGGCCAGTTGCGACGTCGGCAGAGATCGAAGAGGTGTTCGACATCCTTCGCGAGAAGGACGTCCACATCGACAAGCAGACGTGGAACCGCCGCTATCGTGGTTTCATGGAGAAGATCAAGACGGGCTCCCTGTTCGACGTCGCCGAGGTCTATCGTGATCTCTACCGGCTCAAGAGCAGCAAGGTCCTGTCGTTCGGCGAGCGCAAGATGCTCGACAACGCGAAGCAGCTCATCGTGAAAGAGCTCGCCGTCGCGAAGAAGTGGGCCGAGGACAAGGTCGAGGCAGAGCTCGAAAAAGCCTGCGCGTAACTCTCGAATTGTCACAGAACGACGGCTCCCTTGAGGGGGCCGTTGTTGTTTTCGGCCGGCTGCGTGTGCTAACGGGAGCCTCGCATGCAAGTGCACGTAGCGAAGGCAGAGCTCTGGTCGATGCCGGTTGACGCTGTCGTCAACCCGGCGAACTCGCTCGGCATCATGGGCGGCGGCATCGGTGGTGGCCTCCGGCGCCAAGGCGGTGACGTCATCCAGCAGGCGGCGATGGCAGCAGCCCCGATCGCCGTCGGTGCCGCGCTCGTCACGACGGCGGGCCAGCTGCCCGCGAAGAACGTCATCCACGTCCCCACGATGGAAGAGCCCGGCCAGAAGATCGGCGCCGAGAACGTGCGCCGTGCAGCACGCGCCGCGCTTATCGCGGCGGATCGGAACAACTTCAAGGTCATCGCGATCCCCGGCATCGGGACCGATCTCGGTGATGTCCCGCTCGACGAAGCGGCTCGCGCGATCGTCGAAGAGATCCGCGCGCACCGTCGTCCGAATCCCGAGACGATCTATCTCGTCGACACGAACGAGGACATGGTCGCCGCGCTCGAAGAAGCGCTTCGCAACGCGCAAGCGAATCTCTAGTCACTCGTCGACGCAGCGGAGGTCGGGCAGCTCGCGCGTCCGTGGCGGTCCGGTCAGCTTCTGCTCCAGCTCGGCGACTCGCTCGCGTGCCTCGGTACAAGCACGCGTCCGAGATTCGGCGACGAGCTCGCAGGTCAGGAGCTCGCGCTTGTCGACCTTCGCGCAGTTGCGCGCCGGGATGCAGTCACGCGTCTCGTCGCGCCGCGCGTCGACGAGCTGCCCGTCGACGAACTTGCGCCACTCGGTTTCTGCCCCGCGATGCGATTCCTCGACGGCAATCCGCGTCTCGTCGAGCGCGCGGGCACAGCGCTCGCGGGTCATGCGCGTGAACGTCGTCGTGCTGCCAGATGCGGCTTCGCCGCCGGAGAGCTCGATGCCTCGCGCGATGAGGTCGAGCATGAAGTGCCGCTCGTCGATCCGTCTGCCCTGCACGAACAACACCGATCCCGGCCGTGCGAAGAGCGCTGGCAATGACTCGGCGGCGCACGGTCTGACGAGCTTTGTCGACGGCACGACCTGTCCGATCTCGAGCGCGTCGTCGACGGCGAGCTCGCAGATCTTCTGTGCGCGCGCCGCATCGCCGTCGATCGCGACGTCGATCCACGTCTTCGTGTCGACCTCGATGCGAGCCGTTCGGACAGCAGTCGCGACCGGCAGCATGCGTGGCGGCGGCTCGACCTTCGGCCGGGACGCCGGCTCGAGACGAGGCGATGACGAGCCCCAACAACCCGCGAGAACGAAGACCGCCGAGAGCCGCACCGCCGGTTCGTACCACGATCGTTGCGACGTTCCGCCACAGGCTAACGGCGCGATCGTCCTATGCAAATAGCAGGGCCGGCGCGTTGACCGAATGACCTCGCGCCATATACTCGCCTCGCTTTGCAGCTACAGGCGTACATGCCAGCGGGACTGGCCATCGTGTTTGCGCTCGGCTTCTGCGGCCTGTTCACAGCGCTCGCGGTGCTGATCGGTCCCAGAGCGACAAACCCAGATAAATTGAAGCCGTTCGAGTGCGGCAGCGAGCCGATCGGCTCGCCGCGCGGACGCTACTCGGTGAAATTTTACCAAGTAGCAATCCTCTTCCTCGTCTTCGACATCGAAGCAGCGTTCATGTACCCGTGGGCGGTCCTGTACAGCCAGTTGTCGAAGCAGCCAGCGCTCGCAGGCGGCGGCGTCAGCTTCTTCGGCTTCGCCGAGATGCTGATCTTCGTCGCGATCCTGGTCGTCGCACTCGCCTACGTCTGGAGAAAGAAGGCGATCGGATGGGAGTAGAGATCAGCACCACCCGCCTCGAGGACGCCGCGAAGTGGGCCAAGCAATCGCTCGTCGAGCGCGCGAGCAATTGGGGACGCAAGTTCTCGCTGTTCTCGTATCCGTTCGTGACCGCGTGCTGCGGCATGGAGTTCATGAGCGTCGCGGGTCCCAAGTACGATCTCGCGCGCTTCGGCGCCGAGTTCCCGCGGTTCTCGCCGCGCCAGAGCGATCTGCTCATGGTCGTCGGCACGATCACCGAGAAGCAGGGCCCCGCGCTCAAGCG
This sequence comes from Myxococcota bacterium, assembly GCA_030857175.1. Lineage (GTDB taxonomy): Bacteria > Myxococcota_A > Polyangia > Haliangiales > Haliangiaceae > JABFXX01. The sequence continues at coordinate 366,731 of JALZOJ010000001.1, read as the reverse complement.
CGTGTTCGACCAGATGGCCGAGCCGAAGTGGGTGATCGCGTTTGGCGTCTGCGCGTCGACCGGCGGCTTCTATCAGAACTACTCCGCGATGCCGGGATGCGATCAGGTCATCCCCGTCGACGTCTACATCCCCGGCTGCCCGCCGCGGCCCGAGCAAGTGCTCGACGGATTGATCATGCTGATGGATCGCGTGCAGCAAGGCCGCGGTCACTCGCAGCTCCGAACGAAGCGTGAAGAGCTCCTCGCTGCCCAAGCGGCGGACGAGTAGACGAGTAGGCCGGTAGGAGAAGACGTATGGCGCAGAAAGTTCTCGACGCGCTCAAGCAACACCACGCGTCGGCGATCGAGCTGACGGAGACGCACCACGGTGACGAGGTCGCGTGGGTGAAGCGCGAGGGCCTGGTCACGGTCGCCACGTGGCTCAAGAACGATCCCTCGATGCTGTTCGACGCACCGGTGTTCTGCACGGTGATCGATCGCCTCGACTGGCGTCCGCTCGCCCTGCCGCCGAGCGCCGCGTGGAACGAAACGAAGCCGCGCTTCGAAGCGTGCTGGCAGCTGCGCTCGCACACGCACAAGTACCGCCTTCGGTTAAAGGTCAACGTGCCCGAGCACGACGCCCACTGCCCGTCACTCGCCGGCGTGTGGCCCGCGTTCGACTGGCAGGAGCGCGAGACGTTCGACATGTACGGCATCCGCTTCGACGGCCACCCCGACATGCGCCGCATCTATCTCTATGAAGAGTTTGTCGGGTACCCGCTCCGCAAGGACTACCCGAAGGAGAAGCGCCAGCCGCTCGTGCGCCGCGATGATCTCCCGATCAATCCGATCAAGGCGCCGGAAGGAGATCGCTGATGGCCGCTCCGCGTGACGTCACGTCGCTGAAGCAGCTCGTCCTCGGGCGCAAGGATGTGCAGGACCTCTCGGATACCGAAACGGAGCTGCCGCCCGAGCTGATGACCGTGAACATGGGCCCGTCGCATCCCGCGATGCACGGCACCGTTCGCATCGTGTTGACCGTCGACGGCGAGCGCATCGTGAAGAGCGACGTGCAGCCGGGCTATCTGCATCGCTGCTTCGAGAAAGAGTCCGAGTACGCGACGTACACGCAGGTGTTCCCGTACACGGATCGCCTCAACTACGTCTCGCCGATGATCAACAACGTCGGCTGGGCGATGGCCGTCGAGAAGCTGATGGGCCTGACCGAGCGCATCCCGAAGCGCTGCGAGTACGTCCGCGTGATCGTCAGCGAGATGTCGCGCATGACGGATCACCTGACGTGTGTCGGCGCTTCCGCGATGGAGCTCGGCGCATTCACCCCGTTCCTCTACTTCCTGAAGTCGCGCGAGTGGCTCTACGAGCTGCTCGAGAAGGTCTCGGGCGCGCGGCTCACGCACAGCTACGTGCGCGTCGGCGGCGTCGCAAAGGATCTGCCGGACGGCTTCGACGCCGACCTCACCCACACCCTGAACGAGATCGAAAAGGTGATGGTGGAGGTCGAGGCCATGCTCAACACCAACAAGATCTTCCGCGATCGCATGGCCGGCGTCGGCGCGATGACGAAGGAAGATGCGCTCGCGACCGGCTGTGTCGGTCCGATCGCACGCGCGGCCGGCGTCGACTACGACGTCCGCAAGGACTACCCGTACTCGATCTATCCCGAGCTCGAGTTCGACGTGCCCGTCGGCACCACGGGTGACTGCTACGACCGCTACCTCGTGCGCATCGAGGAGCTGAAGCAGTGCATCAGCATGCTGCGCCAGTGCCTGAAGCAGATCCCCGATGGGCCGGTGCACGTCGACGATCCGCGCGTGTCGCTGCCGCCGAAGCGCGACACGTACAACACGATCGAGTCGATGATTCGCCACTTCAAGCACATCGTCGACGGCATCAAGGTGCCGGCCGGCGAGGCGTACACGTTCGTCGAGGGCGGGAACGGCGAGGTCGGATTCTTCATCGTCGCGGACGGCACGGGCCGTCCCTACAAGGCGTACTGCCGGTCACCGTCGTTCGTGCATCTCTCGACGGCGAGCCAGCTGATTCATAACCACCTGATCGCGGACGTCGTGCCGATCTTCGGCATGATCAACATGATCGGCGGGGAGTGCGACAAGTGAGCGTCACGAGCGGTCCTCCGGCCAATCCAACACAGGCTGCGCCGCCGGCGCCTGCAGCCAACCCAGAGCAAGTCACGCTGACGATCGACGGCGCGTCCGTCACCGTTGCGAAGGGCACGAACGTCCTCGAGGCCGCGCGCACGCTCGGCATCGATATCCCGGCGTTCTGCTATCACCCGGGCCTGCCGATCGTCGCACAGTGCCGGCAGTGCCTGGTTGCCGTCGAGAAAAACCCGAAGCTGCAGCCGAGCTGCCAGCAAGTCTGCGGCGAAGGCATGGTCGTTCAAACGACCGACAAGCAGTCGACGCTCGCGCGCCAGCAGCAGCTCGAGTTCACGCTCGTCAACCATCCGATCGATTGCCCGATCTGCGACAAGGCCGGCGAGTGCACGCTGCAGAAGCTGTACTTCGAGGCCGACAATGCCGACTCGCGCGTCGACACGCCGAAGGTCGAGAAGGACAAGGCCGTCGACATCGGCCCGCACATCGTCCTCGATCAAGAGCGCTGCATCCTGTGCTCGCGCTGCATTCGCGTGTGTGACGTCGTCGCCGGCGAGCATCAGCTCGACTTCGCGTTCCGTGGCGATCACGAGACCTTGACGACCGCGCCGGGCGCGCAGCTCGACAATCCGTATTCGCTCAACACCGTCGACGTCTGCCCGGTCGGCGCGCTGACCTCGAAGGACTTCCGGTTCACGATGCGCGCGTGGGAGCTCGAGGCGACGCCCTCGGTCTGCAACGGCTGCGCGACCGGCTGCAACATCGAGATCCACCACAAGCAGGGCCGCGCGTGGCGGCTCGTGCCGCGCCACAACCCCGACGTCAACGCCTACTGGATGTGCGACGAGGGTCGGTTCACGTATCACGACATCCGGGAGAAGCGGCTCGCCGCGCCGATCGTCGACGGCCTGCCCGCAGGTTGGGACCGCGCGCTGCGCATGGCGTCGGATCGCATCAAGAGCGCGCTCAGCGATACGTCGACGGTGGGCGTCGTGCTCTCCGCCGTCTGCACGAACGAGGACAACTTCGCGCTCGCGAAGCTCGCCCAGGCGTGGGGCGTGAAGCACTTCTTCGTCGCGGGCCGCGCGGCCGTTCCGGGTCGTGCCGATGGCAGGCTGCGCGTCGCCGATATCAATCCGAACACGAACGGTGTGAGGGCGCTCGCGGAGGCGCTCAAGCTTCCGCTCAAGTCGACGACCGAGCCCGGCGATGCTCATTTCGGCGCGGGCCTTCGCATGCTCGTCACGCTCGGTGACGTGTTGCCTGGTTACGTGTACGACCCGAGTCGCACGAACCCGCTCGAGATCGTCGCCATCAGCGCGCACGAGCGCGGGCACGTCGGTCACGCGCGCGTCGCGTTCCCCGCATGTGACTGGGCGGAGCTCGCCGGCACGATCACGAACGTGAATGGTCACGTGCAGCGACTGCACGCGGCGTTCGCTGCGCCGGGTCACGCGATTCCCGGCTGGGAAGTGATCGTCCGCCTCGGGGCGGTGACAAACGTGAAGATGAGCTGGACCCACGCGCGTGAGGTCTTCAAGGACATGTGCGCAGCCGTTCCGGCATGGAACGCGCTGACGTGGGCCCGCGAGGCGCGGCCGCTCGCGCTTCGCTTTGCAGGGAGCCGCGGTTAATGAAGCGGAAAATCTTCGCGACGCTGACGCTCGTCGCCTGGTTCATGTTCTTCCTCGCCGCGTGCGGTGCACAGAAGGCGGACGTCGCGGACCGGTGCAAGGGCCCGAACGCGCCCGCCGCGTGCAAGACGGACTGTGTCCCCGGTGTGGCGAACGGCTGCCCCGCGAAGTTCTACTGCGAGGCCGCCGAGGGCAGCGACTACGGCAAGTGCCACTCGCAGTGCACGCAAGCGGGCAACGAGTGTGGTGACGGCGCGACGTGCTCCGCCGAGGGCCGCTGCCACAAGAGCTCGCTCGTCTTCAAGATCCTCGACTTCCCCGGCACGAAGTGGATCTTCTTGATCCTCGCGCTCGTGATGCCGCTCGCCTCGATCCTCACGTGGATGGAGCGCCGGCAGAGCGCGATGATGCAGGACCGGCTCGGTCCGAACCGCGCGAACATCGGCCCGATCAAGCTGAAGGGCATCCTGCACTTCGTCGCAGACGCCGTGAAGATGATCTTCAAGGAAGACTTCATCCCGGCGAACGTCCACAAGGGGCTCTACGCGCTGGCGCCGATCCTCGCGATCGCGCCGGTGTTCATCGCCTTCGCGATCATCCCGTTCGGTCCGACGATCTATCCGCACCAGGTGACGGACGTGATCGATCCGGTCGCGCTGATGCAGGCGCCGTCGTCGGACGTGTTCCGCGACTCGATCCGCCTGCAGATGTTCGAGATCGACTTCGGTCTCATCTTCTACTTCGCGGTGCTGACGCTCGCGAACTACGGCGGCACGATCGCGGGCTGGGCCAGCTACAACAAGTGGGCGCTGCTCGGCGGTCTGCGTAGCTCGTCGCAGATGATGTCGTACGAGGTCGCGATGGGCCTCTCGCTGATGGGCGCGTTCCTCATCGTCGGCTCGCTCGAGCCCGGCTTCATCGTCACGCACGGCGCGTCGACGAGCATGTCTGCCGCGCATCCGCTCAACTGGCTCTGGCTGTGGCAGCCGCTCGGCCTCGTGCTCTTCTTCACCGCCGCGATCGCGGAGACCAAGCGCGCACCGTTCGACATCCCGGAAGGCGAGCCCGAGATCATCGGCTACTTCGTCGAGTACTCGGGTCTGCGCTGGGGTCTGTTCTTCCTCGCGGAGTTCATCGAGATCGTCTTCATCTCCGCCGTCGTCGTGACGGTGTTCCTCGGCGGCTGGCAGGTCCCGTTCCTCGATGCGGATGGCTTCCGCTTCGGCGGCGAGATGCAGGAAGTGAAGAACGCGGCCGGCGTCGTGATCGGCAAGGCCTCGGTCGGTGGCAGCGTGCTCCCGCTACCGCACGGCGTGGTCGCCGCGCTGCAGTTCGGCGCGTTCGGCCTCAAGGTCGTGCTGCTCTGCTGGTTCCAGCTGATGATCCGCTGGACGCTGCCGCGCTTCCGCGCGGATCAGCTGATGAACCTTGGTTGGAAACTGCTGCTTCCACTCGCACTGGCGAACGTCATGGTGACGGCGCTGATCTACCTGCTGTTCATGTAAGAGGTTCCCATGGGTGGCTCACACGATCATCACGATGAAGACGAGACCGAGGGACCCGTGATCCTCGCGGTCTCCGACCGTCATCCGCGCTCCCGCACGATCCAGGTCGTGCGTCCCGAGCCGCAAGACACGACGTTTCTCGCGGCGACCGCGAAGGGCCTCGGCATCACGCTCAAGCACTTCGCGAAGAATCTGTTCCTGCCGCTGAAGTCACTCAAGGGTCGCAACAAGGCGGGCGCTCCCGTCGGCGAGAAGTTCCGCAACGACATCGAGACGGTCCAGTACCCCGAAGAGAAGGTCGTCTATCCGGAGCGGTTCCGTGGCCTGCACCGCCTCATGCTCCGCGACGACGGCTCTACGCGCTGCGTCGCGTGCATGTGCTGCCCGACCGTGTGCCCGGCGCACTGCATCACGATCATTCCGGCCGAGGTCGACAACAAGGGCGTCGAGAAGGCGCCCGCCGTGTTCGAGATCGACGAGCTCCGCTGTGTTGTCTGCGGCTTCTGCGTCGAGGCGTGCCCGTGCGATGCGATTCGCATGGACACCGGCATGCACGCCGCCTCCGTCGAAGATCGCGCCGATGCGATCGAGACGCTCGAGACGATGAAGGCGCGCGGCATTCGTTCGACCGCGACGCAGGGCGGCGAAGGTCCGAACTGGCGTGAAGGCGGACATACCGCCTCCGATCACGAAGTCAATCGCTGATCGATCGCGCGGTGAATGCCGCAGTGCGGCTGATCAGATCGCGCACGCAATCAGTGCGATCCGTTATCACCGCGATCGCATTCGTGACATCAGCGCGCACGATCTCCGTTTCGTCGACAAGGATTGGAAAAAAAAATTCGCGACGTGATCGCGTCTGCATTTTTTCGGTTGACGATTTCGTGCGTCGTCTCTAGTCTCGAAATCGAGCACCGGCGGTTCGATGCGAGACCCGGGGCGAATCTGTCTCCTACATCTGCTATCCAGGGATCTGCCTCTGTTCCGGGAGTGCACGCCCGCTCGTCGGGAAGCCCAATGGATTATCGTGGAACCCACCTACGCAACGCGTAGGGGATAGACTGCCTCACGGTCGGACGGTCGTGCTCATTTTCGGGTGCAGCGGCAACACAGCCTCTGCACCCGAAGCCTTTTTCGGCGTGCGATGCGCCGTCGCCCCGCGACGACGACGACGACGTGCTCCAGAAGTCCAAACGCCAAGACGCCAAGGTAAGAAGAGGAAAAATTGTGTCGGACCACTCGGACTGCCGGACGCGGAAATTGTGTCGGAGTTCTCGGACAGCCGGCACACGTCATGTGCGGTCGCGAGGAACGTGCTCCGCGTCAGGTCGTGCGCCGCAGTAAACGACCCGCAGTCACGTCCAGTTCGGGATCGTCAGTGGCAGTACTTGCCGCTGCCGAGCTCGGGGCAGCCGCGGAGCGCGAGCACGTCCATCGTCGTCGCGACGCCGATGTGGATCAGCACGCCGCCCCAGATCGACCGCGTGCGCATCGCGAGCGTGCCGAGGAGCAGGCCGGCGAGGATCGCGCCGAACGTCTCGGGCATCGGCTTGCCGTAGTGGATCATGCAGTACGGCACGATCATCACGAAGATCGCGTTTGCACCCATCGCGCGCCGCAGGCCCTGCAGCAAGAAGCCGCGGAAGAAGAACTCGAGCGAGATGAACTGCGCGGCGTAGAGCGCTTCCCACGTCCACAGATCGAAGTGCGAGCGATTCGCCATCCGATAGAACGGGTACGTGTGGCGGAACGACTCGGTGTTCGATGCGGCGAACACGACGGGCAAGAACACGATGAACATCACCGCGTAGAGCAGGAAGTGCCGCGGGAAGTTCTTGAACGAGACGTTGTAGTCGCGGATGCGTTCGCCCGGCATCGCGGCGATCACGATCATCGGGATGATGACGTAGCCGAGCACGCGCCAGCCCGACCACCAGACGAAGCCCTTCAGCTCCCAGTACTTGCTGCCGTCGTACGGGAAGTACTTCGCGTAGCGATCGGAGCCACCGACGTATTCTTGAAGCGTGAGCACGACGGCGCACGTGAGCAACACGACGAGGACACGCCAGCTGGCGCGGCCGGACTCGTCCGGATCGCGAACGGTCTCCTCGTCGATCGCCTTGAACGGATTTTTGAGCAGCCAGGACAGCTGTGTCTTCAGCCAGCCCACTACTTCGCCTTACCTCCGCTGGCGATGAACTCCGCGGCGCGACGCAGGCGTCGGCGCGTGATCTCTTTTCCGAGCGCGACCATCACGTTCGAGATCTCCGGCGACGACTTGCGCCCGGTGATCGCGATGCGGAGCAGCCCCTTCGCATTGCCGACCTTCCACGCGGTCTTCTCGAGCCACTTCGCCAGCTCTTCGTCGAGCATCTCGAGCGACCAGCCATCACGTGCCTCGAACTGCTCGACGAACGCGAGGATGCCCTTCGCGACATCGGCGGGCGCGACCTCGGGGATGACCATGTCGGCAGCGAGCGGCGCGTAATCGAGATCGCCCGAGAAGAAGTACTCGGTGAGCGGGATGAATTCGTCGAGCTTCTTGATCCGCTTCTGCGCGAGCGGGATCAGGCGCAGCACGAACTCTCTGTTGAGGTGCCAGGCGACGAGCGTGTCGGCGAGTTGCTCGGGCGTCATCTCCTGGATGTACTGCTCGTTCAGCCACGTCAGCTTCTTGAGATCGAAGACCGGACCGCCGAGCGAGATGCGATCGAACGTGAAGGCGTCGATCATCTCTTGCAGCGTGAACTTCTCCCGGTCGCCGCCGATCGACCAGCCCATCGTGCCGAGGAAGTTGAGCAGCGCGTGCGGCAGGATGCCGGTGTCTCGATAGTAGTTGATCGAGACCGGGTGCTTGCGCTTGCTGATCTTCGACTTGTCCTTGTCGGGATTGCGCAGCAGCGGCATGTGAATGAACTGGGGCGGCTCCCAGCCGAACGCCGCGTACAGCGTGACGGCGATGCCGGCGGTGGAGATCCACTCCTCGGCACGGATCACGTGCGAGATCTCCATCAGGTGATCGTCGACGCATGCGGCGAGGTGATACGTCGGCATGCCGTCGGTCTTGAGCAGGATCTGATCCTGGAAGCTCGTCGCATCGCGCGTGACGTCACCGCGGAGCTCGTCCTTGAACGTGACCGGGCCGTCGGTCGGCATCTTGAGCCGGATGACATGCGGCTCGCTCGCGCGCCGCGCGGACTCGGCGGCATCCATGTTGCGGCAGTGCCGGTCGTAGCCGGTCGTCTGCTTCGCGGCCTGTTGTTGCACGCGCAGCTTCGCGAGGCGATCCTCGGTGCAGAAGCATCGGTAGGCGTGACCGCCCTCGACGAGCTTTACCGAGTACTCGGCATAGAGCGCCTTGCGCTCGCTCTGCCGGTACGGCGCAAACCGGCCGCCGACATCGGGGCCTTCGTCCCACGAGAGGCCGGTCCACCGGAGCGCGTCGAAGATCATCTGCTCGGAGTCGCCTCGTGCACGTGACTGATCGGTGTCCTCGATGCGGAGCACGAGCTTGCCGCCGTGCTTCTTGGCGAACACGTAGTTGAACAGCGCGATGTACGCCGTGCCGACGTGCGGATCTCCCGTCGGAGATGGTGCGATCCGCACACGCACGGGCCGAGGAGCAGAGGCCATGGTGGGGTCTTGTAACATGGCGTGATATCGTCAGGTAGATGCGTGCCGTTCTGTGCTTGTTGCTCGTTCCAACGGCCGCCGCAGCGGCGCCCATGTCGGTCGAAGGCGTGGTCATGGAGGCAAAGAGCCGCTGGACGCAAGACGGCTCGCGCATCGTCACCGAGGCCACCGTGATGACGCCCGCCGGTCCGGTCATCGTCAGTCAGCTCGGCGGCCACGTCGACGGGCTCACGATGCGCACGTGGCCCGGTCCCGAGATCCTCGCGCCCGGCATGCGCGTCGCGGTCGCGGCGCATCCCGCACAGGATCTCCAGCAACGCACGCACAACGTCGTCGACGGCGTGAAGATCCTCTACACGCCGCCGGCGTTCGTGCGCACGGGGCCCACGAAGTCGGGCAGCTTTCTCTACTGGGAGTCGGGCTGCGTCTACGTCACCGTCGATTCCGAGGGCACGAAAGAGATCGCCGGCGATGGCGAGCACGCGGTCGTCGACCAATCGATCGCGGCGTGGAACGACGGCGGGCGCAGCTGCTCGTACATGGACATCGTCAAGGAACCATCGAGGTCGGTCGAGGTCGGCAACGACAAGATCAACGTCATCAAGTTCCGCGACGCGACGTGGTGTCGTCCGCCGGTCGGCGACGATCCGCCGCGTTGTCACTCGCCATCGGCAGCCGGCCTCACGACCGCCGTGTTCGTCGACGACTCGGACAGTGATCGCGACGGCGCGATCGTCGACGCGGACATCGAGCTCAACGGCGTCGACTTCGCGATCTCGACGAACGATCAGACACTCGGCACTGCCGGCTGCAAGTCGGACCTCGCGAACACGCTGACGCACGAGCTCGGTCACCTGCTCGGCCTCGAGCACCCGTGCCGCACCGCAGCGGATCCCGCGCGCATCGACGGCAACGGCAACCCGGTCCCCTCGTGCTCGAGCACGAGCGACCCGATGATCCTCGAAGCGACGATGTACAACTTCCAGGACTGCGGCGAGACCAAGAAGGGGACGCTCTCGCAGGACGACATCAACGCGGTCTGTGCCGTCTACCCGACGGCCAAAGATCCAAAGTCTTGCGACCCCGTGGATGACGAGACCGGGTGCAACGGCTGCAGCACGGGCGGGCGACCCTGGGCGGGGCTCGTGCTCGCGGCGCTGACCTTCGGCCTGCTGTTTCGAAGGAAAAATTCCGCCCGCGCGTAGCGCCGGCTATCCTTAGCGCATGAGCGCAGCGCCCGCGGCGGGATCAACATGTCCTGCGTGCGGCGTTGCCGTCGTTCCAGGCTACGTGCGTTGCCCGAAGTGTCAGGCACCACTACCGGGACGACGCGTGCAGACCGTCGCGGGTGGCACGGCCGTCGAGAGCGGTGGGCGGCTCCCGATCCTGCCGATCGCGGGCGGCGCAGTCGTCCTGCTCGGGCTCATCCTCTACTTCGTGCTCAGCAAGAGTGATGCGGCGACGCCGGCGACGACGGAACCAGGCGCGGGCTCGGCCGAGGAGGCCGTCACCGAGACGCCCCAGGCGAGGAATCCGCTGCCGCTTCCCGTCGACGACGTCCGCGATCCGAACCGCATCGATCCGAGCGCGGTCGCGCGCGATCTCGAGCGCGCGCTCAAGAATCAGCGGCTGTGGTCGACGGTCGAGGTCGTCGGCCGGGACGTCGAGGTCACGTCGGGCTCGTGCCGCGATGCCAACATGATCCCGATGGTCGACGCCGCACGCACAGCTCTTCGCAACGCCGGGTTGACCCGATTGCGCTGCCTGGAGAATAGTGGCGCCGTGGTCTTCGAACGAGGGCTCTAAGAAACCGCATCGCGCATCGAGTGTGCGAGGGTCTCGCCTCGCATGGCGTCCCCTCCCCCGCGTTCTACGATTCCAAACCTCGCGAACCTGCCGCTCGTGATCGAGACTGCGCGGCTCAAGCTGCGCCCGTTTTCCGTCGACGATGTCGAGGACATCTGGCCGACCGTCTCCGATCCCGAGTTTCCGCGGTTCATGAGCTGGGACGCGCACAAGACCAAGGACGAGACGCGCGAGTGGCTCGACCGCGCGGCGCGTGTGGTGTCTTCAGATGAAGAGCTGAAGTGGGCGATCGAGTACGAGGGCAAGGCGATCGGAACGATCGGCTTCCACGACATCGTCTGGCAGGCGCGCGCGTTTCGCCTGGATCGCGGCGCCCTCGGCTACTGGCTCGCGACAGCGCACCAGCGCAAGGGGATCATGACCGAGGCGGTGCAGGCGGTCGTGCGGTTTGCCTTCGATACGATGGGCCTCCACAAGGTCGTGGTCACGTGCTTCGCGGAGAACATCGGGTCGCGCCGCGTGATCGAGAAGGCCGCGTTTCGCTGGGTCGGTCGCGCCGAGGACGACGTCTGGCGCGACGACAAGTGGCACGCGCACCTGCTCTACGAGCTAACCGCTCCCGAGTGGCCCGACGTGCACACGACGATGCGGGTGCAGCGGCCCAAGACCCAGTCTTAGCTCGCCTCGATTCATTGACCCGGCACGAGGTGCAGCCCGCAAATCGCCGTGGTAACTTGCGCGGCTAAGACACGCGGTTGCGTGAGCTTTCGCCGATGGACGTCCGCTGCGAGAAGTGCCAGACCGAGTACGAGCTGGACGAGTCACGTCTCAAGCCCGGCGGCGTCACCGTGAAGTGCACGAACTGCGGGCACATGTTCAAGATCCGCAAGCGCACGCCGACGAACGTCGGGGGCGTGCCGACGTCGTCGTCGTCGTCGACGATGGCAGGCATGGGCAAGGCGCCCGGCGCTTCGGGCGGCATGGGCCGCGCGGACTCGATGCTCGACGATGTACCAACGGCGGCGCGTGGCGAAGGGCCGACCACCGTCGAGCGGCAATGGGTGATCCGGCTCGAGAACGGCGAGCAGAAGTCGTGCCGCGAGCTCGCGACGCTGCAGCAGTGGATCGTCAGTAACGTCGTCACGCGCGAGTCTTTGATCTCGCGCACGGGCAAGACGTGGAAGCGCCTCGGCGACATCACCGAGCTCGCGCAGTACTTCGATATCGCCGACGAGGCGCGCACCGGTCGCGCGGAGAAATCGACGAAGCCGGCCGCGAAGAAGTCACCGGTCGCCGGCACGATGCTCGGCGTCGGCGGCGCGACCGCTGCGGGCGGAACGATCCTCCCCGACGACGACGACGAGGTCGGGCGCGCGACGGGGAGCTATCGAACGCAGCCGAGCGGTCGGCCGATCACGCAGCCGCCGCCGCTGCCTGGTGGCCAGGTGCAAACGCCGCCGATGGGCTCGGGCATCACGACGGCGAGCGGACCGACCCGACGGCCGATCACGCAGCCACCGGGTCCGCCACCCGCGACGAAGAAGACGCCGACGGGACCGGTGCCGGTCAATCCATTGGGGCCGACGCAGCGTGCGACCGGGCCAACGCCCGTACCGCGCACGAGCACGCCGACGCCGCAGCCGCCGTCACCGTCGAAGGCGCCTCCCTACGCTGACGGCCGCAGCACCGCGACGTGGGCGAGCGATGGCATCAAGCCGTCCGGCGTCGCGCCGTCGGGCCCGTACGTCGGCAAGCTCGCCGCGATTCCCGACGAGCCCGCGTTCGCCGGACGCGTGCGCGTGTCGCCGAGCGACGAGTCCTCGTTCGATACGGGCAAGGTCCGGATCGACGACGACGACGACATGATGCCGCGCCGCAGTGGCTCGAAGACGGGCATCATCATCCTGACGATGATGCTGCTCGTCGGTGCGGGCGCCGCGGCGGTTGTCTACCTCTTCGTCATCAAGAAGACCAACACCGAGCAGGTTGCCACGCCGTCGGATGCGGCGACGGGCACCACGCCGGATGCAGCCTCCCTCGTCGTCACGCCGATGGTCGATGCGACGGAAGCGCCGCCGCCGTCGCCCGTCGAGACGGCGAAGGCCGAGCTCGCGCACGACGTCGAGACCAAGCTGCGCACACAGCTCGAGACGCTGCCGAAGGACGCACCGGAGACGCAGGCCGTGCGGGCGAACATCGGCGCGGCGATCGCGCAGTCGCTGCTCGATCGTGCGGGTCTCGTCGCCGACAAGGCCGAGGCCGACAAGCTCCGCAAGGAGAGCAAGACGATCGTGCTCGACGCGGCGACGGCCGCACAGCGCGCGCACAAGGCCGCGCCCGACGACGCGGCCGCGAACATCGCGATGGCGAACGTCTTGCGCCTGCAGGGCAAGTCCACGAAGGACATGCAGCGTTACTTCGATGCGGCGAAGGCCAAGGCCGGCGACTGGGCACGGGACCTCGCGGTCGCCGAGGCGCGCGTCTATGCACGCGACGGCAAGCTCGACGATGCGCGCAAGTCATTCGAAGCGATCGATGCGGGAGCCGGCAAGCTCGAGACGTCGAACGACGTGCGCGCGCGCTTTCACCTCGCGCTGATCTCGCTCGCGCAGAACCGGATCCCCGATGCCAAGGCCGCGGTCGACTCGATCCTCGCGGCGCAGCCCGAGCACGGCGGTGCAAAGGCACTCGCGGCGAAGCTCGAGACCAAGGTCTCCAACACCGACCCGCTGCCTCCGGAAGATCCGGGCAAGGGCTCGGGCTCGGCGAAGACGCCGGTCGGTCCGGGTCCGGGTCCTGGTCCCGACGTCGGCGGCTCGTACGATCAGCTGCTCGCGCGCGCGAACAAGATGGCCGAGACGAGCTGCGGCAAGGCGGTCGAGATCTACGCGAAGGCGCTCGAGCAGAAGCCAAACGGCGTCGAGGCGCTGACCGGTCAGGGGTATTGCCACATCGACGCGAAGCAGTTCGCGAGCGCGTTCTCGAAGTTTCGCTCCGCGCTCGCCATCTCGTCGCGTTACGAGCCGGCGCTATTTGGCGTCGCCGAGGCGTACCAGCAGCAAGGCCGCCGCGAGCAAGCCGTCGAGGCATACAAGGCGTATCTCGAGATCTATCCGAACAGCGCGAAGGCGTTGAAGCAGATCGAGCGGCTCACCGGCACTGGTACGACGCCGACGCCTACACCGACGCCCGGCAGCGGCAGCGCGCCAACTCCCACGCCTCCAGACCCCGGCGGGCAGCCTCAGAAAGACCCGCCCACGCCGTCCGAAGGTACCGGCTCCGGCAGCTGAGCCGCGTGCTAAGAACGGGGCCATGGGTGCCCTCCGGACGATCGTGTGTGCAGCGGCGTTGACCGCCTGCGCGAACAATCCCTCTCCACTCGACAAGACCGTCGGTGACAAGAAGGTCGATTCGAAAAACACGTCGACCGATCCGTGGTCGACGCTGACGTCAAAGACAGACAACAAGAGCGACGACGCGGGCGGCACCTTCGGCGGCTTCGACATCAAAGGCATGCTCGAGAAGGTCGCTGCTGCGATGGAGACGCCGGGTCCGTACGAGGCGCCCGAGAAGTCGGCCGACTACGACGAGGCCAAGCCGCACTGGGGCGTGCTCGGCATGGGCGGCAACATCGTCGAGCGCGAGTCGTTCTCGTTCTCGTTCCTCGGCGGTGGCGGCGGTCGTGGCAAGGAGCTGCGGCGTGTCGTCGAGCGCCTGCGCGAGTTTGCCAAGGATCCGCAGCTCACGGGCATTCTGCTCCGCGTCGAGCAAGTCGACGTCAGCCTGCCCGACGTGATCGAGCTGCGCGCCGCGATGCACGATGTCCGCAAGGCCGGCAAGAAGCTCGTCTGCCACACCGAAGGCGTCTCGAACGCGACCTACCTCGTGCTCGCCGCGTGCGAGCGTATCGGGCTCGCGCCGCTCGGCGCGATCGCGCTCACCGGTCCCGCCGCGATGCCGGTGCACGTCAAAGGCCTCCTCGACAAGCTCGGCATCACCGCCGACTTCCTCCACGTCGGCGCGTACAAGGGCGCCGCAGAGCCGATCACGCGCGATGCGCCTTCGAACGAGATGAAGGAGACGCTGCAAGGCATCCTCGATCGGCACTACGCGACCACCGTCGAGATCGTCGCCGCGGAGCGCAAGATGCAGCCCGCCGAGGTGCAGGCCATCGTCGACACCGCCCTCTTCCCCTCCCCGCAGGCCAAGGCCGCGAAGCTCGTCGACGAAGTCGTCTCGTTCGAAGCCTTCCGCGACGCGAACTTCGGCACGTCGCCGTGGACCGAGCTCGAGTACGAGACGCCGACCGGCAAGGATCAGCTGCAGACGATGATGAAGGTCGCGCGCTTCCTCGGCGCGATGCCGCCGGAGCGTCCCGCCGGCCCACACGTCGCGGTCATCTACGCACTCGGCAACATCGTCGACGGTGACGGTGATGGCGTCCTCGGCGCGCGCCAGGAGATCGCATCGCACACGCTCGTCGCGGCTCTCCGCGCGATCGCGAAGGACGATGACGTCAAGGCCGTCGTCCTCCGCATCGACTCGGGCGGCGGTAGCGCGCAGGCTTCCGAGCTGATCTGGGAGGCGGTCGCGCAGGTCAAGGCGAAGAAGCCCGTTGTCGTCTCGATGAGCGATGTCGCCGCGAGCGGCGGCTACTACATCGCGAGCGGCGCGACCAAGATCTACGCGCAGGCCGACACGCTCACCGGCTCGATCGGTGTCGTCGGCGGCAAGATCGCGCCGGGCGCGGCGCTCGCGAAGATCGGCGTCAACACCTATCCGATGGGCAAGGGCAAGCGCGCCACGATGATGGCCTCGCTCTCGCCGTGGAGCGCCGAAGAAAAGACGGTCATCCAGCAGCAGATGGAGGACGTCTACAAGACGTTCGTCGGCCGCGTCGCGCAAGGCCGCAACAAGAAGCTCGAGGACGTCCTCCCGATCGCGCAAGGCCGCGTCTGGACCGGCACGAAGGCGAAGGAGCTCGGGCTCGTCGACGAGATCGGCGGCCTCGATGCCGCGCTCGCCGAAGCACGCGCGCTCGCGAAGGTCGACGCCACGACCGATATCGAGATCTATCCGCCCTCGCCGACGCTGCGCGACTTCCTGCAGGGCTACTCGAGTGGCGTCTCCGCGGGCCCGCTCTCGAGCGCGCCGTTCGCATCCGAGCTCGCCGCGCTCCGCGTGGTCGACGCGCGCGTTGCCGACGCCGCGAAGCAGATGCTCGACCTCGTGATGTCGTTCCAGCGCACCAAGATCCAAACCGTCACGATCCTCCCGACCATCCGATGAAGCGCCTCCTCCTTTCGTCCCTCCTCATCGCGCTCGCCGCGTGCAAGTCGTCGTCGACAACGACCACCACCGCTGAGCCATCGCAACAACCGCAGCCCGTCTCCACGCCCGCCGCGCCCGCCGCGCCCGGCAAGGTCATCAAGGCAAGGTTCGACAGCGCCGCGCTCGGCGTCAAGAAGGACGTCGTCGTCTACCTACCGGGCAGCTACGACACGAGCGGTAAGCGCTATCCCGTCTACTACTACCTCCACGGCCTCGGCGGTGACGAGACGAACTGGACCGAGGGCGGCAAGCTGGACAAGACCGCCGACGCGCTCGCACTCGAGGCCATCGTCGTGATGCCCGACGGTGATGACGGCTTCTACGCCGACTCGCCGAAGCAGGTCGACTACGACGCATGCATGAAGGACGGAACCGGCCTGTTCGTCCCGCAGCGCAAGAAGTCCGAAACCTGTGTCCGCACCTCCAAGTACGAGACGTACATCACCAAGGACCTCATCAGTTTCGTCGATGCGACCTACCGCACCATCGCCACGCGAGAGGGCCGCGCGATCGCCGGCCTCTCGATGGGCGGCTTCGGCGCACTCCATCTCGCGATGCGTCACCCCGACCTGTTCGCCGCGGCGGCCTCACACTCCGGTGTCGATGCGCTCCTGTACGGCGGCCCGATCCCGTATGCGAAGGGAAAGGTCACGATCACGGCCGACGTGAAGACGTGGGGCGATGGACTCGGCCCGTTCGGGACCTGGATCCGCGGCATCTTCGGGCCAGAGATCGCGACGTGGCGAAGCTACGATCCAGCCGCGCTCGTCGCAAAGCTCGATCCGAAGACCGGCCCCGCGATCTATCTCGACTGCGGTACCGAGGACGAGTTCCTGCTGCACAACGGCATGCAGTACGTGCACGACCTGCTGCTCGAGCGCGGGATCGAGCACGCGTATTACATCGGGCCGGGGCGGCACAACTTCGAGTTCTGGGCGGTGCGGGTGAAGAACAGCCTCGAGTGGCTGCGTACGAAGACCACGCCGGCACGCTGAACGCCGGCGGACGTCACCCCGGCTTTTCGAAGCCTTCGTCTGGTCGAAACTCCATGCAGACCGGAACGCCGATGGAAACGGATCGTGGTGTTGTCTCGAAGCGCGCGTTGTCCGGAACCTCCGCGTACAGGTCGACCGGTGGGGGCTCCCTGCCGCACCCGCTCACGCCGATGCTGCCATGGATCTTGACCGCGACTCGTCGCTTGCAATCGAGCACCACGGTGGGGACGAACACCGTTCCTCGACGGTCGACCATGTACGGCGTGGGGTCGCCGCAGCGGCGCTCGCTCTTCGCGACGCGAATGCCGCGGATGTAACGTGATCGGGTTCCCGCTGGTACCGCGTGAACCGCGACGTGCGACCAGCCACGATCGGCGAAGGCCTTCTCCCGCAGGGAGCTGATGAAGCGTTTGTACTCCCCCGCGAGTGCCGAGCCTGCGGAAGGATCAGGCGACAAGTAGCCGTCGGCATCGAGCGTTGGCAACGCGGGCGCCCTCGGGACGACGATGGGACCCGGTGCGGCCTTGTGGACCTCGAGCCAACCAGCACCGGCGCGTTGAGGGTCGAGCGCGATCGCGCGCTGCGCCGGGTGATCGTGGGGTGCCGATGCCGCGAGGCACTGAGCCGGCGCCGTGTCACGCAGCGCGGTCTGCGCGGCGACATCGTATTCGTAATGCGTCGCGCCCTCGGCGCCGATCTGGGCGACGAGGTTGCCCGAGGCGTCGTACGTGTACCGCGCTCCAACGGTCGGACGCAGCGGATTCCACCACCGCACCGGCTTGCCATCCTTGTACTCCCAACGAAGCTCTGCACTCGGCCTGCGGTTTTCGAACGTGACCTCGGCGATCAGATATCCATCCTTGTCGTAGCTCGAGGTTGTTTCCTGGTTGGGCCTGCCGTCGCCGTCGGTATCGCGCCACCGGCGCGCTGGGCGACCATCCGCGGTGTAGTCGGTGCCGTGGGAAACATCCGGCGCTCCGTTGCCGTCGCGATCTTCATGCACGGCGAGAATGCGGCCGGCGGCATCGTAGGTGGTGCGCGTTTCAGATTCCGGACGGCCGTCTCCGTCGGCATCAGACCACGATCGGGTCAGGCGATCCGCGGCGTCGTATTCCATGTTCCAGGACGTGAGCGCGCCGCCGGCACTCGACGTTGCGATCTGTGCGAGACGACCCGCAGCGTCGTAGGTGCGGCGTTCCTCGTGCTGGATCGGTCCGGGATTGGCGTCGGTCCACACCCGAATCACGCGCTGCTGTGCATCGTAGCGGTAGTGCTTCTGCCACGTCGCGTTCCATTCTCGGATGCGGTTGCCGGCCGCGTCGTACTCGTAGTGCATCGCGCTCTTCGGATCGGCGGTGGAGCTCGTGCGTATGCGGCCGGCGGCGTCGTAGCGATACGTCGCCTTGCTGTGCGGCGCTGCATCGCCGAACGCTTCCTCAGCGGACGTCAACCAACCCGCAGCGCTGTACTTGTAGCGGCGCCGCAACGGTCCTTCCTCGTCGTAGAAGTGATCGCTCCACGCCTCGGTCAAGAGCCCGCGCGCGTCGTACGTGTATCGCGCTTCGTGCTCGGGGATTCCGTTCCCATTGCGGTCGAGCCAGACCCACGTCACGTTGCCACGGTGGTCGTAGCGGTAGCGCGCTTCGCCATCGCGAACGCCGTCCTGGTCGAGATCGCGCCACACCCGCGTGGGCCCCCCAAATCCGAGCCGCCTGAGCGGGGTCGTCTGGTGGGGATTTGTTCCCGGCGACCCCGCGAGTGCCAGACATGCGCTCCATCCACGCGGGCAGACGATCCGCTCGGGCGATTCGGGATCGACGGGGCCACACTGCCGAGGCAACGGCGTCGCCGACGACGCTTGGGGCGTGCTGCGGTTCGCACAGCTGGTAGCAACTCCCGCTGCCGCGACCGCAACGGCCAGCTGAGCTAGGACCATCTTCGCTGACCTCACGCCGACTGGCCAGGCATGTTTGGTGCCACGGCTAACCTGCGAACTGATCTACGACACTGACCCATCGCGTAGCCTCACGTTCACGATCGCGCGAGTGTCCTCGCCACACAACGACGTCAGGAGATCCCGATCGACGCATTCATCGCGCGGATCGCCGCGCGCGCACGTTCGACGTGCTCGGCGGCTTGGCTGACCGCGGCCGAGACCGCGACGACCGAGTCTGATTGATCCATCATGGCGGTCTCGTCACTCGCGGCGCGCATGTTCGCCCGCAGCGAGTCGATCGATTCCTCGAGGATGGAGAGGTGCTCGGCGAAGGCGATGGGGAGCTGCGAGCCGGTGTGCGTTTGCTCGACGCCGTCGTCATCGTCGTCGCGATCGATGGCTTGGCGGAGGCGTTCCTCGGTGTCTTTGAGCTGGACGCGGAGCGTGGCGGACTGTTTCTCGTGGTCGAGGACTTGTTTGGTGAGCTCGTTAACTTTTTGTTGGAGCTCGTTCGCCTTGGCGATGATGGGTTCGTACTTGGAGACGTCGGCCTGTGCGGTGACCTCGGGATCGTAGTCGGGCTCGATCTTCTTGGCGGCGGAGCGATCGAGGGGGGCGCGGCGGTTGGTGGTTTCGGAGTCGCCGCGGGCGTTGCGTAGGTCGGCCGCGAGGCGGTCGCGCTCGAGCGTGAGCTGTGTGACTTTGGATTTGGCGTCGCGGAGGTCGCGCTGGAGCTGGGCGATCTCGCGCTCGGTCTCGGCGGCGAAGGAGCGGACGTTGTCTGCGTTCGCGACCTCGCGTTCGAGCTCGGCGATCTTGCGCTGCGCATCGAAGAGCTGTTGCTCGAAGGCGGGGTTGGGGACGGGGCGTTTCGCGAGCTCGGTGACGCGGGCCTGGAGCTCGGAGATTTGCATCTCGGCCTCGGCGGTGCGGCGCTCGGATTCTTCGGCCTGGGCCTCGGCGGTAGCGGCGCGCTGCTCGAGCTCGGCGAATTGCTGGAGCTGCGCTTGGAGCTGTTGCTGGTGTCGTTGCTCGAGCGCGGTGGCGGTGGTGGCGGCCTCGTTGACGGCTTCGTCTCTGGCGGCCTTGGCGCGGCGCTCGGCGTCGGCGAGCTGGGCCTCGATCTCTTTGACCTTGTTCTCGGCAGCCTCGATGCGATCGTTGACGACCTTCTCGGAGACCTCGGGGCGCGGCGTGGCGTGGGCGATCTCGCGAGGGCGCGAGCTGTCGCGCTCGAGCCATGCGAGCTTGGAGAGGGCCTCGTCGAGCTGACGCTGGAGCGCACCGGCGCGGCCGATCGCGAGGTCGGCGGTCTCGGCCTGCGTGGCGAGCGCGTCGACCTTGCGCTCGGCATCGGCGGCGCGGCGGAGAGCGTCGTCGAGACGTTCGCGGTCGTCTTCCGTCGAGGTCGCGTTTTGTTCGGCGGCGCGAATGGCCTCGGTGAGCTCTTCCGTGGTGCGGCGAAGAGCTTCGCGCGCTTCGTCGCGATCGCGCGTGACCTCGGCGAGGCGCTTTTCGAGGTCGTCGATCTTGGTGCGGAGGTCCGCGATGATCTCGCCGCCCTTGCCGGATGCTTGTTTCAGCTCGGCGAGGTGGGTTTCGAGCTTGGCGATCGTTTCGGCGGACTCGCCGCGCGAGGCCTGGGACGCGGTCTCGGCGACGGCGAGCGAGCTCTCGAGATCGGTGACGCGATCCTGGAGCGCTTCGATCTGGACCTCGTGCTCGACGACGCGCTGCTCCGCGGCTTCCGCGCGCTGCACGGCGGCGGGCAACGCGGCGCGCGCCTCGGCGAGCTCGCGCTCGAGGTGCGTCTTGCGATCGACGAGGCCGAGTGATGTCTTGCGCTCGGCGGCGAGCTCGCGCTGCGCGGCCTCGAGCTTCGTGCCGAGATCCTTCTGGGTGGCCTCGAGGCGCGCGGCGAGCTCCTTCTGCATCGCTTCGAGCTGGTCCGCGACCTCCTTGCGAACGACCTCGACCCGCGCTTCGGCCTCGACCGCGCGGTCTTCGGCGGCCTTGATCGTCGCTGCGGAGGATGCGTTCGCGGTCTCGGCCGCGTCGGCGCGGCGCACGAGCTCGGCGACCTCGCGGCCGGTGGCGCGCGTCTTGGTGTCGGCATCGGCGGCGCGGCGCAGTGCTTCGGCGACGTCTTTCGCCATCGCCTTGGCCATCGTGTCAGCGGCACTCGCGCGCTGCACCGCGTCCTCAACGCGGCGGTTCGCGTCGGTGACCTGCTGCTCCATCGCGGCGACACGCAGCGCCGCTTCCTCGCGGGCTTTCGCGGCCGCGGCGATCGCGGCATCGGCCTTCGAGAGATCGTCGAGCTTGGCCTGGAGGTTTCCGCCGCGCTTCTCCGCGTCCGCGAGCTTCAGCTGTGCAGCGGCGATCTCGGACTTGATCGTGTCGGCACGCTGGTCCGCGTCGCGCTTGCCCTTCTCGGCCACCTGGACCGCGGCCTCGAGCTCGACGATCCGTCCGCGGCTGGTCTCGTACTGCTGCGTGACGTTCTCGAGCTCCGCGGCGATCTTCGCGGCGCGCCCTTCGGCGGCGACCAGCGGTGCGTCGCCCGCCCCCACGCGCGTCTCGAGGGCGGTGATCTTCTCGCGGGACTTCGCGACGTCGGCCTCGGCGGCTTTCGCTTGCGCTTCGGCATCGGCGATCTTCTCCTCGAGCTGCGCGACGCGTGTCTCGGCCTTCGCCGATTGCGACGTCGCGTGCGAGAGGTTTCGCTCGGCGCCCTGCGCCCGGATCTGCGCGGCGCCGAGGTCCTTCTCGGCTTTTTCCGCGCGTGCAGTGAGGACCGCGAGCGTCTCGGTCAGCTCTTGCACGCGCGCGTCGGAGTCGGGCGGCTTCGGGATCGCCTTGGCAGCGGCGAGCTGGCGCTTGAGCGCCTCGATCTCGAGGTCCATCGCGGCGAGCTTCTCGACCGCGTCGAGCCCGGCCGTCATCTCGGAGACGTTCTTGCCGTCGCGCGCCTTCGCTGCCTCCATGCGCGCGATCTCGAGATCCGCCGCGCTCGCCCGGCGCAGCTCGTCCATCTGCTGGATCAGCGCCTGCGACTCGCGCGCGGCCTCACCGGCGGCATGCTCTGCGACCGAGCGCGCGGCCATCGCTTCGTCGATCACGACCTTGACCTGCTCGAGCTCCTTGGACAGCTTGGTGTGCTCGGCGCCGACGAGCGTCGACCACTCCGCGCGATCGGCGAGATCGCGCTCCGCGTCGACGAGGCGCTCGCGCACGGACGCGAGCTCCGCGCGCAGGCGGCGCACGTCCTCGTCGGTGTCGCCCGTCGAGGTCTCGCGCAAGACCATCAGCTCGTCTTGCACGACCGCGAGCGCGCGCTCGAGCGCGGCCGACCGCGCTTCGGCTTCGTCGCGCATTCGGACGGCTTCCGCCATCATGCCGGCGCCCGCCATGTCGGTCGACGTATCGGTCGGTGACTCCTCCGGCCGAGGTGTCGCTCGAGGCGCGTTCTTCGCGGCAGCGAGCTCTTGATGCAGCTCTCCGACGCGCTTCGCGAACGCATCGCGCTCTTCCTCGACGGTGACGCGGTTCTTGCGCTCGAGATCGAGCCACGTCGCGAGCGTGCCGTGCAGGCCCATCGGCGGCGGCATCGTTCCGCTCTGCGGCACGAGGCGAACGAGCAAGCTGCCGATCAGCACGACCTCGCCCGGCGGCACCGGCGCACGCTGCACCTTGTTCGGTCCGACGTAGATGCCGTGCGTGCTACCGAGGTCTTCGATCCAGAGGCCACCTTGGTCGACGAAGAACCGCGCGTGCATGCGCGAGACGCGCGGGTCCTCGCTCCGGATGTTGCACTCCGGGGCACGGCCCACCGTCACCGGGTCGGTTCCAAGCGCGAACGACCGGTCTCGACCGTCGGAGTCTGAATAGACCAGCGTGGCCATCCCCTAGCCAGCCGAAACCTATCACGTTCGCGCGGTTAGCGCGCTTATTAGGCTTTCGGCCTGGGTCAGAGCAGCGTCGGTGTCGTCGTCGAGGAGGACGACGTGGCCCATTTTCCGGCCGGGTGCCGCGAGGTCTTTGCCGTAGAGGTGGAGCCGCGCCTGCGGCAACGCGAGCACGTGTTGCCACGGCGGCGGGCCCGCGCTCCACAGGTCGCCGATGAGGTTCACCATCACCGCCCCGGTCAGCGCGCGCGGATCGCCGAGTGGCAGGCCGCAGACCGCACGCACGTGCTGCTCGAACTGCGAGGTCGCGCAGGCGCCGTACGTGTAGTGCCCGCTGTTGTGCGTGCGTGGCGCGATCTCGTTGACGAGCAGGCGATCGTCGGCGAGCTCGAACATCTCGACCGCCATCACGCCGACGTGCGAGAGAGAGTCCGCGACCTTCACCGCGATCGCTTCGGCTTTTTCGCGCTGCGCCGCGGACATCTTCGCCGGCGCGCGTGTCGTGTGGAGGATGTGGCGGCGGTGCACGTTCTCCGCGATCGGATAGATCTGGTGCGCGCCGTTCACGTCGCGTGCGAGCACGACGGAGATCTCGCGCACGAATCGCACGACTTCCTCGACGACGGCTGGCTCGCCACGCAGCTTCGCGATCACCGACGCGAGGTCGGTGCTGTCCTCGATGCGGTGCTGTCCCTTGCCGTCGTAGCCCGAGCGGCGAACCTTCACGATCGCGGGTCGCCCGACGATCGCGAGCGCCTGCTCGAGGTCGTCGGCCGGCGCCCACTTCGCCTGCGGCAGGCCGATCGTGTCGAGGAACTTCTTCTGGACCAGGCGGTCCTGGATCGTCCGCAGCACGGACGCGCCCGGCCGTACCGGCACGATCGCTTCGAGTGCCTCGAGCAAGTCAGCCGGTACGTGCTCGGTGTCGAGCGTGATCACGTCGACCTGCTTCGCGAGGTGCTTCGCGCAGTCGACATCGTCGAGCGCGCCGACGACGACGCCATCGGAGACCTGCGCCGTCGGGCAGCGCGCGCTCGGGTCGAGCACGACGATGCGGTAGCCCATCTGGCGCGCCGTCACCGCCATCATCCGGCCGAGCTGGCCGCCGCCGAGCACACCGATGGTGGCGCCCGGCATGAGCGGGTTCATGTGAGCTTCTCCGCGAGGACGCGGTCGGTCTGCGCCTTGCGATACGCGTCGAGCTTCTCGGCGACCGCTGGATCGTGGAGCGCGATGATCGCGGCGGCGAGCAGGCCGGCGTTGACCGCGCCGGCCTCGCCGATCGCGAGGGTCCCGACGGGCACGCCCTTCGGCATCTGCACGATCGAGAGCAGCGAATCGAGGCCGTTCAGCGCTTTGCTCTGCACGGGCACGCCGAGCACGGGGAGCCGCGTCTTGGCCGCGCACATGCCGGGCAAGTGCGCCGCGCCGCCGGCGCCCGCGATGATCACCCAGATGCCGCGCCCCTCGGCGTTCTCCGCGTAGTCGAACAGCAAGTCCGGCGTGCGATGCGCCGAGACGATCTTCGTCTCGCAACCGACGCCGAGCTCCGCGAGCACATCGGCCGCGTGTTTCATCGTGGCCCAATCACTCTGCGAGCCCATGATGATGCCGACGCGGATGCTCATGCTCATCGAGGTGGTCGTCCTGCTGCTCTGCGCAGCCGGTCGGCGACAGCTTCTCCTAGCCCGGCCTCGGGTGGCAACGCAGCGACGATGAGATCCACGCCGGCGGCGTCGAGATCCCGCAGTGCCGCGTACAGATCCCTCGCCATGCCCGCCGCATCATCCGGAAGCGCGTGCGCCATGGCCGGGAGCGCGGGCCACGCGGCGAACGCACCGGCGGGAGCGAGCACGGCGATCTTGCCGGTCGATGCCGCGACGATCCCCGGCACGTCGGCCAGCGCGGCCGCGATCACGCGCGCGCGGGGTGCGTAGTGACTCTCGAGCGTGCCCGGCGCTGCGGGCGCATCGCGATCCGCGGGGGCGAGCGGACCCGTGATCGCTTCGATCACCTCGCGCGGCGCACCGCCGGGACGCAGCAGCACAGCGCCCGCGCGCCGGCGAGAAAGATCGATGATCGTCGACTCGACGCCGACCTCGCACGCGCCACCATCGAGGATGTAGTCGACGTCGTCGCCCAGATCCGTCGCCACGTGATCTGCCGTCGTCGGGCTCACCGCGCCGAACCGGTTCGCGCTCGGTGCCGCGATGCCGCCGCCAAACGCGCGCAGCAGCGCTTGCGCCATCGGATGCGCCGGCACGCGCAGCCCGACGGTCGGGCTCCCGCCCGTCGCCGCGCTCGCGACGCGCGCGCTCTTGTTCAAGATCATCGTCAACGGTCCCGGCCACAGCGCCGTGAGCCGGCGCGCGACCTCGGGAATCTCGACGGCCCAATCGTCGAGCTGCGGGTCGGGCGCGAGGTGCACGATCAAGGGATGTGCGCGCGGCCGGCCCTTCACCGCGTACACGCGCGCGACAGCCTCATCATTGGACGCATCCGCGCCGAGGCCGTAGACCGTCTCCGTCGGAAACGCAACGAGCCCGCCGGCACGCAACACGCTCGCCGCGTACGCGATGTCCTGGCCTCTACGCATGCGGGCGCGTCGCGACCATCGACGGCCGCGTGCTCCATGCCTCGCGCACGCGCGATAGGCCCGCCGCGCGCTTCGTGTCGTACGACTGCCGGAAGTCCATCCAGTCGAGCGCGGCGATCACCGAGATCTCGGGCACGCCGAAGGTCTCGGGCGAGAGCTGCGGCGCGACCCACGAGAAGATCGCATCGGCACGCTCGAGCTGCCGCGTCGCGTAGAGAGTACCGTCGATGGCGACGCCGTCGCGCCGTAGATAGAACAGCGAGATCACCGAGTCGAGCGCGGCATCGATCGCGTTGAGCACGTTCTGGTCCTGCCAGTGATCGCGTGGCGGCGCCACCGGGCCCCAGCCGCGTGTGGTGGTCAGCCAGTCGATGATCACGCGCGAGTCGTAGATCGTGCGATCACCGAAGACGGCGACCGGCACCTTGCGGATCGGCGACACCTCGCGCAGCTTCGCCTGCCCGTCATCCGGTGCGGTGTTGAACAGCTCGATCGGCTCGCCGATCTCCTGCGCGATGACGCGCACGCGCCGTACGAACGGCGACGTCGTTGTCCCGTAGAGCTTCATGCGTCGGACGATAACCGCAATGCAACGCGAAAGGTCGTCTCCGCGGATGGTGCGGGAAACGACCACCGCATCATCGCCCGCTCGACGCACAGCTCCATCGGCTTGCCGAGCGCGCGGCCGATGCCCTTCGCGTGGCGATACGCGAGCCGGCCCGTCTCGTCGACGGTGAACGTCACGATGACGCTGCCGCGCGCAGTCGGCTCGCGCTTGAGCCGCGCGTGGTAGCAGCGCTGCACGCCGCCGCGATACGTGCCCTGGATGCGCGAGAGCGCGACATCGGGCGTGAGCGCGACATCGGGCGTGAGCGTGACCGGCTTGGGCGCGCGCTTGGTGAGCTTCGCGCGTTGATCCACGGCCGGCGTCGGTTGACGCCGGCATGCACTCGCGAGCACGACCAGCATGAGGAGCGTGACCCGCACGGTTGGGATACGCTTAGCACGTGCAGGTGATCCTCGTGCGCCACGCGGAAGCGGTCGACGAAACCCTCGCGTTGCGTGACCCCTACAGGCATTTAACACCACGTGGCAGGCAGCAGGCGCGCGCGCTCGGCGATCGCTTGCGCTGGCACGACTGTGTTCCGACGAAGATCTGGACGAGCCCGCTCGTGCGCGCCGTGCAGACCGCCGAGCTCGTCGCGATCGGCCTCGCGTGCAGCAAGGAGGTCGAGATCATCGTCGACCTCGCGCCCGACGGAAATGCGCGGCAGATCCAGCAAGCGGTTCGCACGCTGCCGGAAGATGCGGCCGTGATGCTCATCGGGCACGAGCCGTCGCTGTCGGCGATCGGCTCGCTGATCATCGGCGCCGAGCTCGACGCACTCGAGAAAGCACAAGCCGTGCGAATCCTCGACGGCGTCGTGCGGTGGCGCTTCGCGTGGGATGCCGAAGCACCGACCGTGGTCGGAGGAAAACCATGAAGTACGTCGTGCTCGCGCTCCTCGCGTTTGGTTGCCAGGACGCGAAGAAGAAACCAGCTCCAGCCCCGCCGCCGACGCCCGCGGCAACACCACAGCGCGAGCTCTGCGTGGTGGCGCTCGCGATGTTCGAGCGCTTCGTCGATACGGGCGATCCTGGTGCCACGCCCGAGCAAGTCGGGAAGGTGAAGATCGCCCTGATCGATCGCTGCGTGCAGGACAGCTGGAGCGAGGCCGCGCTCGCGTGCATGCGCGCCGCCAAGGATCCGCATGCGACGTTCGCGTGCTGGAACGAACACCTGACGAAGGAGCAACGCGACGCCGCATCGAAGGCACTCGGCTCGCTAGGTCAGTAGAGGTGCGACATCACCCTCGGGTCGATTGACCCCGAAGTCGCTGGCACCTGGGGGCGCGGCCCCGTGGGTAGTTGGCTAGCTCACGGAAATCACGCCGTGCAATGACGGTACATACGTTGCTTTACTTAGAGGCGTGGACGATGAGGATACCTGGGCGTCCGACACCGAAGTCGGGATCTCGGCGGTGATGCTCGCCGACACCGACGAGTGGGAGCACACCGACCGCGAGATCGAGGCGCAAGGCACGATCGATACGGACCCGCAGGTGTTCGAGGACACCGGCGTCGTGATCATCAGCAAGCCCGACGCACCGGCGAAGAGCGAGCACCTGCTAGTCACGTTCCGCCAGCCGTCGACGGTCTCGTTCCGCGAGCCAGCACCACGTGCAGCACGAGCGCCGACCTCGGACGAGTGGCCGCCGTCGCCGCGTGAGCCCGCACAACCGATCCGCGAGCGCGCGCTCAAGAGCGCGGGCGTGTACACCGTCATCGCGCGCGCCGAGACGAACAAGAGCTAGAGGCCGAGCCAGTCCATCACGCCGATCGCGCGCTCGGCCCCGAGGATCGCGAACGCGAGCGTCAGATCCGCGATCGTGATGACCAGCCCGTAGCGTAGGAAGCGCCAGAACCCGATCTCGCCGCGCGGGCCGGCGCCCTCGAACACGATGATGTTCGCGACCGAGCCGAACATCGTCAGGTTGCCGGCGAGCGTCGATGCGACCGCGAGCATGATGAAGCCCCACGTCGGGTCCGGCATGCTCGGCATCCAGGTCACGGCGACGAGCACGAGCGGAACATTGGAGACGACGTTCGAGCCGATCACGATGAGCGTGATGAACGCGACGTCGCCGGCGAGATCGCCGCGCGCGACGACGGGCTGCACGTAATCGAACACGTGTGCGAGCACGCCGGCGTGCGCGATCCCGGCGACGACGACGAACAGTCCCGCGAAGAAGACGAGCAGCTGCCAGTCGACGCGCGCGAACGCGGTCTTCGGCGGCGTGCGCGCGACGACCATGAGCGCCGCGGCGGCGGCCATCGCCGAGCCCGAGAGCGAATAGCCGGCGATCGCGAGGCCCGCGAACAGCGCGAGCGCGCCGAGCGACTTCGCGGCGAGCGCGCGATCGATCGCGGGGCGCGGCGGCGAGCGATCCACGAGCGGCTCCTTCGGCAGCTCCTTGCGGAACAGCCACAGGATGACGAGTGCGTTGAGCGCGAGGCACGCGACACCAACCGGCAACGTCAGCAGCATGTACTGCGCGAAGCCGATCGTGCCCTGCGCCGCGGCGCCGACGATCATGTTCTGCGGATTGCCCGAGAAGCTGACGACACCGCCGACGTTCGCAGCGGACGCGAGCGCGAGCAGATACGGCAGCGGCGGCAAGCGCGCCTCGACGACGACCGCGACGACGAGCGGCGTCAGCAACACGCAGACCGTGTCGTTGAGCAGGAATGCGGACAAGCCGCCGACGACAAACGTCAGCCCGAACAGCAGCGACCGCGCGGTCCGCGCGCGCGTGATGACCAGATATGTCGTCAGCCGGAAGAACCGCGCCTCGGCGAGGTACGCGGCGATCAGGAGGACACCGAACAACAAGATGACGACGTCGAGGTCGATCGCGCGCAGCGCCGCGTCCATGGGGAGCCCACCGACGACGACCATGCCGACCGCGCCGACGATCGCGGCCGCTGGGCGATCCAGTCCGATGAAGTGGAGCTGCCTCGTCGCGATGACGAGATAAACCAGCGTGAAGACTACGAGGGAGCCAACCACTGCGACACCGACGATACGCTGGGTTCACGCCGGTCAGAAGGCGCCAGCCCCGCTCATAGACCCGATCCGGTGTCACCCACGTTGCCAGCTCCATGTCCCGCAAATGGCTCGTCTCGGTCTCCATCGTTGGGCACCTCGCCGTAGGTGTCGGCTTGTTTGCCTCGGGTATCTGGAAGCTCGAGAAGCTCGAGTCCGACCACCGCATGGCCGGCATCGGCATCATGGTGCCGAACCTGGCGTCGGGTGGCGGCCAGCAGGATCTTCCCGAGCACAAGTTCGTGAAGAAGGAGAAGACCGAGAAGAAGGTCGTCAAGGATGTCCAGTGGGACAAGCGCATCGACCCCGAGGACAAGCCGAAACAGATCGCGTCGACCGAGGGCGAGGATGGTGACGGCGAAGGCCCCGGCAAGGGCAAGGGCAAAGGTCCGGGCGACAACATCGACGGCGAGCCTGAGGGCGAGCCATGCGCGATCCCCCCGTGCACCGGCGTCGGCAAGCTCCCCGAGCCGCCGAAGCCGCCGGACCCGCCCAAGACCGTCAACCTTCCGCCGCGGACCATGCAGGCGCTCCGCATCTCCGGCGACACGCAGATCCATCCGTCGCGCGTCCTCAAGACCCAGATCATCGCCGACGGAAAGTCGCAGATCATCGGCACCCTCAAGGTCTGCATCCAGCCGACGGGCTCGATCGCGTCGGTCACGCTGCTGAATTCGACGAAGTACAACGAATACGACCAGCAGCTGCTCGAGGCCGCGCGCCGCTGGCACTACCGCCCCTACACGGTCAACGGGGTCGCGACGGGCGCGTGCAGCGCCGTCAGCTTCGTCTACTCGATCAAATGAAGTAATCTGCGGCCGCTTGGCAGAAGCAGCGGCTGACATCGCGATCGCGGTCCGAGATCTGACGAAGACGTTCCGCACGCCGTTTCGACGCAAGAAGGTCGAGGCGCTCCGCGGGGTCACGTTCACGGTCAAGCGCGGCCACATCTTCGGCTTCGTC
The DNA here is from genome assembly GCA_030857175.1 of Myxococcota bacterium. Classification (GTDB taxonomy): domain Bacteria; phylum Myxococcota_A; class Polyangia; order Haliangiales; family Haliangiaceae; genus JABFXX01. The sequence goes on along the minus strand of JALZOJ010000001.1, from coordinate 336,661 downwards.
GGGCCGAACGGCGCGGGCAAGACCACGACGATCCGCACGCTGATGGGCCTGATCCGACCGACGAGCGGCGACGCCTCGATCTTCGGCAAGGCGATCCCGAGCCGCGCCGCGCGTGCACGCGTCGGCTTCTTGCCGGAGGCGCCGTACTTCTACGACTACCTGACGATCGGCGAGCTGCTCGATCTCGCGGGTCGCTTGTTCGGCATGCCGAGCGACGCGCGCAAGAAGCGCGCGAACGAGCTGATCGCGCGGGTCGGGCTCGAGCGCGCGCGCAGCCAGAGCCTCAAGAAGTTCAGCAAGGGCATGCTGCAGCGCGCGGGTCTCGCGCAGGCGCTGATGAACGATCCCGACGTCGTGGTTCTCGACGAGCCGATGTCGGGGCTCGATCCGATCGGCCGCAAGGAAGTCCGCGACCTGATGCTCGAGCTGCGCGAACAAGGCAAGACCGTGTTCTTCTCGACGCACATCCTCTCCGACGTCGAGGCGATCACCGACGACATCGCGATCATCGCGCGCGGCCAGCTCCAGGCGCAGGGCACGCCCGCCGAGCTCGTGAAGAAGACGCTGCAGGCCACCGAGATCACCGTCCGCTGCGACAAGCCCGACGAGCTGCAGGCGGAGCGCGTGCTGCGCGTCGGCGACGTGCTGACGTACGTGCTCTCGGCGGAGACCGACGTCGACGAGTGGATCGCTCGCGCGCATACGGCGGGCGCGAAGATCGTCTCGGTGTCGCCGCGGCACGAGACCCTCGAGGACTTGTTCCTGCGCGAAGTCGCGAGCGCGGATGCGAGGGCGTCGTCGTGATCGGCCGCATCTGGGCGATCGCGCTCAACACGTTTCGCGAGGCGGTGCGTATCCGCGTGCTCTACGGGATCCTCGTGCTCGTCGTCGGCGCGAACTTGCTGACGCTCGTGCTCGGGCAGATGGTCGTGAACGAGGAAGCGCGGGTCACGCGTGACGTCGGGCTCGCAAGTATCTCGCTGTTCGGCTCGCTGACCGCGATCTTCCTCGGCGTGTTCCTGCTCTACACCGAAGTGCAGCGGCGAACGATCCACTCGATCGTGAGCAAGCCGATCGAGCGCTGGGAGTTCGTGATCGGCAAGTACCTCGGCATGGCGCTGCTGCTCACCGTGCTCGTCGTGGTGTTCGCCGCCGCGATGGTGCTGATGCTGACGCTGCAGGGCATGGGCATCTCGAGCAACCTACCGAAGGCGATCGTGCTCGCATGGTTCGAGGTGCTGACCGTCGCAGCGATCGCGATCTTCTTCTCGTCGTTCTCGACGCCGTTTCTGTCGGGCATCTTCGCGCTCGCGCTGTGGGTGATCGGCCGGCTCACGCCTGACATCGAAGCGGCCGCGCGCGATGCGTCGCCGACGATCAGCTGGACCGCGAAGGTCACGCTGCAGATCGTGCCTGATTTGCACCTGTTCTCGGTCTCGGGCCGCGTGATCGAAGGGGCGCACGTCAGCGTGCACGCGGACTTCGTGTCGTGGGGCTACATCGGGCTCGCTTCGCTGCACGGGCTCGGCTGGATCGTCGGCCTGCTCGCGGCGAGCGCCCTGCTCTTTCACCGTCGAGACTTCGTGTGAAGCGCGCGCTCGTCGTGATCGCGATCGTCTTCGCAGCGCTGGGCACGCTCGCGGTGCGGGTCGTGATCGAGGGCCGCCGCGCGCTCGCGGAAGGCGATGCCGCCCTCGCCGCGAAGAAGCCGCTCGAAGCGATCCAGGCCTGGGAGAGCGCCGCGCGCTGGTACTTCCCGCTCGCGCCGCACGTCGACGAGGCGTACGCGCGGCTCGTCGAGATCGCGAACGCAGACGCGAAGCATCGCACCGTCGCGTGGCGCGCGGTCCGCCGTGCCGCGACGGCGACGCGCAGCGTGTGGCAACCGCACCAGGGCGATCTGGACGCCGCGAACGCTGCCCTCGCGAAGCTCTCGGCCGAACACCCCGAAGGCGCCACGGCGGCCGGCGCAAACGTCGCCGAACGGACCGCCTATCACACGACCCAGCTCGCCCGGGACCGCCGGCCGAGCACGGGTGCCGCCGCGCTCGCGGTCCTGGGAATCCTGAGTTGGCTCGCGGGGATCGGCGTCGTCATAGGTCGTGGCATCGATCCCTCAGGGCGCCTCGTGCGAAAGCCCGCGCTCGTTGGAATCGGGCTTTCTCTCGTCGGGGTCCTGGGCTGGGCGGTCGGCCTTTACAACGCCTGAGCCGAATAGCTACGTTCCGCGCCATCTATGGGCAAGAACCTCGGGGGCGCTGTCATCGATCTACTCGACTCGGAGCGTGTCGAGCTGCGGCTCGCCGCGGCGACCGTGCTCTCCGCGGTCGGCAAGGGTGACAAGAGCGTCGAAGCGGCACTGACGGATCGACTCGGCGACTCGGATGGCGGCGTTCGCAAGATCGCGCTCGAAGGACTCGCAGAGTTCGGCGCGAGCGGCATCGCGACCAAGCTCGTTCCGCTCCTGCGCGGCAACGACGACGGTCTCGCCGAACGCGCCGCGCAGGTCCTCGCGCAGCAAGGCGCCGCCGCGGAGACCACGCTGCGCAAGGAAGTCGCGGCCGGTCCGATCGCCGCGCGTCGCGTGATGGCGCAGCTCCTGTTGCGTCGCGGCACGCAGCCGTCCGTGGAGGCCGTGCTCGATCAGCTCTCCGATAGCGAGTTCGGCGAGCAAGCGCTGCAGCTCGTACGCGCCGAGCTCGACTCCGGTAACGAGAAGGTCGCCGCGCTCGTCGAGAAGGTCGCGGTCGGTCGCGCCAGCGAGGTCAACAAGGAGCTCGCGAAAGCGTGGACCAAGGCGGAGAAAGCCGCCGAAGCCGCGGCGAAAGAAACCGCCAAGGCGGCCAAGAAGAAGAAGAACGGCGCGACGAACGGCAACGGCCACGCGAACGGTCACGCGGTCGCCGATCCACTCCGTGACCCCGAAGTCGCGAAGGGCGCCGCCGACCTCGGGCGGATCCTGCGGTTGATCGGCTACCTCGCGAAGCCGTCGACGCAGTCACTCCTCCTCAAGTACGCCGACGGCGAACAGCCGCGCCCGATTCGCCTCGCCGCGATCGCGGGCCTGCGCCGCATCGTCGCGCAGAGCGAAGCCAAGGGCACCGAGAAGGTGATCGAGGCGCTGATCGATTTCGCCGACGGTGACGACCTCGCGGTCGCGCAGTCCGCGGTCGACACGCTGCGCGGCGCGCGCATCCCCGAGTCACTCGCGAAGCTGTTCACGAAGCTCACGAAGTCCAAGAACGTCGCCGCGCAGAAGCTCGCGATGGAACGCCTCCCCGCCGGTGGTGGCGCGAGCGCGGTCAAGGCGCTCGTCGAGGCGCTCGGTGGTGATGACCCGACGGCGCGCGATGCGGCCGCGCGTGGTCTCTCGAAGGCGCCCGAGGCCGTCCTGCCCGTCACGCGTGCGCTCCTCGCGGCGAAGGACGAGCAGATCGCGCGGCGCTGTGCCGGCGTCGTGCGCTCGCACCGCGGTCACGTGTCGAACCAGGCGATCGACGAGATCGTCGAGCGCGTCCAGTCTCTGATGGACGTCCACTTCAAGGGCAAGGCGACCGCGGATCAGATCGTGATGGAGCGCATCCTCGCCGAGCTGGTCTCCGACATCGCACCGACCAAACACGTCGAGCTCCTGTTCGATCGCGCGAAGCGCCTGCGCAAGGCGGGTAAGGCCGTCGAGGCCTTCGGCTCCCTCAAGCCGCTCCTTCGCTCGCGCGCCGACATCGACGTCGCGATCGACGACGAGCAGCGCTTCTTCCTCGCTCTCCTCTCGCTCGAGGCCGCGGGCGAAGGAATCATCCGCACGACGCGCAGCGACGATCCGGTCTTCGAGCAGTTCGCACGCCTCGCGGCGAAGGGCTACCCGGTCGCGAAGCAGCTCGCGCGCGCGCAAGACGTCTCCGACGAGGCGATCTACGCGCTTGGCTTCCGCTTGATCGAGTCCGGCGACGGCTCCAACGAGGAGCTCGGCGCCGAGCTACTTCAGGGCATCATCGACGAGCGTCCGCGCAGCAAGCTCGCCAAATCGGCGAAGAACAAGCTGAAGCTGACCGGCCACCTCGACGACGACTAGCCGCTACTTCTGAAGCTGCGCGATGCGCTTCCGCACGAGCGCGATGTCCTTCGCGCCCGGCACCGCGGCGATGTACGTGCGGAATGCCTTCAGCGCGTTCGCCTTGTCGCCCTTCTGCGCGTACGCGAGCCCGAGCCCGCGATAGCTCGCGACGTATCCGGGATACACCGCGAGCGCCTGCTTGTAGAGCTTGATGGCGGCATCGGCGTCCCCGGAGAACAGCTTGCGGTTGCCGTTGAAGTAGGTGATGCGAGCGGCGCCGATCGACGCCGAGTCGTCGCCCTTCGCGGGCACCGTCTTCTTCGGCAGCTCTTTCGGCGCGGTGTTGTCGTACTCGAGGACGACCTTCTTGCCGCCGAGCGTCGGCGTCCGCTTCACGGGTGCAGGCGGAGGCGCCGCGACGGGCGGAGGCGTCGGTGGGGTCTCGGTTGGCGCCGTCTCGGTGGGCGGTTCGGTGACTGCCACGGTCGCCGTCGTGGTCGCCGCATTCGAACCGCTCTTGGTCCCTGCGGCCGCTGCCGCCGCCTTGCGGGCGCGTTCTTCCTCGATGCGCATCTGCGAGCCGCTGCCGAATCCGTCCTGCGCGCGTCGCGAGTCGGCGGTGTCGGGCAGCCGCACGTCGCTCGACTTCGTCTGTGGTTCGTTCGCGCTGACTCGTTTCTGCTTCGCGCTGTCGTCGCTGCCGCCGCGCAAGACCGCGATCAGCACGATCATGATCGCGAGGGCAGCGACCACGCCACCGCCGATGAACACGGGCAGTGGGCGGCGCTTTGCCGTGGCCGCGATCGTATCGACATCGGCGTCATCCGATTGCGTGACTGCATTCGTAAGCACGGGCGAGCTCTGTCCGCGCGTGCCGGGTGTCGGTTCGGCGCGCGCACCGATCGTCGCGGCGATATCGCCAGCGAGGGCCGACGATCCCGATGCGAGCTCGACAGGTCGCGGCGGTGAGCCTGCCCCGAAAGCCGGCGGCGCGACGAGAATGCTCGGCGGCGGGGGCGGCAGCGGCGTGATCTCGGAGGCAGCCCGCGACGACGGCGAGGACGCAGGCCTCTTGGCGACCGGTCGAGGCGCGGGCAAGGTCGGTGCCGCAGGTGTCGGCGGGCCCGACGATGTCGATGCCGCCGGCGATGGCGCGGAGGATGTCGACGCGGCGATCGGCGATGTCGACGCCGACGCGGCGGTCAGCGATGGGGTCGACGTCGACGTCGATGCGGCGGTCGTCGATGGGGACGTCGCCGATGCCGATGCGGCGGTCGTCGATGGGGACGTCGACGTCGACGGCACTGGGGCCGAGGCGGCTGGGGACGATGGCGACGCGGCGATCGGCGATAGCGCGGACGATATCGATGCCGACGCGGTCGGTGCCGGCGACGGCGTCGGTGGTGTGGACGCGGATGTCGACGACGGCTGCGCGGGTGTTGACGACGGCTGCGCGGATGTCGATGCGGCGGTCGATGCCGACGACGGCGACGGTCGTGTGGGCGCGGATGTCGGCTGCGCGGATGTCGATGCGCCGGTCGATGCCGGCGACGGTCGCGTGGTGGATGTCGACGACGGGGCCGCTGTCGACGACGGCTGCGCGGATGTCGATGCGGCGGTCGATGCCGACGACGGCGACGGTCGTGTGGGCGCGGATGTCGACGACGGCTGCGCGGATGTCGATGCGGCGGTCGATGCCGGCGATGGCTGCGCGGATGTCGACGACGGCTGCGCGGATGTCGATGCGGCGGTCGATGGTGGCGACGGTCGCGTGGTGGATGTCGACGACGACCCCGTCGATGCGGCCGTCGATGCGCCCGTCGATGCGGCGGTCGATGCCGGCGACGGTCGTGTGGCGGATGTCGACGACGAGGCCGTGGATGTCGACAACGGCTGCGCGGATGTCGACGACGGCTGCGCGGATGTCGATGCGGCGGTCGATGCCGGCGACGGTCGCGTGGTGGATGTCGACGACGGGGCCGCGGATGTCGATGATGCCGGCGACGGCGCCGGTCGCGCGGGCGCGGTTGACGAGGATGCCGACGATGCGTTCGTCGACGCGCCCGTCGATGCGCCCGTCGACGCGCCCGTCGATGCGCCCGTCGACGGCGTCGGTCGCGCGGGCGCAGCTGTCGACGAGGACGCCGTCGAGCTCGATGCACCCGTCGATGGCGTCGGTCTCGCGGGAGCTGCCGACGAGGACGCCGTCGACGATGCCCCCATCGGTCCCGGCAACGGCGTAGGCCGCATCGACTCACCCGATGGCGATGGCGCTCGGGTCGACGAGGATGGCGTGGTGGACGGTTTTGCGGATGGCGCCGCTGAGCCCGCCCCCTTCGGCGGAATCGACACAATCGGCTTCTTCGTCGGTGCCGTCTCGCCCTTCACCTTCACCGTCGTCACGGTCTTGAGCTTCGCGGCCGTCGACGCCTCCGTGGTCGCCACATCCACGCCCGCCGACGGTGTCTGTTGCGCCGCGGCCGGCTTCGTCTCGGCGCGCGCCCAACCCGGCTCGCTGCGCGGTCGCGGTGCATTCGTCGGCGGCGCGGGTGCTGGTGCTGGTGCTGCGGCCGCGATCGTCGTCGTGCGCGTCGTCGTGCGCGCGAACGTCGGGACCGGCTTACCGTCGCTGACGGGCGAGGCCGAGGGCGGCGTCGGCACCATCTGGCGGACGAGTGCTTCGAGCTTGCTGTCCGAGGCGACGGGCGTGTGCTGGTCGTTCTCCCACTCCAGCTCGTCCATCGCATCCATATGGACAACGTTTTCGTCGGGATCGTCTTTACGCGTAGGGGCCATCAGTTCGTGGCCTCGGAGATGAGGGCATCGACACCGGCGGTCGCGTCCTTCTCGCTGGGAAACACCTTCTCGGCCGTCTTCTGCGACGCGCGCGTGTCGACATCGAAGAGGGTGATGATGACGCGTACGTCGCGCTTCTTGCCCTTCTTGATCAGGCCCGGACCGATCTGCGCGAACAAGAGGCGGTTGGCGGCGAGCGACTTGCCGACCGCCTCGTAGCAGGCGTCCGTCGGCTCGACGCACTCGATCGAGAGCTGTACGACCTCGAGCGAGACCTTCGAGACCTCGACCTGGTCCATGCCCTTGACCTGCGCCTTCGCGAGCGAGTCGGTCGCGGCTTGGGCCACCTTGGGGAACTTGTCACTCTCGACCGCGAGGACCGCGAGCTTGATCTTGGGGGCGACCACGGCAACGGGTTTGGGCGTCGCAGGCCGCGGCTTAATGCACGCTGCGCTGAGTGCAGCGATGGCCACCACCATCGTCAGACGTGCCCGATTCACGAGAAGAAAATTGTATCACTCCGCCGCAAGCCCGCGCGGGGTCCTCGCCGGGTAGGTAGCCAGCGAGGGCCGGTCCGGGCCGGCGATGCTCGTCGGGATTTCATGGAGGACGAGAGGCCGGTAGGGACACGCGGCCCCGGAACTGTTGACCCGGCGACGATGTGTGCGCGCGTGGTTTCTCGACGAGGACGCGCGATCGCATGTGTTGGCGCGCGACGTGCTGTGTTGGTTGTGGATGAGGCTTGCTGTCCCCGTTTTCACGATCTTGTTGCTGGCGTGTGGGTGTGGAGGAAGCGGCGGCGGGGATGACAATCCCGACGCGCTCGACGGACTGGTGTCGATCGCGGTCACGCCGGCGGATCAGACGCTCGTGATCGTGAACGGGCAACCGGCGAGGAGCGCGTACACCGCGATGGGTACATTCGATGACGGGCGGGTGCGCGACATCACCCCGCTCGTCCAGTTCACCCTCGAGCAGTACACGCTCGGTGTGTTCGAGCTCGACACGCTGACGACCGCAAACGACCACGGCGGCCGCACGAATGTCGTCGCGAGCGCGGCGGGCGTGCAAGGCGCGACGGGCGTGACGATCCGCTTTCAACAGACGTACAACGATCCGGCGTCGAACCTGCCGGGCGATCCGGCGGGACCGTTCGCAGGGCCGGCGGATGCCGCACGCACGCCACAGCTCGTGTACCCGAACGCGGGCGTGGTGCTACCGCCAAACCTCGGCCGGCTCGAGCTGCACTTTCGACCGGGCGCCGCGAACACGCTGTTCGAGCTGACGTTCGCGAACACGGTGACGGACCTCAAGATCTATCTGCGCTGCACGCTGCCGATGAACGGCGGCTGCATCTATCAACCCGATCCGCTGGTGTGGTCGTGGCTCGCGGCGACGAACCGCGGTGGCGAGACCGTGGCGTGGTCGCTGCGCGCGACCGACGATGCAGGCACGGGCGTCGGCGCCTCGTCGCAGCTGACGATGCGCTTCCCACCCGATGACGTGACCGGCGGCATCTACTACTGGACGACGACGCTACGCGCGATCATGCGCTACGACTTCGGCTCGCAGACGCAGACCGTCGCCGAGAAGTTCATCGACTCGAGCGCGGCGGGCGGGGCGTGTATTGGCTGTCACGCGCTGTCGCGCGACGGCAAGAAGATGGTGGCGGAGGCGGGCGGACAGAACGACGGCCGCATCCTGTTGCTCGACGTCGCGACGAAGCAGCCGATCGTTCCGTTCCCGACCGCGGCGAAGAGCAACTTCGAGAGCTGGAACCCCGATGGCAGCGCGTACGTCGGCGTGTACGGAGACACCGGCGCGACGAACTTCGAGCTCATGATGTTCGACGGCAACACCGGCGCGCTCACCGGAACCGTCGCTGCGGGCGGCACCTCGACGAACCCGACGAATCATCCCGACTGGTCACCGATCGGCGATCGCATCGCGTACGTGAACGTCGGCGTGAAGAACACGCTGCAGATGATGTACAACGGCGAGATCCGCACGGTCGCGAACGTTGGTGGAGCGTGGCAGCCGTACCAGGTGCTCGTGCCACGTGCGGTGGGCAAGAACCGCTACTATCCGGCGTTCGCGCCCGACGGCAAGGTGCTCGTCTTCAACGAATCGACCTGCGCCAACGGGTCGACCGGCGGCGATTGCGACGCCGACACCGATCCGAGCGCGAAGCTGTTCGCGATCGATGCGATCGGCGGCGGCACGACCACGGCGCTCGCGAACGCGAACGCACCGGGCATCGCGGACAACGCGACGACGAACCTCGCCAACTCGTTTCCGAAGTGGAACCCGTTCGTGTTCCGGCGCGACGGGAGCGGCGGGCGTATGGGATGGGTCACATTTTCGTCGACGCGTAAGTACGGCCTGCGCTCGCCACCGGGCAATGGCACGCTGCTCTGGATGGCGGCGGTGGACCTCGATGCGCCCGCTGGCACGGACCCGAGCGCGACCGCATTCGCACTGCCGTTCCAGGACCTTGCGACGTCGAACCACATCGCGCAGTGGACGACGCAGGTGGTTCCGCCGCTGCAGTAAGCGCCACCACCAACATCACGCGCAGGTTACGGCGCGAACTATCGCTGCGACCCGCGGTCCACGTCGGCATCTAGCTGCCACGTGGATCATCCGTTACCAAAACCCGAACTGACGCTACCTGGTCTGCCGCCCGTGTCCACGCGGGGTGCGCCTGCGGCGACCGCGATCGGCACGGGTCTCGTGCAGCGCGCGGCCGCGCCGACGTCGGTAGGCCAGTACCGGATCGAGCGCACGCTCGGCAGCGGCGGCTTCGGCGTCGTCTACGCGGCGAAGCACGACATGCTCGGCAAGCCCGTCGCGATCAAGATGCTGCGCCACGAGCTCGTCGCCGATACGCAGCAGTCGCAGCGCTTCCTCCGCGAGGCGCGCATCGCCGCCGGGCTCTCGCACGAGAACATCGTCGACATCACCGACTTCGGCACGGACGAGAAGAGCGGCGCGCCGTATCTCGTGATGGAGCTGCTGCGCGGCCGCACGCTTTCGTCGCTGTGCGCGATGGGCCCGCTGCCGTGGGCGCGCGCCGTCAACATCTTGCTCCAGCTCGCGCGCGCACTCGTCTGCGCGCACGCAGATGGCGTGCTGCATCGCGATCTCAAGCCGCACAACATCATGCTCGAGAGCTCGTCGGGTCGCGTCGACCTCGTGAAGCTGTGTGACTTCGGCGTGTCGCGCGTGCTCGACGGCGGCGATCGCATCACGAACACCGGCACGTTCGTCGGCACGCCCGCGTACATGGCGCCGGAGCAGATCAACGGCGACACCCAGGACGCACGCACGGACCTCTACGCGTTCGGCGTCACCGCGTACGAGATGTTGACGGGGCACCTGCCGTATCGCTCGACGTCGGGGGTCGCACTCGTCTCGGAGATCCTCGGCGGCACGCGGTCCGCGCTCGCATTCCCACCGGATGTTCCCGAGCCGCTCGCGCGTCTCGTCGCGCGCTGCCTCGCGCACGATCCCGCGCTCCGCCCATCGGGTGCGCTCGAGCTCGAAGGTGAGCTCCTCGCGATCTCGGCGCTGCCGTCGGAGCCGATGCCGGCGAATCTCGTCGGCGAGACGATCGGCAACGTGCGCGTGATCGAACAGATCGGCAGTGGCGGCAGCGGTGCGGTGTGGCTCGCCGAGCATCCGGTGATCGGGACGAAGTTCGCCATCAAGGTGCTGCGCCCCGAGGTCGCGACGATGCCCGGCGCGTTCGAGCGCTTCATCAACGAGGCGAGGGCCGCGAGCAGCATCAAGAGCCCGTTCATCACGCGCTACATCGATCTCGGCCGCTTGCCCGGCGGGCAGCCGTACGCCGTGATGGAGTACCTCGAAGGCGAGACGCTGCACGGGCTGCTCGATCGCCGTCTCCGGCTCGACGTCACGATGACGATTCGCATCGCGCGTCAGATCGCGAGCGCCCTCGTGCAGGCGCACGACGCGAACATCATCCATCGCGACATCAAGCCGGCGAACGTGTTCCTCGTCGGCGAAGACCGACAGGTGAAGATCCTCGACTTCGGGATCGCGAAGCTCGGTGGTCCGCAGGCGACGAGCTCGCCGAAGACGCAGGCCGGCTTCTTCATGGGCACGGTGCCGTATTGCCCACCCGAGCAGCTGCTCGGGCTCGAGATCGGGCCGAAGGCCGATGTCTACGCGCTCGGCGTGACGATGTTCGAGATGCTTTCGGGGAGCCCGCCGTTCTCAGGCGACGCGATGGAGATCGCCGCTCAGGTCACATCGCGTGAGGCCCCGACGCTCGCGTCATCCAACGTGCCACGACTGCTCTCGATGCTCGTCGACGAGATGCTCGTGCGCGATCCGCGCGGCCGGCCGTCGATGGACGACGTGCTCGAGCGCCTGGACTCGATCACCGAGGAGCGCACCGTCCCGCCGCATCGCGCACCAATACGCCGTCGTACGTGGGTCGCGGGCGCCGCGATCGGCGTCGTGATGGCGGTGTTGCTCGCGTGGAAGCTCTGGCCGGATGCCGTCGCGAGCAAGCCTGCAAAGCTGCTCGCACCCGCATCGATCGAGCACGTCGAGATGCATGCCAGCGGGGCGAACACGCTCGAGCCGCCGCCCGTGGCGACGGCCAAGAAGCCGACGCGTGTGCGGCCGAGCGCCGACATCGACATCATCATCGCCGACCCGTTCAAGAAATGAGTCTCTCAGCGACCACACACGACTGGCGTATGGGCGGCTTCGAGATCCTCGAAGTCGTCGCGCAGGGCGCGCTCGCGACGGTGTATCGCGCGACCGTTGGCGCGCGCGAGATCGCGCTCAAGGTCTACAACGACGCGAACGACGCGCACGTCGAGGCAACGGTGCTCGCGAAGCTTCGCCACCCCGCGATCGCGCGCTTCATCGACGCGGGTCCACTCGACGGCCGCTACATGATCGCGACCGAGTGGGTCGCCGGCACACCGCTCGGCGCGGTGAGCACGTGGCGAGAGACTCGCCGCATCGTCACCGCGATCGCCGCGGGTCTCGGCGCGATCCACGAGGCAGGCGTCGTGCATGGCGCGCTCGAGCCGAGCAACGTGATCGTTCGGGCGACGGGCCGACTCGCCGCCACGATCGTCGACTTCCGCCACGCGCTCGCCGTGAACGATCGCATGACCGGAACGGGCTCGGCCGCGTACACGTCTCCCGAGCAAGCGCAGGGCGCACCGCTCGACGGCCGCTCCGACTTCTACGCGCTCGGCGTCATCCTCTACGAGCTGCTCTGCGGCGAGCTGTGGAGGGCACGCCCGAGGAGGTGCTGCGGCGCCACCAGCGCGAGCCCGTGATCGCGCCACGCAAACGCGCACCCGATCGCGACATCCCGAAAGTCGCCGAGGACCTGTGCATGTGGCTTCTCGCCAAGGATCGCGACGCTCGGCTGCCGAACGCGCGCGTGTTCGCAATCACCATCGCTGAGGTTTCGCCATGAACAAGCTCGTTGTCCTCGCCTGTCTCGCGGCTGCCCCGATCGCATCGGCGGACCCCGAGCGTCCCGCCGCGATCGCCGCCGATCGCGCGAAGCAGCACTTCGAGCGTGCGCGTACGTTCGCCCAAGCGAAGCAGTACGCCTCCGCATACGACGAGTTCGCGGCCGGCTACGCGCTCGCGCCGCGGCCGCTGTTCCTGTTCAACATGGGCGAGATGGCGCGTGCGCTCGGTCAGACGCCGCGCGCACGCGAGCACTACGAGCGCTACCTCGCGGCCGAGCCCGACGGTGCGTTCGCCAAGGCGGCGAGCCAGCGCCTCGCCGAGCTGGCCGCCCCGCCGCCGGCCCCGACGCCGGCAGCGCCAGCACCAGCGCCGATCGCACCGGCTCCACACGTACCGCCGCCGACGGCGGTCACGCTGCCGCAGACGCAGCCGCAAACGGCCCACTCGTTCGTGCTCACCTACGAGCCGCGCCCGATCTACAAGCGCACTGGGTTCTGGGTCGGCGTCGGCGCAGCCGTCCTCGCCGGCACCGTCGTTGTCTACGCCACCACCCGCGACGGCGACTCGTGCTCGGGCAACTGCATCGACCTCAGGTGATCCCATGAGAATCCCCTACACACTCATCGCTCTCTGCGCCGCGTGCGGCGGCGACTCGCTGACCACGATCCACGTCGACGTTGCCGCCGACAGCGCGTGGAAGGTCGATCAACTCCACATCACCGTCGGCGCGCGCGCACCGATTCCGCGTCCGCTCGAGTCGATCGAGATCGTCGTCCCCGACGAGATGGCCGGGATCGCGACGCCGATCGCCGTCAGCGCCTCGAGCGCCGCGACCACCGTCGCATCCGGGCAGATCGACGTGACGCCCGCCCTGCACGACGACGTGTTCTACACGCTCACGCTCCAGCCGCTGTCGTGCGGACAGTCGTGCACGATCGGCACGAAGCAGTGCGTCGCCGGCGGCGTCGCGACCTGCGAGCGCCAGCCGAACGGCTGCGGCGCGTGGTCCCAGCCGACCGCGTGTGGTGCGGCCGCGCCGAACTGCGCCGATGGCGCGTGCACGTCGGCGTTCGACGTGCAGGTCACCACCGGCGCGTACCACTCGTGTGCGATCAAGAGCGACGGCACCGCCGTGTGCTGGGGCAGCAACATGTCGGGGCAAGCGACGCCACCGGCGAACCAGTTCAAGTCGATCGCCGCCGGCTGGTTCTTCACGTGTGGGATCCGGCTCGACGACACGATCGCCTGCTGGGGTGAGACGCCGCTCAAGACGCCGCCGCCGGGCGCATTCGTAAAGCTCGCCACGGGCGCGCGTCACGCATGCGCGCAGCGCGCTGACAACACGTTCGCGTGCTGGGGCGACTCGTCGCTCTCGCGCTATGCCTTCTCCGAGCCGCGGTACCTCTCGATCGCGGCCGGCAGCGAGCACTCGTGTGCGCTCCGGCTCGACGGAACCGCGACCTGCGTCGGCTCGAACTCCAACGGGCAGGTGTCGCCCGTGCCGACGGGGGCGTTCGTCCGCGTCGACGGCGGCGATGCGCACTCGTGCGCCATGCGCGCGAACGGCACCATCGCGTGCTGGGGCTACACCATCGCGACCACCGGCACGCCGGCGACCGCGTTCGATGCATACAGCGTCGGCTCGACGCACGCATGCGCGCTCACGGGCAACGCGCTCACGTGCTGGGGCGGCAACACGTACGGACAGTCGTCGCCGCCACCCGGCCAGTACCGCTCCGTCGCGGCGGGTGGCCGGCACGCGTGCGCGGTGCGCATGGACAAGACGATCGCGTGCTGGGGCTCGAACGTCGAAGGCCAGACGTCCGTGCCGTGATCACGGCACGAGCTTGTAGCCGAGCCCGTAGACCGTGAGGATGTGCCGCGGGTTCTTCTGGTCTTCTTCGAGCTTGCGGCGCAGCTTGACGATGAAGTTGTCGACGGTGCGGCTCGTCGGCGAGGCCTGGATGCCCCAGACCTTCTCGAGTAGCTCGTCGCGCGAGACCGTTTCGTCGTGGCGCTCCTTCAGGAGCTTCAGGACCTCGAGCTCGTAGAACGTGAGCCGCTTGCTCGTGCGGCCCTTCGTCATCGTGTGCTTGCGCGCGTTGATCGTCCACGTACCGATCGGGAAGGTCTCGTCGGCGTGCGACGACATGCGGTTCTGCCGGCGGAAGATCGCGTTGATGCGCGCGATCAGCTCGGCGACCGAAAACGGCTTGGTGACGTAGTCATCGGCGCCGGCCTCGAGGCCGCGGATCTTGTCGGTCTCCTGCGCCTTCGCGGTGAGGATGATGATGGGGACGGTCTCGTCGCGCTGGCGCAGCGTCTCGCAGACGCGGTAGCCGTTGTCGTCGGGGAGCATCAGGTCGAGGAGGACGCAGTCGGGCGCCCAGTCCATCGCGGCTGTGAGGCCCTCGGCGCCGGTGCCGCGCGCTTGCACCTCGAAGCCTTCGAACTCGAGCGCGTCGCGAATGCCGCGCACGATGTCGGGCTCGTCCTCGATCACGAGGATGCGCTTCTTGGTGCCCTCGGTCGTGGGGGGTGGCTCGGTGGTCACGCCGGTACTACTTACCATCGATCGGAATCCAGATGCTGAACGTGGAGCCGTTCCCGGGATTGCTGGTGACCTCGACGTCGCCGTGGTGTGCATGCGCGATGTGACGCACGAGGGCGAGACCGATGCCCGAGCCGCGGATGGGTTTGAGGCGGATCGCCTTCGCGCGATAGAACCGCTCGAAGATGCGCTCGTGCTCCTCGGGATCGATGCCCGGGCCCCAGTCGCGCACGGAGAGGACGATGCGGTCGTCGCGCTTGCAGAGCGAGAGCGCGATCTTCTTGCCGTCGCCAGCGTACTTGATCGCGTTGTCGATCAGGTTCAGCACGGCGAGCGTGTACGCGTTCGCGTCGAGGCGCACGAACGGAAGGTCGGGCTCGACCTCGGCCTCGAGTGTCATCTCGGCCGCCTGCACGCGGCGCTGCGAGAGCTCGATCGTGCGGTCGACGACCTCGACGATGTCCATGTCGTCGCCGAACTCGTAGACGCCCATCCCGCGCTCGATCTTCGCGAAGTCGAGGACGTTATCGATCAGGCGGCCGAGGCGAACGCTCTCGCGCCAGATGATCTCGGCGTATTCGTGCGCTTGCTCGGGTGACTTCGTGCGGCCCTCCGCGAGCATCTCGCCGAACATCGAGATGATCGAGAGCGGCGTCTTCAGCTCGTGCGAGACGTTCGAGATGAACTCGCTCTTCAGCTCGTTGAGCCGCCGCTCGCGCCGGATCGCGAAGCCGAGCACGAGCAACCCGCCGAGAATGACGAGCACCGACGCACCGATCAGGATCGAGTTGATCATCCGCTTGCGGCGGAGCGAGCTCGGATCGCCGAGATCCTTCTGCGCGACGCGCAGCACGAACCCATCCCACGTCTCGGTGAATCGCCGCTCCACGAGCAGGCCGTCCGTGATCTCCCCGAATGGGGCGCCATACCGAACCGCACCCCGATCATCGACGACCTGATAGAGACGCTTGCTCGAATCGCTGAAGATGAAAAATTGCGGGAACAGGTGGCCGACCAAGTGGAACAGGTCGTCCTCGATCACGATGTAGAACGTCCGCCCTCCGGACACTCTGCGCATGTACGAGAACAAGTACGGCTGATCGAGGTTGAGGTAGAGGTGCCCGCGCGTGTCGATCGGCTGCTTCGCGAGAGGCAGCTGCGGCAGCACGTTGACCATGAACCAGTCGCGGAACGCGACGCTGCGGCCGCGTGCGCCGTCCGGGACGAGCGCCAGCTCTTCGTCGAGGACAAAGATGCTGCGCACCGCGGCGCCCGTGCCCTCGACCTTGAGCTTCGAGATCTCGTCGAGCTCGATCGAGCGCATCAGCTTCTTGTCCGCGTCGTCGATCAGCGACTCGATGTTCAGGACCTTCTCTTCGGCCAGGTCCAGCATCAGCGCGAGCTCGCGATCCCGAGAAGTTTGCTCGGACGTCGCGGCATAGCCGTAATAAGCGAGGGCGGCCACGCCGGCCAACACCGCGAAGATCAAGGCATTCACCAGCAGGAAGCGACGCACGCCCCGAGATCCTGCCACGTCTCGCAACGGTTGTAAGTCCCCATGGTTGCTAGACGAGTCGCGATCGTGTTAGACGGCTTGTTGAGGTACAGAACAATCCGGATAGCTGGATTATCTGCACTTCCAACTAGTTAGGACTAGTTCGCATGCAGCAAGGGGCACCGATGGATTCCATCTTCGAAGAAGACTCCGATGAGGTGGGTGGAGAGATCGAGGCGTATTGCCCGTCGCCCCGATGCAAAGCGGACACGACGCACACGATCATCTCGATGTACGAGGATGAAGTGCGGCGCGTGCAATGCGTCGTCTGCGGCGAGGTTCACGCCTTCCGCAAGCCACGTGGCGATGGGGTTGAAGAGTCGGGCGAGAACGCGGCAAAGAAGATCGCCCAGCGTCGAATGACGTGGGACGACGCTTTGTCCCGCGCCACCGAGCCCGACCTCAACAACTGCCGGCCGTACTCGATCCGAGACGCCTATGAAGAAGGCGACGTGGTTCACCACCCCGTCTTCGACATCGGCTTCGTGATCGAGCTGCTGCCGGACAACAAGGTCGAGGTCATCTTCCGAGATGGCGGCTCGCGCGTGCTCGTCCACAACCGTGGCGACCTCGCATCGCGCATGCCCGACATCTCCGAGATCCCGGTTCCGCGCGAGGCCAAGAAGAAGAAGCGCGCGAAGAAGCCAGGTGCGGACGGTTCGACCGCCCCGCCGGTCCCGCAGCGCACGAAGCAGCAGGTCGAGGAGGCCGTCGGGCGCGCCCGCACCGCCGCGCAGTCGCGGATGGACGAGGCGCAGAAGACGGCCGACGAGCGCAACAAGAAGCTCAAGGCCGAGGCGAAGAAGACCAAGGGCAAGGCCCCGGCCGCTCCGGCCAAGCCTGCGCCCGCCCCCGCCCCGGCCGCCGCCGCGAAGGGTGCGGCGAAGGCACCGGCCGCGAAGGCAGCTGCGAAGGCACCGGTCGCGAAGGCAGCTGCGAAGCCCGCCGCCAAGCCAGCCAAGCCAGCCAAGAAGCCGGCGAAGCCAGCCAAGCCGGCGAAGAAACCGGCGGCCAAGAAGGCGGCCCCGGCGAAGAAGCCTGCGAAGCCGGCGAAGAAGAAAAAGAAGTAAACCAAACCCGCCACTCGGCGGGTTTGCTGCTTCTGGGGTCACATGCCGTCGATGCGCGCGATCTCGAGGCGCAGCTCGTAGCCGACGGAGCGGCCATCGCCGACCGCACTCGATATCAGCCGCGCGGTTCGGAGTGCGGGCGCACCGGCGGTTCCGAGTCGCGGCGCGACTGCGACTGGCGGAATGGCAACAGCACCGTGAACTCGGTGAAAACGTCGGGCTGCGAGTCGACGGTGATCAGGCCGCCGTGCAGCTCGATCAGACCGCGCGCGATATAGAGGCCGAGACCGGCGGAGTCGGGCCACGCGGACGTGTGGTGCTTCGCGGGATGCGCGTGGAGGAACGGCAGGAAGATGCGCTGCCGATCCTGCTCCGCAATGCCGACGCCGTTGTCTCGCACCCGCAGGCGCGCCCAGCCGCCGGGGTAGCGATCGCGCGGGGCCTCGTCGACGCAGACCGTGATCTCGCCTTCCTCGGGCGTGTAGCGGATCGCGTTCGACACGAGGTTGACGACGATCTGGTGGAGCTTGTCGCGATCGGCGTCGAGGCGCTCGATGGGATCGATGCTCGTGTCGACCTTCTGCCGGCGCGCGTTCGCGAGCGGCAGCAGCTCGGTGACGACGTCGCGCACGACATCGCCGAGGTCGACCATGTCTCGGCGGAGCGTGATCTGCCCACCCTCGATGCGGCTGACGTCGAGCATGTCGTCGACGAGGCGCTTCAGGCGGTGCGCGTTGCGGCGGACCGAGGACATCGGGCGCGAGATCAGCGGCGAGAGCTCGCCGAACCGGCCTTCCGAAAACAGATCCAGGTATCCGACGATGCTCGTGAGCGGCGTGCGCAGCTCGTGCGCCGCGATCGAGATGAACTCCTGCTTGATGCGGTACTGGCGCTCGAGCTCGGCATTCTTCGCGCGCAGCTGCGCTTCGACCTCCGCGAGGGCGCGCGTGCGTTGCCGGACGATCTGGTCGAGGTTCGCGCGCAGGGCGCGGAACTCGGCGCGCGCGTCTTCGACCTCGCGCGTGCGCTCCTCGAGGACGTTGCCGAGGCGAACGGCCGCGTCGAACAGCTCGGCCTGTGTCGGCGATGCGGTGCCCGCGCGCTCGAGTCGCGCGATCAGCACATCGATGGTGCGCTGCGCCGCCCCGAGCTCGGCCTCGAGCTCGGAGACACGCTCGTCTTCGTGCTTGCTCATCGGCGCGAACCGACCGCGAGACCCATGAGCGTGTGGTTGACGAGCAGCATGCCCGCCTGCTCGCCGAAGCTCTGGTAGCCGACGGCGTCGTACTGCGCGTACGCGGCGGCGAGCTCGCTCTCGAGGTTCTTCGAGGTCGCTTCGAAGTGCCGCGCGATGCACGAGAACGCGAGCAGCGCACCGATCGAGCCGCCGACCTTCTCGGCCGCGAGCGCGAGGTCCTTGATGGTCTGGCCGATCAGATCGCCGGGCCGCATGACGCGGAGGACGTGCCCGGCCTCGACGGCGCTCGCGAGGTGGATCGATTCGCCCTCGAAGTGCGTGATCGAGCGGACGTACGGCACACCGTCGACGTAGCGCGCGAACGAGTGGCTCGCCGGGCGTGGCCTCGTGATCTCGTCGCCGAGGTACGCCGTGATCTCGCGCAGGCGCATGAGTGCGGGCCGGCCATCGAGCTCTTCGATCACGCGGCCCGTTGCCGCGGTCACGACGGTCTTGGTCTCGGTCGCGACGAGGTGCGCCGAGCTGACGACCTCGAACGGCAGCTCGCTCTCGAGGATGATGACGAGCCCCGCGTCGGTCATCACCTCGCCACCGAGCCAGATATACGGCTTGCGACCGCCCTCGACCTCCGTCGACGTGGAGCCACCGACGAACCGGATCTGCGGCGCCGCCGCGGCCGATCCGATGCAAAACGCTTCCTCCTGCCCGCAGCGCCCTTCGACGAGCGTGATCGCGACGTGCCGCGACGGATCGAGCCCGCTCGACGAGCGGCCCATCGACACCGCGGCGCGCTGGACCGCGTCGCGGCTGCGCGTCAGCGCTGACTTCGGCAGGTCCGCGGCGACGCCGACGCCGACGTGCAACCAGTCGCCATAGAGCCCGAGGCCGACAGCCGAGACGCCGTCGCGCGGGACGCCACTCCCGATCACCCCGGTCGTCGTGCCGCCGACCACGACCGCCGGCGCCAGCCCGCGCTGCGTGTCGCGTGCGAACACGCCCGGATCGTGTTGCCAGTCGGCGAACACGAACGCAATGCGAAGGTCCGGCGCTTCGAGTTTTTCGACGATCTCCCGCGCGACCGTCTCCGTGTTCGCGCCCGTTGCCACCACCTGCCGTGCGATTGGGTTCGCCACGAGACGAACTATACCGCTGAAAAGTTGCCCCGTTTCTCTCGATGCCGCTTCGATAAGGGCATGGAGAAGACGTGCAGCGCGTGTGGGCAGCTGTTCCGGCCCGCGTTCGTATTTCAGATCGCGGTCACGAGCGACGGCGAACGCAGTCATTACTGCTCGCTCGATTGCCGCAAGCAGGGCCTCGGTAGTGACGCGTTCCGTGCCAAGCGCGCGCGTCGCATCGCGATCCTCAACCAGAAGGGCGGCACCGGAAAGACCACGACCGCAGTGAACCTCGCAGCCGGCCTCGCCGAACGCGCGAACGAGGTCTTGCTGATCGACACCGACGCACAGGGAAACGTCGGGGTCTCCCTCGGCGTCGCGGGCGAGAAGTCGCTCTATCACGTACTCGTCGAAGGCGCGGACCCGGCGGAGACCGCGGTGCCCGTTCGCAAGCACCTCGACGTCATCACGAGTGACGCGACGCTCGCCGCCGCCGAGATCTGGCTCGCGCGCCAATCGACCGAGACGCGCAGCAAGATGCTCGGCAAGCGGACCGGCGGCATCGCCGTCTCGCGCCGCTACGACTACGTGATCATCGACTGTGGTCCGTCGCTCAATCTGCTCAACCAGAACGCGCTGTCGTACGTCGACGAGGTCCTGATCCCCGTGACGTGCGACTACCTCGCGCTGGTCGGGGTGAAGCAGGTGCTGCGCACGATCAAGGACGTCGAGCGCCACCTCGGCCACGCGGTCCGCATCTCCGGCGTCCTGCCGACGTTCTACGACGGTCGCACGCGCCTCGCGCGCGAGGTGCTCGAGACGCTGCAGGGCCACTTCAAGCACAAGTGCCTCGAGCCGGTGCGTCTCAACACGCGCCTCGCCGAAGCGCCGAGCCACAAGAAGACCATCTTCGAATACGCGCCGACGTCACACGGCGCCGCTGACTACAACCGCGTCTGCGACTGGGTGCTCAACAGCACCGGCGCAGAGGCGCAACCAAACATCACGATGCACGCAACCGCAACGCTGGCAGCCCAATGAGGTCCCAAATGAAGGAAGAGAAGTTGATGGCGCACGACCCCTTGAGCGATGCCGACGACATCCTCAGCAAGGAATATTACGGTCGGCGAGCGCTCGATGACGAGGCGCCGAAGAAGCGCGTCGCGACGGGCCCGCGGCCGACGCATTACAAGGTCATCTGCATCTCGATGTACACGCGGGACATCGAGGAGCTCGAGGCAAAAGTTGCCGAGCTCAAGCGCCGGGGCTGGACGAAGGCGAACAAGTCGCAGCTGATCCGTCTCGCGCTCTCGCAGATCGATCTCGACAAGCTCGGCACGCCTCGCCAGTAACAGGCATAATGCGTCGGTGCTCGAGGACCTACCGGCGCGTTACCACGAGTATCTGGAGCGCTTCACAGCGAAGGTCGGCGTTCACGAGGTCGGCGCGTTCGCGAAGTGGAGCAGCAAGCTGATCAAGAAGCTGTCGTTCGAAGAGTTCACGCCGGCGTACCTCGAGTACAGCGAGCTCTCCGAGCAGTACTTCGCGAGCATCGAGCGCGGCGACACGATCAACGACGTCATCCTGCGCGTGTTGCGCGAGAAGGCGGCGACGCTGGTCCTCGACCCGCCCGGCTAGAACGACTTGACGATGCCGGCCGTGAGCGCGTGGAACAGATCCGTGCGCTTCACCGAGCTCATCGCCGGATGACCGCGCATCGACGTGGGGTCCTGATCGCCGAACGACGCCTTCGAGTACGTGAGGTCGTACGTCGCCTGGATGTCGAGCGACGGCTTCCAGCGATACGTGAGGCCGAAGCCAACGATCGCGCCCTTCGCGGACGGGCTCTTGCCGTCCTGGAGGTTCTTGGTCTGCTCGTAGCTGATGTTCAGCGGGATGAAGTCGAGGCTGAACCGCAGGCCGATGCTCTTCGTGAGCCGCGGCATCGCGAGCGCGACGCCGATCGTCGGTGACATGATGATCTCCGACGGGAGCTTCGCGGTGTTCTTCTCGATCGACGTCGCGTTCGCGACCTGGAACGAGTGATACCGGATGCCCGCGCGGCCGAGCAGCATCATGCCGCTCGCCTTCTTGAAGTCGAGACCGAGCACGGCGCGCACGTTGAGGTTGTGGATCGAGATCTTCGTGGAGGTCTTCGCTCCACCGGCCATCGCGGGTGGCGTCGGGATCCCGCCGAACGCGTTCGCGTAGTCGTACGTGCCCTCACCGCCGACGATGAGCTTCTTGCCCATCGGCCGGTAGTAACCGCCGCCGAGCGCGACGGTGACCGCGGAGGTCGAGATGTTGTAGTTGTCGGGCAGCGTCTCGGCGCCGCCCGACGTGCGCATGCCCTGGCTGACGAGCGTCACACCGGCGCGCGCACGCAGATCGATCTGGCTGCCGCCGCGGCTTCCGACGGACGGGCGCTTGTCGTCGTCGTCGAGGTCGTCGCGAGCTTCGCCGCCGCCTTTGCCGCCTGCTTCGATGTCCGCCGTCAGGATGTAGCCGAGGTCGCCTTCGTCGTTCTCGACCTCGGTGAACTTGCCCTTCTTCTCACCGGTCGGGAACAGCGGCGTGTCCTTCGTCGCGACGAGGATCGCTTCGCTCTTCGGGTCGGCCTCGTTGAACATCGTGGTCTTCTTCGAGACCTTCACGCGCTTGCGGTCGTCTTCTTCCTCTTCCTCTTCCTCTTCGTCATCGCCGCCCTTGGCCGGGGCCTTCTTGGGGGGCGTCTTGGACGCGACCGGGTTCTCCTCTTCCTCTTCCTCTTCTTCGTCATCGCCGCCCTTCTTCGCGGGCGTCTTGGTCGCTACCTTCGGGGGCGGCGCCTTCACGGCGGCCTTCGGTGGCGTCTTGGCGGGAGTCTTCGCCGCGGTCTTGGCGGGCGGATCCTCCTCCTCTTCCTCTTCCTCTTCTTCTTCGCCGCCGTCCTCACGTCCCTCGCCGACCGCATCGGCGCCGACGCGATCGTCTGGGCCCGCCTCGCCACCGAACCCGCGCGTCTTGCCGCGACCATCGACGAACGAGCGGCGGCGCGTGTTGCGCGCGATCTCGCCTTCATCCGGCAGGTCGACGGTGCTGCGAGCGATGTAGCCGGTTCGGCCCGACACACGGACCTTGAGCCAGCGACCCTCCTTCGCAAGGACGGTCATCTGCTTGCCCTCGCTCACCTTGAGGATGACCTTCGCTCGCTCGCCGGGTCGGGCGAACAGCTTGGTTTCCTGGTTCGACTTGACCTTCTCCGCGTATGCCTCCTGAGAGAAGACACCGAGAATCAGGACGAGGATCAGCGTGCTCGGCCTCATCGCACCATCTATTGTACAAGCCGCATGCCGGGTTCTGCACGTCGACCCTTGTCGATCGTCCCGTGCACACATCGCGGCTCGCCAACAATCCCGCACGATCACAGCGGCTTGGGCCGGCCGATTTGCTGAAAAATCGTCTGGGGATCAAGAGCCCCGCTTCATGCTGGGACTAGCGTCCTCGTCGGGGGGATCCAGGCGCCAGCGCGCGTAAGAGATGCATTAAGCTGAGGTTCGCTCCATGACCATCCAGAAGAAGTCATACACCTCGGGTCACTTCGAGTTGATCATCGATGGTCACAAGTCCACCGCGTACTTGAAGTCCGTCGACGGTGGTCACGTAGTCGCGAACACCATCTCCGAGCCGATCGGCACGCACAACCAGCAGATCAAGTCGATCTCGACGCTCGACATCGAGCCGTTCACGCTCGACTTCGGCATCTCGGGCGCGAAAGACGTCCTCAAGTGGATCCGCTCGTCGTGGAAGAAGAACTACTCGCGGCGCAACGGAATGATCACGCACGCGAACTTCGATCTGCAGCGCACGTACGAGCACGAGTTCTTCGAGGCGATGATCACGGAGACCACGTTCCCCGCGCTCGACGGTGCGGCGAAGGACACCGCGTACCTCAAGGTCAAGATTCAGCCCGAGCGCGTGCTCGAGCGAAAGATGTCGCCCGGCGAGAAGATCAAGCCCGAGGGCGGCGCGAAGCAGAAGCTGTGGACCGCGAATAGCTTCCGCCTCACGATCGACGGCTTCAAAGGCTTCGAGTACACGAACAAGATCGAAGCGTTCACGATCAAGCAAGGCATCAAGAAGGGCATGCACGGCGAGCATCGGTTCGCGCAGATCGAACCGACGAAGCTCGAGTTCCCGCACATCTGCGGAACGCTCGGCCTCGACTACGCCGACGACCTCCTGCGGTGGCGCGACAAGTACCACCGCGATGGCGGGCAAGAGCCCGACAACCAGCGCACC
The DNA here is from genome assembly GCA_030857175.1 of Myxococcota bacterium. Taxonomy (GTDB): domain Bacteria; phylum Myxococcota_A; class Polyangia; order Haliangiales; family Haliangiaceae; genus JABFXX01. The sequence continues at coordinate 312,569 of JALZOJ010000001.1, read as the reverse complement.
GGCGAGCTCGAGTTCCTCGGGCCCGACAAGAAGACGGTGATCTTCTCGATCAACCTGTTCGAGGTCGGCATCCACAAGGTCGCGCTGCAGCAGTCGCAGGCGAACCAGGACTCCATCAAGCGCGTGAAGTACGAGCTGTACGTCGGCTACATGGAGATGGACGGCCCCGCGCTCGGCATGGACTAGCTGCGCCAGTAGACGAGCAGGTCGTAAAACACGTGCGCGTAGACGACGTGCGCGAGCGACCGGTACCAGAAGATCAGCGCGAACGCGCCACCCGCGAGGCAGCGGTAGACGAACGCGTGCATCGTGAACGGCTCGCCGTAGATGCCGATGTGGTGCGCGAGCGAGAACACGACCGACGAGATCACGATCGCGAGCGCGATGCCGATCCTGGTCTGACGGAATAGGCCGACGAGGCCGCATAGCAGACCAAGCCGGAACACGAGCTCCTCGTGCACGCCGGCACCGAGCGCGTTCACGACCTCGCCGCCGGTGATGCCGAGGCCGAGCATCCGATCGACGACGAGCGTGATCAGCGCGCCGAGCGTGAGCGCGTAGATCGCGGCCTCGAGGATCACCGGCGCGGCGACGTCGATCGAGAGCGTGGCCCAGCGCTTCTCGCGGCGAATCCACAGCAGGAAGCCGAAGGCGATCGCGGCGTAGACGAGGAGGTACGTCGTGCGACCGAGCACCCCGTAGACCGCGCGCGTGATCACGTCGGCGCCGTTGACGGTGCCCGCGAACAGGACGCCAACCTCGTACGCGAGTAGCAGCGGAAAGATCAGGACGAGACTGGCGGCGAGGTCGCCGTGACCGGTGCGCGTCGCTGCTTTCATACGGTGCCACGCGGGCGCACGGTCATGCGGCGCACCGGCGCGGGGCGCTTGATCTTCGATTTCTTGTCGGCGGCGGGTGACGCCGCACGCGGGCGCACGGTCGCGGTGATCATCGCGTCGGGGCGCAGGTAGTGCTGCGCGGCAGCGGCGACATCGCTCGGTGTCACGGCGCGAATCGTGTCGGCGTACTTCGACCACGTCTGCCAGCCGAGGCCGTACGCCTCGTGGTAGGCCATCGCGTTCGCGACCGCGGCGCGGCGCTGGATCGCGATGTCGTGACTGCCGATCAGGTAGCTGCGCGCGCGCTCGAGCTCGGCGGGGGTCACGCCGTCCCTGCGAACGCGATCGAGTTGCACGCGCACGGCCTCGACCGCCGCCGCGAGCTTGTCGGGCGCACACGAGAGATAGACGGCGATGAAGCCGGCGTCGACGCCTTCGACCGAGTGCGCCGAGACGCGGTACGCGAGCGCGTGCTTCTCGCGGAGCTCCGCGAACAGGCGGCCGCTCTGCCCGCCGAGGATCGCGACGAGGACTTCGGCGGCGAAGCGGTCGGGCGCATTGACCGTCGCGCCCGGAAATCCGACGACGAGGTGCGCCTGCGCGCGCTCGAGGTAGTGGAACACCTCGCGGGGACCGCCGACGGCGATCGCGGATGCGCGAGGCTCGGTGCGCTTCGTCTTCGGAACGCGGCCGAACCGCGCCTTCACCTTCGCGATGACCTCGTCGATCTCGACATCGCCGACGATCGCGAGGGTCATCGCGGAAGTCGGGTACCGGTCGCGATAGAACGCAACGAGCGTCGGGCGTTCGATGGCGGCGATCGCCTCGGGCGTGCCGAGCACGTCGCGCGCGTACGGGTGGTCCTTGTAGAGCGCTTCGCTGAACAAGCGGAAGGCGGCGTGGGTCGCGCTGTCGGCGGTGCTCTGTTGCTCCTCGACGAGCAGCCGCCGCTCGCGCGCGAGGTCGGCCGGCGGCAGCGTCGGAGCGAGCACGCAATCGGCAAGGAGATCGAGGCCGGGCTGCCACGTGCGCGCGAGCCACTCCGCCGCGACGCCGAAGCTGTTGCGTCCCGCGACGCCGGCGAGCGAGCCGCCGAGCCGGTCGATGCGATCGGCGACCTGCGTGGAGTCGAGCTTGCCGCAGCCGCGCGTGATCATGCGGGCAAGCAGAGTCGACATGCCCGCCTGCGCCGGGTCCTCGACCCGCTGGCCACCGCGCCACACCGCGCGCATCGCGACGACGGGCACCGACGGATCGCGCCGCACGAGCAGCGTGACGCCGTTGTCGAGGACGACGCGCTTCTCGACGAGCGCGGGCTTCGTCGCCTTCGCCTGCAGGCTGCGGCGCACGCGAGTCTCGGCCTGGCGAGCGAACACGCGGCCACTGCCCTTCGGCAGGATCGCCGCGACGCTCGCGTTATCCGGCCGCAGATAGCGGCGCATCACCGACGACACATCGTGCCGGCGCACGCTGCGAATTCGATCGAGGTAGACGTGGCCGAACTGCGGATCGCCCGCGATCGTCGCGTACCAGCCGAGCGAGCGCGCACGGCCTTGCGCGGTCTCGAGCTGGCGCACGAACGCGCTCTCCGCCGCGATGCGCGCCTTGTCGAGCTCGTCGGAGGTCAGCTCGTCGGCGAGCGCGAGCCCGTGATCGACGAGCGCGCCGACGGTCTTCGCCGCATCCGCAGGCCGCGCGGTGGCGGACATCACGAGCAGGCCGGGATCGCGCAGCGCGTGCACGTTCGCGTACGCCGAGGTCACGAGCTGATCGCGATCGCGAAGCAGCCGCGGCAGGCGCGCCGACTCGCTCTGGCCGAGCAGGATCGCGGCGACATCGAGCGCCGCGAGATCGGGGTGCCGCGCCGCGGGGACGTGAAACCCGACGGCGAGGTACGCCTCGGACAGATCGCGATGGATCGCGCTCGCGCGTGCGGCGGTCTGCGCCGGCTCGTCGATGGTTCGACGCGCGCGCCGTCCCGCCGGCATCGCGCGAAACCGCCGCTCGACGCTGCGCTGCACGCGCACCGGATCGACATCGCCCGCGATGACGAGCGTCAGGTTGTCCGCGACGTAGTAGCTGCGAAAGAACTCGACCAGGTCGCGCTCGTTCGCGCGCTCGACTGCCTCCGCGGTTCCGATCACGGGCCGCCGGTACGGATGCGAGACGAACGCGGTCGCGAACAAGCTCTGCGCGACGCTGCGCGCCGGATCATCGCTGCCCTGCCGGATCTCCTCGAGGATCACCTCGCGCTCGCGTGCGAGCTCCTCGGGATCCACGCGCGGGCGCATCAGCGTATCCCCCAGCGCGTCGATCGCGACCTCGACGTGATTCGCGGCGAGCACCGCGTGATAGACGGTGTGGTCGAACGCGGTCCACGCGTTGATCTCGCCGCCGCCGCTCTCGATGGCGCGCACGAGCTCGCCCGTCCCGTAGCTCGCGGACCCCTTGAACAGCATGTGCTCGACGAAGTGCGCGAGCCCGGCTTCCCCCGGCGTCTCATCGGCCGACCCGACCCCGACCCATGCCTGCATCGCGACGACCGGCGCGGGATGCCCCGGCGCGATATGCAGGGTCAACCCGTTATCGAAGTGATGCGTGTGGATGTCGTGCACGGCGGCGCTCACCACAGCAATTGCTGCGGTCGCGAAATAGTAGGCATAGCGCCGTCGCGGGAGCATCTTTTCCGGGCTGCAGCGTGTGGTGAATCGAGTATTACGCCGTGGCAAATATGAATTCAGACTGCGCAGCATGAAAACGCGTGCGCCAATCCTGGTGACCGAGCGGCTCGCCCTGCGCGAGCTCCGCGACACCGACGCGCACTCGATCGCCACGGGCGCCGGCGACCGGCGCGTCGCGCAGTACCTCATCCAGGTCCCGTCGCCGTACCCGATCTCGCTCGCGAAGCGCTGGATCACGGGGCGGCGTGATTGGTGGGAGCTCGGGCGCGGCGTCACCCTCGCGATCACGCGGCGCGACGAGCCCGACAGGCTGCTCGGCACGGTGTCGCTGCGGCGCTACGCGCGCGATCGTCGCGCGGAGCTCGGCTACTGGCTCGCCGTGCCCGCGTGGGGACAAGGCATCGCGACCGAGGCGGTGCGTGCGCTCGTCGATTTTGGATTTCGCGAGCTCGTGCTCGCGCGGGTCTACGCGCACGTGATCGCGGGGAATACCGGGTCGATGCGCGTGCTCGACAAGCTCGGGATGGTGCACGAAGGCGTGAAGCGGCAGCACGTCCGCAAAGGCCACCGGCTGCACGACATCGTGCTCTACGGGATGCTGCGATCCGAGTGGGGCCTCGAGGACTGAGCGCGACGTGCGATCGCGAAGCCGATCGCGACCCCGACGGCGATGCCGAGTGCGAGGCCGGTCGCAAAGCCCGACTCGTGTGGTGGTGCGCTCGAGGACGAGCTCGGGCCCTTGTCGACGATCAAGATCACGATGAACGCAGCGACGCCGAGCGCACCGACAGCGAGCGCGGCGATCCAGAACGTCCGCGAGTGGCGCGCCCGCGATTCGCGCGCCGTGCGCGTGATCGCTGCGATCGCCTGCTCGCGGTCGTTTTGGGCCACGAGCTGTTCGTAGCACGGGCATGTCCCTTGCTGTTTCGCGGGAACGCATCGTGACCTCGCGGACTTGCGGGCGATCACGTTGCGAATGTGAACATGCGTACCCTCCATCTGCTGTTTTTGCTCGCCGCCTGCAGCTTCGACAAGTCGATGCCCGGCGAGACGCCCGATGCGCAGTCGCCGGATGGCGCGGTCTCGGGCTGCCCGGCTGCGAAGGCCGGCGCCGCCTGCGTCCTCCGGCTCTACGACCAGGCAGCCTCGTGCGAGGCCGCCGCTGTCGCGGAGCTGGCCCGCGAGCTCGACCTCCGCGCGAAGCTCGGACCGCTCTGGGCGGACGGCCGCGCGCTGTTCCGCACCGATGCCCCGGTCGCGATCGCGGGCGAGTTCAACGCGTGGTCGACGACCGCGCTGGTCTCGAAGCCGTTCTGCGATTCAAACCTCGTGCTCGCCGTCGGTCCGGTCGCGCGCGGGCACTGGCCGTACAAGCTCGCGAGCGGAGCCCAGTTGCCCGCAGGCGAGCAATGGTCGCTCGATCCGAACAATCCCGCATTCGCGTACGACGACTTCGTCGGCAACCCCGATGATCGCAACAGCGTGCTCAACACGCCCGACTCCGGTCGCGGCACGCTCGTGAACCTCGAGCGCGCGTGCTCGGCGGCGCTCGGCAACTGCAGAAACGTCACCGCGTATTTCCCGCCCGCATACGACGCGCTCGAGAACGTCGCGACGACGTATCCCGTGCTGTTCATGCACGACGGACAGAACGTCTGGGACGATCACGATTGCTGCTTCGGCCACACCGGCTGGGAAGTCAACGTCGCGCTCGATACCGAGATCGCAGCGAGTCGCGTCGCGCCTGTCGTCGTGATCGCGGCGGATCACTCGGCCGCGCGCAACGACGAGTACGGACTCTCGCAGACGAAGCTCGCCGCGTTCGTCGCGTTTCAAGTGAGCGAGCTGCAGCCGAAGGCACTCGCGCAGGTGCGCTGGAACGGCGAGCGCGTCGCGACCGCAGGCAGCTCGCTCGGCGGGCTCGTCGCGATGCATCTCGTGCTCCAGCATTCGCAGACGTACTTCGCGGGCGCCGCGCTCTCGGGCGCGTTCTGGCCCGGCATGGCGAACGGCACCGCGCTGCGCGATCAGCTGCCCGCACTCGGCAAGAAGTCGCTCGGCATCTATCTCGATCACGGCGGCAACGTTGCGACGAATGCTGATGGCGCGCGTGACACCGTCGAGGTGCGCGATCTTCTCCTCGGCATGGGCTGGTCTGCGAGCTGCGCGATGACCCCCGACTCGCTCTGCTACATGACCGCGCCGGGAGCGACGCACGACGAGCTCGCATGGAAGGCGCGCACGCCGCAGTTTCTTCGCTTCTTGTTCCCGCGTTGATCGGAGGATCGAGTCATCACCCGCCGGGGGGACCAGGCCTCGCGGGCCATGTGGGATGCCTGTACGCACGCTGCGCGAGCGGGGTGATCCCAACTACTTGAAGCTGCGCAAATTGCGTGCAGCCGGCACATGCGTTGCTTCAACATCGCAACATGAGGAAGATCCTGGCCGTCGCCATTGCCTGTTCTTTGTTCGCTGCGTGCACGGTCGGCGACGACCCGGCGGGCGGTGACGACGGCGACGAGCACCCGGATGACATGAACCCGAACCCGAACCCCAACCCGACGGGTGAGGGTCTCTCGGGCACGATCGCGAGCAACATGACGCTCTCGGGCGCGGTTCGCGTCAAAGGCGCGACCACGATTCCGGCCGGCGTGATCGTCACGGTCGCGGCGGGCTCGACGATCGACTTCGTCAACGGCTCGAACTTCATCGTGCAGGGCACGCTGAAGATGGAAGGCACCTCGGCCGGCAAGATCATCGCGCGCGCGGAAGCGGGCTCGGCCGCGTGGAACGGCTTCGCGGTCACCGGCACGCTCGACGTGAAGTACGGCGACTTCATCGGCGGCGCCATCGTCACGACGGGCGCGGCGGCGAACCTCATCATCACCGACACGAAGATGTACAAGGCCGGCGGCGACTACATCATCATGGGCGGCGGCACGCTCAACATGACGTACTCGCAGATCGGCGCGGGCCCGGGCGAGACCGACTCGACACACTGCAACTTGCACATCAACGCGGCGTCGTCGATCACGGTCACGAACAACAACATCAACAACGCGCCCTATGGGCTGATGTTCTACGGCGGCGTCAACGCGAACTTCCAGACCAACAACTGGTACGGCGCCAACACGAAGGACGTCGACGCGGTCGGCGCCGTGTCCGGCAACTTCTCGAACGGCTGGTTCGAGAAGGGCGCACCGACGGCGGGCGCCGGCGCGTCGATCACGGCGACGAACCTCTCGGCGACGAAGCTGACGAACGTCGGCCCGCGCCCGTAACGCCGAACAACTTCCACCTCTCGCCCGCCGTCACTGGCGGGAACTTCCTCGAACGGTTCGTACGTCTTGCGCGTTCTCCGTGCGTGTTCCCGATCGGTGGTCACAGAGCCACAGAGCCGCAGAGCTGATCTTTTTCTTCGAACGCACGTGTGTGCACAACACACGCGTTCGGCGCACGGCCCGCGCACGATCGTAAGACCCGATCTCTTCTCTGCGGCTCTGCGGCTCTGTGACCAACCGTCTGGTGGAGCACGCACGGAGCACGCACGGCACGCACGGAGCACGCACGGAGCACGCACGAACGGTTCGACCGACCTGCGTGCACGGGGCACGCACGGAGCACGTGCGGAACCACGGAACACGCACGAACGTTCGACCGAAACGACCTCGGCGACTCGGGCCGAGCGTACCGTGCGCCGGACGGCTATCGAATCTGCACGATCGCCTCGAGGATCGAGGCGTCCTCGGGCGGCGTGGGCGTGAGCAGATAGACGCCGACGACGGTCGACGCTCCGACCTTGAACGCCTTCATCGATCGCGTGCCGGGCTCGAGCGGGCGTGCGTTGAGCGCGGCGGCCGCCTCGTCCGAGAACGGCTGCAGCTTCGCGCGCTCGCCGATCAGCTGGTTCCAGCGCTCGACCGCGCGAGCATCGTCGGAGAATCGCTCGTAGCGCCTGAGCTCGACGAGCTTGCCTTCCTCGTAGGTCGCCGCGATCCAGGACTCGCCCCACTCGGCGCCGGGTCGGTCGCAGCGCTGATAGGTATCCGTCTTCGTGGCCGCTGGGCGGTGCTCGGCCTTGGCGCAGTAGCGGTGCTTGGTCTTCAGATCCTGAATGACCTGCTCGCGCGGCGCGCCGAGAGAGATCGTGATCGGCGATTCAGCGGTCGCGCCGGCACAGCCGATAACCGCACAAGTCACGATGGCGTATGGCAATCCGGCCCGCATGGACCGCGAAAACTATCATGGCTTGTCCTGCGGGTCCCCATGTTAGGGTCCGCGGCCATGAGGACCCGGCTCCTGGCGTCGTTCGCGTTCGTGCTCCTGACGGCTTGTGGCGGCGGCGGACGACCGTCGGCGCCCGAGGTCAACGACCCGGCGTTCGCGATCAGCGGCAAGGAGTGGTACCTCGTCGGCAACGCGGCCACGCCCGGCGACGAGACGGTCAAGCTGACCGTCGCCGCCAAGGCAGGGACCGAGAGCGTCGAGGCGTGGATCGGCGCGAAGGCCGACGAAGGCACGCCGTTCGTCGCGCAGGCTGACGGCACGTTCGTGCTCGAGCTGCCAGCGGCGCAGCTACCGGTCGGCGATCACGAGACGCTGCTCGTCGCGAATGGCGGCGGCAAAGCATTCGCAAAGATCGTCCTGCATCGCAGTGCACCGTATTACGTGATCGTCACGACGGACTGGGACTTCGCTGATCCAGGCGATACGGCGAATAACTATCAAACGAAGATGCACGTCGATCACCCCGAGCTGGTGATGACTCACTTCGTCGGTCCGTACACGTTCACGGATCCGATGCTCGCGGCTGACCGGCGCACGGCGCTCGTGAACTGGCTGCTGATGATGCGCGAGACGTACAAGGACGAGATCGGTCTGCACATCCACCCGTACTGCCACTTCGTGCAGAGCGCCGGCCTGACGTGCGTCACCGATCAGTCGACGGTGTATCCCGGCGGCAACGACGTCAGCGGCTACACGATCAAGCTCTCGGCGTACACGCGCGAGCAAGCCGGCCAGCTGTTCGAGCACGCGAACGTGCTGTTCCAGCAGAACGGCCTCAACAAGACGCGCACGTTCCGCGCCGGCGGCTGGACCGCATCGCTCGCGACGCTGCAGGCCCTCGCGGACAAGGGCTTCATCGCCGACACCAGCGCGCTCAACTGGGCGCGCATCGAGGAGTGGAAGGGCGGCATTCCAGGCCAGCGCACCGGCGAGCTGTATCGCTGGAATATGGAGAACTGGAATCCGATCAACGATACGAGCCAGCCGTATTGGGTCAGCCAATCGAACGTGCTCACGAATGACGCGCCCACGATGCCGATCCTCGAGGTGCCCGACAACGGCGCGATGATCGACTACGTGACGCTCGAAGAGATGAACGGCCTGTTCGACACCAACTGGGATCGCGCGGCGCTGCCGTCGCCGAAGACGCTGATGATGGGCTTCCATCCGTCGAAGACGTTCTCCGCCGCCGAGTACGGCCGCGTCGACGGATTCCTCGCATACGCGGACAATCACCTCGCGGCGCGCGGCACCGGTCCGGTCGTCTACATCACGCTCGAGAACGTCGTCGCCGCGTATCGCCCGTAGGCGATAGCGCTGGCTCGATGTTGTGCGGCTGACCCTGTTGTGGTGCAGTCGCGGCGTTCGTATTTGTTAATCACCGGAACGCGAAAGATAGGAATCAATGGCTAACTACCAATCCGAACTTCAGAAGCTCGTCGACGGCTTTGTTTCGCAGCTCTCCGAGATCTGGCGACGCCAGGCCATCGACAGTCTGACGGGGATGGGTGGCGGGCGTGGGCAAAGCAGTCGTTCATCAGGCGGCGAGCTCTCGCTCGGACGCGGCCGCGGTCGCGGCGCGAAGCGGACGGCAGACGAGCTCGAGAATCTCGCCGACGCATTCGTCGAGTTCGTCGGAAAGAATCCGGGGCTACGCATCGAGCAGATCAACAAGCAGCTCGGTACGACCACGAAGGATCTCGCACTTCCGATCCGCAAGCTCCTCGAGGACGGCGTCGTGAAGGCAAAGGGCAAGAAGCGCTCCACGGCGTACTTCCCCGGCGAAGGCCAGAGGAAGAAGAAGGGCAAGAACTAAGCGGATGGCGACACGCGACTCGATCCCTCATCGTCTCCTCGGTCAGGCCCAGACGCGTCCGAACGCCATCGCGTATCAGGCGAAGGTCAACGGTCGCTGGCAGCCCACCACGTGGAAGGGCTTCGTCGATCAGGTGCGGCTCGCCGCACGCGCGCTGATCGCGCAGGGCTTTCCGCGCGGCGGCAAGGTCGCCATCCTCGGGTTCAATCGGCCCGAGTGGGTGATCCTCGATCACGCGGCGATGATGGCGGGCGGTGCGCCGGCCGGCATCTACACCACGTGCTCGCCCGAGGAAGTGCAGTACATCGTGCATCACAGCGAGGCGCTCGTCGTGCTCGTCGAGGATGCGGCGCAGCTCGCGAAGGTGAAAGCGAAGCGCGAGCAACTGCCGCTCCTCAAGACGATCGTGATGATGCGCGGCGCGACGGCCACGGGCGCCGACGTCCTGACCTGGGATGACTTCCTCGCGAAGGGCGAGGCGATCCCCGAGTCCGCGCTCGACGAGCGCGTCGCCCAGATCGAGGACGGGGATCTCGCGACGCTGATCTACACGTCGGGCACCACGGGTCCACCGAAGGGCGTGATGCTGTCGCACAAGAACCTCGCGTGGACGTCGCGCACGCTGATCGACGTGTCGGGTGGCGCGAGCGAGAACGACGTCTCGCTCTCGTACTTGCCGCTCTCGCACATCGCCGAGCAGATGGCGACCGTGCACATGCCGGCGACCATGGGCGTCTGCGTGTACTACGCCGAGTCGCTCGAGAAGATCGCCGACAACATCAAGGACTCGCGTCCGACGGTGTTCTTCGGCGTGCCGCGCATCTGGGAGAAGTTTCACGCAGCGCTCTCCGGCAAGCTCGCGCAAGTCACCGGCGTGAAGTCGAAGCTCGTCGCATGGGCGCGCAGCGTCTGCACGCGCGTCAACGCGATCCGCGATCGCGGCGAACCGCTGCCGCGACCGCTGCAGATCCAGTACGCGCTCGCGCAGAAGCTCGTGATCTCCAAGCTGAAGACCGCGCTCGGCTTCGATCGCGCGCGCACGCTGATCTCCGGCGCCGCGCCGATCGCACCCGACGTGCTCGAGTTCTTCGCGAGCCTCGATCTCCCGATCCGCGAGATCTACGGGCAGAGCGAGGACACCGGCCCGACGTCGTTCAACCTCGAGGGCAAGACGCGGATCGGCACCGTCGGCCCGCCGCTGCCCGGCCTCGAGTGCAAGATCGCCGACGACGGCGAGATCTTGATTCGCGGTCCGAACGTCTTCCTCGGCTACTACAAGGAGCCCGAGGCGACCGCCGAGGCGCTGACGAAGGACGGCTGGCTGTGCTCCGGTGATCTCGGCGCGTTCGACAAGGATGGCTTCCTGTCGATCACGGGCCGCAAGAAGGAGATCATCATCACCGCCGGCGGCAAGAACATCGCGCCGAAGAACATCGAGGCGGCGCTCAAGCAGTCGCCGATCATCGGCGAGGCCGTCGTGATCGGCGATCGCCGCAAGTACCTCACCGCGCTGCTCACGCTCGAGGACACGGCGAAGGAGATGGCGCCCGACCAAATCCGCTCGACGATCCAGGCGCAGGTCGATCAGGTCAACTTGACGCTCGCGCGCGTCGAACAGGTGAAGAAGTTCGCGATCCTCGATCGGCCGTTCGGCATCGACTCCGGGGAGCTGACGCCGACGATGAAGATCAAGCGCAAGGTCGTCGCGCAGAAGTACGCCCGCGAGATCGAGGCGATGTACGAAGGCAGCAGCGAGTAGTGGTCACGCTCTGGCCACGCGAGAACTACGTCTCTGGCGGCGGTCGCGCGCAGGTCGCGCTGATCGCGCTGTCGTCGACGCGGCTGCCGAACCCGCTGCCGATCTCGCGCGCGGCGCACGGCATGCCCGACGTCGGCGAAGGCCCGGAAGCGGTCGCACTCGCGGTGCGCGACCGCGCCGACAACCCGGATTCCTTCGTCGAGGAAGTGCTCGTTCCGTTCACCGACCTGATCGCGCAGGACCTCGGCCCATCGGCCGCTGCCACCGCACTCACCATCGAGCACGCATACGTGATCGAGGCCGAGATCGACGATCCCGATGACCTCGGCCACCTGCAGGCAGCCTGGGCGCTCGCGAAGTGCGTGTGCGAGGAGGGTGCCGCCGTCCTGATCGACGTCTACGCCGCGCGCGCGCACCTCGGCATCGAGGTCGCGGCGCTCCGGCCCGACCGCGCGTTCGACGTCATGCACGAGGTCACGCTGTTCTTCGAGGAGGAACCCGAGGGCACGCTCGCGGCGTGGTCGCTCGGCCTCAAGAAGTTCGGCCGGCCGGATCTCGTCGTGACCGGCGTCGCGCCCGAGGCCGCGACGAACGCCGCGATCCTCTTGCGCGACATCGCGCAGACGCTCGCGGCCGGCGAGCGCATCGAACCGGGCGACAAGCTCGGCACGCCCGAAGGGCGCGTGCTGACCGCCGAGCGCTTCGAGCCTAGTCAGTTCCCGCTCGTCGCGGTCGACGGCGACGCGCTGCTGCTCCGCTGACGACCGCGCGCTTCAGTACCGGATCCGCGAGGAGCTTCTCCGGCGTCTTCTGCATTTCACCGAGATCGACGTGCGTCACCGTCGACCACAGTGGATGACCGACGAGCGGATCGAGGTCCGATGGCTGCGTGTCGTCGTAGAGCCGCGCGCGCGCGAGGAAGCCGCGCTCGAACACGCACTCGTCGAGATAGAGCACGCGCGAGAGCGGGCCGAGCCACGTGCGCGCGTATTGGGCGAGCAACTCGGCCGCGCGCTTGGCATCACCCGCGAGCTGCAGGGCGATGAAGTCGCCGCGCGGATCGCCACGCTGCTGCAGTAGATCCGCATAGACCTGCCGCGGCTGATCGTCCTCGGGATGTGCGTAGATCTCGGCGAGCAGCGAGTCCTCGGTCTCGAGCATCGTCGAGATCGCGTCGCACACTTTCTTCGTCGCGGCGTCGAGCTCGGTCGGTGCGGGCGCGCGATCGCGCAACAGATTCGCCGCGGTCTTGAGCTGGTTCTTGAACCACGCGTTCGTCGACGACAAATTCTGATACGTCGACGTCACGCGAAACCGCTTCGCGAGTGCCTCGAGCCCTTCGATCGCGCGCGGATCTTGATGATCGACGACGAGCGCGATCATCGCCTTCCAGAACGGGCGTGTCGAGCTCGCGTAGAAGTACGGCTTCTCGATCACCTCGAGCGCCGCGGCTGCCGTGCGCGGATCCGAGGGCCAGCTCGCGAGGGCGTTGACGCGCGCGAGCGCATCGGTCGAGCGGCCGTGGGTCGCCGTGATCGAACCGAGGAGCCGCGGCAGGTCGCAGGCGCGTTGCTCGCTACAGACGCCGAGCCACATCTCCTGGATCTCCGCGCGCGACGTTCCGTCGATCGGCGGCAGCTGCGACGCATAGCGCAGGGAGATCCGCTCGACGAGCACGGCGATCTGCGACGAGCGCGTGCTGCGCCACGCATCGAGCAGCGCGCGGAGTGCGTCCGGATCGTCGCCGGTCTTCAACGCGCGGAGTGCGGCATCGACCTGCGTGCGCGCAGCGGTCGCGTCGGCGCGCTGTTCGAGCCGCGCGGACGGCGCCGGCTGTTTCACCGCTTTCACCGGCACGCTCGGCTCTCGCTTTAACCGCGCGAGCTCGTCGGGCGCGACCGGCCCGCGCTTCGCGATCAGCTGCGCGAGCTTCGCGGCGCGCTCGCTCACCGCCTTCGCGAGCCCGCCGCACTGCGGTTTCGCGCCGAGCCGCTCGGCCACCGCGTCCAGCTGCCCTTGAAACCACGCGATGCGCTTGTCCTTGTCGGTGAAGTTCCGGAAGATCCGCGCGAACGAGACCTTCTCGAGGCGCTCGCGAATGCGATCGTCTGCGTGCGTCTCGAGCATCTCGAACATCGCGGTCCAGAACGGGTACGTCGACTTCGAGGTCGACTCGTAGCCGCCACGCACGATGTGATCGACGATCAACGTGCCCGCACGTGGATCCGCCGGCCACGCCGCGAGCGCCTTGCCGCGCGCGACGAGCGCGTTCACGACCGCCACACCGAAGCGATTCGTGCCGTGCATCACCGTGCCGAACAGGCGCGGCAGATCGACCGCGCGCTTCTGCTTCGCGATCGCGAGCCACAGCGGCTGGAAGTCATCGAGCTTGCCGGCGATCGGCGGGAGGTGCGACTCGAGCCGCTTCGACAGTGCCTCCGCCACGCCCGCGATCGCCGCCGACCGCGAATCGCGCCAGCTCTCGATCACCTTGCCGAGCGCACGCGACTCCTCGCCGGCGATCAGCGCGTCGCGCGCCTCTGCGAGCGCGTCCGTCATCCGCCGGCGATTGGCGCGAGCAAGTAGATCTCGTCACCGTCGACGAGCACTCGCTCGCCGTGCTCTGCGAGCGGACAGCGCTCGCCATTCAGCATCATCGTGTCCTTGAGGTGCGGCGAATTCGCGAGCGCGTCGCGTAGCGGCACGCCCGACGCCGTCGCGCTCTCGACGAGCTTCGCGAGCGTGGTGCCGCGCGGCACGCGCAGGTGCGTGTCGACGTCGTGCCACTCGTCCCCGATGCGGCCCTTGATCACGATGTGAACCTTGACCTGATCGCCGCGCAGCTTGTCGAAGATCCCCATTACTGCGTATACCCCTCGAGAATCTCCTCCATGCCGAGCTCCGCCGCGCGCGCCTTCGACAGATTGCCCGTCGCTTTGTCCCACTGCATCGACGCGTAGTAGTCATCCTTCAGGACCGGCAGCGGCACGCGAATTCCCTTGAGCGGGCCCGCTTCGAGGAGACCGTCGCCTTCGCCGAGCATGCGCGGATGCGGCGCGAACTTGTCGGGCGTGATCCCTTCGCGGCGATTGAACGCAGCGCGCAGGTTCTGGATCCGCTCGCCGCACTTCAGCACCTCGGCATCGCTCACGCCCCAACCGGTCGCCGCATTGAGCAAGTCGGTCCATGGCAACGCGCCGGTCAGCATCGTGAACATGCAGAGCCCGAGGCCGTTCATCGCCTGGTGCGCGTTCGAGTGCAGCGCCTGCGCCTTGCCTTTACCGTCGGTGCCCTTCCACTTCACGTTCCAGTCTTTGCGCTCGGCCGCCTTGGGCAGCGAGAAGCCAACACCAAACGTCTCGTTCCACGAGGCGGAGCCCGCGGTGTGGCGGCCCGGCGTCGGGTCCGCGATGTACGTGACACCCATCAGCGAGGTGAAGCGGCTGTCGTGATACGCGGGCTCGCCGCCGTGAATGTGCACGGCCCACGCTTCGCTGCCCTTGCCGACATGCTCGGCGGCGCGCTTGACGCCTTGCCCGAGCCACGCGCCGCAGCCCTCGCCCTTGCCCATCTTGATCGTGAGCAGGAGCGCCGCCTCGCCGTCGCCCCACTTCATGTCGATCCCGTCGAGATCTTTCGCGGACAGGATCCCCTTCTCGACGCACTCGCACACCCACGCGATCGTCATCGACGAGCTCACCGCGTCGATGCCGAACCGATTGCAGGCGTCGTGGCATGCGGTGATGAGCTCGATGTCGTCGTTGAGCAAGTTCGCGCCGAAGCCGACGATCGTCTCGTAGTCGGGACGCCGCACGTCCGAGAGCCCGCGTGACTTCACCTTGACCACGCCCTTGCACGGCATCGGGCAGTCGCCACACGACAGCTTCTTGGTGATGTACTTGTCGACGACGCCGCCGTCGATCTTCATGCCCTTCGACGAGAGTGGAAAATCTTTCGAGCCGACGCCGCGCCAGTTCTTGATCGGCGCGTCGCCGTTCTCGATCGAGAGCGCGACAGCCGCGGTCGTTCCACGCTGCGACCACGCGCGGCGCATCGACGCCGTCGGTGATTGCAGCTTCGCGCCCATGCGCGTCATCAAGCGGTACATCCACGCGAGCCAGCCCTTGGGCTTGATGAAGTACGCGAAGATCCGATGGACCACGTTGAGGTCGCGCTTGTACTCGTCGGTGATCGCCTTGCACAGCTTCTTGAACTCGTCGGGATTCGCGACCGGGATCTCACCCGAGCCCGAGACGACGATCGCCTTCAAGTTCTTGCTGCCGTAGATCGCGCCGAAGCCCTGCCGGCCGAACGCGTGATAGCGATCGTTCATCACCGACGCGATTCGCAGCTGCCTCTCGCCGGCCGGACCGATCGCGCTCACGCCGACGTCGCGCTTGCCACCGAGCTCGGCCTTGAGCGTGTCGAACGTCTCCGGGATCTCTTTGCCCCACAGCTCACCGGCGGGTTGAAACGAGATCTCGTCGTCGCGAATCACGAGCACCGTCGGTTCCGCTGCACGCCCGGTCACGACCATCGCGTCGTAGCCCGCGCGCCGCAGGTGACTGCACACGCTGCCGCCGGAGTTCGAGTCGGCCCACGTACCGGTCAGCGGTGACTTGCCGACGATCTGGATGCGACCCGAAAACGGCGTGCGCATGCCGGTGAGGAGTCCGCTGCAGATCGCGAAGCACGCCTCCGGAGCAAGCGCGTCGACGCGCGGCGGGAAATGCTTCCACATCAGCCACGCGCCGAGGCCGTAGCCACCGAGATAGCTGCGGTAGATCGACTCGTCGACCACCTCGACCCGACTGGTCTTCGCGGTGAGATCGACGAACAAGACCTTGCCGAGATGGCCATATCGCGGCTTCACGAGCGCCGTTTCACCCATGGGCGGCAGCATATCGATCATCCACTGAAGACCCCAGACCCCGTGGGAGGAGACCCCGGTTTACACGCCTGATACGTCATCCAACCTATCGACATCCTTAGAGACCCCCGTGGATCGGGGGTTGCACATCTGGGAGCCATCATGCGCCATCTCATCGCAGTGGTTCTCGGCTCGCTGTTCGCCGTCGGTTGTGTCGGGGCCGTCGGTGAAGAAGGCATGGGCGGGGACGACGAGCCGAACCCGAACCCGACCGGCAAGATGGGGCAGACGGTCTACGTTCGCGACGTGCACCCGGCCATGAACCGGTGCAGCGGCGGCGCGTGTCACAGCACGATTGCTTCGAGCGGTGCGCTCGGCAAGTTCTACGAGATGGATGGCGCCGCGGGCTACGCGAAGATCATCGGCGCGCCCACGATCATCGGTGAAGGCGCGCAGGCATTCTCGTCGGTCGCGCCGATCCTCACGAAGATCCAGGCCGGTCACCAGGGCGTCACGTACACGCCCGACGAAGCGGCAAAGATCACGGGCTGGCTCGCTCTCGAGGTCGAGGAGCGCAAGGGCTCGACGCCGACGGTACCCACGGTCAATCCGAAGGAAGTCCTGAAGACGTTCTCGGGCTGCCTCACGATCGCGGACTTCAACACAGCGCAGATGGCGCAGAAGTGGTCGGCGCTCGCAGCGGGCAACAACCAGAAGTGCCTCAACTGTCACCAGGCCGGTGGCGATGGCTTCATCGTCAACGCGAACGCAGATCTATTCTTCAAGGTGATGAGCGAGAACTCGGCCTACATGCTGAAGTTCTTCAGCGTCGACACCTCGGTCACGCCGGCCAAGGTCGTCGTCAACACCGGCTCGTTCACGAACGCCGGCGTCACGATCGCCAGTCACCCGCGCTTCGACCCGACGAACAACGCCGGCATGGTCGCGCTCAAGGCGTTCTACGATCTCGCCGCGGCGAAGCAGCTGGCCGGCACGTGTAGCCCGACGCCAACGCTCAAGGACTGAGCAGATCTTCAGCGTGCGCATAGGCCCCGATCCGGGGCCTTTTTTGCGTGTCGGGAAGCGTCGGTGGGAGGGTCTGATGTCCTCGTTGGGGCACGAAACACCCAACGAATTTTGTAGCTTGCTGATTGTTCATCGTTGAAGCTCGGAACAAGCGTTGCACTGTGAGCGCACGAGGGACGGCCGCATTGCGCGTTGTCTCCACGCTGTCTTCTTCGCGATTGAGGGAAACCCATGCGAGTCCTTGTTCCGGTCTTGTTCCTCGCGCTCGCAACGAGTTCCTGCCAGCAACAGGAATCGGTCGACGTCGCGTACGTCAAGAAGCCACGCGCAGACGTTCACCTCAAGTCAGCGAGCATGACGCTCACGCAGACAAGCAACACGGCGTGGACGCTCGACAAGGTCGGCAGCCTCGGCGGCGCCACGATCACGTGGCAGGCAACAGCGACCGAAGGCGCGACGACCGAGGGCATTCTCATCTTCAACGGCCTGTTCACGGTCCAGAACAAGGGCAACGCGGGCGCGACGATCGGAAACATCGTCGTCAATCTTCAGAAGCGGGTTGGCTACAAGTGGGTCACGGTCTCGTCGGATATCGCCGACGGCACGCAGGACGACGCCGCCACCACCGCGCATATCGCCGCGAAGAACTGCTCCGACAACAAGACCACGTTCAACGAGAACAGCGCCTCGGGCTCGCTCGTGTTCACCGACGCGACGACGAACAGCGCGTTCGCGCTCGTTCCGCAAGTCACGATCCCGCCGCAGACGACCCAGAAGCTGCGGTTCTCGGCGTCGTTCGACAACAACGTCCTCGATCTCGCGACCGGCCGCCACGTCCGCCTCGAGATCATCGTCTCGTTCGGTAACGCGAAGGCCGGCGGCTCGAGCGCGGCGAACATCGACATCAACGGCAACGGCATCATCGATGCCGACGAGCAGTGGATCCGTTCGGTCGACACGCGTCTCACGACGCACATCCCGGCGCAGCAGCCGAGCAACTCCGAGGTCACGCTCACCGACACGCCGTCCGACATCACGACGACCGGCACGGTGACGTTCACGAATCCGGTGATCACGATCACCGGCACGCAGGCGCTCGTCACCGTCAACTACAACGGCGGCGCGACGGGCGGAACGATCACGAACTGCGCGCACCTGACAGGCGATGGCGCGACCGCGCTCGTGCTCGCGGATCAGTTCAACAACGTCGCGCCGATCGATCTCACGGCATGCAGCACGATCGCCGTGGGTCCACATACGTGCTCGCCGGGCGCGCCGGGCTGCGGCTGGGAAGACGGCGACATGCTCACGTACAACCAACAGAATTGGGGCTCGCTCGCGACGGCCGCCTCGACGCTGCTCACGAACAGCTTCGAGACGCAATACCCGAACGGCGTCGAGATCGGTATCGCGGGCGCCGCCGGCAACTCCGCGCTGTTCACGACGGTCGACGCCGTCCTCGACTATCAGCCTGCGAGCGGCACGGCCGGTCCGCTCGACAACGACCTCCTCGATCCGACGTCGACGTCGTCGGGCGTGTTCGGTGGCTACGTGCTCGCGCTGCAGTTCGACGTCGACTTCTCGGACCTCGGAGTCCTCGCCGGTTCTGCGCCGCTGAAGTTCGGCAATCTGCGCGTCTGTGCGCTCGCGGACACGACCGCATTCAACGGCCAGACGGTCCGTCAGGTCCTCGCCGGTCTCAACAACGCGCTCGGTGGCGCGCCCACGCCGTACACGTACGACCAGCTCGCGACGCTCACCGAGAACCTGACTGAATCGTTCGAGAGCGGCGCCGTCAGCTTGTTCGCGCAGCAGCACCTGTTCGACGCGCCCGCCTGCCCCTGATCAGAGACTGAGACGCATGACCGTGCCGCTCGCACCGACAGCGTAGAGATCCGTCGGGGTGCCGACGATCTCGTTGAAGACCATGCCGGGCACGACGTTCGCCCACGCAGTGCCGTCGAACTTCAGGATTCCCGAGTCACCGACGGCATAGGCGTTCGTCGGAGACACGACCCACACGCCCTTGAGGTCGAGCGTGCCAGCGGGAAGGCCGGCGGTTAGATCCGTCCACGTGCCCTGCTTGCGAATCGCCACGCCTGCCACGTTCGCCGCCGAGATCCGGCCGACCGCGAGCTCGAGACCACCGGCGCCACCGACGTCCTTGAGCAAATACGTGGTTCCCGTCGGATCCGGTGCCCACGTGCCCGTGTAGCGAATCGCGGTACCGGCGTTGCCGACCGCGATCGCGTTGTTCGCGTCCGTACCGAAGACACCGTTCAGTGTCGAGCCCGACTGCATCGCGTAGGCCCACGTCCCGGTGAAGCGCCCGACCTCACCGGATTGGCCGACCGCAAACACGAGGTTCGGATTCGGTCCCCACAGCGCGTAGACGAAGCTCGCCGGCGAGGGGAGTTGTGGCACCCACGTGCTGCCGTCGAAGCGAAATACCTTGGTGCCGGAGTACGTGCCCGCCGTCGCGGCGTAGATCGTGTTCGCGTCGAAGCCCCAGATCGTCTCGTAGTCCGCGTCCGCGACGACAGCCGGCAATGCCGACCACGCGCGACCGTCCCAGCGAATGACCGTTCCCGTGCGCCCGACGGCGACGAGCCCGCTCGCATCTGCCCACACGCTGTTGAGGTCCGTCGCGACACGCATGCCGCCGACGATCGGGTTCATCGCGGTCCAGGCCTCGTAGCGACAGAACGCGAGGTTCGGATCGCACTTGGTGCACACACTCGCGACGCAATACCCGTTCGGCTCGCCCGGGAACAGGCAGGCCGTCTCGTCGGGCTTACCCAAACACTGCCCGACCATGTCGCGATCCCCGCAGAACGGCTCGGCGGCGTTCTCGGTGCAGACGAGGGGTTCGGGGCACAACGCGCCGTTGTTGCAGTACTCCACCTTCTCTTTCAGACAGCCCGCGGAGAGCAGCACGGCGGCAAGAACCCAAAGCCGGTGCATACGGAACATTATGCCACCGGGCGGTGCGGTGTAGAATTTCGGTTCGACGTGATCGGGACCATCCTTCACGATCGCTGGCGCATCCTCTCCGAGCTCGGACGCGGTGGCATGGGCGAGGTGTATCTCGCCGAGGACGTGGTCAGCGGGCGCAAGGAAGCGCTGAAGATCATGAAGGCGCACCTCGCGTCCGATCCGCACTTCGTCTCGCGGTTCCGGCGCGAGGCGCGCGCGATCAACCGGCTGCGGCACCCGAACATCGTCGCCGTCTATGACTTTGGCCAGCTGCCGGACCGGCGGTTCTTCTTGAGCATGGAGTACGCGCCTGGGCAGAGCGTGTATCAGCTGCTGAAGCGCGACGATCACTTCGACGTGCCGCGCGCGCTCTGGGTGCTCGGACAGCTCGTCTATGCGGTCCATCACGCGCACTCGCGCGGCGTGGTGCATCGCGACCTCAAGCCCGACAATCTGCTCCTGTGCGGGCTCGACGAGACTCTCAAGGTGCTCGACTTCGGCGTCGCGAAGATCGTCGCCGCGGATCACAGTGACAGCGTCGTGCTCTCGAGCGCGAACCTCGTGTACGGGACGCCGAAGTACATGTCGCCCGAGCGCGCGAGTGGCGTCGGAAACGATCCGAGGACGGATCTGTATTCGATCGGCTGCATCGCATTCGAGCTCGTCGCCGGTGGGCCGCCGTTCACGGGAACGCCGAACGACGTGATCAAGGCGCACATCCAGCAGGTGCCGCCGGTTCCGAGCGTGTGGCGGCCGACCGTCGGCATTCCGCCCGAGCTCGATGCGGTGATCTTGCGGTGTCTCGAGAAGAGAGTGAGCGATCGGTTTCAGTCCGCCGCCGAGCTCTACGCGGCGCTGCAAAAAATACCGGGCTATCCGCCCGCGAAGTCGCCACCGCGGCGGAAGTTCGTGCCGCTGCAGCGCGCGCCGCTCGAGCTTCCGACGAACGGCGGTGACACCGATGGTCACGGCAACCTGCGCGGTGCGCTGCGACAGCTCGCGGAAGCGCTGCTCGATGAAGGCTCGAACGACACGCGGCTCGTGACCGGGGTCGCGTATCTGCGCGATCACGAGCAGACGCTCGCGGGACTCGAAGCGGCGCAGGATGCACTCGAGCACGAGGCGGCGGCGATTCGCGAGACGATCGGCGATCGCGAGGTGTCGCTGCGGTTCGCGCTCGGCGAGCTGAAGTTCTCGGCGGCGCAGCATGACAAGCCACATGACGTCGACGACAAGGTCGCCGAGCTCGAGCGGCGCCTCGCGACCGCGGTTGCCAATGGGGATCGCCTGCGCGGCCTCCAGGACTCCATCGCGTTCATCGCAGCGCAGCGCGCAGACAGCCTGGATCGCTTGAAAGGGGCGTACGACACGCTCCAGCACGTCGTCGACGAGGTGCTGCCGGGCTACGTGAAAACGCCCACGATCGCACCGCTCGTCGAGCGACTGACGATCGTAAAGCTCCGCCGACCTACATCGGGGGAGTAACAGCTACAGCGAGGGTGAGCCGGGCAAAGCTCGCGACTGCGCGAACGTGGGTGTTACGCTTTGCGTGACCGATGATCGGTGAAGTGCTCGACGGACACGAGATCCTTCGTCCGCTGGGTGCGGGTGGGATGGGCGAGGTGTACCTGGCGCGCGGAGAAGGCGGCGCGTTGCGCGCATTCAAGATCGTTCGCGCCGATCAAGACCTCGATGCGAAGGCGGGCCGCTTCCGTCGCGAAGTGCTGACGCTCGGTCGGCTCAAGCATCCCAACATCATCCAGATCATCGATGCAGGTCGCACGCCGGCCGGCGCGCTCTATCTCGGCATGGAGTACGTGGCGGGACCGGATCTCCAGACCGCGATCAACAAGAACGGTCCGTATCCCGTCGCCGATGCGATCGCGATCCTGTCTCAGCTCGCATCCGCGCTCGCGTATGCGCACGAGGTCGGCGTCGTGCATCGCGATCTCAAGCCGCCGAACGTGATCCTCGCGGATGGTGACCCCGAGCGCGTGAAGATCATCGACTTCGGCCTCGCGAAGATCGCCGCAGACGAGGGGCTCACGCGCCTGACCGAAGACCAGCAAGTCCTCGGCTCGCCGCTGTACTGGGCACCGGAGCAGAGTACGAACGCGAACGTCGGACCCGAGGCGGACGTCTACGCGCTCGGCGGCATCGCCTACTTCGTCCTCAGCGGCGCGCCGATCTTTTCGTCGCGGCCGGGCGTGGCGCTCGTCTACGCGCACCAGTACGCGTTGCCGCCGCCCCTCGCCGAGCGCTGCTCGGACATCGAGGTTCCGCCGGCGCTCGCCGACCTGATCGCTGCGTGCATCGCGAAGGCGCCAAACGAGCGGCCAACCGCGGCGCAGGTTCACGCCGAGCTCGAGGTGCTTCGCGCGCAGGTGCCGACCAGCGACGGGCAGCCGCGCAAGAAGCGGCTATTCTCCGATTCCGAATCAAACCTCGCGCAGGCGCTGACGAGCCAGATGCGGCAAGTGCTGCTCGATCTGGCATCCGAGCTCGAGCTCCCGACCGACGAGATCGAAAGGATCCAGAGCGAGCTCTCCGAGATCGAGCTCGAGCTCGCGATGGTCGAAAACGATCTCGAGACCTCCGTCGACGGACGTCACACCGTCGAAACACAGCGCGACGAGATCGCGACGCGCGTCGCAGAGAAACAGGCCGCGCTGCACGACGCCTTCCGCACGCTGCACGCGGAGCTCTCGGCGCATCGCGGATGTTCGTCGACGGAAGCCACGCAGTTATTCGAAGAGCTCGACGAGCTCGATGCCCAGTACCAATCGGCATGAACAAGCCCACCGACATCAAGTCTTCGCGCGCGGCGAAGCTCGACCGTACGGTGATCGATCCGACCTCGTTCGAGGACGGTGAGTCGACGCAGGTCGAGCGCATCAAGCTCGAGCCGGGGCTGAAGATCGAGCAGTACGAGCTGATCCGCGAGCTCGGGCGCGGCGGCATGGGCCACGTGTTCCTCGCGCGCGATACGCGGCTCGGCCGGCGCGTCGCGATGAAGTTCATGACGGGCAGCTCGCAGCGGTTCGCGCAGCGCTGGCTCGCCGAGGCGCGTGCGACCGCGCGGTTCAGCCACGAGAACATCGTCGCGATCTACGCGACCGACGATCACGTCGGCATGCCGTACATGGTGCTCGAGTACATCGAGGGCACCACGCTCAAGAAGCTGGTCGGCGAACAGCGCGTGCCGGTGAATCGCGCGATCGAGCTGATGGTGCCGGTCGTGCGTGCGCTCGTCGCCGCGCACGAGGCCGGCATCATTCATCGCGATCTCAAGCCGGAGAACATCGTCGTGACGAAGGCGGGCACGGTGAAGGTGCTCGACTTCGGCGTCGCGAAGCTGTTCTCCGAGCCCGACGCGCCGACCAACGCACGCCGCGCGATGACCGAAGGCGAAGGCATGCCTCTCAGCGACACGCGCTCCGGCGCGATCGTCGGAACGCTGCCGTACATGTCGCCCGAGCAGCTCGGCACCGACACGATCGATCACCGCAGCGATCTGTGGGCCGTCGGCATCGTGCTCTACGAGATGCTCGCCGCGAAGCATCCGCTCGCACCGCTGACCGAGGGCCGCCTGTTCGGCGCCGCGGCCGCCGTCGACGAGCCGATGCCGTCGATCAGCGATGACGTCGTCGGCCTGCCCGACAAGCTCGTCGAGATCGTGGCGCGTTGCCTCGCGAAGCAAAAGACCGCGCGCTACGCAAACGCGAAGCAGCTGCTCGACGATCTCGAGACGCTGCTGCCCGCGCGCACGGGCCGCAGCCTCGTCGCCGACGAGTCGCCCTACCCCGGCCTCACCGCATTCCAGGAATCCGACGCGAACCGGTTCTTCGGGCGCTCGCGCGACATCGCCGAGACCGTGGCGCGCCTGCGCGATCGCCCGCTCGTCGGCATCGTCGGTCCGTCGGGCGTGGGCAAGTCGTCGTTCGTGCGTGCCGGCGTGGTGCCCGCACTCAAGAGCTCCGGCGAGTCGTGGGAGTGCCACATCATTCGCCCCGGGCGCGATCCGATGAACGCGCTCGCGAGCACGGTCGAGTCGCTGCGCGACACGCGCGATAGCGATCCGGTGATGCCGCGCGATCCGGCAGAGACCCTGCGCAAGGAGCCCGGCTACTTCGGCACGCGCCTGCGCGCGCGTGCGCGTCGCCGGCGGACGCAGATCCTCGTGTTCGTCGATCAGTTCGAGGAGCTCTACACGCTCGTCTCGGATCCACACGAGCGCGCCGCCTTCACGGCGTGCCTCGCGAGCGCCAGCGACGATCCGGCGAGCCCGCTGCGCGTCGTGGTCTCGATGCGCTCTGACTTCCTCGATCGGGCAGCGGAGGATCGCCGCTTCCTCGACGAGCTCACGCGCGGTCTCGTGTTCTTGCAGGCGCCCGATCGCGCCGGCTTGCAAGAAGCGCTGATCCAGCCCGTCGAGATGCTCGGCTACAAGTTCGAGGACGGCATCGTGCACGCGATGCTCGAGACGCTCGAGTCGACGCCCGGCCCGCTGCCGCTCCTCCAGTTCACCGCCGCGAAGCTGTGGGCGTATCGCGACAAGCAGCGGCGCGTGCTGACGCGCGAGGCGTACCTCGGGATGGGCGGTGTCGCCGGCGCGCTCGCGACGCACGCCGATGAAGTGCTCGCGACGTTCACCGCCGCGGATCAGAAGACGGTCCGCGCGATCTTCCAGCGCCTCGTCACGCCCGAGCGTACGCGTGCCGTGGTCGAGACCGGCGAGCTTCGCGATCTCGCGCATGACGTCGAGCGTGTCATCAGCCGGCTCGTCGAAGCGCGCCTGCTCGTCGTGCAGACGCGCGGTGACTCCGAGGGCGCGGTCGAGCTCGTGCACGAGTCGCTGATCAAGAGCTGGCCGATGCTGCAGCGCTGGCTCGACGAGAATCAGGAGCACGCCGCGTATCTCTCGCAGCTCGCGGTCGCCGCGAAGCAGTGGGACGCGAAGCACCGACCGCCCGGTCTGCTGTGGACCGGCGAGGCGATGGAGGAAGCGCGCCTGTTCCGCGCACGTTTCCGCGGACAATTGCCGGCGCGCGAGCACGCGTTCCTCGAGGCGGTGTACGAGCTGTCGAGCCGTGCGGCTCGCCGCAAGCGCCGCATCACGCTCGGCATCATGGCGACGCTCGTGTTCCTGACCTCGGCGACGTTCGCCGCAGCCGTCTACATTCGCCAGCAGCAGCAGATCGCGACGAACGCGCTCGAGATTCAGATGCGCCAGTTCACCGAGCTCGAGCGCGAGAAGCGCGAGAAGGAGCAGGCGTTCCTCGACAAGAACGCCGCCCTCGAAAAGGAGCTGCAGACCGCGCAAGAGCGCGAGCAAGCGCTCGCGGCGGCGAAGTCCGCCGGCGAGGAGCGCGACGATGCCGTCGCCGAGGCGACGGTCGCGGTCGGCAAAGCGGACCGCGCGAAGCGAAAGGCCGAAGAAGCGCGCGTCGCGAAGCTCGACGCCGAGAAGCGTGCGAAGGAAGCGAAGGCGAAGGCCGATGCGCTCGAGGCCGTGCGCCAGGCGAAGCTCAAAGAGAAGCAGCAGCAGATCGCGCCGACGCTGCGCTAGCTACCACTCGGTCGTGATCATCACGCCCGCGTGGTCCGAGCCCGCCATCGGCGTGATCTTCGCGTAGCGCGGCTGGTTCATCACGATCAGTGCGATGCCCACACCAATGCCCGTCGCGCCGAGTGCGATCGACGTGATCGTGAGCGCACGATACGTCTTCGCGCTCGAGAGATCACCGTCAAGCGCACGGATGCGCGGGTCGTTCGGCGCGCAGCCCGTGCCCGTGCACGCGTTCGCGAGGTCGGTCTCGTAGTCATCGAGCTTGTTGCGCGTCACGATGAACAAGGGCACGGCCGCGACGCTGAGCGCGGTCCCGACACCGACCACGGTCCACGGAATCGCGCGGTTCCAGCGCCGCGTCAGCTTTCGCGTGCCTTCCGCCTCCATGACGATGACGACCGTCTCCTTGCCGCCGGCGGGCGCGGTGATCTCCTTGCGCTCGGTGCGGTAGCCCGGCTTCTCGCTGACGATCTGGTGCTTGCCCGGCGTGACGAGCCGCGTGTCGTTGCACTTCTCCAGACGCTGCCCGTCGAGCGTGACGATCACGCCTTCGGTCACACCCTCGGGCTGCTTGCACACGATCTCGACGTACGACGTCGAGCTCTTGAGAACTTGGAGGTATGTCTCGCCTTGCTTGTGCAGATCCTTGCCGAGGGGCGCGTCGCCGTAGCGCATCGCCGCCTGCATGTGCTCGTACGCTTCGACCATGCGGTCGAGCTTGATGAGGCAGATCGCCGCGTTGTAGCGAATGTTCGGGTGGTCCCAGGACTTCAGCGCCTCAAGGTAGAGACCGAGCGCCGCGGGCCACTCGTCCTTCACGAAGCTGTCGTTGCCCTGCTTGAACTTCGCGAGCGCTTCGTCCTGTTTCTGCTGCGAGACGCCGGTCACCCAGGGCTTGTCTTCGGCCGAGGCGACGCCGCACAGCAGCATGATCGCGACGGCAACGCGCACGCTCAGTCCCATCGAAGCTACGGTAACAGGCTCAGAGCAGACCGATCAACAACGCGCCATACAGGCGGAGCATCGTCGTGATGTCCTCGTCGGAGAACTGGAGCGAGGCGCCCATGAAGAAGTCGCGCCCGTAGTGGACGGTCTGGAAGAACCCGGGGACCGGCGTGTTGCCGGTCACGACAGGCAGCTCGTCGTGCGGGTTGAGCGCATCGTCGACGCCGCCGAGGATGTACAGGTTGCGCCAGACCGCGATCGCGGCGGCGAGCTTCACGCGCGGCGTGCGGTAGTACGCACCGAACACGTCGGCCGAGAACTTGAGGCGGTTCTGCATGAACAGAAAGTCCGCACCGACGCCGACCGTCGAGTCCTTGATGCCACCGCGGACCTGGAACCAACCGAGCCGCTTGCCGAACTGGAACGTGAAGCGCTGCTGGTCGTGGATGATCTCGCGGCGCGTGTACGGATCGCTGTTCGGCGAGTCCGTGAGCTGGTCGCCGTGCGGGCCGAGACCGCTGCGCTCGATCTCGACCAGGTAGAACTTGTCGGAGCGCGCGTGCACCTCGGCCGTCGCGTAGACGCGAAACGCGCCGGAGTAGTAGTTCGCCTCGATGCGCCCGCCGAGCCAGGCCTTGAAGCGATCGAAGCCGGCGGTCGCTCCCTTGAGGCCCTCGGTGACGCCCTCGATGTCGTCGGCGAGTTGCGGCTCGTTGACGAGTGTGCCGAGTGTGCCCCTCCAGTCGTCGCCGCGCGCCTCGTTGATCGCGCCGAGCACCTCGGTGTACTTCGCGACCGGCTCGTCGATGCGGTCCATGCCCTTGCGCGCGTCGGTGAGGGTCGTGACGATGCGCGCCTGCGCGTTGACCATTCCCTTGCGTGCGTCGGTG
Organism: Myxococcota bacterium; assembly: GCA_030857175.1. Lineage (GTDB taxonomy): Bacteria > Myxococcota_A > Polyangia > Haliangiales > Haliangiaceae > JABFXX01. The sequence goes on along the minus strand of JALZOJ010000001.1, from coordinate 284,911 downwards.
ATGTTCTTGTTCCAGCGCGCGAGGCGATCAGGAACGTCTTTGCCCGTCGTCGCGACGACATCGGCGACGGCCGACGTCCCGCCCTCGATACGCTCGAGTGCGCGGTCGGCCTTCGTCAGCGGCGCCTCGATGTGACCTTCCTGGAGCCACGTGTCCGCGGCCAGGATGCGCTCTCGAACCGCGCCTTGCACGAACGGACGCGCGTCGACGACGATCTCGTGCAGGCGCTCCAGCCGGATGTCGATCTTCGGCAATGCGCGCGCGATCGATCGCAGGACGCGATCCGTCGAGCCGCCTTCCTGCACGTGCGTGAGCTGCTCGCCCGACTTGAGCATGCGAACGCCGGGCTCGTCCACGCCGGGAATGATCTCGACGTAGCTGTCGCCGAACAACGAGTCCGAGCGGCGCGTGACGAACGTCGTCTCGGCGGGAAGGCGCACGTACGATTGGAGGGCCATGTCGACACGCGCGAGCCGGCCCTCGATCGACAGCTCCGTCACGTCGCCGACACGGACGCCCGCGATGATCACCGGTGACCCGGGCTGCAGGCGCGAGCCGTCGTGAAACAGCGCGAACGTCTTGAACGTGCCGCCGACCTTCGCGTCGGGGACCTTCGAATAGATCAACAGCGCCGCGCCCGCCACGAGGGCGAGGACGATGACGACGGTGATGATCCGCGACAGCCGCACCGCTACATCCTAGCGGGTTAGTTGCGTGCGCAGTCGAGCGTCAGCGTGATCATTGCACCCTCGTCGATGACGTCGAAGTCTTCGACCTTTAAGGCGTAGAGATCTTGCGGCTCTATCAGCCCGTCCCACTTTGCCGTCGTATACCGGTCGCTCTGGGCCGTAAGGGCGATGTTGCCGCCATCCGCGTGATACATGCCGTACTTCTGCAGCGCCCGCGCGACGACGCGCGCACCCGAGCTCGGTAGCGAGTCGACCGGGTAGTCCGCGCGCAGCCGGAAGTGCACGCCGTACGGTGGCGCCGACGCGCCGCCGGTTGTCTGCGTGCCGTGGGTCGCAGGCCGCACGTAGCCGCGGCGAATGCGGTTGTTCGGCAGGATGAAGCGGATCGCGTGCTTGATCTCGCCGGCCGCGACCTCGTCGGCCGTGAACAACAGCGGCGCGATCGGAAAGCCGGCCGCGTCGGCGCTCGTACACTGATCGCCGCGCAAGGTGGGTGTGTACGTCGCCTTGGTGTCCCAGACCGCGAGGCAACCGCCGTCGAACGTCTGACCGTTGATGTCGGCGCGCCACATCTCGTAGAGCTTGCCCGCGCTCTTGTCGTGGACGATCAGGTGGCAGTCACCATTGGTCGTGCACGTGTAGCCGGTCTCGCCCTCGACGTTGCCGTTCGCAGGCACGGGGACCGGGACGTGATCGCAGTCGGGCTCGTAGAACTCGTCGGTGGCGTTGAACGTGCGCATCGGCGTCGACGAATCCGCGCCGAGCACGTCGAACGAGAAGTCGATATGCATGCGATCGCCGTTGCCCCAGCCGCCGGCCGCGCGCAGCGACGCGATCATCGCGGCCGAGTCCGCCGCCTTCGCCGCACCCGACACGTCGCGGTTGAAGAACATCGGTTCTTGAAAGAACGGGCCGGAGCCATCGGGCACCGGCGCGTCATCACCATCCGTGGCACCGCCACCACCACAAGCTGCCACCAACATCACGGCGATCAAGATTCCCCGCATAGCGAGGAGACGATCGCACGTTATCGGGTGCAGCGGTACGGGTAAGAAATCACGGGCCCGTGGTCGATGACCTCGAAGTCCTCGACCTTCAAGAACTCGAGATCGCGGTCGGCGAGCAGGCCGGCCCACTTCGCCGTCGTGTGGCGGTCGCTCGTCGCCGTCAGCGCGACCTCGCCGCCATCCGCGTGGATCATGCCGTACTTCTGCATCGCCTTCGCGACGACGCGCGCGCCGTCGTTCGGCAGCGAGTCGAGCGGATAGTCCGAGCGCAGCCGCAGGTGCACGCCATACGGCGGGCCGTTCGTCGGTCCGTTGGTATCGGTGCCGTGAACCGCGGGCCGCACGAAGCCGCGGCGCATGCGATCGTTCGGCAGCACGAAGCGGATCGCGTGCGCGATCTCTCCGGCCGCGACCTCGTCCGCGGTGAACAACATCGGCGCGATCGGAAAACCCGCGGCATCCGCGCTCGAGCACTGATCACCGCGCAGTGTCTCGCCATACGCGCGCGCCGTTTCCCATACGGCGAGGCAACCGCCGCGGAACGTCGCGCCGACGTCGGCCTTGTACATCTCGTAGAGCTTGCCGCCGTCGCGATCGAACACGATCAAGTGACAGTCGCCGCCCGCCTTGCACTCGTAGCCGCTCTCGCCCTCGAGGTTGCCGGCCTCGGGAATCGGCATCTCCATCTGATCGCAGTCGGGCGAGTAGAAGTAGTCGGGCATCGGCGTGAACGCTCGGCGCGGCGTGGTCGCCGTTGCCTCGAGCACGTCGAACGAGAAGTCGATCTGGAGCCGATTGCCGCGTCCCCAGCCGCCCGCGCCACGCAGGCCGGTGATGATCGAGAGGCTGTCCTCGGCCACGCGCGCGTTCGAGATGTCCTCGTTGAAGAACATCGGCTGCTCGAAGAACGGGCCGTCCTCGGGCGACGACGAGCCGCTGCAGGCGGCGAGGAGACAGAGGGCGAGACGTTGCATCGCGGCCTGTACGTGCACGCGCCGTGCACTGCCGGAATCACGCGCTTGCGCGCACGTAGTGTGCGCTGGTGCGACGGCGCGCTACTTCGCGCGGCGCAGGTAGTAGTGCGTGCCGAAGCTCGGATGAGACAGCTTGATCGCGAGCGCGTTGCCCGACGGCTTCTGCGCCTTCGCGATGAAGCGGCGCCCGCCGTCGAGCGGGATCGTGTTGCCGTCGACGGAGGCGGTCCAGCCCTGCATCACCGCACCCTTGACGTCGATGTCCTCGCCCCACGGCTTTCCGTTCACGGGCAGCTCGACGTAGACCTGTGGCGCGGTCTGATCGAAGTTGAAGATCAGCGTCGACGTCTTCGGTTGCTTGACGCCGTCGATGTCGAACCAGTACGCGTACGTCCCCTCCTTGAGCTGCGAGCCGGGCACCGTGACGGCGGGCTTCTTCGAGTCGAACGTCTGCTCCTTGCCCTCGGTGGCAAGGTGCAGCTTGAATGACGAGCCGGTCGCCTTCGTGTTCACCTGGAGGTTCGGGATCTGCGACTGGTAGCTCAGGCGCCACGTGCGGCCGTCGGCGTCGATCGAGTTGAGCGGCGGAACCTTGGGGAGCGCGCGGCGTCCGTCGTCGCGCTTGACGACGATGCGACCCGACGCGACGGCGTTGCCTTCGCTGCCGCCGGACGTGCAGCGCAGGCGATAGGCCCAGCTGCCGCTGCCGACGGAGAGGTTCGCAGCTTCCTTGCCGCCGCTGATCTTCGCCGTCTTGTAGCGCGTGTCCTTGTCCATCTCGATGATGCCGCCGTCCGGGCACTTGCCGGCGAACGCGAACTGCACTGCTGTCGGGGGACGCGGATCGTGGATCGTCAGCGTGTCGCCGGCGTCGACGCGGAAGTCGAAGTAATTCGGGATCGCCTCGATGACGCGGATCGTGCCGGCCTTCGCGAGCGTCGCGGTCTCGCCGCGGTTCATCTCGAGCTCGCTGCCGGGGGCACCTGCGAGCTTGCCGTTTCCGCGCGCCATCGTGACCCGCGAGTCGCGCGAGCCGACCGCGAGATTCGCTTCCGCGGCCGCGTTCGGCGTGCCCTTCAGCGCGAGCTCGCCGCCGGGCAGCGCCACCTTGCCGTCGCCGGTCGAGAACGCGCGAATGTCACCGGTCTCGATCACGAGCTCCTGATTCTCGCCGACGGTGACGCGCGAGCCGCCCGCCATCTCGAGCGTGGTGCCGAGCGACGTGAGCTTCGCGCTCGAGCCGGTACCGACGCGCAGCTTCGCGCCCTTCGGCAACGCGCCTGCACCCACGGGCAGCACGGTCCACTTGGTCTCGCCGGGCAACTGCACCTCGACCCGCTTGCCGGTCGCATCGACGACAACACCCTCACCGGTGACGGGCGCGGCATCGGGCTCGACGCCGGCATCGACGACGACGACGGCGACGGCGGCGACATCGGGAACGCCCGCATCGATCGCGGTGACCGCGATGGTCTCGAGCCCGATCTCGATCGTCGAACCGACGACGAGATCGATCGTCTGGCCCGACGCCGTCGAGACCTGCGCCTCGCCGATCGTCAGCTCGACCTTCGGCTTGCCGCCGGGGTTCGCGGTGATGCGAACGGTGCCGTTGCGCGAGAGCCGAACGTCACCGAGATCGAAGCCGTAGCTGCCGGTGCCGGTCAGCTCGATCGTGCCGAGCTCGACCGCGATCTTGCTGCTCTTGTCGGTGCCGCCGAACCGCAAGATCGTGCGCGGCTGCATCGCGATCAGCGCGTTGCCGACGACCTCGAGCTGCGCGCCACCCTCGGCGGTGCGCGCCGCGTCGCCGAGATAGTACTTCGTGCCGATCTTCGCGCCGGCCCAGTTGCCGGTGCCGACCTGACGCTCGACGGGGCCTTCTGCTTTCTTCAGCTCGGCGATCGCGGTCTTCTTGCTCCCGCATCCGAGCGCGAGCAGCAGCGAGAGCAGCGCGAGGGCGCAGCTACTTGCGAAGCTCGAAGTTCTTGAGCGCAACGCCATTGGGATCGATCACGACATCGAGCGTCTGTTCCTTGAAGCCGGGGCCGGTCGCCGTCGCCTTGTAGTTACCGGGCGGAAGATCGATCGAGAGCGTGCCATCCGCCGCCGACGTCGCGGACAGTCCGCCCGGCTCGATCTTGAGGGTCGCGCCTGCGATCGGCTTACCGCTCGCTGCTGCACGCACGACCGCCTTGAGCTGACCCGGCGGTAGCAGCGGCTCGAGTGCGAGCTTCGTGACGTCGTTCTTGCCCTTCGCGAGCGTCAGCGTCTGCTTCGCCGACTTCTTGCCGTCGACCTCGACGGTGACTTCCGCACCCGTGTCGTCGAGCGCGGTCACGCCCTTGATCGTCTTGCCGATCGGCAACTGGGTGACGACGTAATTGCCCTTGTCGTCGGTCAGGCCAGTACCGGTGACCTTCGTCAGCTTCACCGAGACCTTCGCGCCGACGACGGGCTTGCCGCTCTCGTCGGTGACGCTGCCGCTGACCTCGGCGTATTCGATGACCTCGACGTCCTTCGGTTCGGGGTTCTTGGTGATGTGATCGTCGGCCGGCCGCGAGCGCTTGCCGCCGAAGCGGCCCTGCACGCCGAGGCCGCCGGTGATCGTCGGTTCGTACGCGATCAGTGGGATGTCGTTCATCGCGACGTCCGCGTTGGTGATGCCGGGCACCTTCGCGATCTCGGCGAACGCGAGCACGGACCAGTTCTTCGTCAGGTGCAGTCCGCCGTGAACGCCGCCACGGATGACGGCGCCCGGTGCACCGTCGCCGAGGAACAGGTCGAGGCTCGCTTCGGCACCGAAGAACGCGTTGCCCGCGGGCATCGTGAAGTGCGCGCCGCCGACGACGGCGTGATGCTCGGAGACGCCGAGCGAGATGCGATCGGCGAGCGAGAGCGTCTCGGGATTCTCGACGGACTTGGCGCTGTTATCGAGACGAAAGCCGGCGTTGAGGCTGACCGTGCCGGGCCCGGCTGCGAGCGAGAGCAACGCGCGCGCGTCGACGGAGATCGCCGAGCCCGCGACCGACGGCGCGTCCTTGCCGGGCACCCAGATGCCGAGCTGACCGCCGATCGTCATGTTGCCCACCGGCTTGCCCGCGCGCACGAGCAGGTGCGGATCGCCGACGTAGCCGTCCTCGGTCTTGCCGTCCGCCGTCGGCGGAACACCGAAGTGGCGGTCGTAGCGCCCGTCGAGTGCGAGCGCGATCGTGATCAGGTCATGCGGCGCGTATGCGAACGCGAGGTTGCCGATGCCGCGGCCGAAGCGATGCTCCTTGGCGCCCGCGTCGCTCTTCGGCAGCAGGCCCGAGCGCCAGCCGAAACCACCGAGCGAGGCGACGGTGAACGTTCCCGCCGGCAACGTCTGCGCACTCGCCGCGTGAATGCCGCCCGGCAGCGCGCCGTACCCGATCACGAGCGGCGTCGGCTCGGGCTCGTCGGCGGTCAAGGTCGCGGAAACATCTGCACCGGCCGGCGCCTGCGCATACGCAGGCACGACCGACAGGACGAGACACGCGAGTCCCCAGCGACGCATGTTCCGAAAGTGTACGCGCGTATCCAGGGCAATTGCCACTGGCCGATCTACTCATGTGTGGCGCTTCAATAACGCAGCCAGCGGACCAGCTCGCGCAGGCTCGGGCGCTTGCCGTACATGAGAACACCAACGCGATAGATCTTCGCAGCGGCGCGGACGACGAGCGCGGTCGAGATCACCAGGATCGCGAGCGACACGGCCACCTCTCCCAGCGACGCCCCACCGAGGACGTAGCGCATGGGCATCAGCAGCGGTGACCAGAACGGTACCATCGTCATCACTGTCGCTGGGGTGCCGCGGGGGTCGCCGCTGATGACCTGGAAACACAGCACGCCGATGACGAGCAACATCGTGACCGGCATCTGCACTTGCTGCGTCTCTTGCTCCGACGACACCATGGCTCCCACCGCTGCATACATCGCGGCGTAGAAGAAGAAGCCGATCACGAAGTACGCGAGCACGACCGAGATCTGGAGGAGCTCGAGCGGCGGCAGTGTGGGGCCCGCCGCGGTGTCGACACCGAAGGCGCCGAGGATCTCGTTGCGATACGCGAGCGTGATCGCCCCCATCGTCAGCCACACCGTGACCTGGATGAGGCCCGCCGCGCCGACGCCGAGGATCTTACCCGCCATCAGCGAGCGCGGCTTCACCGCGGCGACCATCAGCTCCATCACGCGCGACGTCTTCTCCGTCACCACGCTGCGCATGACCGCGACGCCGTACAGCGTGATGACCATGTAGAGGATGAACGAGAGGATGTAGCCGAGGAAAAACGCGGCGAGGCCCGACGTCGCCTTGTCGGTGCCGGTGTTGAGCTCCGCGCGGAAGTTCACCGGCGAGAGCAGCGTCTCGATCTTGTCGTTCGGGATCTGCGCGCGCTTGCCGCGCTCGCGCTGGACGATCTTGCGCACGCGCTCGTCGAGCATGAGCTGCACGATCTGCGACGACGCGTTGTCACCTTCATAGAAGATGAAGACGCCCTCGATCGCGTCCTTCGGGATCGTCATGAACCCGTTGATCTCGCTCTCGCGGATCCGGCGCACGAGCTCCTCGCGCGGCGTGTCCGCCGGCACGATGCGCGGCTCCCAGCTCATGTCGCGGAGCTCGGCCGCGAACGCCTCGCCGAGCACGCCGGTCTGATCGACGATGTCGACCTTCGCGCCGACGACCGCCTTCGACGCGATCAGCGCGGGGATCACGATCATCGCGATCATGAACACCGGGCCGAGGATCGTCATCGCGACGAACCACTTCGACTTCACGCGCTCGAGCAGCTCGCGCCGCGCGATCACGAACGTGTCTCGCACGGTGCTCACGATGGCTTCTCCTCGGGTAGGCGCGCGGCCACCGCGGCTTCCTCGCCGACGATATCGACGAAGATCTGGTGCAAGGTCGGCGTCACGATCTCGAACCGGCGCAGCGAGACGTTCGCGCCGACGAACGCCGCCAGCAGTTGCTGCGGGTCGACGCCGTTCGCGAGCTTGACCTCGGTATCCGCGTGATCACCGGCGAGCGGTGGGCGCTCCTCGGCGACGAGCGCCTTGTCCTCGATCACCGCGCGGGCCGCGGCCTTCGCGGCGTCGTTCGCGAACTCGAGTGCGATCAAGCCCTCCATCGCGGAGGCGCGCTTGATCTCGCGCAGCTTGCCCTCGAGCACCTTCTTGCCGCGCGCGATGATGCACACCGCGTCGCAGACCTTCTCCGCCTGCTCCATGCCGTGCGTCGAGAAGATCACGGTGCGGCCCGACTTGCGGATCTCGTCGACGACATCGCGCAGCACTTCGGAGTTGATCGGATCGAGCCCCGACCACGGCTCGTCGAGGATCAGCAGCGCGGGCTCGTGGATCAGCGCAGTCGCGAACTGCACCTTCTGCTGCATGCCCTTCGAGAGGTCCTGCACCTTGTTCTTGGCCCACGCCTGTAACCCGAGCCGTTCGAGCCATGCCGTCGCGCGCTTCTTGGACTCCGCACGCTTGAGGCCGCGCAGCTCGCCCATGAACTCGATCATCTCCCAGACCTTCATCTTCGGATACAGCCCGCGCTCCTCGGGCAGATACCCGATGTGCGGCGCCGACTGCGCGCCGGGTGCGAGCCCGTCGAGGATCGTGATCTTGCCGCCGTCGGGCGCGATGATGTCCGTGATCATGCGGAGCGTCGTCGACTTGCCCGCGCCGTTCGGCCCGAGGATGCCGTACACGACGCCCTTCGGCACGGTGAACGACACGTGCTCGACGGCGACGTGGTTCCCGTACTTCTTCGTGACGTCTTCGACGACGAGCGCGTTACTCACGCGGTTGCAGGCTCCACGTTGCCGAGGATCGCGCGCTCGAGCACGGCCATGCGAATGGCCACGCCCCAGCTCACCTGGTTCAAGATCACGGCGCGTGGACCGTCGGCAACTTGAGGCGACAGCTCGACGCCGCGGTTGATCGGCCCCGGATGCATCACGATCGCATCGGGCTTCGCGAACGCGAGCGACCGCTCCGAGAGCCCGTACGTCCGCGACAGCTCGCGCGTGTTCGGGAACCGCGGCGCCTCGTTCTCGAACCGCTCGTGCTGGACGCGCAACATCATCACGACGTCCGCGCCGTCGAGCGCGTCCTCGAGCCGCGTCACCACGCGCACGCGCTCGCGCGTGATGTCACCGCCGATCTCTTCGATCCCACGTGGGATCAACGTCCACGGCGCGCACAGCCGCACGCGTGCGCCGAGCTTCGCGAGACACAGGATGTTCGAGCGCGCGACGCGCGAGTGCTGGATGTCGCCGACGATCACGACCTCGAGGCCGTCGACCTTGCCCTTGTTCCGCCGGATCGTCGCCGCGTCGAGCAGCGCCTGCGTGGGGTGCTCGTGCTGCCCGTCGCCGGCGTTGATGACGGCACAGTTGACCTCCTTGGTCAGCATGTGCGCCGCGCCGCCGAACGAGTGCCGCACGACGATCGCGTCGGGGTGCATCGCCTCGAGGTTGTCGGCGGTGTCGAGCAGGGTCTCGCCCTTGCTCGTCGACGATGCCGACGCGCTGATGTTGATCGCCTCGGCGGAGAGGCGCTTCGCCGCGATCTCGAACGACGTGCGCGTGCGCGTCGAGTTCTCGAAGAACATGTTGATGACGGTCCGACCGCGCAGCGAGGTCAGCTTCTTCACCGGCTCGTTCGCGAACGCCGCATAGCGGTCCGCGTGGTCGAGGATCCGGATGATCTCGGCGGCGTCCAGGTCGGCGATGCTCACCAGGTGGCGCGGCACGTTCGAGGATATAGCAGAAGGCCGGGTGGTAAGGTGGAGGCTGTGTCTAGGGCGGTAGATCGGACAGGCCAGATCATCGGCCAGCGGTTCCGCATCGATGCACTCATCGGTAAGGGCGCGATGGCGGACGTCTTCCGCGCCGTCGATCTGCACACCTCCGCGTATGTCGCGCTGAAAATCTTGCGCACCTCACTCGACGGCGACCCGTCCGCCTCGATGCGATTCTCTCGCGAGGGCGAGGTCCAGGCGCGCCTCCGCCACCCGAACGTCGCCGCGCTCCTCGCGAGCGGCATCACCGAGCAGACCGAGCCCTTCCTTGCGATGGAGCTCCTCCGCGGCAAGACGCTGCGCGGCGTGATCAAGGCAGAGGGCCGCATCGATGCGCGCCGCGCGTCGAGCTACACGTGGCAGGCGCTGCAAGGCCTCACGGCCGTGCACGATGCCGGCATCCTCCACCGTGATCTCAAGCCGGCGAACATCATGCTCGAGCCGTCGCAAGGCCCGGCCGATCGCGTCGTCTTGATCGACTTCGGCTTCGCGTCGGTCGAGGGCAGCGCGAAGCTCACGCAACAAGGCGCGGTCGTCGGCAGCCTCCTCTACATGGCGCCCGAGCGCATGCGCGGCGAGCCGGTCGATCAGCGCAGCGACCTCTACTCGATGGGCGTCGTCTTCTACGAGCTGCTCTCGGGCGAGCCGCCGTTCACGGCGAAGGACGACCTCGATCTCGTCGAGATGCATCTGCACGCAAGGCCGCCGTCGCTCGACCCCGCGACCGTCCCTGCCCCGCTGATCCCGATCGTCATGCGCTGCCTCGCGAAGCAGCAAGCACAGCGTTTCGCCAACGCGCGCGAGATGATCGCGACGCTCGAAGACGCTGCGCGGCAGTTGAGCTGAGCGTCAGACTCGACGCGTCGCTCGAGCTCATTCGCGAGTCGCTGCGACGGTGCCCTCGGCCCCGTCGCTTCGCCATCGCGCCGCGACCGACGGTATGCTCGCCACATGAAGCGTAGGCTCGAGCTGCCCTACGAGTCCTCGCTGGGGTTGTTGTGGCGTGCGCCCGCAGTGTTCGCGGCTGCCTCACTGGTCGGGGGACCGACCGCGTGGTTTCGCGACGGCGAACAGTCGGTCGGCATCGTCATGTTCGTGCTCGGCTGCTTGGCGGCGATTGTCGCGGTGGGGTTCAAGCGCTGGACGCGCCGTCCAGCGATCGTCGTCGATCTCGACGCCGGCACGTTGCAGACGAGCGACGGCACCACGCATTCGCTCGATGCGCTCGGCGCACTGAGCATCGCGACCACGTTGGAAAATCACGACGGCCTGTTCGAGAGGTACTGGTTGAAAGCAGAGCGCGTGCCCACTGCGCTGTGCTGGAGCGAATATCGGTTCCTCGTCGCGCGCCGGCAGCGCCAGCTCGAAGCGCTGCGAGATCAATACTGGGCCGCGCGTGGCGCCGCGTAGAGATCCGCGACGACGGCGAAGTGATCGGACGGCCACACGCCGTCGACGGGCTCGTTCAGCGCGAGGCGCGTGCTGATCGGCTCGCCGCGCGAGACACGGTCCGGTCCCCGGACAAAGACGTAGTCGAAGCGCGCGGACGGTTCGTGGGAGCGGAGCGCGTATGGATTCTTGCGGTCGTACGTGTAGCCGACGTCGCCGCCGTTCAGCTGCCAGCAGTCGAAGAAGAAGACGCTGCGGCCGCCGAGCGCCGTGGCGCCGCGCAGGAAGCGAATCTCGTCGGCGTCGGGCTGCGCATTCAGATCACCGAGGATGACGGGCGGCGGATCGTCGATCGGCGCGAGCTGCGCGACGTGATCGGCGAGCACGCGGGCCTGCAGGCAGCGCACGTGGCCGAGGTGGAGCTGATACGTGAAGTGCGTGACGAAACACGGCATCGGGCCGTGGGGTGCATCGACGCGCGCGAACGCGACCGAGCGCGAGTCGAGGCCGGGCTCGGTCGGCAGCGCGAGCACCTGCTTGTCGAACAGGTTGTGCGGCGACAGGATCGCGTTGCCCATCGTCAGGTCGCCGCCGACGGCCCACGCGGGCGCGTAGAACACGTTCCAGCCGGTCCCTTCGGCGATCTCGTGCGCTTGCGACGGCAGCTGGCCGAACGCGAGGACCTCCTGCAGACCGATCACGTCGGGCTCGAGCGCGCGCAGGCCGTCGCGGATCAGCTTCAGGCGGTCGGTCCACGGTCCCGAGCGGTTCCAGATATTGAGCGTGACGACACGCCAGAAGTCACGCCGCAGCACGGCCGCACTCTAAACCAAGACCGTCACATCAACGCAGCCAGCGCGGCCCGATCCATCACGATCCCGTGCATGCAGAGGCGCGCGTCGATCTTCTGGCGCACCGCCGCCGTCATCAGCGTGCGGTAGGCGCTCGGCTCGGTGACTCCGAGCTCGGGCGCGCCCGCACTCGGCTGCTGCCAGAGCGGGGCGTAGACGGCGACCGCGTCGAGTGCGATCTGGGCGAGCCGCTCGCGATCGCCACGCGAGAGGCGCGGGCCAGCCCACGCGAGGAACTGCATGCCGAGCTGCGCGTGTGGGCCTTCGTCGCGCACGAGGCGATCGAGGACGGCGTGCAGGAGCGGGATGTTCGACGTCTCGCACGATTGGCGCAACGCGGGCACGGAGAGCGCCTCGCCGACGCACGACGTGCTGATCGCGAGCTCGGCCGCACGCATGAGCGCGCGATCGTCGGCGGGGAGCTGCGTGATGCGATCGAGATCCATCTCATAGGGGACGGCGCCGCCGAGCTCGAGCACGACACGCGTGACGATCTCGACGTGGGTCATCTCGTCGACGACGATGTCAGCGCACGCGGCCGTGAGATCGACCGGCGCGCCGCACTCGAGGAGCGCGGTCGCGAGCTGCGAGAACGCGGTCGCGCTCGCGTATTCGGTGAAGATGCCGTTCGTCCACATCGCGCGGGCTAGCTCGACGTCGGCGACCGCGAACATCGCTGGATCGACCGTGTTCCACGGAAGCTCGTCGATGCCGCCGCGGCGGCGGCGCATGCGGCGTTCGGTCCAGCCGCCGAGCATACTGATCTCGAGCTGCCTCATTGCCTTTGCTGCTCCTCGTGCGCCTCGCGACGCATGAGCTCGTAGTTCTCGAGCAGGCGTTCCAGCCGCCGCGCCGCATCTTCGTCGTTCGGATCGATGCGCAGCGACTCGCGCTCGAATGCGATCGCACGCTGCATCAGGGCGAGGTTGTCCTCGCTCGGCTCGAGGTGTCCGCGACGGCCCATGTTCGCGACCGCCGGGCGCTCGCGGCGATCGCGCAGCGGCCGTTGCGCCTCCGCGCTCGTCGAGTGCTGCTGGATCTTCGGCGCCACGCCCTTCGTCATCACGTTCCCGACCATCGGGCGCTCCTCGCGAGAGACGAGCGGTCGCTCGACGCGACGCACCTCGAGAGCCGGCGCGGGCGTGTGGTGCACCGAGCGCTGCACGCGCTGCACGCGACGCGGTCGCTCGCGCTTGGGCGCACCGCTCTGACCGATGTTGCCGACGGCCGGCGTGCCCGACGCATCGACGAGCGGCGTGGCGATCGCGGCCGGCGGGGCCTGAGCTGGCCTCCCCGTCTGCCCGATGTTGCCGACCGCGGGCCGCGCACGCGTGTCCTCGAGCGGCTGCGCGCGCTCGCACGCGCTCACGCTGCCGAGAATCAATAGAGTCCTCGCGAGCTGTCTCATCACAGACCTCCTTTTCAAAAGGCAGGACGAGGCGCGGCCAGAATGTTAACGACGGATCAGCCGCCGATGTCCGGAACGTCCGCAAGGCGGGATCGCAAGGTCAAGGCGCCGATCTACGGCGAGTCGCACGTGCCCGAGTATTGGATCGTCGACATCTCGGGTGACGACCTCATCATCTCGCGACGTTCCGTGGTCGCGCTGATCGAGCTCAGTTGATCACGATCTTCTTGAGATCGAGACCGCCGGCGAACATGTACGAGACGGCGTCCGAGTAGCCGTAGACCAGGAGGCCGCAGCCGTTCGGGCACGAGATCTTGTGCTGCCCCGGGTTCACCTGGTGGCGCGCCGCGCGGTGGTTGCCGAACGCGGTGAGCGCGATCGGCAGACCATCGACGAGGACCGCGCCCGTCGCCGGGGCAGAGATCGACATGTAGTTCTTCGTGTACTGCGACGGCACGAGCACCGTGTAGTCCTTGCGGTACTGCTCGATCGGCACCGCGATCGCCATCGACGGATCGCCGCTGCCGAGGGCGCCACCGAAGATCGGGTCCTGCCAGATCGCGGACTGGAGGTAGTGGCCGATGAGGACCGGCTCGGACGCGCTGATCGCGGTGTCGACGGAGATCTTGACCTCGCAGTGCTGGCCCGCGTTGAGCGTCGGGCACGTGCCCGTCGGCGCGGGCGTGAACGTGATGGTCGTGTTCGGCTTCTGCGCCATGATGCGCAGAACGTCGAGCTCCTTCGTGCCACGCGACTGGCTGCGCGCGATCGCGAACTCTTTGCCCCATGTCGACGTCGGGAACATCATGTCCTCGAGATGGTCCGCACAGCACGGGCCGGCGATGTTCGTGTTGTTCGGCGGCGTCATCTCGCCGAAGCCCGTCGCCTCGTGACCACCGAACACGCCGAACGTCGTCGTGCCGTTGACCGCACGTACCTTGGTGCCGGTGAGATCGCCCATCGGGGGCGCGGCCTGCAGCGTGAGCACGTCGTGCTTCGCGAGCGTGAACTGCGTGGGCGTGTTCGCGGCGATCGCCGGCTGCGTCGCGCTCGCACGCACAGCCGCCTTCGGCGTCACCTCGATGACCGTGTTGTCTTCCCACGCCACGATCGACAGGTAGCCGTGATAATCGTTTTTTCCGCCCGTGGGTGTGCGGCGGCTCAAGGTCGGCCAGCTCATCACGTAGTACTCGCTGTCGTACGCCGTGCGCGGGATCAAGAGCGACGCGTCGTTCGAGAACACGTTGACGTTATCCAGCGGGTTGAACTGATACGCGACGATCGGCAGATCGGAGACGAGCTTGTATGCCTTGTTCTCCTTCGACGTGCCGTCGAGGGATTGATCCGGAATCGAGTGCGGTGCGGCCTGCGGCATCAGCGCTGCGACCTGGCCAGCCGCGATCATCTGCGTGAACGTCGCGCCGCTGGCCGCCGTCACCGTCACGTTGACGGCGCGCGACTGTGGGTTCGAGACGACGACCGCGAACGGCGCCGTCTGCGCTTCCAGGATGCACACGTTCATGCTCTTGCACGTGAAGTTCGTCGGGCACGTGTTGCCGGGCGGATCGCAGGTGCCGGCGACCGCGGTGTTACCGGCGTTGCCGCACGCCTGCAGCGTCACGTTCTTGATGCCCGGCGCGGCGCAGCTCGCCGAGCCCTGCACGCCCATCACCTCGACGGCGTTGTCGAGATCCGCGGCCCAGTACTCGCAGCCGGTGTAGCTCTTGTTCATCGCGGCGGTGTCGCAAGCATTCACGCACACGCCGCCGTCGCAGATGTTCGAGCCGGTGCATGCCTCGGTCTGCCCACCGACGTTGCCGCTCGCGTCGCAGCTGTGAACGTTGCCGTCCTTGCAGACGCCCATGCCCGGCTGGCACTGCGCGCAGCCGATGCCTTCGACGCACGTGACCGCGCAGTCTTCCTGCGTGGCCCACATCTTGTCGGTGCACACCTGATAGGTGCTTCCGACACAGCGATGCGCGCCATCGCTTTCGCATTCGGGGCCGGTGCCGTCGGTGTTGTTGTTGTTGCGAGTCGTTGGACCGCAACCAAAAAGAGCGACGAGGACGAGGACGACAGAACCACGCATGCGTTCCCCCTGACGCGGCGGACGCTAACCCAGGGCCTCGTCAAACGGTAGTGACGAATTGCACGCCTACCGCTTCTTTCCTTTGGGCTTCGTCTTCGCCTTCGCGGCTGGCTTCGCCTGGGTCGCCTTCACCTTGGCCGCCTTGGGCTTGGCCGCCTTGGCCGGCGTGACCTCGAGGGCGGCCAGCGTGTAGATGTGCCCGATCGAGGCCTCGTTCCCGAAGTAGCCGGTTTCCGAGTAGATGCCCTCGTAGATCACCGTCGCGGCGGCCCGCTTGCGGATGACCCACTGCTGCATGTCGACCATGTCGAGGACGTACTCGCCGAGCATCGTCCCCTCCAGGTCCTCGCTGCCGTATTCGTCGGCGTCGATGCTGTCGCTGAAGGTCACCATCGACTCTGCGGGCAGGGGCGTCTGGTCGAGCGCCTTCGCGAGGCGGGTGACGCCCCAGATGTTCTGCGTGTTCGGGAAGCGCGGCGCGTTTCCCTCCTGGTCATCGCCGATCAGGCAGGCGCGGACCGCGACATCGAACCCGGCATCGACGAACGCGTCGGCGATCTCGCGATCGGTTCCGCGCAGGCTGTCGATCGGCTGCGGCTGCTTGCCGTTCGTAACGATCTGGCGCGTGCACGCGACGAACAGCGGCTGTTTCGGCGCGAGCTTCAGCCCGTCGATCGCGGTGCGCACGCCCGCGAGCCGCTTGTCGCGCCCGGCGTCGGTGCGCGGCCGGTCCGAGCGCGAGAGCGAATAGACGAGCGTGACGCGCGAGCCGCTCGTCACCGGCTTGATCGCGTGGTCGAGATCGCTGAACAGCGCGACCCACTGCACGCTCTTGGGATCGGGCTTGCCGCTCCAGTCGATCACGTGCGGCTTGCCGCTATCGCTGATCTGGAGCTCGCCGCCTTCGTGTGCGATCGGCAGCCCGACGACGAGCGTGCCGACGAGGTCGGCCGTCTTCGGCGTGTCCTTGTGCCGCGCGAACTGTCCGCCGACCGGATAGACGATGACGTCCTCGAGCACGGCGTCGAGATGAAACTGCGGCGACAGCGCGGCTTCGATCTCGGGCAGAACGAGCGCGGGATCGAAGCCCGCGATGTCTGCCTTGCCGCGCGCGACGAGGCGCTTCGCATTTCGCACCTTCTTGTCCCGCTTCGTCTCGCCGCCGTGTCCGAACGGCGCGTCCTCCGAGTGCTCGACGAGCCACGCGACGAACATCTTGTCGTCGAGCGCGCCCACGTCGCCGTCGGGCAGCGCGATCGCGAAGCGTTCTTGCAGCTTGGTCTTCCCGGCCACGTGGCTCGGATCCGGAAGTGCTTCGAGGGCCTTCTTCAGCGCGTCAATGCTCATGGCGCGCCGACTATCCGATCAACTTCCGGTCGAGCGGTAGTGGCGAACGCCCCATCGCCACAGGAGCAGGGCGATCGCGAGGAACGCCGGCCCGGCGAGCGGCGCGAGCCACTGCACGACGACCGGTGTGCCGAGCGGATCTTCGCGGCCGAGGATCGCGATGCCCGGCAGATAGTTCGCGCTCCCGAGCGGGATCGCGAACATGAACAGCCGGCGGAACCAGCCGCGATAGATCGAGAGTGGGTACTGCGCCATGGTCAGGCCGCCGTACGTGAACGCGTTCCAGACCTCGAGCGTCTCGGTCGTCCAGAACGAGCTCGTCGCCTGCATCACGAGCAGCCCCAGGAACACGCAGATCGTGCCCGCGATCGACGCGAACAGCAGCAGCGCGCGCGGCACCGTCCAGTCGAGATCGAGCGCGATGATCGCGTAGGTCAGAACGACGGTGCCCTGCAGGAGTCGACCGATGCGGCGGATCGTCAGCTCGTAGCCGAGCATCTGCAAGACCGTCGAGCGCGGACGCAGGAGCACGCGATCGAAGTCGCCCGCCTTGATGATCTGCCCCATCACCTCGAAGCCGCGGCCCATGGCGTCGCAGATCGCCCACGCGATCGAGATCATTCCGTAGAACAGCGCGACCTCGGGCAGCGTCCAGCCGCGGATCTGACCGAACCGCGAGAACAGCGCGAGGATCGCGAGGAAGTCGACGGCCGTGATCATGAGCGCGCCGAGCGACTGCATGATCACGGACGCGCGATACTGCAGCTGACTCCGCAGGGAGACGCTCAAGTACCGGCCGTAGAGACGCAGCGCGTTCATCCGCCTTGCACCACGACGCGCTTCATCGCGCGCGCGAGTAACAGGCGGCCCGCGAGCACGAGCAGGGCCGTCCACGCGAGCTGCTTCGCGAGCACGAGCGCGAGGTCGCTCGTCGGGATCCCGCCGGTGTAGATGCGAAACGGCAGATCGACGACGCCCGCGAACGGCAGCCACGCGAGGATGTCTTGCAGCCACTGCGGGAACAGCGGCAACGGCACGAGCATCCCCGAACAGAACGCGACGATCGTGGCGGCCATCATCACCACGCCGTCGCCGGCGATCGTCCACAGCAGCGTGATGTTGATCAGCGTCGTGAGCGCACACGCGAGCGCGAGTGCGGCGGTCACCGCGATCACGAACGCGAGCGGCTGGGCCGGCGCGCCGAGCGACCACTCGTCGAGGCCAAGCAGCGGCAGCCCGAGCGTCACGAAGAGCGCCATCGGGACGGCGCGCAGGATCGTCGGCGCGGTGCGCTGCGCGACCGCACGTGCGAACCACAGCGTGTAGAGATCGACCGGACGGCACAGCTCGTACGCGACCGCGCCGGTCCGCACCATCACGCGGACGTCGCTATCCGCATTCCACGGCAGCATGGCGAGCAGCGCCTGCCCGAGCCAGACGTACGAGACGAGGTCCGAGAACGCCATCGGCTTTGGCGCCGACGACGACGCGTAGAACGCCTCGTAGACCATGATGAAGACGAAGCCGAAGAAGATCTGCGTGAACACGCCGGCGATCGCGGCCGCGCGGTACTGCAACAGCATGCGAAACCGCGCATCGATGATCGCGCGATACGGCCGCCACCTCACGAGACCCTCTCGTACAGCCGCGCGATGATCGTCTCGATCGGCGGGTTCTCGACGAACAGATCTCGGATCTCCTGCTTGCTCGTCACGCGGCGGATCAGCTCCGCGGGCGCGACGACGTCCGGATCGAACGCGAGCACGACGCGCGCGCCCTCGCGGCGGATCACCGTCGTATCGGGCTCGTCGGTCCACTCACCGCCCTCGAGATCGATCGTCAACCAGCGCTCGCGTGTCACGGTCGCGCGGAGATCCGCGAGCGTGCCATCCGAGAGGATGTTGCCGCTGGCGATCACCATCACGCGGGTGCACAGCGCCTCGATGTCGTCCATGTCGTGCGTCGTGAGCAGCACGGTCACGCCTTCGCGGTTCAGCTTCTTCACGAACTCGCGAACGGCGAGCTTGCTGACGGCGTCGAGGCCGATCGTCGGCTCGTCGAGAAACAGGATCGGCGGTGCGTGCAGCAGCGCGGCGGCGAGGTCGCAGCGCATGCGCTGGCCGAGCGACAGCTGCCGCACCGGTACGTCGAGCAGCTCTTCGAGATCGAGCACGCCGATCAGCTCCTCGCGCTTCGCGGCGTAGCGCGTGTCGTCGACGCGATAGATGTCGCGGAGCAGCTCGAACGACTCGACGACCGGCAGGTCCCACCACAGCTGCGTGCGCTGCCCGAACACGACACCGATCTCCGCGACGTGCGGGATGCGCTGCTTCCACGGCACGCGCCCGCGCACGGTCGCGACGCCGCTGTCGGGGACCAAGATCCCGGCGAGCACCTTGACCGTCGTGCTCTTGCCCGCGCCGTTCGGACCGATGTAGCCGACGAGCTCGCCGGGCTCGACGGTGAACGACACGCCGTCGAGCGCGTGCACCGTGCGATACGTGCGGCGACCGAGCCCGCGCAATGCGCCGAGCAGCCCGGGCTTGCGCTCGGCGACCTGGAACGCCTTGCGAAGGTTCTCGACGACGATCTGCGGCACGAGGGCCGCGCAGTCTATCAGTCGCAGGCGCCCGTGGAGCAATCACACGGGGCAGGAGCATTCGCGAGCTTGCACTCGCCGATCACGTTGTCTTGGAGCAGGAACTGCTGGACCTGGCGAAGGTTCGCCGGATTGCGGTTCACGCCGGAGTGCGTGCCGTTGTCTTCCCTCGGCGGGACGTTGGTATCGAGCGGCATCGGCGTCGGCTTCTCGTCGTAGAGCGTGATGCCGTTGACGAGCGCCGACGTGCTCGTGGGGATGCCCCACGGCGTCCGCACCGTCGGTGCGGTCATCGACAGCCCCATCTCGCGCGCGACCATCTCGGTCGCGATGTTCGTGACGAGGCAGTCGCCGACCGCGTACCACATGAGGATCTTCTTCACGGGGTTGCCGAATAACGGATCTTTCGTGACGTGCGCCGCCGTCGTCATCGGATCGTAGGGCTCGAAGCCCATGCCGAGGCTCATCGCGAGGTTCAGCTGGTACAGCTCGGGGTCTTCGTACGCGCCTTGCGCGGCGCCCAGGAGGAGTGCCCAGGCCGTCGAGCGCTCGAACAGCATCGACCAGTTGCCGCCGGGCACGGCGAGCAAGCCCTTCGTGATGTTCGGGTCGTACGCCATGAACGTGTTGCCCATGATGCCGCCGAGCGATCCACCGACGTAATACGTGCGCGCCGGGTCGATGACCGGCGTGTTGTTGTACTGAAACTCTGGCGAGGTCGCCATCGGACCGCGCGTGACCGACTCGAGCGCGATGAAGTCGATCACCGACTGCGCGAGCTTCTCGACGATCTGCGTCCCGCGGTTGAGGTCGTTGACCGCGAGCGGCGCGAGCGCGAACTGCCGCGACGTCAGGCCGATGAAGTCACCGGCGACGATCACGAAGCAGTGATCCTGCGCGAGGTCGATGACGAAGTCGTCGGTCAGGTACTCCTCCGACGAGCCGAACAGACCGTGGCCGAAGATGATCGTCGGGCGCGGCAGCGGCTGCGTCGCGACGCACGCGGGAATGATCGCGGCGAACTTCGCATCGCGCAGGCCCATCACGATCGGCTTGCCCGATGAATCGCGGCGAAGCACCGACGAGTCGGCCTCGCCGTTCGTCAGGAAGTCGGGCGCCTTGAACGTGCCGGTGAAGCGCTTGTACGTCGCGGGCGTGTTCGCCTGCGGCTTGGTCGTGAACGTCAGGTTTGCGCCGTTCGTGCCGATCGCGGGCAGCGCTTGCTCGCGCATCGCCGTCAGGTCGGAGCGCAAGAACTCGTTCGACACCGTCACGAAGTCCCACGCGAGCACGAGCTCGGTCTTCGGTACGCCGGCCGCCTCGAGCGCGGCGAACATCTGCGGCGCTGTCTTCTTGATCTTGTCGAAGCCCGGGTGCGAGAACCCGCCGCCGCTCGCGAGCGCTTCGAAGGCCTCGGGCCGCACGAGCGGGCTACCGTCGGCGGCCTTCACGGTGTTGCGAATGCCGACCGCGTAGTGCGAGCTCGGGTCGAGTCGCGCGAGCGGGCGAATGATGAGCGCGCGCTTGTTGATGTCGAGGGTGTTCTGATCGACCTCGGCGAACAGCGGCACGCGCTCGCCGGTCTCGATGTTGACGAGCACGATCGACGACGTCGGCGAGAGCGAGTCCGCCGGGTTCTTGTGCGTGGGCAAGCCGTCCGCCGAGACGCCCGTCGGGAACATCGCGAGCATCGGCGCGATCGCGGAGAAGCCATCCCAGCGATTGAACGTGTCGGGCTCGACGATGATGCCGTCCGCGTTGATCGGCATCGCGTCGCGCGGGATCGAGAGGCGATAGCCGGTCGCCGAGCTGGCGTCCTCTTTCGCGTACATCATCGAGGGCCACGGCATGAGGCAGCCTTGGCCACCGAGTGGGTTGCACTCGTCGGGGATGCCGCTGCTGTTGCCCCCGCCGCCGCATGCGGACGCGAGATAGACGAATAGAAATACGGCGCGGGTCCTCATCGCGGGCGACCGTAACACCGGCGACCCGCCGACGGATAAGGGTTCTGCGCGTGTGGCCCAGCTCACCTTGTGCGAATCTCCGTCGACCGTGTACCTGCCGTTGATCGATCGCCTGCTCTATCGCTACCCGTTCGAGGGTGCGAGTGCGCGGCGTTACGCGAGATTGGAGCGGCCGGCGTTCGGCGATCTAGACGAGCGCATCCTCGACGGCCTCGCCCTTGGCGCAAACTATCGGCTGCTCGATCTCGGCTGCGGGCCCGGCAAGCTGGCCGAAGCGGCGCGGCGGCGCGGCGTGTTCGTGGTCGCGATCGACCCGAGCCGTGACTTCGCGAGCAAGCCCGGGTTCGTTCGCGCGGTCGGCGAAGCGCTGCCACTCGCGGACCGATCGATCGATGTCGCGGTGTGCCTGTCGTCGATCCGGCACGTGCGCGATCGCGAGCAGACGTTGCGCGAGCTGCGCCGTGTGGTGCGCGAGAAGCTGCTCGTCGTCGAGCTCGATCCGGCGGCGGACCGCGCTCGTATTTCGAATCATGCGGATCACATCGACTCGCGCATGCTGCGCCGCGCGTTCGGTCCGCTCGTCGTGCGCACCGCACCGCCGGCGGCCGTGATGCAAGCTGTGGCGGAGCGCGCGGGATGGACGATGACGCGCCTCACGCCCGATCCGATCCAGCCCGTGTACTCGATGGAGCTCGCGTGAAGGGCTGGGCGCGGCGAGCGAGCTCGCTGCACGGCGAGATGACGGCGGTCTGCGAGACGGACCCGCGCTGGTGGCTACTCGCCGGCGGCGCCGCGATCGCGGAGCCGTTCGCGCGGGAGGATGCGTACGTGCGCTCGGATGCCGAGCCCGGCAGCGACACGTTCATCGGCTACCGCACGGCGCGGCCCGCCGATCCACTCGTCGACGCGATCGCGCGCGCACGGGCCGCGCGGCAGGCGCTGCGCGAGCTCGAGGGCGAGCTGCCGGATCAGCCGCTGTGCGTGACGGTCGATCGCCGCGCGGATGCCGCGCTCGCGGCGAGCACGCTCGACGTCGCCGCGTTCGCGATCGGCCCGCGCGTGCTGCTCGGGCGGCTCGACGATCCGCAGCTGCTCGAGAAGCTACGGCGCGCGGAATCGTCGACGGGCGGTGTGCCGTTCGTCTGCGTGTCGATCGGCGACGACGCGATCGAGACCGCACGTCACGCGCATCGCCGCGCGTGGAGCGATCGCGGCGGACCGTGGCTTGGCCTCGGCCGCACCGGCGACATGTCGACGGTCTCGACGGTTCACTTCGTCGTCGACGGGTATGGCCACGCGCGCATCACCGGCCGCATCGCCGAGCTCGCTCCGCCAACAACGAATGGACATGCGCCGGAGCTCCCCGCCCTCGCGAAGGTCGCGGACACGGTTCCGCTCGGCGTCGCGTGGCGCGTCCTCGAGCGACCGATCGCCGGCGCGTTACCGATGGCCTACGCGCTCGGCCGCTTGCTGCATCGCCGCGCGGGCCGGCGCGATGCGCGGTTCTCGCCGACGTTTCAGATCCCGATCGCGCCGGGCGACCGCGACGATCCACGCCGGCGCCGCCGCCGCGGTGTCCCCGCGATCGCGAGCGTACGCTTCGATGCCGGCGAGCCCGAGCCGTTCGAGACCTTCGCGGCGCGCACGCGCGCTGCGCTCGAACGCGAAGCGCGCGGCCGCGGCCTCGTCACGCGCTTGATCTCCGCCGCGCAGGCGGTCCCTGCCCCGCTCGCGTGGAAGCGCAAGAGCGTGAGCGCGACGCGTCCGCGCTGGCTCGACCGCTTCGCCGACGTGCTCGGCGGCCGCGCCTGCCTCTCGCGGATCGCGGTCGATGCGCCGCTCGCGCCGGCCTGCGCGGTCTCGTCGCCGGCGCGGCTCGCGACCGAGGACGATCCGCTCGGCGGCTGCGTCATCACGGTCCTCGACGACGGCACGCACGCCGCGATCACCGCATGCGGCTCGGGCCTCGCCGGCGATCCCGCCGACGCGAGCGCGCTGCTCGACGAGTTCCTCGCGCTCGTCTAGCGAAGCAGCAGCTGTTCGATCTCGGAGAGCACGATCGGCTTCTGCAGCGGAACGAAGCGCGTGCGCTCCCAGCTCGGCAGCTTGCAGAGTTGCGCGACGAGCTCGTAGCCGCCGGTCGTCGGGCTATCGAGCTCGATGAACGCGTACTGGGCTGACCACTCGTGCGCGGTGCACACGGCGGCGTCGCGGTTGTAGACGACGACAGCCTCGTGACCCATGGCCTCGAGCGCTGCGCAGAGCTCGCCGGCGACCTCTGCGTCGTCGTCGACGATGAGGATGCGGCGCGGCTCGACCTGCGAGACGACGATCTCGATGTCCGGCTCCGGCTCGTCGTCGGCCATCTCGGCCATCTCGTGCCTCTGCGAGCCCGTCGGCCATTCCGTGATCTCGGGGAGGCGCGTGCGATCGACCGCGACGGCGACTTGCTCGGCGACGGCGAGGAAGAACTCGCGCTCTTCGGGGAAGAAGCGGCGCTCGACCGAGAAGCTGAAGTCGATCGCGCCGATCACCGTGTCCTCGACGACGAGGGGGAGCACGCACGCGGCGCACATCGGCTCGTTCGGCTCGGTGATCAACGCGGCGTGTGCGGACATGGGGAGCCACAGCGGCTCGCCGGTCCGGACCGCATGAGCGAGCGGATGCGTGATGTCGGCGGGCGCGACCGCGGCTCGGCGTTCGCGATCGACCAGGCGCACGGCACCATGATCGAGGCTCCAGAGGCGAACCCGATACGCGCCGAGCACGATCGTGCCGACGTCCCGAAGGACGTCTGCGATCTGCTGAACTGAGAGCGTTTCGGAGAGCTCGGCGGCGAGGCCATGCAGTCGCCGATGGCGTTCTTGTTCACTGACTTCAGCTGGATGCACGGGACTGCACACAAATGCAAACAGTAGGCGCAAGCCCGAGAGGCGTAACTACGCGAGTCTCGCCTGTCGCAAACCGCGACTTCGAGCATCCGCAGCCCGCCGTGCGTTCGCGCTCAGCGCTCCGGGTCCGGCGTGTCATCGCCGAGCAACATCTCGAAAGTGCGCTCGGTATCAGGACGTGGGATGTCGACGACATTGGGCGTCCAGCGGGGCCGGCGGATGCGCACGATCTGCGGGTGGCGCGCGACCGGGGTGGCGAGCACCTCGGCGAGCCATGCGAGATCGCCGTGGACCTCCGCCATCGACGGGCGATCCCATCGATCGTACGCGAGCATCGAGTCGACCAGTCCCGTGAGCTCGCGCGGCACGTCCGGGCAATGCACTTCCGTCGGGACGAGTTGCGAGTCGTGGCCGATGCCGTGCTCGAACGGCAGCGTGCCGGTGAACAGCCGGTACGCGATCACACCGAGCGCGAACACATCGGTGCGGTCGTCGAGCGGATCGCCGCACGCGAGCTCGGGTGACGTGTAGTGCCACGACGCCGGCGACGGTGCGTACGGTCCATGTGGTGCGGCGTCGTGCGCGCGCGCATCGGCCCACTCCGTGATGCAGACCGGATAGCCGCGCGCCCGGCCGCTGAGCACGATGCGATCGGGACGCAGCCCGCAGTGGATGATGCCGCGGCGATACGCGTGCTCGAGCACGTCGGAGACGTCACGCAAGAGCGCGATCGCGTCGCTGCGATCGACCGCACCACGTGCGAGGAGCGACTCTACCGTCGCGCCTTCGACCAGCTCGCGCGCAAACCACGGCCGTCGATCGGCGAGCATGCCCGACTCGTAGAGCCGAACAACGCCGGGATGATGAACCGCTTCGAGGATGCAGGCCTCGCGGAGCACGTGCACCGCGAGCGGTTGCTTGATCACCGGCGGATAGACCGACGCCGCGTGCATCACCTTGATCTGCGCGCGGCGGGGAAGGACCTGATGCACGCCGCGATACGTGACACCGGTCGCGTCGGTTGACAGCTCGCTCTCGATCACGTAGAGACCGATTCGATCGCTCGCCCTGAACCGCGTCATCACCGAACCCGCCATACAGAGCGCCCTATACAACGACCCGATGACGCGATCACGAGAAAGCCTCTCCGGTCACAAAGAAAGACGGCCGGTGCACGCGATGTGCAACCGGCCGTCGGCAGGCAGTAAACGCGATTACAAAACTCCTCGTCGGAGATCGCGTCTTTTGGTCGGACCTACTTCGGGTTGCCGATCGTGTAGTTGACCGAGCTCGAAGCCGAGGTCCACTGGCTCGCGTTACCCGCGTACGAAGTCGTCAGCTGATACTGACCGTTCTTCTGCGCGAGCTTGAGCGAGGCGGTCGCGATGCCGTTCGCATCGGTGGTCGCGGACGCCGACTGCGTGCCGAGCTGGAACGAGACGAGCTTGCCGGCGAGCGGGCGGTCGAGCGCATCGACGAGCTTCGTCGACAGGTTCACCGTCTTGTTCGGGCCGCCCACGAGCGAGCCCGTGTACGAGAGCGCCGTCGCGATCCGCGAGACAGCGAACAGCTCGCCCGATGCGCCACCGTCGTAGAAGCCGTTGCCCGCGAACGAGACACCGACCGGATACGTGCCCGCGCCGAGCGTGACGTCGATCGTGCGCGCTGCGTTGCCCGCTGCGTTCGTGTTTGCCGAGCCCGCATCCGCCGCGGCGAGGTTGAACGCGAGCGAGCCGTTCACGACAGGCTGACCGAGCTCGTCGACGATCGAGCCGGCGAGCGTCGCTTGCGCCGAGAACGTGCCGACGTTGAGGCCCGTGTACGAGACCGAGACCGTGCGCTTGCGAACATGCACGAGCGTCGAGTCGGTATCGCAGACGTGATCGTCGCAGACCGTGAGCGTCGCGGTGAAGTCGCCGGGCGCCGCGTACGCGTGCGCGACGTTCTTGCCGCCCGTGCCGGGCGTGCCATCGCCGAAGTTCCACTCGTACGTCAGCGTCGCCTGATCATCCGTCCCCGGATCGACCGCCTGACCGTTGAGCGTGATCTGCGTGCCCCACGCGCCCGACGTGTTCGGACCCGCGTCTGCGACCGGCGCCTTGTTCGCAATCGTCACGTCGAAGCTGTCGGTGCCGGAGAGGTTTGTCATGTCCGTGACCGTGACCTGGCCGTCGAACACGCCGTCATCACCGAACGTGCGCTGCGGGTTCGGACCGAACGACTGCGTGCCGTTCGAGAACTCCCAGCGGTAGCCGGTGATCGGACATGCGGATGTCGTCGTCACCGCGAACTGGACGGGCGAGCCTTCCTGACCGGAGAACGAGCCTGCCGACGCCGTCGGGGTCACGTTGTTCGCCTGCAGCGTCCCGAGCGACGCCGAGCCACCCGCGCCCGTGAGCGACATCGGGACGTCGATGGCGGGGAAGTCGCCGAACGGAAGGTCTGCGATCGAGGGCGACTTGATGAGCGGATAGATCGTGATCGGGTTCGACGGGAGCCAGATGCCGATCGAGAACTTCGGTTGCTGCTTCGCGCTGACGCTCACCGGCGTCCATTCGAATGGGTCCATGACGTACTCGAGCTCGGTGCCCGCCGGCTTGTTACACGGCATCGCGAGCGGATCGTTCTGCGAGCCGTCGTTGATCGCGAGCTCGCCTTGCGCGCCCTGCTCGTCACCGAGCAGCAGCGTGCGCGTGGTCTTGGCCGCGTCGCGCTTCGCCTTGAAGTGAATGTCGATCGCGAGCTCGACGTACGGTTCGAACGGCAGGATTCCCGGGACGAGTGAGATGCCCGGCGACGTCGCCGTGCACAGGATCTCTTCGGGGGTGCCCGCGTCGTGATGGAGGACGGGGTTGCACGAGGCGAGATCGACCGCGATCGGAATCTCGCCGATGTCGACATCGAACAGATTCAGCGGGCGCAACGTGCCCGTCAGCGTCCACAGCACCTTCATGGTGCCGGTCGCCGAGCTGGTGCGACTGACGTCGAGCGTCTGGCCCTGCCGGACCTTGGCGGGGTCCCACGATAGATCTGTGGTGATCCCGCCGACCCAGCGCGCCTTCGTGTTCACGTGGAGGTGAAACACGGTGAGCGTCGCCGGCTCGATGCCGTCGATGTTGAAGCCGCCGAGGTTGTGTTGGGCACTCTCGACGGCCGAGACGATCGAAGCAGACGCAGTCGACAGACCTTGCTCGGTCTCCCCCGTCGCCTCCTCCCCTTCGCCGGGGCTATCCCCGGCGCATGCCATGAGTCCTGTCGTTAATGCTGCTGCCACGAGTTTCTTCATGGCGTGACAGAGACGCTCATTTTGGATGTGTGACGAAAGATTACGTCGGCATCTGCGTCTTGCGGGCGGCGAGCATCTCGATGAGGTCCATTTTGGTCAGGATCCCCAGCACGGTACGCGAGTCGTCGACGACGATCGCGACCTCGCCACGCTCGAAGATCCGCGGCAATTCGGCCGAGCTGGCCTGCACCCCGACGGTCGAGACCTTCCGCTCCATGACCTCGGCGACGATCGTGTCCTTGTTGGTGCGCCCCGACACGAGGTGGTGCAGCACGTCGCTCTCGGTGAGGATGCCGGCGAGCTTGCCGTCGTCGAGCACGGGCATCTGCGAGATGCCGTGCGTCTTGAACAGCTCCGTCGCGTGGCCGAGCCTGTCGTTGAGGTCGAGCGAGATCACCTCGCGCCGGCCGATCTGGCGCATGACATCGGCGACGTTGCCGACCTCCCAGTCGCCCTTCACGAAGCCCTGCTGCCGCATCCAGCGATCGTCGGCGAACTTCGTCAGGTAGTTGCGGATCGAGTCCGGCAGGATCACGACGACGCGCTTGCCCGCGCCGAGCTCCTTCGCGACTTGCAGCGCGGCCCACATGGCCGAGCCCGAGGAGCCACCGACGAGCAAGCCCTCCTGGCGGATCAGCTGGCGCGCCATCAGGAAAGAGTCACGGTCGTTCGACTTGATCCAGCGATCGACGAGCCGGCGATCGAGCACGTCGGGAATGAAGTCGTAGCCGATGCCCTCGACCTTGTAGCTCTTGATCTCGCCGGGCCCCGCGAGGATCGAGCCCTCGGGATCGACGCCGACGATCTTGCAGCTCGGAATCTCGCGCTTGATCACGCGCGCGACGCCGGTGATCGTGCCGCCGGTGCCGGCCGTCATCACGACGGCGTCGAGCCTTCCGCCGCACTGATCGATGATCTCGCGGCCGGTGCCCTCGTCGTGCGCCATCGGGTTCGACGGGTTGCCGTACTGATCGAGGATGTGCGCGTTCGGGATCACTTCCTTGAGGCGCTTCGCGACGCCGATGTGGCTCTCCGGCGAATCCCACGCGGCCTCGGTCGGCGTGCGAATGATCTCGGCGCCGAGCGCCTCGAGCACGACCTGTTTCTCCTGAGACATCTTCTCGGGCATCGTGATGATCACGCGATAGCCGCGCGACGCCGCTGCCATCGCGATGCCGATGCCGGTGTTTCCGCTCGTGGGCTCGATCAGCGTATCGCCCGGCTTGATGCGACCCTCGCGCTCCGCGTCGAGCAGCATGCGCACGCCGATGCGATCCTTGACGGAGCCGCCCGGGTTCATGAACTCGCACTTGCCGAGGAGCTCGCACGCGACGCCCTTCGCGATGCGTGACAGGCGGACCATCGGTGTCTCACCGACGGCATCGAGGATCGAATCGAGGATCTGCTCGGACATCGCGCGCACCTTACATCAGGAGCGTGCGCCCGGCGATGCTCACTCGATGATGTCGAGCTCGAAGTAGAACTGCGAGCCTACGCTGGGTGCGCTGTCGACGCCGATCTGGCCCGCGTGGGCATCGATGATCTTGCGGCTGATGTAGAGGCCCAGGCCGTGGCCATCGCGGCCGCGCGTGTTGGTGGCACGGCGATAGCGATCGAACACGGTGGCCGCTTGGTCCGGCGTGAGGCCGCGACCTTGATCGATCACGGTCACGCGCGCACGCGTGCCCACGATCTCGAGCACGATGGTGATCGGGGACCCGCTGTACTTGAGCGCGTTCGAGATGAAGTTCGCGAGCACGCGTTCGAGGCGGTTGCGGTCCGCGCGCACGAAGCAGTCGTAGCGAATGTCGAGCCGGACGCGTTCGCGATCGACGGAGGAGACCGCGCGGTCGAGCGTCTCTTTCAACAAGACGCCGAGGTGAACGCGCTCGATCCGCAGCTGGAGCTGGAGCTGGCCGGCGTCGACCGAGGCGAGGTCGAGGAGATCGGCGACCAGGCGGTCGATGTACGCCGCGTTCTGCGTGATGCGCTCGAGGCCGTGCTGCACCGCGGGCAGCTGATCGAGCGGGAGCCGTTCGCCGAGCAGCTCGGTCTCGAGCATGATGATCGAGAGCGGCGTCTTCAGATCGTGCGCGATGAGCGTGATGCGCTCGCTGATCTCCGCGGGATCCGTCTCGGAGCCGAGCCGCACGCCGTCGCGCGTGCCCTTCGCGGAGACCACCGGCTGGTCCTCGGGTGTGGCAGCGGGCGTGACCCGTGCGCCCTCCGGCGGTGTAGGTAGCTTCGTCGGCACGTGGTGACCCAGTAATGATTCTCACCGGACTTCGCGGCGGGATGCAACGAGGCCTGTGTGAGCCGACTCGGCACACGCGCGCGAAGTGTAATGTTCGCGCACGCCGCGACCTCACCAGGTATGCAACACCTCGATCAGAGCTCTTTCGATGCGACGACTGCGACCGGCTTGCACGTCATCGACTTCACGGCGAAGTGGTGCGGTCCGTGCCGTCAGATGGCGCCGGTGCTCGAGGCGCTCGCGCGCGAATACACGGGGCGCGCGAAGTTCGCCGCGGTCGATTGCGACGACGAACCGCAGATCGCGCAGCGCTACAACGTGCGCTCGATGCCGACGTTTGTCGTGCTGCGCGATGGCCGCGAGGTCGGGCGCATCATCGGCGCGCGCCCGCGTGCATTCGTGGCCGGCGTGATCGATCGCGCGCTCGGCGGTGACGTCGCGATCACCGCGCCGTGAGCATGCAGCGCTCGAGCTCCTTGCGCGCGCGATGCAGTAGCACGCCGACGTGATTCGGCGTGACACCGAGCGCCGCTGCGGCCTCTTCGCCGGTCAGCTCCTCGAGGACCCGCAGCGTGATCACGTGGCGATGCGCGTCGCCGAGCTTCGCCATGCAGCCGACGAGCTGCATCGTGACTTCGGCGCGATCGAGTGCGTCGTCGGGACGATCGTTGGTGCTCAAACGATCGTCGACCTCCACGTGTGGCCGCGCGCGGTGGTGCCGGCGGCGCAGGTTGCGTGCGGCGTTGCGCGTGATCGTCACGAGCAACCGCGCGGCGTCCTCGGGCGGCAGGTCCGGTGCACCGGGCCGTTGCAGCAGCGTATAGAACGCGTCTTGCACCGCATCGAGTGCGTCGGCCGGCGACAGTCCTTCATGGCGCGCGACCGCGGCGAGCCGGCGCGCGTGCGCGTGGGCCAGGCCGGCGATCCAGTCACCGCAACAGCAAGCGGGAAGTCCTGACATACGAGATGTGAGGTGTCGTGATGGCCGAACCTTACAACCCGACGCGCGAATTCCCATAAGATGCAGGCATGCGCGTGGTGCTGCTGCTGGTTTGCGCCTGTGGCCGCATCGCGTTCGATCCGGTGGGCCAGCTCGCGCTCGACGACAGCGGCGCCGAGGGCATGATGCCGGGCGACGGCAGCGGCATGACGGGCTGCATCGAACCTGGCGCTGGCACCACGTTCCCGGGCGGCCCTGCGTGCTCGACTTGGGGCGGCAACGTGACGATGATCAACGCGAGCGTGTCCGAGGCCAGCGGCACACTCTCGATCACCCCGAACCCGAACACCGCAGGTGCCCAGGGCACGTGCCTCAAGAACAACGCCGCGTTCGGTGCGGGCGGCGCGATCGTCGAGGTCAGCGCCATCTTGGACGGCAACTCGCTCACCGGGATCCAGCTCGGCGGCGGTGCCACCGCGCTGTCGATGGTCGCGCAGAACGGCACGTTGCTCGCGCAGGATGCGAGCGGCACCAAGGGCATGGTCGCGTACAACGCCGCGACCACGCGGTTCTGGCGGATCCGGCCGCAGAGCGGCGTGGTGTTCGAGTACGGCGACGGCACCACGTGGACCCAGCTCGGAACGTCCACGCAGATGCCGCAGGCGACCTACAACGTGACCTTGATTGCCGGCGAGATCACCGCGGTCGCGATGCCAGGTACCGCACGCTTCGAGAGCGTCAACCTGTGCCCGCCATAGCCAGGCCATGGTAATCAGGCCTCGATGTCGTCTGTGGACCGCCTCGTCGAGCTGCTCGAACGCCGCATCGTTGTCCTCGACGGCGCGATGGGGACGATGGTCCAGGGCTTCGAGCTCGCGGACGAGGAGATCTGGCGCGGCGACCGGTTCAAGAATCACACGCATCCGCTCAAGGGCTGCAACGATCTCCTCGCGCTGACCAAGCCCGAGATCATCGAGCAGATCCACTACGACTTCTTCATCGCCGGCGCGGACATCGTCGAGACCGACACGTTCACCGCGACGTCCCTCGCGCTCGCCGACTACGGCCTCGAAGGCGCGGTGCACGATCTCAACGTCGCCGCTGCTCAGGTCGCGAAGCGCGCCGCCGCGCGCGCCGAGAAAGCAGACGGTCAGCCGCGCTGGGTTGCCGGTTCGATCGGCCCCACCACGAAGACCGCGTCGCTATCGCCCGACGTCAACGATCCGGGTGCGCGTGCCGTCACGTTTCGCCAGCTCGTCGATTCGTTCGCGGAGCAAGCGAAGGCGCTGATCGAGGGCGGCGTCGATCTGATCCTGACCGAGACGCACATCGACACGCTGAACTGCAAGGCCGCGCTCTACGCGTTCGAGGAGCTGTTCGCCGCCGGCGTGCGCCGCGTGCCCGTGATCGCGTCGGTCACGATTCCGGACCGCTCGGGCCGCACGCTCTCGGGCCAGACCGTCGAGGCGTTCTTCAACTCGGTCTCGCACGCGAATCTGTTCGCGGTCTCGATCAACTGCGCGCTCGGTGCCGACGACATGCGGCCGCACGTCGCGGACCTCGCACGGATCGCGGGCATGCGCGTCGCCTGCTATCCGAACGCCGGTCTGCCGAACGAGTTCGGCCAGTACGACGACACGCCGGAGCACATGGCTGCGGTGCTCGGCTCGTTCGCGCGCGAGGGCATGCTCAACCTCGTCGGTGGCTGCTGCGGCACGCGCCCCGAGCACATCAAGGCGATTCGCGCGGCCGTCGACGGCGTACCGCGCCGCACGATCCCGCAGCCCGCGCGCCACATGCGGCTCTCCGGCCTCGAGCCGCTGACGATCACGCCGGAGACCAACTTCGTCGTCGTCGGCGAGCGCACGAACGTCACGGGCTCGGCGGTGTTCCGCCGCCTGATCAAGGACGACAAGTACGACGAGGCCGTCGCGGTCGCGCGGCAACAAGTCGAAGGCGGCGCGAACATCCTCGACGTCTGCATGGACGAGGGCATGCTCGACGGCGTCGCCGCGATGCGCCGGATGTTGAACCTGATCGCGGCGGAGCCCGACATCGCGCGCATCCCCGTGATGGTGGACTCGTCGAAGTTCTCCGTCATCGAGGCGGGCCTCGAGTGCCTGCAGGGCAAGGGCGTCGTCAACTCGATCTCGCTCAAGGAAGGCGAG
This sequence comes from Myxococcota bacterium, assembly GCA_030857175.1. Taxonomy (GTDB): domain Bacteria; phylum Myxococcota_A; class Polyangia; order Haliangiales; family Haliangiaceae; genus JABFXX01. Next base: position 252,229 of record JALZOJ010000001.1, on the reverse strand, counting down.
GCCGAGTTCATCCGTCAGGCGCAGGTCGTGCGGCGGTTCGGCGCGGCCGTCGTCGTGATGGCGTTCGACGAGACCGGCCAGGCGACGAGCGTCGACCACCGCCTGCAGATCGCGCACCGCGCGTACAAGATCCTGACGGAGCAGGTCGGCTTCCCGGCCGAGGACATCATCTTCGATCCGAACATCCTCACGATCGGCACGGGCATCGAGGAGCACGACCCGTACGCGGTCAACTTCATCGAGGCGACCGCACGCATCAAGAAGGAGCTGCCGGGCACGAAGGTCTCCGGCGGCGTCTCGAACCTGTCGTTCTCGTTTCGCACGTCACCGCGCGTTCGCGAGGCGATGCACGCGGTCTTCCTCTATCACGCGATCAAGGCCGGCCTCGACATGGCGATCGTCAACGCCGGTCAGCTCGCCGTGTACGACGAGCTCGATCCAGTGCTGCGCGACCTCGTCGAGGATCTCGTGCTGAACCGGCGCGCCGACGCAACCGAGCGCCTGCTCGTCCATGCCGCGACGCTCTCGGGCGAGACGGTGAGGAAGGAAGACGAGCTGCTCTGGCGCTCGGAGCCGCTCGCGAAGCGCCTCGCCCACGCGCTCGTCAACGGCATCACCGACTTCATCGATCCCGATGTCGCCGAGGCACTGACGGTCTATCCGAAGCCGCTCGACATCATCGAGGGTCCGCTGATGGACGGCATGAACATCGTCGGCGGGCTGTTCGGCGCCGGAAAGATGTTCCTGCCGCAGGTCGTGAAGTCCGCGCGCGTGATGAAGAAGGCGGTCGCCATCCTCGAGCCGCTCATGGACGCCGAGAAGCGGCGCACCGGCGTCACGACTGCCAAGGGCAAGATGGTGATCGCGACGGTGAAGGGCGATGTCCACGACATCGGCAAGAACATCGTCGCCGTCGTGCTCCGCTGCAATGGCTATGAGGTCACCGACCTCGGCGTGATGGTGCCGCAGCACAAGATCCTCGACACGGCGACCGAGCTCGGCGCGGACCTCGTCGGGCTCTCCGGCCTCATCACGCCGTCGCTCGACGAGATGATCTCGGTCGCGACCGAGATGACCCGCCGCGGAATGACGATGCCGCTCTTGATCGGCGGCGCGACCACGAGTGGCAAGCACACCGCCGTGAAGGTCGCCCCCGCGTATACCGGCCCGACCGTGCACGTGCCCGACGCGTCGCTCGCCGTCGGCGTGATGGGCAAGCTGCTCTCCGCCGACCGCGACGCGTACATCGCCGAGGTCCGCACGAAGCAAGACTCGACGCGTTCGGCGCACCAGGCCGCGCAGAAGCGTCCGATGCTCACGATCGAGCAAGCGCGCGCCCGCAAGCAGCAGCTCGTGTTCGACGAGACCACACTCGCCACGCCCGCGTTCCTCGGCGTGAAGAACCTCGAGCTCGATCTCGCCGAGCTCGCCAAGTGGATCGACTGGTCGCCGTTCTTCCACACCTGGGAGCTCTCCGGCCGCTACCCGGCCATCCTCGACGATCCGAAGAAGGGCGATGCCGCGCGCAAGGTGTTCGCGGACGGCCAGGCGCTGCTGAAGCGCATCGTCGACGAGAAGCTCCTCGTCGCACGCGCGACGTATGGCTTCTTCCCGGCGGGCACGACCGACACCGACGAGATCGTCGTGTTCCACCCGACGGGCGCGAAGGAGCTCGCGCGGTTCCCGATGCCGCGCCAGCTCGAGGACAAGGCCACGTGCCTCTCGCTCGCAGACTTCATCGCGCCGCTCGCCGAGGGCAAGCGCTTCACCGACGGCACGCTCGTCCCGCGCGATTATCTCGGCGGGTTCATCGTCACCGCGGGCATTGGCACCGACGCGCTCGCGCAGTCGTTCGAGAAAGATCACGACGACTACTCCTCGATCATGGCCAAGGCGATCGCCGATCGCCTTGCGGAAGCCTCCGCGGAGTGGCTGCATCACCGCGTCCGCCACGAGTGGGGCTACGGCGCGACCGAGTCGCTCACGCACGAGCAGATCCTCGCCGAGACCTACCGCGGCATTCGCCCGGCGTTCGGCTATCCCGCGTGCCCGGATCACGCACCGAAGGGCACGCTGTTCGAGCTCCTCGACAACGCGTCACACCACGGCGTCACGCTGACCGAGAGCTACGCGATGTACCCGACGGCGTCGGTCTCGGGCCTCTACTTCGCGCATCCGAAGTCGAGCTACTTCTCGGTCGGCCGGCACTGACCGTGGCCGAGGTTCGCAAGACCCTCTGCAACCGGGACTGCCCCGACGTCTGCTCGATCGTCGCGACCGTCGAAGATGGGCGCGTCACGAAGCTGCAGGGTGACAAGGACCATCCGATCACGCGCGGCTTTCTGTGCCGCCGCACGAACGAATATCCGAAGCTCCAGTACTCGTCGCAGCGGCTGACGTCACCGCTCATGCGCAAGGATGGCGTCCTCGTCCCCGTGACCTGGGACGAGGCGCTCGACTTCATCGCCGCCAAGCTCGTGCAGATTCGCAGCGAGTCCGGGCCCGCCGCGATCTTTCACTATCGCTCCTCGGGCGCGATGGGCTTCGTGAAGCACGTGACGAGCTACTTCTTCGAGCAGTTCGGCCCGGTCACGGACAAGTGCGGCGACATCTGCAGCGGCGCCGGCGAGTGGGCGCAGACCGCCGACTTCGGAGACTTCGAGGTCAACGATCCGTCGGACCTCTTGCAGGCGAAGAACGTGATCGTCTGGGGCCGCAACATCTACGTGTCGTGGACGCACCTGTTGCCGATCTTGCGCGACGCGAAGGCGCGCGGCACGGGCCTCGTGCTCGTCGATCCGGTGCATCACCGCACCACCGAGCTGTGCGAGCGGTACTGGCAGCCGCGGCCCGGCGGGGACTTCGCGCTCGCGATGGCGATCGCGCGCCTCTTGTTCGAGCGCGAGCACGTGCATCCCGACGCCCACACGTGGTGCGATCACCTGGACGACTTCAAGGCGCTCGCGATGTCGAAGACCGCGCTTGCGTGGTGCGCCGAAGCGGACGTCCCCGAGGAGGCCGCGAGCGACCTCGCGACGCGCTTCCACGATGGACCGACGACGATCCTCGTCGGGTGGGGACTCGGTCGCCGCTTGAACGGCGCTGGCATCGTGCGTGCGCTCGACGCGCTCGGCGCGATCACCGGCAACGTCGGCATCCCGGGCGGCGCGGTCTCGTTCGAGGCAAAGCGGCGGCGGCCATTCGACCTCTCGATGATCAAGGGCAACGCGCCGCGCTTCATCGTCGAGCCGCTGTTCGGCGAGCAGATCCTGGCGGCGAAGGATCCGCCGATCCGCGCGGTGTGGATCACCGCCGGCAATCCAGTCGCGATGCTGCCCGACTCGGCGACATCCGCGCGCGCACTCGACACGCGCGAGCTGGTCGTCGTCGTCGATCCGTTCATGACGGATACGGCCGCGCATGCACACGTCGTGTTGCCGACGACGACGCTGCTCGAAGACGACGACGTGCTCGGCTCGTACGGCCATCACTACATCGGCGTCTCGCGGCCCGTCGTGCCGAGGCCGGAGAACGTGCGCTCGGATCTCGAGATCATCCAGGCGCTCGCTGCGCGCGTCGGGCTCGCCGATGTCGTCGCCGGCGACGCGCGCGCGTGGAAGCGCCGCTTTCTCACCAAGCTCGAACCACACGGCATCACGCTCGAGCGCCTCGAACGCGAGGGTCCCTTGCCCCACCCGCTCGTTCCACCGCGCATGTTCGAGGGCCGCCGGTTCCCGACGCCGACGGGCCGCGCGTCGCTGATGACGGAAGCGCCGGCGTCACCGTCGACGCCGAGCGCCGAGTTTCCGCTGTTCCTCCTCTCGCTCTCGACGGACAGGTCGCAAGCCTCGCAGTGGGCCGAGCCGCTCGATGGGCCACTCGATGTCACGCTGCATCCCGCGTCGGCCGGCGGCATCGCGCATGGCGCGCTCGCGCGACTCGAGTCACAACAAGGCTCGCTCGAAGTGCGCGTGCTGCACGATGCGAAGCAGCGCCGCGACGTCGCGCTCGTCCCCAAGGGTGGGCGCTTCCGCGAAGGCCGCTGCGCGAACGTCTTGATCCGGGCGCGGCTCTCGGATCACGGCGGCGGCGCGGCGCTCGGCGACGAGCTCGTGCGCATCGTTCCGAGCTGACGGTACGTGAACGCGCGCCAGACGCCCTCCAGCGGGCCGTAGCGGAAGCGCGAGAGCCACCAGTGGCTGAACGCGACTTGCAGCCCGAACACCACGATCACGAACGCGACCTGCCACGACCGCGCGAGTCCCCAGTAGCCCGCGCCATAGCCGTAGAACATGAGCGTGCTGACGACTGATTGCAGCAAGTAGTTCGTGAGTGCCATGCGGCCCGCCGGCGCGAGGACGCGAACGCTCGAGAGCGAGCTGCGGCTGTTGAGCGCGAGCACGACGAGCCCCATGTAGCCGAGCGAGGCAGGCAGACTTCCGAGCATCACGAGCGCATTCGCGAGCAGGAAGCCATCCGTCTCGGAGCCGGGCGTGTGCGTCGTGGCGATCGCGCTGCCGAGGATACCGAGCCCGATCCCGAGCGGCAGCCCGTACATCGTGAGCTTGCGAAACAGCGGCAGGTGGGCAGAGACGTTCTGCATGATGCCGGAGCGCACGAACCAAAATCCGATCAGGAACATGCCGATCGCGATGACCGCCATCCCAGTTTGCTCCGCGATGCGCTTTGGAAAGTCGCGCGCGCGCATACCGACCGCGTCCGCGTACGTGCCCGAGGACAAGACCCGTTCTTCCTCGCGCTTCTTCTGCTCGTGCTCCGCGAGCTGCTCCGCCTTCTCGGCTTTCTCCTTGCGTGCCTCGACCGTCGCGACAGCGTCTTTCGGATCCGGTGGAGACACGTATTGCACGGTGCCCATCACGATCATCATCAGCGTCGGCAACACGTAGAGCGCGACACCGAGCCGCAGCGGCCGCAGCTCGACTGGATTGTGAAATCGCGCCGACAGGAACGCGATCAGCAGAAACAGGCCGCTGATCGTCGTCACGGGCACGCGCGGGTCCTTGGGACCGTCGGGCACGAGCCACAGTGCGATCGACGCGAGCGCGCCGAGCGTGCCGAGGAGGAGGAACAGGAACGAGAAGACCGGAATGCGCTTGAAGACCTTCTTCTCGCTGCGCATGTACAGCGCCATCAGCGAGATGAACGCGAGGCTGCCCGCGATCGCTGCGCTCGACCCGAGGCCGGGCACGAACGCGATGGCGATCAGCGCGACCAGCGCGAGCACGATCGGCTTCCACTTCCCGTACAAGAGGACGAGCAAGCCGCCCGCAGCGACCGCGTAGCTGAACAAGATGTCGCCCGACCAGAGGAAGATGAAGTGCGCGGCGCCGAACACCGCGAGCGCGAGGATGCGGCGCAGATACGGCCGGAGGAACGGGCGCTCGGCTCGCTCCGCGCGCATGAGCATCACGGCGAAGCCCATGCCGAACAGCATCGCGAACATCGTCCAGAACTTGCCTTGCACGAAGTACGCGACGAACCAGCTCGCGAACCAATCGATGCCGGTCAGCCCCGGCGGCATCCCCTCCCCGATCCCGCGGACCGAGCGACCGAAGAACTCCACGTTCATCAAGAACACGCCGAGGAGCGCGAAGCCGCGCACCACGTCGAGCTCCTCGATGCGTTCGCCGGGCGTGACCGGCCGTAGCGCCGACGTCATGAGCACGACTCGTTGCGACGGGGTTGCGACGTACGCGACGCGACGTGCGACTGCCGCACCCGAGCGACCAAGTGCTGGAATCGGTGCGCTCCGAGTCGTTGTTGTTCGAGCATTTCGCTTGGCACAGCAAGCGTAGTGCCACGGTTGCGTGCTGCATCGACGTTACACGAGAGTCACGCGAGTGCGCGGGCGATTCGCTCGAGGCCGGCGCGGCGATCCGCGAGCGCCGGCACGAGCGTCGAGAGCATGAGCTCGTCGGCGTCGATGTCCTTCGCGAGCTTCACGAGGTGCGCCGCGACGGTCTCGGGGTTGCCGATCGCGGCGCCCTCGAGGAACTCGTCGGCGATCGCTTGCTCGTCGGCCGTGAGCACGCGGGCGAGCGCGTCCTCGATCGAGACGATGGGCTGGCGCTTGCCCGTGCGCGTGTTGACGACGGCGACGCGGATCGGCGCGGCGAGCCGGCGTGCTTCGTCGTCGGTGGCGCCGCAGACGGCCGTCACCGCGCACATCGCGTATGGCTTCGCGAGCCGCGCGCTCGGTTCGAACCGGCGCTTGTAGTGGGCGATCGCGTCGCGCGCGTGCGCCATCGCGAAGTGACCTGCGAAGGCGTAAGGAACGCCGAGCCGCGCGGCGATCGTGGCGCCGGCGAGCGTGGAGCCGAGCATCCAGATCGAGCTGCACGTGACGTCGGAGGGCATCGGCTGGATCTTCGAGTACGGGTGGCGCTCCGGGAACTGTGCGTGCTCGAACGCGAGGAGCTCTGCGAGCTGGTCGTTGACCTCGGTGTCGCTGCGGCGAAGCGCGGCCGCCGTGACCGGATCCGTGCCGGGCGCACGACCGAGGCCGAGATCGATGCGGCCGGGTGCGAGCGCCTCGAGCGTGCGGAAGACCTCGATGACGTGCAGCGGCGCGTGGTTCGGGATCATGATGCCGCCCGCGCCGAGGCGAATGCGCCGCGTGCGCGCGGCCGCGTTCGCGATCAGCACCTCGGGCGCCGAGGTCGCGATGCTCGCCATGTTGTGGTGCTCGGCGAACCAGTAGCGCGTGTAGCCGAGCTCGTCGGCGTGAATCGCGAGCTCGATCGAATCGCGGATCGCCTGGCTCGGTTTGACGTCGACGCCGACCGGCGAGAGGTCGAGCACGGACAGCGGCAACTTCATCCGCGCACCTTGGCGCGTGAAACGTCGATCGTCTACTACAGCTGGTGAACGTGCAGCTTGTTCGTCTTGAAGCTCGGGATCACGATGCGCTTGCGCTTGGGGTCGTAGTCGATGTCCGCAGGTGACTCGATGTGTGACGCGACCACGGCCCACTCGCCGCCCGGCTTGCCACGGTAGATGCACTTGCCTTCCCAGCTCGTCACCAGAAATTCGCCGCCTGGAAGACCGACGACACCGTCGAGTTGCGCGGTTGGAAGCTTGTGCACCGGTCCTTGTCTGCCCTTCGCATCGACGACGTAGAATTCGCCGGTGCGCGTGCCGACCCAGAGCGAGCCTTTGCCATCGGCCCACAGGCCATTCGGGCTGTTCAGCGTCTTGTTCTTGATCAGCGCCGTGACCTTGCCGTCCTTGGCGATGTGATGGATCGCGTTCGCCTGGGTGTCGCTCACGAAGATGCCGCCGGCGCCATCGGGCGTGACGTCGTTGAGGAACGCGGCGCCCTCGATCTTGATGTCGCCCTTCTGCACGCCCGCCTTCGCCTCGAAGCGGCGAACGACGGTGATGTCCGCGACGTAGAGCGTGTCGCCGGCGATCGCCATGCCCTTGGGTGCGTCGAGCTTGATGTCGTTCGCCTCGCCGGTGATCCACTTCCAGCTCGCGTTCGCGCGCTCGTTCGAGCCGTCGGGGTTGACGACGGTCAGGTAGCCGTTATCGTCGGCGACGTCGGACTCGCCGTTGATGTTCGCGACGATGTACATGTCGCGGCCCGCGTCGTAGAGAACGGACTCGGGTGTTTGGAGCTCGCCGGGGTCGAGCGTGCTCGCTGCGTCGACGGTGGCCGCAGCGTCGGCCGTGGCGGCTGCGTCGGCGGCGACGACCGCGGATGCGCTGCCGGGTGCCGGCGCCTGTTCCGGCTTCTTGTTGCAGGCGGTGAGGAGCGTGAGTGCGATCAGAGCCGTGCGGAGCATCGCGCCGATGCTACAGCAGCACGGGCGGCGTGCATGCCTTGCTCGGCACCACGAAGAAGACCTCGCGCGACGTGAAGCTTCCGACACCGTCGCCGGTCAGCTGCAGTGTGGCGCGATAAGCGCGCGTCCGAACGGATCACGGACAGTCCGGCCGGACTCGGACAACGCGCCACGTGATCTTCGACGGTTGCGCTGGCGCTGCGCGTGCACCGCCCGGCGCATCATGCGAATCAACATCTCTTCGCGAGAGCTGCGCGACGCGCGCTCGCACTTCATCGCCGTCGCCGCGCCGATCACGTCGTCGTGGGAGCACCACGACAAGCTCGTGCAGCTCGTCTCGTACCGCGCATTTTCGGACACCATCGAGGAGCTCGCGGCGGAGCTCGAGCATCCCGAATACGATCACGTTCGCGCGGTCCGCCTCGCGCGCCAGATGTTCGACGCGGGCCTCGCCTTCGTCGAGATTCTCGACGAGGAACGCCTCTCCGTCACCAGCGCGTGCACGCTGCTCGACGCGCGATGCGGCGCGCTGATGTTCATGGAGACGGTCGCGAAGTACCTGAGCCCGTTCTCGAGCCTGCGCGCGGCGTGATCCAAAATTTCTATTGCAGCGATCGAGGTGGGGGCTCAATGTCGAAATTGCGCGGCGGTGATTCGCCCGCGCGAAAGGACAATCGCGATGAACGAGACCTTCAAGTACGACTGCACCGAGCCCATCACCGCAAAGAGCGTTCAACCTATCTTCGATTTGCTTGGAAATTATCGAGATGAGTTGGCGCGGCATCCTCTGATGGAGGCCGCGAGACTCGGGGAGCTGACGAGGGACACCCTCCTGGAGCTCGCCTTCTACCAGTACAGCGACAGCATCCTGTGGATTCCAATGCTCGCGCAGATGAAGGAGATGGCCGTCCGGTCGAAGCGATTGCGGACGGCGATCGAGGACAACATCGCGCACGAGGCGGGCTTGGGCGGGACCTCACACGTGATGCTCGCGGTGTGGATGATGCGTTCGCTCGGCGTGCGAGACCTCGAGGGGTTTCCGACGTCGACGTTCGCGAAATCGGCCACGTTGTGGCTGACAGATGAATTTGCCGGGCAGCCCGAGCCAGAGGTGGCCGGCTGGCTGCTCGTCGCGGAGTCACTCGTGCCGCAGATGTTTGCGGACGTGGTCGAGTGCTACCGGCGCATCGACGGATGCGACACGCGCTACTTCGTGCAGCACGTCGCCGTCGACAACGACGAGCACGCGCGCTGGATGAGCGAGGCGGTCGCCGACGTCATGCAGATCTATGGACCCAGCGCGCGCGACAGCGTGATCGCCGGCATGAAGGACGCGTGGGAAGAGACGCGCGAGGTGCCCGATCACCTGTGGAGGCGCGCATGCGCATCGCGCTGACCTACAACGAGAAGCGCACGCTCGACGAGCGCGAGGCGGAGTTCGACAGCCGCGCCACGATCGACGCGCTCGCGGCACGACTCGCGCGGCTCGGCCATACGGTGGCCACCGTCGACGTCGGTGGATCGATCACCCACCTGATCGACCGCCTGATGCGCATCGCGCCCGATTGCGTGTTCGACATCGCGGAGGGAGAGCGCGGCGCGTTTCGCGAAGCGTTTTATCCGGCGCTGTTCGAGCAGCTCGGCTTGCCGTGCACCGGCAGCCCGCCGAGCACGCGGGCGCTCTGCCTCGACAAGTGGCTCGCCGAACGCATCGTCGCGGCGGCGGGCGTGCACGTTCCCGGCGGCGTCGTGGTGAAGCGCCTCGACGAGCTGCGTGCACTCGAGCCACCGCTCATCGTGAAGCCGAACTTCGAGGGCTCGAGCAAGGGCATCACGTCGGCGAGCGTCGTCGAGACACGTTCGCAGCTCGCGCCCGCGGTCCAGGCCTGCCTCGATCACTACCCCGAGGGTGCGCTCGTCGAACGCTTCGTGCGTGGACGCGACGTGTCCGTGGCGTGGGCCGATGGTCTCGGCTGGCTACCGACGATCGCGTACCACTACAACGCGGCCGTCTACGACTACACGCTCAAGCACGTGACGCCGGAGCGCGTGCGCGTCGAGATCCCTGCGGCGCTCGACGATGATGTCGCGTTGCGGCTTCGCGATGCTGCGAGTCGCGCGTTCACTGCACTCGGCGTGACCGGGTACGGCCGCGCGGACTTTCGCATCAGCGAGAGCGGCGAGGTCGTGTTCATCGAGCTCAATCCGCTGCCGTCGCTCGCGGACGGCGAGCTGTTCGCGGCGGCAGCGGCGATGGGTGCGCCGCCGGAGGCGCTCCTCGCGTGCATCGTACGATCGGCGCGCATGCCGATCCGGGAGCCTTGCGCGATGACCGGCTAGCTCAGTGAGCCGGGTCGTCGCAGCCGGGCTCGTGCTGGCAAGAGGCCGAGCAACCGTCGTGATCGGCTTCGTTGCCGTCATCGCAGCCCTCGCCCTCTTCCTTGACGCCGTTTCCGCAGACCGGCGCCGGAGGCAGTGCTTCCGGCGGCGGCGCCGTGAAGAACAGCGTCGCGACCGCATTGTTGACGCCTTCGATGGCGCCTGCCGGGATGATGTACGCGACGAAGACGCCGCACTCGGAGACGTTGCGCTCGAACGGCATCAGCTGGACCGTGATGCCGCCGTTGGCGCTATCGAAGCCGCGGTCGCGAAGGCAGGACGCGCCATCGAGCTCGACCGGCGTGCCGCGCTCGATCATTCCGTTCGCACCGACGCCGAACGTGCGGCACGGGATCGGCGACTGATGCGGGAAGAACTGATCCTGGCTCTGACCGGACGGGCACACTTCGTACGTGACCGAGAAGTAGTAGTCACCGGGCGTGACGCCTTTCAGACCATTCGCGGCGATGAACGCATCGTTGATGTCCGAGAACGCGGTCGTCGGGACACCGTTGTCGAGCGCCGTGTAGAAGCGGAAGTCCGCTTGCGGCGGCGGCGGGTCCGACGGGTCATCGGCGGACGGCTGTTCGCCGGTGACCGAGGGGTCTTCTTCGGTGACATGACCGCAGGCGCCGGCGAAGGCGAGCAGCAGCGCACCACCCATGCGCGAGAACGAGGAGGAAGAGAACGTCATGACGAGGCGAGGAGCAACCGATGTGCCGCGCCCTCCGGAGATTCTCGACGGCAAAACCCGTGATGTGACGCGCAGCCGCGACCGCATGCGACGTGTAAACGCACAGCGAAGATGCGCGACGTGACAGCCGCGCTACGGCGACGTCGTGCTGACGCGGTATCCCGCGGGGAGCGTGAGGACCTTGAGGGTCGTCTTCGCCGCGGCGAGCACGGTGGAGGGGGCGTAGATCGCGAGCGCGATCGCGCGTTCGCCGTTGCGGCGCATGATTCCGCGGCTCTGTCGCTCTTCCAGCGAGACGACGGTCGAGAGCGGAACGAGCGCACCGTCGCGGTTGCGCACGAACAACTTGTCGAGGAGCTCGGGAAGTGGCGCGGCGCTCGGCTTCACGAGGATGGGGTAGCGAGTCCCGGACAGCGTGATGTCGCCGACGCGCTCGCTGTCGATCGCGGCGAGCGTGGCAAAGATGTCGGGTAGGGGGATGCCGAGCTGTGCAGCACGATCACGATCCGGCAGCACGGTCAGCTCGCGCTCACCGACCGGCGGATCCCGAACCACGTCGGTGAGCTTGGCCTCGGCGACAAACGCGTCCGCGAGGCGCCGCAGCTCGTCGAGGGAGGGACCGACAAACGTGACCACGAGCGGCGCGGGTGGGCGCGAGAGCGCGGACGCGGGTGGCGGCGCTTCGGTCACGGTCATGCCGGGCGGCAGCGCGGCCCTGACATCGGCGAGTGCGGTGCGAACGGCCGCGAGCACCGCCGGTTTCTTCGCGTCGTGTTGCGCGCGAACGGCGAGCATGGGCTTGCCGGCGGATGGCTCGCGCTCGAAGCCTTGCTCGACCATCGCGATGTCGCGCACGCGGATCGGCGCGCCATCGACCTGCTTGATCACGATGTCGCCCAGCATCTCGAGCTGGGTGGCGTCCGTGGCCTGCACGGCGGCGAGCACGTCGAACAGCGCGAGCTTCGCGGCGAGCAGGCGATCGAGATCGGGACGCACGATGACCACACTCTTCGCGAGGCCGTGCTCCTCGATCATCGCGACACCGGGGAGGCGCTCGAGCACGGGCTCGATCAGCGCGCGCGCCGCGGACGAGAGCTCGACGATCGGCATCGCGTCGTTGCGCAGCTCGAGCCACACGATCGGACGCTCGTCGCGCGACGCGCGCGTGATCGTCGGCGGGAGGACATCGTGCGGCAGCCGTGGCTGGGCGAGCGAGAGCGCGTGCCGCACGTCGTGGACCTTGGTGTCGAGATCTGCGCTGTTCTCGAGCACGAGGAAGATCGTCGCGTGATCGCTCTCGATGCGCGAGTCGATCTCGGTGACACCGGGGATGCTGCCGACGGCCTGCTCGATCGGCACGACCGCCATGGACTCGATCACCTCGGCGGAGGCGCCCGCGTACACGATCGAGATCGCGATCACCGGCGGCGAGACCTCGGCGCGCCCGCGGCAGCCGAGCAACGCGAGGAGCAGGACCAGCGATCGCACGACTCTAGTTAGCTCGCGCGCAGGCGCGGAAGCCAGTCCTTCCGAAGCAAGGCATCGCCGAGCGCGCTCCACTTCACCTCTTCGCGATCGAAGCCGAGCGCCGCGCGGACGTTGCAGAGCGCGGGCAGCCAGAGCGCGCGGTTCTCGGCGGCGAGCGCACGATCACCCGCGGCGAGCTTTCCCGCGAGCGGGCGGATCGGCATGAACGGGTAGCCGTCGAGCGGGCACTGCAGCGAAAAGCCGGTGTCGTCGAACGCGATGGTCACGATCGCGTTGAGGCCGTCGCTGCGCCACCGCCCGTACCACGCGGGCGCAGCGGCGCCGGCGGCTCGATGGTGAACCGCGCCGGTCGCGTGGATCGCGAAGCGCGCGGGTGCGATGCCGGCGAGCCGGTCATGCAGCTCGGCGACGACGTCCGTCCCGAGTGCCGGCGAGCAGCGCGTGAGCGGGTCGCGCGTGAGCTCCTCGTCGCACCACAACGCGTCGGTCCCGAACCCGCGCACGGGATCGATGCGTGCGATGTCGATCTGGGCGTCGTCGATGGCGATCGCGACCTCGAGCGGCGCGAACACGTCGAGCAGCGCTTCGAACAGCGCGGGCACCGCGGTCGCGTGCGCCGGCGGCGCGACGCCGTCCTTGACCCTCATCGCGAGCACGGCGTGAGGCTAGCAGTGCACACGCTCGTCTGCGGCAAGTCGGGCTGCCAGGCTGCCGCCGCTGCGGCGCAGTCGCCTGCGATTCCCGCGACATTGCTCGCGCCGGCGGGGGCACGACGCGTGCTCTCTCCCCGCGCATGCGCACGATCCTGCCGGCCGTTCTCCTCGCTGCTGCGATCGTGCCCGCCACTGCAAACGCGGACGTGCAGCGCTGCGCGACGGCCGACACCGACCTCGCGTGGACCGGCACCGACATCGCCGAGATCTCGGGCGACACCGGCTGGTTTCCGTCGGGCTACGTCGCGCAGCTCCGGCTCTCGGGTCGCGTCATGGGCCACACCGCAGTCGAGACCGGCGTGCGCACACAGGCGTGCTGGGGCGAGAAGATGCAAGCGACGCTCGCGGGCCGTCCCGGCGGCGGCTTTCTCGACGTGTCCTACGGCGCCGAAGTCTCGCTCAAGGGCCGCATCCATACGTCGGTGCTCGGCAGGAACATCGATTGGGAAGGCAACATCCCGCTGCCGTACATCCCGATGGACCTGCTGCTCGAGGCGCAGACCACGTTCGATCCCACGATCGACGCGACCAAGCTCGCGCGCGTCAGCGACGCGACCGCACCGATCACGCTGCTGACGACCGACCTGATCGGCGACTACATCTCGATCATCGGCATCTCGGGCGGGCTGCGCGTCACCGTCACGGCGTCGATGGCGACGACGTTCCGCACGAAGAAGGCGACGGTCGCGGGCGGCACGATCGACTCGCCCGGTGACAAGGTCACGCTGCAGTCCGACGGCCCGCGCGGCTTCGGAGGCGGCTTCGAGGTCCCGATCCAGAGCGAAGGTGTGGTTCGCTACGAGCCGCGCCTCCTCTTCGGCGCGGGCCTCCACGTCACGATCCTCGGCATCCGGGTCGTCGACTGGACGCTGATCTCGGTCCCCATGGGGCTGCCCGCGCTCGAGCGCACGATCAAGCTGACCGGCGAGTCGGCGCGGCTCGCCCTGCCCGTCCTCGAAGGCATCGGCGAGGGTGCACGCATGGACTTCGCGAGCGGGACCGTGCAGGAGCTGCCCGTGCGGAACCTGGGCGAGGCGGTCCTCTCGATCGAGCCCAAGCTGGCCGGCGGCGCGCTGATCAGCCGCGTCGACATCCCGCCCGGCGGGCAGGACGTCGTGAAGGTCTTCGTCGCCGACGACGCCGCGTTCGCGAACGGGTCGTTCGACGTCACCCTGGCTACGAACGATCCCGACCGCGGCGACATCAAGATCCAGCTCGGCAAGCAGGTCGGGGGCACCGACCCGGGGACGCCGCCCGACGACGGGGAGCCCGGGGGCTGCTCGGCCGGTGGTTCGTCCAGCCTGATGCTGGGCCTGCTCGGCCTGGTCGCGATTCGCCGCCGTCGGCGCGCCGCGTAATTTGGCCTGAGTCTCGCTGCATGCGAAGCTTGTGGACTCGGTGGACCCACGCCTCAAAGGTGCCATCGGCACACCTCGAATTCAGACCGCTGCCGGCGAGCTCGTTCACCTCGCGCTGACCGCGCTCGAGGATCTGAAACAACTCGACGAGAGCCTCTACGAGCGCTTCCTCGCGAGCCGCACCTCGCCCAACGATCAGGTGAAGACGCAGGCCGGGCTTCGCAAGCTGTGGGACGAGACGTTCGGCGGCCTCGCACCGCTGCTCGCGTACTGCCGCGCGGTCGAGAACAAGAAGGACCGGCCGGCGGACGCCCTGCCCGACGATGACGCCTTCGACTTCGGCGACCTCGAAGGCATGGACCCCGACGCGCCGACCTCGCCCGATCTCGACCTCGGTGCGAGCGATATCGGTAGCCTGCTCGAAGGCATCGACGAGGAGCAAGGCGGCGACGAGGAACGCTGGAACAAGGTCGTCGAGAAGGTGTCCTCGATCGAATACGGCCTGCGCACACAGATCGCGGACGCGCGCTCGCGCCTGGACATCTCGATCGGCGCCGGCAACACGAACGAAGTGCTCGCGCTCCTCGACGACACGCAGAGCTCCGCGAGCGAAGGCGTACACGCGCTCGTGTCCGCGGTGTACGAGGCGTTCGTGCCGTCGATCGACCCGGCGACGGTCGTGCCCGGCTACCTCACCTCCCTCGGCCGCGCGCTGCTCGTGCGCCGCGGCCTCGCGCAGCTCGCGACGACGCTCGGTCCGAACAACGACGTGCTGCAGTCGAGCGAGGTCGACCGTCACGATCAGATCCTCGCCACGATCCGCGACGTGATGCTGCACTTCGTCGGCTCCGTCGTCTGCCGCGCGATGCGCGCCGCCGATCGCTGGCAGATGGTCGAGTTCCAGCAGCAGCTCGCCTCGGATCCGAAGATCGCGGCGCGCATGACGAGCGAAGGCCTCGTGAAGTATCTCGAGTCACTGCGCTCGATCAATCAGCGCGAAGTGCTCGTGATCCACGACTCGCGCGCGCTCGAGCACATGCGCGAGTCGCTCGCGAACGCGCGCCAGCTCCTCGACATCAGCCCGAAGACCGCGCAAGAGATGCTCGACCGCGCACACTCCGAGGCGCAGCGCCTCCGCGGCCGCAATCCCGCGACGGATCAGCTGCTGCTCCACCTCGAGCGTTACGCGCCGCGCATGCCGCCGCAGCAGCTCCTCGAAGGACTCGAGCACGTGCTCACGCAAGCCGGCCCTTAGTCTCGCGCCGAGCGCGCCCATCACCGGGCGCTTACAGGTGCGACCGATCACCGGACGCTTACAGATGCGACCGATCACCGGACGCTTACAGGTGCGACCCGTCACCGGGCGCTTACAGGTGCGACCGATCACCGGACGCTTACAGGTGCGACCCGTCACCGGACGCTTACAAGTGCCACCGGACGCACGAGGGTCACTGGTCGCACCATTTAATTCTCGAACAGCAGCTGGCGGATCTTGCCGTCGGGCGAGCGAAACATCGTCGCGTTGAACGTCTTCGACGGAAACGCGATCGACAGGTGCGTGACCTCCAGCGCGCCGCGCTCGTCGCGGGACGTGACGGTCACCGTCGGTGGCCCGAGTGCGCGCAGCTTCGCGGCGGCCGCTGCGACGCGCGCGTCGTCGTAGTACGCGCTGAGATCTTCGCCGAGCTTCCCGCGGTCGAGCGCGCCGCGCTGGAGCTCGAGGATGTGGTCGCGGGCCGCCTCGCCGGCAGGTGGTCCCGAGACGATCGGCGCTGCAAGCTCGGCGGTGAGGAGGCCGAGGATCTTGTCGGCGATCCCCGTGACGTTCGCGTACTCGTCGTTCGTCAGGACGATCACCGCGCTCTTCGTGCGCGGCACGATCACGTTGCGCGTGTGAAAACCGCCGACCCAGCCACCGTGCTGGAGCACGAGCTCGTTCCGGTTCATGCCGACGTACCAGCCGCAGCTGTAGCCGCTGCTCTTGCCGTTCGCGAGCATGCGGGCCGTCGCGAGCGCGCGGTGCGATTCGGGCGAGAGCAGCTTGCCGTCGAGCAGCGCGAGATCCCACTTCGCGACATCGTTCGCCGACGCCCAGATGTCGCCCGCGCCGAACAGCCAGCCCTCGGCTTCGAACGGCGCGGGCTTCGCGCCGTCTAACAAGAACGAGACATGCCCGCTCGCCGCCGTCGCGGGTCGCGTGATCGAGGCCGTCATGCCGAGCGGCTTCCAGATCTGCTCCTCGAGGAGCTTGCTGTACGGCACGCCCGACACCTTCTCGACGACGCGCGCGAGCAGCACGAATCCGGTATTGCTGTACGACCATCGCGCGCGCGGTTCGAAGTCGAGCGGCATCGCGGCGTACTGCGCGATCAAGTCGTCGGGTGCAATCGGCTTCTGCATCCGCGTGTCGACGTAGTCGAGCGGGTAGTAGTCGCGATAGCCCGCGGTGTGCCCGCCGAGATCCGCGAGCGTGATGTCTGCGGCGCGCGTGGCGTTCGGGTACCACTTCGCGATCGAGTCCGTCATCGCGAGCTGGCCCTTGTCGACAAGCATGTACGCCGCCGTGCACAGGAACTGCTTGCTGACCGAGCCGAGCGCGAATGGCGTGTCGGCGGTGACGAGCTCGTTCCCATCGCCACGCGCCTTGCCGTAGCCCTTCGCGAGCACGACCTTCCCGCCCTCGATCACGACGAGAGACATCCCGACGGCGCCGCGCTCCGCCATCTCCGCGGCGACCCACACATCCACGGCATCGGCTTCGAACGTGGTCGGAAAGGCGGGCTTCGTACTCGCCGCCGGCTTCGCCGCCGCGACGCCGTCGAGCTTCGACGGATTCTCGCGACACGCGACGAGCGCGACAGCAAGGAGCGCAGCGCGCGACGTCATCCGCGCGACTCTACGCGCTCGAAGTGGCCGTGCGCGTCGCGGCGCAGCTCGACGGATTGCAGCGGTTCTCCGGACTGTGGGTTTGACGGCGTCGCGAGCACGAGACGCGCGACCGGCGCGGTGGTGCCGACGAGCCCGTCGACGTACGCGTCGAACTCCGTGCGCGCGCGCTTCAGATTGTCATTGACCCAGTGGTTCGTGACCTCCACGTGCTCGACGCCGAGACGGGCGAGGCCCGCGATGTCCTTCCAGTTCTGTGTGTGCCACCAGAGCATCACGCGCTCGAGGTTCGGAAATGCTGCGCGCATCAGCTGCGGGTCGATCGCCTTCACGTCGTTGAGCCGCAGACGTCGCAGGGCAAGGAGCGGCCGCTTTGCGAGGACGGCGATCTCCTCGGGTGAGAGAGAGCGCTCGATCACTTGCAGCGCGCGAAACGGAGCAGCGAGGAGGAGCTCGATATCCCAGGTTCCCCGCAGCTCCTCGACCGTGGACCACGCCGGATCCGTCCGGATCGGGACGAGCTTCTTGCCGACCGACTGGATGATGTCAGCCACCGCGACGAAACCACGACGAAACCGCGTGTGCGAGTACCCGCGCCCCCACGACAGCGCCGGCGTCAGCGCGCCGAGCCACTGCCGGCCGTGTTTCTTCAGCAGCTCTTGCTCGCGTGCGGTCGGCTCGCCCTCACGGCGCTCGATCTGCAGCGTGATCAGCTCGCCGCGCGGATCGCCTCGCTCGAGAAGCAAGTCCGCGAGCACGAGGCGCGGCCCATCGTCGTCCGGGTTCGCGTAGATATCGGCGAGCAACGCCTCGGCCGAGCGGGTCACTTTGCGCAGCGGCTCGACCATCGCAACGATGCGCTGCTCGAGCTCGGTCGGCACGACATCGAGCTGCGAAAGGCGGGTCGCAGCCGTACGCAGCTGTGCGGATAGCTCCTGGCGGATGGCGAGCAGATTGATGCGTGTGGTGACGCCCGCAACGATCGCCTCGACGTGAGGCAGCACACGCGCATCGTCGAGCTCGTCGACGATCTCGACGAGCTCGCGCAAGAACATGCGTGCGGTGCGCGCGGTGAATGGCAGCCGAACGAGTGCATTGATCGCCCAGCCAGAGATCCGCGGGTCACGGATCCCTCGCAACGCGTGCAAGTTCGCATGCGTCGAGGCAACGCGCGGAGTGACGAGCTGCGCGAGCTTCGCGGTCAGCTCGTCGGGCGCTCGCTCATCGAGGATTTCGATCACGTTCGCGATCGATGGCGAGCGGCGGGCCTGCCACGCGAGGATCAGTGCATCGCGCGCGGCTGCATGGTCGTGTACGGCGAGTGCCTGCCGTGCGCGCTCCAGATGCGCGGTCGGATCTCCGCGCCGCGCGGATGATCGTATCGGTGCGGGACCCTCCGCTTTGGATCGTCGCGTCGCGCGGGCCACGGCGCATCCTACGACGATGCTTCATCGGTCCGCACGTTCACGCCCGGCGAAGCCGCGCGTTCACGGCGGCCTGCGTATGTCGTCGAGAATTCTGCTGGTACGTCCCGTGCTATCGACCGCGACGATGTTTCGCAGCTGTCTGTTTGTCGTGCTGGTCGGTTGCGGCGGATCGAGCAAGCCCGCCGTGTACAGCGACGAGACGGAGCACATCCAGCTCGAACCCACGGTGGCGGCGCAGACGTGGTACCGGGCACCGACGATCTGCGGCCAGGGTCCGTACGAGGTCGAGCTTCTCGTCGAGGGAGCGAAGTGGGGCGAAGAGGTCGTGCTCTTCATCTCGACGCCACGAGGCGTGCGGCTTCACGCGTCCATCGTCGGCGACGACCAGGAGCTCGCGAAGGCGGCCGGCCTGTTCGGCGGCGCGACCAAGGCGGAGAATGTTCGCTGCATCGCGGACGCGAAGGAGCGGCTCGCGGCGGTGCGCGGCGACGGTGGCGGTGGCGGGACCGTCGTACCGAACGTGCCGACGGGCACCGCGGTGGTGATCCCACCGCCGAGCCCGCCGGTGCAGATCATCGTCGAAGAGGGCATCGAGCCGCAGGGCAGCGTCGAGGTCGTGCGCTGGCGCGTGCCCGAACAGCGCGCCCGGCGCGTGCGCATTCGGTGGTGGTCGGTCGAGCCGAACGACCTCGAGGGCGTGCGCTTCGGCGTGGCGCGTATCGTCTGGGGACCCAACGTCTCCGAGGCCGAATACGAGGCGTATCTCGTGCGCCGGGAACGACGCCTGGCAGCGAGGCGCGAGTCGCCCGAGGAGTCGCGCGCGCGCTGGGTGCGCCAGAACGCAGATGCTCAGCGGCGGCTCGCCGAGGAGAGCGAGCGCGACCGCAAGCGCGCGATCAAGACCGCGCTCGAAGTGGAGCGACGTCGACGATTCGATGCGTACTGCGCCTCGCATCACGAGAGTCGGGACTGCTGGGGCGCCGGGGGCAAGCGCGGATGGGCCGAGCTGCAAGACCGCGTGCGCCAGCGCGAGGGCTATTGCGCCTCGCACGGCGAAGATGCGCGGTGCTGGTCCTCCGCCGAACGCGCGCGACGCGAGCGCGCGTGGGAGCAGCGCGTGCGCGACGC
Source organism: Myxococcota bacterium (assembly GCA_030857175.1). GTDB lineage: Bacteria > Myxococcota_A > Polyangia > Haliangiales > Haliangiaceae > JABFXX01. The sequence goes on along the minus strand of JALZOJ010000001.1, from coordinate 232,348 downwards.
GAGTGCACCGCCGAAGCAGCCGGACGGTCCCCCGCCCGCGCCGCGCGACGAGACACCACCACCCAAGCTCAGCGACAACGCCGAGTGGCGGCCCGGGTACTGGTCGTGGACGGGCACGACGTGGCTCTGGCTGTCCGGAATGTGGCGCGTGCCGGAGGCCGACATCGTCGCGGAGAAGACGACGACCGCGCCGGTCGCGCCGCCGCCACCGCGCGTCGAGGAAGTGCCTCCGCCGCCGATGCCGACGACGATCTGGGTCAGCGGCTTCTGGCAGTGGGACGGGCGCGGCTACATCTGGGTGCCGGGCTCGTATCAAGCGCGCCCCGAGACCGGCATGTCGTGGCGGCCGACCGAGTGGCGCGCGCGCGGACGCGTGCATGTCCTCGTGCCCGGTGGCTGGGTGCAGATCGGAGGTCGGCGATGAAGTGGCTGCTGCCGATCCTGCTCGCGACGAGCGGTTGCTTCTCGAGCTGGGCGATCACGCAGGCGAGCGGCAACCAGCGCATCCTCGACGAACGGGTGCGCGCCGAGCACGTGCCGGTGCCCGGCGTTCACGAGCGACTGGGCGTCTCGATGCCGCTCGCCCCCGAGTACAAGATCGTGCCGGCGGGTGTCGCGACCGAGCCGCTGCCGTTCGCGCTTCGTTGCCGCTCGACGCAGACCGCGACCGACACGGTCTATCGCGCGGGCTTTCGCTACGGCAGCACGTGGAAGAAGGTCACCGCGCTGATGCTCGCGCTCGAAGCGGGCATCGCCGCCGCCGCGTACTTCGGCGGCGATCCCACGAAGCCCGGCACGCAGGTCGCGGTCGGGTTCTTCGGTCTCGATGCGCTCGGCACGGCGGCGCTGCTGTTCGTGCCGCGCAAGGAGATCTACCGGCGTGACGTCGAGCCGGTCGTGTCCACGCTGCGGACCGATTGCCCGGCCGGCCTGCTTCTCGACGTGGCCGGCGAGACGTTTCCCGTCGACGCCGCGGGTCGCATCGGCGAGCTCGGCGAGGCCGCACTCGATGCGTGGATGCGCGCACCGACGACCCTGCCGATTCGCGTGACCTATCGCGAGCACGTGATCGATCTCGCGATCGGACACAACGAGGTCTGCACGTGGAACCGGACGCGTCACGAAGATCCGTGCCCCGCGTACTGGGTCCGCTCGCCGGCGATCGCGGGCAGCGTCGAGGTCCCGATGGGAACGCTCACGCAACTTCCGTGAGTGTCAGACCGAACCGCTAGCGTGCGGCGTGATGGGAGAACCTGAGCGCACAACCGCCGTCATCGATGACGGCACGGGTGTTTACTTCTGGGATGGCGTCGGCGTCGACACGGCGCTGACCGGAAAGGAGTGGGTCTTCATGGGGCTGTTCCGCTGCGAGGGCTGCGGTCGCTCGGTCACGATCGTACGGTTCGCGCGTGATGCCGATAACGAGCGCCAGTTCCGCCGGCAGAAGCAGTGCCCGGGCGGCTGCGAGTCGGTCGTGAGCTGGCTCGCGACGACCGCGATCTAGCGCGGCGGAAGTACCTGGCCGGATACGTGATGTTCGCGGGGCCTACGGTGCTCAGAACCAGAAGCTGAGGTTGGCGTCGAATCCGAGCCACGTGTCGTCGAACTTCTCGCCGCCGCCCTCGCTGCCTTCGTCCACATCGATGCCCGCCGACGTGTAGCTCAGCGCGACGCCGAGGCCGATGTTGCGATCGACCATGAAGATCATGCCGCCACGCGCACCGAGGCCGACGCCCGAGTACGACTCGCCCTCGCCCTGAAAGCTCGCGGAGACGGTCGACCGATTGAGCTGACCTTCGATGAAAAACTTCGACGTCGGCGACATCGGCGACGTGAACCGCACGCCGAGCTGCAGCTCGCGGTGTGTCACCTCGAGGTCGTCGGCGCCATCGCCGACCACTTCCTCGTCGAACTGGACGCGAACGTAACGAAAGCCGCCGAACAAGCTGATGTTCGGAGCGACGGTGAAGCCGAGCTGCAAGCCGAGCGACGGCGAGGTCTCGACGACGTTGTCCTCTTTCCAATCGCCCTTCGGCGAAGCGGCGCCGAGCGAGAGCTCGAGGCGCATCTTCGGTTCGACAGGAGCCGGCGCGACCACGGGAGGCTGCGCGTAGTACGGCGTGACACCGGGCTGCGCGCTCGCGGTCAGAGGCAGAGCGAGCGTGCAAACCGTCACCATCGAGATCATCCGCATCGCTGGAGAATGGCCGAATCTACGGGCCAGTCAACGGTCGGATGCGGGCGCGAGGTGTGTGTGGCGACCTTTGCCGCCTCAGAAGCCGAAGCTCACAAAGCCTTCGAGACCGAGCCAGCCGGCGTCGCCTTCTTCGCCCTCGAGGTCAATCGAGGCGGTGGTGTAGCTGAGCGCGCCACCGACCGAGATGTTGCCGCTCACGTTGAACGCAGCACCGCCGCGCACACCGAAGCCGATGCCCGAGCCGTCGACCGAGTTGCCGCCGGCGCTGATCTCGAGCGTCGAGTAGATCAGCATCGCTTCGCCGAACGCGTACATCGTGGGCGAGACGGGCATCTGGTAGCGGACGCCGAAATCGGCGTCGTAGTTCGAGAACTCGACGTCCTCGCTACCGTCGAACTGGATCTGGAAGTAGCGGAGGCCGACCAGGATGCCGAGGTTTGGCGTGAACAGATAGCCGAACTGAACGTTGATGCCCGGCGACGTGTCCGCCTCGTCGAGATCCTGCTGCGGGAGGCCGGCGATCAGGCCTACGTCGACCCGCATCTTCGGTCCCGCGGCGGGCTCGGCATAGCCGCCACCACCGCCAGGCGGCGGGGGTGGAGGAGGCGGCTGTGCTGCTGCCAGGAGCGGCAGCGACACACCAACAAGCGAACCGAGGGCGAGCAATTTGCGCATGGGGCCTACAATCTCCGATGCGCCCGCGGAGTCAAGCCCGCGACCTGGCAATCAGGTCCGATAGTTAGTTCGCGGCGAACTCACCCATCCAGATGTGGAACGTGTCACCACCGCGCTGCGACGCGAACAGGATGTAACGACCGTCGGGGGTGAACTCGGGCGTGGTATCCGAGCCGAGGTAGTTCGTCAGCTGCACCATGCGTGCGCCGTCGAGCTCGACCATCCAGATGTCGTGGTTCTCGGACTTGGTGTCCGAGACGAACACGAGACGCTGACCCGACGGATGCCACACGGGCATCTGGTTGCCGATGCAGCTGTGGCGCGGGCACGCCTCGTTCGTGATCTGGACGCGGTTACCACCGCTCGTGTCCATCACCCAGATCTGCTTCACGCCGTTGAAGTCGAGCTGCGAGAACGCGAGCTTCTTGCCGTCGGGCGAGAACTTGGGCTGCTCGCCGCTGCCGAGCTCCGTCGCCGAGCGACCATCGCGACCGACCATCCAGATCGACCAGCCGGCCGAGTTCTCGTTGTTCGCGACCTGGTAGGCGACGCGGTTGCCGTCCTTCGAGATCGTCGGGCCGCGCGCCATCTTGTCGTGGAACGTGAGCTGCGTGTAGCCGCGCGCGTCGCGGCGCTTGTACCAGATGTTCGGGATGCCCGACGAACGGTCGGATGCGAAGAACAGGCCCTCGCCGTCGACGTCCCACTGCGGCCACTGATCCTTCGATCCCTTGACCGACTTCGTGAACTCCTCGCGACCCGTGTCGAACACGGGCACGCCGCGCTGCACTTGCACGCCGGCGACGCGAATCTCGGAGCCCTCGTCGGGGTTGATCGAGATGTATGCGAGGTCGAGGCGCTTGCTCAGCGTGGGCTGGCCGGTGTTCGCGCTGTCACGCGTGATCTGCGTGACGTTCGCGAGCGAGTCGGAGCCCGACTGCGGCGGAATCGTGAAGCTGCCGGTCGCTTCGGAGCGGCCACCGGCGCTCTCCTTCGACGGGACCGTGCCCTTGTTCGCGAAGTCACCTTCGTCGAAGTAGTAGCCGCGGACGCGCCAGTGGTAGGTCTTGTTCGGCTTGAGGACTTTCCCGACGGGCCAGCCGACGAAGCGAATGTCGTCCTGCGTCCCGAGCTCGTTGTCGGGACCGGCGAACGTCTTCACGTTCTCTTGATGCGAGATGTATCCGTGGTCGATGATCTTGTCGAACGACGGTGATTCCGCGATCTCGAACCCGTAATAGACGTACGGGAAGTCGAACGGCGCGAGACGGATTTCCGGGGAGAGGTTGCGAACCTTCGCGTTCGGCGGCGGGTAGATCACTTGCGGCGGCTGGAAGCCGATCGTGAAGCCCCACGACGTCACGACCTGCAGCGCGTCGTTGTAGACGAACAGCTCGTAGCGCGTCTGGAAGTCGAGATCGTCGGGCGGAAGCCAGTACCGCTCGGTGTAGTTCAGCTGATCGTAGACGGCGAGGCGCTGCTGGCCCGCCACCGTCGGGATCCGCCAGAGCACGATGCGGTAGTTCGAGCCTTTGCGGTGCGGCCACTCGAAGCGAGGCTTCGTCGTGTAGAAGACACCCGTCTTCTCGGTGCGCGATGAGCCGCCGCCGCCTTTCGCGCCCGAGCCCGCGCTGGCCGCGCAAATGAACGCGGCGAGCAAGAGCCCACCCAGTCGAAGCGTGTTCGCAAGAGTCATCCGATTCCCCCTAATCGCGCAGCAGAATACGGCCCCGGCGTCGAGCGGGTCAACGCCCCGCGGGCATCGCTGGGGTAGCCAAGATCACGCACGGTCACGCGTGGCGATGCCGCGCCACGCTCATTGTTGCAGATCGATGCCCAGCTTGAAGCAGCGGCTGTAGGCGACCTCGTGAAACGACGTGCCTTTCTCCCGCGGGAAATGAGCGAGCGCGCGCTTTGCCTGACCCATCCCACACGCGGCGATCGTCGCGACCATGCGCGCATCACCATCGCCGGGGCGCTTCGCGAGCGCCGCTTTGGCCAGCTTGAAGGCCTGCGGGAACCTCTCGCTCTTGAGCGCCATGTGGGCAGCACCGATCGCCTCGTCGTACGACATGCCGGCCGCGCCGGGCTCGTCCTCGTCCTCGGGCGCCTTGGGCTCCGGCGGGCGGACGTCGGCTGACCCGAGCTTGGGATCTTTCTTCGGATCCTTCTTCGGATCGCGTTTCGGATCTTTCTTCGGATCCTTTTTCGGATCCGGCGTCACCACGGCGACCTTCGTCGCGTCGTCCGCCTTCTTCACGAGCTCCTGTGCGCGCGAGTGGTACGGGCTCGTCGACGGAATCGCGGCGAGTGCCTGTCGTGCGCCGGGGAGGTCGTTCGCCGCGAGCGCGGTCTCGACCTGCTTGAACGACGCTTGATGCGTCTGCTGCTCCTTCGCGTACGCGGCGATCTCCGCCGCCTTCGCCTTGTCACCCGGCGCGACGACGCGCTCGGCCGCCGCGATCGCGACGTCCCACTTCTGATCGATCTTGGCTTCCACCGCCTCGGCGAGTGGATTGCCAAGGGCGACGGGTTCGCCGCTCGCCGGGGCCGGTCCCGCTGAGGGTGAAGGCGCCGGGTCCTTCTTCATCATCATGACGACGAGGACGGCCGCGGCGGCGGCGATCGCGAGTGCGGCGATGATCCAAGGCGTCTTCGACGCCGCGACTGGTGGATAGGTCGCCGGCGGCGGCGGATACGTCCCCGGCGGCGGATAGGTGCCGACGGCGGGCGGTGGCGTCGAGCCGGCCGGCTGCGCGAGCAAGTGCGGCGGCGTGATCTGCTGCGGGGGAAACGGCATCGAGCCGGGTGCCGGCGTCGACGCGGCGGCGCGCTGCGCGGCGAGCTGCGCCGATCCGTACGAGCCCGGCGCGTAGCCGGCCGACACGCCCGGCGGCACCGAATACGAGGTCGGTGCAGAGCCGCCGTACGCGACCGTCTCGAGCGCGCCCCACAGCTCGTGCGCCGACGCGTAGCGCTCGCCGGGTTGCTTGCGCAGCAGGCGAGCGATCACGGCTTCGAGCTGCGGCGGCACGGACGGATTGCGCTCGCGCACCGGCACCGGCTCGTCGCGCATGTGCGCGGCGATGATCTCGACGCCACCGAACCCGAACGGCGGAATGCCCGCGAGCATCTCGTACGCGATGCAGCCGATCGCGTAGAGATCCGCGCGCGCGTCGACGGTCGCGGCGTCGTTGCATTGCTCCGGCGCCATGTACGACGGTGTTCCGAAGATGCTGCCCGCGCGCGTCGCGTGCGCCTGCGTGCCGTCGCCGCCCTTGAGCTTCGCGATCCCGAAGTCGAGGATCTTCGTCCGCTCGCCGCCGGCGACGTCGCGGTCTGGCACGAGGAAGATGTTGTCGGGCTTGAGATCGCGATGAACGATGCCGTGCGCGTGCGCGGCGTCGAGCGTGCGCGAGAGCAGCCGCAAGATGTTGACGGTCTCCTCGACGCGCAGGCCCTGCAGCGGATCGGCCGCGTGCTGCGGGCGGCGGTCGCGCAGGCGCTGCGAGAGCGTCTGGCCCTTGAGCCGCTCCATCACGATGTACGCGCGCCCGTCGGGAAGATGACCGACGTCGAAGATCTGCACGATGCCCGGATCGCTGATCGATGCGGCCGCGCGCGCCTCGTTGAAGAACCGGCGCACCATCTCTGCGTTGTGAGAGAGCTCGGGGAGGAGGAGCTTCACGACCGCATCGCGCCCCATCACCGGATGCTTCGCGGCCCAGACGGCGCCCATGCCGCCTTCCGCGAGCAAGCCCGTGACCTGGTACCCACCGACGGTCGTCCCGATCATCGAGCCTTCATCATACGGTATCCGACCGAACGCTGCCGCCAATTCCGAGGTTACGCATAGGATAACGCCGTGTCGTTTCACTCGCGAGCATGGCGAGTCCTCGCCGGCGACGACGGTCCCGACAAGCCCGGCCTTCCGCTCGCCGAGCTGCTCGCGCCGCTGCCGCTCCTCGCGCTCGCCGTGCTCGCGCTCAACGACTGGGTCTTGAAGCCGCTCGCGCCGGAGACGCTGCCATTCTGGCTCACCGGCAAGCTCAGCGACTTCGCAGGGCTCGCGGTGTTTCCGCTCGTCGCGACCGCTGCGTTCGACATCCTCGCGTGGATCGCGTGGCGTGCGGGCGCGAACGTCGACTTCACGCTGCGGCGGTGGAAGCTCGTCGTCACGACCGCGCTGACCGGCGGCGTGTTCATGCTGATGAAGCTCGTGCCGGAGATCGCGCTCGCGGTCGCGCGTGCGATCGGCCTCGCGTTCGGCGGCGCGGCGGTGATGCCCGATCCGACGGACTTGATCGCGCTCCCTGCCCTCGCCTTCGCGTGGTGGTTCGGCAAAAAGACGATCGCGCGCGGCGCGTACGGCCGCCTCGCGTGGGCCCAGCGCGCGAAGCCGGCACGCGTGTACGAGGACGACGAGCTCGAAGCAGCAGCACGCAGCGGCGACACCGATCGTCTGCGCGCGGCGCTCGCGAGGGCACGCGCATGACGACGTTTCTGTTCGGCGCGAACAGCATGCTCGGCTGGTCGATGTTCCGCGCGAGCTCGCACGTCGTGCCGTTCTGCAACGGCTTCACGAAGAATCCTCCGCCCGAGATCGAGCGCGGGGTTCACCTCGACGACGAGCTTGCCGTCTCGCAGCTGTTCGCGACCGAGACGCCGTCGCTGATCATTCACTGCGCCGGCGTCTGCGATGTCGGCACGTGCGAGGAGTCACCGGAGTTCGCGCACTCGGTCAACGTCGAGGGCACGCGCATCCTGCTCGACTACGCGCCTCGTGACGCGCGCATCGTCTACCTCTCCAGCGATCACGTGTTCAGCGGTAACACCGGCGGGCCGTATCGCGAGGACACGCCGCCCGATCCGATCAGCGTGTACGGGCACACGCGCGTCGCGGCGGAACAGCTCGTGCTCGCGCGCCCGAACACGCTCGTGCTGCGCGCGGGCCTGTGGATCGGCCCGTCGGCGAACGGCAAGATCGGTCACCTCGACTGGCTGCGCGACCGCCACCGCCGCAACTTGCCGATGACGATCGTGCACGACGAGCACCGCAGCGCCGTGTGGGCAGAGGACGGCGCCGCGCGAGCGTGGGCCCTCGCGCGGAGCAGCATCACGGGAGTCCGTCACATCGTCGCGGACCGCATCGCCGCGCGGCCGGAGCTCGCGACGTTTCTCGTCGAGAAGTTCCAGATCGGCGCGCGCTTCGACCTCGAGTCGCGCCACGACCGAAAGACACCGCACCTCGGGCGTGTTGCCCTCGTCACGATGTACGACGACGCGCTCGCCACGCCGCTGGTCTCGGTGATGCCACGGGAATAACGAGCTGCAACTGGATTGTCGACCTGACTGTCGTATGACCATGCTCGTCGACCCGAACGTAGACCCCACGATGGACCTCGCGCGCCCCCGGGCGGGAAGCGTCGACGTTTGGGTCCGCACCGTGGTCGTGCTCGCCATCGCCGCGACGCTCGCGGTGATCATCTCGTTTCCGCGCGTGGTGTGGATGCGGGATCACAGTGCCAACCTCCCGCAGTTCTGGTTCCAGAACACGCTCGCGATCGGCTTCGTGACGGCGCTCGTCCTCGCGTGGCTCCCAGCACCGCGCTGCTCGCGCTTCGTGCGCTTCGCCGTGCTGCTGCCGGTGCTGCAAGTCGCGCTCATGCTCGGGACCTGGATCACCTGGCAGCTGCTCAAGGTCCGCATGCCGATGGCCGTCGACATGACGCCGCTGTTCGAGAAGCTGCCGGTGCGCGTCGTGTTGCCGTGGCTCGCGGTCACGATGATCGCGGGTGGAACGCTCGTCGCGCGGCGGCGCCGCGAGTGGCTGCACGCGACCGTGATGATGTCGCTCGTCAACTTGTTGTTGCTCGGCCTGTGGCTGCCGATCGCGAGCAGCGGGTGGAGCTCCGAAAGTTGGAACGCGTGGTCGCGCATCGATGCCGTGATCGAGCGCCCCGCTTCGATGGTCGCGTTCGTTGTTGTCCCGCCGTTTGTCGGCGCGCTCGTGTTCACGGCAACCGCGCTGCGCTGGCCGCAGCTGTGGCGGCGCAACAACATGATCGTGGTCACGCTGCTGGTGATCGGCCTCGTGCTCGGCATCGCGTGTCGGCTGGATGTCACCGAGATCGGCGCGTTCGTCTACATCAACTTCGTCCACGTGCTCACCTCGGCCGCGCTCGTCGCGGTCGCAGCGCTGCTCGCGCTCGGCCTCTCGACGTGGATCGGCAACGCCCGCGCGACGCGCCGCCTCGAGCGTGGTGCGCTCGTCGGTACGATCTCGAGCACGCACCCGGTCGCGGCGCTCGAGCTCACGAGCTGGCTGCGCGGTCTGCGCGCGACCTGCGACGCGTTCACGGTGACGACCGCGTTCGGTGATGTGCCGGTGCCCGCGGGTGCACGTGTGGTGATGCCGGCGCCGCTGTCGAGCACGCTGCTGCGCGCGGGCGAGTCGATCGCCACGCTGCGGCCCGGCGATCGCGTCGCGCTCGCGGGCTACGTGCACACCACGTCGCCCGGTCCGTTCCGCGCGACCTCTGCGCCGATTCCCGGGGCCGACGGCATCACGGTGCGCCGCGTCGGCTCGGGTGATGATCGCTACGGCTTCGCGCACGTCGCGCTCGATCTGTGGCGCCCGTCGGTCGCGTACCTCGTGATCTGCGTCGCGTGCGCGCTGCCCGCCCTCGCGGGGCTGCTCAGCGACCACTTCTGAGTTGCGCAACTTGCGCAGAAAAGGGGCCTGGCCCCTTTACCGGACAGCCGGACACTGTTGACTCTTGGTCAGCAAGAAGTCTGATCGAATCCGCTGCACTCGCGCTAGTGTGCCCTCATATGAAGCGCGCGCTCCTGGCTTTGCTCGTGGCCTGCGGCGGTGGTGGCGAGGTGACTCCACCTCCGACCGACCAGGCCGATCTGCTCGCCACCCTCGAGGTGCTGTCGGCGATGGGCGAGAAAGCCGCGGGCACACCCGCGGGCGCGCAGGCGGCCGACTACATCGCGGGACGGTTCCGCGCGATCGGCCTGACCGACGTGCACTTCGAGGAGTTCACGTTCCCGCAGTGGAAGCTCGTCTCGAAGAGCCTGTCGATCACGATCGATGGCGTCGTGATGTCGCCGGGCTTCGACGTCTTCGAAGCGAGTGGCGGCGGGCAGGTCACGAGTGCGGAGATCGTGAACGTCGAGACCGCGACCGCGGGTGACCTCGCCGGCAAGAACCTCACCGGCAAGATCGCGCTCGTGGTGCGCGACCCGAGCTTTCATCGCAGCGCGCAGTATCAGAACGTGATGGGCGCCGGCGCGGCCGGGATGCTCTACCTCTCGATCGCGCCGAAGAACCTGCGCCAGGTCGGCTCGGTGCGCTTCGGCTGGGAAGACGGCGGCACGATTCCCGCGCTCACCGTCGGCGCCGATGACGGCAAGACGATCAAGGACGCCGTGATCGCCGGCAAGAACGTGCGCGCGACGGTCGATGTGAAGATCACGTCGGCACCCGGCACCGGCAAGAACGTCGTCGGGCGCATCGCGGGCGAGCGCAAGGAGCAGCTCGTGCTCGGCGCGCACTTCGACACCTGGTTCTCGGGCTCGAGTGACAACGGCGGCGGCGTCGCCGAGCTCCTCGCGATCGCGGAGCGCCGCAAGATCCGCGGCAAGCCGAAGTACACGCTCGTGTTCGTCGCGTTCGACGGCGAAGAGATCGGGCTCTACGGCGGCTACGACTATCTTCGCAAGCACGACGTCGTCGCCCGCGACCCGATCCTCGCGGTCATCAACTTCGAGAGCCCGTCCGCACACGACCCCGACATCGCCGGCCTCGTGCACTCGAACCAGCCGAAGATCGACGAGGCATTGCAGAAGGCACACCTGCGCCAGCTCTATGCCGTGTACGCGGGTCTCGAGGTCGTCGCGCAGCTGTTCGGCGGCATCATCCCGACCGACATCCAGGGCATGTACCGCGGCGGCATCCCGACGGTGACGACCGCGGTGACGAATCCCTACTACCACACCGCCGAGGACACGCCCGACAAGGTCGATCTCCAGCTCCTCGCCGAATCGACGGATGCGTTCGACGAGGCGATCTCGAATCTGTTGAAGCTGCAGATCGCGGACTACGAGGTCCCCGACCCACAAGTCTGGACCGCGGACGTCACGACGTCGGCCGGCGCGACGTTCGTCGTCGAAGCGCAGATCCGCGACGGCATGGGCGCGATCCGCGGCAACGTCGCAGCGTCGGCGTCGGTGCTCTACGACGACTTTCTCCACGCGCAGACCATCACCGCGATGACCGACGCGAACGGCAAGGTGCGCTTCGAGTTCCCCGCCGACGTCACGACGCGCGGCAGTGGACAGCGCTTCGCGCACATCACGGCCGGCCCGCAGTATCCGCTCGTCGAGAAGATCGTCGCGCTGCCTTGAGCTATTGTTGCGCGATGCACAAGGCACTCGCGTTGGCGGTGGTCATCCTCGCAGGTTGTGGACCCGAGAAAGAGGACTTCAAGAAGGAGGTGCCGGTCGCCGAACCGGAACGCCCGAAGGAGATCGCGCCGCCGCCGAAGAAGATCGAGGTCCCGACGGATCTCGGCAAGTGCACGCTCACCGCGAGTGGCGCGGTCACCGCCGAGCAAGAGACGCCCGGCGGCCGCGCCGCGACCAACGTCAGCTACTGGCTCACGGAAGACGAGCGCAAGAACATGATGGGCGTCGATGGCTTCGTCATCACGTGCCAGGGCGAGAAGATTCGCTTCCAGATCGTTCCAGGCGGCGGCAAGCCCGACGCGATGCCGTTCGCGCCCAAGAAGTACGAGATCAAGAAGGGCAAAGGCGACGCGACGATCAGCGTCGGGTTCGGCAAGGCCGCGATGGCCGATGCGAACGGCGTCGTCGACATCACCGCGTTCGACGCGCGCCACATCGCCGGCACCGTCGACCTCACCGGCAAGCTCACGCCGGGTAACGGCACCGTGACGCTCAAGGGTTCGTTCGATCTGATCTGCCCGGGCTTCAAAGGCTGCAAGTACGAGTAGCGCCCGATTGTTGCTGCGACTCGCAGACCATACGAAACGACCGGATATGCGACGAGCATCCAATGCACATGCGGCAACACCATCCACGGTTCCTGGGCGCCGTGATCGGCGTCGGAGTGCTCGCGCAGCTGGTCGGGGGCAACGTGGCCGTCGCGCTCGCAACGATCGCTTGCTGTTTGCTCGTGGTCGTCATGCGCCGATCGACCCTGCCTCGAACGTTTCGCTGCTGTCGTCGTAACTAACGCGCGTCGCCTTCGAGCTGGGCCTCGAGCTCCGCGATGCGGCGGCGGGCGGCGGCGAGCTCTTCGCGCATGCGCAAGATCACTTCGATGCCCGGCCACTCGACATCGAGATCGCGCCACAGCGTGCGCGCGCACAGCACGACATCGACGTCGATGATCACGCGGTCGTTCTCGCGGCGCTCGATCAGGCCTTCGTCGACGAGGTGTTCGATCAGATCGTGATCACCTTCGACGAGCGCGAGCAGGCCTTGGTAAGTGAACCGGGTCATAGCTTCAGCTCCTCGCGTACGGGCTTGCTGTAAGCACCTTGACTCGTGCGCAGCGCCGCGGCGAGCGCTTCCTCTTGCTTGTCGGGCATCCGGACATCGAGCTCGACGTAGAGATCGCCGCGCGAGTCTTTCTTGGGGACACCACGCCCCTTCACGCGCAGCTTCGAGCGGTTCTGCGAGCGCGGTGGAATCTTGAGCGTGATCGACCCCTCGAACGTCGGCACGTCGACGCTCGCGCCGTTGTACGCCTCGTCGAGCGTGACCGGCAGCGCGAGATAGAGATCGAGACCTTCGCGCCGCAAGAACGCGTGCGGCATTACGTGGACCTCGATCAGGAGGTCACCCGCTGGGCCGCCACGGCCCGGCGAGCCCTTGCCCGGCACGCGCAGCGTCGAGCCGGTATCGGCGCCCGGCGGAATGCGCACCCGCACGCGGCCCTGGCCGGGAATGTCGGCCGTGAGCTCGGCGCCTTCGATCGCCTGCCGCAGCTCGATCTGGATCGTCGCGGTCAGATCCTGTCCGCGCGCCGGACCGCGGCGCTGCGCGCGACCGAACAGCTCGGAGAAGTCGAACTCGACCGGACCTTGGTCGTACTCCTGCGTCCGCTGCTGCCGCGTGTGTTGCCAGCGCGAGTACTCGCGCGCCTTGTCGGGATCGAAGCCGCCCTGCAGCGACGCGTCGCCGAACTCGTCGTAGTTTTTTCGCTTCTTCTCGTCGGAGAGCACGTCGTAGGCGGCGGAGATCTTCTTGAACCTCTCCTCCGCTTCCTTGTTCCCCGGATTCACGTCGGGGTGGTGCTTGCGTGCGAGCTTGCGATACGCGGCACGGATGTCGTCGGGCTTCGCTTCCTTCGCGACGCCGAGCGTCTGATAGAGCGTGTCGGCCATGACTAGAGACAGATCGCGGTCTTGACGGCGACCGGCTTACCGTCACGCGGACAGGCAAGCTGCAGCTTCTCGAGCGCCTTCTTCAGACAGTCCGCCGCCTTTGCGTCGTTCGGGTCGCGCCCCCCGAACGGCTTGACCATCGCCTGATACGGCGTGCCCTTCGCCGAGAGCATCCACTCCGCCCAGAACCCGCGCACGTCATGCGGCTTGCGGCCCTTGGGCGCACACGCGGCCACAGCAGCGTTCGCCTCCATGATTCGATCGGTCTCGAGCGCGCCGTCGACGTCGCTCCGGACCGTGACCTTGCCGTCGGCGAGCTCCTTCACGGCGAGACCGCGTGTCGGCGCGTCGGGCGGCGCGCCCTTGGCGACGAGCTTCTTCGCGGCGGTCTGGATCGTCGCGACTTTGTCTTTCGCGCCCTTGAGCGGCGCGACGAACCGCACCCAGCGCTCGGCCGTCGGGCGACCGTGACGCTCGAGGTCGACGATCAGCTCGCAGGCTTCGCCGGCACACGTAACCTGCGCATGCGCGGTCGTCAGATTCGTGTGCTTCACGCCGAGCACCGCGACGAGCGACGGCGCATAGCCGCATACATCGTGCTTGTCGCTCCACTTCGCTTCACCGACGAGCTTCTTCGCCGCTTCGACGTCCTTCGCGGCGACGATCGACGCCTTCTCGAGCGTCGCGATGCGCGCGCCGACGGCGTTTCGCATCGCCGGGGTGGTGGTCACCGGGAAGTCCGTCGGGTACACGACGGCGACGGAGAACTTGCCCTTGCCGGCGACGACGGTCTTCGACTCGCCCTTGCAGACTTCGAACACGTTCGCTTCGGCACTCCCGGCACCGAGCAGACCGGCGAGCATGATCGCGGTGTATCGCATAGCGAGATCATACCGCGAGTGACCCAGGCTTAACCGAAGCCTGGCGGAGGACGTCTTAGAGTGGTGTTCCATGCGTGACCCCAGGGTGGTGGTGTCGGGTAGTGACGGAGTTCCGCGCGCGGTATTCGGTGGTGACACCGCCCGCATGAATCGTGAGGCGCAAGAGCGCCTGACGGCGGCGTGCGACGACGCGATTCCAAGGGAAATGGTGGGTGGCGAGACAACGCGCATCGATCATGCCGCGTTGAAAGGCCTCCTCGAGAGATCGGAAGGCATGGCGCTCGGAACGCCCAAAAACGGTCTGCCCGTGCTGGACGACTCCGTGATGATGACGGACGAGCCGGTGGTCGAGACCGGGTGTGTGGTCGCGGTCGGTGAGGCGGTGGTGGAGGCGCTCGGGGTTGACGAGGCGGTGGTCAAGCAATCGCGTGTGCGGGATGTTTTGATCGGTGGTTTCTTGTCCCTGCTGGTGATGGCCGCCTGGTACTGCACGACGCAGCTCTAGGGTGCTAACTCAACGCGGTGCGCCCACCGCGGGGGATCCGGCGTGACCTTCGACTGAGTCTGGGCGACGGCGCGGGCTACGGTGTGATGGCGGGCGTCGCGGAGGTCTATCTCCCGGCATTCGCGCTCGCACTCGGCATGCCGCCGGTGCTCGCTGGTCTCGTCGCGACGGCGCCGCTCCTCGCGGGTGGCCTTCTGCAGCTGCTCGCGCCGCGCGCGATCGCGAAGCTCGCGAGCCTGCGCCGCTGGGTCGTCGGCTGCGTGATCGTGCAGGCGCTCTCGTTCGTGCCGCTGATCGTCGTCGCGCTTTACGGCACGCTCGCGTCGCCGATCGTGTTCGGCTCCTCGGCGCTCTACTGGGCGGCGGGCATGGGCGCATCTGCCGGCTGGAATCCGTGGATGGCGCGCGTCGTTCCCGAAAAGATCCGCGGCAAATTTTTCGGCCGTCGTCAGGGCCTCGTGCAGGCGACGATGCTCGCGGGTTTGATCGCTGCGGGCGCGGGCCTGCACGGCGTCGCGCGTGTGCACGTGCTCGACGTCTACGCGTGCATGTTCGCGATCGCATTCGTCGCGCGCATGTGGTGCGCCTTCATGCTCTCGCGCATGGGCGAGGGCGTCGACGTCTCGCCGCGCCGGCGCATGCGTCTCCGCAGCATCCCGCACAAGCTGCGAGGAACGCCGCGCGCGTCGCTGCTCGCGTATCTCGTCGTCGCCGGCTCGGCCGCCACGATCTCGGGCGCGTTCGTCACGCCGTACCTCCTCCACCACGTGCGGCTCGATTACGCGTCGTATGCGTTGTTCACCGCGTTAATCGTCATCTCGAAGATCGTGTTTTCGGCGCCGTTGGGTCGGCTGATGCAGCGTGTCGGTGTGCGTCGCGTGCTCAGCGGCTGCGCGCTCGGCATCGCGCCGATCCCGCTGATGTACATGGCCTCCGACTGGTACCCGTGGCTGCTGTTCATCCAGTTCTACGGCGGCATCGTGTGGGGCGGCTTCGAGCTCGGCGCGTTGATCGCGCTGTTCGACGGCGACGACGACGGCGAGCGGACCACGCTGCAAGTCGCGTACGGCGCGTTGCAGGCGGTCGGCAACGCGAGTGCGTCGTTTGTCGGTGGCGCGTTACTCGCGTCGCTCGGCAGCGGGCAAGTCGCGTACCTCTGGGTGTTCCTCGTCTCGGCGATCGCGCGCCTGCTCGCCGCGCTCTTGATCGTGAAGAACCTGCCGCGTCTGATCGTGCGGCTGCCGGCGACGATCATCGTCGGCGCGTGGACGCTCGCGATCCGTCCGTGGGGCGGCACGATCGTGCGGCCCTTCATCGAAGGCATCTCACGCTGGCGTAAATAGCTCCTTGGTCTACGCTCACTCCATCCGAACCGAACTGACGCATGAAGCGTGGGCGCGTGAGTTCACGCGGCTCGCGCAGGACCACTGGACGCCCGAGCGCACACTCGAGCTGACCGGCGGCAAAGCGCTCGAGATCGTGCCGGCCGATGCGCCGTTGCTCCTGCGCTCGCTCGGGCTCCTGCATCGCGATGCCTCGATGCCGCCGCACGAGGTCCGCAAGTTTCTGCAGATCAATCACGTCGTGCGCGTGATGCGATCGGCGATTGCCGAGCTCTCGGCGGCGTATCCGGTGCTGCGGTTCGTCGACGCGGGATGCGGCCGCTCGTATCTGACGATGCTCCTCGCGTGGTGCGCGAAGCATCGCTGGGGTCAGCGCATCGAAGTCCTCGGGGTCGATCGCAACGCGGACCTCATCGAGGTCTGCCGCGAGCGCACGCGCATGGCAGAGCTCGACGACGTCGTACGCTTCGAAGCGTGTTCGGTCGACGAGCTCGTGGTCGACGGCACCGTGCACGGTGTGTTCGGGCTGCACGCGTGCGATACCGCGACGTGCGACGCGATCGCACTAGGCATAAGGCTCGATGCGCATCTGATCGCCGTGGCACCGTGCTGTCAGGCCGAGCTCGCGCGCGGTTGGTCCGCTCTCACGGGTGAAGGCGCATTCGCGCCGATCTGGCGCATGCCGCACCTCCGACGCGAAACCGCTGCGCATCTCACGGACGCGATGCGCGTCTTGCTCCTGCGCGCAGCGGGTTACGAGGTGACACCGATGGAGTTCATTGCAGCGGAGCATACGAAGAAGAACACGTTGATCAGAGCGCTGCGTCGGGGAACGCCCGATCCGGGCGCGCGCGCTGAATACGATGCGCTCGTCGCAGCGACCGGTGGCGTCGGCATTGCGCTCGCAGGTGTTCTCGGCTAGGAGAACTTATGAAGAACAAACCTAGCTGGTGGAAACCGGAACATGACAGCGCGTGGGATCGCGTGAAAGACGCGATGAAGCGCGATTGGGAACAAACGAAGTCGGATCTGACCGGCGGTCGCAAGGGCACGGACCTCGACCAGGACGTCGGCGATACGGTGAAGCAGGCGGCCGGCAAGGATCCCGTTCCGCCGATGTCGCAGAAGACACCGGACGACGACTGGAATCGCGTCGAAGACGACCATCGCTACGGCGTTGGTGCGCGCAGCCAACACGGCGACACCGACTGGGACGACAAGGTCGAGAGCAAGCTCAAGGAAGAGTGGAGCGACCTCAAGACCGGTCGCACGTGGGACGAAGTGAAGTCCTCGGTGCGTCGCGGCTGGGACCGCGCGCGCAAATAATCGCGCGGGAATCAGCCCTCACACCACGCCGGTATGACGTGGTGTGAGGGTCTTGGTTCGTTCGGCAGATGGCATCGAGCGTGGACACGTCACGTTCGACCGCGTCGGGAATCTGGGCTGTGTCTCGAACCTCGTGGTCGAACGCGGCGCCGGCGCCGACCTCGGCCACGCGCTCATGATAGCGGCAGCCGATGCGCTGCGCGCGCTGGGTGCGAGCGAGTGGAAGCGCGACGTCCATGCAGACGACGCGGACGCGATCGCGCTCTCCGAGCAGCTCGGCATGCGTGCGGACCATCGCTCGACGGTCGTGCGATTTGCGTGGGCCGACATCGCGAAGCTGCCCGCCGAGCTCGCGACCGTCACGCCGGCTGCGCCGTACGAGGACGAGGACCTCGAGCGCGCGTTCGAGCTCCCGACAGGACGCCTCGCGATGGCGCGTCGGCCGGGCCGCATCGCGCTCCAGCTGCGCGGCGGCGACCTCTCCGTGCTCGGCTTCGGCGTGTTCGACCCCGCGCTGCCCGGTGCGACGCCGTTCCGCGTCGTGCGCCCCGCCCTCGCGGCGCCACTGCTCGCGGCTTTGCGCGCGCACGCGCGGCACGACTATCTGCAGATCGTCGTCGAGAACGACGATGCGCTTGCGGACGCGCTGATCGCGGCAGGCGCCACGGTGCGCCTTCGCCTGCTCCACTACAGCGGCCCGCTTACGAGGGCTGAGTCTCGGTGCGCTTGAGCCCGCGCGCGACGCAGTAGTCGACGAGCACGCGGTGCTCGTTGTCGGTGATGTCGCCGAGCGTCTCGTTCGCGCGGTGATAGTGATGCCGCGCGATGCCGACCTGCCCCAGCTTCTCGTGCGCCATCGCGAGGTTTAGATGCAGCGACGAGTAGAACGAGCGCACGCGATCACCTCCGACCTTGTCGGCGCGTGCGAGCGCGATCTGGTTCCACCACAGCGCTTGCTCGAGGTCGCACTGATTGCGCGCGATGTAATGCGCGGCGATGCACGCCTCGACGTCGTCCTGCGCGTTCCGCCACGCCTGCTCGAAGTACGTCTTGGCCTCGTCATACCTCTTCGCTGACTCGGCCTCCACGCCCTGCACGCAGAGCTGGATGATGGGGTTTGTCGGGTCCATCGCGGGCGACCCTACAACACATCGGTTGCGCGATGGCCAAAGGAATCGTGCTTCTTCGGCTCCGGATCGCGTGAGCGATCTCGACGTACATGAAGATGTTCAAGAGCACGGCCGCGTCGGCGATCACACGCCAGCCCGCCTCCGTGTAGCCGCCCTGCAAGAACACACCGAAGACGATCACGAAGCAGCAGATCGTCATGAACGCGGCGCGTCCTCGACGGGGCTCGACGCGCACGGCGCCCCAGACACACGACGCGACGAACAAGGCGAGAACCGAGAGCCCGAGCGTGATGATCACGGCGTCGCTCGCGTAGACGTCACAGCCCATGCAGCGGATCACGGCGGAACGCTCCTGCAGCGTTCGCGCCGAACGGGTTGTTCGCTACTTGCGCGGGCCGCGTGCCACCGTGGCAAGACATCGGCTGTCTGGTCGTGCCAATCGTACGATCGATATGTACGCTCCCCGCATGGTCGGGCTCTTGAAGGACTCGGTGCGTGTCGCGAAGGCTGTCGTGCGCGTGATGGCGGACTCGACGAAGACGCACGAGATCCATCGCGTCGAGGAGATCACCGGGCGCCCGCGGTTTCGCCGCATCCAGGCCGAGCTCGAATCCACGAGTGAAGGCCAGCGCCTGCTCGCCGATCGGCCCGAGCTCTCGAGCGAGCTCGTCGATTACGACCGCCTGCGCGCGCTGCCCGAGACCACGTTCGGCGGCGCGTACGTGCGGCACCTCGACGGCAACGGCATCACCGCCGACTACCAGGCCGCGGCCACGCGTCACGTCGACGATCCGGACATGGCGTACCTGATGCGGCGGTTTCGTCAGACGCACGACGTGTGGCACGCGCTGCTCGGCATCGGCATCACGGGCCACGAGGAAGTGCTGATCCACTGGTTCTCGTGGGGCCAGCTGCGCCTGCCCGTCTCGGCGATGATCATGGTGTTCGGATCGCTCAAGCACCTCGTCATGGAGCGGCGCTGGCAAGCGGTGCGTCACTCCGCGCTCGAGGCGTATCGCGCAGGTCGCGATGCCGCGCCGCTGCTCGGCGTCTACTGGGAAGACCTCTGGGAAGAGCCGCTGACCGACGTGCGCGCGGCGTACGGGATCCATCCGCTCGATCGTTCGCGGTTCGACTGATGGGCAAGAAGCGTCCCGAGCGCACGGCGCGCCGCGCATCCGAGCGCGCCGCGCAGGACCTCGTGCGCGATCGCGAGAAGCTCGCCGCGCTCTCGCCGGGCGGCACGCGCGCACGGCCGATGGAGGTCGACTCGGCCGCCGTCATCGAGCCGCGGATCAACTCGCTCGCGTGCCCGCAGTGCGGCGGGCCGTATCGCGTGCTCGATCATCGCTCGCTCGGGTCGGGCATCCGCGAGGTCGACGTGCGCTGCACGACGTGCAGCGCGCCGCGCACGTTGTGGTTCCGCCTCGTCTCGAGCGAGCCGAACTGACTACTTCTTCGCGGCGCGCGACTCGTACGCGGCTTCGAGCACCGCCGCGATCTCTGGCCACGCCGCGTCGCGATCGAGGCGCACGCCGACCCAGCCCTGACACCCGACGTACGGCGGGACGAAGTAGTGATCGGGGTTGGCGTCTACGAGCATCGCCTGCGCGCCCGGCGGCGCCATGCACCACAGCGCGAGCCGGCCGTCGTCGTGGTGGTTGTCGAGGAAGTAGCAGAAGCACTTCTTCTTCACGAAGTACGTCGGATGACCGTGGCTGATCTTCTCGGTCACGTTCGGGAACGTCTCGACGAGCGCGCGCACCTTTGCGAGCTGCTTGTCCTTGAGTGTCGACTTCGGTTTCCGCTTCGCCTTCGCCTTCGCCATCACACGGTCCGGTCGCGCCCGCCGCGCTTGGCTTCGTAGAGCCGCTCGTCGGCCTTCGCGAGGATCTCGGTCGGCGTGCCGCCGTCGCTACCGAGCGAGGCGACGCCGGCAGAAAATGTGTAGCGCGGGAGCTCGCCATTCTCCTGGCGATCGCCGAGCGCGCTGCGGACTTGCTCGAGCACCTTGCGCGCTGCCTCGGCGGGTGCGCCGCGTAGCACGATCACGAACTCTTCGCCGCCGTAGCGGCCGACGAGGTCGCTGCCGCGCAGCCGGGCTTCGAGGTGGCGCGAGAAGTCACGCAGCACCGCGTCACCGACGAGGTGGCCGAGCCGGTCGTTGATCTTCTTGAAGTGATCGATGTCGATCAGGACAACGGTCAGCCGCTCGCCCGCTGCGAGCGAGCGCGTGATCGATTCCTCGAGCTGCTCGAGGATGTAGCGCCGGTTGAACAGGCCGGTCAGGCCATCGCGGATCGCGAGGTCGCGCATCTTCGCCTCGCTGGCGCGTAGTGCGGCCTCGGCGCGGCGCTGCGAGGTCATGTCGCGAAACGACCAGACACGGCCGACGACCTCGTTATTGACGAGCTGTGGCCGGCTCCAGCGCTCGAACACTCGGCCGTCGATGAGCTCGAGGATGTCGACCGTCTCGCCGTCGATGCCGATGAATAGCTCGTTCGCGTGCGACGTCAGCGCGCTCATCGGATCGGTGTGGCGGGCGATGTGCGCGCGGACGGCGGAGACATCGCGCAGCGACTCGACGTCGAGCTTCCACATCTCGACGAAGCGGCGGTTGAACGCGAGCACGCGGTGGTCGTCGCAGGCGAGGATGCCCTCGCCCGTCGACTCGAGCGTCGCGGCGAGCAGCGCCTCGCGGATCGCGCGGCTCTTGAGCTCGAGCGTCAGCGACGCGAGGCTGCCGAGGAACGCGGCGTCTTTCTTCTCGGTCGCGGTCCACACGCGCTTGTCTCCGACATGCTCGTGGCACAACACGCCAACGAGCCGCAGCCCGGTGCGAATCGGTGCATCGAGCAGCGCGCCGATGCCGAGCGGCACGAGGTATCCGCCGAGCTCGTGCATGCGGGGATCCGTGCTCGCGTCGTCGGCGGCGATCGTCTCCTCGTCGGCGAGCGCCGCGAAGTAGTCGGGATACTCCGACGACCGCAACACCACGCCGCTCGAGTGCGTGCTCTGACCCGCGTCGTAGAGGTCCGCGCAGGTCAGCTCGTCGCGATCGACGTCGAGGAGCCAGACGCTCGCGCGTGCGACCTTGAGCGCGTTTGCCGCGGTCTCGGTGATGGCACGAATCGCGCCGTCGGGGTCCCCTTCGTAGCGCCGCCAGATCCGCGCGAGCTCGGCGATGGCGTCTGTTGATTGGGGGACCACCAACACGTCTCCATCATAGCAGCCGAGGAATCAGCCGAGGAACGTGCGGAGGTCGAACCCGACGTCCTCTTGCCGCTCCTCGAAGCCGGCGACGCTGCGCCACGAGCGCGACATGCCGCATGCGAGGCAGAGCTGGATGTCACGACCACCACTCTTGCCCGCGATGATATAGGTCGCGACCGCGTGCTCCTTGCAGGCCTCGCAGTCGTGAAGGAACATGTCGTCGCGACGAAAGCCGCGCTTCGTCAACTTGTACTCGAGCGTGGCGAGATCCTCGACAGGCATCCGGGCAGCGTAGTCTAGAAGTCGATCGCCGAGAAGATTCCGCCGAGCACGTCGAGCACTCCCTCGAGAATTCCCGCATCGACGGCCACCTCGCCGACCGCCAGCGCGCCCTCACCCGCCAGCTCCGCGACCGCGAGCGTGGTCCCGGGGTCGCTCGGCTGGGCCGGTTTGATGGTGCTCCGGCGCAGGACCTCGGCCAGCTCGTCCTTGTCGAACCACACGCCGTGCGAATGGCAGCGATCGACCGCGATCTGGAACAGCAGCAACGTCTCCATCGTGTGCTTGCACACGGCGCACGGCAGGCCGATCCGCTGGTGCGTCACCGTCCACTCGACGCGCGGCTTGACCTCGGCCGTCATCGCGCTGATGTGCGCGTGCAGCGTCTCCTCGGGGACCCACGAGCCCTTGCACTGCATGCAGTGCCGCATGTCTCCGCCCGTCAGCTCGGCCTGGCGGCAGCGCGGGCAATGGATGATGGCGGTGCGAAACGGCTCCATCGGATCGCGAGTCTAGTGCGAAATTCGTTGCTACGGTCCGAGACATGTCGTCCCTCGACGAGCTCGTCGCGCTGTTGCGCGGTCGCCGCGTCGTCGCGCTGACGGGCGCCGGCTGCTCGACGGAGTCTGGCATCCCGGACTACCGCGGCCCCGATACGCCACCGCGCGCGCGGCCGCCGATCCAGCACCGCGAGTTCGTCGACAAGCCCGACATGCGGCGGCGCTACTGGGCGCGCTCGGTGCTCGGCTGGCCACGCCTCGCGGCTGCGACGCCGAACGACGGACATCGCGCGCTCGCACAACTCGAGGCCTCGGGCGTGCTCGCCGGCGTGATCACGCAGAACGTCGATGGGCTGCACGGCCGCGCGGGCAGTCGCGCCGTCGTCGAGCTCCACGGTGCCCTCGCACGTGTGGTCTGCCTCGCATGCGACGAGATCACGTCGCGCAACAATCTGCAGCAGCGCCTCCTCGACGCCAACCCGACGTGGCCCGAGCGCGCGAGCAGCATCGAGATCGCGCCCGATGGCGACGCGGACCTGTCCGACGAGCTCGTCGCCGGGTTCGAGGTCGTCGACTGCGAAGCCTGTGGCGGCATCGTGATGCCCAACGTCGTGTTCTTCGGGGGCAGCGTCCCACGCTCGACGCTCGACGCCGCGTGGTCGACGTTCGACCGTGCCGAGGTGTTGCTCGTCGTCGGCTCGTCGCTGACCGTGTTCTCCGGCTATCGCTTCGTGCGGCGCGCGGCGGAACGCGAGGTGCCCGTCGCGATCTTGAACCACGGCCCGACGCGCGGCGATCCCCTCGCACGGCTGCGCGTCGACGCGCGCGCCGGCGAAGCGCTCTCGCACCTGGCTGAGCGCTTGTAGATCCAGTGATAGGCTCGGTTCATGTCGGATCTCGAACAACGGTTCGCAGACGCTCAGGCGAAGATCAAGCCGGTCACCGGTCTCGGCAACGACGTCTTGCTGGAGTTTTACGCACTGTTCAAGCAGGCAACGACTGGCAACGCGACGGGCGACCGACCCGGCATGCTCGATATCAAGGGCCGGGCGAAGTACGACGCCTGGGCGAAGAAGAAGGGTTTGTCCAAGGACGTCGCGATGCAGCAATACATCGACCTCGTCGGCAAGCACGCGAAGTAGTGTTACGACGCAGCGTTTCGCATGGCGTCGCTGCGTTGCCTGCTGCATGATCGAAGAGCTTGCGGTTGCTCATCGCGCTCCTCGTGTGCCTCTGCGGCGTCGTGCAAGCCGACGCGCGCACCACGCGTGGCTACAAGAACGGCAAGCCGGTCAAGATTCGCGTGACCACGATCGGCTGGGCCGAGGTCGAGGTCCTGACCGCGAAGGCGTTCCGCATGATGGAGCGCGCCGCCGAGAAGGACGGCATCTCGCTCACGATCCGCAGCGGCTTCCGTGACCACGACCGTCAGAAATTTCTCTACCGGGCGTATCGCGAAGGCTGGGGCAACAAGGCCGCGCGCCCCGGCTTCTCGAACCACGAGTCGGGCCGCGCGCTCGACATCCACGTCGACGGCGACACCCTGCGCTGGCTGTCACGCAATGCGAAGCGCTTCGGCTTCACACAGACCGTCCGCGGCGAACCCTGGCACTGGGAGTTCAGCGGGAGGTTGCCGAAGGAGAAACGCGTAGCGCGAGCGACATCGAAACGTCGTCGATCTTGATGCCGTCGACGCGAAATTGATCCTTCACCAGCCCGGTCTCGACGAAGCCGACCGACTTGTACAGCGCGCGTGCGATCTCGTTGTGCGCGAACACACCGAGGTCGATCCACGCCAGCTTGTTGACGCGCGCCCACGCGATCGCGGTTTCGAGGAGCTCGCGGCCGAAGCCCTTCTTGCGTGCCCGGCGCTCGATGCCCATGCCGAGCGTCGCGCGATGCAGCTCCGCCGGCAGCCGCCCGCCGTTGAGATCGAGGTGTCCGACGATCGCGTTGTCGACGAACACGCCCCACGTGCGCAGCCACAGCGGCTGGTCGAGCCCGCGGCCCCACGCCCCGCGGTGGCGCTGGCTGATCTGCACCTCGTCCATGACTTCGTGCTGCGAGCGCGGCCTGAAGATCACGTCGCCGTTGCGGCCCGACTCGTCGCCATGCCTGCACATGTGGCCGAACAGCGCGGCGAAGTCTGTATCCGTCAAGAGCCGGATCATGGCTGTCCATCCTCGCATGCTTGTGCGCGCCGGGTACGTCGCAGATGATGCCGGCGTGACGGATTCCGCGTGGAGCCTCCACGGCAAGAGTGCTCTCGTGACAGGTGGCAGCCGCGGGATCGGACGCGCGATCACCGAAGAGCTCGTCGCGCTCGGCGCACACGTGACGGTCGTCGCACGTTCGGGTGATGGCGTCGTCGAGGCGGTCAACGCGCTCGGCGTGAAGGGCATCGTCGCCGATGTCACCGACGCCGACGGGCGCGCTCGGATCGCGGCGGGGATCACGGGCCCGCTGCACATCCTCGTGCACAACGCGGGCGGAAATATTCGGAGCCCGCTGCTCGGCTACGACGACGAGACCATCGAGCACCTGATCGCGCTCAACCTGACCGCGCCGATCTTGCTCTCGCGCGACTTGCACGCGCAGCTGCGCGCGGCGAACGGCGCGAGCGTGATCCACGTCGGCTCGGTCGCCGGTCAGGTCGCGCTGCCGACGGGCGTCGCGTACGGCGCCGCGAAGGCCGGGCTCGCACAAGCCGCCCGCACGCTCGCGCTCGAGTGGGCGCGCGACGGCATTCGCGTGAACACCGTCGCGCCCTGGTACACGCGCACGCCGCTCGTCGAGCCGGTGCTCTCGCGGCCCGAGGCGCTCGCCGCGATCCTCGCTCGCACGCCGCTCGGGCGGATCGCGGAGCCACGCGAGGTCGCGACCGCGGTGGCTTTCCTCGCGATGCCGGCCGCTTCCTACATCACCGGCCACTGCCTCGTCGTCGACGGTGGCATGACCATCCAGGGCCTCGCACCGGTCTAGACGCGAGCGCTCAGAGCTCCATCAGCGTCCAGTACTTGTTGAGCGCCGCCACCGTCTCCGCGAACGCAGCGAACGTCAGCGGCTTCACGACGTAGCCCGAGACGTTGAGGTCGTACGCCTCGATGCGGTCCTTATCCTCGTTCGACGTCGTCATCACGATCACGGTCGTGTGCTTGAGCTGCTCGTCGGCGCGAAGCTCGCGCAAGAACTCGAGTCCGCTCATGCGCGGCATGTTGAGATCGAGGAGGACGATGCGGCGGTCATTGCGCGTGTCGGGAGAGCGCAGGTACGCGAGCGCAGCGATGCCGTCGCTGACGACGTCGAGCGTGTTCGTCACGCGCGCTTCGGCGAAGGCGCGCTTGACGAGGAGAACGTCGACTTCATCATCCTCGACAAGCAAGATGTTGAGCGTGCGTTGCATCGCCTCGCATCATAACCAACCGGAAATGGCCAAGAGAACCCCTTCCTGTCGAGTGACAAACTCGCACACGAAGTGAGCGCGGGCGACACGATCGCTCACCCGATCTCGAGCGTCGCGGGCGTCCAGTTCTTGGCGCGGCGCGCCGATCGCGTGCTCGCATTTTCAGTGTCGTACGCGGCGAACGCGACCGGCGTGCCGGTGAAATCGCTCGCGCGGATGAGCGTGTCGAGGTTGATGACCGCGCGGCCATCGCCGAGCGCTCCGACAAACACGCCGCACGTTCGGCAGACGAGGAAGTCGGCGAGGCGAAGCCCGAAGCGATAGCGACTCGCAGCGTCCTCGCTCGCGATCCTGATCTGCACGTGGCCTTGCGGATCGGCGGTGTAGCGCGGGCGGTGCTTGACGCAGAACGAGCAGCCGCAGATGCGAACGGGCAGTTCGCCGATCGGCCGCTCGGTCTCGAGTCGCACGCTCAGCGCGCCGCAATGACAAGAACCCGCGAGGTGCATGGCAACGAGTGTAGGCACACCAACAGTTCCGTGCGAATACCCACACGCGCGTTCGTCTCGACACGAATGCAGTAAGGTGGACGGATGACAGTCGGTCGAATCGCCGTCGAGCGCCGTGGGCACGTCCTGATGATGGGGCTCGACCGCGCGGCGAAGCGCAACGCGTTCGATCTCCCGCTGTGGAACGAGCTCTGCCTCGCGTATGCGCACCTCGAGAACGATCCCGAGCTGCGCGTCGGCGTGCTGCACGCGCATGGCGATCACTTCACCGGCGGGCTCGACCTCCCGCAGTGGGCGCCGGTGTTCTCGAGCGGCGCGTTCCACATTCCGTTCGGCGGCATCGATCCGCTCGGCCTCACGAGCCGCGTCAAGAAGCCGATCATCTGCGCGGTCCAGGGCATCTGCCTCACGATCGGGATCGAGCTGATGCTCGCGACCGACATTCGCATCGCCGCCGCGTCGACGCGGTTCGGTCAGATCGAGATCAAGCGCGGCATCTATCCGGTCGGCGGCGCCACGCTTCGCTTCCCGCGTGAAGTCGGCTGGGCGAATGCGATGCGGTGGCTCCTCACCGGCGACGAGTTCGATGCGGCAGAAGCCCTCCGCATCGGCCTGGTCCAGGAAGTTACGGCACCGGGTGAACAACTCGCGCGCGCGACGCAACTAGCTGATGTGATCGCTCACCAGGCGCCGCTCGGGGTCTACGCCACACTGGCGTCCGCGCGAATGGCGTTGCCCGAGACCGAGGCAATCGCCGCGACCCGTCTGTTGCCTGACCTTCAGCCCCTCATGCAGAGCGAGGACATGCAGGAAGGTCTGCGCGCGTTCATGGAGCGTAGGCCCGGAGACTTCAAGGGTCGCTGATGGTCACCAACCGCCGCCCGCTCGACATTGGACTCGCGCACATCTATGCGCGCGCAGTCCTCGCGATCGCGCGCGCGGATCACGAGCTCGGGCTCGAGGAGGGGCTGCGCATCGTGCGGCTCCTCGAGGATCGCAGCGGCCGGCCGGTGTCGCTCGATGACTTGCTGCTCGAGGACAACCTCGATCCCGCAGAGCTGGTCTCGATGATCCGCGGCTCGAGCGCGCCGTTTCGCGGCAACTGCGTGCACCCGGGCGAGCTCGCCGCGATGATCGTGCTCGATTCGATCGCGGTCGTGCTGGCGAAGGGCTACGTCTCGGAGGCGGAGGCGCGCGAGCTCCTGCGGTTCGCCGTCGCGCTCGGCTGCAGCGTCGAGGAAGTGCGCGAGATGTCCGCTCACCTGTCGCCGTTCTTCGCCGGGCTCGTCTAGAGCGGATATCCAGCTTCGCGGAGCCGCTCGAGATCGAATGAGCGTCCGGAGGTCTCGATCTTCAAGGTCGCGAGCCGTTCGAACCTCGCGCGATTCTCCACGAGCATCGTGATCGCTTCGAGCGAGAGCCGCACACCGGGCAAGTGGAGGCGCTCCAGCTGCGCGGCGATCGGAGAGCGCACGATCAGGCGGCAGATCAGCAGGCCGTCGCGTGGTGGGTCCGCTCGATGGGTTCGATGAATCGAGAGCGAGCGGAGCTTCGGAAACTGCGGGTGTTCGAAGGCGAGTTGATAGCCCTCGGGCTCGCCGGAGATCTCGAGCCCCTCGAGCACCGGCCATGGCCCTGCTGCGAGGATCCGACCGAGATCGGAGTACTCGCCGTGCAACGCGAGGCGGCGCAAGCGCGGCACGTCGAGCTCGCCGAACCGAACGTTGTGGATCGTGAGCTCGAGCTCTTCGAGCAACGGATACGCGACGTCGAGCCCCGAGAGATCGACAACACCGCCGCGTTGCTCGACGCGAAACGCCAGCGACCGCAGCGGCGGGCGCGGTCCGTGCGTGATCAGCGCGGCGATGAGATCGATGTCGCGCGGTCGTTCAGCGCGGACGACGAGCTTCGCGAGCACCCGCGCCGACGGATGGCGTAGCAGCTCCCAGAATAGATCCTCGTCGATCCCTCGCTCCTTGAGCACCACGACCGCTTCGCGAATGAACCCGTGATCGAACGTGACGGTGCCGCCTTCATACAAGTTCTTGCTCAGCCCCATCTCGTGCTTGCCGCGCATCATCGTGAAGTGAGCGAGCAGTGGTTTCGAAAGCAGCGCGTCACCGGCCTCGTCGACGATGACCCGCTCTGCCTCGATCAATTCGACATCGCGTGGATTCCTCGAGAGCCGATGCTGCACCGCGATCAGTGCGCCGCGCGGATGCCCTTGCTGTTGCAACCAGTCCGCGTAGACCAGCGCAGCGCCGATATCGCTCGGGTCCGAACGGAGTGCTTCCTCGAGGGTCGCGTTGATCGGCTCGCCACCGAGCGGCACTTCGCAGCGCAGATCTGCGACGCGCGTCCAACCGCTACGCAGCAGACGCCGCATCTCGTTCGCGTACCTCGCCGCGGCGTAGGTCGTCTCGACGACCTCACTGCCCTTCTCGAAGCGCGCCACGCCTTAGCGTAGCGCGCCGAGCTCGTACGTGCGGCCGTAGCCGCGCGACACGTTCTCGATGCGGACCGAGATCGTGCCGTCGCCACCGTACGTATACGTCTCGGCGATCTCGTTCTCGAGGAGGTCGGAGCGGCGCTCGTTCGGCAGCGTCGCGAGCTCCCTGCGATCTGCGAGCGACGGATCGTACGGGAAGAAGACGTCGGCCCACGGCACGAGGTCCTGGACCGGCTGGCCGCGGCGATCGAGCGCGCCGCACTCGAGGAAGCGCAGATGCCCGATCGTGTGGCTCGGGCGATAGCGCCGCGTGATCGTGACCGGGCCGGCGGTGTCCTTGCCGAGCAGCGGGTCGAAGACCTTGTCGATGCCGTGGTCCGCTTCGCGCCAGACGCCGAAGTGGCGCGTGATCGCCTCGCGCACCATCACGTGTGCGTCGGGGTCGGCGGCGATCGCGAGGCCGACCGCTGTTGCGGCAAACGGCTGCGGTGCGAGCTGCAGCTTCTTCGCGAACCGTGCACGCAGCGCGCGGGCGACCGCGGGGAATGCAGAGCCGCCACCGACGACGTACACGCCGCCGAGCTCGCGCGGATCGTCCGGATCGATGCCACGCTCGCGGAGGCGCTCGAACAGCTGCTCCGTCTGCGCGAGCGTCTGGTCGATCAGCGGCTGCGCCTTCGCGTAGAGCTCCGCGACATCGATCGCGATCTCCTTGTCGCCGAGATGGAGCAGCAGCTTGCGCGTGGTGGGGCGCAGCGTCTCCTTCGCTTCGCGTGCGCGCTCGAGCGTGTCGGCGTTTGCCTCGACGCCGGCGACCTCGAGCAGCAGCTCGTCGAAGTCATCGCCGCCGAGGCGCGCGAGGCCTTCGGACGCGATCAGATCAAAGCGGCGGCCTTCGAGCGAGACGGCCGAGGTATCGAACGTGCCGCCGCCGAGGTCGTAGACGACGACGTAGCGCTTCGGACTCTTCTTCTTAACCTGGTCCAGGTGCAGGTGCGCGTGCTCGATGGCGGCGGCGGTGGGCTCATTCACCAGGCCGATCGGCTCGAAGCCGGCGCGCCGAAACGCTTCGAGTGTCAGCCAGCGCTGGCGCGACGCCGCATTCGCGGGCACCGCGACCATCGCCTCGAGCGCGCCCTTGATCTCGATGTTGCTGTGCTGCTCGAGGGACTCGCGCAGGCCGACGAGGAATTGCGTGGCGAGCTCGAGCGCGGTGATGCCGGGCAGCGCTTCTTCGTCGGGCGCGAGCGACGCGATCACGCGCTTGATCGATCGGAGCGCGTGCTCCGCGGTCCCGTTCGCGAGCGCGCGGGCCGCGTCCCAGCCGACGACCAGCTCGCCCTCGCAGATCGCCGCGATGCCGGGGACGTGCTCGCGGAACTCGCCGCCGTCGTCGAAGGCAGCCACCGGGTAGCGTCCGTCGACGGCTGCGGAGACGACCGTGCGCGTGGTGCCGAAATCGATCCCGAGCCTCATGGGCAGGCAGCATGCACCACGCTCGTCAATGTGGGAAATTCGCGGCCGACTTCATGCCCGCGCGCGATCTCACCTCCCATCCACTGCACTTCGAGGCACAACCCTCCACCGGGGCACCCGCGCACGCCGAGCTGCTCGGGACCGGCTTGCTCGTCGCATGGGCGGCGCTGCGTGGTGGCCTCGCGAAGAAACACGCGAAGGCGGGCAAGCCGCTCATCGCGCGCGAGATCACCGGGCGCGAATTCCTGGTCAAGACGCTGAAAGGCAAGCTCTCGGACACAGACCTCGACAAGAAGCTCGCCGACTTTCTCTACGGCTACACGCACCGGCTGTTCCTCGACGATTCGGATCGCGATCACAAAGCGATCGCGAAGACGCTCGGCCTCAAGGGCGAGGACGAGATCGCGTTCTCCGACGACTACCTCGCCGCCTTCAAGAAGGTCGTGAAGAACCCGTACCTCGTGCCCGATTCGTGGGCCGCGTATGATCGCCTCGCGCCGATCCTCGACGCGCGGTACGCCGACTATCAGGCGACGAAATTCGTGAAGCCGCCGCCGAAAGGGCTCTACGAGAAGGCCGTCAAGGCGCGCGACGCGGTCAAGGTCGAGGCGCAGAAGGTTCAGGCGCGGAAGTTCGAGGTCGATGCCGGCTTCACCGAGCAGCTGATCGCAATGGTCGGGCGTCCGCTCGCGGACAAGGGGGTCAAGGACACCCTCACCGTCGCGGGCCTGCCGATCGGCAAGCGCACCGACGAGCAAGCGCTGCCTTCGCTCGGCGTTTCGTACATGGGCTCGAAGTTCGAGAAGAAGCAGCTCGAGGTCGACGACGTTTGCTTCTACGCGAAGGGCGTCAGCAGCTTCATTCGAGGCATCGGCTCGAAGGTCGTGTTCGCGCAATACCCGGGCCCACTGCCGAACGGCATCACGTGGAGCGACGATCGTGCCACGGTGAAGAAGAAGGTCGGCGGCAAGCCTTCGCGCGACACCGAGGGCGACGAGTATCTCGAGTGGGAGGACCCGAAGACGCGTCGCTATCGGCAGTTCAAGTTCGAGCGCAAGAAGCTTCGCTGGATCCGGTACTCGATGCCGCGGGACTTCGAGGGCTGATGCGCGCGCTCTTGATCCTTGCGCTCTGGGCGCTCGTCGCGTGTGGTGCGAAGGGGCCGCTGCCGAAGCGCATGTTCACGCCGAGTGATCGCGACGCGGTCAAGGCCGTGCTCGACGCGCAGGCGACCGCGTGGAACAAGGGCGATCTCGACGGTTACATGAACGGCTACGCGAAGGTCGATTGGCTCGTGTTCACGTCGGGCGGCAAGGTGCGCCGCGGCTGGCAGGAGACCTACGACACCTTTCACGGAAAGTACGCGCAGAACCCCGCGGCGATGGGCAAGCTCGTGTTCGAGATCCTCTCGATCGATTCAGCCGGTGCGGACGGTGCCGTCGTCCTCGGGAACTGGATCTTGACGAACAGTCCGAGCGACGGGCGCGGCGTGTTCTCGGTGATCCTCGAGCGGCGGCCCGACGGCTGGAAGGTCATCCACGATCACACGTCGAGCGCGCCGCCGTAGCGAGCTCGTCGAGCTGCGCGCGGAGGGACGTCTTCTCGGGGGCGAGCACGAAGATCCAGAGCGCGCCGGTCTTGCACGGCAGCCGCTCGGCCCAGCCGGTGAGATCGATCGGCTGCGCGGTCTTGAACGCATCGAACACGTGCGCGGTCACCGTGAAACGAGTGCCGGCGGCCTCGGCACGCGCGACGATCGTCTTTCGATCGGCTTCGCTGATCTGCTTCTTCGCGTCGACCGCGGCGATCAGGCCCTGGAAGTACAGCGTCAGCTCGCTCGCGAGCGCGGCCGCATCGAGCTTCGCCTCGTCGGTCGTGCGCCAGGTGAACGCGTACGACCAGTACTCGGGCGACGCCGGGTCGAAGAAGCCCTTCGGAAACCGCAGCTCCTCCGCGCCCGTGTGCGCGATGGTCGGCGCGAAGTCGAGCGGGAATGGAATGGTCTCGCTGCGCCAGCCCGGCGGCACCGGCCAGGTCGTCGCCGCCGCCGCCGCCGGAGCCGCAGGCTTCGCGGGCTCGGTCTTCGCCGGCTTCGATGCCCCATTACACGCGACGAAGAGGACGATCAGCAGCCAGCGCATGCCGCGACGTTCGCACATTTTTTGCGCGATCCGCCGACGAGCGCGAACCTTAGCGGATGGACAAGACCGAACTGGTCGCCCAGCTCGTTCGCCAGCTCTCGACCTCCGCGCGCGCGGCCCTCTCCTCGCGTGATGCCGTCGCGGCCGAAGCCCGCGATGGCGCGACGCCCGACGAGAAGCGCGAGGACGCGCGCGCCGCCCACCAGCTCCAGAGCATGGGCCGCGCCCAGCAGAAGCGAGCCCAGCAAGCGCTCGCGGAAGCCGACGCACTCGTCGCGTTCAAGCCCTCTCCGTTCCCGCCGAAGTCGCGCGTCGGCGTCGGCGCGATCGTCGAGATCGAGGACGCCGACAGCGGCGAGGGCCGCACGTTCTTCCTCGCGCCCGTCGGTGCCGGCATCACGCTGACCGGGCCGGGCGGCGATGGCCACCTCTCGGTCGTCACGCCGATGTCACCGATCGGCAAGGCCGTGCTCGGCCGTGCGACCGGCGACGTCGTCGACGTCACCGTCGAGGGCGACGTCCGCGAGTGGCAGATCACGTACGTCGGCTAGTCTCGACCCGGCGCAGCTCGAGCGCGCCGCCGGCCTGCACCGTCGAAGAGCGAGACCACGGTGGTGATCGTGTGGCAGCCACGATGGCGGCGGAGTCTGGCGCTGAGCTCGTGATCGTTCACGCTTGGGGACCGCCGTATGCAGACGGCGGGGTTTCGAGTTCACCGCGGATCTAGTGGCCGAGCTGCGATGCGGATTACCTACCCTACGGGCAGGAACCTGTGCCGCCGGCGCCCACCGCAGCGAGCGACGTGCCGTTCGGCAATGGCAGTGCCGGGCCGTCGAACGGTGCACGTCGCTTCTCGGTCCGGCAGTCCGTGAGCGCATTGGTGAGGAACTCGATCAGGTCGTCGCGGTCACCGCCGGAGAGGTTGACCGCGTCGAACTGGCTCGACAGCTCCGGGTTCTCGAACAAGGGACCATCCTTGTAGAACTCGACGACGTCGGTGATCGTGCCGAGCGCTCCGTTATGCATGTAGGGCGCGGTGAGCTTGATATTGCGCAGCGCGGGTGTCTTGAACGCGCCGTTGTCGAACGAGGAACCTGACACCGACCACTTCACACCGTTGGGCCCGGTGCCGCCACGGCCGAGGTCTTCCGCGGTTGGCCGGAGTCCCAGGTTGTGAAAGCCTTGGTCGCCACCGTCGACGTTGAGCGGCCCATTCGCCGCGATGAAGCTGACCGTCGCATTCGACAGCTCGGAGCCAGCGTGGCAGCCGAGGCAGTTCGCGCGGTTCGGATCCTTGAAGACCTCCCACCCGTTCCGCTGCCGAGAGGTCATCGCATTCGTGGTGCCACCGAGGAATCGGTCGAACGGCGTGTCGCTCGGGATCAACGTCGCTTCGTACGCCTGGATTGCCTGCCCCCACCATCGCGAGAACTGAGCCTCGGCGTTGGTGCCCGCGGTCGCACCGAACGCATTGATGATCATCTGGCGGTAGGTCGTGTTGAGTCCAGTGGTTGGCGAGCGGGATAGCGAGCCAAGCACCGAGTCTGTTGGCGAGACAACCTGCTTGCCGAGCGGCGTGCGCGCCAACATCTTGGCAGCGAGACTACCCGGGCCGTTGAAGCCGCGACCGGCACACGACATTTCGACGTCATTGTTGGGCGGTCCGACGGCTTGAGACGCAAGGCTCGCATTACCGACGTTTGTGAAAGACCCCTCGGTGTTATTACCTGTGCCCCCAAAGGGGTTCTTGCCGTTAAACCGGTTGTTCGCGCGGCCATCCCAGAAGTTGTCCCGGAAGTACACGGCGGCGATCACGGACGGCGTGTTGCGGCCGGTCACCTGACGGTTCAGCCCGAATGCGGGATCCGATTGTTGGGTGCAGACATCTGCTGCGACGTTCGGATCGGAGTTGATCGAGGTAAAGCTGGTGCGAACGACACCCTGCGAGCCTGCGATGTCATCACTGGAGAAGCTCGCGCCATTCCATAGCTGACCTGGTCCGCTGACGACCTGGAATTGATTATTGGGTCCTGGGTGGATCGTGTTCCGCTTGCGGTTGTCAGCGCCGGCCTGGAAATGGCACGACGCGCACGCGGTCTGTCCGTCACCGCCTGCCTGGATATCCCAGAACAACGCCTTGCCGAGCCGGACTGCGGCGGCTTGGTTGATGATGTCGCCGCCGGTCGGCTGCGGCACCGGGATGGCGCCCAGCGGTGGTGGATTGGGCGGCGACCCCTCCTCGAACTCGGCGGACGACAGTTTGTCGGCTCCGACGCACGCGGTGAGCGCGACGCACAAACCAACGACGAGACGGCTCTTGAACTTTGCTTTCACGATTTCCCCAATGAGTGATTCGCCGGGGCGACTAGAACATAAACGAACCAGTTCACTACGCAGGCAAACTAACTATGTCTAACGTTGTGCTGCGACCTCGATATGTGAACGGCACATTCGAATATACGCAATGACCATCGTCGACAAGAAGTAGCTGACGCCCGACCAGGACAACAAGGTCACCCGCGATGTCGACGTCGCGATCGTCGAGCTGACGGTGAACGACAAGCCGACGATGCCGATGCTGTTCATCCGCACCGACGAAGGCTGGAAGTTCTCGCCGAGGGCGCGCTAGGGCCGATCCGGTCACTAGCGATCCTTTCGATCGCTTCTCTCAGCCCGCTCGACAGAGCGGATTCGATTGCGCCTATCTGGTCGGCATTAGCGCTTAGTACAGCCGATCATAAGTTGGTGGCCATCACGCCGCCGCCTTGAGGGTATCGGTCCAGTGTGGCCGGCGGCGGGTCCAGGGGCCGTCGACAGCATTCAGTACCTTGTCGAACGACTTTGTCGTCCACTTGAACGGATGGGCGATCTCGTTCCACTCGTCGATGAATGAGAGGATCTTCTGCTCGAGGTCTGCAAAGGTTTGCGAAGTTCGGCCCGCTTGCGCTGGAGGATCGAGAACCACTGCTCGACCTGGTTCATCCACGAGCAGTGGACCGGTGCGAAGTGCATCCGAAACCGAGGGTGAGCGGCGAGCCATGCTCGCGCGAGTTGGCCCGCATGGATGCTGAGGTTGTCGCAGAGCACGTGAATGAGACCGACGCGGGCGTCGCGCGATCGATGGCGTCGAGTAACTCGATGAACTCGATCTGGCGTTTGCGTTTGCGCAAGATCCCGAGGACCCGACCGGTGCGCGTCTGCCCACTTTCGGACGATTCGACGCCGTAACCCAACTCGCCGAGCCACTTCAACTTGCGACACGCCATCAGCGAGGAACAGGATCGTGCGGGCGCGGATCACGTCCCGATACGGATACGTCATCGTCCGCGCGATCTCTCTTCGAGCACCATTCGCTGCTCGCGATCGGCGCCTTCTTGAGCTTCGGCTGCTTCGAGGGCGTGATCTTCATAACCCAGTTGGATCACGGCCCTCTCACGACGAACCCCCGAGCGGAGCTAACCGATCGAAATCGATCAACAAAGCTCCGGCGCGTCGGTGATCACCAACTTGCGGGGAGCTGTACTTAGCGCAGCTCCGACGGACGTGTTGCGAGCAGCTTCGCGTAGTCCTCGTGGCGCTTGCCGCCCGGCGCGATGTCGGCTGCGAGCAAGTTCGAGAGCACGACGGCATCTTCGGGCGTCTCGGCCGTGACGCCGATGCGCGCGCGGTCGTCGGTTTTGTCGGCGGGCTCCATCGCCGCGACCGTCGTGATGTGCATGAAGTGGCGCGTCTCGGTCTCGTGGCGGTGGCAGCCGGCGCACGTGTTGAGCGCGAACGCGTTGCGCACGGCGGGGTCGACGCCCGCGAACGTGTTTCCCCACGCGCCGTACGGTGAGCTGCCGATGAGCGCGGAGTTGCCCGACATGCCCGGCCACAGC
Organism: Myxococcota bacterium; assembly: GCA_030857175.1. GTDB lineage: Bacteria > Myxococcota_A > Polyangia > Haliangiales > Haliangiaceae > JABFXX01. The sequence goes on along the minus strand of JALZOJ010000001.1, from coordinate 196,022 downwards.
TTGTGCTTCTCGGCGGTGATCGCGGCGGCTTCGTCGACGAGGAACGCCGCGAGCTCGGCCGTGCGCGTGCCTTCATTGCCGGTGTGCCCGGTGCGGAAGACGTCGAAGTCGCGCGACGGCTCGAGGTTGACCGTGTGCGGTGCGAGACCGGTCTGCGTCAAGTGGAACTCGCGGAGCTCCCAGAACTGTTTCGTCGCGATGAAGCCCGTGGTCGGGAAGCGCGCGCCCATCAGCGCGACCTCGTTCGTGCGCAGCTGGTTGAGCGCGTTGCCATTCGGGCGGCGCGAGTCGCGATCCGGTCCGGAGAATCCGTTGGTGATCGTGCGCAGCATCGCGTTGTACCCGTGACCGAACGGAAGCACGCGCAACACGTGCCAGCGATGCGCCCAGACGAGCGTCTCGACGCGGTGAGATACCGGCAGCGAGTACTCGAAGATGACCGTGAACTTCTGCGGCTTGACGGTCTCGTTCATCACGCGCATGGCGCCAGTCGCGGCATCGCGACCCAAGGTCGGCCCCACGATCTGAAACACGAACCGGCCTTCGCCACCGATCGCGTCGTCGCCCCCACGGCGCAGGTCGGGGCGGTTCACGATCGCGATCAATCGGAATGGCGACTTCGCGAGATCGAGCACGCACGTCGCATCGGTCTCGGGCGAAGCGTCGCAGCCACTCGCGACCTTCCACGGCTCGGTCACCATCAGCCGGATCGAGGCGCGTGCCTTCGCGGCGCTGACCTCGGGGTTCGGTGACTGATCGGTCTCCCACGTGTGCAGCCAGTCCATCACGAGCCGCGATGCAGCCGCGCCCGAGTCGCGCTCCCCTGCCGGCAACATGTTGTGCACGAGCCGGCCGAAGCTCCACGCACCACTTGCGTGGGTGCCGCTCGGGCGCGCCGGATCGAACGTCGTCTCGAGGGGCGAGGCGATCACGCGGGGATCGGTGATCACGAGCTCCTTCGCGGGATCGACCCCGACGACGAGCTCGGACTCGTCCGCGGTGGTCACCTCATCATCGGCGGTGGTGCAAGCAAAGAGCGACAGAGCGAGGAGGCAAGATGTGCGCATCTGCCACGGTCATGAGCACACGCTGGACCAGCGGGTAAGCAGGCGCGGCCCCACACCGCCGGTGGGCTTGTCTCACCGCGCCAGGCGGTTGTCACGCCCCGCCGCGGTCGTTGTCACGCTCGATGCCGTGGCGCTCGAGCCAGCGGTATACCTGCTTGCGATCCTTGCCGAAGTACTCGGCAACCTGGCCGATGTTGCCGGCAAAGTAGGCGAGCACGGCCACGAGATCCTCGGCGCTGGGCACGTTTTCGGGGTTCACGCGCATCTCGATCGGGACCTCGTGCGGCGCCGCAGTGCGGGCCGGCTCCGCGGGCCCGAGCGTGGCGACAATCGTAGCCGGCAAGTGTTCTGGTCGGATCTTGTGACCCGCGGCGCGGACGGCCGCAGACGCCATCGCCTGCTCGAGCTCGCGCACGTTGAACGGCCATGGGTAGCGGAGCAGCGCTTCGGCCGCACGCGTCGAGAGCCGTGCACCCGGGGCGACCCGAGAGAGAAACATCGCCGCGAGCGGCAACACGTCGTCGAGGCGCTCGCGCACCGTCGGCACGCGTTGCACCCAGCCCGAGAGCCGCGCGAATAGATCGGCGCGGAAGCCGTCGCGCGCCATCTCCGCACCGAGATCGCGATGAGTGGCCGCGATGATGCGGACGTCGACGCGGATCGTCTCCGTCGAGCCAACGGGCCGCACTTCGCCGAGCGCGAGGGCGCGCAGCAGCTTCGCTTGCACGCTCGGCGGTGCTTCGCCGATCTCGTCGAGGAACAGCGTGCCGCCATTCGCCGCGACGAACAGACCATCGCGCTTCTGACTCGCGCCCGTGAACGCGCCGGGCACGTGACCGAACAGCTCGCTCTCCGCGAGCGTCTCGGGCAAGCCCGCGCAGTTGACCGCGACGAACCGCCCGGTGCGCGCGCTCTGCCGATGGATCTCCTCGGCGACGAGCTCCTTGCCGACGCCCGTCGGCCCGAGGATGAGCACCGGCACCTGCTGCGGCGCGACCTGCCCGATCTCGGCGCGCAGCCGACGAATCGCCTCGCTGCGACCGAGGAGGCGCGGCGTCTCGGGCGCGAGCTTCTTGCCGGTCGCGACGTTCTGATCGAGGTAGAGGAGCAGCGTGCGGCCGACCCGCACGACCGCGCCGTGCTGCAGCACGGTCTCGGTGACGAGCACGCCGTCGACGGCCGTGCCGTTGCGACTGCCACGTTCGACGAGCCGCCAGCTGCCGTCCTCCGTGCGTGTGACATCGGCGTGGTGGCGCGAGACCTCGCGGTCGGCGAGCGCGAGTGGCCCGGTGATCTCGCCGGCGCGGCCGATGGCGACCGGCTCGCGATCGAGGACAGCGAGGGGAAATCGGCCGTTGATGACCGGGCCGTGCACGACGCGCAGCGTCTGGACGCGCACGACACCGACGTCTTCGCTGTCGGTCCACGGCGTCACGAACGTCCCGACCTGCGTCGCGGTATCGCGATCTGACATCTGCTGCAGTGTCGATCAGTTCTTGTGTATGTTCACTACCCGATGACGTCGCGGACGGTGACGTCCAGTAACGAGACTGTTGGAGGCGGCTCCGCTCTCTACCTTCCGACGGCCGAGCTCCCCGAGGGCACGCGCGTCGACCGCTACCTCGTGCTGTCGCGCATCGGGGCCGGTGGGATGGGCGTGGTCTACGCCGCGTACGATCCCGAGCTCGACCGGCGCGTCGCACTCAAGCTCGTGCGTGACGGCGACGAGCCCGGCAGCGTCATGCGACGCGAGCGCTTGATCCGCGAAGCGCGCGCGATGGCGAAGCTCGATCACCCGCACGTGATCCGCGTGTTCGACGCAGGCACGACATCGACGGCGGGCAGCGAGCAGGTGTTCGTCGTCATGGAGCTCGTCGATGGCGACCAGCTCGCCGACTGGGCCAAGGACCGCGAAGTCGCCGTCGTGCTACGCGCGCTGGTCGCCGCTGGTCGCGGGCTCGCGGCGGCGCACGCAGGCGGCATCGTCCACCGCGACTTCAAGCCCGACAACGTGCTCGTCGATCGCGCGGGTCGCGCGCGCGTCGGTGACTTCGGGCTCGCAGCGGAGCACGGCGAATCAACCGCCGTGATGGGCACGCCCGCCTTCATGGCTCCCGAGCAGCAGCGCGGCGAGCCTGCCGACGCGCGCGTCGATCAATACGCGTTCTGCGTGACCGCGTGGCTGCTGGTGTACGGCGAGTATCCGCCCGCGGAGCCGAGCGCACCGAAGCGCGGTCCCGCGTGGCTCGCGCCGATCTTGCGGACCGGGCTCGCCGAGGATCCCGCGGCGCGCGACACCTCGCTCGACATCCTGCTCGATCGCATCGATCGCAAGCTCGCGCCGCGCCGCTGGTGGCCCGCCGCCCTCGCATTTGCAGGCGCCGGCATCGCCGCACTCGCGCTCGCGGCTCGCGGTGGCGACACCGAGCGCACGTGCGCGACCGCCGACGCGCGTCTCGCCGGGATCTGGGACGACGCGACCCGCACGACGTTGATCTCGCGCGGCCCCGATGGCGTCGCAACGGCACGCGCCGCCTCCGCGCGCGCGCGGACGTGGGCCGACGCCGCGGCCGCATCGTGCGCCGCACGCGATGACAAGACGATCACGGCGAGCACGCTCGATCGCCGCGACCTCTGCCTCGATCGCCAGCGCGCGCAGCTCGTCGGGCTCGTCACGCGACTGCGCGAGACCGCCGCGCTCGCCGACGGACCTTCGCTCGTCGAGGGCTTACCTCCCGTGCGCGACTGCGTCGATCCGATCCGCGCATCGATCGAGCTCGAGCTTCCCGATGATCCCGCGCGCCGCACCGCACTCGAACCGCACGTCCCGCAGCTCGCGATCGCACACGCGTACATCAACGTGCGCCGCTACGCCGAGGTCGATCAGATCCTCGCGAGCATGCCCGCGGATGTCTCGTACGCGCCGTTCGCAGCGGAGGTCGCATATCTGCGGGCCGAGCTCGAGAGCGCGCGCGGCCCCGATGACAAGGGCAACTACGCCGAAGCGATCCGGCTCGGCAGCGCGAGTGGTCATCAAGCGGTCGTGCTGCGCGCGATGCTCGACCAGGCGTTTTCGTTCGAGCCGCCCGACGCGCGGCGATGGTATGCACTCGCCGACGGGATGATCACGCGACTCGGCGATCCGGCGGATCTGCGCGCGCACTTCCACGGCAATCGCGCCGCGATGTTCGTCAAGCTCGGCGATCACGCCGCCGCGATCGCCGACGCCGAACGCGCCGTGGCGCTGCGCCGCGCGCACGAGGGTCCGTCCTCGGCCGGCACGATCGGCGCGATCGGCGCCCTCGTTACCTCGCTCCACCTCGCCGGTCGCGACGGCGAAGCACGCACGCTCCTCGTCGACGCGCTGAAGACCGCCGAACAAGCGCTCGATCCGGACCACGAGACGATTCGCATGATGCGCGAGAAGCTTGTCGAACGGAGCCTGAGGAGCGGCGAGTTTGCGGTCGCGCGCGCGGAGTACGCGAAGCTGATCGAATCACGCCGCCGTCGCCTCGGTCCCGACAAGGCCGAGGACTTCGACCTCCAGATGAAGCACGCGATGATCCTGATCGCCGACGGCGCCGACGTCGAGGCGATCGCCGCGCTCGAAGCAGCGCGCAAGCAAGCGCCGGAGGCGCCGGGCGCGCTGCTCGGTGTGCATCAGATGCTCTCGGTGGCGTTCAGCCGCTTGCAGCGGTACCCCGAGGCGATCGCGGCCGCCGAAGCCGCGGCCGAAACCGCAGGCAAGACGTTCGGTGCCGAACATCCCTCGCGCATCGCGACGCTCACGCAGCTCGCCTACATCCTCTACAAGGCGAACGACCTCGCGCGCGCCGAGCCCGCAGCCAGGAAGACGCTCGCACTCGCGACGAAAGTCTTGCCCGCCGAGAGCCCCGGCCTCGCGAATCCGGTGAACGTGCTCGCGCTCGTCCTGTGCGCTCGCAAGGACTTCCGCGGCGCGAAGACGCATGCAGAACGCGCGATCAAGCTCGCACAGGATCACCGCCCCGATGTGCAGGCCGAGGCCGAGCTCGCGCTCGCGTGCGCACTCGACGGTGAAGGTGCACGTCCGGCGGCGATCGCGGCGGCCGAACGATCGATCGCGCTCTACGACAAGCTCGGCAAGATGGCCGCGCCCGATCGCGCCGTCGTCGAAGCGTGGCTCCGCGCTCGCCGTTAGGGGCGCACGCGCAGCGGACCGGGGCCGCCGCACACCGGGCAGCCTTCCGCCGCCGACGCCCAGTTGCACGAGATGCACGCGACCTGCGCGACGTGATAGCCCACGTCACCGAGCAGCGCCTTTGGCGTCGGCGCGGCGCGCCGAAGCTCGACGGCTTTCACCGTCGCCGGCGCGAACGCCGAGAGCATCATCTCCGTCCCCTTGCACTCGGGGCAGCGCGTCGGAACGGCGACGCGCGAGCTCGCGGTAAGCGCATCGGCGAGCCCGTTCGCGCGATGGCAGCGCGGGCAGTCGGGCGAGTCGTACGCCATCGTCTTGCATCCAAAACACTGCACGCGAAAGACACCGTCGACGAGCTTCGCGGCGTCGTACGTCCAGCGCCCGTCGTTGTTCGACTGCGCGAGCATCACGGTGACCTGGCGATCGAGATACGCGGAGACCTCGAACGCCTTGAAGTCGCACTTCGCGCAGCCGGAGATCGCCGCTTCGAACTTGGTCTCGTCGAGCTGACTCATGCCCTACACGTCGACGAAAGCATCGAATGCAGAGAGCTCGCCGCGATCGAAGAACAGTCTCTCGCAACCCTCACACCAGTCGTATTCGACCTCGCCTGCACCGCGCAGCGCGACCATGTCTTTGTTGCATTCATGACAGTGCGCCGTCGTCCCACGATGCACGTGCGCTGCCTGGACGCCGCCCTCGATCACGTGCGCGAGGCCGAGCGAGTCGATCATCTCCGACTCGCCCTTGTCGAGAGCGATGCCGCCACAACCGGGGCAGCGATCGATCTCGATCGAGTGGATCTCGATCTGAACCATGTCTTGCGTGCAGCCGGGACAGTGCATGAAGCGGCACTCTACCGCGAACGCGCTTGCCACCAGGAGCGCCAGGCACCTGCATCGACGCCGAAATCGCGGCCACGCGCTTTGCCGCGCAGCGCCTCGAGCGCATTCGCACGCACGACCTCGTCGGCGTCGGCGAGCGCGTCGATCAGCGCGGGCACGGCGACGTCGGGATCTTGGTGCACGAGCAGGATCGCAGCGCTGCGCTTCTCGAGCATGTCGCCGCGATGCACGAGGTCCGCGAGCGTGCGCGCAGCCTCGGGCGACGCGACGAGCCCGAGACCGTTGATCGCGCTGACACGAACGCGCTCGTCGACCGATCGATCGGTCGCGCGCGCGATCAGCTCGGATGCGGGAACTTCACCGCGCGCGTGCGCCTTTGCGAGCGCCTCGGTCGCGACGATCGCGACCTCGCGATCCGGATCGCGCGACGCCGCGAGAAAGAGCTGCGGATCGCCACCGTCGCGCGCCGCTTCACGCACCGCCGCGCGGCGCACTTTCGGATCCGCATCGCGCAGATCCTGCTCGAGGCCCGGCACCGCGGGCTTCGCCGGCAATGCGGGCGCCTTCACGGCGGCGATCGGCGCGATGCGCGCTTCACGCGCCTTGGGCGCCGGCGCTTCACTCGAATTGCCGCACGCCCAAGCCGAGCCGACGAGGAGCATCAGCGCGAGCTTCTTCATTCGAGATCCGTGCAGCAGCGGCAGTACGACGACGTCGTCGTGGCGCGCGCGCCGTCGGGGTTCTCGGCCGTCGTCGAGCTCACGTAGAGCGCGCTGTCGTCCGCGTCTTGATCATCCATCCAGTCGAGCAGCGTCGTGGTCGCGAGCGTGGCGCCCGAGGTGAGGATCGCGCGGAACTCCGCCGACGAGCACATGTGCGCGCTCGCGCCGCGGCAACGGTTCGCGCAGCCGGTGAACGTGAAGCCGAGCGCGTCGCTGTCCTCGGTGCACAGCGCCGGGCCGGCCTTGATGTAGCCCGCCGGGCAGCCGCGATTGAAGATGCGCTGGTTCCCCATGTCGAGCGAGCCGGTCATCGTGTCGCCGGTCGAGTTCACGTAGCGCGTGTCGGTCGCTGCGGTGTCGAGCTGGATGTTGTTCGCATTGACGACGATGCCGAAGCCGCCGCCAATGTCGAGGGTGGCCGCGCCGCTCGCGCCGCCGCCGCTGAGACCGTTCCCCGCGACGACGTCGGTGATGTCGCCGCCCGAGTTCGTGTCGGTGTCGACGTCGGCCGCGCAGCCCCACGCCGCGCCGGTCCACTTCAGGATCTGACCCGTGCCGCAGTTCGTGAGCAACGAGAGCGCCGCATCGCCCGACGCGACGCCGCCGACGAGCCCGCTCGCCGCGCTCGTCGTCACCGACGTGATGTCGCCGCCCGAGTTGGTGTCGGTGTCGATGTCCATCGCGCAGACCCACGTCGAGCCATTCCACTTGAGGACCTGCGAAACACCGCACGTCGTGAGCAGCGAGACCGTGACGTCGCCGGTGGTGCCGCCGCCCATCAGGCCCGGGCCTGCCACGACGCTGGTGATGTCGCCGGTGCCGACGGCATCCGCCTGACAGGTCCACGCAGTCCCCGTCCACTTGAGCACCTGGCCCACCGCGCACGACTGCAAGAGTCCGAGCGTGACCGAGCCCGACGGCCCGCCACCTTGCAGACCGCTGCCCGCGAGGACCTCGGTGATGTCGCCGGTGCCGGTCGCGCCCGCGCCGCACGTCACCGTGCCGTCGGGGTTGACGTTCTGCACGAAGCTGCCCGATGCGCACGTGCCGGTGATCCGCGACTGCAGATCGTTCACGGTCTTGCCGCCGACCTTGTCGGCCTCGGTCGCGGCGTGCGCGCGGATCGCGTACGGGACGCTATCGAGCGCGATGCGCGGCTCCATCACCTTGTCGTCGAGCGTGACTTCGAGCCAGAGCGCCCTGCCGTCGAAGACCGCCGCGTCGAGCGCCTTGGTCTCGCCGAGCGAGGCGAACAACAGGCCGTCGTCTTCGATCTCGAACTGCCGACCCTCGAGCCAGACCGACGCGCCGCCGGTCGCTGCATCGAACAGCTCGAACTTCACGCGATGCGCGCCGGTGAGCGCGTCGCCGGTCTCTTCATTGACGAGGCGTGCGGTGAAGCTGACCTTCGACGGAACGTCGGCGATCGCCGCGCCCGATGCGATCGCGAACGCGAACGTCGCGAGGAGAATCGCGGTCTTCATTTCGCCACCACCGCGCCGGACTTCGCCGTCGCGTCCTTCGTGCGCGTCGGTGTCTGCGCGAATGGCCGACCGACCTGCACGTCCATCCGAATGCCACCGCCTCGGATGCTCGCGCCGCCGCTCACCACTTCACGCGACGGCACGGGCTTCGATCCCTTGCCGTCTTTCTCCGCCGACGCACACCCGATCAAGCCAAGAACGATCACAACGTGACCGAGCGTTATCCTCATTGCGCGCATCTATATCCCGACGACGTGAGAGACAACAGAGCTTTGTCGACGTGCTAGGCAACACCCATGGGACAGCTCGTCGACGGCGTCTGGCGCACCGGCTGGTACGAACCCGACGCGAAGGGCGCCTTCCAGCGGCCCGAGGCTCGGTTTCGTAATCGGGACATCCTTGCCGAGCCAGGTCGTTATCACCTCTACGTTTCTTACGCCTGTCCGTGGGCGCACCGGACCCTGATCACCCGGGCCCTGCGCGGGCTGGAAGCGGCGGTCTCGGTCACGATCGTCGACCCGAAGATGCCCGACGAAGGCTGGGTTTTCGGGGACGAGCGCCTCCAGGACGTCTACGTCCGGGCGGCACCCAAGTACACGGGTCGTGTCACCGTGCCGGTCCTCTGGGACAAGCAGGCGAACACGATCGTCAACAACGAGTCACGCGAGGTCATGCGCATGCTCGACACGTCGCCGATGGCGACCGGCGAGACGCTCGCGCCCGAGGCGCTCGTGCCCGAGATCGAGCGCGTGCTCGATGCGATCTACGCGCCGATCAACAACGGCGTGTACCGCTGCGGCTTCGCGGGCACGCAGGAGGCGTACGACCACGCGGTGCGCACGCTGTTCGACGCGCTCTACGAGTGGGAGCGCGCGCTCGAGAGCCAGCCGTTCCTGTGCGGCGATCGCATGACCGAAGCCGACATCGCGATGTTCACGACCCTGCTCCGCTTCGACCTCGTCTACTACGCGCACTTCAAGACGAACGAGCGCCGGCTGCGCGACCTCCCGAACCTCTGGCGGTTCACGCGCCGCATGTACCAGCATCCTGCGATCAAGCCGACGTGCCGGCTCGATCACATCAAGGTGCACTACTACTGGAGTCAGTCGACGGTGAACCCGACGCGGATCGTCCCGATCGGTCCCGACCTCGAGGCCGACCTCGACCGGTGATCGGGAGGTCACGGTCTGCGGCGCCCCTCGGGGATACCCGCGTGACCGGCTTCGCATCGCCAACATACGATCACTTCAGATGACTTCGCATCGCTTACGATGCGGTCATGTCACGCAACCGCGTCGCTCTCGTCGCAATTCTGGTCGGGTGTGGAGGTGGTGGGAGTCTCGAGGATTACTACCCGTCGTTACCAGGCACGACGGGCGAGCCACAGGCGGCCTTCGCCGGTCGGGTGACCGACGCGAGCCAACTCGTCAGCGGGCCGGCGAAGTCGGGGCTCCTCGGCGACTACTTCATCGCGAACGATCGCGTGCGCTTCATCGTCGAGGCGCCGGGCCGCACGATCGGGGTGAACCCGTACGGCGGAAACGTCATCGATGCGGTGCTGACCGACGGCACCGCACAGACCGTCGACGATCACTTCGGCGAGCTCGGACTCATCTACAAGCTCGGCCGCACGTGCGAGCCGACCGAGATGGAGATCGTGCGTGATGGGTCGAAGGGCGGCGTCGCCGTACTGCGCGCGAGGGGGCGCAGCGGCAACAACGACTTCATCAACCTGAAAGGCATCGGTCCGCTGCGCGTCGATCCCCAGGTGGATCCAAACTTCGCCGACGACGTCGACTGCGCGACGACGTACGTCCTCGCGCCCGGCTCGACGAGGCTCGAGGTCCACCACTCGCTGTTCAACGATGGCGACGAGCTCGTGCAGGGACCGATCGGCACGATCGCCGACAGCGGTGGCAACACCGAGGCGTGGACGAGCGCGGGTGGGTTCGAGCGCGCCGACATCTCGGCGCTCGTCACGTCGGGTGCGCCGAAGCCGATGGAGTACGTCGTCTACCAGGCGCCGAACGTCGCGTACGGCGTGATCCCGCGACCGGAAGAGCCGCAGCCGAACGCGCACGCGCTCGTCGCTGGCGTCTCGGTGCTGCTCACCGGCAACTCGTCGCTGCTCGACATCCTGCGCGAGGAGAACTGGAAGCTGCAGATGAAGGGCGGCAAGGGCAAGCTGCAGAGCTACGACCTCGTCGTCGGCCGCGACGGCGCGCAGATCGACGAGGTCTACCGCACGACACTCGGCGAGACGCTGCAGCCGATCAGCGGGCGCGTAACGTTCGCGAACGGCGCTGGTGCAGACGGCGCGCGCGTCGGCGTGTTCCTCGACGGGAACGGCAACGGACAGCTCGATGCGGCCGACGTCGACCTCGACAACAACACCGTTGGGGACGACAAGATCATCACGTACCTCGATGTCGCCGACGACGGCACGTACAGCGGCAACGTCAGCGCCGTATTTTCGCCGCTGCTCGTGCGCGCCGAGATCAAGAACGTCGGTCGCTCGCCAGCGCTGCCGCTCGCGACGACGACAAATCTCACCATCCCGTCGCCGATCGAGCTCGACTACCAGATCCTCGACGGCGCGAACGGCATGCCGATTCCCGGCCGCCTCCTCGTGATCGGCGAGCACCCGGCGTTCCCAGACACACGCGTGTTCGAGACCTACGACCGCGCGGACGGCATCGTCCAGCACCTCCACGTGGTCCGCGGCACCACGAGCGGCGCGGACGCAGATCCGGCGCTCGTCCTGCCGGCGGGAAGTTATCGGGTGTACGCATCGCGTGGCACCGAGTGGTCGATCGACTCGAAGGCGGTGAACGCGAGCGACACGCTGACGTTCAACCTGCGCCACGTCAATCCGTCGCCCGGCTACATCGGCAGCGACTGGCACGTGCACCAGGTCGGATCGCCCGACGCGAACGTGCTCTCCGAGGAGCGCGTCCGGTCCGCGATCTCGGCAGGACTCGAGATCTTCGCGGTCACCGACCACGACTACATTGCAGATCTGCAGCCCCTCGTCGAGCGGATGGGGCTGGCGAGCTTGCTGCGGGTCGTCTCGGGCCTCGAGACCACCCCGTTCGCGCACGGTCACTTCAACGCGTGGCCGTTCGTCGTCGATCCGTCGTCCTCGAACGGTGGCGCGGTGGACTGGGCGCGCGGCGCGATGGAAGGCTTCGCGATGACGCCGGGCGAGATCTTCGGCGCGCTGAGGGAGCGCGGCGCGCGCATGGTGCAGGTCAACCATCCGCGGGGCAGTGGCTTCGGCGAGTTCCAGGCTGCGTTCTCGCGGGCGAACGTCAAGTACGACTACGACCAGCGCCTCATCTTCGGCGACTTCGGCAACGCGAGCATCCCATACGATGATCTGCGCCTGCCGAGCGAGGATCTCTGGAACGACAACTTCAACGGACTCGAGGTCTGGAACGGGTTCTCGATGGTGGACTCGAACGGCGACGGCCTGCGCGAGAACACTTCGCTCGATCGCGTGATGCGCGACTGGCTCAGCATGCTGTCGCTCGGCTTCGTCGTCTCCCCGGCCGGCAACAGCGACACGCACACGACGTTCTCCGATCCCGTCGGCATGCCACGCACGTACGTCCGCGTTCCGGACGACTCGCCCGCAGCGCTCGCGAACGGTAGCCTCGTCGAGCCCGTGCTCGCGACACAGACCGGCGCGCAGCCGCGTGACATCGTCGTCACGAATGGCCCGATGATCACGGTCACCTCGGGCGGTCAGCCGGCGCTCGGCCGCACGCTCGCCCCCGCCGGCAACGGCGAGATCACGCTGACCGTCACGCTCACCGCGCCCGACTGGGCGGAGTTCGACACGCTCGAGGTGTTCGCGAACACGACGCCCGAGAACCTCGGCACCGGCGCCGGCGACTCGACGCTCCTGCCGCTGCGCTGCTGGACGTCACGCACGATTGCGTCGCTCCCCGCCGGTGAGCCGTGCGTGCGCGCGGCGCTCGCGCCGACACCCATGACGGTCACCCTCGCGACGGTGTCGGGCACCGTGCGCCGCTACGAGGCCACCGTGACGGTCACGCTCGACGCGCTCGACATCGTCAACCGCCCGGGCGCGACCGGCACCGACGCATGGCTCGTGTTCCGCGTGCGCGGCGATCGCTCGATCTTTCCGGTCCTGCCGAACGACGCGATCGATGCGACGACGGTCCCGGCGCTCCTCGGCGGTGACTTCAACACGATCCGCACCGCGTTGATCGGCAAGGGTGTCCCGGCGACCGCGTTCACGGCGCCGGTATTCGTCGACTTCGACGGTGCTGGCTACCGCGCACCGTTCGCCCGCTAACTACGCGGACCAACCGACGCGCCGTATTGGATCGCGGCACCTTCGGCCCAGAGCGCCGGCGTACGACCGACGTCGACCTTCTTGCCGTTGGCGTCGCGCTCCACTTCCTTCTGGATCGTGACCGGCATCGACGGATGCTGCTTCGCCATCCAGAACAACCGGATGATGTCCTCGGAGCGCATGCGCACGCAGCCGTGCGAGACGTAGCCGCGGATCAGCTGCTCCGTGATCGGCCCGTGCAGCCCGTACGTGGCCGCGCCGGCGGAGTTGCGTGCGGTGAGGCGGAGGAACGGAAAGCCAGCGAAGTACTCGGGGACCGTGCGGCGCGCGACGTACCACCACGAGTCCGCCGTGTTGTCGCCGGCGGCGAAGTGGCCGGTCGGCGTGATGCTGCGGCCGTCGCTGTTCTTCACGCCAACACCGGCGGGATAGATCTGCTGGAAGCCCGTCGCGCGATCGAAGAAGTGCACGGTCAGGCCGTCGAGCGAGACGATCACCTCGGGCGAGACCAGCTGCGGGAGGTCGGTCGGGATCGCGTAGCGCGGCGCGTCCGACTTCTCGTCGAACAGCGGGCTGTCGGGGTTGTCTTGATCGAAGTCGACGCCCTCGGACGACCCCTCTTCGGGATCATCGCCGGCCGGCGCTTCTGCACATCCAACAACCGAGACCGCGAACAAGAGAGCGAGGGACTTCACGAGCACGCGGCCTGAGCACGCGGTGTGCCGTCGATCGGCGTCGTCGATCCGCGGCGTTAGCGATCGAAAGCGCTGGCGATTCGATCATTCTGGATAGCGTCGCTTCCGTCGGGATACGCGGTTCGGTCGCGTTCGTGCGCTCGAAGTGCGGCGGGTCGTGCGCAGTCGCGGCGAGATCTCCGGGGTAAGCCCACGAACTTGCGCCGGGATCCGGGCACTGTTCAAATGACCAGGTGCAGGCCATCGACACGCTCAACCCGACCCAGCGACTGGCCGCCACCGCACCGAGCGACGCGCCGCTGCTCATCATCGCGGGCGCCGGCACCGGCAAGACCACGACGCTTTCGCATCGCATCGCGCAGCTCGTGATCGACGGCGCCGACCCGCGGCGCATCCTCCTGTTGACGTTCTCGCGTCGCGCCGCGCACGAGATGATCCGCCGCGCGCAGCGCGTGACGAAGGGTGCGGACCTACCGTGGGCCGGCACGTTTCACGCCGTCGGCTCGCGCATCTTGCGCTTGCACGCGCTCGCGCTCGGGCTCGACCCCGCGTTCACCGTGCTCGATCGCGGCGACGCCGCCGACCTCCTCGATCTCGTCCGCGCAGAGCGCTCGCTCGGCAAAGGTGACCGCCGGTTTCCGCGCAAGGACACCTGCCTCTCGATCTACTCGCGCACCGTCAACGCGCGCTGCGCGATCGAGAAGGTGCTCGACGAAGCGTATCCGTGGTGTCGCGAGCACGCGGTCGCGTTGCGCGGGCTGTTCGCGGCGTACGTCGAGCTCAAGCTCGCGCGCCACGTGCTCGACTACGACGATCTGCTGCTGTGGTGGTGGCACGCGATGGCGGATGAAGGCGTTGCGATGCACGTGCGCGCGCGGTTCGATCACGTGCTCGTCGACGAGTATCAAGACACCAACGCACTGCAGGCCGAGATCATCCACGCGCTATCACCGACGGGGCGCGGCGTGACCGCGGTCGGAGACGATGCACAGGCGATCTATTCGTTCCGCGCCGCCACCGTTCACAACATCCTGGCGTTCCCGAGCGCGTTCTCGACCGCCGCGCGCGTGATCCCGCTCGAGGACAACTACCGCTCCACGATCCCGATCGTCAGCGCCGCGAACAGCGTGATCGAGCGCGCGTCGCAGCGCCACGCGAAGACGCTGCGATCCACACGCCCGTCGCAGGAGAAGCCGTACCTCGCGATCGTCGAGGACGAGCAGTGCGAGGTCGACTACGTCGTCGAGAAGGTACTCGCGTATCGCGAGCAGGGGCTGATGCTGCGCGATCAAGCGGTGCTCGTGCGCGCCGCCCATCACTCGGACTTGCTCGAGCTCGAGCTATCGCGCCGCCGCATTCCGTACGTGAAGTACGGCGGGCTCAAGTTCCTCGAGGCCGCCCACGTCAAGGACCTCCTCGCGATCCTGCGCTGGGCCGAGAACCCGTGCGATCCGATCGCGGGCTTTCGCACCGCGCAGCTCTTGCCGGGCGTCGGCCCCGCGTTCGCGCGTCGTGCCGCCGATGCGGTTTCCAAAGGTACGTTCGACACGCTCGCCGCGATGAAGCCACCGGCCGCCGCGCGCGATGTGTGGCCGGGCCTGTGCGCGATGCTCGTCGAGCTCGCCACGCCAGGCACGCCGTGGATCGGCCAGATCGGGCGCGTGCGGCAGTTCTACGAGCCGCTGCTCGTCGAGCGGTACGACGGCGTGCAAGCGCGGCTCGGCGACCTCGAGCAACTCGAAGCGATCGCGGCCACGTACTCCGCGCGCGCCGCGTTCCTCGAGGAGCTGACGCTCGATCCACCCGGCGCCACCGGTGACTACGCCGGGCCACCGCACCTCGACGAGGACTGGCTCGTGCTCTCCACGATCCACTCTGCGAAAGGTCAGGAGTGGCGCGCCGTGTTCGTGCTCGACGTCATCGATGGCCGCATCCCATCCGACCTCGGTGTCGGCACCACCGACCAACTGGAGGAGGAGCGGCGCCTGCTCTACGTCGCGATGACACGTGCGAAAGACCACCTGCACCTCGTGCAACCGCTGCGCATGTACATCGAGAACCAGCACCGGTTCGGCGACCGTCACGTGTTCGCACCGCGCTCGCGGTTCTTGCCCGACGCGATCCTCGATCGCTTCGAGCGCGTCGTGCGTGGCCGCCCCGAAATGGCGAACGACCGAGCTCCGAAGGGCCCGGTCGTCGACGTTGCAACTAAGCTAAAAGCGATGTGGTAATCGACTAACCGTTTCTGCGCCGCCCACGGCTAATGAGGTGAAGGATAACGAGCAGGACGACCGCGCCGATGAAGGCGACGAAGATCGTTCCGGCTATCCCAGCGAACGGCGTGCGCCAGCCGGCTTCGGTGAAGATCCAGCCGCCAACGAACGCGCCGACAATGCCGACGACGATATCGCCGATGATGCCGTATCCCGAGCCGCCCACGACGAGCGACGCGAGCACGCCTGCGACCAGACCAACGATGAGCCAGATGAGAATTTCCATACTTGGACCTTGAGCATCATGCGTGCCAAGGGCCTCCGAGTTTCTAGTCCCCCGTAGGACGCACGGTTGCGGCCTCGACCATCAAAACTACCGTGCGCGTATTCGCACGTGTGCGGTGGAGGCAGCGCTTTGGCACCACCATTCCCTGTCGGGGGAGCAGCTCCACGGTGCGCTCATCCGGATCGCGGAGGTCGAGCAGCAACTTGCCTTCAAGCACGAAGAACAGCTCGTCCTCGAGATCGTGCTTGTGCCAGTGGAACTCGCCGTGAAAGACACCGATGCGAGCGACGCTGTCATTCACGAGCGCGAGCGACTGGTTCCACCACGGCTGCTGGTTCTCGTCGACGAGCTTGCCTGCGTCGATGATCTCGAGCGGAGCGAACTTGACGTCGGAGTGGATGTCGTACGCCATGCTGCTACGTATCACGAGCCGATCGGAGCAACGTGCGAAGCCCTCTCGGATAACATCGCTGGATGAGGAAGTTGATGCTCGCGCTGCTGCTGGTGGCCGCGTTCAGGTCGACGTCACGCGCCGAGGCGATCGGAATCGGACTTTTCCTCGGGGAGCCGAGCGGTCTCGACATCAAGGTCGGGCTGTCGGCGAAGTCTTCGATCACATCGTGATCGGGCAGACCACGCTCCGCGAGAACCGCACGGACTACCTCCACATCACGTGGCTGCTGACGCCGTTCGTCGCACGTGGCCGCAGCGTGCTCGTGCCGTTCCGGATCGGCATCGGCGCGGCGGCGATCGGCGTCGTCGATGACAACGCGCACGCGGCGGTGCGCGTGCCTCTCGAGATCGGGTTCCGATTCCGGCGCACGCCGATCGAGATCTACGGTGAAGTCGCGCTCAAGGGCGTGTTCGTCGAGGAAGACTTCATCACGTTCGATGTAGATGGTGGGATTGGAATCAGATTCTATTTTTAAGGGCAGCTGGTCATCCCCGAGATCCAGCGCGAGAGCAGCTGTTCGGGAAGCGGGTCGGTGATCAGCGTCCCGAGCGGCGGCATTCCCGGCCGGCTCGTCACCCTCGCGTAGAGCACCGACTGCGACGGCGAGCCCGGCTGGATCACCTCGCAGAGGCGCGTCGACGCGAGCGGCGTCGCGTAGCGCAGATCCTTGATCGAGATGTTGCTCGGGTTGTGGCAGTGCGCGCAGTTCGCGGCCATGTACGAACGCGATCGCTGCTCCCAGCTCGCGCTGCGATCGTGCGTCGAGATGTACGGCGTCACCGTCGTCGACGGGCCGACGCTCATCGCGGCGAGCGCCGGGATCTGATCGGCGATCGTGCCGCCGTAGTCCTGCCAGCGCGTGAGCTGCTGCGGCCGGATGCCGAGCAGGGGACCGACGGACCCGTGGTGACACGACAGGCACTGACTGCGGCTCGGGTAGAGGTGGCGATACGAGCCGCCCGCGTCGAGCGCCCAGTCCTTCGTGAACTGGCCGTCGTTCAGGAGATCGGCGTCGCTGCCGTTGGTGCGCCACTGGTACGAGAAGCCGGTCCAGCCGCTTGCCGTGTTGACGAGGAAACGCGTCTCGACGGGACGGCGCGTCGCGGGATTGCCCGGCGTGGTCTCGATCGCGAACTCCTTCGCGATGATCGTGCCCACGGGCGCGACCCACGAGTCGTTCCCCGACTGCGTCATCGACGTGCCGTTCGGAAGGCCGATCCAGCGGCGCTTGCGCGTGCCGTCGGACCACAGCTCGTTGACGATGTCGTACGGCACGAGGCCGGCGTGCGGCGTCGCGCCTGCGGAGAAGCAGCCAGTCGCGAACAGCGTCGCCGGCGGGCTCGCGGGATTCACGCTGCAGCCGGCGATCGACGAGCGCGTGATCGTGACGTTCGTCGGGCCGTTGAATCGATTGATGCGGATCGCGCCAGAAGACGCGGCCGAGATCATCGGTGCGTCGCCGACGAGCACCAGCGACGGACCCGTCGGCGCGCCGCCCGCTGCATGCCACTGCGAATCGCCGAGCGTCGCCCACGCCGCGCCGGTCCAGCGCGCGACGACGCCGCGCTCGTTTGCTTCGATGCGCTCGCTCCACGCGACGATCGGCTGGTTGGTGCTGTCGAGCGCGACGGCGGGCGCCCGCGCGTTGCCGGCTGCATCGACGTCGAGCAGGCGGCCGAGCCGCGTCCACGACGTGCCGTTCGCGAGTGCCGCGACGACGTTGAACGAGCCGCCGTGCTCGTCGTAGGCGATCGCGAGCGAGCTGCCGCGCGATGCGAGGCTGACGCGCGTCGAGTCGTCGACGCTGATCGGCGTCATCGCGGTGCCGTTGTTGAAGACGCGGATCGTGGTCGAGCTTCCGCTGCGCTCGACCCAGCCGACCGCAGTGCCCGTGAACGCAGGCGTGCCGAGCACCGTCCCACTGATCGCGAAGTCGCCCGCGGGCTGCCACACATCTGCGACGAGCGTCCGGACCTGCGCGGTCGCGCCGATCACGGCGACGCGATCGCCGGCGAGGATCACGTGCGAGCCGTTGCCCGGCGACGGCAGCGTGTTCCACGTGTCGTTCTCCCAGCGCGAGACACGCGCGGCGCCGTTCTCGATCCACGCGACGAGCGGGCGATCCATCGCATCGACACCCGCGCTCGCCGACGACGCATCCGAGGCGCCAAGCGTGCCGGCGAGTGACTTCCAGGTGCCGGTGTACTTGCTGACGACCACCGCGCGCGGCGTGCCGACCGTCCACGCCGCGAGCATGTACTTCTCGCCCATCGCGATCGAAGGCGTCTCCGCGGCGGGTCCGCGATCGATGCCGGGTCGATGCCACGCGGGCGCGACGCGTTCCGCGTCGATCGGAAGCACGGCGACGTTGCCCCACTTATCGCGGATCATGCCGCCGAGCGCGACCTTCACAGCGCCGACGCCGCGCACGCTCGCATCGAGCGTCACCGCGAGCACGCGATCACCATCCAGCGCGAACGTCGCGGGCACCGGCGAGCCATCGAGCGTTGCGGTCACGGTCGCAGTCGAGACGTCGATCGGTTCGTCGAAGACGAATCGCAGCGGCTCGTGGAGCCAGATCTCGGCGCTCGGTTCGACGCCGACGACCACGGGCGGCACGAGCTCGAGCTCCGTGGACGCATCGGGCAGAGCGTCATCGCCCCCACCATTCGCATCGCTGTCGATAGGGGACGCATCGGGCGCGCCGGGCTGTGCCCCGCGGCCACAGGCGATTAGCACCAAGAAGGCGAGTGCGCGGCGAGGACGCATGGCCGCGAGCATCGCAAGCAATATGCCGCGAGAAAACAGTGTTCCCGCACTAGTTACGTCGTTCTCGTGTGTCACGGCCGCTCGCGCGCGCTGCGTGGCACATGCCTTGAAGCCTTGGACCCGCATGCGCACCAAGCCCAAAGACGGCGGCGACACGGAGTCGGTCTGGCTCGACACACTGACCGCGCGTTTCGACACCACACCTGAATCTGAAACCGACGTCTGCGTGATCGGCGCGGGCATCGCCGGCCTCACGATCGCCTACGAGCTGCTGCGCGAAGGCCGCCGCGTCGTGGTCCTCGACGATGGTCCGATCGGCGGTGGTGAGACTGCCCGCACGTCGGCGCACCTCGCGTCCGCGGTCGACGACCACTTCTACAAGATCGAGGACAAGTTCGGCGAGACCGGCGCGCGCCTCGTCGCCGAATCACACGCCGCCGCGGTCGACTACATCGAGACGATCTCGCGCGACCTCGACATCGATTGCGACTTCCGCCGCGTCGACGGCTTCCTGTTCTCGCCGCCGGGCGAGGCCTACGACAAATCGCTCGACAAGGAGCTCGCCGCCGCGAAGCGCGCCGGCCTCGCGGTCGACAAGGTGCCGCAAGCGCCGCTCGCCTTCGACACCGGCCCCGCGCTCCGCTTCTCGCGCCAGGCCGAGTTCCATCCGCTGCGCTACCTGCGCGGCCTCGCCGAGTCCGTCGTGCATCGCGGCGGCCGCATCCACACCGGCGCCCACGTCACCGCGATCGAGCCAGGCGAGCCGCTGCGCATCGTCCTCGAGAACGGCCGGCACGTGCTGTGCCGCCAGGCCATCGACGCGACCAACGGCGCATTGTCGTCGCCGCTCAAGCTGACGATCGCGCAGGCCGCATACCGCACGTACATCGTCGCGTTCGACATCCCCGCCGGCTCGATCCCGCACGCGCTGTACTGGGACACCGCCGACGTCTACCACTACATCCGCGTCACCTCCGGCGAGGACGGCCGCGAAGTCCTCCTCGTCGGTGGTAATGATCACCGCGTCGGTCAGGGCGATCCGATCAAGCAGTGGTTCGAGCTCGAGGCGTGGGGGCGCAAGTGGTTCCCACAGGTCGGCGACGTCGTCGCACGCTGGTCGGGACAGGTCCTCGAACCGGCCGACATGCTCGCGCACATCGGCAAGTCGCCCGACATCGATCATGTCTTCATCGTCACCGGCGACTCCGGCAACGGACTCACGCACGGCACGATCGCAGGCTTGATGCTGCCGTCACTCATGCGAGGCGAATCGCATCCGTGGGCCGGCATCTACGACCCGAAGCGCTCGCACCTGCACGCGCTCGGCGCGCTCGTCAGCGAAGCGGCGCGTTCGTCGGCGCCGTACACCGACTGGCTCCGCGGCGGCGATGTCTCGTCGATCGACGAGATCCAACCGGGCAATGGCGCGGTCGTGCGCAAGGGCCTCCACCTGATCGCCGCGTACCGCGACGAAGCAGGCGTCTGTCACATGCGCAGCGCGACGTGCCCGCACCTTCGCGGCGCCGTGCACTGGAACGCGGGCGAGAAGACCTGGGACTGCCCGTGTCACGGCTCGCGCTTCGATGCCTACGGCCGCGTCTTGAATGGCCCGGCGGCGAAGGACCTCGCGACGATCGAGGAGCCGCCGAAGCCGAAGCACGACAAGCGCGAGGACACGCAGCGCACGCCGATCCAGGCGGAGCAGCGCGACCGCCGCTAATTGCAATCGGGGGCGACGCGACCGCACACCCACTACGCTAGGGATAGCGGAACTCTTCGCCCGGCTTGAAGAGGTTGATGCTCCACACGCCGCGGCCGAAGAAGCCCTTGCCCGTATCGGTGTCCCAGTAGAGGTACGCCCACGGATCGAACGCCGAGGTGTTCGCCCAGCCGAGTGGATCGAGCGCGATCTCGCTGCCGAAGTTCGTGCCCGTGTCGGACGTGTTCGCCTGGAGGTCCATGCGATAGCCGAGCTCGGGCTGCGCCGCCGTGTGCGCGTTCGTGTTGCTCGTCCGCATGACGCCTTCGTGGAGATGACCGTAGCCGCCCGCGCAACCGTTCGCGGCGACGTAGCCGAGGATCTGGCCGGCCTTCACGGTCTGGCCATCGACGACGAGCCGCTTGCGGACGTGCGCGTAACCGATGACGAAGGTCTCGCGGTACGTGTCGCTCGAACCGACGCTGTATTTGACGAAGATCTCGCCCTGGTTCGGCGTGCCGGAACAGCCAAACTGGCTGACGTCGCGCTCGCGTGAACCATTCGGGATCACCACGCCGCCGCTCACCGCGAAGAGCGGCCGGCCCTCGTTGATCGGGTGATCGTATGCGGCCTCCCACTGACCGAAGTGCTTGCCGAAGCGGTCGACGCCGAGCGACGTACCGGTCTGGCCGTGACCGAACTGCGCGAGATCGATCGCCGTGTTGTTGTGCACGAATGCGTTCGCGGTGCGGGGCAGCGGGATCTGGTGCGACGCGCGGAACATCTCGCTGAACACCGGCAGCGCGGCGGGCGAGACCGAGATGATGCACTTGTTCGCCGTGTGACCGAGCGCGCCATAGATGTACGTGAACTGCTGGGTGCCAATCCCGCCGCCGGGGTTGATGCCGCCGTTGTTGCACTTCGCGAACGCGTAGTTCATGCCGGTGGTCGAGTAGAGGCCGGCGCGAACGATCTTGCCGCCGGGCTTCGCGTTGATGATCGCACCACAGGGGTTCGTGCCGGTCCACGCGAGGTCCCACGTGCCGTCGCCGTAGTGCACGTTGCAGTAGCGGCCCGTGTTCGGCGGATCGGCGGGCGTGAGCGAGTCGAGCGTCTGCAGATAGTCGACGTTCGAGAAGCTCGGATTCCGCTTGCACACGCCGGGCGTCACCGAGGCCGCGACGCCACTCGTACACCGCACGAGCGCGGCGTTCTGGTTCGTCTGATCGCGGAACCACGACGGCTGGAATCGATCGGCGCAGTACGTGCCGTTCGCGCGGCCGGTGCAGAACGTGTTCGCGACGGTCAGCGTGCACGCGTCGTCCTCGCTGTCCTTCAGCCCGTTCGCATCGTTATCGATGCCGTCGGCGCAGTCGTACTCCTCGATGCGGATGCGCGCGATGCGACGCGTGCCCGACTTCACCGTCAGTCCATAGACGATGTTCGGTGCCGCCGCGGTGATCGCTTCGTAGCGCTCGTTGCCGGTATTCAGCCAGTACCACGTGTTGTTGCCGTCGAGCAGCGTCGAGTTGGTGACGAGCGTGCCGTTCGCCTCGAGGCCGAACGCGCGGCGCGACCACGCGAGCGTGTTGCCGACGGGCTGCTTGTCCGAGCCCGTGTGGGTGAGGCTCGTGCCGGTCACCTGGACCGCGCCGACGCTCGCGATGGGCGCACCCCAGTAGAGCGGCGCGCCCGCGGATTCTGCGGATGCGCGGTAGATCGAGTTTCCCGACGACCCGTGCTTCACGCCGTAGAACGATCCGTCGCCGCCCTGGATGCGGTCGACGAGCAGCGACGTCGCGGCGTCGGCCCACGCGCCCACGGTGCCATTCGCGCTGAGCGGCGCGACCCAGAGCTGGCCGCTCGCGTCGAGCGTCGCGAGCTGCGCGTGGTCGCACGCGATCTCCTTGCCCTTGCCGATCGCCTTCGACGTCCAGGTCTGACCGGCGTTGTTGCTGAACCACAACAGATAGTACGAGAGCAGGTCGGTCTGGACGTGCTCCGAGACGTACAGCGCCTTCGGATCGCACGCTGCGATACCTCGCACGCGGCTCATGTCGGGTCCGGTCGGGTTCGTGATCTCCTCGAAGATCAGCTTCTGGCCGCTCTGATAGATCGTGCCGATTCGCACGACGGCCTCTTGTTCGGTAGTGGTAGTGGTTTCCTCGTCGGTGAGGACCTCTTCGTCAGTGGCACATGCACCGACGAAGACGATCGCACCTGCGAGGCAGGACGCTTTGATGGTGGGATTCATTGCCACCTGATGGAGCCCGCCCACCGACCGGCATGACGCTCCTTTAAATCTGCAGCGACGCGACCGTCAGTGCTGATCGAAGTGGTACTCGGTCTGGCGCGCGCTCCCTCGAGCGCCGAACGTATCGGCGAACGACGCGAGCCGCGCGAACGCGTCGAGGTTCATGACTTCGCGCCACGGCAGGTGGCGGACGAGGCAAAACAGCGCCGTCTCGACGAAGCTGATCCGCCGCTCGGGCAACGCCGCGAGCAGCGCATCGACGTGCGTGTCGAGGTAGCCGATGGTTTGCTCGAGACTCTCGCGCGACTTCGTGGACGCGCCCCCGCCGGTTGCCTTCCCCATCACGATCGCGACGCTGGTCGTGAGACCGTGCAGCGCGAGCTCCTCCATGTTCGCGACCAGCCGATCGGAGATGTCACCGCGGAGCACCACGGGGTTCGCACCTCGGGCGAGCACACGACAGATGTTCTCGGTGCCAAACAGCGGGCCCTGCTCGTCGACGAGGATCGGGATCTTGAGCGCGGGATTGCCGGCGTACGCGGCCGCGTTGGCGCTGGTCAGGTCGAACACGGGCCGGAACGCGTGCTCGACCCCGAGCTCGAGCGCGAAGATGCGGGCGACGCGTGTGAATGACGAGCTACTGCGGCCGACGAGCTCCATGCCTCGAGCTTCGCATTCAATCAGCCGACCTCACCGAACAGGCTCGGACGAGCACGACCGATACAGTGTTATAACGGCGACGGTGGAAGACGACGATGTCGCCCTGTTAGGGCGGTGGCGAACCGGCGAGACGGCCGCCGGGCAAGCGCTGTTCAAGCGCTACTTCCAGATGATCTTCCGGTTCTTCTCGACGAAGTGCGCCACCGAATCCGAGGAGCTCACGCAGGCGACGTTCCTCGCATGCGTCCGCGCGAAGGATCAGTTCCGCGCGGACTCGAGCTTCAAGACGTACCTGTTCACGATCGCGCGCAACGAGCTCCACCATCATCTGAGGACGAAGGCGCGCAAGCTCGACAAGCTCGACTTCGACGTCTCATCGATCATCGACATCGCCACGTCGATCGGCACACAGCTCGCGCGATCCCAGGAGCACAAGCAGCTGCTCGAGGCGCTGCAGCACCTGCCGGTCGAACAGCAGACGCTGCTCGAGCTTCATTACTGGGAAGACGTCGACATCGCCGGCCTCGCGGAGATCTTCGGCATCTCGGCCGAGTCGATGAGGGCGCGGCTCTACCGGGCGCGCAACGCGCTCCGCGAGCAAGTGCTCGCGCTCGCGCCCAAAGAAGCGCTCCAAGACGAAGAAACCATGGACGTTTGGATCCAGCAGCAAGAAAAGGTCGCCCGCCCGCATCACGTTTCGGGTCGACCGGTCTCTACAAGCAGTAAGTAACGATGAAAGCATTCCAACTTCTCGGTCTCGTTCTCACCCTCACCAGCTGTGCCGTTCCCACTGAAGACGAGGGGACAGAAAGCGTCGAGCAAGCGGCGACGAGCAAGTGCCCGCCCCGAGTCTGCGGCCTCAATGCAGGCGAGCTCACCAACGGCGGGTTCTTTCACTCCCTCAACCTCGACGGGCTCGTCAACGACGAGGGGTACTCGCTCGTCAGCACGTCGAAGAACGGCAGCTACTACAAGCTCGCTGTCACGAACGGCAAGATCAGCGCGTCGATGACGATGGGCATCGTGGGTGCGCCCACGTACCTCAGCGGCAGCAACCTCGCCGGGACGAAGCTGCGTCTCAAGAAGGTTACGGCCAACGGCACCTTCTATTACAACATCACGATCAGCAGCGTAGCGAACACCACCGACTACTGGGCGAAGCGGACGAACGGCCTTCCGACCCCGAAGATCGAGACCTACAAGCTCTGGTTCCAAGGCGAGAGCTCGCAGATCGGTGCATTCCTCTGCCAAAACGGCGCCGAGTTTGTCGACCCGTCGTCGCCGGTGCGTGCGATGCCCGAGCACCACGCGCTCGTATTTGAAGGTGACCTCATCGACGTGGCGACGCTCAGCGTCACCGGATCAAATCCACGCTGGTTCAACATCGGCTGCGCGGAGACTGCACTCGCGAAGATGCAGCTGAACGGTCATACGTACGCCGCGCAGCCCGCCGGCTTCTCGAACACGCAGAGCGAACGCCAGACATTTCTGAAGATGATCACCGCCGACTACTGCGGCATCGGAAACTCGTTCACGGTCTCGGGGCAGAAGCTCCGCTGGAGCGATGACGATGGCACGATGACGATCGCCTGGTACATCACGAAGGAGCTCGAAGCGCACTGGGGTCCCAACGGTGCGACGTGCTTGAACACGCCGCGCGTGATCGCTCACCCGACGGACGCGTCAGAAGCTGCCTTCGAGAATGGCGTCTGGATGGAGATCGACCATTGGTGCCAGCGGCCGCCGCCGTGCTCGTCGAGTGGTATCCAGGCCATCCCACACTTGAAGTCCTGGAACCCGACGCCGTTCACTACCAACTGAGCGCGCGGATCGCGACGTCGTAACCACCGGCGGCCCTGTACCAAACGCGCGCTTTCTCGGCGAGCGCGCTGTCGCGCTTCGCGATTGCGAGCAACGCGTTGACGCGTGCCTCGAGGCGAATTACCGGTGTGGTCTTCGTGTGGAGTCGTGCCGAGATGAGCACCGTCCGCGCAGCTTCCAGCGCCGCGACCGCAGCGGCCGGTTCGCCGAGCGCTTCTCGCGCTGCCGCCACGACGAGATAGGCATCGGCGGCGGGTAACTGGCTCCACCATGCAGCGGTCGCGGTTGCTTCTCGTCCGATCGCTTCGGCATGCACGGCGGCGCCGGCAAGATCGCCGTCGAGCCGCGCGAGCTCTGCCGCCGCGATCTCGACCCGCTGATCCTCGATCTTCGTCGCTACGACGATCGCATATGCCCGCTTCGCCGCGGCGGCATCGCCGCGCTCGACGGCGAGCCATCCGAGGTCGTAATAGCAGTCGAGGATCGCAGCGTGGTGGTGTGGTTGGAGCTGCCTGTACTTCTCGCAAAGCTCCGCGAGGAGCGTGCTCGCCTTCTGCGGATTCTCGATGAAGACAGTAGCGCGGATGCGAGCTGTGAGCGTGAACGGGTGATCCGCGCCGAGCGTGCGCTCGAGCTGCGCGCGCTCCTCCGCGAACAGCGCATCGCGCTCGGCACGATCGGGCACGAGCATCGCGAGGTTTCCGAGCGCGACCCAGAGCTCGGTGCTCTGCTCCGTCGGCGAGATCTCGTCGCGCACCTTGCGAAGCAATGCGATCGCACCGGGCTCGTCGCCGGCTGCGATCCGCGAGGACGCGGCGTTGTTGTAGAGCAGTGCGCGTGAAAACGCGCCCGGCGGACCCGTGCGCTTCGCGATCGTCGTGACGAACGGCAGCGTCGCGGTAAGCGCGCTCGCATCCTCGTCGGAGCGCCGCGACACCACGAACAGGCGCCGCGCGAACGCCTCGACGAACCGGACGTCGTCGCCTCCCGCGAGCGCCGCATCGGCCGCCTTGCCGTAGACCTCCGCGCTTGGCTTCGCGCGCTCCATCTCGAGCGCGGCACCGAGCGCGAGGTTTGCCTGCGCGACGACCGGCTGATAGCCCGTGGTCTCCGCGTCGGCAGCGGCCGCTTGCGCGAGTGCGGCCGCCGCCGGATCCGCGGCGAGTGCGAGGTAACGCGCCTTCGTCGCGGCGGCGCCGATCGCCGAGACCCGCGCCGCGAGCGCAGGCGGAGGAGGCTCGACGCGATCGGTGGTTGCCTCCGCGATGCAGCGATCTGCGGCCGGCAAGTTACGCGCGGCGCGCACGGCATCGGGCAGCTTCTCGAGTGACGTGCGCGACAGCGTCGTCGTCACGGCGTCGAGCGCGGCGCGCGAGCGTTCGAGACACGCGAGCCCGCGCTCGTAGAGCGGCTCGGTGATCTCGTTGCGATGCTTTGTGAGACAAGCGCTCTTGCGCGCCACACGCCACCGCTTGCCGTACGCCTCGAGCTCGCTGGTGAGCGAGGCCGCGCGCGATGCGCCGTACGATCCGAGTGTCCCCACGTGCGCGAGGAGCGCCGCGCTGCGCTCGGGATTCCAGACCTGCGCGAGCTCGTCGCCCGCACCGGAGCACACGTCGTCGCCACGCTGCGCTCCGATCGCGAATGCGAGGCCCGCCGCACCGACGAGCGCGGCCGCAACGGCGCCCCTTCGCCAGATGCGCGCGGGATCGCGAGCGAGCGCTGCGAGGAGCGCGTCCATGTCGGGGTACCGATCCGCGGGCTGCTTCGCGGTCGCACGCGCGATCACCGCACCGATCCACGCGGGTGTCTCACCGCCGTGCGTCGAGAGCGACTCCGCGAGCGAGATGCCGAACGAGTACTGATCCGCGGCGGGTGTGGTCGCGGCGGCGGCCGCTTGCTCGGGCGCCATGTACTTCGGTGTCCCTGCGACGATACCGTCCGCGGCCGCATCGCCCGATCGCGCGAGTCCGAAATCGAGGACGCGCACGCGACCGTCGTCGCCGATCATCACGTTGTCGGGCTTGAAGTCGCGCTGCACGATGCCGGCGCGATGTGCCGCGGCCACGCCCGCGCCGGCGGCGAGGTAGATCGCGACCAGCTGCTTCGTCGTGCGCGGCTCGGCGCAATACGCGCGGAGCGTGATGCCGGCGATCCACTCCATGACGAGATAGACCTGCTCGTCGATCGTGCCCACGTCGTAGATCGGCACGATGTTCGGATGCGACAGCTTCGCGAGCGACTGGCCTTCGCGCAGCATGTACGCGCGCGCCGTCTCGCTCTTGACGTGCATGAGCTTGATCGCGACGCGGCGCTCGAGCTCGGGATCCCACGCACTCCACACGACGCCCATCCCTCCGGCGCCGGCGTGCTGCAGCAGGTGATACCGCCCGATGCGAACGCGTTCCTCGGTGGCGAACAGCGCGTTCGCGACGCGTGATTGCGCGACCTCGAGCGCGAGCGAATCCCCGGCCGGGCGCTCGCCGAGGCCGGCATCGTCATCGGTCGATTCGTCGTCGCGCAACTACCGCTTCGTCCACTTGTCGAGCCAAGCGAGCACCTCGTCGTGCCACAGCTTGCTGTTCTGCGGCTTGAGGACCCAGTGGTTCTCGTCGGGGAAGTGGAGGAAGCGTGACGGCACGCCCTTGCGCTGCAGCGCCGTGAACGTCGACATGCCCTGCGTGTCGACGACGCGGTAGTCGAGCGCGCCGTGGATCACGAGCGTCGGCGTCGACCAGTTCTTCACGTGATCGATCGGGTTGTGCTTCGTGTACGCCTCGGGCTTCTCCCACGGCGTGCCACCGCGCTCGGCCTCGGGGAACCACAGCTCCTCGGTGTCGTAGTAAGCCATGCGCTCGTCGAGGTTGCCGTCGTGACAGACGAGCGCCTTGAAGCGGTTCGTCTTGCCGTGCAGCCAGTTGATCATGTAGCCGCCGTACGACGCGCCGAGTGCCGCCATCCGGTTCTTGTCGAGGTACGGAAACTTTTGCAGCGCGAAGTCGAGGCCGATCATCAGATCTTCGTACGGCGCGCCGCCCCAGTCGCCGTTGATCGCGTCGGTGAACGCCTGGCCGTAGCCCGTCGAGCCGTGGAAGTCGATGAACACGACGGCGTAGCCGCGACCCGCGTAGGCCTGCGGGTTCCACCGGTAGTGCCAGTGATCGCCGAACGAGCCCTGCGGACCACCGTGGACCAACATCGCGACGGGCGCCTTGCCGCCCTTGTAGCCGGCGGGCTTCATCGCGTAGCCGTAGACGGTGTCGCCCTTCGCGCCCTTGAACGAGAACTGCTCGTATTCGCCGAATTCGATCTTCGCGAGGCGTGCGGCGTTGAGCTTGGTGACCGCGCGCAGATCGCTGCCGTCGGCCTTCACGCTGAAGATCTCGACGGGAGACTTCAGCGTGTCGCGCAGGAACAAGATCCGATCGCCCGCGACGCGCGGCGTGTTGTTCGTGCCCTTGTCGACGAGGATGCGCTCCTTGCCGGTCGCGACGTCGACGGCGTAGAGCGAGTGGTTGCCGACGTTGTCGGCGGACGTGTAGATCGTCTTGCCGTCGGCGGACCACACGGACGTCGACGCAGAGCGATCCCAGCCTTCGGTGACGATGCGCTCTTTCTTGGTCGCGAGATCGTAGATCGCGATCCGCGTGCGATCCGCCTCGTAGCCCACACGCGACATCCGCGTCACCGCGAGCGAGCGACCGTCGGGCGAGAACACCGGCTCGAAGTCGTACGCCTTGTTCGCGCCGGTCAGCGTCGTCTTCGCGCCGCCCGTGGCCGGCACGAGAAACACGTCGGTGTTCGTCTGCCACGCCGTCTCCCTGCCGCCCTGCCGCGCGACGAACGCGATCGTCTTGCCGTCGGGCGAGATCGAGACCTCCTCCATGCCGCCGAACGGATGTGTCGGCGAGTCCGTGGTCTGGCCCGGCGTGATGTCGAGCGCGACGGTGGGCTTGTCGGGATTCCACACGAACAGGTGGGAGTACTTGCCGTCCTCCCACTGATCCCAGTGGCGGAACAGCAGCTGGTCGTAGACCCGCGCCTTGACCTTCGACTTCGACTTTTGCTCGTCGCGCTTGTTCGAGTCGTCGAGCGACTTCGCATCGGGCCACACGTCGATCGCGACGACGAGGCGCTTGCCGTCGGGGAATAGCTTGTAGCCGTTGAGATCGACCGACAGCTTCGTGACCTGCTCGGCCTCGCCGCCGGCGACACCGATCCGCCAGACCTGCGACGAGCCCGAGCGCGTGGACATGAAATAGATGTAGCGGCCGTCGGGCGACCACCGCGGCTCGTTATCGTTGTCGGGGTGCGTGGTCAGGCGACGGACGCTCGCGCCGTCGACGCTCGCGAGCCATACATCCATTCGGCCGCGGTTGGCATCGTAGTCGGTATCGCGAACCGAAAACGCAACCCACTTGCCGTCGGGCGAGACGGCCGGCTCGCTGATGCGTTGCATCGCGAGCATGTCTTCGACGGTCAGGCCCTTCGCAAGCGCAGGAGCCGCGGAAGACGCGAGCAGGGCACCGAGCACCAAGTAAACCTTCATGGCGCGGAGTATTGGCCAGTCCGCTTGCGGGTCAACAGTCGTCGAGGGAAAAGCAGATGATGCTCGCGATCGCGGTGGTCGGGGCCGGCACTGCGGGTGCGGCAGCTGCGACACTGCTCGCCCGTGCGCGTCATACGGTGACCGTGTTCGAGCGCGTCGCCGAGCCCCGCCCCGTCGGTGCGGGCATCACGCTCCAGCCGACCGGGCAGGTCGCGCTCGCACGGCTCGGCATCCTCGACGCGATCGCGGCGCGAGCGGCCCGCATCGATCGACTCACGGCGGTGCGTGCGAATGGCAAGCCGCTCATCGATCTCTGGTATGGCGACGTCGACCCGCGTTTGTACGGCCTCGGCACGCATCGCGGCGTCTTGTTCGAGACCTTGCTCGGCGCGCTGCAGGGCGAGGCCGTGAAGCTGCGCTTCGGGATCGCGATCGCCGGCACCGATACGAACGCGCAGGGGCGCTGGCTGGTCGACAAGCAGGGCCATCGCTACGGGCCGTTCGATCTCGTCGTCGCCGCGGACGGCAGCACCAGCGAGCTGCACAGCGCGGCGCCGCTCCTCTACGATCGCCCGTATTCGTGGGGCGCGGCGTGGATCGTCGCCGACGATCCGGGCTTCGCTGCCGAGAACCGGATCTGGCAGATCGTCGACGGCTGCCACACGCTGCTCGGCTTTCTGCCGACCGGCAGTGGCCCCGGTCGCGAGACTCCCGTCGTGAGCATGTTCTGGAGCATGCGCGTCGATCGCGTCGAGGCGTGGCGCGCGGCCGGCATCGGCGCATGGCGCGATCGGGTGCTCCGACTCGAGCCACGCGCGGAGCCGATCCTCGACACCGTCGACGATCTCGCGTCCGTCGTGTTCACGCGTTATCGCGACGTCAGCATGGATCCGTGGCACGGCGATCGGATCGTGTTCCTCGGCGACTGCGCGCACGCGATGTCACCGCAGCTCGGGCAAGGCGCGAACCTCGCGCTCGTCGATGCGGTCGCGCTCGCCGATGCACTCGCCGCGCACGAGGCCGTGCCGGGCGCGCTCGCCGCATACTCAGCCGCGCGCAGGCGTCACCTCGCGTTCTATCAATTCATGACGCGTGCCCTGACGCCCCTGTTTCAAGGCGACTCGCGCGTGCTCGGCTGGCTGCGCGATCGCACCTTTCCGATCAGCCGCTGGCTCCGCTTCGTTCGCTATCGCATGACCCGCGCGATGGTCGGGATCGACCGCGGGATCATTCGCAGACCCTTTCCCGTCGGCGAAATTGTTCGCCAGCTACCGGAGTTGCCCGCGGCTGATCCGGCGCCGCCCCGCGTGCGTACTATCGATACGTGACGCGGGGGGGTTCGTCTGGCGCTGGCTCGGGGTCCGGCCCCGACAAGATCCACCGCCATCAGAACGCGGCGGAAGTCTTGCGCGCGCGCAGCGTGCTCGTCGCCGCGTGTTCGCTCTGGGTCGTGTGCGGCGCGGGACTGGATCTCGCGACGCACGACGCACTCGGCACTGGCTCGCTCTCGTTCATCCTGATCGTGCGGTTCGCGACGACGCTCTATCACGTCGCGGTCGTCGTGCCGCTGTTTCGCGCACCGATGCCGTCGCCGCGCGTCGCCGAGGCACTCGTCGCGAGCGTGTTTCCGGTGACGTCGTTCGCGCTCATGATCATCGCGACACACCAGGGCGGTCTGACGTCGCCGTACGTGACCGCGGTGTTCGTCGTCGTGATGGGACAGACGATCGCGTGGCCGTCGCCGTGGAAGAAGGGCGCGGTCTACGCCGCGATGTCGGGCCTCGTGTATCCGATCGGCCTGCTCGTCGCGACGCTGTTCGACGACCGGCTCGCCGCGCAGCTGCACGACAAACACGCGGTCGCCGTGTTCGCCGTCTACTTCGCGGTGATCATCGCGGGTGCGATCGTCGCGGTCTGGGGCGGTCATGTGATGTGGTCGCTGCGGCAGAGCGTGTTCGAGAGCCGCAAGCTCGGCCGCTATCGCTTGATCAAGCGCATCGGCAAGGGCGGCATGGGCGAGGTGTGGCGCGCTGAAGATCGCGCGCTCAAGCGACAGGTCGCGCTCAAGATCCTCTCGCCGGAGCACGGAAGGAAGCCGTCGCTCGTCGCGCGCTTCGAGCGCGAGATCCACGCGACCGCTTCGATCGTGCACCCGAACGTCGTCCGGATTCACGACTGGGGCGTGACCGACGACGGCGTCTGGTACTACGCGATGGACGCGCTCGATGGCGCGGACCTCGCGACGATCGTGAGGCGGTGCGGTCCGTTGCCGCCGGCGCTCGCGCTGCATCTGTTCGTGCCGGCCGCGGGCGGGCTCGCGGAGGCGCACCGTAACGGAATCGTCCATCGCGACGTCAAACCCGCAAATATGTTCGTGGTGGCACCAGAGACCCAGCCGCAGCGGCTCGACCTGCTCGACTTCGGCATCGCCCGCATCGGCGACGACGCCGAGCTCACGCAGCAAGGCGCGGTCATGGGCACGCCCGGGTACATGGCGCCCGAGGTGCTCGCCGGCGCTCCCGGGAGTGTTGCCGCCGACATCTATGGCTTTGCGGCGTCGCTCTACTTCTCGCTCACGGGCAGCTCGCCGCGGGACGCGATCAACGCGCCCGCATCGGCGCTGATCGCCGGCATTCCCGAGGACGTCGACGACGCGCTCGTGCGTGCGCTCGACGCAGATCCATCGCGGCGTCACACGACGGCGACCGAGCTCGGCGCGGAGCTGGCGCGCGTGAATCTCGAGTGGACGGGCAGCTTCCCGATCGATCGCATGACCTCTTCGATTCCACCTCCAACCACTGAAGACCCTACAGTCGACCCCGAGGCGCCACCAACACTGGTGGAAGCCAGACGGTCACCGACCGTGTAAGGTGAGCGCGCGGGTGACCTATGACTGAACCGCTTTGTCTCGATGACCTCGACGACGGCGCGCTCGACGAGCTGCCGTTCGGTGTCGTTCGCCTCGGGCCGACGAACCTCGTGGAACGCTACAACCGCGCGGAATCCACGCGGGCCGGCGTGCAGCGCTGGCGTGCGATCGGCCGTCCGTTCTTCCGCGACCTCGCCGGCTCGAACGCAACGGACCTCGCCGCGCAGGTCAACGCGTTGCCGCTCGGCGCTCGCTCGCGCGTGTTTCACACGTTCATCGGCTACCACCGCACCGACGACGTCGTGATCGACATGTCGCGCTGCGACGCGGGTCGCGTCTATCTCGTCATCTCGCGCGCGACGTAGCGCACGCCGGTCGCGACGCCGATCACGGCCGTCATGACTGCCGCCGCGTACGCCCACGGCGGATGCGCGATCGCGATGGCGACCGCGATGAACTGCGCGATCGTCGCCGCCTTGCCGAGCGTGTCCGCGTGGACCTCGCTGACGGGGCGATGCTTCGCGAGGTAGACGGCGGCGAGCGGCAACACGAACAGCTCGCGCGCGCCGATCAGCAAGATCACCGAGAGGTCGCGCGAGTGGTACCAGATCACCGCGAGCACGATCGCGATGAAGACCTTGTCCATCAGCGGATCGAGCCAGCCACCGATCGCGGGCTCGGTGTGACCGCGCCTCTGGAGTGCACGTGCCACGTTGCCGTCGAGGGTGTCGGTCAGCGCGGCGATCGCGATCAGCGCGACCGCGAGCGGCGCATCGCCATACGCATAGACGAGCGCCATCCCGAGCGGGATCCGCGAGAGCGTCAGCGCGTGCGCGATCCAGAGCATGCTCGACCATGACATGGGCGCGCCGGTCGTGCTGCCCGTTCGCCCAGTCGCGAGGCTCGCGCGGCCGTGAGACGATCTGGCGGTGGGCAGGTACCTCGCGATCGTGGTGTGCGCGCTCTTCGCGCGCGAAGCATGGGCACAGTCACCGCGCGCCGGTGGGCCAGCACCCGGCGACACCGGCGGCGAGTCGCGCGCCAGCGTCGAGGCGAACATCGCGGGCAACCTCGCGCGCGGCTTCGTCGACCGCGATCTGGTCGCGGCGCGCGGAATCCTCCAGGGCTGGACGGGACCGTGGGGGCTGTACATCCAGCCGTACTGGCTGTACGGCCGCGTCGGAACCCCGATGGGAAAGATCACGACCGACAACGAGATCTACGTGCGCACGGGCCTGTTCCGACAGATCCGCGAGACACGGTTCTTCGCCTACGCGGTCAGTGCGTTCGATCGCAGCGTGCGCCGCAAGATCGACTACCGAGAGCTCCTCGGCGCGGGCGCGGGCATGCACCTGCTGCAAGGCGACGGCATCTCGCTCTTGACCAGCGTCGGTGTCCTCGGCGAGGTCGCGAACTTCAAGGACCGCACGCTCGAAGATCCCGATGGCGACACGTTCGAGACCGACAAGCGGCGAACCGTCATGCGCTGGAGCATCCGGATCTACGGCCGCTATCGCATCGGCGAGGGCAAGATCTCGCTGATTCACGACCTGATCGTGATTCCATCATTCACGGATCCGCGCGACGACTATCGCGTGCTGTTCTTCGGCGCGATCGATGCGCCGATCGCGAAGGGGTTCTCGGTTCGCGCGCAGGCCGATGCTACCTACGAGGGATTGATCGTCGCGGGGACGAAGCACGGCGATCTCGCGATCACGTTCGGACTTGCGTACAAGAACGAGTGGTCGAACAAGAAACCGGCGCCTACGCCTGTTTCGACGAGGTGAGTCAGTCGATGCCGCGGCAGATGAGCGGGTTCTCGTCGCTCAGCGTGTCATACGAGCGCTTCTTCTCTTCGCGCTTCTTGGGCTCGGGCTTCTCCACGGATTCACTGCTGGTTTCCGCGTCCTTCGTCGGGACTTCTTGCTGAGCAGGCATGAGACCCATCGCTGCAATCTGTGTGCTAGCTAGCAAAGCTCTGCTACGGTGATTCCATGAAGGTCACGATCCGCTACTGCAACTCGTGAGGTTATCGGCCTCGTGCTGCCCGTGTGGCGGCCCAGTTGAAACAGGATCTCGGAGTGGAGACGGAGCTGGTCGTTGGAGGCTCGGGCGAGTTCACCGTCTGGGTCGACGGTAAGATGGTGGCGGAGAAAACGCGCGGTGTGTTTCCCGAGCCCGCCGTCGTCGTGACCGCCGTGCGCGGCGTGCAGCCGGTCTCGTAGCGCGCGCGCCCAACGGCGACGTGCGAGGGCGCGCGCCCACCGCCGGAGACGTGCGCGTGGTCGCAGCGAAATCACGGTGATCTCGCCGGTCTTGGGCTTGCAGCCCGGCAGACGACCTAACTGGGAGGACTCCGTGAAGCTCAAATCGTTATTTTTTGCAGCTGCGCTCGCGTTTCCGATGATCGCATCCGCTGACGCGCCTGCACCGACCAAACCCGCGCCCACCGCGAAGGCCGCGAAGCTCGACGCCGACGAGATCAAGATCGTCGCGCATCTTCATCATGTGAACGTGATGGAGATCGACATGGGCAAGCAGGCCAAGCTCAAGGGCACCGCCGCCGTGAAGAAGTACGGCGCGATGCTGATCAAGGATCACTCGACCGCAGACAAAGAGCTGACGGCGATGGCGAAGAAGAAAGGCGTCGCGAAGATTCCGGCGGCGCAGCCGGCGACCGAGACCGAGAAGGCCGAGATGAAGAAGCAGATGGACGAGATGATGTCGCTGAAGAAGATGAAGGGCGCCGACTTCGACCGCGAGTACCTGCGCATGATGGTCGAGGGTCACGAGAGCGAGCTGGCGAAGAGCGACGTGTTCATCGCGAGCGCGCAGGACGCCGACCTCAAGACGATGATCGAGACGCGCAAGACCTCGCTGCAGCGCCACGCGGACGCCGCGAAGGAGCTGCAGAGGGGCACTGCCCAGGCCAGCGGCGCGACGCCGCCGCCGGCCAAGACCTCGAAGTAATCCCAATTCGGACAGCGTTTTGGCTGTATTCAAATGGGCGCCACGCGCGTCACGAAGCCTGCCGCTTGGCAGGCTCTCGCTGCCAAGTTAACGTCTCCTGCGATGTCGCTGGAGGAGTTGCTTCGCCAGAACTCGGAGCTCAGGAACCGTCTGGCCGAGCTCGAACGAGCACTCGCCGAGGCGGCCGCGATCGCGCTTCAGCGTTCACGCGTGGTCTCGATCGTCGAAGCTTCGAGCGAAGCGATCATGTCGACGGCGACCGACGGCACGATCGTGTCGTGGAATCGCGCGGCCGAGCAGCTCTACGGCTACACGCCGGGTGAAGCAGTCGGCCGCACCGATCTCGAGCTCGTGCCGTTCGATCGGCTGTTCGAGCACCAGGAGGCGGTTCGCCGCGCGCTGCGTGGTGACTCTGTCATGCTCGACACGCGGCGCCGGCGGCGTAGCGGCTCGTGCGTCGAGGTCACCGTGATGTACGCGCGCCTCGCGGATCCGAGTGGCAAGCCAATCGGCATCTCGACGCTGGCCCACGCGCGCTAAATCTCTTCGCCGGCGAGCAGCTTCTCGAGCGTGGCTTCGTCGATCACGCGGACGCCGTTCTTCTGCGCGGCGTCGAGCTTGGTCTTGCCGGTGTCCTCACCCGCGACGAGGAACGTCGTCTTCTTGCTGACCGACCCGGCGACCTTGCCGCCCGCGGCTTCGATCGCTTTCTGCACGTCGGCCCGCGGCTTCGTCAGCGTACCCGTCACGACGAACGTCTTGCCGGCGAGCGCACCGCCGGTGTTTGCCGTGACGGGCTGCGCCGGATCGATGCCGCGCGCGGCGAGCTTGTCGAGCACGACGATCGCGTTCTCGTCGCGCAGGAACTTGTCGATGTTGACCGCGATCGTCTCGCCGACGCCCTCGATCTCGCAGAGCTCGGCGACGAATGCGGCCGAGTCCTTCGCGGCGACGGCCGCACGCATCGCCGAGAGCGTTCCGTACTTCTCGGCGAGCGGGCGCGCGATCACGGAGCCGACGTTCGGAATGCCGAGCGCCGCGAGCAGGCGCGCGAACGTCGCGTCCTTTGCGGCCTTCGCGATCGCTTCGACGAGGTTCTTCGCCGACGCCTTGCCGAACCGCTCGAGACGAAGGAGCTGGTCGGTGGTGAGGACGAACAGATCGGAGACGTCCTTGACGAGGTTCGCGTCCATCAGCTGCGCGACGACCTTCTCGCCGAGCCCGTCGATGTTCATCTGCCCGCGCGAGGCGAAGAACTCCACGGCGGCGAGCTGCTGCGCCGGGCAACCGAGCCGGTTCGGGCACAGCAGCGCGACCCTGCCCTCTTCGCGCTCGAGTGTGTGGTGACAGAACGGGCACTCCGTCGGTGGATCGAATGCCGGGCCCGGGCCCTTCTCGGTGACGCCGAGGATCTGCGGGATGATCTCGCCGGCTTTCTCGAGGAGCACGCGATCGCCGCGGCCGAGGCCGAGCCGCGCGACCTGATCCCAGTTGTGCACCGAAGCGCGCGAGACCGTGGTGCCCGAGACGTCGACGGGCTCGAGGATCGCGACCGGCGTGACCGCACCCGTGCGGCCGACGTTGATCTCCATTTCGAGGAGCTTGGTCGTGACCTGGCGGGCCGGGAACTTGTACGCGATCGCCCAGCGCGGAAACTTTGCCGTCGAGCCGAGCGAGCCGCGCTGCGCGAAGTCGTCGACCTTGATGACGAGACCGTCGAGCTCGTACGCCAGCTCGTCGCGGCGGTCTTGCCACGAGTGCACGCACGCGAGCAGCGCGTCCCAGCCCTGCGCCTTCGTGTTGTGCGACGAGACCGGCAAGCCGAGCTTGCGCATGAGCTCGAGCGACGCGAGGTGGCCACTCGCGTAACGCTCGCCGTCGACGACCTCGTAGAGGATCGTGTGCATCGGGCGCTTCTTCACCTCGCGGGGATCCATCTGCTTGATCGATCCGGCCGCGGTGTTGCGCGGGTTCTTGAACAGCTCTTCGCCACGTGCGGCGCGCGCCGCATTGACCGCCGTGAACTCGGCCTTCGTCATGTAGATCTCGCCACGCACGACGATGTCGACCGGCTCGCGCAGCTTGAGCGCGACGCCCTTCACCATCTTCACGTTCGCGGTGACGTCTTCGCCGATCCGACCGTCGCCGCGCGTCGCGCCGAGCGCGAGCATGCCGGCCTTGTACGTGAGCTCGATGCCGAAGCCGTCGATCTTGGGCTCGACGGAGAAGCACGGCTCGTCGCCGTCGAGACCCTTGACGACGCGGTCGTAGAACTCGCGCAGGTCGGTCTCGTTGTACGTGTTGTCGAGCGACAGCATCGCGACCAGACGCTCGACCTTCGGGAACTCCGAGATCGGTGCGTGTCCCGCGCGTTGCGTCGGTGACCACGCGACGATCCAATCGGGATGTTTCTTCTCGAGCTCGGCGAGCTGCTTGTGCAGCCCGTCGTACTCGACGTCGCTGATCGTCGGATTCGCGTCGACGTAGTAGCGACGGTCGTGCTCCGTCAGTGCGTCGACGAGTGCGAGATAGTCCGTGCGCGGATCGCCACCCATGGTGGCCGACCTTACATCGAGCGAAGACGGAGTCGATAGCCTGCGCCGTAGCGTGATTCGATCATGTTCTCGATCCCGACCTTGAAGAACACGCGACGCAAACGGCGCACGAGCTGACGCACGTGATCTTCGCTCGGCACCGCGGACTCGAGTGACAGCGAGCGAATCAATTCCGTCGGATGCACGAAGCCGCGGATCGAGTCGTGCTCCGAAACGAGCGACCGTTGATACAAGATCGAGACGAGCTCGAACTGCGGGAGCGTGAGCTGGATCGGCTTGCCGTCGACGATCGCGACTCCACCACCACCGCCGGTCGGTTCGCGCAGCTCGAGCGTGCGATCCTTGACGGGGATGCGCGGCAGCTCCCTGGTCTCGAGCACGACCGGCCCTCTGACCGTGAACCCGTCGAGCGCCGTCTCGGCCTGCGGGGCCGCGCCGACATCGTCGAGGAAGAAGAACGCCAGCGAACCGAACAGAACGCGTTCGCCATCGCGAAGCGTGGCCGGCGCGGTGAGTGCGGTGTCTTCGACCGACGTGCCGTTCGACGAGCCGAGGTCCGTCAACGTCCAGACATTGTTGTGCTGCTCGAGGATCGCGTGCTTGCGCGAGATCGTGGCGTCGAGGATTCGCAAGCCCTCTTCTTCATGCTCGCGACCGATCAGCGTCTTGCGCTGCAGTCGATGCAGCCGGCCCCACGGATCGACGAGCGCCGCGGGACTCGGGTGCGTGCCGCGCACGCTGATTTGCTCCGGCGTGATCGCGATGGTGAGCTTCAGCTCCTCCAAACACTCCGCGCAGGCAACCCCCGTGGTCTCCCTCTGCTCGCGGCAGACCAGGCACATCATGGTTTCAGCTTCGCCGGATCTCGGCGAATTTGCACGAACCTGCGCTGGGTAGTTACCCCACGGTTCATGATCGTCTAGTCGTCGAAGTCGTCGAGGTGCGACGGGCGCTTGGCGCCTTCGATAAACGCGTCGAGTTGCTCCTCGGGAATGCTCTCGTCGATGTCGAAGTCGAGCGACTCGGGAGCGACCTCGACGACCTCGAGATCATCCGGGTCGTTCATGCGGACCGAGCCCACGGCGATCTTGTTCGGCGGCAGAGGCAGGCCGGTGTCGGCCTCGTCCTCGAACGCGTCCTCGTCGTCCATGCTGATCTCGATGTGCGGCAGCTCGATCTCGACCGGCACCGATGCACGTGGCTCGTGCTTCTTGCCGATGATGCAGCCCGCCCTGACCGTGACCTGGAACGGCCCGCGATCGTAATACGCGTCGATCGCTTCCTTGATGTACCAGAAGACGTCCTGCATCTCCTGGCCACCACCGGCGATGTCTTTCCAGTCCTGCAGCGGCCCGTACTCGATCACCGGTGCGAAGAAGAACTCGCGCGAGCTCTTGAAGAGCAGCGAGAACTCTTCGAGGTGAACATCGCCGGCGAGGTTCGCGTTCCTCATGCAGCGCTCGACGTGGTCGATCGTCGGGAAGCGCGCGATGTGACGGTCGAGGCGCTCGAGTGCCTCGTGCTTGTCGTTCTTGATCAGGACCTCGCGATAGAGGTCGTGGAACTCCTGGAACGTGCCGGCGAGCGGCAGCGTGCACCGCACTTCACCGTGGAGCTTCGCGACGCGCGCGAAGTCGCGCAGGGCGGTCTCGAGGCTCGGCATCTCGTCGATTCCGAGGTTGCAGACGACGAGATCGTAGACGTCATCCGCGAACGACAGCTTCGGCACCGCGCTCTCGGTGCGAAAGAACACGCCCTTCTTGCCGAGCGGTCCGAGGTCGGCGACCTTGCGGCGCGCGACGTCGAGCATCGCGCTCGAAGCATCGATCGCGATCAGGCGCGAGCCCTCGCTCATGCGGCGCAGGATCTCGACCGTCGGATATCCGGTGCCGCACGAGATGTCGAGCACCTGCCCCTTTTGCGGCACTGCGAGATTGCGCAGCAGCATTTTTCCGAAACGAGTCCCCCAGACCGGCGCGATCTCGTCATCGTAGATGCGCGCGAGCTTTTCGACTTTGAGGGTGCGCTTCGCTTGAACTGTCACGAGGCAGCCGTGAGCTAACCAGGTCGATTGTACAAAGCCAAGTGCATAATCACACAGGACTTTTTGCGCAGGACCACGCACAGGATGCGCCAGGCGCGCAAAAGCTCCCGAGGAAACAGGCACTTGAGCCTTGTTACGCCCACACACACTCGAACGGGAAGCGGTCGATCCATCCCCCATGACATCGGCCAACTACCGCAGCGCCCTGGTCGCCCTGGCCCAGCTCGACAAGTCCGATCTCAAGATCGCGTTGCGCAAGATCCTCGAGGTTGTTGCGGCGACGCTCGATGTCGATCGCGTCAGCTTCTGGGAGCTGCAGACAGACCACTCCGCGATCCACAATCGGGTTCTCTACCAGCAGAGCGCCGGCACGTTCGTCGAAGGTGGCGTGCTTCACGCCACGGACTTCCCGGCGTACTTCGAAGCGATGCTCTCGACGCGAACGATCGTCGCGCACGACGCCTGGACCCATCCGCACACGGCCGAGCTCGCCGAGGTCTACTTCCGTCCCAACGGCATCACGTCGATGCTCGATGTTCCGGTGTGGCGCCGAGGTCAGCTGGCCGGCGTTGTCTGTCACGAGCAGGTCGGCACGGCGCGCGTGTGGTCGACCGAAGAGCAGGACTTCGCGCTCGCGATCGGAAACATGGTCTCGGTCGCCCTCGAAGCGACGGACCGTCGCCGCGCCGAAGAAGGCTACGCGATGGTCGCGATCGCGACGAACGACGTGCTGTGGGACTGGGATCTGGCGACGGGT
The DNA here is from genome assembly GCA_030857175.1 of Myxococcota bacterium. GTDB lineage: Bacteria > Myxococcota_A > Polyangia > Haliangiales > Haliangiaceae > JABFXX01. The sequence goes on along the minus strand of JALZOJ010000001.1, from coordinate 154,805 downwards.
CGACTCGATTTCAACGATCATCTCGCGACTGGGTTTCGGCTTCGGCCGGAACAGATCACGAACACGATCGCGTGGTGGCTCGAGCAGGTCCACGTCGACGATCGCGACGCGCTGCAGGCCTCGATCCGGGAGGTCATCCGATCCAACCGAACCTCGTGGAAGGCGCAGTACCGCTGGATGCGTGGTGATGGAACGATCGCGACCGTCATGGATCGCGGCTTCATCTCGCGCGACGAACGGTGCACCGCGGTCCGCATGATCGGCTCGATGCTGGACATCAGCGATCGTGTCGAGATGGAGCACCGACTCGCGCTCTCCGATCGCATGGCCTCGATCGGCACGCTCGCGACCGGCGTCGCACACGAGATCAACAACCCGCTGACGTACATCCTCGCGAACGTCGAGTCCGCGATCGAGGATCTGCGGAGCGGCTCCACACACGTCGCGCAGGTCATAGATCTGCTGTCTGAAGCGCAAGACGGCGCAGAACGCGTTCGCCGCGTCGTGCGTGATCTGCAGACCTTCGCGCGTCCGCGCGAAGACGATCTCGAGAACATCGAGCCGTACCTCGTGCTCGACTCGTCGGTCAACATGGCCTGGAACCAGATCCGCCACCGCGCTCAGCTCGTGAAGGAGTACGGCGCGATTCCGAAGGTCCGCGTGAATCGCGCGCGTCTCGGTCAGGTCATCTTGAATCTGCTCGTCAACGCCGCGCAGGCCATCCCGGAAGGCGACGTCAATCGCCACCACATCCGCGTGCGTACGCGCACGGACGCTGCCGGTCGCGCCGTGATCGAGGTGATCGATACGGGTTGCGGGATCGGACCCGAGATCCGCAAGCGAATCTTCGAGCCGTTCTTCACGACGAAGCCGGTTGGCGTCGGGACCGGGCTCGGACTCTCGATCTGCCACTCGATCATCACCGCGCAGGGCGGCAGCATCGAGATCGAGTCGCCGCCGGAAGGCGGTTGCCTCGTTCGTGTCACCCTCCCCGCAGCGATCGAGGACGTGCCGGCGACCATCGAGGTAGCCGCGCCTCCGCCGCCGCGACGCTGTGTCTTGGTCGTCGAGGACGAACCGCTGGTGCGCAAGGTCCTGCGCCGCATGCTCGAGCCTGCGCACGAGCTCGTGCTCGCCGAGAGCGGCGAGGAGGCACTGGTGCGGCTGCGGTCGAATCCGCACATGGACGTGATCTTGTGCGACTTGATGATGCCGCAGATGACAGGCATGGAGCTCCATCAGCGCTTGCTCGAGGAAGCGCCCGAGCTCGCGGAACGCATGGTCTTCATGACCGGCGGTGCATTCAGCCAGGGCGCCCATGAGTTCCTCGCTTCGAGCGAGCACGTGCTGCTGCACAAGCCACTCGACAAGAAGGCGCTGCTCGGCGCGATCTCCGCCGTCGGCGGGTAGTGCGTTCGAGCCCTCGCGCGTTCCGCTCGTCGCGTTCGCTCGCGTTCGCTCGTGTTCCGGAGTTAACACAAAACGCACAGAGGCCACGGAGGCCACAAAGAGGAGATCGTTTTCGGCGCGCACCTGCGACGCAGCCGACCCCACGATCGAGATCTTGTGTCGCCGCGCCTCGACCGTTGCAAGCACAGCTTCGTGCGGGCGACTAATTCAGTCGAGACGCACGGCGACAGGATCTCGACGCTGGGTTCGCTCGAGCACGAACGCCCCGAAATTGATCTCCTTTTTTGTGGCCTCCGTGGCCTCTGTGCGTTTTGTGTAACTCGGGAACACGAGCGGGACACGACCCGAACACGACCAGAACGGAACACGAGCGGATCGCGGTGTTCGGGCTAGACCAACGACGAGCGCTAGACACATCCACGGGATCCAGTAGACTGGCTCCTCTCGCCACGAGCTGGCTGCTGCGTGATCGGGTGCGCCGAGCGGACGACCTTCCGCTCGATCAACCTCGTATTGTCTCAGGAGCACTCATGTCGGTTACTCGGCTGGACTCGCTCGTCCATCGCTTGGACGAGACGCGGTCTTCAATTCCAAATCCTCACGGCGTGCCAGTCACGCTGTTCGCAAATCGCGATGTTCCGATCGAGCTCGAAGCGGTCGAGCAGGCGCTCGGCTTCGTCGGCGTTCAGGGCACCATCGACGAGATCGCCACGTGGGAACGCGCGGGTAAGACCGGCGCGTTCTGGGGCGATGAGGTCGGGCGCCTCGAACGCGTCGTCCTCACGCCAGACTTTCATCGCGGTGGCGGCATTCCCGTCGGCACCGTCGGGGAGGCACGCGGGTTCGTCGTTCCGCAGGCGGTTGGCAACGACGTCTGCTGCGGGATGCGGCTGCTCGTCACGGACATCACGCGCGACGAGCTGGCGCCGCACCTCGATCGATTGCATCGGCCGTTGCGCGCGGTGTTCTTCGGCGGTCAGCGCGACATCCCGATGTCGCCGCGGCAGCGCGAAGCACTGTTGCGCGAGGGCCTGTGGGGTCTCTTCGAAACGCGCGCGGACAACGCCGGCTCCGGGATCTGGCGCCACTACGACGCGCGCACGCAGGAGTCCGACCTGGCGCGCGTGCACTTTCAGGGTGTGCTGCCGACGAACGATATCTTCGCGTTCGGTGACTACATCACCGGCTCGGGCGCGATCGATTCGCGCGATCCGCAGATCGGTTCGATCGGCGGTGGCAATCACTTCGTCGAGCTGCAGGCGATCGAGGAGATCCTGGATGGCTCGACCGCGCATGCGTGGGGCGTGACCGCGAATTCGATCGCGATCATGGCGCACTCGGGCTCGGTCGGCCTCGGCTATCCCGTCGGCGGGTTCTTCCTGGATCGCGCGCGCGACATCTATCCGAAGGAGATGAAGCGGCCGGAGCACGGCTTCTACGTGATTCCGACCCGCGGTCCACACGCGGCGCTGGGTGCCCGTTACCTCGATGCGATGCGCAACGCGGCGAACTTCGCGTTCGCGAATCGGCTGATGCTCGGGCTCATGACGGTGCGCGTACTGTCGGAGGTGCTCGGCCGCGACGTCGGTGCACGGCTCATCTACGACGCGCCTCACAATCTGATCTGGGAGAACGGTGACGTCTTGCTTCATCGCAAAGGCGCGTGCCCTGCGCTCGGCGGTGATCCGAGCCTCACGGCAAGCCCGTTTCGCTACACGGGCCATCCCGTGATCATCCCGGGCTCGATGGGAGCGGCGAGCTACCTGCTGGCTGGCACCGGCAACGATGCGGCGCTCTGCAGCGCATGCCACGGCGCCGGGCGCAGCTTATCGCGCGGCAAGTCACGACATGTCGACGAGCGGACGTACAAGACGACGTTCGAGCAACTGCGCGTGGTGACGCCGATCGATCCGACGGCGCCTGACGTGCGGCTGCGTCGCGACGTGCTCGCCGAGTATCACGACCGCCTGAAAGAGGAGGCGCCGTATGCGTACAAGGACATCACGCCGGTCGTGCAGACCGTCGAGGATGCCGGCGTCGCTCGGCGCGTCGCGCGGACGTGGCCGCTGCTCACGATCAAAGGTTGAGCGGCGGCTCGGCGAGTGTCGCGCCGTGCCAGCGAACGTCTTCGCGCTTGAACGCGTCGCGGATCGCATCGACCGAGAGCGCGAAGTTCGCGCTACCGCCCGCGTGGCCCTGCCGGAGGAACGAGATCACGCCGAGCAGGTGGCCGTCGTTATGGAACAGGCCACCGCCGGAGCTGCCGACCGCGATGTTCGCGTCGGTCTGGAGGATGCGCACGGACTGGCCGTCCTGCGTGGTCCAGTGGCGGATCGCGCTCAGCGTTCCGGCGCTGTAGCTCCATGCGAGGCCGAGCGGATTGCCGATCGCGAACACCTCGGTGCCGACCAGGCCGACGCCGGTGCCGAGCGGCATCACGCCGATCGCGTCGGGATGCTCGATGCGTCCCTCGACGAGCGCGAGGTCGACGCCCTTCTGTGCGCGCCACACGCAGCGGAGGCGGATCGCTTCGCCCGAGACGGTCATCGCATCGAGCGCGAGGATCCGCGTGCGATCGTCGCTCTCGACGACGTGCCGGTTCGTGAGGATCGCGATGTGGTTGCCATCGCGCCCGATGATGATGCCCGAGCCCGAGTAGCGCTGGTCTCCGTCGCGCGCGTTGATGAACACGTTCGCTTTGATCGCGGCGCGAATATGCGGCGAGATGTGCTCGAGCTCGTCCTTCGATGGCGGTCGTGGCAGCGCGTCTTCGTTGCCGCCGCGTCCGTGCTCCGACGGAACCGTTGGCCCGGGCATCGGGATCATCGGCACGCCTTCACTCGCGATGCCGGCGCCGCAGTCGAGGCAGATGACCTTGTCGCCGTCGCGCACGCGCGGGCGCGCCGAATCGCAGCGCTTGCAGCGGCCGAGCGCGTGGTCCTTCTCGAACATCGTGCGGCCGTTGTCGCGCAGGTGTGATTCCCACGTGGTCGGGCAGCGCAGCCCATCACCGCGCCGCTTGACGAGCGCGCGCGGCGGACTGCAACACGCGCAGCCGCCGTATTCCGTGTCGCCCTGGCGCACCGGACGGCCGCGTCCGTCGAGGACGTACTCCTCGCCCGAAAGCGCGACGACGAGCTTGTCGCCGCGGCGCGCGAGTAGCTCGCCTTTGTCGTCCTTGTAATGAGGCTCGAGCTTGTCGCTCGTGATCGAGACCCAGGTCGACTGCCAGGTCTGCACGGCTTCGCGCGCGGCCGCGCGTGCCTCGGGCAGTGGATCTTTCAGCATCGCGAGCAGCGCGGTCGCCGCGTCCTCCGTCGCGAGGCGTGAGCACAGCGCCGCGAGCCCGGTCGCCGCCTCGGCGACGTGCAGGCGATCGAGCGCGACGCGCAGCTGCTTCGGTAGCGGCTCGCCCGCCTGGCCGATCTTCGCGAGCACGTATGTCGCGGAGACGATCGTGATCGGCGGCAGCGGCTTACCGTGGCGCAGATCGTCGACGACGAGCTCGGTCACGCGCCGCAATTCCGCGCGCGTGCTCTCGCGAACGTGCGGTGCCGCGTAGACGAGCGCGGGTCCGAGCGCGGACCACAACACCGGATTTCTCGCGAGCGCATCGAGCAGCGCGGGCACGTGCAGTGCGACCTCGCTCGGCTCGCCGTCGACGAGCTGCACGACGACTGCCTCGACCTGCGACTTGTCCATCTCGGCGAGCCGCGAGAGCAACGTCGGCGAGAGCGTGCGTCCGCCGAGCGCGAGCAGCGCGTCGTCGATCGCGGCGTGTGCGATCGGCGCGACACCGAGCCGCTTGCGCGCCGCTTCGAACAGCGACACGAGCTGCGCCGGCGCCGGCAAGACGGCCGCGCTGCGGATCACGGCGCGTGCGAGGTACGCGACGAGGTGCTCGTTGCCCTTCGCGAGCACGATCTTCGCCGCCGCCGCGAGGGCCTGCGGTCCGCGACGCTCGATCTGCTCGACGAGCGCGATCCGCTCCGCGCCCTTGACCGCGGTGAACAACGCGATGACGAGCCTGTCGAGCGACTCCGTTCCATCGGTCTTCACCGGCTCCGCGGGCGCGCGCATCCGCAGGACGTCCGCGAGCTTGTTCGCATGCGGCTCGAGGAACGGCTCGCCCGATGCGAGCCACTTCTTCGTCGGATCGACCAGAAAGTCATCACCCGGCTGCGCGAGCTGCGAGAGCGCACGCACGGCAAACACGCGGTCATCGCCGGTGTGCGTCTGCGCGTGTGCGAGCAGCTTGCGGAGTGCCTCGCGGTATTCCGCGCGCCGCAAGATCTCGATGATGCCGAGCCGTACGCCTCGGTGCGGGTGCTCGAGCCCGCGCACGACCGGACCGAGCTCGTCGCGCGGGACGTCACGCACGACCTCACCCGCGATCTGCTCGCGCTGCGAGAACGACGCGAATTCGAGCTTTCGATAGAGCGCTTCGAGATCCATGGCTACTGTACGCAAGCCGCTGATTGGCAGACTTCTGCCTCTGTAAGCACGCGCGAGAAGATGCGCATCTGGTCGATGAGCCCGTTGATCCGCGAGCCCGAGCCAGGCGGATTGTCGGCGCCGAGCGAGTAGCCGCTGGTCCCGCCTGTCGCGAGCACGCCACCCCCGCCCTGCTGGAACCTCTTCACACCGTTCACGTAGATCGTGGTCGTGCCCGCGCCATACGTGCACGCGACATGGGTCCACGCGTTCACCGGAATCATCGCGTCGATCTGCATCGAGATGCCGCCGGCCATCGTGCACTGCAGCCGGCCCGTCGGCTCGTGCAGGAACAGGCCCCATTGCCCGTCCATGTCGACGATCCCCGTGCGTGCGCCGGTGCCCGGCAACTGGAACGGATGCACCCACGCTTCGAGCGTGAGCGAGGCGACGTCGATCACCGAGCTATCGGCGACGTCAGCGGCGCTGTTCACGCCGAACTGCAGCGCCTGGGCGACCTTGCCGGGCACGAAAGTGAGGTTCGTCATCGTTGCGTGCAGTGCGTGAGGCGACGCGTCATTCGCGGTGCCTTCGAATTCGTAGCACGCGAGCAGGGTTAGATCCGCCGGGTCGCAGAACGGCGCGACGCGCGTGTCGGGCGGCGCATCCCGCGCGACGGTGTCGCGTGCGCTGTCGCGCGGAACGTCGAGTGACGTCTCGAACGAGCAGCCTGCAACCAGCACCAGCACCAGGGCCCAGGCCATCAACCCGATAGTATCAGTGGTGGTGGTCGTCGGAACCGGCGTAAAGCGTCGCGCCGGCCTTCTTGAACTCGTCGGCCTTTTCCGCGAGCCCCTTCGCCGCCATCTCGCGGACTTCCTCGGTGATCTTCATCGAGCAGAACTTCGGACCGCACATCGAGCAGAAGTGCGCGCCTTTCGCGGCCGCGGCCGGCAGCGTCTCGTCGTGGAAGGACGTCGCGGTGTCGGGGTCGAGCGAGAGTGCGAACTGGTCCATCCAGCGGAACTCGAAGCGCGCCTTGGAGAGCGCGTCGTCACGCTTCTGCGCGCCGGGGTGGCCCTTCGCGAGATCCGCCGCGTGCGCCGCGATCTTGTACGCGATCACGCCGTCCTTGACGTCGTCGCGGTTCGGCAGACCGAGGTGCTCCTTCGGCGTCACGTAGCAGAGCATCGCCGTGCCGTACCAGCCGATCATCGCGGCGCCGATCGCCGACGTGATGTGGTCGTAGCCAGGCGCGATGTCCGTCACGAGCGGGCCGAGCGTGTAGAACGGCGCTTCCTTGCAGATCTTCATCTGCAGCTCGACGTTCTCCTTGATCTTGTGCATCGGCACGTGGCCGGGGCCTTCGATCATCGTCTGCACGTCGTGCTTCCACGCGATGTCGGTCAGCTCGCCGAGCGTATCGAGCTCCGCGAGTTGCGCGCGATCGTTCGCGTCCGCGATCGAGCCGGGCCGCAGTCCGTCGCCGAGAGAGAACGCGACGTCGTACTTCTTCATCACCTCGCAGATGCGCTCGAACTCGGTGTAGAGGAAGTTCTCCTTGTGGTGCGAGAGGCACCACTTCGCCATGATCGATCCGCCGCGCGAGACGATGCCCGTCGTGCGGCTCGCCGTGTACGGGATGTATGCGAGGCGAACGCCGGAGTGGATCGTGAAGTAGTCGACGCCCTGCTCCGCCTGCTCGATCAGCGTCTCGATGAACAGATCGATCGTGAGCTTCTCGGGATCGCCGCCCACCTTCTCGAGGCACTGATAGATCGGCACCGTGCCGATCGGCACCGGCGAGTTGCGAATGATCCACTCGCGCGTCTCGTGGATGTTTTCGCCCGTCGACAGGTCCATCACCGTGTCGGCGCCCCACTTCACGGCCCAGCGCAGCTTGTCGACTTCCTCGCCGATCGTCGACGTCACGGCGCTGTTGCCGATGTTCGCGTTGATCTTCACGAGGAACTTCGAGCCGATGATCATCGGCTCCGACTCGGGGTGATTGATGTTGGCAGGCAAGATCGCGCGACCGCGCGCGAGCTCGTCGCGCACGAATTCCGGCATCACCTGCTCGCGGATCGCGACGAACCGCATCTCCGGCGTGATGATGCCGCGACGCGCGTAGTGCATCTGCGAGCGGTTGCCACTGTCGCCATCGCGCATCCGCGCTTCGATCCACGGCGCGCGCAGCTTCGGCAGACCCTGATGCGGATCCACACCCTGCGGCCCCGAGGTGTCGAACACGTCGAACGTCTCGCCGTTCGAGAGGTGGATGCGGCGCATCGGCACGCGCAGCCCGCCGTCCTCGACAAAGACTTTCTCGCTCGCCGGGAAGCCCGCGATCGCCGGTAGCCCTGCCATCGGGTCAGGCGCGCTTACTTGTGGAAGCGATCGCTTACCATTGCCGTTGTCGTTGCTCATCAGTCCCTCCCTACGCCGGCATTACCCGGGTCAGGTTCTGGCGTCGTGCTCTCGCACCTCTCAGCCTCTGCACGCAGAAGCTCCGCCGTTATGTGTGTTCTCGGTCGAGGGCACCCTAGCACCGAATCTCGTGGGTTGTGCGGTAGCTTCATGATGTGGAGCGCTTCGGCCGCTATCGCGTGACAGGGACGCTCGGCAAGGGCGCGATGGGCGAAGTGCACCTCGCCGTCGACGAAGTCCTCGGCCGCGAAGTCGCGGTCAAGACGCTCAAGGGCGGAGCCTCGGGTCTCGCCGCGCGCCTCCTCGACGAGCGCTTCCGGCAGGAGGCCCGCGCGATCGCGACGCTCTCGCATCCCGGCGTCGTGCAGGTGTTCGACATCGACGTCAACGCCGACCCGCCCTACATCGTGATGGAGCGCGTGCTCGGACCATCGCTCAAGGAGCGTCTCGCCGAGCGGCCGCTCAGCGATCGCGAGCTACGCGCGCTCGGCATCCAGATCGCGAACGCACTCGCCGCCGCACATGCCGCGGGCGTCGTGCATCGCGACGTCAAGCCGGCGAACATCCTCGCCGCCGGTGATGGCGCCTGGAAGCTCGCCGACTTCGGCGTCGCGCACGTGCCCGACTCCTCGCTCACGATGACCGGCCAGTTCGTCGGCTCGCCCGCATACGCGCCGCCCGAGGCGCTCCTGCGCGGTCAACTCGGCCCGGCCGGCGACATCTACGGGCTCGGCGCGACGCTCTATCAAGCGATCGCGGGCCGCTGGCCACGCGCCGACTCGACGAGCGGCGCGTTGCTCGCACCCGTCCCGCCGCTCGCACAGCTCGCACCGAACGTCTCGCCGCAGATCGCCGACGTGATCGATCGCGCCGTCGCGATGGAACCCGAGTCGCGCCCGAGTGCGGCCGACTTCGCATCCGCGCTCGCACGCGCCGCGACGCAACCGTCCGCGACCCAACCCGCGCCCGTCGTCTCGCCCACCGAAGCGACGGAGTTCATCGCGAGTCATGCGACGCCCGTCGGCCCCGCCACGCAGTTCGTCTCGTCTGTACCCGGCGCACCCGCGATCACGCTCTCCGGCGCGCCGCCGCAGAAGCGCAACTGGCAGAAGTACGCGCTCCTCGGCGCGATGCTGCTCGTGATCATCATCATCGCGGTGACGCGCCAGTCGCCGTCGCCACCGTCGAACGCGCGCTCCGCGAACGAGCGCCCGCCCGCGCTCCAGCCGCCGCAGCCGGCGGGCCCACATTCGATTCGCGCGGACCAGCCGCCGCTGAACGATCGCAAGGCGGCCAAAGACTGGAACAGGATCGTCGAGAAGCTTCACGAGCAAGAGTTCGGCGAAGCGCGCCAGAAGCTCGACGAGTTCGAGCGCAAGCACGGCCAGTCGCCCGAGACGCGCAGCCTCGCCGAGCAGCTCGATGCGCTGCCCGAGGTGTATCGCCGCGAAGAAGACTAGACCGCGTCGAGTGAGTAGAACGCGTCGTCGAGCGCCGCGACCATCGCCGCCGTGTGCGGGAACCGATGTGCCGGGTCCTTCGCGAGCGCGCCTTCGACGAGCACGATCAGCTCCGGCGTGACCCACGGCGCGTGGACCACCTGGTCGAGCCGCGGCGGCGGTGTCTTCGCGTGGTGCTTCATCAGCGTCAGCGGATCCTTGTCGTAGAACGGCAGGCGACCGACGAGCATCTCGAACAGGATCACGCCGAGGGTGTAGATATCCGTGCGGCCATCGACGAGCCGGCCGAGCGCTTGCTCCGGTGCCATGTACGCGGGCGTGCCGAACACGATGCCCGTGCGCGTGAGCGCCGCGGCACCGAAGGCGTCGGCGACGTCGCCCATCAGCTTCACGAGACCGAAGTCGATGATCTTCACGCGCTCCCAGCCGCCCATGTCGACGACGATCAGGTTGTCGGGCTTGAGATCGCGGTGGACGATGCCCTGCGCGTGCGCGTGGCCGACGCCCTCGAGGATCTGGCGTGCGAACACGAGTGCCTTGCGCGGCTCGAGGCGGCCTTCGGTGAGCACCTTGCCGAGACCGCGCCCGACGACCTTCTCCATGATGAGGAACAGATGACCCGCGTGGACGAACACGTCGACGGCCGCGACGAGGTTCGGGTGATCGAGCATGCGGAGCGCGTTTGCCTCGCGTGCGAAGCGGCGCGTGACATCGACATTCGCGTTGAGGTCGGAGACGGGCGACTTCAGCGCGTAGCGCATGCCTTGGTCATCCTCGACTTCGAACACGCCGCCCATCCCGCCGCTGCCGATCTTTTCGATGACGCGATAGCGGCCGACCTGCAGACCCGGTTCGATGGTCAGTGCGCCCACAGACGCGCCATCCTACTGGATCGAGTAGGTGAGGGTATAGGCGCCGTTGCCGGTCTGACCGAAGCCGTCGACGATGATCCAGTTGAGATTCGCGCCGCTGACGGCCGCTCCCGTGATCCGCGGCTGTAAGCCGTTTCCGCATCCGGAGACGTCGTCGCTACAAGCGACATCTGCGGCGGTGGCGGCACCTGACTTCAAGTAGACGACAGCATCGAACGCGGTGCCCGCGCACGTGTTCGCCGAGACGCTCGTGGTGACGCTCGGGCAGCTCGTGAAGAAGTACGCGACGTCGGGCTGGTTCGTGTTTGGTTCGCAGCTCGCCGTCGAGACGTTGGTCCTGCCCGTGGTGGTGCCGCTGACCGAGCCGCTGCCGGTGAGCTGCGTGCCCGCGCGGCCGCCGCGCTTGACGTTGAAGACGACCGCGCCCGCCGTCGAGGTCGACGAATATTGGTCGACGACGACGCAGTACGTGCCGGGCGCGAGCGCGCGCGCGAGCTGCGTGCGCTGCTGGCCGCAGGCATCGTCGCCGCACGCCTGGAGGCCGCCGAGCGCTGCGCAGCTGCCGGCGTAGAGGCGGATCACGCTGTCGAAGCTCGAGCCGAAGGTGTCGAAGTAGACGACCTCGGGCGCGGCGAGCGTGAGCTGGTAATAGACGTCGCGGCCGCCTTGCAGACCGCAGTCGGTGCCGCTCGTCCAGTTGTTGTCCTGCGCCGCGGCGAGATCGACCGTGAACTGTCCGCCGTTCGTGACGTCGACCGCGCCGGATGGTTGATCGTTCGGCGGGCACGCGGCGTCGCTGCCGTTGCAGTCTTCGTCGAGGCTGTTGCCGCACGCTTCGGCGATCGGGTTGCCGGCGGTCGCGCTGCACACGACGCCGCTGCCGGTGCCGTTGCACATCATCTGTCCCGAGCGCGCGCATTGACCGAGGCCGACGGAGCACGCCGTGCCGACGGCGTACGGATCATCGATGCCGTTCTTGCAGTCGTCGTCGGCGCCGTTGCACGTCTCGACCGTGCTGCTCGTCGCGTCGGAGCACTTCGCGCCGCCCGCGCCGTTGCAGACGACGGTTCCTTCGACACATGCATCGGTGTCCGTGCCGTCGCACGGCGCGCCGAGGCCGAAGCCTTCGTCCAGCGCGCCATCACAGTCGTTGTCGATCGAGTCGCAGACCTCGGCCGACGAGCCCGGCATGTCGGTGCAGCGCGTGGCCGCCGGGCCGTCGCAGACGACCATGCCGTCCTTGCACGTATCGGCGTCGGGTCCATCACACGCGGTGCCGACGAGGAACGTCTCGTCGGTCTTCGCATCGCAGTCATTATCGATCGCGTCGCACGCTTCGGCGGCGGGTGTGCCGGCGGTCGCGCTGCATGCGAGCACGTCGTTCATGCACATCATCGCGCCGCTGGTCGCGCACTGACCGACGCCCGCGTTGCACGCGGCGCCGATGTCGAACGTCTCGTCCGTCATGCCATCGCAGTCGTCGTCGACCTCGTTGCAGAGCTCGGCGACGGGTGTGCACGCGTCGATCAACGACGCATCGGCACCGATGCGGGGTTCCGACGCAGAAGCGCACGCCCCGAGGATAAACAGCACCCAAACAGTCCGCACGGCGCGCAGCTACGCACGACGGCTTGTGCAGATGCAAGCACAACTATCGGAAGGCCTCGATGATGAGCTTCGCCATCTGCGGTGCCAGCGCCGGCAGCTGCGCGTGCTCGCCGCGATGAAGCGCCCGCACGCAGAGCGCCTCGATGCCTTTGACCAGGACGTAGACCGTCGTCTCGTCCGGGGCGCGGCCGGTTTTTCCGGCGGCAAACGCGGCGTTGACCGCTTCCAGCATCAGCATCGAGTAGCGCGCGGTGTTGAGCTCGAACTTCGCCGCCTGGGCCTCCCCCGCGTGCCGGTAGACGTCGAACACGACCGCGGCGGCCGACGGGTTCTCGGCGATCAGGTCGAACCACGCCTGCATGCCGGCGTGAAGTCGCTCGATCGGGTCCGTCACGGCCATCAGCCGCTGCACGAGCGTCGTGAAGGAGATGCGAACGGCACGCTCGTAGACCTCGGTCAGGATCGAGTCGACCGAGTCGAACAGTTGATAGAGCGTGCGTCGAGACATGCCGGTCGCTTCGACGATGTCGTCGACTCGCGTGCCCGCGTAGCCACGCTGCGCGAACACGGTGGTCGCGACATCGAGGAGCTTCTCGCGCGCGGCCTGGCTGCGCTCGCCGGCGGTCTGCGAGCGATCGTACTTACCGCGCGCGGTAGGTTTGGTCATGAAGACGACCTATTCTACGACAGCGGCAAACCCGCGTTCCATGGCGTCTAAGGCTTCGTGGCCCCGACGGTTGCCGGCATGGAAGCTCGAGTAGCCACCTGTGTCGGCATTGAGACTGACTAGTTTTCTTGGGTTGCGAGGCGAGGTCACTTGGCGCAGCCCGTGCTTTACGGCGGCGTAACATGCGCCACTCGATCGCCATTGCCTCGCTCCTGATCGCAGCCTGCTCCGCGGAGCAGTCCGATCCCGACTGCGAGACTGCCGTCCAGCACGTCACCAGCTGTTACGGAGACGAGGTCGGCGGCGCGTTCGCAGAGGCGTGCACCCCCGAGTCGGCGAAGACCGCACTCGAGGAAGCGTGCCCGACCGCCGAGGGCAAGGAGGACAACTACAACCCACCGCTGCTCACGCCCGCGGTCGAGCAGTTCAAGTACGGCTCGATCGGCGCGGACAAGATGGGCCTGCCCGTCTCGATCATCAAGGCGCTGCCGGTGATGTGCCGTGACCTCTTGCCCGCCGGCACCGACCCGTTCAACCAACCGCTTCGCTCGTTCGGCTTCAACTACGAAGCCGGCCGCGAGCTGCCGATCGGCTTCTCGATCCATCGCGTGCCGATGATCGGCACCAAGCTCGCCGGTACGAACTGCGCCGCGTGCCACAACGCGACCGTCCGCGCGACGCCGGGCGGCCCGCGCACCGCGTACATGGGCGCGCCGAACACGCGCTTCGATCTCGAGGCGTGGAACAACTTTCTCTTCAACTGCATCACCGATCCCGCGCGCTTCAACTCGCACACACTGAAGGCCGCCTTCCTAAAGGTCGGCGTGACCGGCTTCGACGCGATGTTGCCGCTCGGCTCGTCGTTCATCCGCAGCTTCGTCGCGGATCTCGAGAAGAAGGTGCGCGGCGTCGTGACCGATGGTCCGTGGGGCCCGGGCCGCGACGACGCGATCGGCCTCTCCGCCGCGACGCTCCTCGGTGAAGAGTTCCTGCCGACCATCGCCGCGCCGGTCGACTTCCCGTCGGTGTGGAACCAGAACGCACGCAAGGGCCACGCGCTTCACTGGGACGGCGCGGCTGGCACCGCATTCGAACGCAACGTGCTCGTCTCCGTCGGCGCGGGCACGCCGAAGAACCTCGTGCCGTTCCGCAGCATCGAAGCGATCCAGTCGTACATCGACACGCTCGCGCCGCCAAAGTATCCGTTCGCGATCAACCAGACGCTCGCCGCGAAGGGCAAGCCGCTGTTCGATGCGAAGTGCCTCTCGTGTCACGGCGGCTCGCGCACGTGGCAGGTCGTGCCGCTCGCGGAGATCGGCACTGACTCCGCGCGCCTCGACTCGGTCAGCCAGGCTGGCATCGACAAAATCAACTCGCTCTCGGGCGCGGGCTGGACGATGGACAACTTCAAGAAGACGAACGGCTACCTCAATTCGCTGCTCGACGGCGTGTGGCTCCGCGCGCCGTACCTGCACAACGGCTCGGTCGCGACGCTGCGCGACTTACTCCTCCCGCCGGCGCAGCGTGCGAAGACGTTCTATCGCGGCAACGATCTCTACGACCAAGCCGCCGTCGGCTTCGTCTCGGCACCGACGGACGGCGCGGTGCTGATCGACACGTCACGGCAAGGCAACGGCAACGGCGGCCACGTCTACGGCACGGACATGACGGAGGCCGACCGCACGGCGCTCCTCGAATATCTTAAGACGCTCTGAGCATCTCATCCGCATGCTAGGAATGCGGAATGGACAAGCTGCCGGTCGTTGGTAACCCGCCTCCCGATGAGCCCGTCGAGGCGCTCGGGATGACGGAGCAAGAGCTCGAGGACGGCATCGCGCGGCTGAAGAAAGAGCGCAACGCGGTCATCCTCGCGCACTACTACCAGGAGTCGGAGATTCAAGACCTCGCAGACTTCGTCGGTGACTCGCTCCAGCTCTCGCAGCAGGCGGCGACCACGCAGGCCGACGTGATCGTGTTCTGCGGCGTCCACTTCATGGCCGAGACCGCGAAGATCATCAACCCGACGAAGATCGTCGTCATCCCGGATCTGAAGGCAGGCTGCTCGCTCGCCGATGGCTGCCCCGCGCCGGTCTTCGCGAAGTGGCTCGAACAGTACCCGGGCCACACGGTCGTCAGCTACATCAACTGCAGCGCCGAAGTGAAAGCGCTCTCCGACATCATCTGCACGTCGTCGAACGCGGTGAAGATCGTGAAGTCGCTCGAGGGGCAGAAGGTCGTGTTCGCGCCGGACCGGCACCTCGCGGCGTTCGTCGCGAAGCAGGCGAATCGCCCGGACCTCGTCGCGTGGCAAGGCACCTGTATCGTGCACGAGTCGTTCAGCGAGAAGCGTCTGCTCGAGCTGATGGTCCAGAACCCCGAGGCCGAGGTCATCGCGCATCCCGAGTGTCACGAGGGAATTTTGCGGCACGCGCACCACGTCGCATCGACCTCGGGCCTCATCGATTACGCGAAGAAGAGCCCGAAGAAACAGTTCATCGTCGCGACGGAGGCGGGAATCCTCCACAGGATGCAACAAGCGGCACCTGATAAGACGTTGATCCCGGCACCACCAGAAGACGAGAGCTGCGCATGCAACCTCTGCCCTCACATGCGCCGCAACACGCTCGAGAAGCTGTACCTGTGCATGCGCGATCTGAAGCCACAGGTCGACGTGCCCGAGCCGGTGCGTGTCCGCGCGCTCAAGCCGATCGAGCGCATGCTCGAGATGTCGGCGGCGCCGCGCGGCGACTGATCTTCGCGATCGCGTTCGGCTGCTCGTCGCCGAAGACACCACCTCCTCCTCCGGTCGTCGTCGTCGCGGCGGATGCTGCTGCGCTGATCACGTCGAAGCAGCTCGTGACGGCGATCGTGCCGGACTGGACGTCGACGACCGCGGAGCTGCGGCTCTGGGAACGCGATGGCGCGGCGTGGAAGCTCGCGATGGGTCCATGGCCCGGCGTCGTCGGCACGTCGGGCACGGCGTGGGGCGTCGGGCTGCACGGTGCCGGTGCGCCCGGGCGTGGTGGACCGGTGAAGCGCGAGGGTGATGGGAAGTCGCCGGCGGGTGCGTTCGCGTTGCGCTCATCTTACGGATATGCGCCGAACGCGAAGGCCGGCATTCCATATCAGGTCGTCGACGAGAGCTGGAAGTGCGTCGATGATCCGAAGTCGACGCGCTACACGCAGATCTTCGATCAACGCGCGACCAAGAAGGACTGGTCGAGCGCGGAGGACATGCGGCGCTCCGACGAGCTGTACAAGTGGGTCGTCGATGTCGCGCACAATCCGAGTGCATCGGCGGGTGCGGGCAGCTGCATCTTCTTGCACGTGTGGGGTGGGCCGTCATCGGCGACGGTTGGCTGCACCGCGATGGACGAGAACACGCTCGCGCAGCTGATCGAAGCGCTGCATCCGGGCGCCACGTTCGTGCTGTTGCCGCGCGCGGAGTACGACGCGCTCGCGCCTGCGTGGAACTTGCCACGCTGAGCTGACGTCGCTTCGGGTGCGTCGCACGGACTCGGCTCGATGCTTGCTGTCGCCCCACGCCAACATGATGGGCACACCCGATTTCGCCAACCTGCTTGCTCGCGCACGTGATCTTGCTGTCGTCAGGTTGCACACGAGCGTGGTGTGCGTGGGTGTGCTCGCCGCATGCGCGATGCCGAGCGAGGACGAGGACTACAGCGTCGTGGAGTCGGAAGTTTCGGTCGGTACCTACGCGACCTCGAGTTGCTCGACGGCGGTCGTGATCGGTCTGTCGAAGCAGATCGCCGAAGAGGTCGGCTGCATGAGTCCGGGCGGGCTCGTCAAGTTCGAGGCCGGCGGCAACCTCAAGATCACGAGCAACGCCGTGCTGCCGTACCTGCACTCGAGCGGCAAGACCGATCTCGAGAAGGTCGCGGCGACTCGGCTCGTGCAGGTCAACAGCGCGTTCCGCACCGTGGCGCAGCAATATCTGTTGTACCGCTGGTTCCAGCTCGGTCGCTGCGGCATCCCCGCCGCGGCAACACCGGGTCGCTCGAATCATGAAGGTGGTCGCGCCCTCGACATCGCGAACTACTCGTCGCTGATCGGCGCGATGGCGGCGCGCGGGTGGTCACACAACGTGCCCGGCGATCCGGTGCACTTCGAGCACCTCAGCTCGCCCGACCAGCGCGGCCGCGACGTCAGGGCGTTCCAGCGGCTCTGGAACCGCAACCACCCGAACGATCTGCTCGTCGAGGATGGCGCGTACGGACCGGCGACGGAGGCGCGGCTGCGGAACGCACCGGCCACCGGGTTCCCGATCGGCGCGGGCTGCACGCAGAAGGCCGGCGCCGAGGTCGTCATGGTGCAAGGTCCCGACAAGCTCGCGCCCGGCGCGCGCGTGACCTACAAGATCACCGTCGAGAACTCTGGCCAGCTCGCGTGGCCGGCGACCACGAAGATCATCACCGCCGATGGCCAGCCGAGTGAGCTCTACGACGCGATGACGTGGACGAGCGCGAAGGAGGTCGGCGCGATCGGCAGCGAGGTCGCGGTCGGGGCGAAAGCGACGATCGAGATCCCGGTGCACGCACCGCAGGTCACCGAGGTCACGCCCGTGTACACGCAGTTCGCGCTCGCGACCGCAGGGATGAGGTTCGGCAAGATCGATCTCGCCGCCACCGTGACGCCGAACGGCGACGAGGACACGAGCGGTGATGCCGACGACGGTCACGATCCGGAGGCCGACGGCGCCTGCAACAGCGGCGGCGGCGCGAGCTGGGCGGCGCTGCTCGTTCCGGCTCTCGTGCTCGTGCGCCGGCGCCGCGCGCGTCGCTGATCAGTCGATTCGTTCAAACCTTGAACAGCGTCCGCGCAACTGCGCGGATCTGCGGGACGTAGTTTCGGCACGCGCGCTGCTGTAGCCAGCGGCATGAAGCGTCTCGTCGCCGTCGCGATCCTGGCATCCGGCTGCACCATCGACCCGGTCGCGCGCGCAGAGCTCGCCGGCACCGTCGGTGGTGCGGCGATCTTCCAGAAGGCCGGCACGTCATCGCAGGTCAGCTTCGAGATCACGCTCGAGGGCGAGGACGGCACCTACAACGTCGCGATCGAAGATGGCGTGTGCGATGGCGGCACGACCGAATGGAAGCCGGCCGGACCGATCGACGTTGTCGGTCGCATCGGCATCCTGCGCGGCGTCCGCACCGACTGGGACGTCGGAGGTGGTGAGACCGACGTGATCGGGCGACTCGTCGTCGTGCGGCGCGGGCTTGCCCAGGCTGGTTGTGGCCCGATCTTCAACTCGGACTAATGGGGGTGACAATGCGATCGATCGTGTGTCTCGTGCTCGTGGCCATGACCGCGCCGGCTGCCGCGGAGGAGCGCTGGCGATTCTCGGCGGATCTCGATGTCGACACGCTGCTCCAGAACGGCATGGCGTTCTCGCTCGGCGTCACCCCAGCACAGCTTCCACGTTGGCGCTTCGCGCTCGCGCTGCGCAGCCACGACCTGCCCGCATTTCAGAGCGGGCTCTCGGGGAGCAACGACGAGCTCTACGTGACCGCGCCGATCGCGGTCGAAGCCGTCACCGGTTACCGCTTCGATCGCGGGCTCGTCATCGGTGCGCGCGCAGGTGTCGTTCACCTGCACTTCGCGCGGATCGGGACGTTCGGGATCGATGAAGAGTTCGACTACGGTGTGACGCCCTTCGTCGGCTACGAATGGAGACCGGCCGACCGGATCTACGTGCAGCCCTGGCTCGGCGCGATGATCACCGTCTATCGCCAAGCGCACGGTGAGCTGCCGATGCAGGAAGCCGATCGCACGTACTCGAAGTGGCCGACGGCGCTGCGCGGCGGCATCGTGGTCGGCGCGCGCTACTGAGCGAGCTGTTTCCGGATCGCCTCGAGGTATCGCGCGAGGTCAGCCGGCTCGGCAGCGTCGCACGTGCGCGGCCTGGCGATCGCGGCGAGGATCACCGCCGGATCACCGACCTCGACGAGCTTCGCGGAGACCTCGTGGCGGTGCCACGGCCGACCGTGCGCACCGCAGACCAGGAGCTCGACGTAGCGGTCGGCCGCGTCTGCGCGGTGGCCGGCTTCGGCGTACCGCTGCGCGACGAGGAACGCGAGCTGGCCGTCGCGCGGCCGTAGCGCGCGTGCTTCGCCGGCGAGCTCGAGCGCGAGTGCGGGCAGGCTTGCCGCGGCGGCGCCCGCCGATGCGGTGACGAGCACGTCGACGTCCTTGCGTTCACGTGCGTGTGCCGCGAGGGCGTACGCGCGCTCGTGCGCGAGCTTGGTGTGGCCGGCGATCACGAGCGCCTTGATCGGCGTCGTGCGATACGCAGGCTGCCCGGGCGCGATCGTGCTCGCGCGATCCCACGATGCGAGCGCGTCGTCGATCTTGCCCGTGGCGATCTGCGCGCGCGCGAGGGCGTCCCAGTGCTCTGCGAGCTCCGGCGCGGCGGTGACCGCGTGCTGTCTCGCCGCGAGTGCCGCCGCTGCACCGTGCACCTGTTCGAGCCGATCGGCGGCTGCCGTCGCGAGCCCGGGGACCGCGGCGAGCGCATCGAGCGCATCGACGGGCGTATCCGCGGCTGCGCGAAACGCGAGGCGGGGCTGTTCGGGGAGCGGTGCGCTCGCGATGATGCGTGCGAGATCGGACGTGCGATTCGCGCGCGCGGCGATGGTGACGGTGAAGAACCGGCGCATCTGGGCTGCTTGCTCGTCGAGCGGTACGGCGTCGACCTCGGCGAGTGCGGCGTCGGTGCGGCCGAGTCGCTCGAGCAGCTCGGCGCGCCGCCACCGGATCGCGGGCTCGCTCGTCGTCACGAGCTGTGCGACCGCATCCGCCGGTTGGGCCTCGGCGAGACGCGCGCGGGCGAGCTCGCTCGCGGGGCCGGTGCCCGTGATCGATGTGTCGGGACAGACCTCGCGGGCGCGCGCCAGCACGTCGTCGACAAGCCCGATCAACAAGCGGCCTCGGATCCGTGCGCGCGATAACCGATCGAGTGCACGGGTGACGCCATCGCAGTTGGCCGCGAGCGCTCTGATCGTGGTCGACGCGGTCGACGGATCGGCGGCTGCGAGCTCGCGCACGGCGCGATCATCGCTGCGGCCGCATGCGAGCAAGAGCCCGATCAGAGCGGACTGAACCGACAATCTCGCCCGTTGGCGCCGGGTGTAAGTCTGCTCATAACCGTTCGCCCTGCTCACGGTTGTCCTCGCTGCCAACCCGCGTAACGACACGGAATCCGGGGGTGAGCGAGCGCACGGTGCTTGCAGACCGGGGGTGTGCTTCGATTTGCGATTCTCATCCTCGGTGCTGTCTCGAGTGTGCACAGCATCGCTCGTGCCGACCGACTCGTCGATGCGCGCGAGGTCCTACGCGGTGACTATCTCGGGGCGCGGTTCTCGCCCGACGGCCGCGATCTCCTGCTGACAGGTCCTCAGCTGCGCGGCTTGTACGTCGCGCCGCTCGTGGGTGGCGCGGTTCGGCGGCTCACCGACGACGCCGAGGCCGGCGTGCACGCGCAGTGGACCGCGGATGGTCGCGTGTCCTATCGCGCGCATCGCGCGGGTGCGCGCCGCGATCTGATCGTCATGCGCGACAACTCGATCCGCTCGCTCGCCGCCGCGCCCGCGGTTGCGTTCGCCAAGGATGATCTCGCGTACGCGCTCGATCGCACGAACAAGCTCGTGCGCATCGGCTCGGGCGATCGATTCTTCGGTGCGGTCGTCTCGCCCGATAACGACAAGGTCGTGTTCCAGGGCCTGACGACGGGACTCCACCTCTACATCCGTTCGACCGGCGTGACGCGCTACATCGGTCCGGGCACGGCACCCGCGTGGTCGCCCGACAGCACGCGGATCGCGTACGAGGTGACCGAGGATGACGGTCACGAGATCGTCGCCGCCGAGCTCTTCATCTACGAGATCGCACGCGATCGCGCCCAGCCGATCACGTCGACCGATCGCGTGATCGAGCGGCGGCCCAGCTTCTCGCCAACCGGTTCGCTCGCCTTCGACGACAACACCGGCGGTGTCTTCGTCGGTCGCCTGGAGGTCCAGTGATGCGCTACGTCCTCGCCCTCCTGGTCGCGGTGGCCACCGTGGTTCCCGCCGCTGCACAAGTGAAGATCGTGATCGATCCTGGCCACGGTGGCGCGGATCCCGGCGGCGTCGGCACCGGCATGCAGGAGAAGATCGTCGTCCTCGACGTGTCGAAGCGCTTCAAGGCGCTGCTCGACGCGGACACGGCCGACACCACAGGTGGCGGGAAGTGGACCGCGCTGCTCACGCGCAGCAACGATGTCGCCGTCTCGCTCGCGGGCCGCTCGGCCTACTCGAACAACCAAGACGCGGATCGCTTCATGTCGATCCACTCGAACGCGTTCGGCGACCCGAGCGCGAACGGCACCGAGACGTTCTCGCTCGTCGCGACCGGCACCTCCGCGAACCTGCGCAACCTCGTCCAGGCCGAGATGATCACGGCATGGGGCCTGACCAATCGCGGCAACAAGACGGCGAACTTCGCGGTGCTTCGCGACACCGCGGCACCGGCAGTGCTCCACGAGCTCGCCTTCATCACGAACGCGACCGATGCCGCGAAGCTCGGCTCCCCGGAGCAGCGCCAGAAGGCGGCGGTCGCGCACCTGCGCGCGATCCAGCGGCACTACAACATCGCGCCGTACATTCCGGGCACTCCGACGGAGCCCACGGACAAGGAAGGCTCGATCACCGCGCGTGTCGTCGACGCTCTCGGCCCCGTCGCGGGCGCGACGGTCACGCTCGACACCGGCGAGGCCGCCACGAGCGGCGAGGATGGACGCGTCACGTTTGCGAAGGCCGCAGCCGGAGCACGCTCGCTGACCGCGACCGCGGCCGATCACGACGCGCGCACCGTCGAGGTCACCGTCGCGGCGCAGATGACCACCGAGACCGAGATCGAGCTCGTCCGCCACGACGGCACCGAGCCGCCGCCACCGCCCGATGAAGCGGGCGGCTGCAGCACGAGCAGCGCCGGCACCAGCACGCTCCTCGTCATCGGCCTGTTCGCGTTGCTTCGCCGTCGCCGCCGCAGCTAGCGCGTCCGGCGTGTCCGACTGGTCCGACTGAATTTCCCCGTCCGGCGTGTCCGACTGGTCCGACTGAATTTCCCCGTCCGGCGTGTCCGACTGGTCCGACTGAATTTTCGTAGATTCGCGAAACGGCGTTTGCCGAGACGGCAGCTACACTGCGCCGATGACGTCGAGCTCGATCGTTCACGCGCTGATCGGCGGCGCGTTGATCGGCATCGCCGCTGCGATCGCGCTCGTCGTGCACGGCCGGATCGCGGGTATCAGCGGCATGCTCGCTCGCGCGCTCGATGGCGACGACGGCGGCACCACGTTCCGCATCCCGTTCTTGCTCGGCCTGGTCGGGGTCGGGCTCGTCGTCGCGGTCATCGCACCGACCGCGCTCGGCGCGCCGGTCTCGCGCATGTCGACGCTCGCCGTCGCCGGGCTGCTCGTCGGCGTCGGCACCACGCTCGCGAACGGCTGCACCAGCGGGCACGGCGTATGCGGCATCGCCCGGCTCTCGCGGCGCTCGTTCGTCGCCGTCGGAACGTTCATGGCCGCCGCGATGATCACCGTCGCGATCGCGAGGCACCTGTGAGCGCGCTGCTCGCGGCGCTCGCCGGTGTCGTGTTCGCGATCGGGCTCGTGGTCTCGGACATGACCTCTCCGTCGCGCATCATCGACTTCCTCGCCTTCGAGGACTGGACGCTCGCGTTCGTGATGGCCGGCGCGATCGCGGTGTACGCGCCCGCGGTGCGGCTCGTTCGCAAGACCGTGCACTGGCCGACGCACCAGGCGATCGACGCGCGCCTCGTGATCGGCAGCGCGATCTTCGGCATCGGCTGGGGCCTCAGCGGTTATTGCCCGGGTCCCGCGCTCGTGTCGGTCGGCGCCTCGATCGCGACCGGCGTGTTCGTGCTCGCGATGATCGCCGGCATGGCGATCGCGCGCCGCATCTGAGCTACTTCGACGTGTCGACGAGCAGCTCCGCCGCAACGGGCTCGCCCGAGAGCGTCCTCATGAACGCGACGAGATCGCTCTGGGCCTGCATCGACAACGAGAGCGCGACCATCTTCGGATCCTTCGTGCCGTTGGCCGGCGGCGTTCCACCGCCCATGTTGTAGAACGCCACGACCTCGTCGAGCGACGCGAACTGCCCCGAGTGCATGAACGGCCCCGAGAGCGACAAGTTCCGCAGGCTCTTCGTACGGAACTGACCGGTCTGTGCGACCTCCTGTGCGAGACCCGTCAGCTTGCCGGTCGTCTTGTCGTCGCTGAAGTTGCCATTCGTGTTGAATGCGCTCGCGAGCAGCGGCGGCAGGTCCTGAAAGCGGCCGTTGTCCGTCGCCGGTACGCGCGGCCCGGTCTGCGGAACACCAAGCGTGTGGAAGCTGTCGTCGGCGAAGTTCGGTCCCGAGTGACACGAGACGCAGTTCGCGAGAAAGATCTTGAAGCCGCGCTGCGCGGCGAGCGAGATCGCGCGCTGGTCACCCGCGACGAACTGATCGAACGGCGCGTGACGGCTGACGAGCTTGCGCATGTACGCGGCGAGTGCCTTGCCGTAGTTCGCGTAGATCGTGTTGAGGATGTCCTTGTCGGCGGCGGCCATGTTGTCGAACGCCGGCTGCCCGGGCTTGCCCGCCGGAGGAAAGCGCGCCGCATCGATCGCGGCCGGATCGAGCGCTGCATCGAGCGGCACCGCGAACGTCGCGTTGTACTCGGTGCGGTACTTCGCATAGAGCATGTGCGCGACCTCGAGCCGCGTGCTGTTCATGAGCGCCGCGTTCTCGGCGACCGCGAGCGGTAGCGACCACTGCGAATCGAAGCGCCCCGCCCAGTTCGTCCACTTGTAGAACGACGCGTTCACGAGCCCGAGCGCGTTGCGCGTGCCGTAACCGGTGCCGAGCGAGACGTTGTTCGGCTTCGTACGCCGGTCGTCCATCGCGTCGCTGCCTGCGGCGTGACACGACGCGCACGAGACCTTGCCTGTGTTGCCAACCGCGCCGAGCCCGCCGTTCGTTCCGTCGTCGCCGATCGCGAGCGCACCCGCGTAGCTCTTGTCGAAGAACAGCATCTGCCCGAGCGTCGCGGCCTTCGCGTTGCCCGCGACAGCGTTCGTCGGATCCGCCGGCACCGCCGGCAACGGCGACAGCTTGGCAGCCTCGACGAGGTCGCTCGGCGAGAGCGGCCCCGCGTCGGGCACCGTGGCGTCGAGACCTGCATCGATCGGCGCCGCGGGATCGTCATCCCCACACCCCGCCAACACACACAACCCGATGATCATCTTCTTCATGGTTACCTGTCCTTGAAATATTGCTTCTGGAGCTGCGCGAGCGCCCTGCGCACCAGCTGGCGCGCCGCATCGCGGTCAGAGAGGTCGAGGTCGCGCGCGACCTCCTCGAGCGAGTCGCCGTCCATCCAGCGCGCGAGTGCATCGTTGTAGCCACCCTCCGCGCGGCACACGCGCTTGTCGAGCAGGCGCCAGTCGGAGCTCGAGTAACCGGCCGACGCGTCGTACCGCTTCTCGACCGCATCCTCGCGCTCGTCGTGCGGCACGACGTACTCGACGGCTTCGACGTCGGTCGTCGCGTGCGGCCAGGTCACGAAGTGGTCGCCGTCGTCATCGCTCCAGCCGAGCTGCGCCGGATTGAGACGCTGCGTGTCGACCGGACCCGCGCTCGCCGCGGCGGTGCGCGCATCGACGGTGAGCCGCTCGCCGGTGCGGAGCACGAACGTGTCACCGCATGCGTAGCGGACCGGCGTCGTCGTTCGTTGTGGGTGGCTCGCGCACGCGGACGCGAACACGATCGCGAGGAGGATGAATCGGTTCGTCATGCACGGCTCTCAGAGCACGCGCCGGGCCAGCGAGATCAGGGCAATTCCGCCGGCTCCCGCAGGCAAGTCTTGCCGGGCAGGCAATTCTTGCCGGCACGAAACTGCCTAGAGCTTGTACTGCTTGAGCTTGAGCGTGAACGTGCGGATCGGCATGTCGATCAGCTGCGCGGCCTTGGTCTTCACGCCATTCGCCGCCGCGAGCGCCTCGACCATCCGCTTCTTCTCGAGCTCGCGGATCTCCTCGTTGATCGCGCGGAACGGCGCGTCTGGGGCGGGCTCCACGATCGGGACCGGGCCCGTCGTCGGCGCGATCGTGGTCATGCCGCCGAGGCGCTCCGGCAGGTCCGAGGGCTCGACGACATCGTCGGGCGCGGCCGCGACGACGTACTCGATCGTGTTGCGCAGCTCGCGGACGTTACCGGTCCACGAGTGGGTGAGCAGGATCTGCATCGCCGCCGGCGTGATCTGCATCGTGCCGCGGTTCGCGCGCGCCGCCGCCTGCCGCAAGAACTCGTGCGCGAGCATCGGGATCTCGGTCTTGCGATCGCGCAGCGGCGGCAAGATTACCGTCGCACCGCCGAGCCGGAAGTACAGGTCCTGACGGAACCTTCCTTCGGCGACCTCGAGCTCGAGCGTGCGATTCGTCGCCGCGACGAGCCGCACGTCGATCGCGCGTTCGCGTTGCTCGCCGAGCCTCGTGATCTTCTGGGTCTCGAGCGCGCGCAGGAGCTTTGCCTGGATCGCGAGCGGCAGCTCGCCAACCTCGTCGAGGAACACGGTGCCGCCGGTCGCGCTCTCGAACAGACCGGCCTTCGCGGAGCTCGCGCCCGTGAACGCGCCCTTGTCGTGACCGAACAGCTCGCTCTCGACGAGGCTCTCCGGTCCGATCGCCGCGCAGTTGACCGCGACGAACGGGCCCGAGCGCTTGGACCAGTGATGCACCGCGTACGCCGCGTTCTCCTTGCCGACGCCGGTCTCGCCGGTGATCAGCACCGGCAGCGTCGACGCCGCAAGCCGCTCGAGCAGCGCGAACACGCGCACCATCGCCGGGTCTGCGACGAGCACGCGGCGCGTGCCGAGCTCGATGTGCGTGACATCGTCGACGGGTGAGAGGATCGTGCCGGCCTTCGCGCGGCGCGCCGCCGAACGTGCGGCCATCAGCATCGTATCGGCGTCGCAGGCATCGTCGGGGCACACGGCCACGCCGAGCTGCGCGCGCGGCGCGGTCTCGAGGACGCGCAGGGCGATCGTGTGTGCGAGCTCGCGGTCCGCTTCGGGCAACAGCAGCAGCGGCAGCTTGTCGTCGCTCTGCCCGACGACATCGATCAGACGCAGCGCCGGCGCGATCTGCGCGACCGGCACGCTGGTCCCGAGCGCGATCACGGCGAGTGGCCGCCGATACGTCACGGCTCGCTCGATCTCCTCGACGAGCCTTCGCCGCCAGCCGACCTCGCCGTACGCAGAGCGCGCGATCGGCGTCGGGTGCGAGAGCTTCACGACGAGGATCACGTCCCCGACCGTCGCGACGTCGCCCGAGGCGAGCGCGTGCGACTCCGAGACCGGCTCGCCGTTGACGCGCGTGCCGTTGTGGCTCTCGAGATCCGCGATGCGCAGCATGCCGTCGTCGATGCGAATCGTCGCGTGACGCCGCGACACCGAGGCGTGCGTGAGCTTGAGCTGCACGTCCGGCGCGCGGCCGATCACGACGTCGCCGGTGCGCGGCAGGTGAAAGATCGACGACGAATCGTTCTCGAGGACGAGCAAGTACGCGGTGCCCGCCTGCACGTCCTCGGTCGACAGACCGCCCATTCGACTCTTGGTTTGATCGACGCTTCCCATGTTTCCTACTTCGCGGGGCGAACCACGTCGTCGTCTCCCAGGCGCCACGGCACGTGGCGCTCGATGAAGTCTCTCAAGGTCGACGGATCGCGAAGCACGCTGACATCGAGTGCGCGCGCGATCCCGTCGGTGTTTCCGGTCCACAGCAGCGTGTCGTCGTAGAGCGCGAGCGCTTCGATGCCCTCGCCGCCGGTGTCGCGGGTCGCGAGCAGCTTGCCCTTCGCTGCGTCCCACACGCGAGCGACACCGTCGGCACCGCCTGTGAACACGAGGCTCGCATCGCGATTGAACGCGACCGCAGCCACTTCACCGGTCGCACCTTCGAGCACCGCGATCGGCGTCGCGCGGTCGACGGCGAAGCGCGCGATCGTGGTCTCGGTGGCGGTCGCGATCGCGAGCGTCGTCCCGTGCAACGTGAGGGCACGGACCGGCGAGCTCGGGCGGTGGCCGCGATGCTCTCCGCGCGGGCTCCACACGTCGACGCCACGCCTCGACCCGGTCACGATCGAGCCACGCGCGGGATCGACGACGAGCGCGAGGATCGGAGCGCCCGTCTCGACCTTGATGGGACGCTGCCCGCTCGCGGGCCAGATCCACAGCGTTCCGGCTTCATCGCCGGCGATGACCGAGTCATCCGGTCCGAAGGCGACTGCTCTCACCAACGCGTCGCCGATGGCGAGCGCGAGCCGCGGCGATTCGGAGCCGAGCGTCCAGACAAAGATCTTGTCGGGATCACCCGCGCTCGCGAGCTGCGTGCCGTCGCGCGAGAACGCGAGGGAGAACACGCGGCCGAGGTGCGCCTTCAAGGGCGTCTTCGCGCCGTTCGCCTTCCAAACCCAGACGCGGCTGTCGTCGGTGCCAGCCGCGACGTGGCCGTCGGCGGCAACAGCGATCGCGTGCACCGGCGATGCGAGCCCCTCCGACGCACGCTCGATGCCGCGCTTCAGATCCCAGATCCGCGCCGTGCCGTCGCGACACCCCGTGACGACCGTGGTGCCGTCGCGCGAGAGCTCGACGCTCGTGATCGCATCCGCATGCTCGTACATCGCGATCGGCTGGCCCTTGCCGTCCCACACGCGCACGTAGCGATCGCTGCCGGCCGTCACGATCCAGCGATCGTCGACGGAGAATCGTGCCTGGACCACGCGATCGGTGTGCGGGAGCAGGGCGAGCTCGCGCGCGGCGGACGGGACCTCTCCCTCGGCCGGCGGCTGCGGCACGTGCCACACGCGCGCGACGTGATCGCTACCCGCGGTGATGAGCCGCCGGCCATCGTGACTCCAGGAGGCGTCCTCGATCGAGACATCGGCCTTGTGGCGAATGGGCGGCTCGACGATGCCCTTGCCTTTCTCCGGATCCCAGATCCGCACCGTGCCGTCGGCGCTCGCGGTCACGACGAGGTCCCCCGACGGGCTCCAGCGCGCGACCTGGATCGCATCCGTGTGAGCCTTGAGCGGCGAATCGGGCGTGGTGGTCTCGCCCCAGATCTCGGCGGCGCCATTCTTGCTGCCGGTGATCACGCGCATGCCTTCGGGCGAGAACTCCGCGACGGTGACGGTGCTGTCGTAGGTCGCGATCACGACGTTCGATCCGGTCTCGAGGTCCCACAGCCGTGCCGTGCGATCTGCGCTCGCGCTGACGAGCCGTTTTCCGTCGGGGGAGAACGAGAGATCGCTGATCGCATCACGGTGTGCGTCGAGCGTGCGATGCAGCGCACCATCGTGAGACCACACGCGGACGACGTGATCGTCGCCGGCGGTCGCGAGCATGCTCCCGTCCGCAGACCACGCGAGCGCGAGCACGCGGCCGTGCCCCCGATCGATCTCGCGCACGAGCTGCCCGGCCGCGTCCCACGTCCGCACGACACCATCGCTGCTCGCCGTCGCGAACTCTGTGCCATCGGGACGGTACGCGACGATGACCTTGCCCTCGCCCGCTGGCACGAGCGCGAGCTGCGCCTCGAACGGGCGCTTCGCCTCGGCGATCAGGAACCTGAGTGCGCCGCTCGGCGTACCGCGCACGGCGCCCGCAAGATAGGCGAGTGCAGGACCCGCGCGGCCATTGAGGAGCTCGGAACGCCCGCGCTCCTCGAGGAGCACTGCACGCCGCCGCTCGTCCTTGCGCTGCTCGGATTCGGCGCGGTCTTTCTCCGCGATGATCTTGAGAATCGACAGCGTGCCGAGCACGGCGAGCACGGTCAGCGCGATCGCCGCGATCGCGACCGCGACCCGGTGCCGCTCGAGCCAGCGCACGACGAGCTGTCGTCGCGTGTAGTGATGCGCCGCGACGAGCTGACCGGTCTCGAACCGCTTGAGATCCGCGGCGAGCTCGGCGGCGGTTGGATAACGGTCCGCGGGATCACGCGCCATCGCCTTGTTCACGATCGCGACGAGGTCGGGTGGCGCGCCGGGCTCGCGTTCGTCGACGGGAAGCGGCGCGCCGTCGAGCACTTGCTGCAAGACCTCGTTCGAGGTCGCGGCGGCATACGGCGGCGAACCGACGAGCACCTTGTAGAGCAGCGCACCGAGCGCGTAGACGTCGGCGCGATGATCGACGGACTCGCCTCGCGCTTGCTCCGGCGGCATGTACGCGGGCGTCCCGACGACCGAGCCCGAGAGCGTCTGCTCGGCCGGCCGCACCCTCATCTCGAGCGACATCCCGGGGTCGGCCGGCGCGGCGAGATCCTTCGCGAGTCCCCAGTCGATCACGACGGTCTCGCCGAAACCTCCGACGAGGACGTTCGCCGGCTTGAGGTCGCGATGGATCACGTCCTGGCTGTGCGCGTACGCGAGCGCGTCGGCGACGGCGATCACGTTAGGCAGAAGGCCGATGCGCTGCGCGAGCGTCTTGCGCTCGGAGACGACCTGCGCGAGCGAACGGCCCGTTACCTTGGTCATCGCGTAGAACGGCTCGCCGCCGGGCCAGACGCCTGCCTCGTAGACATTGATGATCGAGGGGTGCTGGAGGCGAGCGGTGATGCGGGCTTCGCGCTCGAACCGCCGCGCGGCATCGCGGTTCTTCGGCAACAGCTCCTTGATCGCGACGGAGCGACCGAGCCGGAGGTCGCGCGCCTCGAGCACGCGGCCCATGCCGCCTTTCGCGATCTCGCCGTGGATCACGTAGTGACGGCGCTCGACGGTCGCGAGCTCGGGATAGTCGGCGGCAGCGAGCGAGACATCGCGCGGGACATCGAACGGGACATCTTTCGGGCGCGGGTCGCCGTTGGC
The DNA here is from genome assembly GCA_030857175.1 of Myxococcota bacterium. Taxonomy (GTDB): domain Bacteria; phylum Myxococcota_A; class Polyangia; order Haliangiales; family Haliangiaceae; genus JABFXX01. Next base: position 125,001 of record JALZOJ010000001.1, on the reverse strand, counting down.
GCGGTTCGCACCATCGATCGTGTCGTCCACTTCCTCGCGCTCCACGTAACCCCAGCCCCGAGTGCACACCCCATGCCCCTCGACGCGACGGCCACGATGGCACAGGCGCTGCAAAGCCGGCAAGCATGTTAGTTTGGGGTCGGGTGCGTTGGCTGGTGGTGTGTCTGGTAGCGGTCACCGGTTGCTGGGAGGAGCAACGGGTCGATGACACGTTCACCAAGGACGAGTGGGCGTACCTCCAGACGTTCCGCCTCGATCATCTCGAACCGATCACGTGCACAGATGCGGCGTGCGAAGCGATGGCGCGGTTCGGCCAGCGCCTGTTCTTCGATCCGCGCTACTCGGGCGAGATCACGATCGCGAGCGACGCGGGCGCGAAGGGCGAGACCGGGAAGATCGCGTGCACGCGCTGCCACAACCCGGCCGCGTACTTCGTAGATACGCGCGATGCGAACGCGCAATCGCTCGGCACCGCGTGGACGGGCCGCAACGTGCCGGGGCTCGTCGATCTCGGCTATCGTAAGGCGTTCACGTGGATCGGCGAGTTCGACGGGATCGATGACGTGCTCTTGCTCGCGCTGCGCAGCAAGGCCGCGATGAGCTCGACGCCGCAGGCCGTCGTCGATGTCGTCAAGATGCATCACGCCGCGGAGTACAACGCGGTGTTCCCCGGCATGGACACGCCGGAGCGGATCTTCGAGAACACGAAGCACGCGATCGGCGTCTACCAGCAGCAGCTGGTCTCGGGGCCGTCGCCGTTCGATCGTTACCTCACCGGCGATCCGACCGCGATCGATGCCGCGGCGAAGCGCGGCGCGCAGCTGTTCATCGGCAAGGCGCTGTGCAGCGAGTGCCACGATGGCCCGCTGTTCGCCGACGACAAGTTTCACGTCACCGGTGTCGAGCAGCGCGGCGAACACGCGTCCGCGGTCGACGCCGGCCGCGACGGTCAAGGTCGGTTTCGCACGCCGTCGCTGCGCCACATCGCGAAGACCGCCCCGTACATGCACGCGGGCCAGCACGAGACGCTCGCCCAGGTGATCGAGTTCTATCGCTGGGGCGGAGATCCCGGTGGCTTCGTCGGCACGAAGGACGTGCGCATCGTGCCGCTCGATCTCGACGACGACGAGGTGCGCGACCTCGAGCGCTTCCTCATGACGCTCACCGGCGAGCCAGTCCCGGCCACGTGGACGGTGGCGCCATGAAGTACACGCTCGCGGCACTGCTCGTCGCATCGACGGCATTCGCCGACGAGGAGCCCGTGCCCGCGTCGGTCGCGCCAACGCCCGAAGAGCTCGCGAAGCGGATCGAAGCGCTCGAAGAGCGCGCGGACAAGGTCGAGGAGCTCGAGCAGCGAATCTCGACGCTCAACGAGCAGGTCGCGAAGGTCGCGCCGCTGCGCCGCTTCATCACCGTGTTCCTCGACGTCGGCTGGTTCAGCGTCGGCGGCAACGGCGCCGGCGTGCGCAGCGACACCGGTCACCGCTACGTTCCAGACCACGGCGGCGTGCCGGCCGAGTGGGTGCTGATCGGCGATCCGCTCTCGACCACGATCAACTCGCTCGGCGAGCCGGCCGATCTCGGCGTCGCGCGCGCGATCGAGGACGACACGATCGACAGCGACGGCAATCCCACGTTCCTCGTCAACGCGGTCGGGCTGTCGATCGGCCGCTCGCTACCGAAGAACTTCGCGGTCTCCGCGCTCGTCGAGCTCTTGCCGCGCACTGGTCCCGACGTGATCGTCGTCGAGAGCGCGCGGGTCGACTACAGGCCGGCGACCAAGATCAAAAACTTCGTGCTCTCGGCCGGCAAGGTCGAGTCCGTGCTCGGGATCGAGTACCGCGCCCAAGATGCCGTTGATCGCCTCGGCATCACGCCGTCCCTGCTCTGCCGCTACACGTGTGGTCGTCCCTATGGCGTGCGCGCGCACCTCGAGCACGATGCGATCGATCTGTCCGCGCTCGTCGCGAGCGGCGACACCTTCCAGGAACGCTTCGAGCAGGACCCGCGGCTCGCGTCCGCGAAGGCACCGACCGTCTCCGCGCACGCGCAGTACCTGGTGCCGATCGCGAACGGCATCAAGGTCGGCGTGTCGGGTGCGTTCGGTCCGCAAGACGGGCAGTCGAAGTCACGCATCCATCAGTGGCACTACGGCTTCGATCTCTTCGTCCGCGCGGTCCATAAGCTCGAGCTGCAAGCCGAGTTCGTGCAAGGCAAGCAACAAGGCAGCTCGACCGCACTCTCGACACAGCTCGACGTGATGCCAGGCATCGTCGAGCCGCGCTGCAGCCTCGCGCAGTGCCTGCGCTACAAGGCCGCCTACGGCCTGGCGAGCTACCGCGCGACGCGACGGTTCACGCCGTACGCACGCGTCGACTGGCGCGATGCGCGTCACCAATATGGCGTTGATTTTCTGTACGTCTCGCGCGTCGTACGTGGAACGGTCGGTGCCCAGTTCGCCGTGACGCCCCGCATCCTCGGCAAGATCGAATACACGTACAACCACGAGCTCCTCGGCCCACAGTTTCCGAACGACGTCCTCACCACATCCATCGTCATCTCGACGGGGGAGTGACCATGCGAAAGCTCGCACTCATCATCATCGCGCTCTCGATCGCCAACCTCGGCCAAGCACCGGCGGTCAAGGGCGGCACCGTGACCGGCACTGTCGTCGCGGTGTCGAAGGGCAAGCCGATCAAGACGACGGACGTGTGGGTCTACCTCGAAGGCACTGCAGCACCGAAGGCGTCGGTCGGTGAAGGCGTGACCGCGAACATCGTGCAGAAGGACACCGAGTTCACGCCGAAGGTCGTCGTGATCCCGAAGGGCGGCAAGGTCTTCTTCCCGAATCGCGATCCGGAGGAGCACAACGTGTTCTCGCCCGCGGTGAAGAAGAACGACTACTTCGGTTTCGATCTCGGACGCTACGGCCCCGACAAGAAGGGCCGGCATCGCAAGTTCTTCGAGCTCGGCGAGTTCGACATCTATTGCGACATCCACAAGGACATGTGGTCGAAGGTCAAGGTCGTGCCGACGCGCTACTTCACGCGCGTCGTCGACGGCAAGTTCACGCTGACGGGCGTCGTGCCCGGCACGTACACGCTCGTCGCGTGGGCGCCCGATAGCCGCGAGAGCCGCAGCGCGCAGCCGTTCGAGGTCAAAGCCAACGAGACCAGGGCAGCGGAGTCGCTCAACGTGCAATATGTGATGAGCACGGGCGGACACCGCCGCGTGGACGGCTCCGAGTACCCGCCGTATCCGCAGCGCTAGCCAACGGTCATCCGGCCGCCGTCGCGCAACGCGGTCGGCACCAGCACGCTCGGTTCGCCCGTCGACACCATCCACAGCTGATGCGCGGCGCGCGTGACGCCGATGTGCAACAGGTGGCGTGCCCAGTGCTGGTCGGGGTAGCTCGTGTCGTTGACGTCGACCATCACGACGTAGTCGAACTCGAGGCCTTTGACGTTCGTGATGTCGGTGACGTCGACGCCGGGCTGGAAGTTGAACTCGTCGCGGCGAATGCGGCGCAGCGCGGGGACCTCGGCGCGGCGAAGGCCCTCGAAGTACGCGTCGGCTTGCTCGGCGTGGCGCGAGATCACGGCGCACGACGCGGTGGGCTCGCGGTTCATCAGATTTCGCAGTGCATCGCCCAGGAAGGCGACAGCCTCGCCGAGATCGCCGAACTCGTGGAGCTCGACGGGCTCGCCGGGACGTGCGGCGAGCGGCTCCTCGGGCGCGAGCTCGGGACCGAGGATCTCGCGCGCGAGCATCATGACCTCGGCGGTGGAGCGATAGGACAGCTTGAGCGGCCGCACGATCGCGGGCTGGCCCGTTTGCTCGAGCAGCTCGGCCCAGCCCGAGAAGTTGTTGTCGAACACGAGGCGTTGCGCGGTGTCGCCGGCGATCGTGACGGAGCGCTTCGCGTTGTCGCCGTCGGGTGCGCGCACGGCTTCGACGAGCACCTTGACCTCGAGCGCGGAGCGGTCCTGCGCTTCGTCGATCGCGACGTGCTCCCACGACATCTCGTCGCCGCCGGATGGCGAGAGATGGCCGCGCTTGAGCTGCACGAGGCGAAGCATCAGCGGGTCGTCTTCGTCGTCGAAGCGGCCGGCGGGGTCGTCGTCGTCGGGACCGACCGCCTTGCCTTCGCTGTCGAGGATCGGGTTGCCCTCTTCGTCGACGGGCGACTTCTGCGGCTTCGCGAGCTGGCGCTTCGTCCAGCTGATCAGGCGCTCGATGTCCTTCACGCTGACGTCGGTGCCCTCGAAGCCGGCCTTGAGGAACGTGGCATCGGTGAGCATCTCGGCCCAGTCGAGCACGCAGTCGTCGGCGCGCTTCTTCCAGCGCTTCACGATGCCTTCGAGTGCGACGCGCACGTTGGGCTCGAGGACGTCGGTCTTCTTCAGCCAGCTCGACGTTCCGGAGAGCCGGCTGACGAGCGCGCGCTTCGAGAGCCGCTGCCACTCGGCGACGGCGACCTCGGTGACCTCGCGGATCTCGTCCTCGATCTCCTGCGCTTGGCGCTCGGTCCACTTCACGAGCATGCCGAGCAGCGCCGGGTGCTTCTTCACGCGCGAGACGTTCTCGGGCGGATCGACGTTGTACTTCGTCGGTGCGTCCGGCAGGCAGCGCATGCGCGTGGTGCGCGCCCAGCCCGTGTACGTCATCACCGGCACGCCCGCGACGCCGAGCGCCGGCAACACGCCGGAGACGTAGCGCACGAGTGATTGCGACGGCACGACGAACAGCGTGTTCTGCGGCTTGAACCGGCGCGGATCCTGGAAGTTCAAGTACGCGATGCGATGCAGCGCGACGGTCGTCTTGCCGGAGCCCGCGCCGCCCTGGATCACGACGATGCCGCTCGACGGCTGCGTGATCAGCTCGAACTGTTCCTTGTCGATCAGCGCGGCGATCTCGGGGAGTGATTTGTCGGCGCGTACCGTCGAGCCGTGATGAATGCCGAGCTTGCCTTTGACCATGGGCGCGGCGGGCACGGGGCGCGCTGCCTTGCCCATGCCGCCGTGGAGCACGGGCGCGAGCGTACCGACTGCTTCGACCCAGCCGCCCGATGCGTTCTTGAGGTACGTGCCTTGCGGCGTCCCGATGCGGCGGAGGTTGCCCTTCGCGATCGAGATATTGCGGCGCGCTTCGACGATGCCGTCGACCTTGCGGCCGGCGATCTCTTCCTCGTAGTCGTCGCCTTCTTCGTAGCGGTAGTAGATGCGCGAGACCGGCGCGTTGCGCCAGTCGACGATCTGCACGTTCGACTGCCGATCGATGAAGCCCCGCTTGCCGATCATCACGTCGCGGCTCTTCGCATGCTCGCGCAGACGCATATGCGCGAAGTACGGCGACGTGATGTCGACCGGCAGGGAGCGCCCGCCACCGAGCCGCGCCTTCAGCGCCGCGAGCCGCGTCATCTGTTCGATCAGCGGCGGGAGATCCTCGGCGCGCGCTTCGGAGATTTGATCGCGCAGCGAGAGCAAGTCGACATCGAGATCGCTCGCGCCGATGTGCGGGCGACCCTCATCCTCTTCGCCGAGCGCGACGCGCGCCTGCACCTGACCGTAGAGGCGCTCCTCCTCCGCGATGATGTTCGCGGCGGGGCTGTTCTTCTCGACCAGGTGGCCCATGAGGCGGTTGGCGACATTAACCGAATCGCGAACCGCCGCAAGATGTAAGTCCCCTCACGAGTCACGGTTTGTTTGCGTGGCGCAAGTACGCGAAATCCGCCGCCTTCAGATGGCAGGAATCCAATCGGGGTCGGCGTTCGTAGGATGTTCGATGACCGGTGAGGACGGCTCGCAGCCGTCGTTGAAGCGCCTCGGGGCGTACGAGCTCCTTCGGCCGATCGCGCAGGGTGGCATGGCGGACATCTACCTCGCGAAGCGGGATGCAGAGGGTGCCGGCCACACGTTCCAGCGCCACGTCGCGGTCAAAGTTCTGAACAAGCTGCGCGCGACCGAAGAAGAGTCGTGCGCGATGTTCCTCGATGAAGCGCGCCTCGTCGGCATGCTCCACCACCAGAACATCGCCCAGGTGCTCGAGGTCAACGTCGCCGAAGGTCATCACTACCTCGCGATGGAGCTCGTGCACGGCGCCGACCTGCGCGAGATGTTGCAGACCGCGTCGAAGGCCGGCCGCACGATCCCGTTCGAGGTCTCGCTCTCGATCATCGCGGGCGCGGCCGCCGGTCTCGATCACGCGCACCGCCGCTGCGATCCCGACGGCCGGCCGCTGCGCCTCGTGCATCGCGACGTCTCGCTCTCGAACATCATGGTCGGTCACGACGGCGCGGTGAAGGTCGTCGACTTCGGCATCGCGTCGACCGCGGTGCAGACGGTCCACACATCGCCCGGCGTCGTGCGCGGCAAGGCGAGCTACATGTCTCCCGAGCAGTGCCTCGGGGACGAGGTCGATCACCGCACCGACATCTTCGCGCTCGGCATCGTGCTCTACGAGCTGACGACCGGCGCGCGCTGCTTCGCCGGCAAGAGCGACTTCGAGCGCATGCTCTCGGTCGTGCGCGGCGAGTACCACTTGCCGACGGCGATCGTCGCGAACTATCCACCCGAGCTCGAGGAGGTCGTGCGCACCGCGCTCGCGGCGGATCCGGCGCACCGATACGCCTCGTGCCACGCGATGATCGAAGCGCTCGAACGCGTCGCGCGTGGCCGCGGCTGGTCGCTGGGGTCCGCGCCGATCGAGCGGCTCATGCAGCGTCTCTATGCGAGCCAGCCGCAAGGTCTGAACGCGGGTGACCTGACGCAGCCGATGATCATCACCGTCGATCCCGAGCCGACGGCGAAGGAAGCGCCCTCCGCACGGCGCGCCGCGCTGCCGGGCGCGCGCAGGGCGCTCGATGAAACGCCGACGACCCGCTCGCGCCGCCGCCTCGCGCAGGGCACGAACGCCGACGGCTACGCGACGCCGCACGCCGACGACGACGATCAGCCGACGCGCGGTCGCCGACCGCTGCCGCGCCGTCCGTCGTCGCGCAACATCGCCGCCTGATCCGGACTCACTCGCCGACGCGGCCGCAGACCCTGCACGTGCCCTCTTCGCCGATCACGCCGATGCAGGCGCCGTCGGGGCAGACCTTGCGCTCGCTCCACTCGACGGGCTGCACCTCCTCGGCGGGCTCCGGCACCTCGTCCTCCGCTTCCTCGTCGGGCTCGTCGACCACCACGTCGTCGCCGCGGTACGGATGCGTGACCTCCTCCGGGCGCGCGCGCACGCGGACACCGCGCTCCCACCACGTGCCCTCGTCGACCGACGCGCGCGGCCTCACGGCGGTGTGCTGGCACGCTTCGCAGACGAGCATCAGCAAAGGACCTACCGGCACGAGCCCCGCGCCCGTGCGCGACTCGGTGACCTCGACGCGCAGCCGGAAGTACGTATCGCACTCGCACTCGGGGCAGCGATCCCACGGATCGTCGTCGAGCTCGTGCTCGCCGCGGAGCACCGCGAGCGCGGATTCCTTGTCGAACAGGCAGCGCTCGAGGACGTCTTCGCACTCGGCCATCAGCGCTGGCGTGCCTGGATAGACGTCTCTCTCTCGCTTGACGATCTCGATGATCGCGCCGAGCATCGCGCGGCGTTCATCTCGGCCGCTCGCCATGCGCGAACGATACGGGATTTCCCATTGCGTCGCGGGTCGATTGGCCGTAACTGATTGATCAAATGGCGCGCGCTAAGGCACTCCTCGCCCACGATCCGCTCCGTCGGTGGACCGCTGCTGACGCGAACGACACGTACAACATTCCCCGCTGGGGCTGCGGATACTTCGGGGTCAACGACAAGGGCAACCTGATCGTCACGCCGCGAAGCGACGGCCAGCCGGGCGCGATCGACATGAAAGAGCTCATCGACGAGCTCGTCGCGCGCGGCATCCAGCTGCCCATCCTCTTGCGCTTCAGCGACATCTTGCGCGCGCGCATCGAGCTGCTGTGCAGCGCCTTCAACGGGGCCATTCGCGAGTACGGCTACCAGGGCCAGTACCGCGGCGTGTACCCGATCAAGGTCAACCAGAACCGCACCGTCGTCGAGGAGATCATCGAGTTCGGGCGCCCGTTCCACTACGGGCTCGAGGCCGGCAGCAAGCCGGAGCTCCTCGCCATCATGGCGATCCACCAGGACGACGAAGCGCTCATCATCTGCAACGGCTACAAGGACGAGGAGTACATCGAGACCGCGCTGCTCGCGTCGAAGATGGGGAAGATGATCATCCTCGTCGTCGAGAAGCCGACCGAGCTCGAGCAGATTCACCGCGTCAGCGAGCGCGTGAAGATCAAGCCGGCGCTCGGCTTCCGCGCCCGCCTGTCGTCACGCGGCGCCGGTCGCTGGGAGCAATCCGGCGGTGACTTCTCCAAGTTCGGGCTCTCCGCCGCGGAGATGGTCGACGCCATCAACAAGCTCAAGAGCTGGAACGAGGCGGACACGCTCAAGCTCCTCCACTTCCACCTCGGCTCGCAGATCTCCGCCATCAAGAGCGTGAAGAACGCGCTGCGCGAGGCCGGTCGCCTCTACGTCGAGATGAACAAGCTCGGCGCGAGCGGCATGCGCTACCTCGATGTCGGCGGTGGTCTCGGCGTCGACTACGACGGCTCGCAGACCAACTTCGCCTCCTCCATGAACTACACGGTTCAGGAGTACGCGAACGACGTCGTGTTCGCGATCAAGGAGATCTGCGACGCGGATCAGGTCCCGCATCCAAACATCGTCAGCGAGTCGGGCCGCGCCATCGCCGCGCACCACTCGGTCCTCGTCGTGAACGTCCTCGGCGTCACCGAGTTCAACACGCAGGTGCTGAAGGAGCTGCCGCCGTCCTCGCCACCGCTCGTCACGAACATGTGGCAGACGTTCCAGGACATCTCGCCCAAGAACCTGCTCGAGGCCTATCACGACGCCGTCGAGTACAAGGACCAGGTCCTCCAGCTGTTCAACCTCGGGCACCTCTCGCTCGAGCACCGCGTGCACTGTGAGAACCTCTTCTGGGCGATCTGCGAGAAGGTCCTCCTGATGTCGCGCGGCAAGGAGCACGTGCCCGAGGAGCTCGAGGGCCTCGAGAAGGCGCTCAGCGACACGTACTTCTGCAACTTCTCCATGTTCCAGTCGGTGCCCGACGCGTGGGCGGTCGATCAGCTGTTCCCGATCTGCCCGATTCACCGCCTCACCGAGGAGCCCACGCGCCGCGCCACGCTCGCGGACATCACGTGTGACTCCGACGGCAAGATCGATTCGTTCATCGATCTGCGCGACGTCAAGCACGTGCTCGAGCTGCACCCGAAACACGAGGGCAGCGACTACTACCTCGGCATCTTCCTCGTCGGCGCGTACCAGGAGATCCTCGGCGACCTCCACAACCTGTTCGGTGACACCAACACCGTGCACGTGCAGCTCTCGCCCGAGGGCGAATACGACGTGAAGGAAGTCGTCGCCGGTGACACGGTGAGCGAGGTCCTCTCGTTCGTCGATTACTCGCCGAGCGATCTGCTCGGCCGCCTGCGCAACAACGTCGAGCAGGCGCTGCGCAAGAAGCTGATGACGATCGAGGAGAGCCGTACGCTCATCAATCGCTTCCGTCAGGGCATGATCGGGTACACGTACCTCGATCGCGAGTAACTAGATCCCGAAGTCGCGCCAGGTCGATCGGATGCGAACCTGATCGATCGCGCCGGTCAGTGGATACGTGATCGACGGCATCGGCGCGTTGTTCAGAGCGCGGTGATTGAGCGCCCCGACGACGAGCGCGTTGTCGTTGCCGTCGATGCCGAACGCGTGCGGCGCCGTGCAGTCGCGCACCGCGCCCTCGAAGCTGACGCTCGTGCCGACCGCCTCCACACCGTCGACCCACAGGCGCAAGCCTTGTGGTCCAAAGCTCGCGCCGATGTGCGTCCACCGATCCGCTGCGATTGGCGCTGCGCTACAGCGAAACGCGGTGACTCCGCCCACGCGCTGCAGGCGGACGAACGCCTCGCCGGTCCCGGCAACGGCGATCGAGATGTGCCCGTCGAAGTCGGTGTCGAGCGCGTCGCGCGAGATCAGCCCCTGCGCCTCGCCGGTGGCGGGGTTCGGCACACGCGCGAACAATTCGACCGAGCCCTCCGCGAGGTCGAACGCGGGCGAGTCGGGCACGACGAGGTGACTCACCCCGTCGAAGCGCGCGGCCGCCGAGCCGCACGTTCCGTCGGTCGACGTGACGGCGTCAACGTTCGTCGCATCGTGTGCCGCGGTGGTATCGGCCGTGAGCGCGGACTCGAACGAATAGAGCGCGACGGTGTCGGCCGTCGTCCCCGGATCGCAGCGCGCGTCGAGCGGCAGCTCGCTCGCGTCGGTGCGCTCGACGTCAGAGAAGCCGAGCCGGCCGCAGGCGGCGAGGAGCGGCAGCAGACTCGCGAGACGCACGTACCCCATCATCGGATGCTGCGCCCCGCCGAGCAACATCATCTACGATGCACACATGTACTCGTTGCGCCTCGCGACGCCCGACGACTTCGGAGCCGTGCTCGAGCGCACGCGCACGTTCAACGCACACGAAGGCATTGCCGTCGACGACCCGACGCTCGCGATGGGACTGCGTCGCTTGCTCGCCGAGCCGGCGCTCGGCGGTGCGTGGCTGGTGCTGCGGGAGGGCACGGTGATCGGCCATGCCGTCGTCACGTTCGGATACGACCTCGAATACGGCGGCGTCGATTCCTACCTGACCGAGATCTGGATCGACGAAGCCGTGCGCGCGGCGGGTGCGGGAAGCGCGGCGCTCGAGCTGATCGCGAACGAGCTCCGCGCGCGTGACGTCCGTGCGCTGCACCTGCAAGTGAGGCTCGACAATCCCGCGCTGCGGCTCTACGAGCGCGCCGGCTTCGTCAGATCACCGCGGGTGGTGATGACGAAGTCGTTGTGAATCGCTTCTGGAAGAATTCCACGTCGCACCAGCCGCCGTGCTTGTAGCCGGCGTCGCGCACGATGCCGACGGACTCGAAGCCGAACTTGCGATGGAGCTCGATGCTCGGATCGTTTGGCAGCGTGATGCCCGCGATCGCCGAGCGAAAGCCGCGCCGCGCGAGCTCGTCGAGTAGCGCCGTGTAGAGTGCGCGCCCGATGCCGCGGCCGCGCGCGGACTCGGTGACGTAGAGGCCGATCTCGCAGGTCCAGTCGTAGGCGGCGCGGTCGCGCCAGACGCCGGCCTTCGCGTAGCCGAGGACAGCGCCGTCGTCGTACGCGAACCAAGGGAACTTCGGCTTTTGCATCGCGCGATACTGGTCGACGGGCAGCGGCTCGTAGGCGAAGTGGTAGGTCGTGGTGGTGATGTAATGATTCGTGATGGCGGCGATCGCGGGGAAATCGTCGTCGCGAACCGGGCGGATCATCGACGCGCACGTTAGCATTGTCGCCATGAAGCGCATCGTGCTCGTCCTGATCCTCGCTGCGTGCTCCAAGAAGGCCGAGAAGGTCCCGACCTGCGCCGAGGTCACGGACAACATGCTGAAGATCGTGCAAGGCCAGTATCCCGGTCACGGCGACATGGGCGGGATGGGCAATCGCGAGAACGCGATCAAGCAGTGCGAAACGCGCGACATGCCGGCGAACGAGAAGCGCTGCATCGTCAAGGCGAAGAACGTCGAGGAGCTCGGCGCGTGTCGCCGCGCGAGCATGCCGAAAGAGCCGGGCTCCGCGGCTGGCTCCGCGAAGTAGTGGTACACGACGGGCATGCACGACGCGATCGTTTCGGTACCCACACCCGTCAACGAACCCGTCCTCGGCTACGCACCCGGTAGCGCCGAGCGCGCGGCGGTGAAGGCGACGCTGAAAGCGATCGAGGCAGAGGTCGTCGAGATTCCGTGCGTCGTCGGTGGCGAGCGCGTGCTCACCGGCAAGATCCGCGAGGTGCGCATGCCGCACCGTCACCGTCACGTGATCGCGCGGTTTCACGCCGCGACGGAAGACGTCGCGAAACGTGCGATCCGCGCGGCCACCGAAGCGCAGCGCGACTGGGCGGCGATGCGGTGGGAGGCACGTGCCGCGGTGTTGCTGCGCGCGGCCGAGCTGCTCGCCGGTCCGTGGCGCGCGCGCATGAACGCGGCGACGATGCACGGCCAGTCGAAGACCGTGCACCAGGCGGAGATCGATTCGGCGTGCGAGCTGATCGACTTCTGGCGCTTCAACGTCGCGTTCGCGCAGGACCTCTATCGCATGCAGCCGCAGTCCTCGCCGGGCGTGTGGAACATGATGGAGCTGCGGCCGCTCGAGGGTTTCATCTTCGCGCTCACGCCGTTCAACTTCACCGCGATCGCCGGCAACTTGCCGACCGCGCCCGCGCTGCTCGGCAACACCGTCGTGTGGAAGCCGGCCGAGACGCAGCTGCTCGCCGCGTGGCGGATCTACGAGCTGCTCGAGGAAGCGGGCATTCCGCCGGGCGTCATCAACTTCATTCCGGGCCTGCCGCACGACCTGACGAACGTCGTGCTCGACAACCCCGCGCTCGCGGGCATTCACTTCACCGGCTCGACGGACGTGTTCCGCATGATGTGGAAGCGCGTCGCCGACAACCTCGAGAAGTACGCGGGCTATCCGCGACTCGTCGGCGAGACCGGCGGCAAGGACTTCATCCTCGCCCACGCGTCGGCAGATCCGGCGGCACTCGCGACGGGCATCGTGCGTGGCGGCTTCGAGTATCAGGGCCAGAAGTGCTCGGCCGCGTCGCGCGTCTACGTCGCGAAGAGCGTCTGGGAGCAGATGAAGGACCAGCTCGTCGACACGACGAAGTCGATCAAGATGGGCGACGTCTCCGACTTCTCGAACTTCATGGGCGCCGTCATCAAGCAAGGCGCGTTCGAGAAGCATCAAGCGGCGATCAACGAGGCGAAGGACACGGCCGGGATGAAGATCATCGCGGGTGGCCACTGCGATGGCAAAGAGGGCTGGTTCGTCCAGCCGACGCTGCTCACGACCGAGGACCCGATGGTCCGCCACATGAAGGACGAGTTCTTCGGCCCGATCGTGACGATCCACGTCTATCCCGATGCCGCGTGGGACGACACGCTGCGGCTCGTCGATCGCACGTCGCCGTACGCGCTGACCGGCGCCATCTTCGCGCGCGATCGCGCGGCGGTCGTCGAGGCGACGAGCGCGCTCCGCAACGCGGCCGGCAATTTCTATATTAATGACAAGCCCACGGGTGCGGTGGTCGGGCAGCAGCCGTTTGGCGGCGCGCGCGCCTCGGGCACCGACGACAAGGCCGGCTCGCCTCTGAATCTGTTGAGATTCGTGGCACCGCGGACGATCAAGGAGACCTTCATCTCTCCGACCGACTACCGGTACCGGTTCCTCGACGAACCCTAAACGTCATTCGCGAAACAATCGTCAGGCCGCGCCCCCCGTCGCATGCAGTCGCAGGCTGGCCAAAGCACGTGCTCGGAATCATGGTGCGGCAGCGCGGTCCCGCGCATCGGAGTCTCATGAAGCGCACGCTCGTCGGTGGCTCGATCGCGATTGTTGTTGGCCTCCTGGTCGTCTGGTTCTTCTGGCTGCGGGATCGCGGTGACAAGCCCGCGCCGGCGAAGGGGAGCGAGCGCAGCGCAGCGATCACGCCGGGCTCGGCTCCGGTGCCGACGGAGCAGCCGGCCTCGGCGGACGCACCGCGCATGGCGCCGCACTGGCTGCAGGACATCGATCGCGCCGGCCCGCTGACGCTCGAAGGCCAGGTCGTCGACGCCGACGGCAAGGGCGTCGCCAAGGCCGAGGTCTGGCTCGGCTCGGTGCCGCCGCGCACCGCCGTCACCGAGGACGACGGCACGTTCTCGTTCGACAAGCTCGTTGGCCGCACCTACGCGCTCTCGGGCAAGAGCGGCGATCTGATCGGCGGACCGATCCAGCACAAGCTCACCGCCAAGAGCGACCCCGTCGTGCTCACGCTCGCCGAGGGCGCGGCGATCCAGGTCACCGTCGTCGACGAGAGCAAGAAGCCGGTCGCGAACGTCGAGGTCTCCAGCGGCTTCACGGTGGAATCCAAGAAGCAGACCGACGCGAAAGGAGAGGCCACGCTCAAGCCGGTCTCGCCGGGCTACGCGCTCGTCGAGGCAAAGGCCAACGGCTACGCACTCGGCAGGGGCTTCACGACGGTCGGCTCGGCTGGCTCGACCGCGCGCCTCACGATCACGATGCAGCGCGGCTTCGCGGTCTCCGGTCGCGTGATCGACGAGACCGGCAAGCCGATCGCGAAGGCACGCGTCTCCATCGGTGGCGCGCAAGGCTTCGACTGGGAGGCGTTCGCGCGCGGCGGCGCCGACAAAGATCCCACCGGCGCGACGACCGACGACAAGGGCCAGTTCAAGATCGACGCGGTCGCGGCCGGCACGCACACGCTCGTCGCGATCGATGGCGAGCACGCGCCCGCGAAGTCCGCGCCGATCACGGTCGACACACGACCGGTCACCGGCGTCGAGATCACCATGAAAGCAGGTGGCCTCCTCGCCGGTGTTGTCGTCGACGCGAACACGAAGCCGGTCCCGTACGCGACGGTGCGCATCGCAGGCGCCGGCGAACAGATGATGCAGGTCGCCGCGCGCCAGGCCACCACCGACGACAAGGGCGCCTTCGAGATCCGCGGCATCGCGCGCACGAAGATGCAAGCGCGCGCCGAGTCCGATGCCGCGGCGAGCAAGATCGTCGATTTCGATCTCACCGAGCAGCCCGTACATCGCGACATGAAGCTCGTGCTCGACGTTACCGGCATCATCGCCGGCACCGTCGTCGACGGTAGCGGCGCCCCCGTCGCCGAGGTCCAGGTCAACGCGTTCCCCGACATCCTCGGCGGCGCATCGATCGACGGCCTCGCGCTCTCCGGCATGTCCTCCGCCACCACCGACGGTGCGGGCGCGTTCAAGATCACCGGCCTCCCCGACGGCGCGTACAAGCTGTGGGCGCAGCGCGGCGGCGCGAGCTCGTGGGGCAGGCAAAACGTCAGCGCGAAGACCGGCGACAAGAACGTGAAGCTCACGCTCGCTTCGCCCGGCGGCATCAAGGGCTCGATCGCGATCGACGGCATCGGCGCGCCCAAGGTCGCGATGGTCTCGACGGGCTGGCAAGCGCCGACGCCCGCGCAGGACGGCAAGTTCGAGGTCAAGGAGCTCGACCCGGGCACCTACGACGTCACGTTCCGCGGTCCCGACTTCGCCGTCCTCATCAAGCGCGACGTGAAGGTCGAGGCCGGTAAGACACTCGACCTGGGCACCGTCACCGTCTATCGCGGTCGCAAGATCAGCGGCCGCGTCCTCGACACGAAGGGCAAGCCGGTCGCCGGGGCGAACATCAAGGTCGGCGAAATGATCATGTTCTCCGACGACGAGAAGCCCACCGACGACGACGACGACATGCAGTCCGGCATGCGCTCCGCCACCTCTGGTGCCGACGGCCACTTCTCGATCATCGGTATCTCACCCAAGGCCACCGCGATCGCCGCCGATCACGCGACGGCCGGCCGCTCGGCCACGGTCTCGATCGGCGAAGGCAAGACCGACCCACCCGCAATCACCCTCACGTTGCGCGGCTTCGGCTCGATCACCGGCAAGGTCACGCAGAAGGGCAAGCCGCTCTCGGGCGTGGCCGTCACGCAGTCCTCGAAGTCAGGCGGCGCGCAGCTCAGCGCGACGGAGACCGATGACAACGGCAACTACACGATGAAGAAGGTCCCCGAGGGCACGGTCACGCTGCAGGCAATGCAGTCGCAGATGATGTCGCTCAAGTCCACGACGGCCACCGTGCAGGTCACCGCCGGCAAGGAGACCAAGGCGAACATCGACATCCCGGTCGGTCAGGTCACGTTGACCGTCAACATCAAGCCCCTCGCAAACGCGAAGGTCGACGCCGCGCAGGTCTTCCTGTTCCACGGCGCCGCTGTCGCCGGTACCGGCAAGGAGCTCATGGACGCATTCCTCGGCGGTGGCGCCCAGGGCATGAAGATCTGGTTCGGCGCGGGCAAGCCACCCGCCGATTTCCCCGAGCTCGTGCCCGGCGACTACACGGTCTGCTCGGTCCCGATCACCGGTGACATGAACGACCCGCAATTCATGATGCGGATCAACGAGAACGCCCAGACCATCAAGGTGTACTGCAAGCAGCTGAAGGTCACCGCAACGCCGCTCGCGCAGGCGATGACGCACGACCTGCCGTCGATGTCTCCGCTGCCGGCACCGGCGAACTAGAGCGCTCGAGCCATCGCGCGTTCCGCTCGTCGCGTTCGCTCGCGTTCCGCTCGTGTTCCGGAGTTAACACAAAACGCACAGAGGCCACGGAGGCCACAAAGAGGAGATCGTTTTCGGCGCGCACCTGCGACGCTGCCGACCCACGATCGATCTTGTGGCGCCGCGCCTCGACGTTTCGCCCGTTGCAAGCACGCTTCGTGCGGGCGACTTATTCAGTCGAGACGCACGGCGACAGGATCTCGACCGCTGGCTTCGCTCGAGCACGAACGCCCCGAAATTGATCTCCTTTTTGTGGCCTCCGTGGCCTCTGTGCGTTTTGTGTAACTCGGGAACACGAGCGGGACACGACCGGAACACGACCGGAACACGACCGGATCGCGGTGTTCGGGCTAGTTCGCCGTGAGCGTGCCGTCGAGCCGGTTGGACACGTTGTCGCCTTCGTCGGTGACGAACAGCTGGAACGCGTACGCGCCCGCGACGGGCGGGACGATCTGCAGCTGGAAGCCGAGCGAGCCGCTCGTCTGATCGCCGAGCGCGCGGATGTTGGTCTTCGCGAGCGTCATCTTCGTTTGATCGGGCATCGTGACTTCACCACCGAGCTCGGCGAGATCGCCGTCCTCGTCGGCGAACATGAACGAGCCCGTCATGGTGAGCGGGACGCCGTGCGTGGCCGTGTTCGGCGAGTAGGTGAGCGTGGAGATCGTGGGCGCGGTGCCGTCATCGGAGGCACAAGCCGAGGTGAGAACGAGGGTGGCGGCAAGGATCTTGTTCATGGCGGGATGGACCATAGAGACAAGACGGCTGTTGTCCGTGATCGATCACGCGAAGCTCACGCGCAGGATCACCACGCGCGAGCGCGCGCCTGGATGAACGAATAGAAGAAGACGCTGTTCGGATCGCGGGCGACGAGCTCGAGCTCGCGGGTCATGCCGTCGACGATTTCTTGCGAGACCTTGTTCGCGGACTGCAGCGCGGGCGCGCCCGAGAGCAGGAGCTCGGTCCAGTACGCGAGGAATTCCGCGCGTTCGCCGGGTGCGCGGTTGTCGAGGTGGAACGTCTTCACTTCCGTGGTCACGTCGCGGAAGCCGACGGATTGGAGGAGGTTGCCGAGCTTGGCGCCCACGAACGGATCGCCACCGAGCTCGAGCTGGTGATCGTTGAATGCCATCCAGTAGCGGAGCGTGTTGGGGCTGTAGGGGTCGATGAAGAAGGTCGCGTTCAGGACCTCGTTGCACACGATCGGCGAGCCCGGGACGAGGACGCGGCGGACTTCGGAGAGGACGCGCGCGGGTGACGAGATGTGCTCGAGGATCCAGCACAGAAACGCGCAGTCGAAAGACTCGAGCGGGAACTCGAGGCGCGTCGCATCGCCCTTCGTGATCGTGTAGCGGTTCGAGGCCCACGGGACGGTCGCGAGATAGCGGCGCGCCTCGGCGAGCTGGTCGTCGTTGATCTCGACGCCCGTGATGTGAATCTCGGGGAAGTGGCGGAGCAGGATCTCGGTCTGCGCACCGACGCCGGAGCCGACCTCGAGCAAGCGGCGGCGACGGCGGAACGGCAAGCGGTCGTGCACCATCGGCTCGAGGAACCGCGCCTGACGGTGCAGGCGGTCGCGCTCGGTCTCGCTGTAGCCGTGGAGATAGCCGTCCGTCATCGCCGTGATGATACCGCTCAAAGCGGGCTGAACCGGACCGTCGCCTCGGGCACGTCGCGCAGCGCGGCGAGAACGTCGCGCCACGCTGCATCGACGAGCGCGGGGCCGCACGCGGCGAGCGCATCTGCGAGCACGTTCGCCGGGAGCTCGCCGTCCCCCGCGATCGCCCAGAAGTCGTCCCAGACGAGGCGCGCCTCGACGGGCAGCGTCTCGTAGACGCGCTCCATCACCGGCACGAGCGATTGGAGGTCCGCGATCATCTCGCGATCGGCAAACGCGAGCACGACGGCCGGGACGCTCCTATGCCACGGCGACTCGGGCGGCATATCGAGCGCGACGAGGAGCGGCATGTCTGCGCGCGCGGCCTGCAAGAGGTCGCGATCCTCGCGCGTGCGCAGTGCGGGCAAGCGCACGTGCGTGAGCTGTCGCTTGATCGGTAAGCCGTGAAAGAACCGGAACACGTGCGGCGACTCGCTGCGCGAGAGATCGAGCCTTTGCAGCGCGGGCCAGTGACTCGCCGGCAGGAGGCTCGAGAGCAGGCCCGGCACGCGCAGATCGAGATCCGTCACCGATGGTAGCGGATCGCCAAGCCCGAACAGCGTGCCGAGATCCTCCGGACTCTCGACCGTGACCCGGCGCAGCGACGGATGAGGAAACGCGCGAGCGAGATTGCGCGCATCGATCGCGAGCGCGTAGAGCGCGGGCGTCGCCGCGATCAGCTGCTCCGCGAGATCGGGCAGCAAGACGGGCGTCGCCATCGAGACCGCCTGCGGCGACGCCGGCACCACGATGCGCAGGGTTCCAAACCAGGGCCGTACTTCACGCGCGAGTGTCGCGATCGTCGTGCGCACCGTGAACACGTCGCCGAAGATCGTCACGCTCGACAGATACGGCGCACCGCGCGTCTCGAGGAGCTCCTGCAGGAGCTTCGGCTCGGTGTCGGTGATCGACACGCCGACGAGCCCGTACTTCGTGTTGATGTTCGGATGCCGCGCGAACGGACCGAGCCATTCATCGACGAGCGCCTCGAACCGGGCGCGATCGTCCGTCGTTGGCGTGCGCAGGAGATCGTGGGCGACGAGCTCGCCGCGAGGGTCCCCGAGCTGTTGCAGCTCGTCTGCGTAGACCCCGAGGAGTGCGCGCAGCTCCTCGCGCGAGAAGTCCGGATCCGGCCCGAACGCCACGCGCGTGCCGCGCATCCACGCGGCCTGTACCATCGCCTCGAGGTCGGCGAGTCGCGACATCGCGACAGCTTACGCCGACAGGAACTCGAGAATCGCGGTCTCGATCTCGCACGGGCGGCCGGGCTTGCAGACGTAGCGATCGTAGGCCTCGACCGCCTTGACCTCGTCGGACTCGGGTTGTTGCGAGTACAGGATGAGGAGCAGCGGCCGGTACTGATCGTCTGCCCACTCGCGCAGCTTGCGAGATAGTCCAACACCCGAGCCGTCGCGCAGGCTCCACTCGATCACGATCACGACGGGCCTCCACCATTCGAGCACGCCGAGCGCATCTGCACCGGTCTCGACGGCTTCACAGCGGTAGCCGAGCTCGGAGATCTGAAGACACAGTGTCTCTCGGAGGTCGCCAAGATCGTCCACGACCAACACGTGTGCTGCTTCGTTGCGCACCCGTTGTTGCGCCGTGCAAACGGAGTACCCAAAACTCGGACCTTAGATGGAGCGTCGGAAAAGCCTATGTTTTGGCCGCTTGCACGGGGGATGCGCGCGCGGGAAACGTGTGCAGAGCCTTTCTCGCGCATGCCGCTCAACTACAATCACCTGTACTACTTTCACGTCGCGGCCGTCGAAGGCTCGGTCGCATCGGCGGCGCAGCGACTCGGCGTGCGGCAGCCCACCGTCAGCGAGCAGTTGCGCTCTCTCGAGCGCTCACTCGGATTCGATCTGTTCGAACGACTACAGTCGGGACTTCGGCTCACCGAACGAGGTCGACTCGTGTTCGAGCACTCGTCGCGGATGTTCGAGATCGGCGAACGCCTGATCGACATGGTCGGGCCAGGCTCGCAAGGAGTCTCGCGCATGTTGCGGATCGGCGTCAGCGGCGCGATCGCACGCTCGACGACCTCCGATTTTTTGCTCCCCGTATGCGCACTCGAGAACTGCATCCCGTCCGTGTGGACCGGTGACACGGTCGAGCTCTTGCGCGAGCTGCGTGCGGGCATGGTGGATCTCGTGCTGTGCGAAACGGAGCCGCCAAATGCCCTCCGGCGTGGTCTACAGGTGACGTTGATCGAGCACACGCCCCTCGTCGCGGCTGCGCCCATCGACCTCGCACCCAGTGAGGACTGGTCCGATGTCGGCCTCGCGCACTATCGCCCGACCTCGCCCTATCGCTGGGAGGTCGAGGCGTTCCTCGAAGCGCGCGGCCTCACACCTCGCATCGTCGTGGAATCGGACGATTCGATCTTTCTCATCGAGGTCGCGATCCGCAACCGCTGCATCGCGATCGTGCCGCGAACCGCGGCCCGCGATGCGCTGGCGGCGGGACGGCTGCGTGCTCTCGAGGAGGTCTCGTCGACAAACGTCGCCGTTCACGCCCTTTATCAGGATACCGTTGCTGCTGATCTGACACGTCGAGCCGTCGAGGTCTTGCTTCGCGCTGCGGCTCGACCTATGACGGACGCGCCGTGAACTGACCGAGGAGCAGCATGCTCAATTACAACCACCTCTATTACTTTCACGTCGCCGCCATCGAAGGCACGGTTGCCGGCGCCGCGCAGCGTCTGGGCGTGACCCAGCCGACGGTCAGCGAGCAGCTGCGTACACTCGAGCGTGCGCTGCGCGTGTCGTTGTTCGAGCGGCAGGTGTCGGGGCTCAAGCTCACGGAATCGGGTCGCCTCGCGTTCGAGCACACGTCGATGATGTTTCAGGCCGGTGAGCGCCTGCTGCAGGCACTCGGGCACGATCCGGCGGTGATTCCGCGTACGTTGCGCGTCGGCATCAGCGGCGCGGTCGGCCGCGTGACCTCGACCGACTTCATGATGCCACTGCTCGCGCTCGAAGGCAGCGTTCCGTCGATTCGCGGCGGTGACGGCGTCGACCTGATTCGCGAGCTGCGTGCGAACGAGCTCGATCTCGTGCTCATCGAGACCGAGCCTCCGACGGCCGCGCGACAGGGACTCGAGATGATCGAGCTCGATCGCGTGACGCTCGTCGCCGTCGCGCCGCCGGGCCTCAAACCCGCGGCCGACTGGCAGAACCTCGGAATCGTCCAGTACCGCGCGACCTCTGCCCTCCGCTGGGACATCGAGACGTACCTCTCCGAGCATGGACTGCGCCCGACGGTCGTCGGCGAGACCGACGATGCGTTGTTCCTCCTCGAAGCAGCCGCGCGCGGAGGCTACGTGACGTTCGTGCCGAGGTCCGTCGCGCGCGACGCGATCGCCACAAAGCGCTTGACGACACTCGCGACCGTGACGACAACCCACGCTGGCGTGTTCGCGCTCTACCAGGATGGCGATACGGCGGATCTCGCACGCCGCGCGGTCCACGTGCTGCTCGAGCAGGTGCGCGCGATGAACGAGCTCGAGGCGAGCACGAACCGCTAGTTGCGAGCCACCGTCGCCGG
The DNA here is from genome assembly GCA_030857175.1 of Myxococcota bacterium. Classification (GTDB taxonomy): domain Bacteria; phylum Myxococcota_A; class Polyangia; order Haliangiales; family Haliangiaceae; genus JABFXX01. Next base: position 103,557 of record JALZOJ010000001.1, on the reverse strand, counting down.
AGCATCGGAAAATCCGATGGAGCTCGAGCAAGCTCCTGTACGGTGATCCGCCTACAGTGCACCGTGATGGAGAAGTTGGCGCTGCGCGTGATGGTCGTCGATGACGACCCCGATCACGCCGACCTCCTCGCGGAGTTCGTGACGATGTCCGAGCATCAGCCCGTGATCGCACGCTGCGCGACGGATGCGCTGTCGCTCGTCGAGACGAACGTCTTCGACCTCATCCTCGTGGACCTCGGCCTGCCCGATTTTCATGGCGACTTGCTGGTCCGTCAGCTCCGCGAGCGCGGCATCACCTGCCGGATCGTCGCGACGACCGGCTTCGGCGGCCAGCACGCCCGCGATAGCTCGATGCGCTCCGGCGTCGACGCGTTCTTCTTGAAGCCGTTCCCGCTCGCGAAGATCCGCGAGGAGCTCGAGCAACTGGTCAAGAGGAGCGAGGTTTCATGAGCGGCTCCATCGTCTCGAGGAGCTCGCTGAGCGAGAACGGTTTCAGGAGCACCGCGTCGTGTTGCCCGGCCTCGCCCTCGGGAACTGCCTCGGGTAGTGCCGTCATGAGGATCGCCGGGATCGCTGCGAACCGCGGATCCGCGCGCATGCGGCGGATCATCTCGGGGCCGTCCATCACCGGCATCATCGCGTCGGTGAGCACGATGTCGGGCAGGTTCGCGGCGAGGCTGTCGAGCGCGAGCTTGCCGTTGATCGCGATCGAAACGACGTAGCCGAGGTCCGTCAAGAAATGCGACAGGACATCGGCGAGCCCGAATTCGTCGTCGACTATGAGCACGACACCCTTCACGTCAGTGCTCGGGTGGCTCCGTGACGGTGCGCGCGGCGCCCGTGAGGAGCTGTTCGGCGCCTTCGAAGCGATCGCCGACGCTGAGGCCGCGCTCGGTGATGTCGAGCTTGCGGATGGCGCCGTCGTGGGCGCGATCACGCACCTTGATGACGGAGATCATGCGCGAGACGTCGGAGCGAATCTCGACGTGGCGAAGCAGGATCAAGTTCTCCGCCAGCGCCGACACACCATCAACCGGTAGCTCGATCCGCGGTCCCACGAGCTCGCGGCTCTCGAGCGTGTAGAGGGTCGTGACGCCGCGCCGCGTGAGCTCGTCCGAGAGTGCCGCGAACACCGAACGCACACGCTCGGGATACTCGGCGCGATGGCGAAACCCGTGGAGCCCGTCGAAGCACAGGCGCTTCACGCCGTGCTTGTCGACGCTCTCGAGCACGCGCTCGATCACGGAGTCGATCACGCCCTCGACCGGCGCTTCCCAGTGGATGTGCATCTGGCCGGCATCTCTTGCAGCGCGCAGACCAAACCCGAGCTGCTCGCTCTTCGCGATCACGCCCGCGGGTCGCTCGTAGAAGCCAACGTAGAGGCCGACCTCCTTGCGCCGCACGCCGGCCGCGAGGAACTGCAACCCGAGCATCGTCTTACCGCCGCCCGTCGGTCCCGTGACGATCGTGTTGGATGCGGCCGGCAAGCCGCCGCCGAGCATCGCGTCGAGGCCCGTGACATCGAACGGCACCGACGCGTCCGGAGCCTCGACCTCGAGAACGCGGTGCGCGAGCGCCTCGATGCGCGGCCGCACGCGCAGACCGGCATTCGTGATCTCGAACGAGTGCTTGCCGCCGAGTTGCGCTGCGCCGCGCATCTTCTTGACGACGAGTGTGCGAAGCGTTCGCATGCCATGAAGCGTGTCGGCGAGCTCGATCAGCCCGTCGACCATCGTGTGCTCGGGGCGAAACGCGGCAGGGCGCTCCGACGACGACAGCAGCAACACGGTCAGTCCCAACATGCCGCTGATCGTCTGCAGCTCGTGGATGAACTTCTTGTATTCGCGCGGCGACGACGCGAACTCCTCCGCAGAGACCAGACCGTCGAGCACGAGGAACTGCGCCTTGCGCTGCATCACCGCATCGCTGAGGGTCTTGAGCAAACCATCGAGGCCCGTCTGCTCGAGCACCTTGAACGCGCTGATGTAATAGATCGCCGACGGGATCAGCTCGGGCTTGAAGAACTCCATCCCGCGCAGATGCGAGATCATCCGCGTGTGCGCCTCGGCGAGCAGCGTGATGTAGATCGTGCTGTCCCCCTGACTGGCACGATGGAAGCAGATCTGATTCCCGAGCGTGGTCTTCCCCGACCCTGGGTTCCCTTCGATGATGTAGACCCCGCCCCGAAAGAGGCCGCCAGACAAAACCGTGTCGAGACCGGGGACCCCGGTCGGGACACGCGTTATCGCGCGCGGTTCGAGCATGTCGTATCTAACCACGCGGCAGCGCGACGCAAAAGCGGGCGCCACGCCCACTCTCGTCGTCGAGGCGTACCGAGCCACGCATCGCGTGGCACAGCGCCTGTACAACCCACAGGCCTACGCCAAGTCCGCCTGAACGCCGTGTCCCGCTTCGGTCGAAGCGGTCGAACAAGCGCTCGCGCTCGCCCAGCGGGATCCCGGGGCCCTCGTCCTGGACGATGATCTCCACGTGCCCACGCTGCTCGCGAACGCTGATCTCGATCGGCCCACCACCGGCGTAGCGAAGCGCGTTGCCGACGAGGTGACTGACAATCTGCTTCAGCCGCTCGCGATCCCAGCGGCCGACGACGCTCGTCGTATCGAGCCGCAGCTCGCACCCGGCCGCGCTCGCCACCTTCGCGACGTCGGTCCTGACCTCGCGCACGATGTCTTGGGCGTCGACCTCGGACAGCTCGAGCGCCAGCTTGCCGTCGCGGAGCGACGAGACCTCGGTGACGCGATCGAGCGTCGCGAGAAACGTCTTGAGGTTGCGCTGGAGCATCGCGACCTTCTTGCGCATCATGTCGTCGGCCGTCGGTACGGCCTCGAAGTGCGCGGCGAGCATCATCAGCGGCGCCATGGAGTTGCGCAGCTCGTGACCGACCACGGAGATCAGCTCGTCACGCGCGGCGAGGGCTTCGCGAAGCTTCTCGACGCAGGCAGTCGCCGGCGCCCCCTGCTCGAACACGCGGCGCTCGGTCACCATTGCGTGCGTGAGGCTTACAAGATTCGCTCCATCGGGAAAACCTTCGAAAGGTGGTCGGTTTGCAATCCGACGGCGTGCGGTCAGATCACGGCGTGCGCCGGAGCACGTTCACCACCACCACCAGTAGTCGTCCTGGGAGTAGCCGGGAAGCAGTGCGTCGGTGACCTTCGTGAGGTCGCCCGTGCGATGTACCGAGATCGCCTTGTCGCTGATCGCGTAGATGTAGTCGCCCATGAAGATCGAGCGGCGAATGTCGACGTAGGACCAGTAATGGTTGGGGTCGGCCATGTAGTACGGCGAGTGATCGATCGCGCCGTACCGACGAAGGCCGTTGTTCGCGGCATCGACCTCGATCAGCTCGAGCTTCGAGATGTAGCGATAGCTGGAGCCGTTGTTCGAATGCGAATAGGTCGACTGCGGGATCGCGAGCAACTTCTTCGGCGCCCAGTACTGGAAGGCCTTGTGCTCCCACTGCGCTTCGGACCAGCTCCAGCCGTTCTCGGCCGAGATCTGGAGCGCAGTACCGAGCGCGGGATTTGCGAAGTCCGAGATGTCGAACAGCGAGACGTTCGTCTTCCAGTTCGCGCCGTTGTCGTCGCCACCGACGCCGATCGTCAGCAGCTTGTCGGTGCCGAGCGGATGGATGTACGTCGAGAAGCCGGGGATCTTGAGCTCGCCGACGAGCTTCGGCTTGCGGTTGTCTGCCAGATCGATCGTGAACAGCGGGTCGATGTTTCGGAACGTCACGATGACCGCCTTGTCCTCCATGAAGCGCGCGGACATGATGCGCTCGCCCTTCGCGATCCCGCCGACGTGACCGACGGTCGTGAACTTGTCACCGTCGGGCTCGAGGACCGAGATGTGATTCTCGGGCTCGGGGCGATCCTCGTTGTCGTCCCACCAGCGCCACATCATGCCGGTCGTCGTCGCGAGGCGAATCGCGCCGCCCTTTTCGTCGATCGCGAACTGATCCGACAGCATGCCCTCGACGCGGCCCGAGCCGATGTAGCTGGCCTTGCCGGCGCGCGAGCTGTCGAACACGTGCACGTTCAGCTGATCGACGTCGTCCCGGTAGTTCCAGTACCACCACCACGAGTGCGCCGCTTCGGCGAGCACGATGCGATCCTTCGACTGATAGAACGTCGAGTGGTTCGAGACGATGTGGTCGGCGTCCCACTTGACGTCGCTACCGAGGAGGTCGAACGAGAACAGCGACGAGAAGCCGCGCGCGTGCGAGTCGTACGGGCGGAAGTAGCTGCGGCAGTCCGCATTCGCGAGGCCTTCGGTGCGGAACGCGCCGTCGGGCGTGCGCACGTACATCTGCGGCGTGAGGTCCTGGAGCGACAAGGCGCGGATGCGCTTCGCGACGACCATCTTCGTCTGCGCCTTACCAAACTTCTCGACGTGCTCGTACCAGTCCCAGAGCTCGCGGCGATCGATGGACGCATACGACGCGATGTTGACCGCGCTGCCGACCTTGCGTGCCGTCTGGTAGTAGCCGTCGAAGTAGACTTCGCGCACGAGCTTCAGATCCGCGCGGTTCGTCATGTCGAACACGGTGATCTTCGAGACGAACGTCGAGCGCCAGTACCAGCCGGCGTCCTCTTCCGTGTAGCCCACCGCCTCGCGCAGCGGATGTCCTTGCGGCAACGACGAGACGTTGATGTACGAGAACACGACCGCGCGGTTCGAGTCCTTGTCGACGAGCATCTGGCGCGCGTGGCCTTCGACGAACGTCGCGCTCACCGGCTGCAAGAGGCCGAACTCCGGTACCCCGAAGATGTGGAGCTGCCGGCCGTTCAACGCATAGATGTGATAGCCGTCCGTCTTCACGAGGTCGGCTTCGTCGACGCCAGACTCCTGGTTGTTCGTACCGGAGAAGTCGACACCTTCCTGCCGGCCGCCGCCTTCATTGCTCGGCGAGGGGTCGCCGCCGGCGGTGTCTTCGAGGCCGAAGTTCTTGTCGTACGAGTCGATGTCCGCGTGGACCTCGCGGATCAGCATCTCCTCGAGGTCCGTCTCGAGCTGCGCGCACGACTGATACTGTATGAGGTGCGTTTGCTTCGAGACGATGTGCTCGGGGTTGTCGTCGGCACATCCAAGAAGAAGAAGGGCGGCTGCGATGGGTAAGCGGAGCGACATGCCCAACACCCACAGCAAGATCGTTGCCCACGCCGAATCGTGCATTCGCGTGGAGTTAGCCCGCCACATCGATCACGTTCACCTCGGATCTCGCGAGAACGATCTCAGAATTCTGAGCCGAGCCTTGTTACTCTGGGTCCGTGCGAACCGCAGCTGCAGCCTTTCTCGCTCTCCTGGTCGTTCTCCTGGGCGCGTGTGGCGCCGAGTCCGTCGGCGGCCCGTGCTCGCTCGACGACCCGGATTGCGGTAGCGGCGTCTGCAACCTGTCGACCGCCGATGGCAAAGGCGTCTGCATCGACGCGGGTGGTGACGTCGATGGCGACGGCCTGCCGAACGACAAGGACTTCTGCAACCAGGGTCCCGGCGGCGCTTACGACGAGGACGGCGACCAGGTCGGCGACGACTGCGATCGCTGCCCGATCGCGCGCCCGCTCGCGAACCCCGACACCGACACGGATATGGTCGACGCGCCGTGCGATCCCGACGCGGCCATCAACGGCGATCAACTCGTGCTGTTCGAAGGCTTCAACGGCGCCATCCCGGCCACCTGGAAGCAGACCGGGACCTGGGAGGTCCGCGGCGGTGAAGTGATCGGCTCGCACGTGGACATGACGCTGACGGCCTCGCTCGTCGGCCCGCTGCCGCTCAGCACGACGAAGCTCGCGGTCCTCGGCTCGTATCGCATCGACATGACCACCCCGTCCGCGTACGTCGGCGTCACCGCCATCGACAACCGTCCTGCGGGCGTCAGCGCCGTGACGTGTGGTGGCCAGCGCGCTGCGGGTCAGGATTCCTTGCTGCTCGACACCGATACCGGCGCCGCCACCAAGGTGTTCACGAACCTGTTCGACACCGCGAGCCGCTACCGCGTCGCTCAGAAGCTCGAGAATGTGAGCTCCGCGTGCTCGATGATCGCGGACAACGAACAGGGCGCCGTCTCCCAAAATACGGGTGGTAATGCCCCCAGCCAGGCCGGCGTGTTCACCAAGGGTGCAACCGCGCGATTCCAATACGTGCTTGTCGTGCAGCGCGGACCTTGATCCGTGCTACATACGGCCTTCGTTCTCGACGAGGGCGAAAGCGACTTCGCCTCGTGCGGCCGGAAGAAGCTTGTCTGTTCGCTACGCCGCCATGAGGAATCAGAATGTCGAACCGTCTCTATGTTGGAAATCTCCCGTTTCACGCCACCGAGCACCTGCTGACGCAGCGTTTCTCCGAGTGCGGTGAAGTTCTCTCCGTCAACGTCATGATCGATCGCATGAGCGGTCAGTCGCGCGGCTTCGGCTTCGTCGAGATGGCAACTGCGGAAGGTGCCCAGAAGGCGCTTGCCGAGCTCAACGGCAAGGACTTCGAGGGTCGCTCGCTCCGCGTCGACGTCGCGCAAGAGCGCAACAGCCGCGGTGGCGGCGGCGGCGGCGGCGGCGGTGGTGGTGGTGGTGGCGGCGGCGGATATGACCGCGATCGCGGCGGCGGCGGCGGCGGTGGACGCCGTGGTGGCGGCGGTGGTGGTCGCTACTAGCGTCGACGCGCTGACGTCGCTCGCGACGTCGATCGGTGAAGCCTGGGTGCACGAGCTCGTGCGCTCGCTTCATGCGACCGATCGCGACGTCGTTGGCGCGTGGCCTGGCACGATGCGCGAGGCGCGGATGCGCGTCCTCGCGGGCGTTCAGGCACGAATCGATTCGAGCGTGCTCGACGATCTCGCACGCGTCGCCAACACGGCGGCGCGTCGCGGATGGGCCGAGGTCACGCAGCCCGATCCCGAGCCTTAGCGGCGATACTGCAGTAGCTGCAGGATCGGGTGCACGGTGTGCTGCTCGCCCAACGGGCCGAGCGAGTACACCTCTTCGTAGTGGTCGCCCTCGGCCTCGACGATGTACGGGTCCGCTGGATCCAGTACGTAGTTGTACGCCGGGATGATGTAGCCGACGTAGTCCTCGGCCATGCCGGCCAGGATCGGAAACTTCACGCCCGTGTGCGCGAGCACGAGGTCGCGCATGTACGGCGGCTTTGGCGCCGCCTCGAAGTTCGGCAGGTTCGGCTTCGTCATGTCGAGCATCGGCCAGCCCCACGACCACGAGCCGTCGTAGCCGCCGACCCACAGCTCGGGATGCAATTCGCCGGGCGCCGTGATCACGCCGAGTGGACCGACCTGGAGATACGTCGTGCGTAGCGGCATCCAGGGGTAGTTGCCCGCATCGATCGGATCGTCCGGGTTGTAGCCGACGAGCGGATGCGGTCCGAGCAGCTCGATCAAGAACGCGACGTGAAAGTACGTGTTCTCGATCCGCGCGTTGTAGACGGCGCTCTTCACCGAGAGCGGCAGGTTCGTGAACGACTCGCCGCGATCCGCGAGCGCGGTCAGCGCCTTCGCCGCTGCGTTGTTTCCGAGCGCTTCTTCCATCGCGTGGCTGACCTGCGTGACGGGCACGCCGCCGGGACCGGGCGGATGCGTGCCGCGCAACGAGCCGATCTGTCCGCCGAGCGCGCCGTTCACGAACACCGTGACGCCGCCGATCCCGTCGAGGTTCGTCGCCGCATACTTCGACTGCGCCGCGGTCACGCCTTGCTCGACGCCATTGCGCAGCCAGTGGGGATAGTGCGCCGTGATCTCCGAACCGTCGGTGTCGGAGAAGTGCGAGGCCTCGGGATGGTTCGCCCAGTTGACGAGCGTGCCGATCGTCTCGCTCGGATTCGACGACTTCACGAACCGCGCGATCGTCAGCGTGGGATCGAAGATCACCGGATCGCGGATGTCCTTGTTGAAGTCGTCCGTCTTGCTCAGCGGATTCGACTCGTCGTTGATCATCTTCGTGGACGCGATCACGAGCTGCGCGGGCTGCGCCGTCTCGATCGCTTGCTTCGCCGCCGCTGCCGCCTGCGCGTAGAGCACCTCGAGCACGAACTTCTGCCTGCCGGTCACCGTCGCCGTCGGTCCCCACAGCCCGAGCGTGTCGGGCGTGTCGTGCGCATGCGTCGCGCCGATGATGATGTGATCGACGTCGACGCCGGCGAGCGTCGGGTGCTGCCGGATCGCGTCGAGGTCACCGAGGATGAGCCCGACCGAGTCGATGTACATGATGACGACGGTCGTGTCGCCCTGCACGAACGCGAGCGCGCGCGCCTCGACCTCGGTCTTCACGCTGATCGCCGCGCGCCCGCCGCCGAACAGCCACACGCCGTCGAACTTTCCGTTGCCGTTGAGGTCCGTATACGGCTCGTTGGACTGCCACTCGCGATCACCGTTCTCGTCGGTGTACGTCTCGAAGTTCTGCGGCGTGTAGTTCCGCTTCGCCGCGCCGACCTTGAGCACGCCGTCGCCGGCCGACGCGCACTTCGGCCCGCCGGGACAGTAGATGTCGGGCTCGGTGAAGCCCTCGAGCCTCGCGTCGATGCCTGCGTCGGGCTTGCCGCTCGAACCGCCACACGCCGCCAGAACTAAAAGTAGAACTTTCAGGTTCCCGCTACCCATCGCTCGCGGTCGTACCGCGCTGGTCGGTCGAAGTAAACCCGATTATCTGGAGACGCCGATGGGGCACGACACGCCCGTGCCGCCGAGGCCGCAGTAGCCGCGCGGGTTCTTGCCGAGATACTGCTGGTGATAATCCTCGGCGTAATAGAACTCGGGCGCGGGCGCGATCTCCGTCGTGATCACCCCGAAGCCTGCCTTCGTCAGACCAGGCTGGAACGCGGCGCGCGACGCTTCGGCCGCCTTCGCCTGCGCATCGCCGAACGTGTAGATGCCCGAGCGGTATTGCGTACCGGCGTCGTTGCCTTGCCGCATGCCCTGCGTCGGATTGTGGTTTTCCCAGAACGTGGCGAGCAGCTGCTCGTACGTCACCTGCTTCGGATCGTAGAGCACGAGCACGACCTCGTTGTGGCCGGTGCCGCCGGAGCAGACCTCCTCGTACGTCGGGTTCGGCGTGATGCCCGCGGCGTAACCGACGGCGGTCGCGTAGACGCCGGGTAGCTGCCAGAACTTTTTCTCGGCGCCCCAGAAGCAGCCCATGCCGAACAGCGCGCGCTCGGTGCCCTCGGGAAAGGGTGGCGTGATGCGGTTGCCATTCACGAAGTGGGTCGCGCCGACACGCTGCGGCGTCGTGCGACCCGGAAGCGCTTCGGCGGCTGTCGGGATGCGGAGCTTCTTCGACGAGAAGAACATGGGTTGTGCGTACCATATGCCGGCGAGTCCGGCAGTTGCGGTACGGTTGCCTGTGGCCGCGTTGCTCGGGATTTGCGGAAGCTTGCGACAGGCGTCGCTCAATCGCGCGCTGCTCGCGGCCGTCGGAGAAATGCTGCCTGCCGGAACGACCCTGACCATCTGGGCGTCGCTCGACTTGCCGATCTTCAACTCGGATGTCAGCGAGCCGGCGATCGTGTCTGACCTGAAGGCGGCGATGGCACGCGCCGACGGCATCGTGTTCGCGGTGCCCGAGTACAACTACTCGATCCCCGGCGGGCTCAAGAACGCGCTCGACTGGCTGTCGAGCCCGCCGAAGCTGTCGCCGCTGCGTGGCAAGCCGGTCGCGCTGTGTGGCGCGGCGTCGGGCATGTCCGGCACGATTCGCGCGCAGGTTCACATGCGGCAGATGCTCGTGTTCAGCGACACGCCCGTGCTCAATCAGCCCGAGGTGTTGATCCCGCGCGCGCAGGATCGCTTCGATGCCGAGGGCCGGCTGACCGACGACTCGACGCGCACGCTGCTCGAGCGCTTCGGCGCGGCGTTCGTCGAATTCGTCGCGCTACATCGTCGATAGATCGCGCAGCGTCGTGCGGACTTCGTTCGCCGATCCGGGGCGGTCGTCGGGGTTCTTCGCGATCAGCGAGAGGATCAGCTCGTCGGCGCCCCTCGGCAGGTCGGGCGTCAGCGTCGACGGCGCGGGCGGCGGCGAGTGCATCTGCGCGTACAGGATGTCGCCATCGATGAATGGTGGGCGGCCGCACACGAGCTCGAACATCGTGCAGCCGATCGCGTAGAGGTCACTGCGGTGATCGACATCGGTGCCCGTGATCTGCTCGGGCGCCATGTAGAGCGGCGTACCGCGTACCTCGGTGCGGCGGATCGTCACCTCGCGCATCACGCGCGCGAGGCCGAAGTCGCCGAGCTTCACCGTCTTGTCGGTCGAGAGGAAGATGTTCGCCGGCTTGATGTCGCGGTGGATCACCTTGCGTGCGTGCGCGTACGCGAGCCCGGCGCAGACCTGATCGAGGATGCCCGCCGCCTCGAACCACGGCAACGCACCCCGTGACGCGATGACCTGCTCGAGGGTCTGCCCATCGACGAACTCCATGATCATGTAGACCTTGTCGGTGTCCGTGATCTGGTCGTACATGCCGACGATGTTCGTGTGATTGAGCTGCGCGAGCGCCTTCGCCTCCTGCGTGAACAGCTGCATCGCCTCGGGAATCGCGCGCAGATCGTCGGCCATCAGCTTGATCGCGACCTCGCGCTCGAGCTTCTCGTCCCACGCGCGCTGGACGATCCCCATCGCGCCGCGCCCGAGCTCGGACGTGATGCGATAGCGATCGAGCAGCATCTCGCCCGGTATCGGCGTGCCCGCGCGTGGGTGGCGATTCTTCCCGGCTGCTTGCGCCGACCCCGCCGACATCGCATCCGCCGACACTGCCTGCGTCTTCGCGACGGCGACGCTCGGATCGGCGGCGGCCGCGAACGGCATCGGCGTCCGCGGACCCTGCGAGAGCACGAGCTCGAGCTCGCCGGCCTTCTCGGTATCGACGCCGAGCTCGAGGTCCTTCATGAGGCGTAGCTCGCGCGCGACGTTGACCGCCATGCGGATCGACTTCGCCGACGAGATATGGAGCTCCATGTCGAGCGTGGTGGTCGGCGTCTGGATGTGAATCACGTGGTGACCGACGGGCAACTGGAGGTCGACCTTGCCCTCACTGTCGGGGCGGCGCCGCGCCGTCTCGTTGTTCGCCCACACGATGATGTCTTTTATCGGCTCGTAGACGACCTCGACGGTGACGTCGGCCGCCTTCGCGATCAGATCGAACTCGACCTCGATGGTCGTGCCGCGCTTGATCTCGACCTCCTTCGTGCAGGAGTCGGGCACGAGGCGGAACTTGCCGCCGTGCGAATACGTACCGTAGAGGTGCACGTACCACGTGCCCGTCGGCACCCTGAGCGTGAGGCCCGAGGAGATCAGCGTCGCCATCCGACGCTTCGTGATCGAGCCGGCCGACTTGGTCGCGTTGTGGAACGCGAGCATGTCGGTGATCGGCGGGCGCTTGGGGTTCTTGCTGATCTCGACGCACAGCGCCTCGTCGGCGTCGGTCGTGCGCGAGATGCGCACCTCGACCTTGCCCATGCTGCGCGTGAACCAGAACACGCCGAAGAGCACCAGCGCGAGCACGGCGCCGCTGATGACGACGAGCTTGCTCGTGTTGAACGTCACGACATCGGGCATCGCGATATCGCGCGCGACCTGCGTCGCTTGTGTCGCGCTCTTCATGAAGTGCAGAAGCGTGATGCGCGCGTTGCTGCCGACAGCTTCGACGCGATAGACGAGCGCGCCGTCGAGCTCGCCCGTGACGTCGACGAGATCCTGGAGTGGAACGGCCTTGCCGCTGAACGTCTTCGTCTCGACGATCACCTGCATCTCGTAGGGCGGCGCAGACAGGAGCTTGACGAGCGACTCGCGCACGATCTCGGGGTGCGTCGTCCGCATCGAGAACAGCGACGGTGACCACTCGAGCTCGGCGAGCACGATCTTCGACTTCGCGTATTGCGAGAGCGTCAGCGCCTCGAGCATCGGCTCGAGCGTGCGCGGGTCTGCGGCGGTCAGGTCGATCACGACCTTGTCGGGCGCCCCGCCGGGCGACTTGTGCGCGGCGCTGCCCGCGATGATCACCGGCGCGGGCTCGGTCGAGATGTCGCCTTCGATACCGGCGAGCAACTGCGCGAGCCGCGTGCGTTGCTTGTCGTTCTGCTTGAAGCCGAGGCGCGCGATCGCGATCTGGACCGAGGGATTCACCGGCGCGGTCTGCTCCGCCGACAGCAGCCACTTCTCGGCTTCGGCCAGCCTGCCCTCGGCGAGCGCGACCTGCGCCAGCAGCGCGAGCTCCTCGGCCGTCGTCGGCTTGCCATCGACGGCGGCAAGCGCGCCCTTCGGATTCTTCGCCGCATCGAGTGCGCGTGCGAGCTCGCGGCGCGCGCCAGCCTTCTCGAACGCCTTCGCTGCATCGACGTATTTGCCCTTGCTGGCGAGGAGCCAGCCTTGATAGCGCGCCGACCGCGGATCGTCGGGCACCTCGCTCGCGAACGTGCCGATCGAGACGGTCGACTTGTCGGCGTCCCCGCGACGCAGCGCGAGCTCGGCGCGCAAGCGGATCGACGTCGCATCGTTGCCCTTCACCAGCGGCTCGAGGCGCTTCAGCTCGAGCTCGTCGAGCTCGCGTGCGCTGACCAGCGCGAGCGCGCGCGGGACCTCGACGCCGTCCTCCGCCGCCGCGAGCCCGATCAGCGACGTCAGGCCCGGCGCGTTCGGCGCGACTTGCTCCGCTGCTGCGACGAGCTGCGCGTGCGTTGGCTTGTCGAAGGCGCCGATGGTCGCCGCAAACGCGAGGACCGCACGCGCTTGATCGCCCGCGAGGCCTTGCACGATCTGCTGCTGGAGCTTCTTTCGATCGCCCGCCAGCTCGTCGAGGATCGCCGTGATCAGCCCGACGAGCGCGGTCTTCGGCGGGGTCGCACCGAGCTCCGTGCGCGCGAGCGCGGTATCGGTCTTCGCGATCGCGGCGACCGCGCGCGCGGACATCCCGACCTCGGTTGTCTCCGCACCGATCTTGTCGAGGTACGCGGTGTCGTGGATCGCGCGCGCGGCGATCACGCCGGCGGTCGCGTCGCCCGCACCGGCCGGCACGCCCGCGAGCAGCGTCCCGATCGCCGGCACCGCGAGCGTCACGCTCGGGTTCGCGTCGGCGAGCGCCTTCGCTGCCCCGGGCTTGTCGGTCGCACGCAGGCGCAACGCGGTCGCAAACGGCCGCAGCCGGCCGAGCGAGACATCGGGCACGCGCGTCTTCGCGAGCTTGAGCGTCCCCGCGACATGCTCGACAGCCTCGCGTGCGAGCGCGAGGACATCACCATCGCCGGCGCGGACGACTTTGATCGCCGGCGCCAGTTTCGTCCCGACGACGACGACGGTCAGCCGCAGCTTCATGCCGTCGCGGCCGAGGTCCATCAGCACGGCCTGCTCCGCGCCCGCCTTCTCGAGCATCACGAGCGCGGCCCCGACAGTGATGCCGGCCGGCGCATCGATCAGGACGCGGTCGTCGCCGAGCAGACCGGAGCGCACGAGCAGCGTGACCGCGCCCGCCTCGTCGGCGAGATCCGGCTCGGCCGATGCGTTTCCGACCGCGAGCTTGCCGGCGGTTGCCGTCCCGCTCCACGCCGCGACGCACACGGCGACCGCTACCACCCGAAGCAACGCGATCATTTGGGAGATCATAACCGAATCGGCGCACGTGCACGAATCGGGAGCTCTTGGACTAGACGAAGCTGTCCTGGTAGCCCGCGTCCTCGATCGCCAGCGAGGCCGTCGTCAGCTTCAGCGGCTGGTACGTGTCGACCATGACCGCGAGCTCGTCGGTGCGCGTGGTGCCGATCGACTTCTCGTAGCTGCCCGGATGCGGACCATGCGGCAGGCCCATCGGGTGATGCGAGATGCTGCCCGGCCCGACGCCCTTGCGCGATGTGAAGTTACCGTCGGCGTAGAAGATGATCTCGTCGCAGTGGGTCGAGCTGTGCGGATACGGGCACGGAATCGCCTCGGGGTGAAAGTCGACGAGGCGCGGCACGAAGCTGCAGATCAGCGCGCCGCGCGCAGCGAACGTGCCGTGCCACGTCGGCGGCAGGTGCACCGAGCTGACGCGCGGCTGGAAGTTCAGGATCGGGAACGCCCACGGATACACGGTGCCGTCCCACCCGACGACGTCCAGCGGGGAATCCTCGAGGCGGAAGCCGTGCCACGTACCGCTCTTGAGCACGAGCATGTCGCGGATCTTCTCGTCGCGCGGCGGCACGAACTGCGTGCGCTTGAAGTCGCGATGCGAATACGGCGCGTCCATGCGGAGCTGACCGACCTCGTTGCGCCACTGCTTCGGCACGTGCACGCCACCGACGAGGTTGAACCACAGCCAGTGCTGCGCGACGCCTTGGTCCGGCAGATAGCGATGCAGCATGCCGCGCGGCACGTAGACGTAGTCGCCTTGCGCGAACGTGAGGTCGCCGAGGATCGAGCGCAGCGTGCCGCCACCGCGATGGATGTAGACGAGCTGATCCGCGTCGCCGTCGGCGATGTAGACCGGGTCGGGCTCCGTTGGAAACGCGACGCCCGCGATCAGGTCGTCGTTGAACATCATCGGCACGCGGCAGTCGATCTGCGGGCCGGTGGTCTTCGCGAGCTCGCCGGACTTGTAGTGACGCTTCGCGAGCGCGCGCTCGCCGACCGCGATGGGCTTTGCCCAGCCGTGGGGCACTTCCGCGAGCCGTTGCGTGTGCGGGCGCCGCAGGTGATAGAGGATCGTGTACGGGCCGTCGAAGCCGTCGCGCGTGAAGCACTCCTCGTAGCGAAGCTCGCCGCCGGGGCCACGCAGCTGGATGTGGTGCTTCTTCGCGACGTCGCCGGCGCAGATCCGATCGAGCATCAGGCGCCTCGCTGTTGCTCGCGCTCGATGCTCTCGAACAGCGCGCGGAAGTTGCCAGCGCCGAAGCCACGGTCGCCCTTGCGCTGGATGATCTCGTAGAAGAACGGCCCGGCCTTCGGGTCCTTGTACAGGCCGGCGCTCTCCTTGAGGAAGATCTGCAGCATGTACGCGTGGTCGTGGTCGCCGTCGACGAGCACCCCGAGATCGCGCAGGACCTTGATGTCCTCGTCGATCTTCTTGATGCCGCTCTTCTCGATGCGATCGGGCAGCATGTCGTAGTACGCGCCGGGCGTCGGCATGAACGTCACGCCCGTCGAGCGCAGGTCGCGCACTGCGGTGATGATGTCGCCGACCGTCAGCGCGACGTGCTGCACGCCGTCGCCGCGCAGCTCCTCGTTGAAGATGTTGATCTGCGAGCTCTTGAAGAACGGCCGCGCGGGCTCGTTGTTCGCGAACTTGGTGTTGCTCGTCGGATCCCACATCACGATCGACTTGAGGCCCGAGCCGGTCTTGCGCTCCGGCTCGACGTCGCTCGTGTGGAACGCGACTTCCCACATCTGCTCGAAGCCGAGCACGTGCTCGAGCCAGAGCAGCATCGGCTTCATCGTCTGGAAGTTCGACGTGACGTGATCGATCTCCTGGAACCCGAACTTGTTCGTGCCGCCCTCTCCCTTCACGGCGACCGCGCCGGGGAACAGGCCTTGATAGCCGCGGCGCTCGCGGAAGCGGAACGTGCAGTCGCCGAATGGCGTGGTGATCGAGAACTGGCGGAGCGTGCCGCCGTCGTCCTGAAATGTCTCGATGTCCGCGATCGGCGTACCGCCACGCTCCTCGATCAGCGCGAACGTGCGATCGGCATCTTCGACCTCGAAGATCAGCGTGCCGACGCCGTCGGGGTGCTTCTGCAGAAACCGGTGCGCGCGCCCGCCCTCGCCGATCGGCGAGCTGCAGACGATGTTGATGTTGCCCGCCAAGAAGCACGCGGACCGCTGGCGGCCCTTCTGGTCGAGCTCGGGCGTGCTGCGCCAGGTCTCCGCGAAGTCGAACTTCTTCGTGTAGAACTGACGCGACCGCTCGAGATCGTGGACGTACCAGTGGATGCCTTCGAGGCGCTTGATGCCAACGGGTGCCTGCTTCGCCATTAGGTCCTCACTGCATCGGGTTGCTTGTCGGGCATCGCGTTCGCGAATGCGGGGAGCGCCATGCAGCGCTCCTCGATGCGCGCGAGCAGCTCGTGCTTCTTGTAGTCGACGCCGAAGCGCCGCGCGCTCGCGAGCTGCGGGATGAGACAGCAGTCCGCGATCGTCGGCGCGTCGCCGACGCTGAATGGCCACTCCACACTGCCGTTTGCCGCCGCGCCGATCCGTTTCGCGGTATCGAGCGCGAGCTGCTCGTATGCAGCGAGACCGTCGGTGATGAACGCCTTCGGCCACACCGCCTCGTCGCCCCCGAACTGCTTGACCGCTTTCGTGGTCGTGAGGTTTTGCAGGGGCTGGATGCCGGAGTTGATGATCTCCGCGAGAGAGCGCGCGCGAGCCCGCATGAACGCGTACGCGCGATCGATCTTCGCGGTGCCGGCGCCGAACGGCTTGCTCGGGAGGATCGGGTTCTCGGGCCAGCGCTCGTCGAGGTACTCCATGATCGGCAGCGATTGCGAGATCGACCAGACGGTCCCGTCGTCTTCGGTGATCTCGAGCGTAGGCACCTGTGCCATCGGATTGCGCGCGCGATACGTGTCCGCGTGCTGCGCGTCCTTGACGATGTTCACGACGACGTACTCGTACGCGAGCTCCTTGAGGCCGAGCGCGATACGCACGCGGTGACTCGCCGACGAGCGCCAGTAGTTGTGGAGCACGATCTTCATGCGGCCGTTCCCTTCACGCCTTCGACGACAATTTGCTCGATCTTGCCGAACGGGCTGACGCCGTTCTGATCGAACGCTTCGATCTCGATGCGATCGCCGACAATCATGAATGGCGTGGTCGGCTTGCCGCCCTCGATGATCTCGATCATCCGGCGCTCCGCGAGGCACGACACGCCGCGCTCGCGATCCGCGTTCGAGACCGTGCCGCTGCCGACGATGGTGCCCGCCGTGAACCGGCGCGTCTTCGCGATGTGCGCGATCAGATCGAAGAACGAGAAGTGCATCTCGGGCCCCGCGTCGCAATCGCCGGCGACCTCGCCGTTGTACGTCGAGCGCACGCGCGCGAACAAACGGCCACCGCGCCAGGCTACACCGAGCTCGTCGGGCGTGACGGCGAACGGCGAGAACGCCGTCGCGGGCTTGCTCTGGAAGAAGCCGAAGCCCTTCGCGAGCTCGTCGGGGATCAGGTTGCGCAGCGTGCAGTCGTTCGCGAGCATCACGAGCCGCACGTAGCGATGCGCGTCCGCGGCGGTGGTGCCGATCGGCGCATCGCCGAGCACGACGCAGACCTCCGACTCGTAATCGAGGCCCCACGCCGGATCGTGCAGCTCGATCGCATCGCGCGGGCCGAGCATGTCGCCCGAGCCACCTTGATAGATCAACGGATCGCTCTCGAGCGTCGCCGGCGGCTCGGCCTTGCGCGCCTTGCGCACGAGGATGACGTGGTTCAGATACGCCGAGCCGTCGATCCACTCGAACGCGCGCGGCAGCGGGGCGCCGAGGCGAATCGGATCGACCGGCGTGCCGTCGATCGCACCTTGATCGAGCTGGTCCGTGAGCGCGCGCAGTGCGGGCTCCGCGGCGCTCCAGTCATCGAGTGCGCGTTGCATCGTGGGCCACGCATCGGGCGATTGCGTCGCCGTCTGGCCATCGCGCCTCACGACGAGGAGGCGCCCATCTCTCGAGCCATCGCGCAGGGTCGCAAGCTTCATCTCGGCGCGACCTTAGCGCCATTTGCGTCTTGTGAGCGCCGGGAAAGCCACAGGACTCGCCGCCGCGCGTCACTCAGTCGTGCGCGCCGAATCTCTTCGCGAGGACCTGGCCGAGACGTGTCGTGATCTGTGGTGCCATCCGCGTCAACGCCGCGATCAGCTTGGCATCGCGACCGACCGGGCGAACCGCGGGGTTCGTCCTCACGGCCGAGAGGATCTCTCGTGCGACGAGCTCGGGTGGTGCACCGCGCTGCGCGAACGTCGCGACCATCTTCGACCGGCGGCCCTCGATGTGGGCGTTCAACCGCCCGTCGGCGACGATCGACGTGTTGATCATGCCCGGGCAGATCGCCGTGACGCCGATCTTGTGTGGCTCGAGCTCGGCGCGCAGCGACTGCGAGAGACCGCGCACGGCGAACTTGCTCGCGACATACGCGGTGACGTTCGGCGCCGGATAGATGCCGAGGATGGAGGAGATGTTGACGACGTGACCGCCCTGCCCGCGATCCACCATCTTCGGGATGAAGAAGTGGCAGCCGTGCACGACGCCCATGAGGTTGATGCCAAGCAGCCAGTCCCAGTCGTCGAGCGAGGTCTTGAGGAACGTGCCGCCGATCGCGACGCCCGCGTTGTTGACGATCACGTCTGCCGCGGGCGCGAGCGCGTGGACTTCGTCGGCGAAGGTCGACATTTCGGCACGTGACGAGACATCGACCTTCTTGACGAGCAGCGCGCGATCGCCGAGCTCCCGGCCGAGCGAATCGAGGCGCGCCTGATCGACATCGCAGACCGCGATGCGCGCGCCTTCCTTGGCAAACGCGAGCGACGTCGCGCGACCGATCCCACTGCCTGCACCCGTGACGACGACGATCTTGCTCATGCGGCCTCCGGAAGTCCGATACCACGTGCGGCGAACCACTCGGCCGCCAGGTTGTCGTTTGCGTTCTGCGACGGATGAAAGTCTCGTCGGAGATACTGGCGAATGCCGCGCACGAACACGCGGCGAATCACCGGGTCTTTCTTCTCGGCAGGCGCGCTACGCAGCTCGCGCACGAACTTCTTCCACGTGATGCCGTCCTGGCGCAGCAGCGCGATCGCGCCCCAGGTCCAAAATCCAGTGAGCAGCACGGTCGCCGTCACGAGGCCGGCGATGCGCAGCGCGTAGCTCGGATCGATCTTCTGGAGGACGTCGTACGCGACGGCCTTGTGCTCGATCTCCTCGGCGGCGTGCCACGCGAGCAACGCGCGCATGCTGGGGTGACAGTCATCGAGCACGCCGCGCGAGAGCGCGCCTTCGGCGAGGATCGCGGTGAAGTGCTCCGACGCGGCGGTGACCGCGAGGTTCAGCTTCTTCGACGTGCGCGCTTCGATCCACGACGAGATCTTGATGTACTGGCCGAGGAACCGATCGATCTCGTACCCCTGCGCGCGCAGGATCTCGTTGAATCGATCGTGCTCGCGCGCGTGCCGGCCTTCCTGGCCGAAGAAGCCTTTGATCTGCGTGCGCAGCTCGGGGCTGTCGATCTGATCGAGGAAATACTTTACCGAGCGGACGAAGAATCGCTCTCCGTGCGGGAACAGCAGATTGACGCCGTTCGAGATGCCGGTCGCGACGACGCTGCCTGCGTGCCAGGCGCGAGGGACCTGCGTGAAATCGACGTCGAGGTCACGTGGCGTGATGGCCATATTCGGCAGTGTAGGGTCTATTGAAAATCGGTCAATAGCGCCGTTCCGGGAATTAACAACGGCCGGAAATTTCTCGCATATAGTGAGCGCCTCCCGTGCCACCTCGTCGCGCCGTTCGCCGTGTTGCTCGCTCCGCTGTTCGTGCGACCAAGCGCACGCGCATCCGGCTCGAGACCGACGAGCGCCGCGCGCAGCTGCTCGAGCTTGCGAAGCGATCGTTCTCGGGTCGTTCGTACGACGACGTCTCGATCGACGACCTCGCACGCGAAGCAAAGATCTCGAAGGGCCTCCTCTATCACTACTTCCCGACGAAGCGTGACCTCTACGTCGCGGGCCTCTCCGGGATTGCCGACGAGCTGGTCGCGGCGATCACGACAGTGCCGGAGGACCTCGCGCCGATCGACCGCGTGCGCAAGTCGCTCGATGCGTACCTCGAGTACATCACGCGGCACGCGCAAGCGTTCGTCTCGCTCATGCGCGGCGGCATCGGCAGCGATCCGCAAGTGGCGACCGTGATCGAGGGCGTGCGCCAGCGCTTGTTCGACAGCTTCCTCGGAGGCTCGCCGTTCGCACCGATGCTCGCGGGCGATGCGCGGTTCGAGACCGCCGTGCGCGGCTGGATCGGCTTTGTCGAGCACGCGTCGCTCGACTGGGCGGCGAACCCACGGCTCTCGCGCGACGAGCTTCGCGAGATGCTCGCGCAGGTCCTGTTCGAGATCATGCGGGTCGCTGCACCCGCGCTCTTCAAGTGATCACTTCACGGGGACGTTCTCGCCGATCACCGCGTCCTCGCGTCGGACCTCGCCGCTCGGGAACACCGTCAGCATCCGGCAGATCAGGCGCCTCTCGGAGATGCCCCACTTCGTGACGATCACGCGATCGTCGAGCTTCACAGCGGACTCGCGCTCGACGCGGCTCGCCGCCTCGAGGTCCTTGATCTGCGCGCGCTCCTCATCATTGCAGTCGCGATCGTGCTTCCACGGCAACGTGCTGAAGAACATCGACGACTGGAATCGCGGCGACGTCATTCGATCGACGAGGCGCGAGTAGCGCTTCGCGTTCTCCGGATCGTCGAGGCCGAGCGGCGGATCGATCACGGCGAGCCGCGCCATGTCGTCGAGCGTCGCGATCGTCATCGTCGTCGCGTTGTCATCGTCGAGTGCACACCACACGCCGTCGAGACGTACGAAGGCGTGGTGCCCGAACCATGGCTGCGCTTCGACGTCGGTGATTCCGAGCGTCCGCGGCTCGAGTCGGTGCCGGATGAACCATTCGCCGCGAAACAGCTCCTCGGGCTCGAGGCGCACGTACGCCCACGTGTCCTCGCTGCCGCCGACGATGAACTCGTATTCGTGGTCGTACCAGTACGTGCGACTGCACGTCGGGCAGCGCTTGATCTCGCCGCGATGTCCGCTCACCGGACCGAGGTACGGCACGAGCCGCTCGGCTTCGGGCGGAATGTCGTCGTTCTCGACGTCGCCGCCCTTCTCGAAACGCGAGCATCGCTTCGGAATTTTCGAGCAGATCTCACACGCCTCGATCGCCATCGTCGGCGAGCTCACCGCGCGAAACTCCGCGAGCGTCTTCATCGCTTGTCGACCGGCAGGTTCTCGCCGATCACGGCGTCTTCATATGTGATGTCGCCGTTGGGGAACACGCTGACGACGCGACAGATCAGTTTGCGGTCTAGCACGGTCCAGCGTGTGAACTGTACGCGATCGTCGAGCTCTTCGACCACCTCACGCTCGACCCGGCTGATCGCGCGAAGGTTCTCGATCTCAGCCTTTTCTTCGTCGGTCAGCATCCACTTCCAACGGATGTGGTTGAAGTTCGAGACGCCGTAGCCGTGCTGCGTGTTTCGCATGCGCTCGACGAGGAACAGGTACTGCGTCGCGATCGCCCTGTCGTCGAGCCCGACCGGCGGATCGATCGCGATCAACGCCGCGAGACCAGCGGCTGGATCGAGCGGAGTGATCGCGCCTTCGTCGTGGAGCGCGATCCACTTCTCGTCTTTCAGCACCGCGATGCTGTGCTGTGGAAACACTGTCTGCGGCCAGGTCGTCTCGACCGTCTCCGGCCCGAGCCGGTACCGGATGAAGAAGTCGCCGCGAAACACCTCCTCGAAGTCTTTGCGCGTGAACGATGTCGTGTCCTCGCTCCCCGTCACCAGGTACTCGTACTCGTGCTCGTAGAGGTACAAGCGCCGGCAGGTGCCGCAGCGCGAGTAGTCGCCGAGGAAGTCCTGGAGCGAGAGCTCTGACGGAATCGTGTCGGAGACCTCGCCGTGCTTCTCGAAGCGCGAGGTGTAGCCAGAAACCTTGCTGCACATCGGGCACGCTTCGATCGATCGCGTTGGCTCGCACAACGCGCGAAATGCCGACCACGTCTTCGGGACGTTGCCGGTCACCGTTCGAACACCAACGGCAACGTCACGCGCGACGTGCCGCGCTGCGGGCCAAAGCTCCACTGTCCGATCGCGGCGCGGATCTTTCGCACCACCGCCTTGCGCGCGCGCTCCTCGGCGGCCGGCACGCGCGTCGTGTCGGAGAGGATGGCGACGCGAGCGACCCGGCCGCGCTTGTCGACGTCGAACGCGAAGCTCGCGAGCCCCGCGATCGGCAGCGCGCCGATCCATTCGCCGAGCGCGCCCGTCAGCTCCTCGATGCGCGCTGCGAGCGTGCGCGTCGCGAGCGGCCCCTTCACGAACGGCCGCGGTTGCACGAACCAGCCGTGCACGACGAGCCGGCCCTCGCGCGGATCATGCGTCCCGCGCACTTCCCGCACGCCGTGCGGGATGCGTGGATCGAACGCGACGAGCCGCGAGAACTTTGGCTCCACGGCTCGGATGAGCTCGCCCTCCTCGACCGATCGCACCGACGCGAAGTCCTGCCAGAAGTCGAGGACCTCGTCGCGCACGAGTAGCGTCTGACCGCCGGTGAACGTGCCGCCGCGAGTCAGCGAGAACACGAATGCCCACGGCCCGTGCGGCAGGTCGCCGTGCAGCTCTTGCCGGCAGCCGTCGAGGTAGAGCGAGAGCCACGGCGGCGAGATGTCGTGACAGCCAAGCGTCTCGCGTCCCCAGGCGACGAGCCGGCGATGGAACGCCTCGTAGGTGCGCTTCGGAAAGTAGGTCCACGCCGGCGTGCGCAGCGCCGTGTACTGGCCGGGAACGTGCCAGTAGTCCCAGACGAAGCGATCGGCGCGCGTCGAACGCGGGTCTTCGAACCGCTCGTCGAACGTGGCGCGCAACGCGTCTGCTTCCGGTGCGAACCGGTCGACGACGATCACGCTGCGACTCACGCGTGCACGATCGCCCGGATCGCGACTTCTCGCTACTAGATCGCCGGAAGCAAGATGCGAAACGTCGTGCCGCGCCCCTGGATCGACTCGGCATACACGGCGCCCCGATGATTGCGCACCGAGCTGTACACCATGGCGAGCCCGAGTCCCGAGCCTTTGCCGACCGGCTTGGTCGTGTAGAACGGCTCGAAGATTCGAGCGCGCGTCGCGTCGTCCATGCCGCATCCGGTATCGGAGACCGAGATGTCGACGTACGAACCCTCTTGCTCGAGGTGCAGGCTCAGCGCAGAGGCGCGATCGAGCGTCGTGATGTTCGCGTTGATCGAGATCTCACCGCCACTCGGCATCGCGTCCCGCGCGTTGATGATGAGGTTGAAGAACACTTGCTTGAGCTCCTCGAACGAGCCCATCACCCTCGCATCCGCTGTAACCTGCGCGTGCAGACGCACGCGGCCGACCTTCGCGCGCGCCATCGCGATCGTCTCGTCGACGACGCGGGACAGCTTGACGAGCTCCGTCGTCGGCGGTTTCGCGCGACCGATTCGTAGCAGCCGGCGAATCAGCCCTGCCGCGGACGTCGTCGCAGTCGTCATGTCGTCCATCGTGCGTCGCGCATCGGCATCGAACGCGACCGGCGCTTCGCGAAGCTCCTCGAGTCCGACCTGCAGGACGGTCAACATGTTGTTGAAGTCATGCGCGAGGCCTTTGACGAGAGCACCCATCGCATCGAGCTTCTGCAACTGTTGAACGCGCTCCTCCAGCTCGTCGTGGCGCGTGAACACGAAGATCGCGCTGCCGAACTGAACGCGATCACCGAGCCGGATCTCCACGGGTCCCATGACGACCGTGCCATTGACGAGCGTGCCGTTGGAGCTTCCGAGATCCTCGACGAACACGGACCCTCCATCGCGCCAGAGTCGCGCGTGGTTCCGCGAGACATCGCTCGACCGCACATCGATGCCGCTCGATCCGCGACCGACGACGACCGGCCCCGAGATCTCGAACATCCGTCCCATGTCGACGCCGACGAGACAGAGCAGACGCCCGGCGGGAACCGCGATGGGTCCCGTCGGATCGTCCTCGATCGCGATCGGGACCGTTTCGGCACGCAGATCGTCGGTTCGAGCCGGCTCACTCATCCACGCCACGGTAGCCGGATCGGACGGGTACGCGTGGGGTAGACCGGCGGTAGGGCTGGGGCTACTTCGTGGGTGCGGCGGCTATTCCTCGTTCAGGCCCCACCGCAACAGCTTGCGATAGAGCGTCTTGCGATCGAGGCCGAGCATCTTCGCCGCGTCGGTGCGGTTGCCGTCGCACGCCTCGAGCACGCGCAGCACGTGGCGCCGCTCGATCTCCTCGAGGGTAAGCAACTCGGGTAATTCCGTCCCCGAGAGCGACAGCCGATGCCGCGACGATCGGATCTTCTCCGGCAGATCCTCGACCTGGATCTCCTCGAACCGCGCGAGCGCGACGGCGCGCTCGAGGCAGTTGCCGAGCTCGCGTACGTTGCCCGGCCAGTCGTACGTCATCATGCGCTCGGCCGCCGCGGCCGCGAGTCCGATGACCTTCTTGTCGAACACCGCCGCGTAGTGCTTCAGCATCTGCTGGGCGAGCAAGAGCACGTCGCCCCCACGCGCACGCAGCGGCGGAAGCGGGATGTGGATGACGTTGATGCGGTAGTAGAGGTCCTCGCGGAACCGCTTGTCCTCGACCATCTCCTCGAGGTCGCGATTGGTCGCGGTCACGAGGCGCACGTCGAACACGATCTCGCTGTCGCCACCGACGGGCCTGACCTTGCGCTCCTGCAGCGCGCGGAGCAGCTTCGGCTGGATCACGAGCGCCATCTCACCGATCTCGTCCAGGAACAGCGTGCCGCCGTTCGCCTGCTGGAACAGGCCCGGGTGGCCTTGCTTCGCATCCGTGAACGCGCCCTTCGCGTGACCGAACAGCTCGCTCTCGAGGAGCTGCTCTGGCACCGCCGCGCAGTTGATCGCGACGAACGGACCCGACGCGCGCTTGCTCCGTTGATGGATCTCGCGCGCGACGACTTCCTTGCCGGTGCCCGACTCGCCGGTGATCAGCACGGTCGCGTCGGTGGCGCTCACTTGATCGATCAGCCCGTAGACCTGCTGCATCGCCGTCGACGAGCCGATCAAGTCGCCGCGACCACGCGTCTGCGCCACGACCTCGCGGAGCCGCTTCACCTCGCCGCGAAGCGAGCGATGCTCGGCGGCACGGCGCACCGCGATCGCGAGCGCTTCGATCTCGACGGGCTTCGTCACGAAGTCATACGCGCCCGCGCGGATCGCACCGACCGCGGTCTCGAAGCTCCCGAACGCGGTCAGCATCAGAACCGGGATGTCGGGCCGATCCGCCGCGACGTGCTGGCAGAGCTCGAGGCCGGTCATGCCCTTCATGTTGAGGTCGGTGATGATCACGTCGACGTCGTGACTCGGGATCGCGGCAAGTGCGTCGGCGCCGGCGCCGAATGGCACGATCGTGAACCCGCGCCTCTTCAGGCCGAGCGCGATCAGCTCGACCATCTCGCGCTCGTCGTCGACGACGAAGACCGTTGTCATACGTTTCCTCGGGGCAAGTACACCGTGAACGTCGAGCCTTGACCAGCCGTCGAGGACACATCGATCCATCCGCCGTGCTCCCGCACGATCCCCCAGCTCACGCTGAGGCCGAGCCCGGTGCCTTCACCGACCTCCTTCGTCGTGTAGAACGGCTCGAAGATGCGTGCACGCGCGTCCTCGTCGATGCCCTTGCCGGTGTCGCTGACCTCCAGCGTGCTCCACGCCGTGTTCGCGCTGTCGACGTACGGCGGCGCGGGTTGCGTGACGGTGCGCGAGCGGATCGTCACCGTCCCGCCCGGCGGCGTCGCTTGCACCGCGTTGACGACGAGGTTCGTCACGACCTGCGTGAGCTGACCGTCGTCGGCATCGACGAACAGCTCGGTGTCGTCGGGCGGCACGAGCGTGACCTCGGCCTTGCGCCCGATCGTCGCGATCAGCTCGCATACGCGGCGCGCGAGGCCCGGCATGTTGACGCGCGCCTTGAGCAGCGCACGTGGTCGCGCGAAGTCGAGCAGCTGGCGAATCAGCGCGGTCATGCGCTCCGCTTGCTCGACGACGATCCGCGCGGAGTCCGCGACGTCCGCGCCTTCGACCTCGCCATCGACGATCAGCTTCGCGCGCCCCCGCACGACGTTCAGCGGTGTGCCGAGCTCGTGCGCGAGACCGGATGCGAGCTTGCCGACGGTGGTCAACCGATCCGCATGGCGCAGCTGCTCGGTCGCTTGCTCGCGTGCGCCCTGCTCCGCCGCGAGCCGCTCGCACATCAGATTGATCTCGGCCGCGAGCTCGCCGAGCTCGTCGCGCTGGCGCAGATGCAGCGGCCCGGTCAGATCGCCCGTGCCGACCCGCCGCGCTTTCGCTGCGAGCCGCGAGATCGGCCGCCCGATGAACACGACCCCAAGGCCGAGCGCGAGCAACGCCGCGATCACGACCGCGCTCACGGAGCCGATGATCTGAAGCCGCAGCGATGACTTCACATACGCGTCGAGCTGCTCGAGCGACTGCGTGATCTCGACACCACCGACGCGCGGTTCCGGGACATCGACGCGAATGTACGTGAGCAACAGACGCCGTGATTCGTCGCGCGTCGTCACGACCTGATCCTCGCGAACGGGCTCGACCTCCTCGCGCGGCGCACGCGGCGCATCTGGTCCCTTCGCGTCGAGCCAGATCCAGCGCGCTTGGAGGCGACCACTCTTGCTCGCCGCCGAATACAGGAACTGGCGCGCGGCTGCCTCGCCGTCGCGTTGCCAGACGTCGGCGACACCGCGGCCGAGCGCGCGTCCGAGCGCCGCCGCTTCGGCGTGAAGCTGGCGATCGAACGTGTCTCGATCGCGCTGGTAGTCCAGGTATCCCTGGACCAGCGCGACGAGCGCGACGCCGATGACGAGCGCCGCGATGAACTTGCGGGTCAGCCGCACCGCGAGGTTCTACCGCACCCGGCGCGCTCCCAAGCACGTCGTGCGCGAACGCGACGCGCACGTTCGATGTTTCAAGGCGTTGCCTTGGCCCACTTCGTGAAACTCCGGGCCGCAGGAGCGTCCATGTTGCCCAAAAATATCCTCGTCCCGACCGACCTCAGCGACACCGCCGAGGAGGCGCTCGACTACGCGTGCGAGCTGGCCCAGAAGCTCGACGCCACGGTTCACCTGGTCAACGTGATCGGCATCCCCTCGCTCGGCGTGCCCGAGATGGGCGTCGGGCTCACCGCGACGGTGATCGACTCGTTGGTCATCGAGAACCAGAAGGCGCTCGACGACCTTGCCGCCCGCAAAGGCGCCGGCACTCGCATGGGTCAGGTGCTCCTCAAGACGGGCGATGCCCGCGACCTCATCAATCAGACTGCGACCGAGCTCGGCGCGGACCTCATCGTGATGGGGACCCACGGCCGCCGCGGTGTCAGTCGCGCGCTGCTCGGCTCCGTCGCCGAGACGGTCGTTCGCTCCGCGCCGTGCCCGGTTCTGACGGTCCGCACTCACAAGGACAAGCACGCGGACCGCGACGCGGCGTAACATCGCCGGGTGGAGCGGTTCCTGATCGTATGCGGAGCGGGCGCCGCCGGGTGTGGCGCGCGCTACCTCGTTTCGCTGTGGGCGGCGAAGCGGATCGGCACCGGGTTCCCCTACGGGACGCTGATCGTCAACATCGTCGGCTCGTTCGCGATCGCGTTTGTCCTCGAGCTCGCGACGCGGATCGCGAGCTTCCCGCCAAATCTGCGACTCGCGCTCACGACCGGATTTCTCGGAGGATTGACGACCTACTCCGCGTTCAACTACGAAACCACCGCGCTCGTGACCGGTGGGACCGCGCTTCGAGGCCTGCTAAATATCGGCATCACGCTGATCGGCTGTCTCGTCGCCGGCTTCCTCGGTTTGCTCCTCGCTCGGCGGTTCGCGTGATGGTCGGGGATATGCAGCGCTCTCGGGCATGGCGAGGGCAGTCGTGAGCATGGAGGCGCGGCGGATGCGGATGGTGTCGGATCAGCTCCGTCGCCGCGACATCGTCAATCCGCTCGTGCTCGGCGCGTTCGGCGCCGTGCCGCGCGAGGCCTTCGTGCCCGACCACCTCGTCGAGCACGCCTACGACGACGCGCCGCTCCCGATCGGCAGCGGGCAGACCATCTCGCAGCCGTACGTCGTCGCGATGACCGTGCAGGCGCTCCGTCTCGATGGCCGCGAGCACGTGCTCGAGGTCGGCGCGGGCTCCGGTTACGCGGCCGCGATCCTCGGCGCGATGGTGCGCGAGGTCGACACCGTCGAGCGCATCGAAGAGCTCGCGCGTACCGCGGCCGATCGGCTCGCGCGCCTCGGCTTCTCGAACGTCCACGTCCACCACGCCGACGGTACGCTCGGCTGGCCCCCAAACGCACCGTACGAAGCGATCGCCGTCGCAGCCGGCGCGCCGAAGCCACCGCCATCGCTGCTCGACCAGCTCGCCGTCGGCGGCCGCCTCGTCATCCCGCACGGCACGAACGAGTACCAGCGCCTCGTGCGCATCACGCGGCAGAGTGCGACCTCGTTCATCGAGGAGGACCTTGGCGATGTGCGGTTCGTCCCGCTCGTCGGCGCCCAGGGTTGGCCCGATCGCGCCTCGTAGTACAGTCCGCCCATGCGGAGCGTGATTCTCGCGGTTGGTTGTTTCGCATGTGGCGACGACGGTAACGGCACCTCGATCGATGCGGCCCCCGACGGCACGCAGACGACGTGCGAGACAACAGCGCCATGGGCCAACGCGCCCGCGCTCCCGCTCGGCCCGACACAAGAGACCGCCGTCGTCGCGGCCGGCGGCAAGATCTACGTGTTCGGTGGCTTCACGCAGGCGACCGGCATCGTCGCGGCCGTGCAGGTCTTCGATCCCGCCTCGTGCACGTGGTCGATGGGCCCCGCGCTGCCGAAGCCCGTGCACCACGCGAATGCCGCCGTCGTCGACGGAACGATCTACGTGCTCGGCTCCCTCGAGACGATCAACTTCACGGCGCTACCCGACGTCTGGTCATGGAACCCTGCGACCGAGACGGCGTGGTCGACGAAGGCGCCGATGCCCGCGGGCACGCAGCGCGGCTCGGCGGTCGCCGGCGTCATCGACGGCAAGATCTATCTCGCCGGTGGCTTTCGCGGCGGCGCTGTCGGCGATGTCACGATGTACGACCCGGCCGCGAACGCGTGGACGACCGGTCTGCCCGCGATGCCGATGTCGCGCGATCACGGCTGTGGCGGTGTCGTCGGCGGCAAGCTCTACGTCCTCGGCGGTCGCCAGGGCAACATCAACACGCAGTCGCCGATCACGTACGAATTCACGCCGGGTGTCGGCTGGGCCGAACGCGCGCCGATGCCGACCGCGCGCGGCGGCACCGCGTGTGGCGTCATCGGAAACCGGATTGCCGTCGTCGGTGGCGAAGGCAACTCCGCGATCGCGA
The DNA here is from genome assembly GCA_030857175.1 of Myxococcota bacterium. Classification (GTDB taxonomy): domain Bacteria; phylum Myxococcota_A; class Polyangia; order Haliangiales; family Haliangiaceae; genus JABFXX01. The sequence goes on along the minus strand of JALZOJ010000001.1, from coordinate 74,406 downwards.
GCGGCGTGTTCCCGCAGGCCGAGCTCTACGATGCGAGCGCGAACACGTGGGCGACGCTCACGCCCATGCCATTCCCGCGTCACGGCATGGGCGCGGCGGTCGTCAACGGGCGCATGTACATCCCGGGTGGTGCGGATCGGCAGGGCTTCGGCGCCGTCGCGACGCACGACATCCTGACTCCGTAAGCTCCGCGTCCCACGTGGGAGGCGACCAGGCGAAGCCGCGTCGCGGAAACGCCTCGGCGGTTCCGGTCCCGCCGACGATCTAGCGATCGTCCGGAAGATCTTCACCGGTGATCTCGACAAGCGTTCGGGAGAAGTGGACCCACCGCCAAAGCCCATACCGGTACGGCCGCCCCGTTCTCGCGCTACCCGGGACGAGGACACCGACGCAGCGCCTCGCGGATCAATTCCTCGAGCGCAGGGTCGTATCCCACGTGAGACAGCGCTTCCTCGACCGCGGCCCGCGCGATGTGCGGCTTCCACCCGAGGCCCACCAGCGCATCGCGCGCTTGCGTGCGCACGATCGCATCGTCCAGTCGCGATCCCACGTGGGACGGGACCTCTTCAGGCGGCGGCGCATTCGGGCGCAGCACCTGGTCGCCATCCACGACGAGCGGCGGCCGCCGTGCTCCTCCGCGAGCACCATCTCGGCTTGACGGAACCGCGCGGCGACGTCGGGGGACATCTGAAGCTTGCGCATCGTCGGCTGGAGGCTCGGGTCCTTCGGGTCATCGGGGCTGTCCCCGCGCGCATGACCCGACACGAGCTCCTCGATCTGGCGGAGGTTCTTCCCGAGCGCGCGATCACGCCACGCAGCATCGGTGCCCGCCGTGGCTACGCGCGACAGCTCGCGCACTGCCGAGAAGCATAGGTCGCCCGCATCGAGCGCCGCTTCGAGCAGCGGCAGCGATTCGAGCGAACGCGCGACGCGCAGCCGATTCGAGCGAGTCGCAAAAAAAGAGAGCCGATCAACGGGGAGCGAGCGTCGGAGGAAAGCTTTCGTCTACCGAGGCGGCACGCGGTCAACGCACAGCTCACCGCAGCGTCGGCATCGGTCTGCTCCGCCGGAATGAGGATAAAAACATTCATCGATCCCTCGCCGACGCTCGCGCTCTGGATCCGAAATAGGAAAGCCAGCAGCGACGCTCGTGCGAGCACCAGGCCGCGAATCAGCCCACTTCGGCGGTCGTGCCACTTCTCCCGAACGCTTGTCGAGATCACCGGTGAAGATCTCCCGGACGATCGCTAGATCGCCGGACCGGGACGGCCGAAGCGCGGCTTCCGAGACGCGGCTTCGCTCAGTGGGCGTCCCACGTGGGACGCCATCAGAGCCGCGTGAAGAACCAGTACATGCCGGCGACGAAGATCAGCGCGGCGATCGCGCGCAGCACGTACTTGCGAGCGAAGTCGGACTTGTGCGCGAGCAACACGAGCGGCGCGATGACGAGCACGATGCCGACCTGCCCGAGCTCGACGCCGAGGTTGTAGCCGAACAGCGCCTTCGCCGTCTCCGCGGCGGACTGCAGCTCGAGCTCGAGGAGTGCGGCCGCGAACCCGAAGCCGTGCACGAAGCCAAAGCCCGTCGCGATCTTCCAGCGGTGCTTCTCGAACTTCCCGTAGATCGATTCCGCCGCGGCGAGCGCGATCGAGAGCGCGATGATCGGCTCGATGATCGAGAGCGGCGGCCGCACGAGGCCGGTCACCGCGAGCGCGAGTGTGATCGAGTGGCCGAGCGTGAAGCCCGTCGCGATCCCGATGAGCCGGAGCAGCGTGCCGCCGCCGAGCATGAGGGCGAGGAGGAACAGGATGTGATCGATTCCGTCGGCGAGCTTGAACCCATTGTCGTCGTGCCATTGGTTCGGCGCGGCGCCGATGTGCTCGACGCCCGACCATACGAAGTCGAGGAAGCTGTAGCTCGCGCTCGCGGCGCCGAGCACGAGCTCGGGCTCGTAGCGGTCGACGAGCTTCACCTTCTCTTCACTGCCGAGCTTCTCTTTCACGAGGAGCTCGAACGTTCCGGAGACCTTCGAGTCACGCACGAACGGAAATTTCCACCGACGCTCGCCAGTGTCCGGACAGGTCGCGGTGTCGGTGATGCGGATCGACTGACCTTCGATACGCGCGATCACCGCGCCGCTCCACGTGCACGGCCCTGCCGGTGTCGTGATCGGTTCCTGCGCGAACGTGACGGCCGCGAGCTCGGGCGCACGCGTGCGTAGCGCCGCCTCGTCCAGGGGGGCCTTCGCGCCGACAAGTAGCATCGCGGCCTCGGGATTGAGGTCGAGTGCGACTGCGACACTCGCGCCCTTCGATTCGATGCGCAGATAGCCGATGTCCAGCGGGTGGGCGTGCGCGAGAGAACTCGTGAGTACGAGCGCGATCGCGATCCGGATCGAATCAATCAGCGTGAGACGTCTCATTCTGTGATCGCGGTTTCATTAATGTTTTCAGGGGTCATCAGCTTGCTGCTTGATTCGTACGTATGTGAAATTTCCTTCCTGGGGAATCTACCTGAGGTCCGAGACGCGAGGGCTCGGCCAAACAAGAGGGGCACATGAAATCGAAAAGACTCTTTGCAGTAGTCGCTGCGGTCACCGCCTTTGGTGCTGTCGCAGCAGTGTCGCAGATCGGAGATGCGCCCGAAGCGCAGGCCTCCGATCACGACGATGGTGAAACCGATCTCAAATCGCGCGCGCTCAACCTGACCGATCACTTCGCGTTCAAGACGCCGGTCGGTGTAGCGCCGGCGGCGACCGACAGGCTCGCGCTCATCATGTACGTCAATCCGCGATCGTTGCCGGGGCGGCAGTACTTCCTCAGCCCGGATGCTCGATACGAATTCCACGTCACGAAGGTGACCGGTGCGAAGACCGCACAGGCCGCACCGAAGGACGACTACGTGTTTCGCTTCCAGGCGAGCGCGCCGCAGGCGAACGGCACGCAGTTCATCACGCTGACCGTGTTCCGCGACAATGCCGTTGTCGGAACGCACATCGGCGCGAGCACGCCGTTCGCGTCGTCGAAGACCGGCGCGATCACGACGAACAACGCGACGATCGATGCGATGACGGGCTTCACGTACTTCGTCGGCATGCGCACCGATTCGTTCTTCTTCGATGTCAATCGCTTCTTCCAGGTGCGCGCGTTCCTCGCGCAGCGCTTCTTCGGCGGAGCGGCTGGCGTCGGCGACGCGTCGGCATCGCTCGCACCGAACTGCGAAGGCGACCCGTTCCTCGGAGGCATCCTCAATCCCGGCAGCGATGTCGATGGCGATGCCGTGAATCTGTTCAACCCACCCACGTGCGCGCCTGACTTCACGAAGAACTTGAACGTCACCGCGATCGTCTTGAGCGTGCCCAAAGCCTTCCTCGGCGGCGGCGACGTCTTCGACACGTGGTCCTCCATCTCGGTGCTGCAGTGAAAGGACGGCCCACCATGAAGACCATCACGCTGTTTACCGTTCTCGCACTCGCTTCGTGCAGTGATGACCCCGAACGCCGCCCCGATGCGCGGCCGCCGGTCGACGCAGCGGTCGTCACGCCAAAAACGTACAAGCAGGTCGAGGTCCTCGCGCGTCCCGGTATCGCGGAAGCGCTCCTCATCAGCAACAACTTGCTCGCCGCCTACAACGCGACCGGTCCCACCTTCGCAGGCGTCGACCCCGCGCCCGTCGTGGCCGAAGCGAAGACGGTGCTCAAGGCGCTCTACCTCGGTGCCTGCCTCCTCAACGGCGTCATCCCGGGTTTGACCGCCGCGACCGGCGTGAAACCGGCGGCCATTCAGTGTCACGCGATCGGCGGCGAGCTGTTCGTGGGCGGTAACCCGCTCACGGGCACGATGCTGACCATGGCATCGGTCACCGCCTCGCAGGCCTACGCCGACAAGGTCTTTGCGCAGTTCGTCCCCGACGTCATGCGCATCGACATGAGCATCCCGACGAGCACGTACGAGAACCTGTGCGGCGATCCGACGATGGCGCTGCCGCTGCTCTGCGGCGGTCGCTTCCTCGACGACGATGTGATCGACACGACGTACGACTACTTGCTGAACGGTGCGGCGCTCGGTGCGCTGACGGGCGGCGCTGCCGTCTACAACCAGTTCAGCGCGCTCGTCAGCGACGGCGTGAACTTCTCGGACGTGTCTGCACAGAACAAGAACAGCCGCGTGCCGTCGGTCCCGACGAACCGCGCGCAGTTCCACACCACCGCGGCAACGCCGGCCCCTGTGTCGACCACGTTCCCGTACTCGGCAAACCCACTCTAATTGGCCTGACGGAGGAACCAATGAAAAAATCTTGGCTAGCAGTTTCCGCCGTTGCCCTCGCGAGTGCGTTGGGCGCAGGCGCGTACATAAACCAGAGCGAAGCATCCGATCACGACGACGGCGAGCGCGACATCAAGTCGCGTGCGCTGAACCTCACCGATCACTTCGCCTTCAAGTCGCCGACAGCCCCAGGCGAGCTGTCGCTCATCATGTACTTCAACCCGCGGGCGCTTCCGGGCAAGCAGTACTTCCTCAGCCCGAACGCGCGCTACGAGTTCCACGTCACACGCGTGGCCACTCGCACGACCGCACCGGCGCCGAAGAATGACTTCGTGTTCCGGTTCGTGGCGAAAGAGCCCGTGGGCGATGTCCAGGACATCACGCTCACCGTGTTCAAGGAGGGCACACGTGTCGGCGAGGTGACGGGCAAGAGCACCGACTTCCTGACATCGAAGAAGAACACCGGCCTCACGATCAACATGGGTACGGCGGGCCCGCTGACGGACCTCAAGTTCTTCGTCGGGATGCGCGCTGACTCGTTCTTCTTCGACGTCAATCGCTTCTTCCAGGTGCGCACGTTCCTCGCGTCGCGCTTCTTCGGAGGAGCGGGCGGCGCCGGCAACGCAGGCGCCGGCCTCGCACCGAACTGCAAGGGCGACGCGTTCCTCGCGAACATCCTCGTGCCGGGCAGCGACGCGACCGACGGCGACGGGGTCAACCTGTTCAACCCACCCAGCTGCGCGCCTGACTTCACGAAGAACCTGAACGTCACGGCGATCGTGTTGAACGTCAAGATCGCTGATCTCGGCGGAACCATCTTCGACACCTGGTCCACCATTTCGGTGAAGCAGTGAAAGGACGGACCATGAAGACCACCAAATTTTTCTCGATCGCGATCTTCGCGTTCGCCATTTCCTGCGGTGACAACAGCAAGGGCCAGCCGATCGATGCGGCACCGGATGCCGACGAGAGCGTCGATGATGGCTTCCGTCAGGTCGAGATGCTCGCACGTCCCGGCATCAACGAAGCGCTGCTCATCTCGCAGGACTTCCTCAACGCGTACAACGCCACGGCACCGACGTTCGCCGGCGTCCCCTCGTCCGCACTCAACGCAGTCATCGCGGAAGCGAAGACGGTGCTGAAGGCGCTCTACCTCGGCGGATGTTTGCTCAACGGCGTCATCCCGGGCCTCACGGCCGCGACCGGCGTGAAGCCAGCGGGCATCACGTGTCACGCGATCGGCGGCGCGCTGTTCGAGGGCGGTAACCCGCTCACGGGCACCGTGCTCACGCCCGCGTCGAACACGGCCGCGCAGATGTATGCGGACAAGGTGTTCTCGCAGTTCATCCCCGACGTCATGCGCATCGACACCGATGTCGTCAGCGGATACGAGACGCTCTGCGGTAATGCAAACGCGGTTCCGCTGCTCTGCGGTGGTCGGTTCCTGAACGACGACACGATCGACACGACGTACGACTATCTGTTGAACGGCGCCGGAACCCCGCAGAACCCACCCGTCTACAACCAGTTCAGTGCACTGACGAGCGATGGCGTGAACTTCTCGACGACGGCGGCCGCCGAGAACGGCAAGAATTCGCGGATTCCGTTCGCGGAGACGAGCGCGAACCCGGAGCAGGGTCACCCTGCCGTGTCGAACGCGTTCCCCTACTCCGCTCCGCCGATCTGATTCTTCGGAGGGATGAAGGTCATCGCGCGCTCGGCAAGCGCGGTGATCGTCAGGCTGGGGTTGACGCCGAGATTGGCGCCGACCGCAGCCCCGTCGATCACGTAGAGGTTGTGATAGCCGTGCACTCGATGGCGCGCGTCGATCACACCCTGCGTGGCGTCGTTGCCCATGACGCAGCCGCCGATGCAGTGCGCCGTCATCGGTAGATCGAACAGGATCTCGGACGTCGACGTGATCGCGATGCCGCCGAAGGCGCGTGCGGCGCGCTCGGCGAACGCATTCGCCTTCGGGATGTTCGTCGGGATGCGCTGGCCCTGCGTGGTGAGCAGCTTCTTGAACGGCCAGAACCAGCGACGGCGCAGGGAGAACTTCAGCGTCGCGTCGATCGTCTGCATGACGAGGAGGATCAGCGTCTGGCGCGCGAATCCGAACGGCCATGCCGCGCGGAAGAAGCGCACGGGGTGGCGGAGCGCGCTCCACATCCACGCGCCGATGCGGCGCCAGCCCTTGCCGGTGACGAGCATCGTCGCGATCAGGCCGAGCACGTCCGAGCCGCGCGAGTAGCGGGTAGCCTCGATGTGGGTGAACTGATCGATGTGCACGCCCGAGCCGATCGCGATGCCCTTCGACATGTCGACCTGCTTGCCCGGGAAGCGCACGCCGAGGATCGACTCGGAGTTCGTGCGGACGTCGTGACCGAGGCGCTCGGAGATCTCGGGCAGCGCGCCGGTCTCCTTCATGCGCATGAGGAGGTCCATCGAGCCGAGCGCGGAGGCGGCGAGCACGACGTGGCGAGCGGTGAAGGTCTTCGGCTGCTTCGCGAACCACGCCGTCGAGCGCTCGGTGCGGACCTCGTAGCCTTCGCTGCCGTCGGCGGCGCCGCGCGGCCGCACGTCGACGACGCGCGTCTCGGCGAACACCTGCGCGCCCCGCTTCTCGGCGAAGTAGAGATAGTTCTTGTCGAGCGTGTTCTTCGCGTTGAAGCGACAGCCGACCATGCAGCCGCCGCAACCGATGCAGCTCGAGCGCGGTGGACCTTCGCCGCCGAAGTACGGATCGGGATGCTCGACGCCCTGCGCGTCGCCGAAGTACACCGCGACATCGGTCTTGTAAAACGTGCCGCCGCACGCTTGCTCGTCGGCCATGCGCTTCAGCATGTGGTCCGCTTCGCCGAGGATGCGGTTCTCGGTGACGCCGAGCATGCGGCGCGCGGTCGCGTAGTGACCGGGCATCTCTTGCTCCCAGGCCGCGAGACCTTTCCACGAGCCTTCGCGCCAGACCGAGTCCGGAGGCACGAGCATCGTGTTCGCGTACGTGATCGAGCCACCACCGACGGCGTTGCCGCACAGGATCATCACGTGCCGAAACGGCCGCATGTCATAGAAGCCGAACAGCTTGAGCCCCGGCCGCCAGACCCAGCGGCGCAGGTTCCACGTCGATTTCGGGAAGTCCTTCGCCGTCCACCGCTTGCCCATCTCGAGCACGGCGACCGAATAGCCCTTCTCCGCGAGCCGGCACGCCGAGACCGCACCGCCGAACCCGGAGCCGATCACGACGTAGTCGAAGTCCGCCACTGCCCTATTGAATCAGCTCGTTGACGAGCCGGCGCAACTCTTTGAGGTCGAACGGCTTCTCGAGCCGGCGGTTCGAGGTCTGATCGAGGAAGTCCCGCGCCATCGATGTGAATGCACCACCGGTGAGGAACACGACCCGCGCGGCCTGCGCCGCGTCGATCCGCACGAGCTCCGCGTGCATCTCCATGCCGGTGATCTGCGGCATCATCAGATCGCAGAAGATCACGTCGTAGCGCTCGCCCTGACGAACCAGATCGAGCGCGGCGCCCGCCGAGAACACCGCGGTGCAGTCGTGCTCGCTCGACAGGAAGCGGCGGATCGCCTGCGCGAGCGGCTCCTCGTCGTCGATCACGAGCACGCGACCGCGGCGAGTCGCGGCGATCGTGGCAGACCGCGTGCGCGGCTTCGCCACCTCGCTCGCGCCGGCGACCGGCAGGGACACCCGGAACTCGGTGCCCTTGCCAACGTCGGTGTCGAGCGTGATGGTTCCGCCGAACTGCGTGACGATCTTGTGCGAGATCGCCAGGCCGAGGCCGGTCCCGACACCCACGGGCTTCGTCGTGAAGAACGGCGTGAACAGGCGCGCGCGAACTTCGGGCGGCATGCCCGTGCCGGTGTCGCGGATCGACACGATGACGTTACGGCCGCTGTCGTCGAGCCTCGTCGAGACCGTGATCTCGTTCGAGTCGTGCTTGCCGGGCGGAATCGCGTGGGCGGCGTTGATGATGAGGTTCAGGAACACCTGACCGAGCCGCGACTCGTTCGCGTCGACATCGGGGACCTTCGCGAACTTCTTCACGAGCTTCGCGCGGTGGCGCAGCTCGTTCCACGCCATGCGGATCGTGGATTCGAGCACGTGCTCGACATCGACCGGCCCGTGCCGCTCTTCCTCGCTGCGCGAGAAGATCTTGAGGTCGCGTACGATCTCGCGAACGCGATCGGCGGCGGAGCGCGCATCCCTCAGCTCTTCGGCGAGCTCGGGCGGCAGATCGCGCGCGAACTCGCTGACGTCTTGCAGCGCCATGTCGAGGTTCGCGATCACGGACGCGAGCGGGTTGTTGATCTCGTGCGCGACGCCGGCGGCCAGCGTGCCAACGGACGCCATGCGATCGGCGACCATCAGATGCATCTCGGTCTGCTTGTTCTCGGTGATGTCGCGCGAGATCATGACGACGCCGACGATCTCGCCGTGCTGCCGGATCGGTCCGAGCCGCGACGAGAACCAGGACTGACGGCCTCCGATCATGACCGCCATGTCGTAGCCCTGCGGCTCGCCGGTGTCGATCACCTTCTCCAGCGCGCGTTGCACCAGCGCGCGCTGTTCCTCCTCGAGGAACTCGTAGAACTTGCGGCCGAGCATCTGGTCGTGCGTGAAGTTCGGCAAGGGCCGATTCGCGAACCGGATCGTGCCGTCGAGGTCGAGGTGAAAGACGAAGTCCGGTGCGCTCTCGACGAGCGCGTCCAGCAGCGCGGCGTGGTCTGTCGCGCGACGCTCCGCCGACTCGCGATCCGCGAACGCGCGCGCGAGCGTGAGCACGTGCGAGATCTGCGTGGCCACGCCATGCGCGAATGCGCGCCAGTCGTCGCGATCGAGCTCGCGGCCACGCGCGACCATGAGCAGGCTGCCGAGCGAGTGCTCGAGGTGCACGACCGGCACGAGCAGCATCGCCGTCGCATGCGCGCCCTCGAGCAGCCTCGGTGCCGCTGCATGCAGCGTCGCGTCACGGTCGTCGCTCGGCGGCAGCGGCAACTCGACGAGCTTTTTGCGCGCGATCAGCTCCCGGAGCAGCTTCTCTTCGCCGTAGAAGCTCTTGATCTCCCCGTAGCCGGCCGAGCCGGTGCTCGACCCGATCGGTCGCACGCGCAGCTGGTCGCCCTCGACGAGGTACAGCGCACCGATCGAGATGCCGCCCGCGTCGAAGCACTCCGCGAGCGCCTCGTCGAGCGCGAGGTAGACATCCTTGTGCTTGAGCACGGCCTCCGAGATCCCGGCGAGCACCGCGAGCTCCGACGCGAGCGCCGAGCAGCGCTTCGCGAGCCCGGAGTTCAGCATCACCTGGCGCTCGAGCTGGCGGAACACGCGCTGACCATGCTCGCGCTCGAGGTCGACCATCTGCTCGGCCTCGATCATCGGCTCGGTCGACTTCGTCTGCGCGAGCGTTTCGCGCAGCTTGTCGACGAGCTCGACGAGCTCGGGTGTGCGCGGCACGAGATCGTTCGCACCTGCGCGTCGTGCCAGGTCGCGATCCGCGGTCTCGACGTAGCTCGACGTGACGAGGACGATGGGCAGCTTGCGGAGGAGCGGATCCTGGCGCACGGACATCGCGAGCGCGAAGCCGTCGATCTCCGGCATCATCACGTCGGAGACGAGCACGTCGGGTGGGTTACGGCGCAGCGCTTCGAGTGCCGCGCGTCCGTCACCGACCGCTTCGATCTCGAAGCCGAGGCGCGACAGCCGGAACTGCGCGAGCTTGAGCTGCATCGGATCGTCGTCGGCGATCACGAGCCGCCGCCCGTCACCGAACCGCTCCGTCTTCGGCATGTTGCTCGGCAGGTGCGCCTCGACGAGCGGCACGAGCCGTGACGGCGCGATCGGTTTCGGAATGATGTCGTCGAAGCCGACGGTCGAGATGTGCGCTTCATCGAGCTCGGAGACGAAGCCCGAGAACGCGAGGATCGAGACGTCGCTGCCGCGCGCGATGTCGCGCAGCTCGCCGACCAGCGTGAAGCCATCGGCGTCGGGGAGCATGAGATCCTGGATCACGACGCGCGGCCGCTCGCGCGCCATGAGCAGGCGCGCGGTGCGGCCATCGGGCGCCTCGACGACGTTGTGTCCGTTGCGCTGGAGCGCGTTGCGGACCATCCGCCGCGTCGCGGAGTTGTCATCGACGACCATGATCGTGTGCGTCATGGCGGGTTTCCCGCGGCCGCCAGGTGACGCGCGATGGTCTCGGGCAGTTGGCGCGTGTCGATGGGTTTCGTCACGTAGTCATCGCAGCCAGCCGCGAGTGCGCGGTCCTGGTCTCCCTTCATCGCGTAGGCAGTCACTGCGATGACGATGATCTCTCGGGTCTCTGGATCGGATTTTAATTGCCGCGTGAGCTCGAGCCCATCGATGCCTGGCAGCTGCAGGTCCATCAGGATCAAGCGCGGGCGCGCTGTCCGCACGGCCTCGAGTGCGGTCTCCGCGTCGACGGCCGTCGCGACCTCGTAGCCCTGCGCCCTCACGAGATACGCGACAAGCTTCAAGTTCGTGACGTTGTCGTCGACGATGAGGATGCGTTCGCTCGTCACGACTTGGCCTCCGAGCTCACACCGGCGCGCATCAGCGACGCGAGGAGGTTCTGGCGGTCGAGCGGCTTCGTGAGCACGTCGTGCACCGGGAAGCCCGCGACCAACCTCGCATCCGGCACGACCGTGACGACGATGATCGGCACGCTGATGTTGCGACCTTCGCCATGCAGCGCCGCGAGCAGGTCGAGCCCGCTCATGTCGGGCAACAAGAGGTCGATCGTGATCGCATCGAAGTCGCCAGCTCGCCAGCGCGTGAGCGCCTCGGCGCCGGTCGCGGCGATCTCGACCGCGTACCCGGCACTCGCGAGCGCGCCGACGAGCTGCGCCTGATCGCGCGCGTCGTCCTCGACGACGAGGATCCGCCGCGCACCGTCGGCGGCTGGCTGGGGGATCGGCGAGGGTATCGGCTCGACCGTCACGGTGGAGTGGCGCGGGATGATCGCGTAGAACGTGCTGCCTTCTCCGAGCGTGCTGCGGACGCCGACCGAGCCACCTTGTGCCTCGACGAGCCGGCGCGTCAGCGCGAGCCCGAGGCCGGTTCCCTGGTGGCGCTTCGCGGATCCGGTCTCGAGCTGCTGAAACTCGATGAACAGGCGCGACTGATCCGTCGCGGAGATTCCGATGCCGCTGTCGGTGACCTCGAAGCGGAAGTTCGCATCGCCATCCGGCAGCACGCGCACGAGGACCTTGCCACCGGCCTGCGTGAACTTGAGCGCGTTCGAGAGGTAGTTGTAAGCCACCTGCTTGAACCGCTGCGGATCGATCGTGACCTTCGCGACGCTGGGATCGATATCGGTCTCGATCCGTAGCCGCTTGTGCGCCGCGAGCGTGCGGAGGATCGCGGTGACCTCGCCGAGCAGCTTCCCGAGATCGACCTCCTCGGGACGAAACTCGAGCTTGCCTGCTTCGACCTTCGCGAGATCGAGGACATCGTTGATGAGCTGGAGGAGGTGCCGTCCGCTCGTCAGGATGTCGCCGAGAAACTCCTTGTGCGTCGGCGAGCCCGGATCGACCTGTCCGTCGTGGAGCAGCTCCGCGAAGCCGATGATCGCGTTGAGCGGCGTCCGCAGCTCGTGCGACATGTTCGCGAGGAACTCGCTCTTCAAGCGATTCGCTTCCTGGATGCGCCGGTTCTGCAGCTCGAGCTCGACGCTGCGCCGCCGGATCTCTTCGTTCCGGAACCGCTCGCGCAGATCGACGATGCTGATCCGCGCGAGGTTCCGGTTCGACGTCGGCAGGTGGATGATGCGTGTCTCGCACGGAACCAGCTCGCCTTGGACGAGGAACACCCACGTGAACGACGCGGCGTCGCCGGCGATCGCCGCGTCGATGTATTGCTTCGCCGCTTCGCTCGAGTCCCGTCCGTCGGGCTGCGCCGGGGGACTCAGCTGGCCGAGCTTCATCTGCCGCAGGTCGTCGCGCGTGCACTGGAAGAACTGGAGTGCCTTGCTGTTCGCATCGACGATCACGCGGCGTTCGAGGTCGTACGTCAGCAGCGGTTCGGGCGTGACCTCGAACCCCATGCGATAGCGTTCCTCCGAGAGCCGGAGCTCGGCTTCCGCCGCGACGCGTGCGCGATGGTCCGCGGCTTCGCGCAGCGCACGCGTCACCGCCGGCATCAGACGCCGCGGCCGGTCCTTCGAGAGAAAGTCGACGGCGCCCGCGCGCACGGCTTCGACCGCGGGCTCTTCGCCCGGCGTTCCCGACACGACGATGCACGGCGTGTCCGTCTTGCGCGCGGCGATGATGTCGAGCGCCGCGCGACCCGAGAAGCCCGGCATCGTCCAGTCGGAGACAATCAGGTCCCACGACTGCTCGAGCGCTGCGCTGAACGCCTGCGCGTTCGCGACGCGCACCGACGTGACGAGGTACCCGCCCTTGCGAAGCTCGCGCAGGAGAAGCTCGTAGTCGTCCTCCGAGTCCTCGGCCACGAGCAACCGCAGTGGCGTGTTCGGCACGTGTGTTACGGACACCTGGACGACCTGCCCCCGGCAACCGTATCGCAGAAGCTGGCGCTATCGCTCTGCTGGGATCGTGAAGAAAAGTTTTGCACCCTGACCCACCGCCCCTTCGGCCCAGATCCGGCCACCATGACGCTCCACGATACGATGGACCGTCGCCAGTCCGATACCTGTTCCTTTGAACTCGCTCTCGGTGTGCAGCTGGTGAAACGGCTCGAACAGGCGGTGGGCGTGAGTCATATCGAACCCCGCGCCGTCGTCCTCGATGTAGAGGACCGTCTCGCCGTTAACCGACTGCTGCCCCAACGTGATGTGGGCGTGGGTCCGAGGTGAGGTGAACTTCCACGCGTTCCCGAGGAGGTTGTCGAGGAGGATGCGCATGAGGCGCCCGTCTCCTGCGACCACGAGACCTGGTTCGATCGCGACGTCGACACGGCGTTCGGGGTCGCGGCGTCGGAGCTCGTCGATCGAGATCGCCGCGAGCGACGAGAGCTCGACGCGGTGCCGCACGATCGGCGCGCGGCTGATCCGTGCGAGCTCGAGCAGTGCATCGATCAGATCCGACATGCGCGACGTCGCTGCGAGCACGCGCCGCATGTGATCGACCGACCGGCCGTCGAGCTTGCCGCCGAGGTCTTCCGCGAGCGCGTGCGTGAATGCGCTGATCGTTCGCAGCGGCGCGCGCAGGTCATGCGAGACCGAGTAGCTGAAGGCCTCGAGCTCGCGATTCGCTTGCGCGAGGTCGGTGTTCGAGCGCTTGAGCTCCTCCGTCATCGCGGCGCGTGCTTCCGCGAGCTCGCGTGCGGCGCGTGCCTCGGATGCATCGAGCTCGCTGCGCAACAGGGCCTCGCGAACACGGCGCTGCTCGTCCTCGATCTGCTTGCGGCGGATCTGCGCCTGCACGCGCGCGGACAACACATCGAAGCCGCTCGCCTTCGAGACGAAGTCATCCGCGCCCGCCGCGAGACCTTCGATGACCGCCTCGCGCTGCTCGGTCGCGGTGATGATGATCAAGGGAACGTCGCGCATCTCCGGCTTGCTCTTGATGACGCGGCAGGCCTCGACGCCGCCGAGGCCCGCCATCGAGCGATCGAGCAAGATGCAATCGACCGGGTGCTCGGAGAGCAGTGCGATCGCCTCTTCTCCCGACGAGGCGCACGAGACGTCGTAGCCGCGCTTGCGCAGCCGCCCCGACAGGATCTCGAGATATTCCGGATCGTCGTCGACGCTGAGGATGCGTTTCGGCATCAGCTTCTTCTGCGTGTGCGGCGTCGCATTCGCCGATCGCAGCAGGGCTCGCGTGCGCGCGACGATCATCGCGACGTCATCCTTCTTGATCGATCCGTCGGCGCCGGCCTCGAGCGCGCGCACTTCGGTATCCTTCGCGGCCGTATCGGTCAACAGCAGGCACGGCGTCGCGCGCAGGCCCGGCTCGAGGCGCAGCCGACGGATGACGCTCGAGCCGTCCATGTCGCTCATCGCGCCTTCGCACACGATCGCGGCCGGCATGAGCTTCGCCGCGAGCTGAAGACCTTCGCCGCCGCTCGAGCATGCGTGCGTCAAGAAGCCCGCCTTGCCCATGCTGTCCACGAGCTCGTTCCGGAACCGCTCGTCGCTGTCGATCACGAGCACGACATCGGGCACCGGCGGCGCGCCGAGGATCATGCGGACCGATGCGACGAGCTTCACGATGTCGTACGGCTTCTCGATGTAATCGTTCGCAGCGACCTGGCGTTCGATCACCTGATCCGAGACCTCGCCGTATCGCGCGAGCACCAGCACCGGCATCTCGCCGAGCACGTGGTCGCGGCGGATCGTCTCGAGGAGCTCGATACCGTTGCCATCGGGCAGCTGCGAGTCGAGCAAGGCGAGCGAGACCGGTCGCGTGCGCAGTGCGGTCCGCGCTTCGGCGAGCGTCGCGCAGGTGATGGTGCGAAAGCCGCTCGCCTCGAGCGCTTCCGACAGGTCCGTGCGGACGGCCTGGCTATCGTCGACGATAAGGATGGCTGTCACGTGTCACGGCCCGCCAGCTCAAACTAGACCACGGTTCACGTGCGCGGCAACGCCGTGAGAAACGACTCGATCGCAGACGTGACGGCCACGGGCTCTTCGACGGGAGAAGAATGACCGGCGCGCGGGATTGACACGACCTTCGCGTGTGCGATCGCGCTCCCGATGCGGTCCGCCTTGGCGCGTGGCGTCGGGATGTCTTCGTCACCGACGACGATCACGGTGGGTGCCGCAATTCGCGGCAGCTCGTCATGGATCCCCGCACGATCGATCACCCCGTTCACGGCGCGCCACACATCGCGCCGCCGCGACATGATCCCGACGAAACGCTCGACGTCGCTGTGGCGTGTGCGCTCGGTGAGAATCGTCTTGCCCAGCATGATCTGGGCGATGCGATCTTTGACCGGCCAGGTCCCGAGGAGCTTGACGATCTTCGTCAACAAGCGATAGCGCCCGATGTTCTCCATCGGCTCGGGATCCGAGGACGTCTCGAGCAAGAGCAGCGAGCGCACGAGGTCGGGCCGGCGCGCCGCCATCCGCATCGCGACGAAGCCACCCATCGAGAGCCCACAGAAGTGGACGGGCGCGACGCCGAGCGTCTCGAGCAGCGCGACCGCGTCTTGCCAGACGAGCTCGATGCCGATGTGCTCGCGATGATCCGGCGCGCTCCGCCCCTGCCCGCGGTGATCCCACGCGATGCAGCGATAGCGGCCGCGCAAGACCTCGATCTGCGGCGCGAACTGCTCGGTGCACCACAGGAGGCCGTGACTGAACACGATGGTCTCGCCCGTCGAGCCCGGCCCCGTGTCTTCCACGTACAGCTTCGTCCCGTTCACCTCGAGCATCGCCATCTCGGCGACGACTCTATTCGAGAACGATCGGCGTTACCCAGACGGACGCCGATTCGTCTCTTGCTTCAACCAGTGCCGAATTCCTCTCCCAGCCAACGGCTCGTCAGCAAAGCGCGGGATCACATGAAGGTGGACATGGAAGACCTCCTGCCCACCGACCGCACCACTATTCCATCCCACGTTGTATCCCTGCGGCTGGAGCGTTGCGTCGAGATGAGTCCGGACTCGCTGGAGCAGGTCGTAACAAGCTTGCCATTCCGCACTCGTCATCTCGAATACTGTTGCGCAATGGCGGCGCGTAACAATGAGGCCAGACCCCACCAGGATTGGTTGCGGACGGGTAAGAAAGACACACAGCTCGTTGTCGATCCCGATCGACTCACGCTGCCATACAGCAGGATCACAGAAGGGACACTCAGTGAGCCCTTGGTTTGTCATCGCCCTTTCCTCGACTCTATTCGAGAACGATCGGCTTGAGATCGAGCCCGCCCGCGAACAGATACGAAACCGCCTGCGACCAGCCGTAGATCTCGACGCTGCACTTCATCGGGCACGCAACGATGTGCGTGCCGGGCACGATCGGGATCGTCGCGGTCGCGCGCTGCACGCCGAACACGGTCGCGAGGTTGACCGGCACGCCGTCGAGCATCACCTGATCACCCGCGACACCGACGATCGTGACGTACTGCTCCGCGTAGTCCATCGGCGCGAGGAACTTGTAATCGGTCCGGTGCTGCTCGACGGGCGGCACGATCCCGAGCGACGGATCGCCGGTGCCGTCGAGGTTCAAGATCGCCGACATCATGAGATGCGCGACGGTGACCGGCTGCGACGCGTTCACCGTCGTCGGCTGCGTGATCTGCACGTCACAGTGACCACTCGCAGGCAGCACGGGGCACGAGCCCGCGACCGGCGGCGGGCTGAACGTGACGGTCGTGCCCGACACGCTCGCGACGACGCGCAAGATGTCGGGCGCATCGCGCCGAACGAACGTGCGCGCGACGACGAACTCCTTGCCCCACGTCGACGTCGGAAACAGCATCTCCTCGAGGTGGTCCGCGCAGCAGTTCGAATTCGGCGCGCTGATGCGCACCGCCTCGTGACCACCGAACACGCCGAACGTCTTGCCGTTCCCGCTCTGGATCACCGAGCCCGTGAGATCGCCGCCGTTGAGACCCTCGTTGCTGTTCTGGTCGGGGCCGCGCACGGCCTCGAGGTTCAGCACCTGATACGGCTGCAGCGTGAACGTGCGTGACTGCCCCGCCGGGATCGAAGGCGTGCCGTCTTTGCCCGCGACCGTCGTCGCCGTCGCCGTCACCGTGATCTCGGTATCGGGCTCCCACGCGACGACGCTGAAGTACCCGTTGTAGTCGTCGCGGCCGGGGCCACCGGGACCGCGTCGGGTCAGCGTCGCGTACGAGACGGCCAGGTACTTCTTGTCGAAGCCCGAGCGCGGGATCAGCAGCGACGCATCGTTCGAGAACACGTCGACGTCGTTGAGCGGGTTGAACTGGTACGCGACGATCGGCGCGGACGACGTGATCTTGTATGCGCTCGTCGAGATGCCGGTCCCGTCGATGCTCGCGTCGACGAAGCCGAGGTCCTGTGGATAGATCGCCTGGACGTTCCCCGGCTGCACCGGCACCGACATCGACTGTCCCGACGCGACGGTGATCGTGACGGCGACAGGCATCGCCTGCGGATTCGAGACCACGATCGCGAACGGCGCGGTGTCGCCGAACAGGCCGCACACGCCGGCGGGCGGCACCATGCACGTGTAGCCCGGCGGACAGGCATCGTTGCCCGAATCGCACTTGCCCGCGCTGTTCGAGCCGTCGTAACAGACCTTTTGCCCCATCACGAGCTTGGTCTCGGGATAGAGCGCGCACTCCATGCCGGCGACGGGGATCGGCAAGCCTTGCACCTCGGTCGCGTTATCGAGATCGACCGCCCAGTACTCGCAGCCCATGTAGCTCTTGTCTGTCGTCGCCTGGGCGCACAGATCCGGAACGCAACCCGGTCCGTCGCACGACGCGCAGCCGTCGAGCGTACAGAACAGCGGGCACTGTTCGAGAATGACCCATTCGCCCTTACTGCAAACCTCGAAGGTGTTGCCCTCGCAGCGACGATGACCTTCCGGGCACGGACCCTCCGGTCCGTCATCTCCCTCGGTTCTCGCGCTCGGGCCGCAGGACGACAACAACGCGATGACGATGCACGCGCTCCGGCGAAATCGCATGGATTCCCCTCCGACTGAAAGCGTGTACGCCTCGCGCGTGAACGCGTAAACGAAACGTTTGTTGCGTTCTGATTACGCCGTGAGCTTCGCGAGCACGACGCGGAGCGTCTCGGGCGAGAGCGGCTTGACCAGATGCTCGACGAATCCCGCCGCCGTCGCACGCTCGACATCGGCCGGCTGGCCGTAGCCGGTGATCGCGACGAGCGGGGCATCACCGACGGACTTGATCGCGTGCAGCTGCTTCGCCAGCTCGTAGCCGTCCGTCATCGGAAGGCCAATATCGAGGAACGCGAGCTCGGGCGAAAATGTCTGCACGGCCTCGAGCGCCGCCTGGCCATCGTGCACGACGACGGGCTGGTGCCCGAGGATCTGCAGCAGCTCGCCGAGCGTCTGCGCCGCGTCGACGTTGTCGTCGACGACGAGGACGCGCAGCGAGCGCTGATCCGCGGGAATCGGTTCGTCGATCGTCGAGGTGTCGAGCTCGGAGTAGCCGGCCAGCGGCAGGCGAATCGTGAACGTCGCGCCGCGCCCGGGGCCGCGACTCGCCGCCGAGACGACGCCGCCGTGCATCTCGATGATGCTGCGCACGATCGACAGGCCGAGCCCGAGCCCGCCCTGATCGGGCCTGTTGGGCACGAACAGATCGAACAGCCGCGGCAGCAGCTTCGGGTCGATGCCCGCACCGTTGTCGCGCACGACGAGCCGCGCGCAGCCTGCCTCGACATCCGCGACGACCTCGATGTGTCCGCCGCGTGGCGTGTACTTCGCGGCGTTGCCGACAAGGTTCGCGATGACCTGCGAGAGGCGATCGAAGTCGGCGTCGATCGGGAGGCCGGTCGCAGGCACACGCACGACGACCTCGTGATCGCGCTCGCTCGTCATCGCCGCGGCCGACTCGACCGCACGCGCGACGATCGCCGAGAGCTCGGTGGTCGCGCGCCGCAGGTGGATCGCGCCGCGCTTGATCCGCGCGACGTCGAGCAGGTTGTCGACGAGCCGCACGACGTGCTGCACCTGGCGATCGATGATCGTGCGCTCGCGCTCGAACGGATCGGCGCCGCGGAGCTTGATGAGGTGCAGCGCGGTGACGATCGGCGCGAGCGGGTTGCGGAGCTCGTGGCCGAGCATCGCGAGGAACTCGTCCTTCGAGCGCGCGGCAGCTTCGGCCTGTGCGCGGGCTTCCGCCTCGGTGGCGAGCTTGCGCGCATTCGCGAGCGCGACGCCGACATCGATCGCGAGAGACTCGAGCAGCGACGTGATTCGCGGGCCCGCGCCATCCGTGGTCTTCCAGTACACGCCGATCGCGGCGAACGGACCTTCATCGGGCGCACGCACCGGTACCGCGATCAGGCTGCGCACGAGCGTGTCGCGGTAGAAGACGAGCGGCACGCGCGCGTCGCGTTCGACATCGGGAATCGCTGCGGTGGTCCCGTGCAACATCACCCAGCCCGAGATGCACTGCTCGATCGGAAACCGCTTGCCCCACCACAGCGGCGTCACCGCGTCCTCGGCGATGTAGTGCACGAACGAGCCGTCGCGCAACACGAGGCAAGCGCCGTCGGCTTCGGCGAGCGCACGCGCCAGCTTGCACGCGAGCTGAGCCACCTCCTCGACGCTGCGCACCGGAGCCAACTCCCGCGCGCATCGTAAGAGGGCTACGTCATCACTCACGACCAGAGTGGTATGTGTCAAACACGCGTCGCGATCAAGTGCGGCGAAACGTTAGTACCGGTCGTTCGACCTAGCGCCGCAATGCCTTGCGCAACTCCGCGTAATGGTCGAACGCGGTCGCGTTACCTGCGGCGAGCTGGTCTCGGATCTCGTTCGAGAACTCCGGCACGTTGATGAAGATGCGATCCGGAGTCAGGCCCGCGTTCTGGTACGCGGTGATGTCGCTCGCGCGATTGCCGACGCCCGCTGCGATCTGCACGCCGAGCGAGTCGAGCGTCGACGACTTGAGCGCGACCGTGCTCTCGCCGGGCAGCGTCACCATCGACTTCGCGAACCGCATCGGTCCTTTGGGGAAGCCGTGCGCCGCGAGCCACTCGCGGGTGATGTGAGTCAGCTGATCGCCACGCGCGGTCACGTACACGACCGTCTTGCCGGATTGCGCGAACGCTTCGGGTGCGCCTGGCTGATGACCGATGTCCATGCCGAGCACCGCGCGAAACACCGCGTTCTCGGACGCCGTGATCGTTCCATCGATGTCGCTGACGATCACGCTCTCGTCCTTCGCGGCGACGTAGCCCAAGAACCGCGTCCCGCTGCCATCACCCGGAACGTGCGCGTAGAGATCCGTCATCCCGACCGGCAAGCGCGCCGCGCCGGTGATCGTGAGCGAGAACCGGCCGTCGTCGTCGCTGAGCGTCGACCCGAGCGGCTGCCAGCGGTGGCCGATACAGGCGAACAGCTCGACCTGCTCGTCCTCGAGGTCCTTGTCAGCCTTGGTGTAGGCGAGCTTGCCACCCAGCGTCTGGTTTTCGTCACCTTCGGTCGCGATGAGATCGACGCCACGGTGCCGGGCCGAACCGACCTTCGCGAAGATACGGCTGCGCTTGTGACGGAACTTCGTGCGGGCCGCGGCCGGAGAAGCCGGGCAATCCGTGTAGTTAGACTCGGACGCGTACGCTTGCGGGCTCACGCCCTCGACGGCGTAGCCGAGGAAGATAGCGAGGGGAAACAGCACGAGCCAACGCATGGCCGGGTGATGTGCAGCCGCCGCGCCAGGAGGGGTCGACTAGTTAACGCGCCAGTCGTCGATCAGCGCGCCGGTCATCGCATCGGTGCGAAGGCCCATCGTGCCCGACGCGAACGCCGAGTCCGTGACCGAGATGACCTTCACACCATCGAGGTAGAGCTCGAGCGTGTCGCCGATCGCGTCGAATCGGATGCGGTGCCACGTGTTCGTCGTCGGTGCGCCGAAGGCGTGGAGGATCTTGAGCGGCGTGTACACGCCACATTGCTTGCGCTGGATCTGCACGACGCCGTCGGTGCGCCACGACGCGACGTAGAGATCTTCCTCGGTGTTGTAGCGAGCGAATGCCTTGAAGCCGGGCAGCACGCCGGGGCCGCTCGTCCCCGTGTAGAAGAACGAGTACTCGATGCTCTGCTTCGTCCAGCGGATCGGATGTGTCGGGTCGGTCGCGGTGTAGCCGAGTGCGAGCGCGCGAAACGCGCCGGCGTCCGTCGACACGATCTGACCGTGCGTGTCGGTGATCGCGTTCAAGCAGCCCGCGGTCACGTCGAGGTGCGAGCGCGTGTTCTTGTTGTTCGAGCACTCGACCATGGTCGGCATCGCTGCGCCGTAACCGCGAAAGTCTTCGTTGCTCGCCGGATACGTCGTCGAGGATCCTTGCCACGGCATCGCGAGGACACTGCCCGTCGGATGTGTGCCCGTCGTGTACGGCGTGTACGCGGACGGATCGTTGCCGCAGAGGACCGGCGGTGGCGGCTGCGTTTCGCCGTCGGCTTCCTCGACGGGCGGCGTCGTCGGCGACGTGTCGCCTTCGTCGTCGCTGCCTGGTTCCATGCTGCCCGGTTCGACGGATTCCGCCGGATCGACACAACCCACCATCATCGCGCACGCGAGCGCGATGAACGGCGGCCACCCTTTTGGCCGTTTCATCGCGTCGACTTTGGGGCGCCTACATTGTCCGGGTCAAACTCAAAGTACTTGTTTTTGTTGATTTTTGGTCGTACGAATTCCGATAGGTGCACCGCGTACACGGGCTCACTGCACGGTCCGTTCGTCGAGGTACGCCGGTCATCGCATCCTCAAGGCCGGCAGCATCGCTCGCGGAACACGAGCGGATGCAGCGGAACACGAGCGGAACACGAGCGGAACGCCAGCGAACGCGACGAGCGGAACGCGCCGACGGCTCGAGCGCGAAGTGCTGGCGGAGGCGTCAGTCAGCGTTGCCGCTAACCGAGCCAGTGCCAGCGCATACGTGTGTGCTTGCCGAGCTGCAGCTCGAGCGCGCGATCGAGCTCGATCACGCGCGAGCGATGCTCGCCGACGATGCGCGTGCCGTTGTAGCTCGCAGTGTCGACGACGAGCAGCTTGTCTTGCTCGCACACGAGCAGCGCGTGCACGCGTGACAGTGATGGATCATCGAGCGCCTCGCTCGCATCGCAGCGGCCGTAGCGACCGAGCAACACGCCGTCGCGCAGTGCATCGTGACCGACGTCGAGAATCACGCGGCGACTCGGGCCTTGAATCTCGAGGCGACCCGCGAGATCGCGCTCGTTGCCGACCACGCCACACGCCGTGTGATTGATGGTGCCGGTCTCGCGCGGTCCCTGCGTGCGAAAGATGTAGCTCTGGCGAAGGTCGTTGCGCGGCAGGCGCAACTTCGCGGCCGTCCCGCCGGCGCAGACCTCGAGCTCGTCGAAGTACACGCGCTCGGGCATCATCTCCCACGCATCGAGCGCGGACGGCGCCCAGTCGGTCGGATCGCCAAGCGACACGATGAAGAACGTGTAGCCACCGCAACGCAGGACCGATGGCCCCTCCGCGCGAATGCCGCGGAGCATGCGGCCGTCTTCGTCGGCCATGCCGTCGTTCGTGCGCAGATCCATCACGCGGTACTGCACACCCTTCGCGCCCGGCGCCCAGCTCGTGACCGGAGCGACCACGACGGCGAACTGGCGAAGCGCGAGCCCGTCGTTGCCACGAAGATACAGATCACATTGGTCGTGACGGCCGGCGATCGCGGCGACCGGACGACCCACACGAGCGAGCACCTTGACGATGCCGGCCGCGCGCGCGGTGCGCTCGTCGACGGCAATGATCGCGACGCCCGGCTCGTCGACGGTGCGGCACACCGGCGCGAACTTCGAATAGGTCTCGACGAAGAGGTCGCGGATCCCGCGGCGGAGGTGAGGAAGCGAACCGACCGCCGGGCGCATGACCGTCTGAGCGTTGCCGCCTTGGCGGAGCTGCCCGTCCCAGAGATCGATGCCGATTGTCTTCACCAATACCCCTTGAATCGACGGTAATGCATGCCGCGAACGTTGTCCCGCGCTGTCTCGCGGGAACTACCCGGTCCGTACCGCACGACCCGGTGCGTAAAACCGACTGGCCTGTAGGCCCACGTGAACATCTCTCTTCCCAAGTCAGATGGGACAGGCATACGCTCCGCCGCGATGAGGGCTACCACGATCTGTGTGGTGTGTTGTCTCGTGGGCGTGTTGGGGTGTGGGCCGAAGGCGCGGCAAAACGGCGACGATCAAGGACCCTGTACCGACGGCCAGCTGGCCTGCGATGGACTGACGCTGCTGAAGTGCGTCGACGGTGAATACCGCGATGACGTGACCTGCCCGATGGCGTGCGCACCCGATCTCGGATGTGTGCTGTGCGTGCCGGGGACGGGCACGTGCAACGGCAACGAGTCCCACGCGTGCAACAGCACCGGCACCGGGTACACCGACACGACGTGCGATCCCGTCCAGGGCTCGACGTGTGATCCCGGTACGGGCCAGTGCACCGGCGCGTGCGCGCCGCAGAACCTCGGTACGAGCTACATCGGCTGCGACTACTACCCGACGGTGACCGGCAACATGGTCGCGAACCAGTACAACTTCGCGGTCGCGATCGCGAACACGTCAAACAACGTCGCGAACATCACGATCGACGGCGGCGCGCTCACGGCGCCGGTGACCGTCGCCGTCCAACCGAACAGCGTGAAGGTGCAGACGCTGCCGTGGCAGACCGCACTGAAGCTGTGCAGCGGCGCGAACTCGTTTGCCTGCGGCAACGGCGTGCAACAGGACGCGGCCCAGATCGCGAAGGGCGCGTACCATCTGCGCTCGACCGAACCGGTGACCGTCTACCAGTTCAACCCGCTCGAATACATCCAGCCGGGCGGAGGCGAACCGTCGTACACGAACGATGCATCGCTGCTCTTGCCGACGAACGTCTGGCGCAGCGATTACTTCGTCGCGTCCTGGCAGCACACCGCGGGCGTGAACTCGGGCCTGATGGCCGTGACCGCGCGATTCGACAACACGAACGTCACGATCACGACGAAGGCCACGACGAGTGCGGGGCAAGGCGCGCCCCCGTTCGTCGCGAACATGCCGCAGATGGTGACGCTCAACGCGGGCGACGTCATCGAGATCTCCACGCGCACCGGTGACCTCACCGGCTCGCGGGTCGCGAGCGACAAGGCCGTGCAGGTCATCGGCGGCCACTACTGCGCGAACGTGCCCGATGGCATCAGCGCGTGCGATCACCTCGAGGAGTCGATGTTCTCCGTCGATGCCCTCGGCCGGCGCTACGTCGTGAATGCGCCCGCGGTCACCTCGATCCCGCAGGGCAAGGTGCAGCAGGTCCGGATCATCGCGACGCAGCCGAACACGACGCTCACGTATGACCCGCCACAGGCCGGCGCACCGACGACGATCGCGGCCGCGGGCTCGTTCGTCGAGCTCAGGAACTCGACGGCGAGCTTCATGGTCGAAGCGAGCGAGAAGGTCCTCGTCGCGCAATACATGTCCGGCCAGTCGGCGGGCGGCGGCACCGGCGATCCGGCGATGGCGCTCGCCGTCCCGGTCGAGCAGTTCCGCACGAACTACTTGTTCCACGCGCCGACGAACTACGAGAGCAACTACGTCGATGTGATCGCACCCACGGGCGCGACCGTCACACTCGACGGCGCACCGCTCGCGTTCACCCCGATCGGCACCTCGGGCTTCGGCTTCGTCCGCGTCTATCCGCTCACGGCGGGTCCGGGGAATGACGGCAATCACACGATGACGGGCACGGCCGCCTTCGGGATCAGCGTGTACGGCTACGGCCAGTACACGAGCTACTGGTATCCCGGTGGGCTGAATCTGACCGACATCATCAACTGAGTGAGCCAGCTCTCGACTCGGAGCAATTCCGGCGTGCGCGCGGCGCGCTCGGGCGTGGGTGAAGAGCACCACCAGCACCAGCACGAACCGGTGGCAGATCCCCACAACGGATGGGGGCGCTGTCAGCGGGCGCGGCGCGAGAAGGCCACTCACATCAAGACGATAGACGATGAGCCGGCTAGTCGAGTGACCAGCAGATCGAAGTGGCGAAGATGTCGACTGCGATTGTGGCCTCGTGCTTGCTCAGCTGGCTCGCATGTCGGAACGCCCTGCATTCACGCCGCTCGAGGAGGCCTTCTTCCGCGCGGGTGAAACCCAAGAACAGACCGTGGACAACTTTGCCGATCTCGAGGAAGGCGGTGAGCCCCGCCGCCCGTTCTTCCGTCGCCTGTTTTCGCGCAAGCAGAACGAGCAGTAAGCTCTCGGCGTGTTCATCGCCGAGCTCGACGCATTCAAGGCCACGCGCCTCACGCCCATCGTGGCTGTGCAGACCGGCGACGCGGTCGAGACCACGAAACTCCTGCAGGTCGCGCTGGCAAATGAGATCAACGTGAGCGAGCTCGCGGCGATCTGGATGCCTTCGACGAGCGAGCTCGACGTCAAGCTCGCGTTCGCGCGGCAGGCGGGCGACGAGGCCGGGCACTTCATGCTGGTCGCGGAGCGGCTCGCGGCTCTCGGGTTCGACGCGTCGGGCTTCGCTGCGACGACCACGCCGATGTTTGACTTCCTGCGCGGCCTGTCGTCGACGATCGAGCGGGTCGCGGCGAGCCTGTTCACGCTCGAATCGATCGCGTACGGCGTGAACGAGAACTTCATGGCGCTGTGCGCACAGCGTGGCGACGACGAGACAGTGCGGATCTATCGCGAGTACATCCAGCCGGACGAGCAAGCGCACCAGCAGCTCGGCAGAAAGCTGCTCGCGAAGTACGCGACGACCCCGGCGCAGCAGCAGCTCGCACGCGACACGGTCGGTGCCTTGCTCGACATCGCCGGCACGTCGCGCGCACAGGCACAGGCGAAGCTCGGGACTAGTTGTTTCCCCGGCTGCTAGCGACGCGCTCGACCGTGTAGCCCTTCTCGACGAGCAACGCCGGAAGATTGCCGTCGCCGATCAGGTGGCCGAGCCCGACCGCGATGAACGCGCCGCCCGTTGCGAAATACGCCTCGATCTGCGCGAGCCACTTGCGGTTGCGCTCACCGAGCAGCTTCTCGCTCGACTCCATCGCGAGCCACTTCTTCATCGCATCGGCGTCGCCGGCCTCGTAGAACGCGAGCATGCCGGCGAGCTCGCACTTGATCTTGCCGCGCGCGTGGATCGCGTCGACGAGGTCTTTCACCGTGACCGAGGCGGCGAGCGTCTCGAGCTGCGCGTTCCAGGTCTCGAGCGCGTCGACCGGCTTCCCCGCCTTCTTCGCGCGGTCTGCGAGCGCGGCGTCCATCGTCTGGGAAGGCGGCGGCGACAGCTTTTGCGTGAGCCGGATCATCGCGAACCACGGCCGGAAGCGCCGCAGCTCGTCCTCGCGCACGTTGCCGCGCAGGATGTCGCGTAGCTCGTACCAATCGTCCGGGGAGAGCAAGAAGTCGAGCGTCTTGCCCGACTCGATCTTCATCAGCTTCGCGATCGCGTCGCTATCCGGCTCCTCGTCGCCGAGCTCGGAGGCGAACTGCAGCGACGAGCCGAGCGCGGCCCACGCCGCCGCCGGTACCGCGGCGCTCGTGCCGTTGTGGATCGTGCCGTAGAGCCAAACCACGACGTTGTCCTTGGTCGCGCGCCACAGAAACGGCGTCGGGTCGGCCGGCTTCGGGACGTTGATCGTGCACTTCTGGGCGGCCGACCCGCCGCACGCGACCACGAGTGCGACGAGGAGCACGAGCAGCCGCTGCATCGCACCCAGGCTATCACCCTCGCCGCCGCTCATTCCCGACGTTTGCCCGAGCAGCTCCCGTCACCGTCGAAAATGCGCGTGTGCGAGTCGGGCGGCGCCCTGTACTCTGTAAATAAACCCGTGGCACCTGGTCGTCTAAACCCGTTTCTCACGCCGCCGCGCACGCGCCCGCGTCCGATGATCGTCGGGCACCGCGGCGTCCCGGCCCTCCACCAGGAGAACACGCTCGCGGGTTTCCATCGCGCGATCGCCCTCGGGATCCAGGCCGTCGAGCTCGACGTCCGCCTCACCAAGGACCAAAAGCTCGTCGTGTTCCACGACAGCGACGTCTCGCGCATGACGGGCCGGCCCGGCGTCGTCGCGCAGATGACGTGGGACCAGGTCGCGAAGCTGCGCGTCCGGCGCGACGTCCCGATGGGCATCAAGCCCGACGGCACGACGGTGATGGCGCGCTACGAAAAAGAAGAGCGCATCCCGCTCCTCGCCGAAGTGCTCACCGAGATCGCACCGAAGGCCGCGATCAACGTCGAGCTCAAGCTCGACATGGCGCGCTGGTGGCAAGTCGACGTCGCCTCCGCGACCGCGAAGGTGATCCACGACCTCGGCGTCGAGGACCGCGTGATGGTCACGTCATTCGATCCGCGCAAGCTGATCGCCGCAGGCCGCGCGTCGGAGCGCATCGCGCTCGGCTTCTGCTTCGACGACGGCATGTTCAACTTCTTCGGCCCGCTGCTCGATCGCCTCCAGCGCGTGGCGGCCGTCGACGATGGCGATCACCGCCCGTTCCACAGCGCGCGCCGCCTGCTCTCGCGCCTCGTGCAATCGAACTGGGTCGGCCGCTTCTTGCACACGCACGTGATCGGGGCCGAGCACACGCTCGTCGGCAAGGACACCGTCGACGGGCTGCACGCGCAAGGAGTCCCGCTCGGCGTGCACACGATCTTTCCGATCGGCTCGACGACGGGCAAGGCGATCCCGACGTCGTCGTCGTCGCATGCCGAGGTCGAACGGCTCTGCGAGATCGGTGTCGACTGGATCGAGACTGACGATCCCGAGCGCCTGCAGAAGCTGATCGGCTAGCGCTTGGCTTGCTTCGCCGACGCGCCCTTGATCGCGCGGCGCGCCGACGGGTGCTGCTGTGCGACCGTGCGCGCGAGCTTCTGCAGCTCGGGGTGCACGCGGAACTGCGGCGCGACGAAGCGGCCGAGGTAGTTCGGATCTTCGTCGGCGAGCGCGACCAGCTCCTGGCGCGCGAGGTTGCGCTTGTTCGCCGCGAACTGCGCGAACACGCGCGAGATGCGGCACTGGAGGTCGATCGCCTCGCGGTTGTCTTTCGGCAGCTCGACGGTCTCGAGGAGCGCGAGCGCTTCCTTCGACTTGCCCGTGCGTGCCCACGCCTCGGCGGTGATCGACGCGGCGAATGCGCGGATCTCCTTGCGCGCCGGGTTGTCGAGGTTCATCGAATCGACGGACTTGCGCGCGTCTTGCGTGCGCCCGAACGTCAGGTAGAGCTGCGCCTTCAGCAGCGAGACATCGTCCTGCATCGGGCCCGCGAACGTCTTGAGCTCGACGGACTCGAGGAGCGCGAGCGCGCCTTTCGGGTCGTCCTGCGACATGAGCTGAGCGCGCGCGAAGATCGTGGTCGGGGCGTTCGCATCCTTGGAGGCGCTGAGCTTCTCGAGGGCCTCACGCCGCCCTTCCGGGGAGGCGGCGCCCTTCTGGAGCAGCGACACGACGCTTCGCTGCTTCGAGAGCATGCGGAATGCGTAGAGCATCACGCCCACGACCAAGACGGTCAGGACACCGACGATGCTGAGGAGGACCGTGCTTCCGGTGTTGATCGCGAACGCCCACGCGAGCGCCAAGACCACACCGATGATGATCAGCTGCTTTGTCTTGATCCCGCCTTCGACGCGCGGCTGTGACCCTTTGGGAGAGTCGGGCTGGGTCTCGGTTTCGGACACGATGCCTTGATGTATGTGGCCATAGCCCCGAGGGCAACCCCATTCGCCCTCGATCGTGCGAAGTCGCCCGTGTGTCGACGCCGCCCGATACTGAACCGGGCACGCCGGTCGCACGAGCTGTGATCGTGCGCTGCCTCCCCCTCCTCGTCGGTAGTTTGATGATCGGCTGTGCCGCGGGGCCGGTGAACCGCGTCGAGACCCAGACCACGCCGGCGCTCCGCATGGAGTGGCTGCGGGCCGAGGTCGCGCGGGCCGAGGTCATGACCCACGGGATGATGGGCGCGTATCTCCCGCGCGCGACGCCGGGCGCGCATCTCGTCTGCTCGATGGCGATCCAGATCGACGCCTGGTACGGCTTCGGCGATGAACGCTGGGAGCTGACGAAAGCGGACACCGACGCGACGATGTCGACCGTGCGTCCGTCGTCGAACATGCGCGAAGAGCTCGCTCGGATCGGCATTCGCGACTGCGTTCTCGACCTGAACCGTTAGCGCAGCGGCGTGCGCGATGCGCGCATTCGTACGCGGCGCGACGGAACACGGTTGAAACGCGCGATCGATTCTGGCTTCGTGTGAGCCGTGAGTCGCGCGCTGCTCCTCGTCCTCGTCGCTTGCAGCACGTCGTCCTCGTCGACGCCGTCGGACCCCGATAGCTCGACGACGACGCCGCCGGTCGATGCGTCGACGATGCCGGCGACGTGCGCGGGCAAGCAGGCGCAGCCCGCAGACGCGATCTGGTCGATCACCGTGGGTGGCCTCGCGCGCACCGCGAAGGTGCACGTCCCGCCGGGCTACATGCCGTCGACCGCGATGCCGCTCGTCGTGAACGTGCATGGCCGAACGCACAACGCGGCGGGGCAAGCGACGCTCTCGCACGCGATCGCGAAGTCGAACGCGGCGGGCTTCATCGTGATCCATCCCGAGGCGTGGGGCACGCCGACGAGCTGGAACGCGGGCTCGTGCTGCGATCCGGCGACGACGAACAACATCGACGACATCGGCTTCATGACGAAGCTGCTCGACGAAGCCGAGTCGAAGCTCTGCATCGACAAGGACCGCATCTACTTCATGGGCCTCTCGAACGGCGGCTACCTGTCTCATCGTGCGGGGTGCCAGCTCGCGGACCGAATCGCGGCGATCGCCCCCGTCGCTGCGAACCTCGTGTACGCGAGCTGCGCCCCGTCACGACCGATGCCCGTGTGGCTGGCGCACGGTACGTCGGACCCGCTCGTCAGCTACTCGTGGATCGACGAGACCGTCGACTTCTGGGCGGCAAAGAACAAGTGCACGACAACGGCGACGACGTACACGAACGGCGATACCTCGTGTGTGAAGCGCGGCGGCTGCGAGAGTGGCGCCGACGTCGTGCTGTGCACGGTCACCGAGGGCGGGCATCAATGGCCCGGCGGCGACGCGCTGCCGTTCATGGGCAAGAAGACCGACGCGATCGTTGCCACGGACGCGATCTGGGACTTTTTCGTGGCCCACCCCCGCGCGCAAGCGCAGTGATCGTGGCGCAGGGCTTGCTGCGTTCTTCGTAAGAGGAGCGCCGCCATGATCCATCCCGCCAATACCGCAGAACGGCTCGCGTTTGGACGCCTGCTCGATCCCGTCGCGGACGATACGCCCGTGCACGTCGCGCAACGACCGACAACCGCGCTCATCGGGCGGATTCTGATCGGCGCCATCTTCATGGTCAGCGGGATCGCGAAGCTCACGGATACGGCAGGCACCGCCGGCTACATGGATGCGGCCGGCATTCCGTACGCGCCGCAGCTCGCGGTGATCGCGGGCATCGCGGAGATCGTCGGCGCGTTGTCCCTCATCTTCGGCTTCCTCACGCGGATCGGCGCGCTCGGGCTGATCGTCTTCATGATCCCGACGACCCTCCTGTTCCACGCGTTCTGGACCTTCGATGGCCCCGAGCAGAAGATGCAGATGGTCGACTTCATGAAGAACCTGGCGATCATCGGTGGCCTCGCGATGATCTTCGCGTTCGGGCCGAGCCGGTACTCGATCGATCACAAGATCCGCGCGCCACTGCAGCCTTAGCGGTTACGCTGCGGCATGCGCGTTGTACGCGGCATCGCGCTTGTCGTCGGGCTCGCTGCGTTCGCGCTGATGGCGTACAAGCTCGGCTGGTCCGGGCTGACGCGCGTGCTCGTCGAGACCGGCTGGTGGTTCCTCGTGATCGCTGCGATCGACGTCGGCTCGGCGATGTCCGACGGCGCGGCGATTCGCGCGATGGCCAGCGAGCACGCGCGCATTCCATATGCCCGGTGCGTCGCGGCGCAGCTCAGCGGCGTCGCGATCAACCGGCTGACCCCGGGCAACGCGCTCGGCGAGCCGGTCAAGATCGGCATCCTCGTCGAGCGCATCCCGCGCGACTCCGCGGTCTCGACGATCCTGATGTTCGACGCGGGCGCGACCGTTATCGCGATCACCGCAATCATCCTCGGCAGCCTCGTCACGCTCGCGTTCGTCGACCTGCCCGGCAACATGGCGATCGCCGCGTGGATCGGCGCCGGCGTACTCGTCCTGATCCTGTTCGGCCTGTTCGTCCTGATCCGGAAAGGACCGGTCGGCCTCGGTATCCGCGCGCTGCGCCGGCTGCGCATGATCTCGGCGGTGCGCAGCGCGCGCTGGCAGCGCGGCACGGCGCACATCGACGAGATGGTCAAAGAGCT
This sequence comes from Myxococcota bacterium, assembly GCA_030857175.1. Classification (GTDB taxonomy): domain Bacteria; phylum Myxococcota_A; class Polyangia; order Haliangiales; family Haliangiaceae; genus JABFXX01. The sequence goes on along the minus strand of JALZOJ010000001.1, from coordinate 43,134 downwards.
CGGCACGACACGCTCCTCGCGGATCGGCCTCCTCTTCCTGTTCGGTTCGCGCGCGCTCAACTGGATCGGCACGATCGTGATGCTCTACGCGGCGGGCCTCCCGCTGTCCGCGCCGATGGTCGTCGGCATCCTGTCCGTCGGCCAGCTGATCACGCACGTCTCGCACATCGTGCCGCTCGGGCTCGGCATCGCCGAAGGTGGCAACTACCTCCTCTATCGCGCGCTCGGTGCACCGGGTCTCGCCGGTCTCGACTTCACGATGGTCTATCGCGCACGGACGTGTCTGCTCTCCGCGATCGGCCTCACCGTGCTCGCGATCACGAGCTTTCGCGATCGCCGTCGCCGCGCTACCGTGATCTCATGAGGCCGCTGCTGCTCGTCGCGTTCGTGGCGTGTGGCTCGCCCTCCCGACCGGCACCGGCACCGCCGCCACCACGCCCGGCGCCGGTATCGGAGCCCACCGTTATCGCGAAGCCCGCCGGTGCGCCACTCGCGTACCTCGACGGCACCCTCGGCACGCTCGCGAGCAAATACCTCGACCCCAAGCGCTTCGACTTTCGCCGCATGCTGCGCGGCGCGCTCGACGGCATGGAAGCCGACGTCGCCGAGGTGATCGCCGAATCGACGAACGAGCAAGTCACGGTGCGCGTGAACGAGCAGCGCAAAACGTTCGCCGGCGACGTCGACTCGCTCTCCGAGCTCGGCATTCGCTTGACCGAGATCATTCGCTTCGTGCAGCAGCACGCGAGCAACAAGGACGCGAAGGAGAGCGAAAAAGAGATCGAGCTGTCGGCGGTCAACGGCATGTTGCGCACGCTCGATCCGCACACGCACCTGATCTCCGCGAAGGACATGGAGGAGTGGAACATCGGGATGTCCGGAAAGTTCGGCGGGCTCGGTGTCGTGGTCCACATGCTGAAGGGCCGCATGGCGGTCCAGAAGGTGAACGCCGGCACGCCCGCGGAGCGCGGCGGGCTGCAAGCGGGAGATGTCATCCTCGCGATCAACGGCCAGACCACCGAAGCGTTCACGCTCGAGGAAGGCATGGGTCGCCTGCGCGGCGATCCGGGGACGCCGATCAAGCTTCTCGTCGAGCGCGCGGGCAAGCAGCTCGACAAGTCGCTCACGCGCGCCGAGATCCGGATCCCGGTTGTCCAGTCGCAGATGCTCGATGGCAAGGTCGGCTACGTCTCGCTCGACCGCTTCGACGAGCAGACGGCGAAGGACGTCGAGGCCGCGATGGTGACGTTGCGCGATCAGGGCGCGCGCGCCTGGGTGATCGACCTGCGCGAGAACGTCGGCGGCTACCTCGCGCAAGCCGTGAAGTCGGCCGACCTGTTCGTCGAGTACGGCACCATCGTGGCGACCGTCGCCGGCGGCAAGAAAGCCGACAAGAAGAACGCGACGAGCGGCGGCATCGACACGCGCCGCCCGGTCGTCCTCTTGATCGGCGAGCAGACCGCATCCGCCGCCGAGATCCTCGCCGGCGCGCTCAAGCAGCTCGATCGCGGTGTCCTCGTCGGACGCCGCACCTTCGGCAAGGGCTCGGTGCAGGTGCTCGAGGAGGCAGCGCACGGCGCGAAGCTCAAGATCACGACGGCCGAATACGTCGCGTCTGGCGATATCTCGCCGCAAGGTGCGGGCATCGCGCCCGATGTCGAGCTCGTCCCCGCACAGGTGCCGAAGCAGATCACCGAGCAATCGCCACTGCGGATCGTGCCCGAGACGCCGTTCTACGAGAGCGACCTCGGCGCGCACCTCGACACGACGCAGAAGCACGATCCGGACAAGCCGATCGCCACGATCGCGTATCGCCGGATCGACGACGAAGACAAGGGCAAGGACTTCGAGGTCCAGGTCGCGCGCGACCTCGCGATCGCCGGCGCACGCACGCGCAAGGCGAGCCTCGAGCAAGCGCCGCGCATCATCAAGAAGGCACGCGCCAACGCAGAGCGGGAGCTCGCCACGTCACTCAAGACGCTCGGCATCGACTGGGCCGCCGGCAAGCCCGGCGCGACGCTCTCGCTCGCGTTCGACGCCGCGATCAAGACCTCGACCGGCGAGCTCGTCACACTCAAGGGCGCGGTCACCAACACCGGCGCCACGCCCGCCTTCCGCGTGCTCGCGCGCGCGACCTCCGACGACCCGGCGCTCGATGGCATCGAGATGGTGTTCGGCAAGATTGCGCCGCGCGGCACGAAACAAGCGACCGCGATCGTGCGCCTCCCGCGCGGCAGCGCCGCCCGCGCGTCGACGATCACCTGGAAGCTCGACAGCGGCGAAACCGCGACCACCGAGCTCGCGATCGCGTCGACGCCATTCCCCGACTTCGCGCTCGTCACGCAGCTCGCCGACGACAACGATCAGATCGCGCGCGCAGGCGAGACGCTCCGCGTCCGCGCGAAGATCACGAACCGCGGCCCCGGCCGCTCCGCGAAGACCGTCGCGACGCTGAAGAGCTTGGTCGGCGAGCGCTTGCTCGTCGATCGCGGGCGCATCGAGATCGGCGCGCTCGAGCCGAACCAGAGCCAGGACGTCGAGCTGGTCTTCTCGACCGCGGCCAAGCTCGACGTCGAGCGCCTCTCGCTCGAGCTCGCGATCGCCGACGAGCAGCTCTCGACCGGCAAGACGCAGCGGCTCGACATCACCGTCGGCACGCGCGCGCCCACGTGGGAGCTCACGCCGCCGCGCCTCCGCATCGCCGACACGCTGCTCGAGACGACCGGCGAGCGCATCACGGTCACCGGCTCCGCCGAGGACGAGCAGGTCGTGGGCGACCTCTACATCACGACGTCGAACCGCGGTGCGAAGCTCGAGGAGCGCAAGGTCTTCTACAAGGCCGGGCACAAGCCGAAGCTCGACTTCACCGCAGACGTGCCGCTCGCGCGCGGTGTGAACCGGATCATCGTCACGGCGCGCGAACATGACAAAGCCCAGACCGTTCGCACGATCTGGGTCCTTCGTCGCTAGCGCAGACTTGTACTCTCTTGATTACAGGTCGCACCTGTATCCGGCGATTACAGGTCGCACCTCGTTAGATCTTCTTGCCGGTCAACTGGAACGTCGAGGTCGCGGTCGAGTAGCCACGCACCATGACGTGGATCGTCGACGGCTGCGCGAGCGTCACCTTGCACGACTCGTTCGAGCCGGTCTTGTACGGGCGGCAGTCGTACGCCGTCGTCGTCGGGGCCTGACCGACGCGGACGTAGAGGTCGGCGTCGTTGTTGCCGGTGATCGTGAACTCGTAGTCGCCAGCGGCGATCACCGGCGTCGCGAACAGCTTCGTCGCGGCGCGTGCGAGCGCGCCCGAACCCGAGAGGCCCGGCCACGGCTGCGGGTTACCACCACCGCCCGGCGTGAACACGTTGTCCTGCTCGCCCGAGACGAGCACGACCTGGTCGCGATCGATGTTCGCGAACATCTGCTCGAACGTCTTCGGCTGGTCGTGCGCGATCAGGCCGCGGAACATCGCCATCGACGTGTTCGACAGCTCGTGGAAGAACGCGGGCATCGCGTTGTTGACGAGGTCGAGGTACTTGTAGCCGGTCGTGTCGTCGGGGTTGACGGCCATGTGCGCCTTGTTGAGCGCGTCGTCGATGTACGCGAACGTGTCGCAGCCGTTGAGCTGGATCACGACGTACTGACCGGCGACCCACTTGCCGGCGGCGGCCATCGCGCGAACGTTCGTGCCGAGACCGGCGTGACCGTTGTAGACGATGTAGTCGGCGCGCGTGGACAGGCTCTCGTAGCGCGCGCGGAACGCGGGCTGCTGGAGGCCGAGGCGGATGTTGTCCGTGAGCAACGCGACGACCTTGATCTTCTTGCCGTCGGGCAGCGTCGCGTTGAATTCGATGTCGGGCGCGCCGACGCCGGGCGTCGACGAGACGTTCGCGGGGACGGTGGTGAGCGCGCGGTTCGCGAGCTCGCCCTTCATCGCGCCGACGAAACGGTTGTACGCGTCGATGCCGACGTCGTTCGACGTCTCGCCGTCTTTGTTCTTGCCGAAGATCGCGACGACGTTGATCTGGTTGTCTTCCCAGATCTTGTTGTACTCGGGATATTTTCCGCTCGTCTGCACCGGGCTCGGCGCGAACGAGGCGGTGACCGTGTCGAGCTCGGCCGCATCGATCGTGCAGCCCGAGCGCGCCGGGCGGTAGTAGTAGAACATCGAGCCCGAGTCGACGTCGTGCGCGGAGAAGTCGACGCACTTCACGCCGTACTTCGTCGCGAAGGAGGTCTGGCCGCTGCTCGAGACATCGCGGGGCGACCGCAGCGTGATCGACGCCGGGACGTTGGCGCGATTGCCCCAGGCGACGAGCATCTTCGCCGTGTACTTGATCTGGATCTTGCCGTTGACGGTGGTCTTCTGGATGTTCGTGATCTCGGCCTTGTCGATGCGGCCGACCGCGTTCATCCCGTTGAGCTGACCGACCGTGTAGAAGAGCTGCGACTGGATGGTCGAGCGATCGTTGAAGGAGAAGTCGGTGACGAGCGTGCCCTGCCAGGTGGCGTCGACGAACGTGGCGACGGCGCTGGAGTCGAACTTGCCATCGTCTGCCTTGACGTCCTCACCCTCGTAGAGGTCGGCTTCGTCTGTACAAGCGGAGACCGCGGCGAGCGCGGCGAAAGAGAGATGCGTGAAGCGAATCATATACGCGCGGTAGGCAAGGTTCGTGCGCGGCCGAACGCGCGCTAAGGCTGCGGCGGCTCGATGGAGTGGCGTCGAAAACCGTGACGCTCGGGCATCGAGCGGCTACTCGAGTAGCCGTGCGCGTAGTGCAATCGTCGCGTGATCGAGGAATGCCGCAGTGATGCGCGCGATTCTCCCCGGCAGATAGACAAGGTGAACGGGGATTGGCGGGGGCTCGAGTGAAGGCAATACAGTGCGGAGCCGGGAGCCGTAGGGCGCGATCTGATACGAGAGCACGCGCACGAGCCCGTGACCGGCGAGCGCGAGATCGATCGCGGCCTGTGCCGTGTTCACGGTGAAGCGTGGGTTCTTCGCGATCGGCTTCATGCCCGCAAACTCGATGTGCGCGTGCTTCGCGAGCGTGTCCGTGCGAACGGCCGGCGCGCGGTCGAGGTACTTCGGGCTCGCGCAGATCACGGTGCGCACGAAGCCGACCTGCCGCGCGACGAGCGACGAGTCCGGCAACGCACCGATTCGCACGCCGGCGTCGAGGCCTTCTTCGGCGAGCGACACGACGCGATCGAACAGCACGATCCGCGCGTTCGCGGCGGGATGATCGTCGAGAAACGCGGCGACGACCGGCACGACGTGCAACTGGCCGAACAGCACCGGCGCCGTGATCGCGAGCGTGCCGCGCAGCTCGCTTTCTCCTGGCGCTTCGAGCGCGTCGAACTCCCCGAGTGCGCGGCGGCTGCGCTCGAGGTACTGATCGCCGTCGTTCGTGAGCGAGACCGAACGTGTCGTCCGGTGCAAGAGGCGCGTCCCGATGCGGTCCTCGAGCGCGGCGACCGCGCGGGTGACCGCCTGCGGCGACTTACCAAGCCGCTTCGCTGCGCGCGAGAAGCTCTTCTCGGTCGCGACCGTCGTGAAAACCCGCCATTCTTCGAGCCGATCCATTCTTCCTCTAGCCGGAATAATGTATCGCATTTCGCGTCATTGTTTCACGCTGGCTCGAGTCGCAACTTGAGGTCATGCAGAAAGCGATCGTGAACAAGTGGCTCGAGGGCTTCCTCGCCACGATCGACACCGCGTTCCTCGCCACCGCGAGCGCCGATGGCCAGCCGTACGTCCAGCATCGCGGCGGACCGAAGGGGTTCATCCGCGCCCTCGACGAGCACACGCTCGGGTTCGTCGATTACACCGGCAACCGTCAGTACATCTCCACGGACAACCTGGCCGAGAACAACAAGGTCTGTCTGTTCCTGATCGACTTCGCCCGCCGCCGCCGCGTCAAAGTCTGGGGCACCGCGAAGATGATCGACATCGGCGACGATCAGCGGATCTGCACGATCGAGGTCACGCGCTGGGACGTCAACTGTCCCCAGCACATCAACCGCGATGGCGTGATGCCTATCGACGACATCGATGCGATCATCGCCGCGCGTGAGTGACGAGACCGCCTTCCCGGAATCACTCTGTCATCGGTGTGTGCACCTGCGACTGGTGCGATCCGGGCGAGGATCGGTGTTCCTCATGTGCCAGGAGCCATCGCTGCCCAAATACACGTCGCAGCCGATACGCACCTGTCGCGGGTTCGAGGCCAAGTCCCCGACTTGAACGCATGGAATCTTCACTTTCTCGGGCTACCCTTGTCGGGTGCAGCGCTTTACGTCTGTTGTCGTCGCCCTGACCCTCGCCGCCTGCTCCGGAAAGTCCTCGAATAACTCGGGGGATGGTCAGCGGCCTGGAAGCACGAACGTGACGCAGGCACCTGCCTCGACGGGCGGGACCGTTGCGGTACCGGCGCCTGATCCACGCGAAGACGCGCTCTCGGAGATCGTCTTGAGGCTGCTCGAGAAGGAGCACCTGCTGCGCAAGAAGATCGACGACGAGGTCTCGAGGAACGCGTTCAAGACCTACGTCGATCGCCTCGACGGCGGAAAGATGTTCCTCCTCAAGGAGGACCGCGATCTGCTCGCCAAGCACATCGACAAGATGGATGACGAGCTGCGCTCCGGCCGGCTCGACCTCGCGCACGAGGGAGCGAAGATCTACGCGTCCCGCGTGGCGATGGTGGAGAAGATGGTCGAGTCGATCATGTCGAAGCCGCTCGACATGACGAACGAGGAGTTCGCCGAGATCGATCCCGAGAAGCTCGAGCTCGCTGCGAACGAGCAAGACCTGCGCGAGCGCTGGCGCCGCCGCCTCGAGCTCGAGGTGATGGAGCGCATCTCCGGCATGGAAACGCGCCTCGAGATGGAGAAGGAAAAGGACAAGGCGAAGAAGGATCCGAAGGCGAAGCAAACCGGCAGCGCCGAGGACAAGGACGACGAGGTCGACAAGACGATGCCGGTCGCCCAGATCCCGAAGACGCCCGAGGAGCGCGAGGCCAAGGCGCGCGTCGACATCGCGAAGACGTATTCGGGCCGCTTCGCGCGGCTCAAGAATCCAGGCCCGCTCGACGCGGCCGCCGACCTCGTCAATTCCGTGTCGGCCGCGCTCGATCCGCACACGACGTACCTGCCGCCCGCCGACAAGGCGAACTTCGACATCCAGATGTCGGGCACGCTCGAGGGCATCGGCGCGGTGCTGCGCGAGAAGGAGCACCTGATCGAGATCGTCGAGCTCGTGCCCGGCGGTGCGAGCTGGCGACAAGGCGGCCTCGCCCCCGGCGACTTGATCCTCTCCGTCGCGGAGAAGGGCAAGGAGCCCGTCGACGTGTTCGACATGCGCATCGACGAGGTCGTGAAGATGATCCGCGGGCCGAAGAACACGGTCGTGCGCCTGCGCGTGCAGAAGGCGGGCGGCACCACCGAGGAGACGCTCGAGATCACGCGCGACGTCGTCGTGCTCGAGGAGGCGTACGCGAAGGGTGCGATCCTGCAGCGCAAGACCGGCCCCGCGTTCGGCTACATCCACCTGCCGAGCTTCTACGGCGGCAAAGGCAACCCGCACACCGCGGCAGGCGACGTGAAGAAGCTCCTCGGTGAGATGCGCAAGGCAAAGGTCGCCGGCGTGATCCTCGACATCCGCAGCAACGGCGGCGGTTACTTGAACGACGCCGTCGACATGACCGGCTCGCTGATCGACGAAGGTCCGGTCGTGCAGATCCAGGACAGCCGCGGCCAGAAGGAAGTGCTCGGCGACGACGATCGCGGCACCGACTACGACGGTCCGATGATCGTGCTCGTCGATCGCTTCAGCGCATCGGCGTCGGAGATTCTTGCCGGCGCGCTCCAGGACTACGGCCGCGCGGTGATCGTCGGCACCGGTCCGTCGACGCACGGCAAGGGCACCGTCCAGACCGTCGCCGACCTCGACCGCGCCACCGGCGGCAAGATCGAGCTGGGCGTCTTCAAGATCACGATCCAGCAGTTCTTCCGCGTGACGGGCTCATCGACGCAACGCGAAGGTGTGCGGCCCGACGTCGTGCTGCCCGACCCCGCCGGTCACGTCGAGTCCGGCGAGAAGGAGCTGCCGAACGCGATCGCGTGGTCGCAGATCAAGGGCGCCCCGCACACGAAGCTGAAGCCGACGTGGGTCTCTGCCACGCTCGCGAAGAAGTCCGCCGAGCGCGTCGCGAAGCATCCGCTGCTCGCGAAGATCGCGACGACGACTCAGGTCCTCAAGGCGCGTCGCAACGACACCAAGGTCCCGCTGCAGCGCACCGCGTGGGAGCAGCGCCGCAAGGATCTCAAGGCCGCGCTCGATGCAGCGTCGCCGGATCTCAAGAAGGCGCCGTCGAACTTCACGGTGAAGCAGATCGAGATCAGCGCGCCGATGGCGCCCGGCCCCGGCGGCAAGACCGACGACCGCGCCGCGAAGTGGAGCGAGAACATCGCGAAGGATCCGTGGCTCGACGAGACGGTCTCGATCCTCGCCGACATGACCACGAAGTAATCAGCGCTCCGCTTGGCGTTGCCAAAGGCAACACGCCAACCGCCACGCGCGGCACAAGCCCGCGAACATCCTTGGGAGCCGCGGGCATGACCGGTGCTACCAACGCGCGACATGGTTCGTTCCTTCATCGCGTTGCTCGCTCTCGTTGCGTGCGGGAGCCCGTACAAGGGCGGCGATGACGACCCAGGCGACACCTCGAACGTGCCGCTGCGCGACTGCAAGACGACGTTTTCGTATCGCCCGACCGCGGGCGTGACGAGCGTCGCGCTCGCCGGCTCGTGGGACTGGACCGTGAAGGAGCCGATGGCGCTCGGCGCGGATGGCTACACGCTCGCGAAGGAGCTGCCCGCCGGCATCCACGCGTACAAGCTCGTCGTCGACGATCAGTGGATCCTCGATCCGGCGAACCAGTACCGCGCGTATGACGGCGGCACCGAGAACTCGGGCATGCGGGTCGGCGACTGCAAATCGCCGCTCGTGAAGGTCGTGTCGCACGAGACGAGCGCGGATGGCGCGGTCACGAAGCTCGCGCTGTTTCGCGGCGCGGACGGTTCGAAGATCGAGACGCTGAAGGCGGTGCGCCGTTTCGAAGGCGTCGAGACGCCGCTCGACATCGAGCGCACCGACGGTGACCTCGCGATCTGGCTGACCGCGCTCCCCGCGGGCAAGCACACGATCGTCGTCGAGGCCGTCGCCGAGGACGGCCGCAGCGCAGACCGCGTGCTCGTTCCGTTCTGGATCGAGAAGGACAAGTACGACTGGCGCGACGCGCTGATCTACATGGTCATGAACGACCGATTCCGGAACGGAAACTCCGCAAACGATCCGGCACCGAGCGCAGGCGCCGACGCGACCGCAGAATTCTTCGGCGGCGATCTCGCGGGCATCACGTCCGCGATCGAGGACGGCACGCTCGATCAGATGGGCATCACCGCGCTCTGGCTCTCGCCGTTCGTCGAGAACACGCCGCGCTTTCACTACGACGGCTCACACGGCGTCACCGCGTTTCACGGCTACTGGCCGACCAAGCCGCGCGGCGTCGATCCGCGCCTCGGCACCGAGGCCGATCTCGACGCGCTCGTGAAGGCCGCGCACAGGAAGGGCATCCGCGTGCTGATGGACTTCGTGATCAATCACGTGCACGAAGACCACGACTACTTCGCGGCGCACCCGGAGTGGTTCCGCACCGGCTGCACGTGCGGCACCGCCGGCTGCGACTGGACGGAGAAGCGCCTCGAGTGCTTGTTCAAGCCCTACCTGCCCGACGTGAACTGGCAGAACCCGCAAGCGAGCGAAGCGTTCATCGACGATGCGATGTGGTGGCTCGAGCGCTTCGACCTCGACGGCCTGCGCGTCGACGCGGTCAAGCACGTCGAGGATCTCGCGATCTTCAACCTCTCGACGCGCATCCACGATCGCTTCGAGCTCGGCGGCACCGAGTACTTCCTCCTCGGGGAGACCGCGATGGGCTGGGCCGGCGACGACGTCGCGGCGAACAAGAAGGAGTACGAAACGATCTCGCGCTACGTCGGCGATCGCGCTCTCAACGGTCAGTTCGACTTCGTGCTCCACCACGCGACCGCATCGCGCGTCTGGACGGACGATCTCAACGGCATGCTCCACCTCGACTACTGGACGCGCCAGTCACTCGCGCACTACCCGACCGGCTCGGTGATGACCCCGTTCATCGGCAGCCACGACTCGAGCCGCATCATCTCGCGCGCCGACTACGGCTCCGGCTCCGACACGCTCCGCCAGAAGTGGAGCGATCAAGTCCGCGCCGCGCAGCCGTCGACCGACGCACCGTACGACCGCGTCGCGATCGCGCTCGCGTGGAACCTGCTCGTGCCCGGCGCGCCCCTGCTCTACTACGGCGACGAATACGGCGAGCACGGTGGCGACGATCCGGACAACCGTCACATGTGGGTCGCGCCCGCGCAGCGCAACGCGCGCCAGACCTCGCTCTACAACCGTGTCTCGCGCGTCGGCAAGGTGCGTAAGGAACGCGCCGAGCTCCGACGCGGTGACTACGCGCCGCTGACGGTCACCGAGGACGTGCTGTCATTCGCGCGGACCTATCAGAGCGAGACGTCGATCGTCGTGATCAATCGCGCGGCATCGGCGCGGCAGATTCAGATCACGGTCCCGTCGAACCTCTCGGGCACGCTGACCGATCGCCTCGACCCGGGCGGTCGCATGTTCGCGGTCGCGAGCGGCAAGATCACCGTCGACATGGCGCCGCGCTCGAGCGCCGTCATCACGCGCTGATCACGCGATGGGTCACTCGCCGACGGCGACGTAGCGCACGCCCGGATCGTCGGGGAAGTCGTCCTCGCGGTCGCGCTGCGCGTTCGTGATGATGTTGTCGAGCACGCCGCGCAGCTCCGCGACTTCCTCGTCGAGCAGCACGTTGTCCGAGAGATCGAACGACGCGAGGTGACGAAAGTGACGCGCGTGCTCGACGAGGAGCGTGGTGCCGGTGCGCGCGAAGATGCCCATCGAGAGATCGAGCGAGTGCAGTTGCGGCAGGACGCGCGACGCGACGAGCGCCGGGATGATCACGTCCGAGAGCTCGCTGTTGACGATGCCGAGGTGACGCAGTGCAGGGAAGTGATCGGCGGCGAGGACCGCCGCGAGGTCTTCGAGCAGGATCTCACCGCCGTAGCTCACGGTGCCGGTCCACAGCGCGAGGTGCTCGAGCGCGGGATGTGGCACGCGGCAGATGCAGCGGAGGTCCTCGCGCGAGAGGCCACCTGTCTCGAAGATGAACGTGCGCAGGCGCGGGATCTCGAGCGAGCCGAGGTTGCCGATGCCGCCGGCGCGGATGTGCAGAAGCTCGAGCGCGGGGAGCTTCGGCCACGCGAACGCGAGGTCGCCGTACGGCACCCAGCTGATCTCGGTGTCGTTCGCGTCATAGGCGTTGAAGCGGAGCTCGCGCAGCTGCGGCGCTTGAAATGAATCGGTGATGACGGAGAGTGTCGGCGCCCAGTCGTTCTCGTAGCCCGCGCGGGTCGAGAGCCCGAGGCGCAGGCTCTCGAGGAAGCGGCACGCCGGCGACACGAGGACTTGACGGACGAGGTCCGGAAGCGCGGCGTTGCCCGGCCGCAGCGTGAGCTGCCGGATGAAGCCGTGCCGCAGCTCGACCTCGACCGTCGCGTCGTCCGGCGCATCGAGCAGCGCGAGCGCGCGGAACACGGCGCCCTGCGCATCGCCGCCGAGCGCGAGCGCGGCGACCTCGCCGACGTCGTCGTCGTGCTCGATCAGCCAGTCCGCATAGACCTGCCACGGGCCGCTCGCATCGGGCGACGCGCGGCATTCGCGCTCGAGCTCCGCGTGCACGTTCTTGCCGAAACGCTCCTGCTGCTGGCGCTTCTTGCGGAGCACGCGCTTCTCGGTCCGCAGCGCGAGCTCCGCTTCGTATCGCTGCGTTCGCTTGCCCGCATCGGCGATGTCTCGCTCGGTGCGTGCGATCCAGCGCTCGTACTCCGCACTCGCATGCTTCTGCTTGTCGTGCGTCACGACCTCCGGAGGGCCGGATCGCGCGTCGTCGCCATTGACGATCCGGCCGCCGACGATGCGAACCACGTCGTTGCGCTGGAAGAGCTCGCGAAAGCATCGCGTGTCCTTGTCGAGCCACTCGAAGCGCTGCTCGCGGCGAATCGGCTCCTCGGGCGCGGCCGGTGCGACGCGCTTGATCGGGATGTAGCCGTCGGCGCGCCACGCCGCGGTCAATGCGTCCGCGTGCTCGCGCGCGACCTCTGCCGACGTGAAGTCCTTCGTGACGGCCGCGCTGTCGCCGTCGCGCGTGGTCACCGAGGCGTCGACGACGTCGAGCTCGCGAACCGCGACGGGCGTGTAACCGAGCCGCTCGAAGCGCACGCCGCTACGTTAGCGCGGCCGAGCGCCGTTACCCCGTGAAATTCCTTGCGAAGTGCACCGAGACCGAGGCCGCGCTCACTTAACTCGTCACGAACTGTCTCCGGCGGTCTCTACCTCCAAGAGGTGCAGAGATGATCGAGACCCATGGTGGTGCGCTCAGCGTCGCGGCGGACCTCGGCGCGTCGAAGCTGCTGGCAGAGCACGGGCTCGCGCTCGGTGAGCAGTGGTATCCGCTCCACCAGGTCGTCGCGATCTTGAACCGCGTCGGGCGCGAGATCGGCGAGGACGCACTGTTTCGAATCGGCGCGAGCACGTTCGACTATGTGGCGTTGCCGGCGAGCGTCGATAGCATCTGCAAGGCGCTGCGCTCGCTCGACGTCGCCTATCACATGAACCATCGCAAGAACGGCGAGCCGATGTTCGCGAACGGCCGGTGCAGTGAAGGCATTGGGTGCTACGTGTGCACCGACGAGACGCCCGGGCACTTCGTCATCGACAGCGCGAGCCTGTATCCGTGCTCGTTCGATCGCGGCCTCGTCACCGCGATCGCGCGGCAGTTCGAGCCGCGCTGCGACGTGTGGCACCTCGAAGGCGCACGCTGCCGGCGACTCGGGTCGCTGACGTGCGCCTACGTCATCACCTGGTGACTACGCGTTACGCGACGCGAGCGTGCTCGAGACGGTCAACTGCGTCTGGCGGTCTTGCGTCTCGATGTGAATCTCGACGGCCTCCATCTCGATTGGAACGTACTTCGCGATCACGGCTGCAATCTCCGCGCGCATCTCCTGAAGGCGTGCGCCTTCGAGCCCCGTGCGGTCTGCCGCCAGCACGAGGTGCAGGCGGCCCTTCGCGACATCGCGCGAGGACTTGCCCGAGAGGAAGCTCTTGATGCCATTCCACATGATACGGCTCCTCACGCGGGTGACGCCGACAGGCCGAGCGCGCGGCCCAGACGGGTGAAGAAGCCGACGCCTTCGCGCGCATCGACTTCGAGGCCCGCGAGCTTCTTCGCGATGCGAATGAGCTCCTTCGCCGCGACGGACTTGCCTTCGAGCACGGCCGGGACGCCCTTGTTCGTCGTCGCGATGATCTGATCGTCGAGCGGAATCGCGCCGAGCATCTCGAGCGCGAGGATCTCGATCACGTCTGCCTGCGAGAGCATGTCGCCCCTCTTCACGAGGTGCGGCGAGATGCGGTTGACGACGAGGCGCGCCGGCACGTTCGCGGCGGCGAGCAGGCCGACGACGCGATCGGCATCGCGAATCGAGGAGACCTCGGGCGTCGCGACGACGACCGCTTCGTCGGCGCCGGCGATCGCGTTCTTGAAGCCCTGCTCGATGCCCGCGGGGCAATCGATCAGCACGAAGTCGTAGCTCGTCTTCAGCTCGAACATCAGCGAGCGCATCTCCTCGGGCGTGACCGCGTCCTTGTCGTCGGTCTGCGACGCCGGCAGGAGCCACAGGTTCTCCATGCGGCGATCCTTGATCAGCGCCTTCTTGAGCTCGCACTTGCCGCGGATCGCGTCGACGACGTGATAGACGATGCGGTTCTCCAGGCCCATCACGACGTCGAGGTTGCGAAGCCCGATGTCTGCGTCGACCAGCACGACGCTGAAGCCGAGCTGCGCGAGCGCAGCTCCGAGATTGGCGGTGGTGGTCGTCTTACCGACCCCACCCTTACCTGACGTGATGACGATTGCTCGACCCATGGGTGACTCCTAAATGCTGGTGGCCAAGCTGGCGGGCAGCTTGCCGGTGTAACGCTCGACGACGATCTGCCCGCCGCTGACATATGCGATCTCGGTGAGTGGCGCGGTGCTGTCGCTATCGGCCGCACGCGCGACCTGGCGACTGATGCGAAGCTGTTGTGGCTGCAGCTGCAGCGCGAGGATGAAGCCGCAGTCCTGGCCGATGCCCGCGTGTGCGGTGCCGCGCAGCCGACCGAGGACGATGATGTTACCCTCGGCGCGAACTTCGGCGCCCGGGTTGACGTCGCCGAACACGATCACGTGACCGGTGTGCTCGAGGATGACGCCGCTGCGCACCGGCCCGACGACAAGCCGCGCACCGGGCGCGACGGTCTTGAGCGCGATCTCCGTGGTCGCCGCGAGCATCCGCGGGACGCCGGTCTGAGTCGGTTCGTCGAAGCTCGGCAGCGATTCGACGAGCGCGTCGAGCTCGGTGACCTCGACGTCGGCGAGCATCGCGGGTGCGCCCGGTGTGGGCGGCGGCATCGGGATCGCGAGCGGCTTCGCGGCCGCCTGCGTCGGGCCTTCGACGTCGAAGTCGGTCGGCGCCGAGCCCTTCGCGAGGCTGGGCTGTGGAATCGCGTCGACATCTTTCGATTTCTTGGCCGAGGTGATCTCGACGATTCGCAGCTGGTACTTCACGGCGAGCTCTTCGAGGCGCGCCAACGACCCGGTCGCGAGCGGGCCGTCCTCGACGCGAATACGGATGTCGCTGCCCCGGAAGAAGGCCGGGGCCTCGTCGATGCGCTTCTCGATCGCGCCAGTGATGGCCTCGAGCGGCGCCGAGGCATCGACAACGGCTTCGAGGCCCCGGGCCGTGCCTCGCAGCACGGCCGCAGGCGGTTCGGCCGCAGGCGGTTGGACAACGTCGAGATCGATGGCAGCAGCGGTCGATTCCATGGTCCCTCTGGAAATGCGTAAACGGCATCCATAAGTGGGGCAACTTTTCGAACGTCGCGATCTCAGTCCGTCTTTGGAAGAGGTGATTTCCGACGGGTGGCGCGAATCGCGACGGTCAGTGTGACCCGGCGGTCACGAGACGAGACGCGGTGTTGACGGCGCGGAAGCTGCTGGAAGAGCTGGCATGCGGCAACTCCTCCTCGCGCTCCCAATCCTGATGGCTCCCCAGGTCGCCTCGGCAGACGAGGTCACCGTCGTCAAACGCGCGGAGCCCGCGATGTACGACTTCGGTGCGCGCATCGGCGGCTACGGGTTCCGCCGCGAAGGCGACAATAGCGACGAGGGCTGGACCGAGTGCCAGATGGGCGGCATCGGCATGTTCGCGAGCCGCCGCCTCACCGGCCCGCTGTTCCTCGAGGCCGGCCTCGACGCGTACACCTCGCGCAACGAAGGCCTCCCCCAGGATCTGCCGGTCTCGCGCATGAGCGGGCTCGCGACCCTCGCTGCCGGCGCGCGCACCAACTTCACGTCATGGCTCCGCGGCTACGCGCAGCTCGGCGGTGGCGTCGAGCTCACGCGAGTCTCGGTGCCGTACGGCGAGGACGAGACGATCCGGGATACCAAGGTCATGCCGGCGGGCTTCATCGGCTTCGGCGTCGACATTCGCCTCGGCAAGAAGACGTACGTGGGCATGAACGTGCGCACGCTCATGATGGGCAACTTCAACTACAAGCGCGAAGAGCTCGAGATGGAAGAAGCGTGGGGGTTCACCACGCCGAGCGAGGACACGGTGTTCGACGCGTCGCTCGACTTCGCCGCGCAGGGTCAGTTCTTCATCCGTCGCGATCTCTAGCCGAGCACCGCCTTGATCCTGCGCACGCCGCTCGACAGCGCTTGCTCGCGCACGATCTCGAAGCGCCCGGTCAGCTGCGTCTTGATCGATTGCACGTGGGGACCGCCGCAGAATTCGCGGCTGACCACCTCGAGCGTGTTCGTGTCGACGATGGAGTAGACGCTCACGACGTCGCCGTACTTCTCGCCGAACGCGCCGATCGCACCGAGCTCGCGCGCTTCGGGCTCGGACATGGTGCGCCGCTCGACGACGAGATCGCGCGCGAGCCACTCGTTGACGTTGCGCTCGACGGACGCGAGCTGCTCGGACGACGGCTTGGTGTCGTGCGAGTAGTCGAAGCGCAGGCGCTCGGACGTGATGTTCGACCCTCGCTGCATCGCGTGCTCGCCGAATACGCGGCGCAGTGACGCCTGCAACAGGTGCGTGAGCGTGTGGTAGCGAACGATCTGCTCGGAGTGATCCGCGAGACCGCCCGAGAACGTGCCGCCCTGCGTGCTCTTCGAGCGCTGGCGGTGGTCCTCGAGCGCGCGGCGTACGCTCTCGCGATCGACGGGCGTGCCGTTCTGCGCCGCGATCTCGATCGTCAGCTCGACGGGAAACCCGTACGTCTGGAATAGATCGAACGCGATCTTGCCGTCGAGCGCCGGCAGCTTGCCGATCACCTTGAGGCCTTGCGCGAGCGTCTTCTCGAAGCGCGCGAGCTCGTCGCCGATCACGCCGGTGTCGTCGTATGGCTCGAACCAATTCGCGGGCAGTCCGCGGCGCTTCGCGAACAGCCCGCAGCGCCGGAGCAAGCGGCGCAGCACGTAGCCGCGATCCTTGTTCGACGGGCCGACGCCGTCGCCGATGATCGCGCGCGCCGCACGCAGGTGATCCGTGATCACGCGATCGCCGAGGACGTGATAGAGCGGCGCGATCGTGTCGACCTCGTACACCGACGACAGACCGTTGAGCGCCATCAGCGTGCGCTCGAGGCCCATGCCCGTGTCGACGTTCTGCCGCGCGAGCGGGACGATCGATCCGTCGGGCATCTTCGTGTAGCCCATGAAGACGTTGTTCCAGATCTCGACCCAGCGCTCGCCGTCGACGAAGAAGATCTCGGTGTCGGGTCCACACGGGCCGGTATTGCCCGCGGGTCCCCACCAGTTGTCCTCGCGTCCGAGCATGCGAATGCGATCGATGCCGAGCGAGCGCCACAGCCGCACGGATTCGTCGTCGCGCGGGACGTGCTCGTCGCCCGCGAAGCAGGTGACGCCGAGGCGCTCGATGGGCAGGCCGAGCACGCGCGTCAGGAATTCGAAGCTCCAGCGAATCGACTCCTCACGAAAGTAATCGCCGAGTGACCAGTTGCCGAGCATCTCGAACAGCGTGAGGTGCGTGTCGTCGCCGATTTCGTCGATGTCGCCGGTGCGCACGCAGCGCTGCGCGTTGACGAGGCGCGTGCCCGCCGCGTGCGGTTCGCCGAGGAGGTAGGGCACGAGCGGATGCATGCCCGCCGTCGTGAACAGCACGGTCGGATCGTTCGCGGGGACGAGCGACGCCGACGGAATGACGACGTGGCCGTTTCCGACGAAGAACTCGAGATATTTGGTGCGTAGCTCGTCAGACGTGATCATGGGACTCCAGACTTTCTGGGCGGCCCATCACACGCTTCGCGTCGTTTGCCGCCCCGTGAAGGTGGCGGCTGTCGCGAGCTTCTACGCGCGCGCAGCATCGCCACCGGCAATAGCCAGTGCGAGTGCGGCGGCGGCGCGATGCAACGACATGAGAGACCGATACGTTACCGAGTCGCGTTCGGTCCGGCAATCACGATCTGGTGTGAGTGATGCATCTCTTCGAAGCACTTCAACAAAGGAGAACTTATGGGTACGAAATCTAGCGTCGAGCAGCTGAACAGCTTTCTCCGTGGGGAAATTTCTGCCGTGGAGACCTATCAGCTCGCGCTCGATAAGATCGACGAGATCAGCACCGCGCGCGACGAGCTGCTCGTGAACCTCAAGTCACATCAGGACCGCGTGATGATGCTGCAGGACGCGATTCGCGCGCTCGGCGGCGAGCCCGCCGAGAGCTCGGGTCCGTGGGGCACGTTCGCGAAGGTTGTCGAGCGCGGTGCGAAGGTGCTCGGCGACAAGGCCACCATCGCGGCGCTCGAGGAAGGCGAAGACCACGGCCTCAAGGACTACAAGGCCGACATGAACGATCTCGACTTCGAGGCGCGGGCGCTCGTCATGGAGAAGCTCCTGCCGCAGCAGCAGACGACGCATGATCGCTTGAGCGCTCTCAAGAAGCGCTTCTAGCGAGCATGACCATCCGGATGACCACCGCACCTGCGTGGCGCTTGCTCACGTAGGTGTGGTTTCGCGTCACGGTGGGCCCGCGCTCGACAATGGACAGCGAGCGCGGAGCGCACGGCACTCGGAAGAAGACGGAACCGCGCCGGCGATAGTGGATCTCGGCGGGCACCGGCGCAGGTGACAGATCGAGCACGAGCTCGAGCGGCAGGTCGTCGTGCAGCTCGTCGTGGTGCGCGAAGAGGTAGTCGCCGGGCACCAGGCGCAGCGCGCGCGCGGACGTGATCGTGAACCGCGCGAGGCTCGCCAGCGCGGGGACGGCGATGTCGTCGATGAAGTCGTAGCTGCCGCGATCCAGCAGCGTGAATCGCTGCCACCCATCGAGCCGGATCGCGGCGGCCTCGGCGGGCGTGATCGCGTCCTCGATGACCGTCGCGGTGCGGTTGCCGAACAGCTGCTCGATCATGGATAGAACCATCCCGCGAGCGAGAGGCGCAGCCCGCCGAGGACCTCGCGCACCTGGTGGAGCGACGCGTCGCCGACGTCGAACACGACGAGCCGATTCGCACGCGGCTCGATCACGCAGCCGGGCGCGACGCGCGTGATCTCGCCACCGACCAGCTCGCACGCGAACAGCTCGAGCTCGCCACCGATCGGCGGCTCCGGCGACGGCAAGTAGTACGCGTATGCGAGCGCCCGCTGAAGGCCGTCCTGGTGATCGGTATGCGGCAACAAGTAGTGGCCCGGGCGGTACGCGTACGCGCGCATGTCGACGGTGCGCACGGACTTGCCCGTGATGCGCGACAGCGGCGCTGCGAGTGCATCCGCGAAGCTGTCCCTGACGCGGCGAAACTCGTCCGTCGCGGGCTCGGGCGCAGATGCCTCGAACAGCGCGATCTCGCCCTCGTAGCGCTCGACCGCTTCCTCCTCGAGGATCGCGAGCAGTGCGCCGGGATTTGCGACCACCGCGTCGATCACGACGTGCGGGAACGGCGTCGCGCTCGTCCACGCCCGCGCGAGCGCGGCTGGATCTCCGACGCGCCACATCACGTCGGCGGCGTGTCGGTCATCGACTCTTCGGGGAAGCTCACGCCTTCCACGATCCGCATCGCGGCCTTCGCCGGCATCGCGACCTTTCCGTTCGCCACGCGGATCGCGAACGGTACGGGCATCTCCTTCGTCTCGATCCACATGCCGCCCTGCGGGCGCGACAGCTCGCCGGCAAGCGCAGACAGCTCGAACACGGCGGTCCAGTACGCGGCGGGATTCTGCTCGCGATCCAGCGGCGCCTTGCGCCGGTTCGCCTCTACCTTGTCGAGCGCTTCCTTGACCGTCGACGCGCTCACGTTCGTACGGACGTGGTGCGCGAGCTCGTTCATCGCGTGATCGATCACCGACGAGACCGCGCCGGGTGACGCCGGCACCTTCACGCGCTCGGCGGTGGAGTCCGTGACGATGCCGCCGGCGCGCACGATCGCATCGAGCAGATGTGACGGCAGGTTCGCCGCTGTCGCGTAGCGCACTTCACCTTTGCCGCCGAACTTGCTCTCGAGCACGCGCCGCGCGTTGAGCACGCGCGCGACCGCGATCACCGTCGACAGGCCCGGGACGCGCGACATCGCCGCCGCGTTGCGCTCGTCCTCGACCACGACGATCGCGCTGCCGTCGGGCTGCGGCTTGATCCGGTCGATCTTGTGAACGCGTGCCCACACCGTCTAGAGCGTAACGCGAATCCTCAGCCGTGCACGGCCTTGCCGAACGCACGCATCCACGTGTCCTCCTCCGGCGTTAGCGGGCCCCTCGAGAGCGCCGCCATGTTCTCGTCGAGTTGCGCGGTGCTCGCGGGCCCGGTGAGCGTGACCTCGACGTGCGGGCTTGAGAGGCAGAACCGGTAGCAGTCGCCGGCGGTCATCACCTTGCCGCTCCAGCCGCTCGGCGCGCGCAGGAGCTTGCGCCAGCTCGTCGCCGTGTACGCGACGATGTTCGGCTGCCGCTTCGCGAGATGAGGAAAGATGTCTCGCTCGGCGCCCGGGTGCGCGGCGTTGTAGCGGATCATCAGCATGTCGAGCGGCGAGTCGGCGGCGAGCTGGCCCGCGCGCTCGCGATCGTGGATCGAGACGCCCAGGGCGCGCACCTTGCCCGAGCTCTTCAAGTGCTCGAGCTCGCGCAGCGTGCTGTCGCTCCACCGCGAACCGACGCCGAGCCACGGCAGCTGGAAGATGTCGAGGTAGTCGGTGCCGAGCTTCTTGAGATTCCGCTCGGCGCTGCGCCGCACGGACCCACCGAACCAGCCAACGAGCGGGCCGGTCGCGACAACGATCTGATCGCGCGTGCGTGTCAGAGCCTCTCTGAGTGGCGCCGCCATCGAGCCGCGCGGCGTCAGGTACAGATAGTTGATGCCGCGGTCGATCGCCGCGCGCACACCCGCTTCATCGATCCCGTAGTTCCCCGCGAGACCGAGCCGATACACTCGCTTGCCGATCACGCGCAATTCGCGGTGCGTGAAGTCCACGCCTCATCGTACGCTACGGCCGTGCTCGTCTCGACGTACCACTTGAGCGATACCGAGCGAGTGGGTGCGCGCCGCGTCTGGATCGACGCCCGTCCACTCCTGATCGGCCGCGCCCCGGACTGCCATGTTGTCGTCGACGATCCCGAGGTCGCCGACCACCACCTGAGCATCACGACCCGCGACGGCGCCATCGTCATCGACAACCTCGCGACGGCGATCGACGTCGACGGCACGCCCGTCCCGATGGGCGGCTCGCTCGCCGTCGCCGAGGGCCGCACGATCCGCGTCGGCGGCACGATCGTGAAGCTGCGCTTGCAAGAAGCCACGGTGAAGACGCAGGCGGTGCCGCCTTCGCTCTACCCGATGCAGGGACCGCCGGGGAACCCGCCCGCCCCGTTGCCCGCCCCGACCTTTCCTCGCCCGCCGCCGCCGCGCTTGCGTCCGCGCAAGGACAGGCTCTCGACGGATGCCACCGAGCAGAGCTTCCTCTCGATCCTGCGCGCGAACCCGATGGACTCCGACACGCGCCTCGTCTACGCCGACTGGCTCGAGGGCAACGGCTTCAACGCGAAGGCGCAGCTCCTGCGACTACGCGAGCACCTCGACACGTTCATGCACCGCAACGCGACCGACATCGACTGGCGCGTCGTCGCCGTGCGCACGCCGATCGATCACTGCATCCAGAACAAGTGCCCCGGCTTCTGGGACGCGATCGCTGCGAGCGGCCTGAACGAGTTCGCGCGCACCTGCGGCACCTGCAAGCACAGCGTGCGGTACTGCGGCGACCTCGCCGAGGTCCGCATGGCGGGCTTCGACAACGCACCGGTCGTCTTCGATGCCGGCCTCGACCGCGTCGCCGCGCACGCGATCTATCGCGACCCGCAATCGCCGCGCGACGAGGACGAGCTCGACGACGATCCGGACGGCTACACGCTCGACACCCCGTCATCGACGTTCCGCAAGTAGCCCCTTCATGCCATGCTGGAGCAATGCCGGTCGCAGCGACGGTCGTGTGGAAGGGTGCCGCTGCCTTTGCGCTCGCCGGCGCGCTGACCTGGGTCGCGACCTCGCGCATGCCACCGAGCGTGCACGTGCCCGATGTGGAATTCACGGAGGGTGGTCCGTATGCGCAGCCTTCCGGCTCCGACACGGCTGACCCGCTCACGTACGATCGCCGCGCGATCAGTCAGGTCACGCTGCTGCTCGCGGATCGCGCGAGTACGGCGGTGGACGCAGTGCACGAACAAAACTGCGACTGCGACAGCGTCGACCTCGGTTACGATTTCGACCGCGAGCGCCTCTGGTTCCGCGGCGCTCACGGGGATTGCGTCGTCACCCGCCTCTACGACAAGCGCGTGATCGCGCGCGCAGATGCGGTGTGCTCGTACAGCCGCGAGCGCTGGTACAAGCTCGGCTATGTCGTGCGGCACGCACTCGCAGCGGCGGGCTTCACGGTGCGCGCGAACGAGCACGCGGTCTACGCGACGAAGTCCGTGCGCTACACGAGCTACGAGACGCGTCTCGCCGAAGATCTCGGTGCGCTGACGCCGGTGCACGGCACCGACGAAGAGCTCGAAGCGTACGAGACGCTCGCCGGGCTCGATGTGCTCACGTGCTCGATGGGCTGCGAGGGAATTGCCTTGGCAAGCCGAGGGGGTCGCGCGCGGGAGACCCTCGTACGCGCCGGTCGTGACGATCTCCTGCGCAATGCACTCCGTGGCGTGAACTCCGAGGGTCGCCTGTTTGCCTGGGAGGGCCTCGAGAAGCTCGGCAAGGTGACCGACGCCGATCGCGCGGTGATGCGGAAGCTTCCAGCGTTGCCGCCCGAGACTTCGAGATGCGGCTGCTGCATGCCGCTCGAGCAGTCGAACGAGAACGACTTCGTCGAGCGTTAGCGCTTCGTACCTTCGACGACGCGCGCCTCGGGCAAGGCTTTGTCGCGCGCGTCGAGCTCGGCCAGCGAGCGACGCGTGTAGGCAACCGCGTGGAGTCCTTTCGCGATCAGCCACGCGCCACCGGCTGCCACCAAGACGCCCGGAACGATGGCGGTGACGAGCCACAGGGTGCCAGCGCCGAGGACGCACAGCACACCAACCGCGAGCCAGAACCAACCGTACTTTCGCCGCCGCAGCACCTGAGGCTTCACGTCCAGCGCTCGCGTCGAGAAGTCGTAGCCGCAGTCGCACGCCGCTGCGCCGCCGCCTGCGACCAGACCGCACAGCGGGCACCGCAGCGCCGGCTTGGCTTGGACAATCGATTTCGGATCGAAGACGTGCCCGCAGCGGCAGCGCTCCGCACGTCCACGATTCATGACCCTGCACGCCGGGCACAACTTGAGTGCCATCGCGGCACCGTACCACCTGCGACACGCGACGCGACGCGAGGTCGACGTGCATCACGGTCTGTTGTCAGGCTGTTCCGGCGCTTTTGATGGCAGCCGCTCACCCTCGATACATGTCACGCATGCTGTTCGGCTTCGCAGCCGTCGCTGTCGCGTTCGTTGCCGGCCGCTTCACCGCGCCCGAGGTTGCGGCGAAGCCGGTCGTGACGATCGAGGCAGAGAAGCAGGTCGAGATGATCACGCTGCACTGCCCGTCCGAGGGCGAGCGCGTCGTCGAGATCGAGGACGAGCCGTACGAAGATCCTGATGCGATCGAAGCGGAGGACACCGAAGCGGTCCGCATGCTCGAGAACGAGAGCAAGCGCATCGCCACGCTCGAGGCCGGGCTTGGGCCGCAAGGCGCACTCCGAGGACAGATCCGGGATGTGAAGACCGGCGAGCTCCTCATCGGTGTCACGGTCGTCGCGACGATCGGCACCGACAGCTCCGTGGCGATCACCGACGAGAACGGCTGGTACGAGATCGCGCCGCTCCCCGAGGGCACGTACACCGTCACGCTCTACTACGCGGAGTCGGCCGTCGAGCACGCCGGTGTCGCGGTCGCTGCGCGCAGGGTGACCCCGCTGTTTGGCAAGATCGACTCCGCGCCGAACGGCGAAGTGATCATGATCGGGCACGGTCACGGCATCACGATCGACCTCGACTCGACCCAGAACGTGACCAGCGGACGAACCTTCGAGGGCGTCCTCGGATCGTCCGCGACCGTCGAAGACAGCGAGGATCCCGACAGCGCCGGCGTTTCGTTCAACGGATCCGAAGCAACCGAGTACTACGACTAACGCTTCTTCGCGGCTTCTTGCTTGCCTTCACCGTCGAGCTCGACCCACTTCGCATCGCGCGAGCGCCAGACTTCGCCCTGGATGTCGCTCTTCGCGGCGGGACGCGGCGCGGCGGCGCCCGATTCCTTCGCCTTCGTCACGGCGGTATTCGCGCGTTGCTCGATCGTCGCGGCGAGCTCCTTGGGCAGCTTCGAGGCGCCGATGTTGAACCGGTTGACCGGCGACGGGCTCGGGCGATGCGAGTCGATGCAGAAGACGTCGAGCTTCACCTCGACGGTGCCACCGGCCGGAATGACCAGCTCGCTGGTCTCTTTTCCGTCGGTCGCCATCTGCATCGGGCCGACGGCGCCGAGGCGCTGCGGCGCCTTGTCGGGGTCACCTTCGGGCACGAAGTAGAGGCCGGTCGCGACGAACGTCTGCGCCGTCTTCTCTGTATTCTTCACCTGCACGGTGAGCGTGCCGTTCGTCGAGCCGTTGTACTCGACGGCCCGGACCTGAAGCTTGCTGCCGGGCACCGACTTGAACGAGGTGTCGTGCCGCGTCGGGACGGGCGGACCCGCCTTCTGCTGGCGGTTGGGCGCGCGCTCGGCGAACGCGGTCCCGATCATGGAGACGAGGAGGAGGACGAGGGAAATGGCGCGCATCGTTGCGATGAAACGCGCGGCGCGAAGGAAGGATCTAGCGGAACGTGCCGAGGTTCGCGTACGCGTGATCGTTCATGATCCTCGGGCAGCGGGACACCGCTGACCCTGCTGATCGGCGATGGAATCACGCGCGAGAATCGCGAACGATCTCGGCGTCAGTGCGGCGCTAACGTGCCGTCACTTCGAGGTCCGGCAGGCCCAGGAGCGGCGCGTCGATCACGTCGCCCTCGGCGACCGCCGGCGGCGGCGCGATCACGGTCAGTGCGCGCGGGAGGGCCTCGATGGTGACCGGCGTATCGCCGAACGGTTCGCCGTCGACGAGCACGCTCTGCGGCGTGTCGGTCGTGATCTCAACGCGCGGCGTCGAGAACGAGCCGACATTGTCGCGCGACGCGGCCTCGTGATTTTGCGCGCTGCGATACAGGTGCACGCCGGTCGCGATCGCTTCCGCGATCGAGTCGGCCGCGACGATCGTGACGTCCATGCGTCCGTCGTCGGCGAGCAAGTGCGATGGCCCGTGCGCGAGGACGCTCTTCACCGGCGCGAGGTTCGCGACCGCGACCGCGATCGCCTTGCAGCGCACGCGATGCTCCGCGGTCTGCATCTCGACGGCGAATGGCGACACCGTCGCGAGCTTCTTGAGCCCGGTCACCGCGTACGCGATCGCGCCCCACCGCCGCTTCGCCTCCGCCGGCGTCTCCTCGATCGTCTCGGCGTGGAGCCCGATCATGCAGTGCAGGATCATCACGCGTTCCTCCTGCCCGTTGCTGGCGACCGCCGCGTCGATCACCCGCCGGTCGGTGCGTCCGAGGTTCGCGATCGCCTCGTCGAGCTCCGATGAGATCTCGAGTGCGGCGGAGAACGAGTTCGACGTTCCGACCGGCAGCACCCCGAGCTCGACGTTCTTCCCGATCACCTCGGTCGCGCATGCCGACACGGTCCCATCGCCACCGGCCGCGATCACGATGCGCGCGCCCGCCGCGATCGCTTCGCGTGCGGCCGCACGAGGGTCCTTGCCCGCGTCGACGATCGTCACGTCGCGTGACATCGCACGCTGCACACGCGCCTTCACATCCTCGGCGTCGAGGTCTGCCGCGCTGCCGGCCTTACCGTTCCAGACAATCGCGACGTCCATGCGCGAACTAGAACACGAACGGATACGTGAACGAGCCGCCGTTCTTCGTCTTTGCGAACTTCGCCCTGCGCAGTGCGCTGGCGACACACTCGCCCAGTCCGTCGGCCGGTGCGGACTGCACCGAAAGCTCGGTGACATTGCCTTCGGGATCGACGCTCATCGCGACCTTCACGGTCCCCTTCACATCCTTGTGTTGCTCGCTGCACGCGATCACGCGCGGCCGCAGCTTGTCGACGCCGGCCTTGATCTGCGCCTTCGACAGGTCCGCGCTGCCTGGCTGGAACATCTCGCCCTGCGGCTTGAAGCGCTGGCAGCACGGCCGCGCGTACTTCTCGAGGACGCACGCGACTTCCTCGCAGCCTGGCTCGGCGACGACGGCTGGCTTCTCCGGCTTCTCCGGCTTCTCGGGCGGCGGCTCTGTCGTCGGCTTCGTCTGCGCGGGCTTGGTCTGCGCGGGCTTCGTCTGCGTCGGTTTCGTCTGCGCGGGTTGCGCGGGCTCCGCGGCATCCGGCGGCGTCGGCTCGACGACGATCGGCGCGGGCTCCGCCGCATCGACCTCGACCACAGCGACCACCGGCTCGCTCGCATCGATCTCGACGGTCGGCTGTGCGACCGGCTGCTCCGGCCGCTTCGGCGGATCCTTCTCGCGATTGAAGAACCACATCGCGCCGCCGCCGACCGCTGCCGACAACAGCAGGAGCAAGAGGATGAGCGGCAGCTTGCTCGGGCGCTTCGCCGGATAGTTGAACGTGCCCGCCGGTAGCTCGTTGAGCGACGTCGACGGCGAGACATTGATCAGCTCGCTGATGTGCGGCGGTGGTTGCGTGGGCCGGCGCTTCGTCGGCGGCGGGTCGAGCAGCCTCGACGACGCGACCTCGGGATCATCATCCTCGACGACGACGGTCGGCGCCGCGCTCGCCGGTTCCGCATCGGGCTCGAGGTCGAGCGTCTCGACGTTCTCCTCGACCACCTTCTTGCGCGGCACGACGTAGCCGGGCAGCGGCGGCGGTGGTGTCGGCTGGCGCGTGCGAGCGGGCGCCGGCGTCGTCGGTACGGGCGTCGGCTCCGGCGCAGCGGCGGCCTCCCCGTTGGATGTCGCCGGCGGCGCGACCGCCGCGGCCGCCTGCGGCGTCACCTTCCGCAGTGGAATTCGCGCGAGCTCGGCGACCGGGGCGGGCTTCGCGGCGAGCGCGATGATCTGCCCGGTGTCAGCATCGGGCCCATCGTCGACGGCCTCGGGCTCGGACTGGGTCTCGGCGCCCGGCGGCAGCTTCGGCAAGCGGCCGAGGTCCATCGGCTTCGTGGCATCGCCGACGTCGGCCGGCTTCACGCGCTTGGGCCAGGTCTGCTGCTTCGCCGACGGTTTCCCGGGCCCGCTCTCCGTCGTAGCGGCGGGCGTGGTCGGCTTTGTCAGATCGAGCGGCTTGGTCTCGTCGCCGATGCCCTCGAACGAGGTCTCCTCCGTCGCCGCCGGCTTCTTCACGATGCTCGGCAGCGTCTTCGCGACCGGCGCCTGTCCACTCGGCGTCGCGGGTGCGCGCAGGTTGCCGGCGTCGAGCGGGCGCGTCGCGATGTTCGCGCGCGCGGCCGGTGCGATGGTCGGGATGATCGGCTTCGTCACGCGCGTGTTGATCGATGCGGCGGCGGCATCCGTGGTCGCTTGCTGCGCGGCGCGCGTCGCCTCCTCTTCCATGCTGAGCGCGAGTTGCTGCTCGAGCTTCTGGATCTCGATCGGCTTCGTCGGATCTTCGACCTTGCGAACGATCACGTGGACGCCGGTCCGTTGACGGGGCCGCTTCGCGCTTGCCTCCGCCAGCGCCACGGCCGGCGCATTGCCCGCGGGGAGCTTCGGCTGCACACCGGCGCCGGTCGCGGTCTTCTCGGGCTTGATCGGCGTGGGGACGCTGTTGCTCGTCTCGATCTTCGCGCTCTCGATCCGCGCGCTCTCCATCTTCGCGTTGTCGGTGCGGGTGACGTCGCCGATGTTGATCTCGCCGAGCTTTCCGACATCGACCTTGGTCATGTCGTGGTCGACGGCGTCGCGCAGGCGCGGCATCGAGGCGATCAGGTTGCGCGGCTTCGTCTTCGGATCGAGCTGCGGCAGGATGAGCTTGTCCATCGCCGCCTTCACGGCGTTCTCGTTGCCGGGGACCACGAACACGAACGTCGTCCCGCAGCGCGCGGCCTCGGCCGTGCTCAGCATCGCCGATGCCCCGATCTCCTGATACGCGAGCATCCGCAAGAGATCCGCGAAGCCCGGGAGCGGCTGATCGACCATCGGCTTGAGCGCGGCCGCCGTCGCCTCGCCCTCGCCGATCACGAGCACGACATCGATCTCCGGATCCGCGAGCCAGCCGACGAGCTGCGAACGAATCGCCGTCTCGGAGTCGCGCACCGCTTCGAACGATGCGATGAGGTGGCCCCCCTCGGTCAGGCGGTCCGCGACGATGTTCTCGAGCGCGACGTTCCCGGCGCCGGCTGACTGCGCGACGGACAGAACCGCGACGTTGACCCGAACCGGCTGCACCTCGCTATGGTAGGCCAACTCCGCGCCGTGTGGAGGTGCGCGAAGGTCACACCGTCACGGGACCTCGCGCGCTACATTCGCCCCGATGAACGTCGGCTGGAAACTCTTCGACGAGGCGGCTCACCCGGACCTCTCCGCGCTCGGCAGTTTCCTCACGCCCTTGCGCGCTTTCGCTCCCGCGGCCGCGGCGGATCTGGTGCACGCCCTCCGTCACGAGATCGACACCACGCCCCAGACCATCACCGCCGCCGACCGCGCGCAGAACCAGCTGATCGAGCTCCTCCTGGCCCACGACCACCTCTCGGCCGCCTTCCTCCGCGTCTATCACGGCATCACCGTCGCGGTGATCGACGCGCTCGAGCGCGGCGTCCTCACACCCAAGCCCTTCTTCGAGCGGCTGGCGGGCCGCTTCGCCGAGCGCCACTTCGACGGCCTCAAGGCCGAGCTCGGGCTCGAGGTCGCCACGGATGCCGCGGCCTACGGCCTGTGGCGCCCCTCCTTCGCGTTCGACAACCTCGAGCGCAGCGACAACACGCCGCTCGGCATCAAGGCCGCGATGGCGCACTTCACCGTCGGGATGTGCTGCCACATCAACTTCGATCTCGCGATCGCGCTCGACCTCACCATCCGCGAGCTCGGCTACGCGAACAACCCCGCCGCACTCGAAGAGATCGAGCGCGGCCACAACTTCGTCGACACCATCCTCACCGACAAGGTCGAGGGCTCGTGCGAGCTCCTCGCCGCTGAGATGGCATGCCCGATGTCGCAGAAGATCATCGAGCGCGGTGCGGTCAAGATCGTCGGCGAGGTCTCGATGCAGATGATCCGCCGCTGGCGCGCGAAGACCTTCGTGCACGCGCTCCAGCTCTGCAGCGCGAGCTCCGAGGACGAGCGCGCCGCGATTCGCGCCGACATCTACAAGGCGGGCGCGCGCAAGACGGTCCGGCTGTTCAACACGCTGCCGAGCCTGATCGAGGGCACGCTGCGCGGCACCTGGCTCGTGCCTACGTAGGGTTACGCGATCGCGCTTGGCTTTTCACGCGCTTGCTCAATACTGGCGCGCTTCGGGGGTAGGTCATGCTGTTCGTCGCGCTCTCCTCACTGCAGGGCCGACCGATGGCGCGCGCGTTCGACGAGATCGCAGCGCTCGAGGTTGGCATCCAGCTCACGCCGGGAAATGTCCCGACGATGGGCTTCGACGATCACGTCTCGCGATCGGGCGTCGTCACGCGCCGTCATCACGGCTTCGCATTCGACGCGCGCAAGCAGCCGACGTGGGACGCGAGCGGTGCGTGCCTCGTGCCGTCGGAGTCGGTGCATCCGCCCGAGGACGGCGAGTGCACCGGTGACTGGCGCGCATGCGAGACGCTTCCGATCATCGAGGTGATGTATCCGGGCTACGCGCTCGGCTGCGGCGAGGACGTCGAGCGCGCGATGGCCGACGGCTTGATACTCGCCGTCGACATTTCGCACGTTCACATCCAGCGCGCACAGGGCGTGATGGAGGACCGCGTGTGGCGGCGCCTCGCGGCGTACGACCACATCGCGGAGGTACACGTGTCTGCGAACGCGGGTCGGCACGATACGCACGACCCGCTGCGCGCGGACAGCTTTGGACTCGCATGGGCACGCGAGCGACTGGCAGAGCTGCCGGTCGTCCTCGAGTGCTACATGCACCGGCTCTCGTTCGACGAGCGCCGGCGACAGATCGATCTGGTGAGGTGAGAGATGACGGATCACGGAAAGAATTCTCGCGCGAGCGTCCTCGCGCGATTCACGGAGCACGCAGCGGCACTGTTCGCGGAGGCACCCGAGCGACAGTCAGTGATGCTCGCGGTCTCGCAGTTCTGGAACGACAACGCGAATGACGAGGTGCACGGCCACGTCGTCGTGTCCTCGCGCGCGACGCCGGTGTGGCCGCACGAGTGCGACTACGTCGATGGTGACGAGACGAACGACTTCCAGTCGAAGTACCAGGCCCTCCTGGCAGGCGAGGAGTGCGGCAGCTGCGGGTACCACAAGCGACGCGACGTCGACATGGACATGGATTTCTACGGCGGCTACGGCGACGCCATGGTCGGCGCGTTCGAGACGTTCTGCCGCGAGAGCGCGCACCAGGGGATGGACCACAACGAGGCGTACATTCCGTTCGCGATCGCGCGACGCGCGCCCGGCGACCGCGTCGTGGTCGATGAGGTCGGTCACGCGCAGCGACCGCCGTCGATGATGATCGGCACGGCCCGCGGCGGCGCCGACTGGCCCGACGCTCGCGCACGCGCGCTGTTCGACGAGGTTTGCTACCACGACGACGACGACGGCCCGCGCGCGGTGCTGTCGGACTACCTGCTCGAGGCACACCCCGACGACCCGCGTGGCGAAGCCATCGCGCTCGCACTCGCGGCCGATCTCGACGACGACGCGCGCGCACGTCGCGACGCACTGTTCGACACGCACGCCGAGCGCTGGTTCTTCCCGCTCGGCGACGTCATCGTTGCGGGTTGCGCTCACTTCGAGCGCGGCTTCCTCGCGCGTGCCGACGTCTACGCCGCGACCGACCGCGATCGCGACTTCGTGATCGGCGCACCGGCGTGGGGCACGGTCCACACGATCCGGTTCGCACCGGAGAGTCGCGACGTGATCGCGCCGACGATGCACGCGCTGCGTGACGTCGGTCCGCTCCGCAACGACGGTCTCGTCGCGATCGCGCGCGCACAGCGCCCGTGGTCGATCGAGACGCTGCGCGTCTCGGGCGGTGACGTCGACGCGCTGCTGCGGGCGAAGACGCTGCCGAACCTCCACACGCTCGAGCTGTGCGTCACGTACCGCGAAGATCTCGTCGGTGCGTTCCGTCGCGGCAAGATCGCGCCGTGGCACGCGCACGTCGAGCTGCTGCGGTTCGTCGCGCCGGAGTACGGCTCGCTCGCGGACTGGCGCGCGCTGCGCAAGGCGCTCGACGTGCCCGAGCTCTCGATCGCGATCGCGCCGTACTGGACGAACCTGGCGTCGTCGTGGGAGCTCGGCTTCCGCGCGGACGACAGCGTCGTGGTGCGGAGCGCGGGCTGGAACGGCGACGCGACGATGCTGCGACTCGCGGAGCTGCTCGGCGAGCTGCCGGCAGACACGCGGATCGCGCTCGCCTCGACGCCCGAGCGGACGATGACGGATGCAGACGTCACGTGGCTGCGCGAATACACCGCCCGTGACGTTGGTATGCTGCGGGCGTGACTCTCGACGAGGACGCCGCGGCGCGCCGGGCCAGCGCGGTCCTCGCGCAGCTCGCCGCGCTCGGCGTCCACGCGGGCGATCGCGTCGCCGTGCTCGCCGATAACGGCGCGCCGTTCGTCGCCGCGCGTGACGCAGCCACGCTCGCGGACCTCGTCCTGGTTCCGATCAACGCGCGCCTCGCGCCCGCCGAGGTCGCGTTCATCCTCTCGCACGCGCGACCGCGGGCACTCCTCGTCGATGGCGCGCATCGCATCGACACGCCGGTGCCGCTCGTCGATCTCGAGCAGCTCGGCGCGCCGGTCCCGCTCGACCACACGCGCGCGGGCGCGACGCTGCTCTACACCTCGGGCACGACGGGCCGGCCGAAAGGCTGCTGGCGTACCGCGGCGCAAGAACGCGCGCGCCTCGACGAGCTGCGTGCGAGCTACGGCCTGTCGTCCAGCGACACGCACCTGATCGTCTGCCCGCTCGCACACTCGGCGCCGGGCTCGTTCCTGCGCGCCGCGCGCATCGCAGGTGCACGCACGGTGATCGCGCCGCGCTTCACGCCGGAACAATTCGTCGCCGACGTGCGCCAGCATCGCGCGAGCGTCGTGTTCCTCGTGCCGACGCAGGTGCACCGCCTGCTCGCACTGCCGCCACCGGGTCTCGACTCGCTACGCGCGGTGATCGTCGCAGGCGCTCCCTTCCCGCCCGCGCAGAAGGCCGCGTTCGCGGCGTGGCTCGGCGCCGATCGCCTCTACGAATTCTATGGCTCGTCGGAGACCGGCACCGTCAGCGTGATCGGCCCCGACGAGCACGCGTCCCACGTGGGATCGGTCGGCCGTGCACCACCGGGCGTCTCGGTGCAGATCATCGACGGCGAGATCTTCGTGCGCTCTCCCGCTGTGATGTCGGGCTACCTCGCCGACGATGGCACCACGCTCGCACCGCTCGACGCGCGCGAGGGCCATGTCTCCGTCGGCGATCTCGGCACGATCGACCCAGAAGGCTGGATCACGCTCGTGGATCGCAAGCACGACACGATCATCACGGGCGGGCTCAACGTCTATCCGGCCGAGGTCGAGCGCGCGCTCGCCGCGCTGCCCGGCGTCGCCGGCGCCGTCGTGTTCGGTGTCCCCGACGACGAGTGGGGCCAGCTCGTCGCGGCCGTCATCGCGACCGACCAGCCGATCGATCTCCGCAGCGCGCTGCGCGATCAGCTCGCGGGCTACAAGCTGCCGCGCGCGATCGCGACCTGCGCGCTCGCCGACCTCCCGATCGGCTCGTCGGGCAAGGCGCTGCGTCGCGCCGCACGCGAAGCGTTCGCTACGCGTCTGGCGCGCATCGATCGCTGACCCGAGTTGCGTCGTCGGGTCGGCTTGCTTCGCGGCTCGAGCTGTCATACGTCGTCTCACGACGATGCCGTTCGAGTTCCTCACCGCGTTCGAAGGGCTCGCCGAGCACGTCACACCCGTGATGCAGCGTGCCCTCGAGCGCGCTCTCGCCGCCGCAGCTGGAGAGGTCAGTGGGAATGGCCGGCGGTTCGAGGCGCGGAAGGGCGAGCTCGATCGACTCGAGCTCTGTGTCGTTGTCGCTGTCGTTCGATCGCGACCACGATCCGTCGGCGAGCTATCCATCCGCGATGTAGAGAAGCGGGGTTGGTACGCCGAGGCCGGCGACGAGCTGCTGCTTCCCGTGCCGTACCTTCCCGGGCAGCGGTCAGCCGCCATCGACGCCGATGCGACGTATGACGGCTGCTTTCGTGCGGTCGAGCTCTACGACCTGTTCCAGCGCGCTGGGCTCCCATTGCTGCTCCGCGCCTACTATCGCGAGACACGTGCGAGTGACGTTCCTCCTCTGTCGCCCGTGCCGGAGACCACCGATGTGTTCTTCCGTAACCGCGAGGACATTCTCAGCTTCATCGTGGCCGAAGGGTTGTTCGACGAGACGTACGACGGCCTGCGACGCAGAAACGTCGAGACACTCGAGCGCCTCGCGCAAGCGCTGGTCCAGGCGCGGGCGAGCACCTTCACGTGGCAACACCTGTTTCGCCTCGTGGCGGAGATCAGACCTCGGTCCTTCCATCCTTATCTTTCGATGCTCGCGCCCGGCGCAGAGCCCGAGGGCCTCGCGTTCTTCGAGGCGCAGCCGGCAGCGGTGGCCGAGTACTCACGACTCCTCGAGATGTCGTCGACTGCGCCGTCGGCAACCGTGCGTGAGCTCGAACCCGGCGACCTGATCGCCGCCGGCGCTTTCCACGAGTCATCGCGGTCGACAACGAGTGATACCGGCGCGGCGATGCTCGCGCTCCTGCGTGCGGATGTGCCCGGCGCGTGCGACCTCGTGAGCACGTTCCTGCGTCGAGCGTGCGACTCGCAGGCTGCGTGGGAAGAAGCCGGCTACGTGGCGCTCCTCGCGAATCACGCGATCGGCGCTGATCTGCGCGTGGTCCCGATCGCGCCGTGGCCTTGCTATCAAGCGATCGAGCAACCCGCACACAATGGAAGCAGCACCGCGCATGGATCGGCGCGGGGCGACGCGACGTGCAGCGGATGCGGTGAGCTACTCGTCAACATCCTTCGCATCGCTCGAGCCGACATTGCCTCCTGGGCGAGGGACTTCGACCTTTCGATCGACACCTGCCCCGGATGCATCGGGTGCATCAGCGGCGACTTCGATCCGTACTTCGTTTGGTATGGCCCAGAGAATATCCCGTCGACCGTCGTGCCCGAGACCGCATCTATCCAGCAGCGAGAGCGCGTGTCGCCAGTTGCGCGCCATGCGATCGTGCTCGAACCCGCTCCTACTTCGCGCGGACGGCTCTCGGAGGGAGCGGCTGGATGCTACGCGCGAATTGGCGGCGCCCCGTCGTGGCTACAACCACCTCGTTCCGTTCACTGTCCACGGTGTGCGCGCCCGATGGTGTTCGTGGGCCAGACCGATCGAGTTCCTGGAGACCTGGCCTCGCTGATCCTGGCCTTCGAGTGCGTGCCGTGCCGGATCGTTGGCACCACGCTAGAGCGAGGCTAGGGCGTCTACTGACACGCGAGCGTGAAGGTCCCGCCGCCGCCGATCTCGAAGGCGGGGCCACACACGGCACCGGGCGTCGAGCACGTCGTCGTTGCGATGCACGACTCGGCGCACGTGTTCGACGAGAGACAGATGTAGTTGGTGTTGCATTGCGAGGTGGCGGTGCACGGCGAGCCTTGCCCGCCACCCGCGCCGGTGACGGTCACCGTCCGCGTGATCGAACGCGTCACGCTCGCCGGGTTTCTCACTTCGAGCCGGATCGTGTGGATCCCGGTCGTTGCATAGCTGTGCGAGGCGGTCTTCGCCGTCGCGAACGACGTGTCGAACGTCCCGTCGTTCGTCCAGTCCCAGCGAACTTGCAGCTGGCTCGACGAATACGCGGGGTCGCTGCTCGCCGACGCGTCGACGACAAAGTTCGTCGAGACCGGTCCCGAGCCCGGTGTGACGGTGAACGCCGGGCTGATGCCACCCTTCGCGCAGCGAAAGCCGATGAACGAATCGGCGCTCGAGGGTGCGCGGACCGGCCGCACGTACGTCGTCAGATCGGCAGCGACCGAAACGTACGAGCCGCCGCGCGCGATCTTGTCGGTGCCGCTGCCCGGCCCCTGCGGATTGGTCGCGTTCCCCGGCGGATATGCGGCGTACCAGTCGCTGACCCATTCGCGCGCGTTGCCGGCCATGTCATGCAGGCCCGCGGGGCTCATGCCCGTCGCATGCGTGCTGATCGCGGTCAGCGCGTTCACGCACGGGTCCGCGGCGCTCGCGCCCGCGACGCCCGCGTTCGTGAGTGCGCACGTCGGGGTGGTCGCGCCCCACGGATACGTTCGCTCGTCGGTGCCGCGTGCGGCACGCTCCCACTCGGCCTCCGTCGGCAGGCGCTTGCCGGCCCACGCGCAGTAGGTCGCCGCCTTCTGCCACGTCACGTACGCGATTGGGTACTGTGCCTTCGTCGGATCGGCGTACTCGGTCGTCACGCTCGGCGCCGCACACGTGCCGGCATCCACGCAGAGCCGATACCGTGCGTTGGTCACCTCGTTCACGTCGATCGCATATGCGCCGAGCGTCACCGTGTGCCGCCGATTTTCCGCGGTGTCCGATCCGAAGCCCATCACGAACGAGCCGGCGGGAATGTCGATCATCGCGGAGCTATCGCCCTTGCACTCGTGATCG
This sequence comes from Myxococcota bacterium, assembly GCA_030857175.1. Taxonomy (GTDB): domain Bacteria; phylum Myxococcota_A; class Polyangia; order Haliangiales; family Haliangiaceae; genus JABFXX01. The sequence continues at coordinate 7,529 of JALZOJ010000001.1, read as the reverse complement.
ACGCACATCCCGTTCGCGCCACAGTCCGCGTTGCTCTGACACTGATAGCAGGTGCCGTTCGATCCGGCCTGCGGATCGCACACCGGCGTGAACGGCGGGCAGTCGCGATCCTCTTCGCAACCGACCAAGCATTGCTTCGCTTCGCAGATCTCGCCGAGTGGGCAGTGCGCCTTGTCGAGGCAGTCCACGCAGATCTCGTTCGGGACGTCGCAGACACCGAACGTGCACTGCGCGTTACTCGTGCAGACGTCGCGACATTGGTGGTCGGAGCTGCACTTCTGGTTCGGTCCACACTGCGCGTTCGTGAGGCACTCGAAGCACGTGCCGTGGTCGCCCTCGTCCGGATCGCACTTCGGTGTTTCCATCGGGCAGTCGCGATCGCGTTCGCAACCGACCGTGCACGTCTGATCGATGCACAGCTTGCCGAGCGCGCAGTCGGCGCTGTCGAAGCAGTCGATGCAGACCTTCGCGTCGAGATCGCAGCGCCCGCCGCCGCAATCGGCGTCGCTCTCGCAGGTCTTCCGGCACGCGCCGTCGAGGCACTCCGGCTTCTCCGCCGGGCAGTCGCGCGCGCTGCGGCACCCGGGTGTGCAGGCGTCGTTGGTGCAGACCTCGCCGAGGGTGCAGTCGCTGTCTTGGCTGCAGGATCGCGCAGGGTTACTGGAGCCCCCGCACGCTGCGAGCGTGGTGATCAGGGCAATGAGAATGAGCGTCATGCGTGCGCGGAGCTGCATCTATCCGTTCGGACGGTCCGCTCGCACGGCAGTCGCATGAAATCTGCGTTGATCTACGGAGCGAGCGCGACGAGCCGGATCGCGTACGCAGCGCTCCAGGGCCACGTTTGATGGCTTGCACGGTGGGCTAGTGGGACGCACCATCGCGTGATGAGGATGGCGCTGCTACTCGTACTGCAGCTCGTACACACGACGATGTCGATTCGCCTCGCGCACGCGAGCTGTCACAAGGGCAACGTGATCGCGGCCGCCGATCAGGATCTCCAGGTGCTCGCCGGGGTCACATGCCTCGATGGAACGCTCGAGCTCACCAAGAACGTTTCCCAACTCGGGCCGCTGAAGGAGCTAACAGAGCTCACGGGAAGCCTCAGGGTCGCCGGGGTCGAGCGGCTGTCGTCGCTGCGAGGTCTGGACGCGCTCACTCGGATCGGCGGCAGTGTTCATATCGGAGGTCCCAAGATGGGTACCCCCAAGCTGCGGGACGTCGACGGGCTGCGATCACTGGTCGAGATCGGTGGCGACCTGTGGATCAGCGGCGGCTATATCTTCGAACCCGGCAAGTCGCGAATGTCCCCAATCCACAGGGTCAGCGGCCTGGTGTCCCTCGTGCGCGTCGGAGGAACCGTCCACCTGTCGGACCTCTCTGGCTTTAGTGGTCTCAACTCACTCGTCGAGATCGGAGGCGATCTAGAAATCAGCCATAGCAAGTTCAAGGTGCTCGCTGGGTTCGCGAACCTCGCGCGGATTGGCGGAAGCCTCCGATTCGAGAACAACCAGAAGCTCGCACGGGTTGATGCCGCACCCAAGCTCGCCGAGATTGGAGGCGACGTGGCGGTCGCTTGTCTCAACGAACACGACGCCAGCGCGTCGCTTCGGTTGACGGAGAGGACGGTGCGGGCTCGGTTCGCGAGCATCACAGTGATGGGAACGGTGTGGCGAGTCGCCCAGCCGTCATCTCCCTGTTGGATTCCCTGATCAAATGTTCTGCGAGCGATGAGTGCGCCAACCTGGACAACGTGGGCGATCGGCGGTCTGGTGATTCCGATGCCCGCGGCGGTGCCCTCTTCGATGGATGAAACGCCCGGCGATTGGATGGCGAGCCAGCGCGTCGCCGACTTCACCGGCCAGCTCGACGCGCTCGCCGCCATCGCCAGACGCTGGGACGCCTGGGTCACCGCACAGGGCCTGCGGATCCTCGATGGCCTTGGCCCGAGCCCGACGTGTCCGGCGATCACTCGCACGATCGCCGGCGATGACGTGGCGGTCTCATTCGGACTGATGGGTATGCCGGGCCAAGCGTGGCACCTGCATGTCACCGTTGCTCGCTACAGCGCACGGCCAAGGGTCGAGATCCGCGATGGCTGCATCCACAGCCACGGCTTGGCGATCCCCGTGATGCCGGGCGCCACGCCAGGCATGCACATGGACTACACGGAATTTGACGCCGAGGATGAGCACACGATCGAGGTCCCTGGCCTCACCCCGACGGCAATGACCGCGTTCTATCAGCGGTGGGCCGCGTCGATTGGCCTGCGCGCCGGTGAGCACGACCCCGGCCGACCCTTCCTCACGTTCGAAGATGTCGATCGCGGTCTCGACGTGTCCATTACGTGTGAGTTGCCATCGTCTGTACTGATCTGCGTCCGAAGTACGCAGCCCGACGGAAACGACTGACTCTCTCCGCAGCTCCCATCCATGCCCGCGCAACCCCTAACCCACCGCGCTCGACCGGAGGAGATCACGCTCAAGAGCGTGTTCCTGTCGTTCGACTACGGGTTCACGCAGAGGCTCATACGGGCCTTTGCCATCGTCGGCGCGTTCGGGCAGATCGCGTTCTACTTCCTGTGCAGCCAGGGGTTCGGCATGCGCGAGTCGCTGCCCGTGCGGCTCTTGTGCTCCGCGCTATTTGCCGGCGGCGTTTTCCTTCCGACGGACAGGCCGCTACGGCGCTTTGAGAAACTCTACTGGGAGGTCACCGCGAACATCTCCGTCGTCGCTTCGTTCGCCTACCTCTTCATCCTCAATGACATGAATACCTACTGGTACATCTCGTTGATGTTCGGCGCGCTCGCGTACGCGTTCCTCGCGCGCCCCCTGGTGCTCGTGATCTTTCTGCCCGTTGGATTGGCTGTTCCCACCCTCCTGTGGTCCGTCAGTCACTCTTTCTCGTCTGCGGAGCTCCTTCGCATGGGGCAGGCGTACGCGACGTGTCTCATCACGGGTGCGGCGATGGTGACGGCTGCGACGTCGATCGAGTGGTCATTCCGCCGAATCGTCGCAACCGAGGCGAGCCTTCGCGAGACGCAGGAAAGGCTCCTCGAGTCAGAGAAGCGGTCGGCGCTCGGACGTCTGCTCGCTCAGTTCTCCCACGAGATCAACAATCCGGTGAACGTGATCAAGAACAACATCCAGCCGATGCGCGAATACGTCGCGGCGCTCACATCGATGCTGAACGCCTATCGCGTCCAAGAAGACAACATGGGGTCCCAGGGCGAAGCCCTACGCCGGGCGCGCGCGGAGCTGGACATTGATTTCATCGTCGAAGACTTCTCGAAAGCGCTCGACGCGACCGACCACGCGACGGTGCGAATCGAAGCTGTACAATCCGATCTGAGAACGTTCATGGGGCTCGAAGCTCCGGCGTGGACGCCGACGCACTTGAACGCCCTGCTGAAGGAGACGGTGCTGGTCGTTCAGCGCGACTTGCCCGAAGGCGTGACGATTCATGCCGAGTACGGTGACATTCCTGCTGTCATCTGCCACGCAGACCGGATCACTCAGGTCTTTCTCAACCTCATCCAGAATGCGATCGATGCGGTCGGCGAGAAGGGGAAGATCGTCATGAGTACGAGATCGCTCGACGGCGGAGTACGGTTCGAGATCTCGAATACGGGACCTCCCATTCCCGAGGGCATCCGACGACGGATCTTCGAGCCGTTCTTCACGACGAAGGAGGTCGGCAAAGGAACGGGCCTCGGCCTCGCTGTCTGCCGTCGGATCGTCGTCGACGACCACGTCGGCACGCTCGAGATCGACGACGAGGTTGTCGACGGCGTGCGCTTCGTGGTCGTGCTTCCGACCGCCCCCAGGAGCTCGGCGTAGGCTCAACGGTCGGTGCTCGGGACGGTCGACTCTGTCATCAGCCGATCGACGATTTTTAGCATCTCCGCCTTGCTCCACGGTTTCGGGATCAGTACCGCCGCGAGCCCGCTGCGCTGCGCATCGTGAAGCTCGGCGAGGTCACAGTGGCCGGACACGATGACCCTGTGAATACTCGGCCAACGTTCCGCGACCGTGGTGAGCAATGCGATCCCGTCCATCAGGGGCATCCCGAAGTCCGTCAGGAGGATGTCGACCGGCTCCCGGCTGAGCTCTTCGAGAGCTACGAGCCCCGAGCCCGCGACCCTGACCACGAGCTCTTTGCGAAACGCCCGAGCAAACACGGCCAGGTTCGCCGATTCGTCGTCGACGATCAGGACCTTGGGTTTGGGGCGTTCCAACACGTTGCGCGACACAAGTTTGTGCTCATCCCGTGCCTCTGAGAAGCCCGAATCGGGGCGATCGCCAGAGCCGTTCGAGCTGACTCGCCAGGTTCGATCGAGTAGCTCACTCGACCGCCGTGAGCCGACCGAAGATCTGCCGCCGCGTAACCCAGCCGTTGATGCCGCCGCGGTTGTTGCCGATCTGAAAGCGCTCGCCTTGCATCGCCTTCACGAGGTGCAGGTACTGGTTGCCCTTCACGCGGCACAGGACGATGTCGCCGACCTCGAGCACGTGCTCGCTCGCGAGCGGCTCCACCGTGCAGAGTTGTCCGCTCTCGATCTTGCCGACCATGCTGTTGCCGCGTGGTCGAAATTGCACCGTCTCGCCCTTCGCGAGCCGCGTGATGTGGCCATCGGCCCAACCCATACGTTCCTGTTCCCAAGGACACGGGTGGCCGATCGCCGGCTACATCGTGTCGTTCTTGGCTCCGGAGGAGGGGATTGAACCCCCGACCCGGCGGTTAACAGCCGCCTGCTCTACCACTGAGCTACTCCGGAATGTCGAGGTGGTAATAGATGACGCATGGGGGTGGGGGGTGTCAAGGGAGCGGGCCCGTCGATGGCACCATGTATCTGATGCCGCGACGAAAACAGGTTGATGCGTGGTTCGCGAAGTACGAGAACCCGATGAAGCCCGTCGTGCAGGCGATGCGCGATGTGATCCTCGCCGCCGACCCACGCATCGACGAGTGCATCAAGTGGTCGGCCCCGACGTTCACGTATGAAGGAAACCTCGCGAGCTTTTTTCCGCGGAGCAAGCAGCACGCGAGCCTGATGTTCCACCAGGGCGCATCGATTCCCGGCAAGCACGCGCGGCTCGAGGGTACGGGCGTCGGACGCGTCATGAAGATCGCGTCGGTCGTCGAGGTCGGAGCCGCTGGCAGGGAGCTCGCCGCGATCGTTCGCGCGTGGTGCGATTCACGCGATGCGAAGACGAAGGCGCCGGCCGCGAAGACGAAGGCCGCGCCGAAGAAAAAGCCGAAGAGAAAAAAGAAGCCGGTCGCGAAGAAACCGGCGAAGCGCCGTTAGCTCTTCTGCTGTTTCTTTTTGTTCTGATACTCGCGCAGGAGCAGATCAAAGCCGGTGTGCGCCTGGACCTGCTGGCTGACGCGCGCGACCGCGAGCTCGGCGATCTCGCAGATCAGCTTGTCGTAGCTACGGCCGGAGGCGCGCGCGGAGGCCGCGAACGCGCACGAGTCTGCGAGGTCCGGGTTCGGGTTGACCTCGAGCACGAAGACATCGCCGGTGTTCGTGTCGACCCGCATGTCGACGCGCGCGTAGTCGCGGCAGGACAGCGCGCGGTAGGCGTCCATCGCGACCGATTGGATCTTCTGGACGATTTCGGGCTCGAGATCTTCGACCGGGCACTTGCCCTCGACCGCGTGGTGATCGCGCGAGTACGGATCCCACTTCGCGCGGTAGGTGATGATGCGCGGCAGCTCGCGGCCGTGATCGTCGACACCGCCCTTGAACTCCATCTCGTAGAGGGGGAGCGGCTGGTCGCCGAGGATCGCGCAGTGGATCTCGCGGCCGTCGATGTACTCCTCGACGAGCGCGGTCATGCGGTTCTCGCGGAGGAGCTGCGCGACGCGGTTCTCGAGCGCGGTGCGATCGTGCACGACCGAGCCGGAGTCGATGCCGCCCGAGGCGTCGTCGTACGCGGGCTTCACGATGAGCGGGAACCGCAGGCCGACTTCCTGCGGCACCGGGTGGTTCGCATCGACGATGATGCCGCGCGGGACGGGGACGCCGGCGGCGGCGAGCAGCGCCTTGGCCTGCGGCTTCTTCTGACACATCGAGAGCGCGAGCGGACGGTTGCCCGTGTACGAGATGCCGAGCAGCTCGAAGACGGCAGGGACGTGGTGCTCCTGCTCGGGGTCATCACGGAAGAACTCGACGAGGTTCATGATGGCGTCGGGTTTCTCTTCTGCGATCGCACTCATCATATTCGCGAAGTTGTCGCGCACGTTGACGAGCTTCGCGGTGTGACCGCCGCTCTCGAGCGCGGTGACGAGCAGCTGCATCTCTTCCTCGACCGTTTCCCACGGTTCGACCTCGAGCGATGCGTCCCACTCGGGCGCGCGACGATCGTCCCGACGATAGTGCTCGTACACGTCTTCGTCGGTCTGGTTCCAGAGGATGAGAATGCGTGCCATACGACGGCGCTGCTTCACCACACGTACCACGATGTCACTCGCGCGTGTACTGACTACTGCGGGCGTGTTCCCCACGGATAGCGAGCGATCACTTCGTCGCCGCGGCGCCGTTGGTCCGGGGTGAGCGCGTTATCGATCGCGAGCGCGAACCACTGGGAGAGCTCGAGTGCGGTCGCGAAGCGGTCTGCCGGCTTCTTCGCGAGGCCGATCGAGAGGACGCGATCGATATCGGCGGGGAGCGACGACAGCATGGAGGGTTGCGTGGGGATGCGATAGACCACGTCGTAGAGCGTGCTCGGGACGTCTTTGCCGCTGAACGCGGGGTGGCCGGTGGTCGCGCGGTAGAGGATCGCGGCGAGCGAATAGACGTCGGCGCGGTGGTCGACGTCTTCGCCTTTTGCCTGCTCGGGCGACATGTATGCGGGCGTGCCGACGACGTGGCCCTTCGTGAGCGTGCCCGAGCCGCCGACCTTGGAGACGCCGAAGTCGAGGATCTTCCAGTGTCGCTCGCCCGCTTGCTCGGCAAAGAAGACGTTGTGTGGCTTGAGATCGCGATGGACGATCCCTGCCACGCGCGCGGCTTCGAGCCCGGCGGAGACCTCCTCGCAGAAGACCTTCGCCTGGAGGAGCTGCAGCTTGCGCTGGCGGCGGAGCTGGTGCGCGAGGTCGAAGCCGCGCAGCCGCTCCATCGCGAGGAACGGGACCTCGCCGGCGGTGGTGCCGACCTCGAGGACGCGTACCACGTTGGGGCAGTCGAGCTTCGCCGCCGTCTGCGCCTCGCGAATGAAGCGCTGCACGTGCGTCGGGTCCGCGAGCGTGTCGCGATGCAGGAGCTTGACGGCCGCCTCGGCGTTGCTGCTCACGTGCTGCGCCTCGTAGACCTCGCCCATGCCGCCGCGGCCGATCAGGACGCCGAGCCGGAACGAACCGATGGTCTGCTCGGTGAAGCGGCCGGGGCCGCCGACCTTGAGCGCGCGGTCGAGCTCGGCGCGAGCTTCGGCGAGCATCGCGTCCCGCTGCGCGACGTTGCGCACGGCGAGCTCGAGCTTCGACATCGCGTCGAGCGTGACCCGCTGGCTCACGCGTGCGGTGTAGAA
>JALZOJ010000084.1 GCA_030857175.1 Myxococcota bacterium | reverse complement strand
GTCATCGATGGCGTCGCGGTCGGCAAGGTCGTCGCACCGCCGGGCGTCGCGATCCGGATCGGCAAGACGCTCGTGCAGTGCATGCCGGCCGACGAGGTCGTCGATATTCCGCCGTCGACGAGCGAGCAGTTCGGCGCGCTCTACGGCACTTCGATCGCGATGCGCACGGTGTTCGCGATTCTCGAGCGCGCGAGCAAGACGCCGGCATCGATGCTGCTGCTCGGCGAGAGCGGCACCGGCAAGGAGCTCATGGCGCGCGCGGTTCACGACAACTCGCCGCGCAAGGACGGCCCGTTCGTCGTGTTCGACTGCGGCGCATCGACGGAGACGCTGATCGAGAGCGACCTGTTCGGTCACACGAAGGGCGCGTTCACCGGCGCGGCCGCCGATCGTCAGGGCGCGTTCGCCGCTGCGAATGGCGGCACGCTGTTCCTCGACGAGATCGGCGACTTGCCCGTCACGCTGCAGCCGAAGCTCCTCCGCATGCTCGAAGCCGGCGAGGTCATCCCACTCGGCGGGCGCAAGAGCGAGCGCTACGACGTGCGCATCGTCGCGGCCACGCACCGCGACGTGTTCGGCGAGGTCGCGCGCGGCGGGTTCCGTGGCGACCTCTACTACCGGCTCGCCGTCGTCGAGGTCCACGTGCCGCCGCTGCGCGCGCGAAGCGGTGACCTGCCGAAGCTGATCGGCATGTTCCTCGACCGCGCGGGCGCATCACATCTCGCCTCGCAAGTCGGCGGCGCTGCACTCGAGCGCCTGCAGCGCTATCACTGGCCGGGCAACGTGCGCGAGCTTCGCAACGTGATCACGCGCGCGGTCGCGCTCGCCGGCCCCGACGACGATTTTCAGTCGATGCCGTTCGTGTTGCGCCCGACGGTCGCGGCACCCGAGGCCGAGACCATCCGCGCCGACCGACCGTTCCACGAGGCGAAGGACGAGCTGGTCGCGAAGTTCGAGCGTGAATATCTGAGCGATCTGGTCCAGCGCGCGAACGGCAACCTCTCCGAGGCCGCACGCATCGCAGGTCTCGAGCGCAAGTTCCTCTACAAGCTGCTCGAGCGTGCCGGTCTTCGCACGAAGGCGACGGACGCTGATAAGGACACCCCATGAGTCGCATCTACCGAGCGCTGCCCCCGAAGGGCACACGCCTCGCCATCGCGTACAGCGGCGGTCTCGACACGCGCTGCGCCGTCGCCTGGCTCGCCGAGCAAGGCATGGACGTCTACGCGTACACCGCGGACCTCGCTCAACCCGACGAGGCGAACCCCGCCGACATTCCGCCGGGCGCGCTCGAGCACGGCGCATCGAAGGCGCGGCTCATCGACTGCCGCGAAGGCCTCGCCCGCGAGGGCCTCACCGCGCTCCAGTGCGGCGCGTTCCATCTCTCCGTCGGCGGCAAGAAGTACTTCAACACCACGCCGCTCGGCCGCGCCGTCACGACCACCGCGATCGTGCGCGAGATGGTCGACGACGATGTCCACGTGTTCGGCGACGGCTCGACGCACAAGGGCAACGACATCCAGCGCTTCTATCGCTACGGCATCCTCGTCGACCCGACGCTCCGCATCTACAAGCCGTGGCTCGACTCGAAGTTCGTGGAGGCGTTTGGGGGGCGAACTGAGATGTCGGAGTACCTCGCGAAGATCGGCCGGCCCTACAAGATGGGCACCGAGAAAGCCTACTCGACGGACTCGAACCTGCTCGGCGCGACGCACGAGGCGAAGGACCTCGAGCAGCTCCAGACCGGCATGCACATCGTCGCGCCGATCATGGGCGTCGCGCACTGGCGCCCCGACGTCGCGGTCACGACCGAAGAGATCACGATCACGTGGGAGCAGGGCCGGCCCGTCGCGATCAACGGCGATCGCGCGAGCTCGCTGTACGAGCTGTTCGCGAACGCGAACGCGATCGGCGGCCGTCACGGCCTCGGCATGAGCGACCAGATCGAGAACCGCGTGATCGATGCGAAGAGCCGCGGCATCTACGAAGCGCCCGCGATGGCGCTGCTGCACATCACGTACGAGCGCTTGCTCTCGGCGATCCACAACGAGAACACGCTCGATCTCTACATGACGCTCGGCCGCCGGCTCGGCCGCCTGCTCTACGAGGGCAAGTGGTTCGACCCCGAAGCGTGCTTACTCAAAGAAGGACTCACTCGCTGGGTCGCGCCGAGCGTCACCGGCGAGGTCACGCTCGAGCTGCGGCGCGGCGACGACTACACGATCGTCTCGACGAACGCCGAGTACATGTCGTACGGCCCCGACAAGCTCTCGATGGAGCGCGTCGAGTCCCCCGCGTTCACGCCCGAGGATCGCATCGGCGCGCTCGAGCTGCAGAATCTCTCCATCGGTGACAACCGCAGCTTTTTGCTGCACCACCTGACGTCGCTGCGGCAGTTATCGACGACAGATCCGTTGCCGCGGCTGCTCGGCGCCGAAGACGTCGACGAATAGACGACGAAGCGCTAATCGCTTCATCGCGTCACCTTGAGGATGCGGCTGTTGATCGTGTCGGAGATGAACAGGTTGCCGGCCCGATCGAACTCGATGCCGAAGGGCCGCGCGAGCTTGGTCTGCCGGGCGGGCAGGCCGTCTTCCGCGTCGAGGCCGAGCACGCCGTTGCCCGCGACCGTGCGGATCGCGCCGGTCGAGAAGCTCACCGCGCGAATGACGCTGTTGTCGGTGTCCGCGATGTAGAGGTCGCCTTCCGGCCCGATCTCGAGATCGCGTGGGAACGCGAGCTGTGCGGCGCGCGCTTGCCCGCCATCGCCCCGGTAACCCGGCGTCCCGGTGCCGACGACGGTCTCGATCATCCCGCTCGCCAGGTCGACCGACCGCACGCGACTCGAGAGCGTGTCGGCGAAGTAGAGCTTGTTGCCCTTGAAGACGAGGCCGCCCGAGGGCTCGGGGTTCGATCCCGCTTCGAAGTTCAGCTTCGCGTTGATCGCGAGTCCGCCATCGCCGTCGTAGCCCTGCATGCCGTTGCCGGCGATGAGGGTCATCGCGCCGGTGCCGCGCTCGATCTTGCGGATGCGAAAGTTCTGCTGGTCGAGGATGTACATGTTGCCGGCCGCGTCGAGCTCGAGACTCTTCGGCTGCCGGAACAGCGCGGTCATCATCGTCGCGCCGTCGCCGCTGTAGCCGGCGCCAGCGCCCGCCACGATGCGCACGTTGCCGGTCGCCGGATCGATCTCGCGAAGCTTGTGGTTGTTCCACGCCATCACGAGGACCTTGCCGTCCGAGGTCTGCGCGAGATCCGTCGGATGGTCGAGTTGCACGTCGGTGCCGAGAGCGCCGGTCGGACCGTGCTCGGCCGTGCCGGGCACGCCGTCGCCGGGGAACACCGGATCGGTCCAGCCAACAACGGTCTGGACCGTGTCGTCCGCGAGCACCTTGCGGATCTGGTGGTTGTTCCAGTCGATGAACCACACGGTTCCATCAGCCGCGAACGAGACGTCCATCGACCAGTACAGCTCGGTCTCCAGGCGATGCAGCCCGTCGCCGTTGAAGCCAAACACGCCGCTCTTGCCGGCCCACACGCACGCGACGCCGGAGACCTCCGCGCATGGAGGTTTCCCGACGTTATCGCCGCAGCCGAGTAGGCCGACGACAGCGATCAACGAGGCACGCCGCACGGAGAACAGTATGCAGCCGAATCACCCGCGATCGAGTGGGTCCGCGATGTCTTCACTCGACGGGCGGATTGGTGATTTCGTGATGTCGAGCACGTACTGCACGAGCACGGGAAGGTAGTCGGCGAGGGCAGGACACTGCACGGGCGTACCGGCGAGGGCGCGGGCAGTGTTTGTCTGATCGTAGTGCACCGGATGGTCGAGCACGTCGACGAGCGCGAGCGGTCCGCGGCCGAGGCGCGACAGGCCCGGCGTGCGCAAAACAGCGCGCGCGATCGGGCGCGGAATGTGACCGCGCGGCTTCTCGGTGTGTGCGTATTCGGCGACGGCATCGAACACGTCGCGCGCGCGCATCGGCGCCGGGTCGACGAGATGGAACGTCTTGCCCGCCGTGTCGTCGCGACGCGCGATCTGCCAGGCCGCCTCGACGACGTAATCGATCGGCACGAGATGCAGCGGCGCTTCGGCGCGGCCGAGCAACGGCAGGCGCATGCCCGACATGTTCGTGGCGATCAGCGTGATCAGGTAATACGGTCCGTCGAGCTTGTCGATCTCGCCGGTCTTGCTGTCGCCGACGATGATGCCCGGCCGCAGGATCGTGATCGGCAGCTTGTGCATCGCGGCGCGCACGAGCTTCTCGGCCTCGAACTTCGTCCGCTCGTAGGCGTTGTGAAACTTCTGCCCGGCCTCGAGGTCCTCCTCGTAGAACGTGCCGCGGCGATCGCCCGACACCATCGCGGTCGACCAGTGCACGACGCGCTCGAGGCGCGGTGAATCGCGCGCGAGATCGATCACCGTGCGCGTGCCCGTCACGTTGACGTTGCGCGCGGTCTTCTCGTCGATGCCCATCCAGTAGATGCCGGCGAGGTGATGGATCCACGACAGCTCGCGCGAGAGTGCGCGGTACTCGACGCTCGAGAGCCCGAGGTCCATGTCGCAGATGTCACCGACGAGGATCTCCGCGCGCGATCCGAACTGCTTCGCCGCATCGTCGGCGAACTGCTGCTGCGCGAGCACGTAGAGCTTGGTCTCCGGCTCGGTCACGAGCAGCTTCTCGATCATGCGCTTCGCCGAGAACGCGGGAAACCCGGTCACGAGCGTCGTCTTGATCACGCGCGTGTTGCGCCCGGTCACGCGATCGCGATGCGCGGCGCCGGGCACGCGGATCGGCCCGAACTTCGCCTCGACCTCGGCGACGACGCGCTCGACCTCGCGCGCGAGGTGCGCCTCGTCATGATCGTTCTGGATCACCCACGTCGCGGCCGCGAGCTTGTCCGCGAGCGGCGCCTGCGCCGAGATCCGCGCGCGTGCGGCGGGCTCGTCGATCGAGTCGCGCGCCATCAGCCGCGTCATCTGCATGTCTTCGGCCGCGGCGACGACGAGCAACGCCGCCATGCCGAGGTGCGTGCGGTTCTCGACGAGCAGCGCCGCCTCGTAGAACACGACGCTCGCGCCGGCATCGGCCCACGTCGCGATCGCGGCCGCGCTCGCAGCGGCGATCCGCGGATGCGTGATGTGATTGAGGTCCGTGCGCGCCGCCTTGTCCGCGAAGGCGATCGCCCCGAGCCGCTTGCGGTCGAGCACGCCCTCGGGCGTCAGGATCGCGGTGCCGAACCGCGCGACGAGCTCGGTCAGCGCCGGCTGCCCGGGCTCGACGATCTGCCGCGCGAGGAGGTCCGCGTCGACGAGCGCAGCGCCGCGCTCGGCGAGCATCCGGGAGACGGTGCTCTTTCCCGACGCGATACCGCCGGTCAGCCCGATCACATGCACCGTCACGCAACTGTCACTACCACGATCTTGCGGTAGCCTGCGCCCATGCGGTTCATGGTCATCGTCCTCGCGAGCGTTCTGCTCGTCGGTGTCGCCATGGCCAGCAAGTCCGACTGGACCGGCAGCGCGAAGTGCGGCTCGTGCCACCCGCAGCACCTCGCGGCGTGGTTGAAGACGCCGCACGCGAGCACCGCGAAGCGGTTCCCGACCAAACCGGCGTCGAAGTGCCTCGGGTGTCACGGCACCGGCGATGCGCCGGCGGGCACTGCGATCGCCGTCGAGGTCGGCTGCGAAGCCTGCCACGGGGCCGGCGTCGCCTACGCCGAGGACGACATCATGCGAAGCCGCACGGTCGCACGCGCGCTCGGCCTCAGCGACACCACGGATCGCGCGAAGGTCTGCCTCACTTGTCACGCGCGACAGACCAAGACGAAGTTCGATGTGACCGCGCCCGTGCATCCGGTGAAGAAATGAAGACGCCCACGAAGTTTGTCATCTCCGCGGCCAAGCCGTCCGAGTTCCCACGCGCGACGCTGCCGGAGATCGCGGTCGTCGGGCGCTCGAACGTCGGCAAGTCGTCGCTCATCAACTCGATGGTCGGCGAGGACGGCCTCGCGCGTACCTCGCGCACGCCGGGTCGCACGCGCCTCATCAACTGGTTCGAGGTCTCGACGCATCCGCCGTTCCACCTCGTCGACCTCCCTGGCTTCGGCTACGCGCAGGTCAACGTCGCGATGAAGGAGAGCTGGCGCCCGCTGATCGAGACGTACCTCGACAAGCGCGAGACGCTCGCCGGCGTGCTGCTCCTGATCGACATCCGCCGCAACGCACAGGACGAAGAGCTCGACTTCGTCCCGTGGCTGCAGGAGCGCGAGACGCCGATCATCGTCGCACTCACGAAGGCCGACAAGCTGCCGAAGAACAAGCGCAGCCTCGAGGTGATGAAGGCGAAGAAGCTCCTCGCACTCAAGCGCGAGCCGCTCGCGGTCTCCACGCTGTCGAGCGAAGGCATCGAGTTGCTGTGGCGCTCGGTCATGAAGCTCGCGACGACCAAACCGCCGGCGACGTGATTCGCCTCGCGACGCACGACGACCTCGATGCGATCGAAGAGATCGATCGCCACTCGTTCCCGCGCCCGTGGCCGCGCGCGACGTTCGAAGCGGAGCTCGCGCGCGACGTCGGCCGCATCGCGGTCGCCTTCGATCGCGTCGTGATCGCGTGGTGCAACTACTGGCTCGTCGCCGGCGAGATCCACGTGCTCGCGATCGCGACGCATCCCGATCATCGCCGCGGCGGCGTCGGCGCCCAGCTCCTCGCGCACGCGCTCGACGACGGCCGCGCGCAGCACTGCACGATCGCGACGCTCGAGGTTCGCCGCGGCAACACCCCGGCGATCGCGCTGTACGAGCGCGCAGGCTTTGTCACCGTCCACGTCCGGCAGCGCTACTACATCGACAACAACGAGGACGCCCTCGTCATGACCTGCGATCTCACTCGACTTCGCCGATGATCGTCGCGAAGTCGCTCGAGTCGCCCTTGGTCGCGAAGTAGATCGTGGTGCCGGCCGCGCCCGCGACGAGGACGCCTGCGGCGGCGAGCACGTACCAGCGCTGGTACCACGCCTCGGGTGCACCGCGCTTCGAGAGCTCCGCCTCGACCTTGAGCTGACCATCGGGCGGCAGCTCGACCTTCGTGCGGTAGGCGACGAAGCCCTGCTTCTCGATGCGGATCTCGTAGGTGGCGGGGGCGGGCAGCGTGAGCTTCTCGATCGGCGTCACACCGCGCGGCTCGCCGCCGATCGTGACCGCGGCGCCCGAGAGGTTCGCGACGATCTCGATCACGCCGAAGCGCTTGAAGTCGCCGGGCGGCAGGAGCTTCTGCAGATACGCGTCGACCTGCGCGTCGGTCGGCAAGCTGTTCTCGGCGAGCGAGTCCGCGATGCGCGCGGTGACCTGCTTCGAGTCGACATCGATGCGCTGCATCGTCAGGATGACGTCGCCGAGCTCGCTGACACCGACGAGGAGCACTTCCTGCGCGCCGACCTTCTGGCCGATCTTCGCGACGCAGTCCGCTTCGCCAGCGCACTTCACGAGCGTGCCGTCGAGCTCGCCGCCGTAGATCACACGTGCTTGATCGGGCCCGAGCACTTGCAGCGACGTCTGCTTCGAGAGCGCCGCCACCACGCGCCCGGCCATGCCTTGTAGCGCGGACGAGCCCGAGCGGAACTCGAGCACGGTGACCTTGCGCTTCGGGTTCGGATCCGCCGACGCGACGCCAGCGAGGCATAACAAGCACAGGACGAGGAGTGCCTTCATCCTAGCGGCCACCGTACAGCGCACCGACCGTCGTCGGGACACTCTCGCCGCCGATCGGCGTCTCTGCGCCGCTCGTCGTGATGCAGCTCCAGTCCGGGAACTCGGCGTTCGCCTTCGCGATCAGCTGCAGAAAGCACTTCGCGCGGATGCGCTGCGAGATCGCGCCCGACTGCGGATCCGCGAGCACGATGTCGTGCACGAGCGCGTTCATCTCGGGGATCACCTTGCTCGCGCTGAACGTGTCGAAGCGCGCGGCGCGATGACTGTCCATGCGCGTGATGACGGCGATGTACTGCGCACCGGGCAGCACCGCGAGATCGAGCGGCACGAGCGTGTCGGCGTGAATGTTGAGCGACAGCTCCTTCGCGTCGTCGAAGTCGTACGTCATCACCTCGGCCTTCGGCGCGAGCAGGACCTCCTGCGCATCCGAGCCGTCGAGCCGCACCGATGCGATGCGAACGCGCGCGCCTTGCGTGCTGGTCGGCGGCGCCGAGCCCGCGGCCCACAGCCGCGACCCTTCGATCGCGAGTGCACCCGCACCGGGGACGTTCATCGACAGCGCCGGGGCCCCGCCGTCGACGCGGAGCACCTTGCCGGTGCACGGGTTCGACGCGTAGACCGCATCGGCCGACGCTTCGATGTCGCTGAACTGACCGTTCGCGACGACCATCGGCATGTCGTTCGGGTTGTCGAGCGAATACGCGAGCACCATCGATGCACCCATACACGGCAACGTGCCGGTCGGCGCACCGACGCGACCGACGAGCGCGTAGACCGTGAAGTTGGGCGCGATGCCGCCGATCGCGACGCGATCGGGTTTCGGGGTCATCGCGATCGCTCGCACTTCATTCGTATCGATGTTCGCGACGACGAGCCCGCCGCCGGTCGCGAACACCATGCGGCGCTCGCCGGGGACACGCGCGGCATCGCTCGCGCCGGTGACCTGGAGGTTCATCACGTCGCCGACCGGCTTGTGATCCGCCGTCGCGATCCGCTGCAGCGCGCCGCCGGTGACGACGCCGATATCCGTTCCGTCGATCGGGAACGCGAGCGCGCCCATCGTTCCGGTGATCGTGCCCTGGAACTTCGGATCGAAGCCATCGAGCGTCGGATCGAGCGTGACGATCGATCGATCACTCGACACATAGATGATCGGCTTGCGCACCGGGATCGTGATCTTCTGCGTCGAACGATCAGGCGTGACCGTCTGTTCGACGCGCCCGAACGCGATCAACCGGTTCGTGTTGTCGCGCAGCTCGACGCGCAGCTGGATCGGTTCGTCGAGCGGAACATCGCCGGCCTCGAAGCGCATGCCGTCGAGCGGCGTGGTCGTGACGTTCTCGTTGCCGTCTTCTTGCGTGATGCCGACGGCGACGGTCGCCATGCCGGTCGGCCGCAGATCGCCTTGCGGCGGCAGGGAGAGGACCAGCTGGATCGTGCCCGCAGAGTCGCCTCCGCAGGCCGAAACCAAGACGGACGCCGCTGCAATCAGCCTGCGCACCACATCTTGGACGCTATCAGACTCGATCGTCCGCGCACAACCCACTGATTACCAAGGCCGTTCTCACAGCCAAACAGATCACTTCCCCGGGGCCACGTGATCGTTGTACCTGTCGCCCGACAGAGTAGGATTGCACCGTTGCAGGCGTCGACCGATAAAGGACCGCAGTCCGGTCCATTTGGCCGCCAGGATCCGAGCCTGCCTCAGGTCTTTGGCCGGTACCTGCTGATCCAGCGGTTGTCGCGCGGCGGCATGGGCGAAATCTTCCTCGCGAAGCACGGCCTTGCCGGGTTCGAGAAGCTCGCGGTCATCAAGAAGGTGCTCCCGCACCTGGCCGCCGATGCGCAGTTCATCTCGCGGTTCGTCGACGAGGCGCAGGTCGCCATCAAGCTGCAGCACGTCAATGTCGCGCAGGTCTTCGAGGTCGGACGCGTCGGCGACGAGTACTTCCTCGCGCTCGAGTACGTCGAGGGTCGTGACCTGCGCCGCACCCTCGCGCTGCTCGGTCACCGCAAGGATCGGCTGCCTGTCGACCTTGCACTGTTCATCGGCCGCGAGCTCGCGAACGGTCTCGCGTACGCGCACCGCCGCACCACCTCCGACGGCGCGTCGCTCAATCTCGTGCACTGCGATATCTCGCCGCCGAACGTGCTCGTGTCGTTCGAAGGCGAGACCAAGGTGATCGACTTCGGCATCGCGAAGAGCGCGATGCGCGGCACCGCGACCGATCCGAAGATGGGCTTCGGCAAGTTCGGCTACATGGCACCGGAGCAGCTGATCCGCGGTGGCATCGTCGATCACCGCACGGACATCTATGCCGCGGGCGTCGTGCTGTTCGAGGTGCTCACCGGCGTGCGCCTCTACGAGGCCGGACCGGAGCCCGACTACCGCGCGCTCGCGAAGAAGGTCGCCAAAGGCGAGCACCAGCTGCCCAGCGAGGTCGATCCCGCGCTCGCGCCGTACGACGATCTCGTCGCGACAGCCCTCTGCCCCAAGGTCGAGGATCGCTATCAAAGCGCCGCCGAGTTCCGCGACGCGATCCAGCAAGCGCTCGTCTCGGTGAACCCGACCATCTCCACCGATCAGCTCGGGCAATACATGCGCGAGCTGTTCGCCGAGGAGATGAACGCGCAGAAGGAGCTCCACGAGCGCGTCGCGAAGACGCATATCGCGGACTTTCAGGAACAGTTCCACACGCAGACGATCTCGACGATCTCGTTCGCCGTCGCGCAGCTTCCGCTGCAGCCGCCCGTGCTCGGCACGCCGCGCATCTCGGCTGCACATGCCGCGCAGCGAGGAACGGGAAATCACACGCCGGTGACGGGTAAAGGCAGCAATCCCGTCGGCAAGGCGAGCGGGACACACGATGCGCTGCGGCCGTCGCCCGCGAACGACACGATGTCGCCGCCGACGAGCACGATGCTGCCCCACGACGACCTCGCGCTTGCCGACGGCACCGGCACGTCGGTCCGCGAACAGCAACCGCGCCAGAAGACGCCGCTCATCATCGGCGGTGTGGTCGTGCTCGCGCTGCTCGGCGTCGTCGCGTTCGCGATGACGCGTGGCAAGACCGAGAAGAAGCCCACCGACATCGCGAGCGTCACGCCGAAGGATCGCGTCACGATCGAACCGATCGTCGAGCCGCCGCCGCAGAAAGACGGCTTTGCCGCGACCGCCAAGGTCGACGACAGCGCGATCGAGATGCCGGAGAAGCCGCCGCAGACGAACGGCTCGGGCAGGAAGCGCCCGCGCGACAGGGACCGTCCGAAGGTCCAGCCGCCCGATCCGCCGAAGGATCAGGAGAAGAAGCCCGAGGGTGTGACGCGTGAATCGGTCACGAACGAGTGGCTCGCCGCGCGCCGCGAATACGCCGGCTACAAGAGCAAGAACGGGTCAACGCTCGAAAAGGAGTACACGGACCTCGTCGTGTACGTGCAGTACAACGTCTCGAACGCGGCCCACCTCACCGAGACCCTCGGCCGAATTCAAGCGTTCCGTCGCAAGATCCGGGAGTGACAGCGCGAGCGCATTCGCTCGCCGCTGAAATTTCCTGTCGCGAAACGCACTAGAAACAATTCGTGCGCTATCCAACCTTCATATGAAGAAGGTCGAGGCGATCATCAAGCCCTTCAAGCTCGACGAGGTGAAGGAACGCCTCGCCGAGATTGGCGTGCACGGCATGACGGTCACCGAGGTGAAGGGGTTCGGTCGAACCGGCGGCAAGAAGGAAGTCTATCGAGGCTCCGCGTACGTCGTCGACTTCGTCCCGAAGGTGAAGGTCGAGATCATCGTCCCCAACGACAACGTGCAGCAGGTGGTGAACGTCATCACCGAAGCTGCGAGGACGGGAAAAATCGGCGACGGAAAAATCTTCGTCACGCCCGTCGACGAGGTCATTCGCATTCGCACCGGTGAGACCGGTGAAGACGCCATCTAAGAGGCCAGGAGAAGAAACGTGACGCCAAACGAGCTGAAGGACTACATCAAGAAGCACAACATCAAGATGATCGACGCCAAGTTCGTCGACTTCTTGGGGCAGTGGAAGCACCTGACGTACCCGATCGATCGCATCGACGAAGGCATCGAGGAAGGCTTCGGGTTCGACGGTTCATCGGTCGCCGGTTGGCGCGCGATCAACTCGTCCGACATGCTGATGAAGCCCGATCCGTCGTCGGCGGTCCTCGATCCGTTCCTGTCGACGCCGACGCTCTCGATCCTTTGCGACGTGATCGATCCGATCACGCACGAGGCGTACGCGCGTGATCCGCGCTCGCTCGCGAAGCGCGCCGTCAGCTACCTCAAGTCGACAGGCCTCGCTGACACCGCGTACTTCGGTCCCGAGGCCGAGTTCTTCGTCTTCGATTCGATCCAGTACTCCGAGGAGCCGAACCACGCCTTCTTCAACATCGACTCCGACGAAGCGGGCTGGAACAACAAGCGCAACGAAGCGACGGGCAACAAGGGCTTCAAGCCGCCGACGAAGGGTGGCTACTGCGTTGCCGGCCCGACGGATCAGCTCACGGATCTGCGCACGCAGATGGTGATGACGATGCAGTCCGTCGGCATCATCATCGAGACGCACCACCACGAGGTCGCATCCGCCGGTCAGTGCGAGATCGACATGAAGTACGACACGCTGGTCAAGATGGCGGACCAGGTGCTCTGGTACAAGCACATCGTCAAGAACGTCGCGCGTCAGGCAGGCAAGACGGCCACGTTCATGCCGAAGCCGCTGTTCGGTGACAACGGCTCGGGCATGCACACGCACCAGTCGTTGTGGAAAGCGGGCAAGCCTCTGTTCGCCGGCGATGGCTACGCGGGCATGAGCGACATGGCGCTCTATTACTGTGGCGGTCTGCTCAAGCACGCGGGCGCGATCTGCGCGTTCGCGAACCCGACCACGAACAGCTACCGCCGCCTCGTCCCGGGCTACGAAGCGCCGGTCAACCTGGCGTACTCCGCACGCAACCGCTCGGCGTCGATCCGCATCCCGATGTACTCGAGCTCGCCCAAGGCCAAGCGCCTGGAGCTCCGGTCGCCGGACCCGTCGTGCAACCCGTACCTGGCGTTCGCGGCGATGATGATGGCCGGCCTCGACGGCATCGAGAACCGCATCCACCCGGGCGAGCCCTTGGATAAGGACATCTATTCGCTGTCCCCCGAGGAGCTTGCAGAAGTCCCGACGGTGCCGGGATCCCTCGACGCCAGCCTCGACGCCCTGCATAAGGACCGCAACTTCCTGATGAAGGGAGATGTGTTCTCGAATGACCTGATCGATGCCTGGATCGCGTACAAGCGCGAAGCCGAGGCAGATCACGTCCGCCTACGTCCAGTTCCGGCTGAGTTTCAGCTCTACTACGACTGCTGAGTCACGCCGGACGCCCGAGCTTGTAACTCGGCGCGGCCCCTGGCAGAATCGTTGCTATTCAGGCTCGCGTGGACAGTCCACGTGTACCTGGGGGACGCCGCCGAGTACCCGCGTGGAATTCAGCAAGCCTGCCAACAAGCGACGTGCGCGCGCGGGTGCGACGTACTCTGCATTGGTTGGACTCGCCGCAGAGAAGGCGCTGCCGT
Source organism: Myxococcota bacterium (assembly GCA_030857175.1). Taxonomy (GTDB): domain Bacteria; phylum Myxococcota_A; class Polyangia; order Haliangiales; family Haliangiaceae; genus JABFXX01. The sequence continues at coordinate 15,288 of JALZOJ010000084.1, read as the reverse complement.
CTCGTTTGCGGCCGCTTGCGTACCGCGCGTTTGCACGCGCCGTCGGTGCAAACCTCGACGAGTGCGAGCTCGATCTCTGCGAGTACGAATCGCTCGGCGCGTTTTTTACGCGAGGTTTGCGCGAAGGCGCGCGAACGATCGACGCAGATCCAGGATCGATCATCTCCCCATGTGACGGCGTGATCGCCGCACTCGGCGCCGCGCAACAAGGCGCGCTCGTCCAGGCCAAGGGCCGGAGCTACCGGCTCGCGGACCTCGTTGCCGACGACGATCTCGCCGAGCGCCTCGTCGGCGGTGCGTACACGACGATCTATCTGTCGCCGCGCGACTATCACCGCGTCCACACGCCGGTCGACGCGCGCATCGAGAGCTATGACTATCTGCCCGGTTACCTGTGGCCCGTGAATCCGCGGCTCGCGAACCTTCGTGCCGGACTGCTCGCGCGCAACGAGCGAGTCGTCATTCGTCTGAATTCGGCGCAGGTCGGTCACGTCGCAGTTGTCATGGTCGGAGCCGCAGGTGTCGGCAACATCCGGCTGACCAGAGGACCGGATAGCGCGGAGCTGCGCGCGAGCGGCGAGCGTCATCGAGTCGAGTTCTCGAAAGACGAGCTCATCGTCAAACGCGGCGACGAGCTGGGCGCATTTCGCCTCGGCTCGACCGTCGTCATGATCTTCGAGCCTGGGCGAGTCGAGCTTGCCGAGGCCGGGTGTCAGGTGGGGCAGGGCGTCCGGTTGGGGCAGCGCCTCGGTACCTCATCGCCCGGAGGTCGCGCGTGACGAAACGCGACGACGAATCACAATCCGATCTCGAAGTCGGGATGACGACGGCCGAGCGCCGTCGCCGTCGCCGGCGTGGTGGTGGCCTTCGCGTGCCGTCGGACAACGTGCCTCGCCGCACGAATCCGCCGGTCGTCGCGCCGGTGCCGGAGGATCCGTCGCTCGCGATGTCGATCGCGTACAGCTTCACGAGCGAAGCATCGGAGCCGGTGCCCCGCGTCACCGTCGAGACACCGGTGCCGAAGTTCGCCGATCCGGTCGCGCCCGAGATGACGCAGACCGTGATCGATCCGCCGAGCTCGCAGGTCGAGAGCGCGGACTTCGAGATGAAGACGCGCGAGATGTCGGCGGTCGATCTCCAGGCACTTGGCCTCGAGGAGCCGAACGGTTCCTCCGGCTCGTCGGGGCGCTACAAGCGCGCCGAGCGGCCCGAAGAAGTCGAAGTCGACATGGTCGGCCTCGACGGCAACACGCTCGACGAGGATCCCGACGAGGAAGCGACCGCGATGACGGCGCCGTCGGTGCGCCGAGAGCGGGTCAAGACGGTCGCGCTCTCCGACGATGATCTGGAGGAAGTGCGCGAGTCGATGCGCAAGGACACCGCGGTCGCGCCGTCGCAGACTCGCGCGCAGACGCAGCCGTCAGCACCGCCGCCCGCAGCGACGCGGCCAGCGACAGCGTCATCATCCGTCGAAGTGCAATCCGACCAGCGGCCGGCCGCCGAGTCGATGTGGCCGACCGAGCCGGCAGTCAAGCCCATGGCGGGTCCGACGCCGAAGAAGCCCATCGAAAACACGACGGCCCCCACACAGGCACTCTCCGCGAGCGACATCGAGCTGCTGCGTCCCGAGTCGGACGACCCGCTGTCGGTTCCGGAGATCGATATCAACGAGCTCGCGGATCGCGCGGAGAGCTCGGGCGAGTTCGAGGTCGACGTCGACGAGGATGACGAACCCAAGACGCGCGGCTCCTCGATCCAGGAGAAGCTCGCGGCGGCAAATGCGCCCGTCGCGCCGGCGGCCGCCGGGACGAACCCGTCGGTGCCGCGCACGCGTTCGTCGTCGGCGCCGCCACCCATGGCGCCTGCCGCCGCGCAGACAAATCCCGGCGTGCCGCCTCCACCGTCGAAGGACGCGCACGCTCATCACGCATCGCCGCCGCCGCCGCCACCCGCCGCGATCCACCATCACAAGGCACCGCCGGCGCCGCCGCCGAAGCCGGAGAAGAAGGCGGGCGCGCCCGCGTCGAAAGAGACGCACGCAAAGCTCGACCAGAAGGCGCCGAAGGGCAAGCCGTGGTTCGTCGACCTGTTCGACGAAGATTATCTGCGCACGCTGCCGTTCCTCACGCCGCAAGCGACACAGCACGAAGCCGAGTTCGTCATCGATGCGATGGGCCTCTCGCCCGGTGCACAGGTGCTCGACGTCGGTTGCGGCTACGGCCGTCACGCGATGGAGCTCGCGGCGCGCGGCTTCCACGTCGTCGGTCTCGATCTCTCGACGCCGCTGCTCGTGCGCGGCGGTGAAGAAGCCCATCGCCGCGGCCTGCAGATCAACTTCGTGCGCGGCGACATGCGCGAGCTCGACTTCGAAGCGCAGTTCGACGGCGCGTACTGTCTGTTCTCGACGTTTGGTTACTTCGACGACGAGACGAACAAGAAGACCGTCGCGAACATCGCGCGCGCGCTAAAGCCGGGTGGCCGGCTGATGATCGAGATTCTCAACCGCGACTACGTGATCGCGGACTTGCCGACACGTGTGTGGTGGGAAGGCGAAGGCTGCGTTGTCCTCGAGGAAGTCGAGCTCAACTACTTCTCGTCACGCATTGCCGTGAATCGTTCCGTGGTGTTCGACGACGGTCGACAGCTCGAACAAGAGATCTCGGTCCGGGCCTACTCGTTGCACGAGGTCGGCAAGCTGATGCATGCCGCTGGGTTCCGCGTCCTCGAGGTTTCCGGCGGCTATCACACGCGTGGCCGATTTTTCGGCAACCAATCCCGACACATCATTGTCCTAGCCGAGCGCAAAGAGTCTTCAGGCTCTTGATCCGCTGCGCGTTTGCCTGATTGGCCAATCGTTACGAAGTGTAACGGTTCGGTCAGGACGGAATAACCCCGCTCGCTCGGGAGTCTTGATTCTTACCGGGTCGCCAAAACATTTGGCTCGCTCGGGCGTCTTTAACTGGAAGCGTCGGCTCGTCCGCGCGTTGAAGAGGTAGCTCGATGGCAGCCATCGTCACCAAGTTGGGATCGCAAGGCTTTGGACGTCCCGCCGCAAAGGCGGCGGACAAGGCCAACGATCGTCGCGGTCGTGTCGCACGTGTCTCGGCAAAAGCGGCAGGTCGCCCGAAGAAGCAGCGCGCTTCTGACGAGGACGAGCCCGAGCTCGAAGTCGAAGCAGTCGCCGGCGATGCCGACGATGCCGAGGTCGTCGAGAAGCCCGCACGTGCCGACGGTGGCACGTACCTCTCGATGTACTTCAAGGACATGGCCGTCCTCGACGTGCTCCGTCCCGAGGAGGAGTTCACGTCGGCGCGCGAGATCGAGGCGCTCGAGATCATGCTCTGGGAGTCGGCGCTGTCGTACGCGCCGGCCGTCGAGCACATCCTCGCGTCGGTCGAGATCGCGATGCAGTCGCTGCCGACCGAGGCCAAGACGCTACGCAAGCTCGCGAGCGACTCGCCGAGCTCGAAGCAGTGGACGTCGAGCGTCGCGCGGGCGGCGCGCAAGCTGCGTGCGTCCGACGTCGATCACCTCTTCATCGACGCTGCGCTGCTGACGATCGATCGCATCACCGAACGCATCGGCGTGCGCGGCGCTTCTGTCGGCTCGCTCGGTCGCGAACGTGCGCGCGCGGAGTGGCTGCGCAAGGTGATGTCTGCGAATCGCGCCGCGGCGGATGCGCGCAACGACTTCGTGAAGGCGAACCTGCGCCTCGTCGTTTCGATCGCGCGTCGCTTCAACCACGGCCGCATGGCGCTCGCGGACTTGATCCAGGAAGGCAACCTCGGCCTCATCAAGGCGGTCGAGCGCTACGACTATCGCCGCGGCTTCCGGTTCTCGACGTACGCGTCGTGGTGGATCCGCCATGCGATCAGCCGCGCACTCGCCGACAAGGGTCGCGAGGTCCGTCTGCCCGTGCACATGATCGACGCGCAGCACCGCCTGACGAAGGCGCGCCGCCAGCTCACCGGTCAGCTCGGCCGCAACCCGACCACCGAGGAGCTCGCCACCGCCACGCAGATGCCGCTCGACAAGATCGAGAAGATGCGGTCGTGGCTGCTCGAGAGCTCGGTCTCGATCGACAAGCCCGTGGGCGACGACGAAGGTCGCGTCCTCGGCGAGGTTCTCGAGGACCCCGACCGCGAGGACGTCTCGCCCACGAGCGACCTCGAATGGGAGGCCCTGACGACCGAGGTCCGAGATCTTCTGCGCGAGCTACGCCCCATCGAGGCGGACATTTTGCGCCAGCGGTTCGGCCTGGAGACCGAGCAGGAGCTGACCCTCAAGGAAATCGGCGACAAGTACAACCTGTCGCGCGAGCGGATCCGGCAGCTCCAAGAGCAAGCCTTGGCCAAAATGCGCCGTGCTCTCGCTCGGCGCGACCTGATGTAATCGGTCCGCGACGCCCGACGGACAATCCTCGACGGTCCCGATGGCCGAGCATTGGCGCTCGGCCGTTGTTTTCGGTACCTTTCGGTCATGCTTGCTCGCGCACTGCCGCTCGTCCTCGGTCTGGGATTGTTCGCCGGCTGTGGCGAGACCGATCGCAAGCTCAAAGTAACCGGCCTCGACCCGGTGAAAGGTGACGTCGAAGGCGGCACCTATGTCGTCATCAAGGGCAATCGCTTCATGAAGGATGGCCCGCGCAACGCGAAGGTCTACTTCGGTTCGCGACAGGGCTCGGTCGTTCGCTTTCAGAGCGACAGCGAGCTGATCGTTCAAGCGCCGGGCGGCAAGCCCGACGAGAGCGTCGACGTCCTCGTGATCTTCGATCCGGGCGGCCAGCTGAAGATTCCGAACGCGTTCAAGTTCATCGACAAGCACGATGAAGCCTTGAACCCCGACGACCTCGGCAAGAAGAAGTAGCCGCGGGCTACGAGAAGTTCAGCCGGAACAGCTGCTGCCCGAGGAGCACGAACGATTCGTGCCCGACGTTCCGCTCGCCGTTGACCTTGATGAAGGTGCCGTTCGAGCTGCCGAGATCAGCGAGGAACACGCGGTTGTCACGCAGCGTGACGCGCGCGTGCAGGCCGGAGACGTAGCCGTCGTCGGGGAAGTTAATCTCGCCGCGCTCGCGCCCCATCGTGATGCTCTCGCCGAGGAGCGGGAACGCCGCGCCGGTGATGTCGCGACCGATGATCACCGTGAGCTTGCCCCAGTAGCCGGGATTCGGGCTCCCCATGAGCTCGGTGCCATCGGCGGTCGGCTCGGGCGCGCCGATCAACTCGAAGCGCAAGAGCTCCTGGCCGATGCGAATGATCTGTCCGGAGACCAGCTCTTCTTCCTGCGTCATCTTCACGAACACGCCGTTGAGGCTGTCGAGATCGCGGACGACCGCGTTCGGAACGCGGATGTCGAGCTGCGCGTGGATCGGCGAGAGGTAGCCGTCGTTCTCGAAGATCGGGCCGAAGCTGCGGCCGAGCTTGTTCTCACCAGGACGTAGATCGTGCGTGCCGCCCTCGGTGCCGTCGGGACGGATCAGCGTCATCGAGAGGCGTGCGCGCTGCGGCTGCGGTGCACCGTACGGCGCCGAGGCCGGGCCGGGACCCATGGGACCGCCCGTCGGCATCGGCATCGGCTGCGCGCCGGACTGCTCGTCCATGCGGAAGCCACACGTGCCGCAGAAGCGGAAGCTCGGCGGAACGTCGCTACCGCACGACGGACAGCGACGCATCCCGCCGGCCGCGGCCGGAGGTGCGAAGCCAGGCGAGAAGCCGGGGACGCCGGGTGGCGGTCCCATCGGCGGAGGCTGCATCGGCGGACCGCCGAGCGGACCGGCCGGCGGCATCCCGCCCATGCCGCCCGTCGGGCGCGCCGCGGGGCCAGGACCAGGGCCGTAAGGACCTTGGCCGCCCGGCGACGGGCCGCCCATGGGCGGTGGCTGCGGCATCGGTTGGGATGGACCACGCATCGGGCCGGGACCACCGGTTCCCATGGGACCGGGCATCGGGCCGGGACCCGGACCGTAGGGGCTCGGGCCGGGACCTGGACCCATGGGACCTGGACCCATGGGACCTGGACCCATGGGACCTGGGCCCATGGGACCTGGGCCCATGGGGGCACCCGGTCCGCCGGAACCAGGGTCCGCCATCATCGTCTTCATCATCCCCACGTCGCCGCTCCCCTTTGGAGCGACCGTCAGCTCCGCCCCACATCCGAGGCAGAACTTGTAGTGGTCCTGGTTTTCTTTGCCGCAACGATTGCAGACGGTCATGGTGGCTCCCGGGCTCTGTACTACACGATTTCGACGCGAAGCAGCTGCTGACCCAGGAACACGTAGTCGCCGTGCTTTAACACGCGTTCCTTCTCGATGCGAACGAACGTGCCGTTGCGCGACCCTAGATCGGAAACCGTCAGCACGCCGCCAGAAATGCGCAGCTCGGCGTGACGGCCCGAGATGAACGGGTCCTCTGGGAAGTTGATGTCGTTACCTTCACGTCCGAACGTGACGACGTCGCCGCTCGGCCGAAATACCCAACCGAGCTGTCCGCCGCGCAGATTCTGACGAATCTCGAGCGACACGGGACGCCCCATGCTCGCGGAGAAATACGTGCCTTCGTGATCGGGCGCGTCCTCCGGCTGCGGCGCGGGCCGGACGTTCAGCACTTGCTCGCCGATCAGCACGGTCGCGCCGGCAAGGAGCGTGATCGGTTTGTCCGCAATTCGGACAAACACGCCGTTGAGCGAATCCTCGTCGCGAACGGACAGCTCGCCGTTCGCGTAGATGAAGTTCGCGTGCGTCGGCGAGAGAAACGGATCGTCCGGGAACGAGATCGGACACTCACCACGTCCGGCGTGGTGGTCGCGTCCGGCGAGCGTGAACGAGACACCGTCTTCACCGTCGCCGCGGATCAGCGTCAGCTTCGCGCGGGCGGCCTGATGCGCGCCGCCGAAGAACAGCGTGCTGCGTCCGGGCTTGTTGCCGTGAACCACCGGTGCTTGCGCCGGCTGCGATCCACTCGCGCTCGCGCGCAGTGGACCGACTTTTGTTTCGACGTCGAAGTCCTGCGGAACGACGATCCGATTTCCGCAGTTCGGACAGAACTTCGTGTTCTTCGATACGCGCATCGAACACTTGCTGCAATCGGTCATCCCTTCGACGGGAGGAGGCTTGCTCTTCTGTCGCGGACGCGGGTCGAGGGCCACGGAGGCCCCGCAGCGCATACATTGCGGCACCCCGATCGGGGTCAACGCGCTGCACGCGTCGCAGACTAGCCCCACGTCCATCGAGCTGAAATTCTACCCTCTTACGAAACACCCCGTCAAAGAACGGGGGCCTCGCAGATCGGTCGGATCGATCTACGTCCCGCCAGCTGCCTGGCGGACGACCTTGTCGGGGTCGCTCTGTAGCTCGGTCCGTCGACGCTGCGCGCGTTCGTCCTTCGACACGGCGAGCCCCTTGGCCGCGGCGGCGCGCACCTGGGCGATCTCGTCCTTCGAGAGCTGCAAAAGAACGTCGAGGCCCTGGCCGTCCGGCTTGACTGATTCGGCCACCGCCTCGCGGACAAAGCTCGAGGCGTCGCCGGACGCCTTGTAGAGCACTGCCATGTCGCCGCCGCTGCCGAGCTGTCCGAGCGCCCTCACGGCGACCGGACGGTCGGCCCAGGGGCCGGTCGTCAGCGTCTTGGTCAGCGAGGCGACGAGGTCCTTCGGCGCGCTGCCGCGGCGCTTCGCGACCACCGCGATCGCGTTCATGGCGGACGCGCGAACCTGGTCCATCGGGTCCGTGAGCGCCTTGCGGATCGCGGCGTCGGCGCCCCGGGTCCCGCCATCTAGCTTCGCGAGGACCGAGACCGCGAGCGCGCGGACCTTGGGGTCCTCGCTCGTCAGGTGTGCGGTGACGCCGGGCGCGATCGCGTCGCCGACCTTCGTCATCGCGGCGGCGAGCTTGCCGTCGATGGCGGTCGGAGCGAGCGCACCGAGTGCGATGTGATGGGGCGCGCCGTCCAGATCCGCGAGCACGGAGACGACGACGTCGCGGTGCTCGGAGAGCGCTTCGGAGAGCCCCTTCGCGATGTCGTCGGCGTGATCGACGACGAGCTTGGCCTGCGCGGCTGGCTTCGGGAGGTTGCCGGGCAGGCCGGCCACCGCCGCGATCGGATCGTACTTGCCGCGCGAGAGCGGGTAGTCGCCGAGCGCACCGAGTGGCGCTGCCTGCAGGCCCGCACCGCTGACGCGGCCGATCGCCCACACGAGCTCGTCGCTCGCACGGCCCGCGCGCGCGAAGTACGCGCGGATCAGCGGGCCGAGCGTCTTCGCGTCGCCGATCTGTCCGAGGCCCCACGCGGCGAGGCGCTGCGCTTCACCGCGGTTGTCGGTCAGCGCGGCGAGCAGCGCTTGTGTACCGGCCGCGCTCTTGCGTGCGCCGATCGCATACGCGCATGCGGCGCGCGTGGCGTCGGGCTTGCGCGCGTCGGTCAGCGACGTCACGAGTGCGGCGCCGATGCGCGGGTCGTCGATCTGCGCGAGGCCGAGGCACGCGAGTGTCTGCACCGACGGCCGCGTATCGGCGAGCGCCTTGAGTAGCGCCGGCACCGCGCGCCGGTCGCCGGAGCGACCGAGCGTGAACGTCGCCGCTTCGCGCATCGTCAGCTCGGGGTGCTCCATCAGCGGCAGCACGTCGTCGAGCACCTTCGGATCGCCGAGGCGGCCGGCCGCGACGAGCGCGTCGACGCGCACTTCGCGATCGAGCGACTCTTGCAGCGTGCCGATGTGCCGCGTGTCCTTCGGTGGTTCCTGCCGCGCCATGTGGACGAGCGGCGCCGCGGCGCCCTTGTTGCCGAGGTGACCGAGCACCGAGACGGCGACGCGCTGTTGTGCGGGCTCCTTCTCGTCGCGCAGCGCCTCGAGCAGCGGCTGCAGGCCGTGACCGCCGACGCGCTTCAATTCCTCGCGCGCGGCCTTCTGGATCTCCGCGTTGCCGTGGCGTTGCCGATCGACGAGCCGCGGGATGTAGCGGACGTAGAGCTCGACGAGCACCTGCCGGTAGACCGGCTTGTGCGCCATCATGAACGACAGCGGCGAGAGCACCTTCTCGAGCTCGCCGAGCGAGTCGGTCATCTCCTCGAGATCGATCGCTTCGCGCGCGGCGCGCCGCACGTCGTCCTCGGACATCGCGCTGCGCACGACGTTGCGAAGTAGCTCGGCCGCGCGCTTGGGCTTGCCGCTCTGGATGTGGAGCTGCGCGAGCGCGAACGCCGCCTTCGTGTTGCGCACGTCGAGCTCGAGCACCTTCTCGTAGGCCGCGATCGCATCGGCAAACCGCTGCATCTCGACGTAGCGCTCGCCCATGCGCTCGTAGCCGGTGGGGTCGCGCGGCGACTTCGCGACGGCCATCTTCTGGTACTTCTCGGCCTCGTCGTCCTTGCGCTCCTCGGTCTTGATCTCCGAGATCTGCATGTAGACCTCGCGCTCGCGGGACGGCACGGCCTTCGCGAGCATGAGCAGCTGGTCGACGGCTTCCTTGAAGCGGCGCTCCTTGCGGTAGCTCTTCACGAGCTCGGTCAGCAATTCGAAGTCGTCGGGCACCTTCTTGCGCAGCGCCTCGAGCGTCGTGATCGGCTCGCCCTTCTTGGGCCGCTTGCCGTAGTACTCGACGAGGAAGTAGCCGGCCTCGATGTCACCGCCGGTGAACTTCTGCTCCCACTCGGTCTTCTTCGCCGATTCCTTCTGGCCCCACCGCGTGAGCGCGGCAACGTAGCTGCGGCGCGCTTCGCGGCGCGCGAGTCGATCGCTTGGCTTCGTGCCGAGCAGCGACAGCACCTTCTCCCAGTCGCTCAGCGCTTCGGCGTAGTTCTTCTTGGATTCGTAGACGCGCGCGCGGCCCTTGTAGAACTCGGGGTTCTTGTCGTCGATCTTGATCGCCTTCGCGTAGTTCGCGAGCGCCTCCTGATCGTTGCCGTGCTCGGCCATCACCTCGCCGAGCTTCGCGAGTGCGGTCGCCTTGCCCGAGCTCGCGAGCTTCTTCCAGGTCGCGACGGCGCGCGCCTTGTCGCCCTTCTGCCAGTACTGCTCGCCGAGCGTCACGATGTGGCTCGGATCGTCGGGCTCGAGCTTCGCGAGCCGCTCGTATTCGGCGATCGCGAGCTCCTCTTTGCCCCAGCGCTGATAGAGGTCGGCGATCGCCGAGATCACGCCCGCGTCGCTCGGGAACCGGCCGAGCAGGCGCCCGAGCGTGTCGAGCGCCTTCTTCTCGTTGCCGCGCCGCCAGTAACGCTCCGCGAGATCGAGCTGGAAGCGCGCCTCGCCCGGCGCGGCGCGGACGACGGACTCGTACTGCGCGAGTGCTTCGTCGTCGCGGCCCGAGTTCTCGAGCAGCTGGATCAAGCGCCGCTGCGTATCGAGCTCCCATGCCGCCTTCGCGACGGCCTTCTTGAGCGCCGCGATCGCCTTGTCCTGCGCACCGGTCTCCTCGTAGAGCTTGCCGAGCGTCGACCACTCGAAGTGACCGCGCGAGCCTTCGCTCCACTCCTTCTCGTACTGCGCGAGCAAGGTCGGCAGCGCCTGCTTGCGGCGAAAGATATCGACGATGCGGCCGGTGAGCTCGACCTCGAGGTAGTAGCCCTTCGGCGCGAGCTTGATCGCGCGGCGGTACTCGACGACGGCTTCGTCGTCCTTGCCCATGCCCTCGAGCGCTTGACCGCGACGCGCGACCACTTCCACGCGCTTCGCCGGATCGGCGCCGAGCAGCTTCTCCGCGGCGCTGTAGCTCTCGAGCGCGATGTCGCGCTTGCCGGCCGCGAGCATCGCGTCGCCGCGCTCGAGCCAGAGCTGTGCGTTGTTCGGATCGAGATCGAGGAACTGCTTGAAGTACGCGTTCGCGCCGTCGACATCGGGCGGATTCGCGGCGAGGGCGAGGTCGGCGAGCGACCGCAGCGCCTTCTTCTTCATGTCCTTCTGCTGCGACTGCGCGAGCGCCTTCTCGTACGCGACGCGCGCGTCCTTGTTGCGGCTCGCCGCCTTGTGCAGCTCGCCGATCGCGATCCACGACAGTGCGTCGGAGTCCTTCTTCGCGACGGCCTTCTGGAACAGCTCGAGCGAGCGCTGATCGTCGCCGGTCATCTTGTGCAGACGACCCACCACGACGAGCGCCGCCCAGTTGCCGGCGTCCTTGTCGAGGACCTTGCCGTACTCCTCCTTCAGGAGGTCGACGGTGCGGTACCGCCGGTACATGTCGAGCAGCTTCGCGAGCGCGCTGCCGTCGTGCGGATTGTTCGCGAGGATCGCCTTGTATCGGGCGACCGTGCCCTTGTCGAAGGGGTCTCGCTTCACGCCCCAGTCACCCGGTTGGGCGTACGAGAGCTGCGGGGCTGCCGCGGCCGCGAGGCCGAGCACGAGGAGGAATCGGAGGCGCCTCATCCAGCCTCGATCATAGCCCCTGCATGGGGGCCGTGCTCGTCGAGATTAGGCTCGGATGCGGGCGAGAATGCTGCCGAGATTCTTGCGGCGCGACTCGATACAAAAGTCGCGGATCGTGCGCGCGTGACTCTTGGCCATCGCCATGAAGCGGACGCCGAGACCGCTCGCCAGCTCGTTGCGATCGTCCTTGCGATAGCAGATCTGACCCGCGGCCCAGATCGAGTCATCCACCCCGGGCAGATCGATCTCGAGACCGACGACGAGCCCAGGCGGTGGTGCGAGCATCGTGATCGCGGACATGCTGAGACCTGTGTCAGACAGATTCGCGGCAAGCCCACGGACAGGGCGATCGTGCACGTACGACGTGACCATCGTTTCGAAGGGGATCCGGAAGCCGAGTCGACGTTCTTGCACTGCTGTTTACCTCATCGCGACATACGTAGTCGCATGTAGGATAAAAGCGTACCAGTGCCAGCGAGCGGACCAAGTTTTTCGCCGTACCCGTTCGAGCGCCTTCGCCGGCTCTCGCGACGCGAGGCCGCGTTCGAGTCTGCCGTGGCCCGCGTGCTCGCCGCGCGCCCGCCGACGTTCGAGAAGCTCGTGCGTCTCGCCGCGGGTCCGGTCTCGCTGAGCGTCGTCGGTACGCGGCCGTCGATCGATCCGCACGCATCGCTCGCCGAGATCCGGGTCGACGGCACCTCGATCCTCGTCGCCGCGCCGTCGCGACCGATCCGCGAGCTCGCGCAGCGCTGGCTCGGTGGACCCGAGGAGCTCGATGCGCCCAGGCCACTCACCTCCGCAGAGCACGGCATCTGGTGTCTCGTCGTCGCCGCTGCGATCGCCGACTTCGCGATCGACGCGCAGGTCTGGCCCGCGTTCGACAAGCCACTGCCGGCACTGCCGACCAGCGACCAGTCGACGATCGTGGGTCACGCGCACGCACGCAGCGCGGATGCCTTTTCGCCGACGCTGCCGGGCGCGCCCGCCGCATCGGACCACGTCGCGATCGAGCTCGACGTGCTGCTCGGCAACGTGATCATGAGCGTCGCCGCGTTCGTGCCGCCGCACATCGAGCTGCGCGTGCCTCCCACACGCACGCCCGCCGCGTGGACGTTCGACATCCCCGTCGTCGTCGGTCGCGCGGCGGTCCCACGCGAGGCGATCGCCGCGCTCGCGGTGCGAGATATCGTGACGATCGAACGGACGCTCGAGCTCGAGATCGGGGACGGACGCGTCGGGCTCACGGCGACGCCGCGGGCAGTAGAGGCGACGGTCGCGACCGGCTACATTCGCCGCGATATGGCCTTGCCCGACGACGCGCATCTCGAGCTGACCGTTCAGCTGGGAACCACGCGGATGTCGCTACGCGCGCTCGCCGAGCTCGCGGTCGGTCAGATCGTTTCCTTGGGACGGCCGCTCGCAGGGCCGTTCGAGGTGCGCGCCGGGGGCAGGTTGGTCGGGCAGGGTGAGCTCGTCGATATTGACGGCGAGCTCGGCGTGCGCATCGTGTCCCTCGCTCAGGAGTAAGCCGCAAATGCCCGTCTACGAATATCAGTGCAAAGCCTGCCAAAAAGAATTCGAGTACCAGCAGCGCATGTCGGACCCCGACAAGACGGACTGCGAGGCGTGCGGTGGCGCGCTCGAGCGCCTGATCTCGCGCACCGCCTTCTCGCTGAAGGGCGGCGGTTGGTACAAGGACCTCTACGCGTCGGCCAAGCCCGAGGCGAAGTCGTCGGACGCGAAGTCCGACGGTGGCTCGTCGAGCGACGGTGCCGCGACCAAGTCCGACGCGCCCGCGTCGACCCCGGCCGCGGCTGCGCCCTCGACGCCGTCCGCGCCGTCCGCGCCGTCCACGCCATCAACCCCCGCGCCCGCGAAGCCTTCCGGCGGCGGCACCTCGGGAAGCGGCGGCGGTGGATCCGGCGGCAAGTCCGCCGCGGCGAGAGCGCAGTGATCGCATGACCGCGCTCGTCATCGACGGCAAGGCGATCGCCGCGAAGCTGCGGAACGAGGTCGCGCTCGCGGCGCTCGAGCTGCGCGCAGAGAACATCGCCCCGACGCTCGCCGTCGTCCTCGTCGGTGACGACCCGGCCTCCGCCGTCTACGTGAAGTCGAAGTCGAAGGCCGCGGGCGAGGCGAATGTCGACATCCGCGATCACAAGCTCCCCGCCTCGACGTCGCAAGCCGAGCTCATGGTCCTCATCGAGTCGCTCAATCGCGACCCCGTCGTCGACGGCATCCTCGTCCAGCTGCCGCTCCCGAAGCACCTCGACAGCGACGCCGTCATCCGCGCACTCGATCCGTCGAAGGACGTCGACGGCCTCCATCCGATCAGCCTCGGCTACCTCGCGCAAGGTCGCCCCATCTTCGTCCCGTGCACGCCCAAGGGCTGCATGCGCCTCCTCAAGGAAGCGGGCGCCGACCTCGCAGGCGCCCGCGCCGTCGTGCTCGGCCGCAGCGTGCTCGTCGGAAAGCCGATCGCCCTCCTGCTCGCGAACGCGAACGCCACCGTCACGATGTGCCACTCGAAGACGCGTGACCTCGCCGACGAGGTCCGCCGCGCCGATGTCGTCGTCGCCGCGATCGGCAAGCCCGAGATGGTCAAGGGCGACTGGATCAAGGACGGCGCCTACGTCCTCGATGTCGGCATCAACCGCATCGCCGAGACCAACAAGCTCGTCGGCGATGTCGCGTACGCCGCCGCCGCGCAGCGCGCCCGTGCCATCACACCCGTCCCCGGCGGCGTCGGCCCGATGACCATCGCCTGCCTGCTCGAGAACACGGTCGAAGCCGCGCGCCGTCGTCGACTGAAGTAACAACACGTAAGCCGCCGCCGATCGCAACCGCGATCCACGCGTTCCTGATCGCTCGGGGATTTCTCCGATACGGCGCGTCTTCGGCGATCGAATTGGACGATAATGGTCACCGGTTCATGGCCGAGCGCGAACACGACCGTATGCCGTACTCGGTGGAGGTCGACTTCCGCACGCCGTCGTCATTTCTCGTCGCCTATTCGGTCAACCTCTCGCGCGGCGGCCTCTTCCTCGAGACCGACGCCGACATCCCGACCGGCGCCCTCATCACCGTCGAGCTCCAGATCCCGAACGGCGGCATCGTCCCCGTCAACGGCGTCGTCGCATGGCGTCGCGGCGTCGAAGCGCCGCACGAAGGCCCACCCGGCCTCGGCATCGAGTTCCAGGACGTCGCCCCACAGCTCGGCGCCGTCATCGACCGCCTCGTCTCCGGCTTCCACGGCGTCCAGATCCTCGTGCTCTCCGGCGATCGCCAGGACCGCACCTCGCTCGCCCGCTCGATCAAGTCGATCATCTCGACCGCCGAGGTCATGCAGGCGGCCGATGCGAACGTCGCCACGTCGCTGATGTCTCCCGAGATCGATGTCGCCGTCGTCGACATCGACTTCGATGTCGAAGGCGGGCTCGCGACGCTGCGCGCCGCGAAGGCGCAGCACCCGCCGGTCCCGACGGTCGCGCTCACGATGAACAACAAGCTGCACGAGCACGCGAAGGCCGCGGGCGCCGACGAGATCGCGACGAACCCGCCGCCGTTCGCAGAGCTGCAGGTCGTGCTCGTGCGCGCGCTCTCGAAGCCAACGTCGATCCGCAACGCCAGCTCGGTGTAGTTGGCGCGCGTCGCTCGTTTTGGCGCGCGCGTGCTCGCTTTCTGGTGCGCGCTCCAGATCGCGAACGCCGCGCTCGCGCGCTGGCAGCGCGGCGTTCGCGATCTGCCTGTACCGCTCCAGGGCCGCGCACGCCAGATCGCGCACGCCGCGCTCGTACGACCGCGCGCGGCGCGCTGGCGAGGCGGTGGGTGGGGCCCCGTCGCGCGGCGCTCGAGTGGCGTCGGTGCCGGTCTGATTGCGCCGACGAAGTTCTTACGCGCTCGGAACCCCACCCACACGCCTCTGGCGCG